>NZ_CP051230.1:1276334-2552668 GCF_017792385.1 Hyphomonas sp. | reverse complement strand
CAAACCGGACGGTTCAGGCCGCAGCAATCATCGGACTCGGCCTGCTGATCGCCGGCCCCGCCCATGCTGCAGGCTCAGGCATGCCCTGGGAGGGGCCACTCGACCAGATCCTGCAATCGATCGAAGGACCGGTCGCCCGCATCGTCGCGGTGATCATCATTACCCTGACAGGCCTGACACTCGCTTTTGGTGAAACCAGCGGCGGCATGCGCAAGCTGATCCAGATCGTGTTCGGCCTCTCCATCGCTTTCGCGGCCACCAGCTTCTTTCTCACCTTCTTCAGCTTCGGCGGCGGTGCGCTGGTCTGATGGCCGACGGCTATGAAATTCCCCTGCACCGGTCACTGACCGAGCCGATCCTGATGGCAGGCGCGCCGCGCTCGGCCGCCATCGCCATCGGAACGCTGGCGGCGGCCCTGGCCCTCGGGCTTCGCCTCTGGATCCCCGGCCTGCTGCTCTGGTTGCTCGGCCATTCGGCGGCGGTGTTCATGGCCAGAAGCGATCCTGATTTCATGGCCGTCGCCAGCCGCTCGACCCGTCACAAGGAACACCTGCAATGCTGAACCTGAAAGAGTATTCCGAGACACCGCGCCTGTTGGCGGACTATCTCCCCTGGGCCTGTCTTGTGGCGCCGGGCGTCGTCCTCAACAAGGATGGCAGCTTCCAGACGACGTTCAAATACCGTGGTCCCGATCTCGAAAGCTCGACGGAAGAAGAACTCGTCTCCGTCATGGCGCGGGTCAATAATGTGCTGCGCCGGTTCGGCTCAGGCTGGGCGCTCTTCTTTGAGGCGCAGCGGGATGAAGTGCATGACTATCCCGATTGTGCATTCCCGGACGCGGCCTCCTGGCTTGTGGATCAGGAGCGTGGTCTGCAGGCGGAGGAGTCAGGCGCGCGCTATGAGAGCAGCTATTTCCTGACCCTCTTATGGCTGCCGCCGGCGGACGCCACAGGCCGCGCGGAAAAAGCCCTGATCGAGCGGGCGGAGACCGAGGAAGCGGCAAACTGGCGTCATCGGCTGGAAACGTTCGAGCAGCATGCCGCACGTGTCTTCGACCTGCTGGCGACCTGTCTCGCAGAAATCCACCGCCTCAGTGATGACGAGACGCTGACCTATCTCCACTCGACCA
Organism: Hyphomonas sp.; assembly: GCF_017792385.1. Classification (NCBI taxonomy): domain Bacteria; kingdom Pseudomonadati; phylum Pseudomonadota; class Alphaproteobacteria; order Hyphomonadales; family Hyphomonadaceae; genus Hyphomonas; species Hyphomonas sp. The sequence goes on along the minus strand of NZ_CP051230.1, from coordinate 2,551,539 downwards.
TCTCGACCAAGCGCCACGCTGTGGCGACACCGGAACTGCCGGTCTTCCTCGATGCTGTACTGGCCGACGAGCCCTTCGCAGGCGGCCTCGAACCCATGATCGGCGACGCGCATCTCCGGACACTGACGATCCTCGGATTTCCGGCGTCCACTCTGCCGGGAATTCTCGACGAGCTGAACCGGCAGGGATTTTCCTATCGCTGGGCCACACGCTTCATCGCCATGGACAAGGCCGAAGCCGAAAAAGTGCTCGGCAAGAAACGCCGCCACTGGTTCGCCAAGCGCAAATCCATCGGTGCCGTCCTGCGCGAGACCATGTTCAACGAGCAGGCTGCCCTGCTGGATACGGATGCCGACAATAAGGCAGGCGATGCCGATGCCGCCCTGCAGGAGCTCGGCAGCGACCTTGTCTCCTATGGCTATGTCACGACCACCATCACCGTTGCGCATGAAGACCGGCGCACCGTCGATGAACACATCCGTGTTGCCGAGCGCATCATCAATGGCCGCGGCTTCACGGCGATCCGCGAGACGCTCAACGCCGTCGAAGCCTGGCTTGGCTCGTTGCCCGGTCATACTTATGCCAATGTCCGCCAGCCTATCCTGCACACGCTGAACCTGGCGCATATGGTGCCACTGTCAGCGGTGTGGGCAGGGGAGTATGGCAACCGCCATCTCGGCGCTCCGGCGCTGGTCCAGGCGCAGACCGATGGCACAACGCCCTTCCGGCTCAACCTTCATGTCGGCGATGTTGGCCACACGCTGGTCGTTGGCCCGACCGGCGCGGGCAAATCGGTCCTGCTCTCGCTTCTGGCGCTGCAGTGGAAACGCTATCCTGGCGCGCAGGTTTTCATTTTCGACAAGGGGCGGTCCGCCCGCGCGGCAACGCTTTGCATGGGCGGCGCGCATGTCGATCTTGGCGGCGGGGATGCGCCAAGTCTCCAGCCGCTGCGCGACATTGAGACCGAGACCGGAGCGAGCTTCGCCGCCGACTGGCTGGCCGGCCTTTGCGCCGGTGAAGGCGTCGCCATGACGCCCGATCTCAAAACCGCGCTCTGGGAGGCCATACAGGCGCTGAGCTCGGCCCCGGAGGCCGAACGCACCCTAACCGGTCTCAGCCTTATGCTGCAGGAGGAGACGCTGAAATCCACCCTGCACCCCTTCACGCTGGAAGGCCCGCATGGCCGGCTGCTGGATGGCGATCATGAAACACTGACTCTCGCCGATACGGTCTGCTTTGAAATGGAAGATCTGATGCACATAAAAGGTGCAGCCCTCCCCGTGCTGACCTATCTCTTCCACCGGCTCGAAGCCCGGTTCGATGGACGTCCCACACTGCTCATCCTCGATGAAGCCTGGCTGTTCCTTGATGATCCTCTGTTCGCGGCGCGCATCCGCGAGTGGCTGAAGACGCTCCGCAAGAAGAACGTCGCCGTTGTGTTCGCGACCCAATCGCTCGCCGACATTGCGAACAGCTCCATAGCGCCCGCCCTGATCGAATCCTGCCCGACACGGATCTTCCTGCCGAATGAGCGAGCACAGGAGCCACAATCGCGAGAGACATATCAACGCTTCGGCCTCAATGCCCGGCAGGTGGAGCTGATCAGCCAGGCGACGCCGAAGCGGGATTATTACTATCAGTCGCCGCTTGGCTGCCGCGTGTTCGAACTGGGGCTCGGGCCGATCGCGCTCGCCCTCTGCGGCGCGTCCAGCCCGGTCGACCAGGAACGGATCAACCGGACACTCGCGGAAGCCGAACCAGAAGACTTCGCCGAAACCTTCCTCCACGCCAAGGGCCTAGACTGGGCCGCGGATCTGCTGGCGCGCTGGCCGGGTCACGCGCCGGATACCGAGCCAGCACTCCCGCCCACCGACATGATCGCCGCTGAATAGGAGCCTTCCATGAAACGCCTTTTGCCCTGCGTCCTGCTTTGCGCGCTGCCGCTGAACACGATGGTGGCGCCGCCGGCTTCAGCCCAATGGACGGTCTATGACCCGGCCAATCATGTTCAGAATATTCTGCAGGCCATTCAGGCGGTGGAGGAAGTCACAAACCAGATCGAACAGCTCACCCATGAGATCGAGATGCTGGAGAACATGGCCCGCAATCTCGAAACCCTGCCTGTCAATGTCGCCGAAGCGATCATTCTCGACCGGATCAAACGGATCGAGGAGCTGATGCGGGAGGCCGAAGGCATTGGTTATGGCGTGGAAGAGGTCGAACGCGAATATGAAGAAGCCTACCCGGAAGACTATGGTGAAACCCCGCCCCGGCAGGCCGAACTGGTCGAGGACGCCCGTGCGCGCTGGCGTCAGTCCCGCACCGCCTATCGTGATACGCTGGTCACGGTCTCAGCGGCCCTCGAAGACAATGAAACCGATGCCGAGGCCATAGCGGGCCTGATCGAAACCAGCCAGGCGGCTGTCGGCAATCTGCAGGCCGTCCAGGCCGGCAATCAGATCGAAGCCATGCAGACCCAGCAGCTCATCCAGATGGAGAGCATGATGGCGGCTTACTACCGGGCCGAAGCGCTGGAACGCGCACGTGAGCTCGCCGAAGCCGAGCGCGGCCGGGCACGCACCAAATCCTTCCTGGAGAACTAGGCAAGCCGATGGACGTGATCGACACCTTCCTTGCGACCTTTATTCGCTACATCGACAGCGGGTTCGGCCTACTGGCAGGTGATGTCGCGTACCTGTCGACCACGCTGATCGCCATCGATATCACGCTGGCGGGCCTCTTCTGGGCGCTGGCGCAGAACACCGACGTCATCGCCGGACTCCTGAAGAGAGTCCTCTATGTCGGCGTCTTCGCCTTCATCATTGGCAATTTCTCCGTCCTTGCGAACATCATATTCGAGAGTTTCGCCGAACTGGGCGTGACCGCCGGCGGCGGCGCCATGACGCCCGGCGACCTCCTGCGGCCCGGCTTCATCGCCAGTGTCGGCTTCGATGCCTCCAAACCCCTGCTCGAAGAAGTCTCCGACATGCTGGGGCCGATCTCCTTCTTCCATAACTTCATCATGATTGCGGTGATGCTGATCGCCTGGGCCGTCATCATGGTGGCCTTCTTTGTCCTCGCCGTGCAGCTCTTCATCACCATACTGGAGTTCAAGCTGACAACGCTGGCCGGCTTCGTGCTCGTCCCCTTCGCGCTCTGGAACAAGACCTCATTCCTGGCTGAACGTGTGCTCGGTAATGTCATCACTTCGGGCGTCAAGCTGATGGTGCTCGCCGTCATTATCGGCATCGGCTCGACCCTCTTTGCCTCCGTCACCGACGCCTTCCGCACCGGCGATGATGTGACGCTGGCCCAGGTCATGGGCACGGTGCTCGCCTCCATCGTCTTCTTCTGGATGGGGATATTCGCTCCGGGCGTCGCCAGCGGGCTCATCACCGGCGCCCCGCAGCTTGGCGCAGGCTCTGCAGCCGGCGCTGCTATGGGCGTTGTCGCCGGCACCTATGTCGCCGGCATGGGCGGACGCGCGGCGATTGGCGGGGCCTCATCCGCTGTCAAGGCGGGCGCCTCGATGGCCGGGGCAGCGCGCACCTCCTATACGCTCGGCTCGGTCGCCTCCAGCGCGTCCGGCGCTGGCGCCGTGGCCGCCGGTCTTGCCGGTGTCGCACGCGCGGGCGGCGACGCCATAAGGCGGACCGCCAGCCGTCCGGCGGGGTCTCTCCGCGAGGCATACCGGCGCGGCAGCCAGGGCGCCTGGACGGCCACTGGCGGCTCACCCGTCGGCGGCGGCAGTGAAACCTCTTCAACTGGCGAGCCCGGCTGGGCGCGGCGGATGCAAACCCAGCAGCGCATGAGCCATGCCGGCCAGGCCGCTGTTCACTCCCTGCGCGACGGTGATCGCGGTTCATCCGGCGCAGCCCCAAGCCTTCAGGACAAGGACGAATAGATGTTCAAACGATCTTCCACTTCCTATGGGCATAGCCCTTTCCCTGAAACGCCCTACCAGAAGGCGGGGCAAATCTGGGACGACCGCATCGGTTCCGCCCGCGTCCAGGCGAAGAATTGGCGCTTGATGGCGCTCGGCTGTCTCGGGCTTTGCTTCCTCTCCTCCGCCGCTTTAGTCTGGCGTTCCACCATTTCCACGGTCACGCCCTATGTGGTTGAGGTGGATGAGACCGGCGCAGCCCGCGCTGTTGCTCCGGCCACGGAGCGCTATGTCGCGAGCGATGCTCAGATCGCCCATCACCTGGCCAATTTCATTTCCCATGTGCGCGGGCTGAGCGTCGATCCGGTGGTCGTGCGCGAGAATTGGCTCCGCGCCTATGATTTCGTGACCGACAGGGCCGCGACCACGCTCAGCGAATACGCCCAGATCAATGATCCCTTCGCCGACGTCGGGCGCAAATCGCGCACCGTGGATGTCGTCAGCGTGGTGCGTGTTTCCGATGACAGCTTCCAGGCTCGCTGGATCGAGAAGACCTATGAAAATGGCGCCCTGATGAAGGCCCAGCGCTTTACCGGGCTCTTCTCCATCGTGACGCAACCGCCGCGTGATGCCGCGACGCTGCGCGCCAATCCCCTCGGCCTTTACATCCACTCACTCAATTGGGGCGAAGACCTCGTGACAGGAGACGAATAATGATCCGCTTTATCCTTGCAGGCTCCGCCCTGGCGCTCACCACGGCCTGCGCCACCACCACAGAGTTTCAGCCTTTCGATGAGGCCGCCTTCGTCGCCGCTGTCCCCCTGGCGGACGAAGCAGAACGGCCGGTCGAGATCGTCGAAACCGCCATAGCGCTGCCGCTCCCCGGTCAGATGAAACCGATCGAAACCAGCGCCGACGCGCCCAGCGTCTCGCCAAGGCAAGCCATCCGCGAGGGCCGCGAACATGCCCTGATCGAGCCCTCCGTCGATGGCTATGTGAACGCGATCCAGATCTATCCCTATACGGAGGGTGCGCTCTACCGGCTCTATGCCAGCCCCGGTCAGGTCAGCGATATCGCGCTTCAACCCGGCGAAGAGCTGGTCTCAGTCTCGGCCGGTGACACGGTGCGCTGGGTGGTCGGTGATACTGTCTCCGGCTCCGGGTCGACCGCCCGCGCGCATGTGCTGGTCAAGCCAATCAGCGGCGGCATCCGCACCAATCTCATGATCGCCACCAACCGGCGCACCTATCATCTGGAACTGGAAAGCGTGGATGGCGGCTATATGGCCGCGCTCTCCTGGCGCTATCCCGCCGATGAGCTGGCTGAACTGACCGCGCGCAATGGCCGGGCCATCGCAAGGGAAGCAGGCTCAATCGAACGCGGACTGGTGCTGGAAGGGCTCAATTTCGACTACCGCCTGACCGGCGATGATCCCGACTGGAAACCGATCCGCGTCTTCGATGATGGACGGCAAGTCTATATCCAGATGCCGGCCAATATCGCCACCACCGATATGCCGCCATTGTTTGTCTTGGGCGAGGATGGTGACGCCGAACTCGTCAATTACCGCGTCCGCGGCAGCTATTATGTGGTCGACCGGCTCTTCCGCGCGGCTGAACTGCGCCTCGGCGAGAGGAACCAGACCGTTGTGCGCATTGCCCGCACGCAGCGCCGGACCGGGCTCGCGGCGCTTTTCGGGGGCTGAGCATGAGCGAGCCCATTCCCTTCGACGAACATGCCGAACGGCTGAAGATCCGGTCTTCCCCGAAACCCGTCACACGGATCAACCGCAAGGTATTGATGGTCGGCGCCGGGCTTGGCGTGCTGGCGCTGTTTGCCGCCGCCAGCATCGCCCTGAAGCCGCCGACCGCCGCCGCCCCGCCCGGACAGGAACTCTACAACACGACCAATACAAGAAAGCCCGATGGGCTCTCCACTCTGCCAGCCAGCTATGGCGAACTGGCGCCGGTCGAGGACCGAATTGCCCGGCTCGGCCCGCCGCTTTCGGGCGATCTCGGCTCGACCATGCTGGCCGCTGAGCGCGAGCTTGGCATCGAGCCGGAATATGTCACGCGTTTTGAAGACGACTTCCGGCCCAACCCGGCCGATGAGGCGGCACGGGCAAGGCGCATGCGAGAAGCAGCAATGGCCGAAGAAGCCGCCCGCGCGCCGGTCTTCTTCCGTCTGCAATCGGAAACTGGCAGCGCAGCACTTGCGGAAAACGCAGGCCGAACCCGCCCATCCAGCGCCGATCTCACCTCCGAACTGCTGGCCCTCGCCGCGATGCCCCAGGGGGCGCCATCAGCCTTCGCCGCAGCCGATCCCAATCTTCAGGACCGCAAGCTCGCCTTTGCAGGCGAGGAAGCTTCGGCGGATGTCTATAATGAATATGGCGTGCAGGATGCCGTCTCGCCCTATCAGGTCATGGCGGGCACGCTGATCCCGGCCTCGCTGGTCACCGGCATCAATAGTGACCTGCCCGGTACCATCGTCGCCCAGGTCACTCAGCCCGTCTATGACACTGTGACGGGCGCCTATCTTCTCATCCCGCAAGGCTCGCGTCTGATCGGACGCTACCAGTCTGAAGTCTCGTTCGGGCAGGACCGCGCGCTTGTGACTTGGGACCGGATCATTTTTCCGGACGGGTCTTCGATTGTCATCTCAGCGCCTGGCGCCGATGCGCAGGGTTACTCTGGGCTCTCTGACCGTACCGACCATCATTGGGACCGCGTGTTCGCCGCGGCTGGGCTTGCGACCATTCTTGGGATCGGTGCGGAGCTTGGATCTGATGGCGACGGCGACATTGAGCGCGCTATCCGGCGCGGTGCCACTGACACCATCAACGAAGCTGGCCAGCGCGTCGTCGACCGCAATCTCGGTATCCAGCCCACCATCCGTGTCCGTCCCGGCTGGCCCGTGCGCGTGGTGGTCACACGCGATCTCATTCTCCGCGCCCATCCACAAGGAGCACAGTGATGACACTTCGTCTCGACAAGCTTCCGGACCGCACACCCGTACGCATGACCGTCTCTGTCGATCCGGATCTCGCTTCGGCGCTCACCGACTATGCGACGCTGTACAAGCAGACCTATGGCCAGGAGGAAAAGCCCGAAACGCTGATCCCCGCCATGCTTGAGATGTTCCTCGGGTCCGACCCCGGGTTCAAACGGGCGCGCAAAGCCCTACACGCCAATGCCAGCGCGAAAGGATAGATGATGGCACAGATTGGATCATTCACACTGAAGGATGGGAAGTATACCGGAACCATCCGGACCATGACGATCAATGTCAAAGCCCAGCTTGTTCCGAACAAGACCAAGGCCAATGACGAGGCACCGGATTACCGACTCTATGCCGGCGGTGCGGAACTCGGCGCGGCCTGGCAGCAGGAAAGCAAGGATGGCGAGACGCCCTACCTTGCCGTGAAGCTGGACGATCCGAGCTTTGCCGGGCCAGTGCGGGCCGCCTTTTTCGAGAATGCAGAAGACGGCACCGGCGTCATGGTGTGGAAACGCTAGTACCTGCGCGTTTCGGTATATACCGATTTCGAGATGAAATGATTGAGAGTTTATGCACGGCACGGTATATACTGAAGAACGCATGAACCAGAAACTCGAACCTCACTATGGCGCTGGCGTCGATGGAGCCAAATTCTGGCCCCGGCCCAAACTGACCAAGAAGACGCTACGAACGCTGAGAAGCGGCGGCAGCATTGCCCTGTTTGGTCCGCGTCGAACTGGCAAATCCTCGGTGATGAAGGAGACCAAGCGTCTTCTCTCCGAAGACAACAAATTTCACGTGATTGAACTCAACCTGGAAGGTCGCGTGAGCATGACGGCCTTCGTCACACGCCTTCTAAAGCAACTTCCTGAACAGACGGGCAAATCACTCCTCCAGCGATGGACCCAACTTCCCTTCTTACCAGAAGCTCTCACAGAAGCGATAAAGCGCTTCAGCGACGGCAAAGCCGGCGGCGATAAAGCGGATGATTCGCTGTTTATGGAATTCTGGGCTCAACTGGCTGAGGCGGTCGAGAAACAAGTTCTTGAGTCCGACAAGACGATTGTCTTCTTCTTCGATGAACTACCCTATTTTTGCGATAATCAAATTGAGGCCGGCGTAACGCCGGACACAATAGATACATTCCTGGCGACACTTCGCCGGTGGCGGCAAGCTGGCATCCCCATGGCTATTGCTGGCTCGATCGGGATCCGAGAAATTGCACGCCAGCATGAGCTGGAAATGGATCACCTCAATGATCTCGTCAGCGTGACGATCCCACCTTTGGAAGACGACGACGCAAAGGACATGCTCCGGGCGCTTGCAGCAGGTTTTGAACTGGACTGGTGGAGCGACGAATTGGCTGATGCGGTAATCGCCACAACAGCCGATACGTTTCCGAGCTTTCTGCAACGCGCAATGATCGAGATTGAAAGCGAGGACGCACGAACGCCTGAAGCCGTCGCGGTCGCGCTAAAGGGCACATACCGACGCGAGTTCGAGATCAGTTTCTTTGAGCAATTCTCGAAACGACTGAAACACTACGGTGATGAAGAGCCCACTGCTCGCAAAATCCTCTCAACACTGGCCGCTCGAAACCCGTGCGATGTCGGCGCTCTGGCAGAAGCGGCAAAGGAAACAGGCATGGATGACGACGCAATTCAGAATCTTCTGATCGCGCTCGAACAGGACGCCTTTATCGCAACCGATCCAGAAACACGCGAGGCTGTATTCGCATACAAAGTAGTGGAGACATGGTGGCGTTCCAGACCATGAGCCTCGTCCCGCCCGCTGAAGGCGCCCGCAACCGACTGGCCCGGCTTGTGGACCGAGCCTTGGCATATGTCCGCAGCAACATCACTGCAGAGCGCCCGCCACTACAACATGTGCTCATCACAGGCGTCCCAGGCAGTGGGAAGACCGTTGCGCTCCAACTCATTGCAGAAAGAGCAAACCGGCTGCGAACCGGACATGTCGTTGTTACGACGATCTCAGAAATCGAAAGCCAAACAATAGCCCCGGAAACGCTTATCGAGAAGATCCGCGCAAGCCTCGAAACACCGCGGGATCAAGACAGAGATCTGCCGCTAGCCGTCGATTGGGGAGGCGGTACCGACAAGCGATGGGTCGCTGAAAAAGACCTGCTGGACCGCGCGCTACAGGCAGTTCCGGAGAAAACACTTTGTCTGGTTCTGATCGATGGTCTCGATCTGCTTATGAGTGCAGGACTCTCTAGTGCTGCAGCGCAATCCCGGCTCCGTGACCTCATGCAAGAGCACGCTCAGATCATGATCGTGGCGACCGCGCGATCGCAGGAAACCCAGTCACGACCCGAACGGCGGATATTTCAAGCTTTCGCGCCATTGCGGCTACCGGTCATTGATGCGTCCGCAATGATGCTGGAACTTGAACGTGCGACCGAAAACGTCAGATTGAATGCAGCTGCTGCGGCACATGCCTTCGAAGACCGGCCTGAACACACCTGGACTTTTGCCAAACTCGCAAATCTTTCTCCAGATGCCAGCGCATCCGACGTCTACGAATTACTCATCGACATCGAACTCGAACGGCTATTGGCCAATTTAAGAGAGCTGCCAATCCGGGCACGCCGCCTGTTCCACGCAATCGCTCTTTCCGATAGACCGTCGCGTCCAACGGATTTGGCGACCATCCTGGAGACAGAAAGCTCTGATTTGGGGCAGCCTACGAAGATCCTTCGTGAACGCTTTCTGATTGATGTGCACGCGAAGAGCTCTACTCGAAAGCGTTACTATCTCATCGTCGACCGGCTCTTGGCGAACCTCTATCGGCGGTCGGCTGGACGAGAAAGATACTGTTTGGGTGATCTCATACAACTTCGGCGAACCGGCCTGGGACTCGAGTTCACCGAAGCTGGCCGTATGGAAAAAGCGGCAATCACGACACTTTTGGACCAATGGGCGAGCGAGACCCGACCTAAGCGCTTCCAATCAATTGCAACCCATATCGCAGCAGAAACACGCCGAGACCCGAATGCTCTGGTTGCGGTAATGCTCTGCGATCATGAACGCTACCATGAACTCGTGAAAGACTTTGCTGAACTCATACCATCTGAGTTTCCGACGCTCCGGTCTCTGCTCCGCGATTTGGATGCAGTCAGAGACGAGAACGACAATGCCCCCATGATGGCCTATGATCACGAGCGTTGCCTGAGTTTTTTCTCCATGATTGGCTCTACCAACACCCTGAACTGAACCCCAAAAAAGTTATCCACAGGAATTTGGTGCCTCCCCGAAGCTCCCGATTCTTCCGTTTTTCGTGTAACCCATGTGTAACCCAGCCGAGTCTTTGGAGCAAAGCGCAAAAGAAAAGCCCTCAAAATCCGCAAGGATTTCAAGGGCTTATTTGGGTGCGGGAGCAGGATTTGAACCTGCGACCTTCAGGTTATGAGCCTGACGAGCTACCGGACTGCTCCATCCCGCGTCAGCGTGTTGTTACATTTAGGAGGCTGGCCCCTGAAATGCAAATCCGGCCGCGAGGGCCGGACAAGTCCGCCTGGAAGATCCGGGCGGCAGGCCGCTTGCGCGACCAAAATCGTCGTAAGTAGAAAGATATGTCTGCAAGGCAGATGACTGGGCTCTGCGGACCCGGCAGCGACCTACTCTCCCACGCCTTAAGACGTAGTACCATCGGCGCAAGGGGGCTTAACGACCGAGTTCGGAATGGGATCGGGTGGGGACCCCCTGCCATAGCCACCGGGTCGGCGGAAACCAGTCAGGGGTAATGCAACCAACATGTTCTTTATCGAGACTGTGCAGCAAGCAAATGCGCTTTCAACTACACATGAATTTCAACAATCAAGCCTATCGAGCAATTAGTACCGGTTAGCTCCACGCCTCGCAGCGCTTCCACACCCGGCCTATCGACGTGCTGGTCTTGCACGGCTCTCAGGGATACCTGGTTTTGAGGTTAGTTTCCCGCTTAGATGCTTTCAGCGGTTATCTAGTCCACACATAGCTACCCTGCAATGCGGCTGGCGCCACAACAGGTCCACCAGAGGTGTGTTCATCCCGGTCCTCTCGTACTAGGGACAAATCCTCTCAAGTATCCAACACCCACGGCAGATAGGGACCAAACTGTCTCGCGACGTTCTGAACCCAGCTCACGTACCACTTTAATCGGCGAACAGCCGAACCCTTGGGACCTGCTCCAGCCCCAGGATGTGATGAGCCGACATCGAGGTGCCAAACGATGCCGTCGATATGGACTCTTGGGCATCATCAGCCTGTTATCCCCGGAGTACCTTTTATCCGTTGAGCGATGGCCCTTCCACTCGGGACCACCGGATCACTATGACCGACTTTCGTCTCTGTTCGATCTGTCGATCTCACAGTCAGGCAGGCTTATGCCATTGCACTCAACGAGCGATGTCCGACCGCTCTGAGCCTACCATCGCGCGCCTCCGTTACTCTTTAGGAGGCGACCGCCCCAGTCAAACTACCCGCCACACAGGGTCCCGGCCCCATCCAGGGGCGCGGTTAGACATCAAAGAAATTAAGGGTGGTATTTCAAGGTTGGCTCCACTGCATCTGGCGACACAGCTTCAAAGCCTCCCACCTATCCTACACATAAGTTCTTTAATGCCACTGTGAAGCTGTAGTAAAGGTTCACGGGGTCTTTCCGTCTGACCGCGGGTACCCCGCATCTTCACGGGGAATTCAATTTCGCTGAGTCTATGTTGGAGACAGTGGGGAAGTCGTTACGCCATTCGTGCAGGTCGGAACTTACCCGACAAGGAATTTCGCTACCTTAGGACCGTTATAGTTACGGCCGCCGTTCACCGGGGCTTCAATTCAAGGCTCTCACCTCTCCTTTTAACCTTCCGGCACCGGGCAGGCGTCAGACCCTATACGTCGCCTTGCGGCTTCGCAGAGCCCTGTGTTTTTGATAAACAGTCGCAACCCCCAGTTTTGTGCCCCTCAGCACTGGTTGCCCAATGTGAGGCCTCCTTCTCCCGAAGTTACGGAGGTAATTTGCCGAGTTCCTTCAACATAGTTCTCTCAAGCGCCTTGGTATGCTCTACCTGACCACCTGTGTCGGTTTCGGGTACGGTCTTAATGGGAGGCTATTTCCAGGAACTTCCAGGCTGCAGACCCAATCCAATAAGGGGCTACAACTTTCGAAATCCGTCACTCATCCCTTGGCCCACGAATATTAACGTGGTTCCCATCGGCTACGCCTTTCGGCCTTACCTTAGGGGCCGGCTAACCCTGCGCAGATTAGCTTTACGCAGGAACCCTTGGTCTTTCGGCGACAGGGTCTCTCACCCTGTTTGTCGCTACTCATGTCAGCATTCTCACTTCCGATACCTCCAGCAACCCTCGCAGGTCACCTTCGCAGGCTTACGGAACGCTCCGCTACCACTCTTTCGAGTCCGCAATTTCGGCGAATAACTTTAGTCCCGATACATTTTCCGCGCAGAGGCGCTTGATCAGTGAGCTGTTACGCTTTCTTTAAAGGATGGCTGCTTCTAAGCCAACCTCCTGATTGTCTCAGCACCTCCACATCGTTTCGCACTTAGCTATTACTTGGGGGCCTTAATTGGCGGTCTGGGTTGTTTCCCTTTTCACGACGGACGTTAGCACCCGCCGTGTGTCTGCCACGCATAACTTCTGGGTATTCGGAGTTTGAGAAGGTTTGGTAATCCGGTGAGGACCCCTAGCCCATTCAGTGCTCTACCCCCCAGAGTCTAATCGTGACGCTCTACCTAAATAGATTTCGCGGAGAACCAGCTATCAGCAGATTTGATTGGCCTTTCACCCCTAGACACAGGTCATCCGAGAACTTTTCAACGTTCAACGGTTCGGCCCTCCAGTGCGTGTTACCGCACCTTCAGCCTGCCCATATCTAGATCATCTGCCTTCGGGTCTAATGCTACGTACTCGGTCGCCCTATTCAGACTCGCTTTCGCTGTGCCTACACCTAACGGCTTAAGCTTGCACGCAACACTAAGTCGCTGACCCATTATACAAAAGGTACGATGTCACTCCGAAGAGCTCCATCAGCTTGTAGGCATCCGGTTTCAGGATCTGTTTCACTCCCCTCATCGGGGTTCTTTTCATCATTCCCTCACGGTACTTGTTCACTATCGGTCGGTAAGGAGTACTTAGGCTTGGAGGGTGGTCCCCCCATGTTCAGACAGGATTTCACGTGTCCCGCCCTACTCTAAAAGGTCTTCATGTTACGGATACGGGGCTATCACCCACTATGGCGTACCTTCCCAGATACTTCTCCTTGTTTCAGACCAGGCCTGGTCCGCGTTCGCTCGCCACTACTAACGGAGTCTCAATTGATGTCCTTTCCTCCGGGTACTTAGATGTTTCAATTCCCCGGGTTCGCTTTTTAACCCTATGTATTCAGGTTAAAATACCTCACTATTGAAATGTTAGACACGTCGAGCGCCAAAGCGCTCGAATTATCCAACATCTCGGAGGTGGGTTTCCCCATTCAGAAATCACCGGATCAAAGGATGCTCTCGCCTCCCCGGTGCTTATCGCAGAGTGCCACGTCTTTCATCGCCTCTTACCGCCAAGACATCCCCCGGATGCCCTTTTGACGCTTGATCGTTATTTGAAATCCATGTGCAGTGGAAAACGCATTTGCGTCCCACACACCTGGATCTCGATCAGACATGTTGGTTTCTTGCAGACTGACCCTTTGATGCTGACCACGTTACCGCGGCCGCACTGTTCGGCTGAAGCTGGAATACCAAGAGCACGAGGCCCTGAGCGGCAAACCAGCCGGATCAATCTTTCCCTTACGATGACAAATATCCCGAAACCCAAGGGCTCCGGAAAACGGACTAAACTTCTTTCGTTCGTGTATGCGCCGGCAGGCGATGGTGGAGCCAGACGGAGTCGAACCGACGACCTCCTGAATGCAAATCAGGCGCTCTCCCAACTGAGCTATGGCCCCGTAGTCTGGCGTCCCGCCAGGTCGCATGCCCTGCCCTGCGTTGCCGCAGGCTTCGATGGTGGGCCGAGGAAGAGTTGAACTTCCGACCTCACGCTTATCAGGCGTGCGCTCTAACCACCTGAGCTACCGGCCCATGACCAGGTCAGGGCAAGGCCCGTCGCGGTCAAAGTCGAAGACAGGCGATAAAGCGCCCGCGGGGCTCGCTTAGTATTCAGGCCACCCAAAGGCAAGCCCGAACAACGAACGAAGGAAGAGAAACGGAGACGGCGCGACAGCCGCATAGTTTTTGTCCATCAATGTGGACTGTCTATAGAGCCACAGAGCCTCGCGTGAGCAAAGCAATCCGTGAGCATCCTTAGAAAGGAGGTGATCCAGCCGCAGGTTCCCCTACGGCTACCTTGTTACGACTTCATCCCAGTCACTGATCCTACCGTGGCCGCCTGCCTCCGAAGTTAGCACAGCGTCTTCGGGTAGAACCAATTCCCATGATGTGACGGGCGGTGTGTACAAGGCCCGGGAACGTATTCACCGTGGCATGCTGATCCACGATTACTAGCGATTCCACCTTCATGCCGTCGAGTTGCAGACGACAATCCGAACTGAGACAGTTTTTGGGGATTATCCCATTGTCACTGCCATTGTAGCACGTGTGTAGCCCTACCCGTAAGGGCCATGAGGACTTGACGTCATCCCCACCTTCCTCCGGCTTACCACCGGCAGTTTCCTTAGAGTGCCCACCCAAACGTGATGGCAACTAAGGATGAGGGTTGCGCTCGTTGCGGGACTTAACCCAACATCTCACGACACGAGCTGACGACAGCCATGCAGCACCTGTCACCGATCCAGCCTAACTGAAGGGATCCATCTCTGGAAACCGCGATCGGGATGTCAAGGGTAGGTAAGGTTCTGCGCGTTGCTTCGAATTAAACCACATGCTCCACCGCTTGTGCGGGCCCCCGTCAATTTCTTTGAGTTTTAACCTTGCGGCCGTACTCCCCAGGCGGAGAGCTTAATGCGTTAGCTGCGTCACCGACAGGCATGCCTGCCAACAACTAGCTCTCATCGTTTACGGTGTGGACTACCAGGGTATCTAATCCTGTTTGCTCCCCACACTTTCGCACCTCAGCGTCAGTACCAGTCCAGTTAGCCGCCTTCGCCACTGGTGTTCCACCGAATATCTACGAATTTCACCTCTACACTCGGTATTCCGCTAACCTCTCCTGGTCTCTAGACTTCCAGTTTCAAATGCAGTTCCGAGGTTGAGCCCCGGGATTTCACATCTGACTTAAAAGTCCGCCTACGTGCGCTTTACGCCCAGTAATTCCGAACAACGCTAGCCCCCTTCGTATTACCGCGGCTGCTGGCACGAAGTTAGCCGGGGCTTCTTTACCAGGTACTGTCATTATCATCCCTGGCGAAAGAATTTTACAACCCTAAGGCCTTCATCATTCACGCGGCATGGCTGCATCAGGCTTTCGCCCATTGTGCAAGATTCCCCACTGCTGCCTCCCGTAGGAGTCTGGGCCGTGTCTCAGTCCCAGTGTGGCTGATCATCCTCTCAGACCAGCTATAGATCGTCGCCTTGGTAGGCCGTTACCCTACCAACTAGCTAATCTAACGCGGGCCGATCTTTCACCGATAAATCTTTCCCCCGGAGGGCGTATACGGTATTACCACTCGTTTCCAAGAGCTATTCCGTAGTGAAAGGTACGTTCCCACGCGTTACTCACCCGTCTGCCACTATGTCGTTCGACTTGCATGTGTTAAGCCTGCCGCCAGCGTTCGTTCTGAGCCAGAATCAAACTCTCAAGTTGAGTGTTGATCTGACGAAACCATCCATTGGAATATGGACGGCTACTCAAGCTGTTAAGCATTTAAGTATTGCGTTCTTTTGACGAGAAACCCTTAGTCACAAAGACCAGTATGACCTGGTCGATGGAAAAAGAATTTTCTCTCAAGAAACGCATCCGTCGTGATCGTCTGGAAAGGCCGAAGCCTTATCCGCAAGCCATCACGCCGCCTGCGTTTCTCTTCCTAATCTCTTACGATGTCAAACAGCTGGAACCGAGGCTCCGAAGGTCTCCATCAGAAGCCCGTGGGCCCGTCCGGAAGTGGCGGCTTATATGGGCCGCCGATCATCCCGTCAACACTCTTTTTCGCGCCTTCTGCAGTTGAGCGTTTAACCACCGTTCCTGCTTCAATTTTGGCGCAAATGAATTGCTTGCCGAAAAGATCCGGCCCGCAAATTCGAGCGTTTCGAGGAACCGCATATATAGCCCCTGTTCGACGAAAAGTTCAAGAACTTTTTCACCAGTCAGGTGAGCTTTTCAGCGGGCCCGCTTCAGATGCCCGAAGGCGTCGTCTGCGGAAGTGGCGGCTTATATGGACCGCCCTTCTTCCCGTCAACTCTCTTTTCCGCCTCTTCTGCAGTTCGGTGCCAGGCACCAGGACCGCTTCAATTTTGGCGCAAATGAACCCGCCTGCCGAAAACATCCGGCCCGCAAATTCGAGCGTTTCAGGGAACCGACTTCAAGGTTCTGGCCGAGGAAGATTGAAACTTCCGAACCGGTCAAAACCCGCCGCCGGGTTGCCTCTGAACTCCGAGGAGTTCGTCAGCGAAGTGGCGGCTTATATGGACCGCCTTTCTCGCCGTCAACACCCTTTCTTGCGCCGTCTGCAGTTGAATGGTGAACCATCCGGTCTGCAATGTTTACAGCGCAAAAGATCCCGTTTGCCGAACATGTCCGGCTCGCAAATCCGAGCGATCTGGAGAACCGATCTCAGGGGCCCGAAAGCGCCCTTCCTACCGGGTCCCGCGTCTGAAACCCGAAGGCCTCGTCAGCGGAGGTGGCGATGTACTCCCGCCCCCCGAATGCGGCAACCCCCAATATCAGCTTTTCATCACAAAACTGCAGAGAAAAGCCAGGAGGCCGTCAGGCCATGGCGGCGCCAAATCGAAACAGGCCAATGGATATGGGGGTTTTCGCCTCAGTACTGGGCAGACAGGTAGGATTTCATCGCCTCTGCCTCAGCCTCTGTTTCGGCGATCTTCCACTTCACCAGATCGCCGATCGAGACCACGCCGACCAGTTCATCGCCACTGATTACGGGCAAATGGCGAATCCGCCGGTCTGTCATGAGCTGCAGCGCATCATCCACCTTGGTGGTCGAGTCGACCTTGATGACGTCCCGCGTCATGGCATCGCCGACATTCAGGTTGAGCGCGGCAGCGCCCTGTCGCGCGACATGGCGAACGATATCCCGTTCTGAAAGCACGCCGACAATGCCGCCCGCATCATCCAGCGCGACGACGGCGCCGATTCGCTTGCCGTCCAGCGTGCGTGCAGCTGCGGCCAGCGTCTCGCCGGCCCGCACCGATATGATGGCGAATCCCTTGTCCTTCAGAATCTGGTCTATGGTCATCCACGTCCTCCCTGTGTTCCGGCCCCTTTTGGGTCCCTTGTTTTCAGGAAGCCTACCATAATTCCCCGGGCGAGGCGATCAGGTGCCGAATCGCGCCCGGCCGAGCCCCCGGGCCAGATAGCGGAACAGCAGCGCGCCGGCGACATAGCCACCAATATGGGCCTGCCAGGCGATCTCCGAACCGAACATGGACGGGCCGAGAAAGGCGAGCACGAGGTTGCCGACGAAGAAGACCGCGCTTGTGGTCAGAAATTTGCGGTCCAGCAGGCGAATCGGAACGCCGTTCTGAAGCATCAGCGCGCCGGCGATCAGGCCGGACACGCCGCCTGATGCGCCGATCGCCGGCGGACCATCTGGAAAGTGCGAGGCCAGATGGGCCAACGACCCGCCAATCACGGCGACCACGAAGACGCCGAGAAAGGCGAGATTCGCGGTGGCGCGGGTTCGGGCCAGATGAGCCAGCGCGCCATAGACCGGCTTGCCGACCGCGACCAGCATGATCGTGTTCATGAGGAGATGCGACCAGCTGCCATGGACGAGCGCCGTGCCGGCCAGCGGGGCAAGGGCTTCCAGCGCCGAATCATAGGGCGGATAACCGCCAATGACGCCCTGACCGGTTGCCCAGCCCCAGAAACGGTCCGGAAACACCGCGCCGATCTCCACGAACACGGCATCGAGCCGGCCGCCCGCCAGCAACCTCACTGCATGCGCGGCAATAATGGCCAGCGCCACAGCCGTGACGAAGGGCGGCGCATTGATGATGGGGGGCGCTCGCCGGGACTGGCGCATGGGCAGGCTCCTGAAGTGACGTACCCAACAGAGATGGGACCGGAAATCCGGATTCCATCCCGATTCGCGCAGAAATTCAGGTTGGCGGCCCGCGCGCAGGCGCGAAACTTTACGGATCGGCGCCCTGCCCTATGTCCCCTTGCATGTTCATCCGCATCTTTCTTGCCGTCATCGCCCTCACCTTCGCAGCCTTCGGGATCTGGTCGCTGATCGACCCGGTGGCCATGACCGCCTCCATGGGCGTGGAGCCCGGCGGACCGAACGGCGTGTATGAGGTCCGGGGCATTTATGGCGGGGTCAGCCTGGGCGCGGGCCTGCTGGCGGCGGCCGGCGCGATTCGCGCCCGCATGGTGCGCCCGGCGCTGTGGTTCATCACTGCCTATATGGGCGGCTATGTGTTCGCGCGGATTGCGGGCCTCATCGCAGGAGACACGCCGACCTCCGGCTTCCTGATGTTTACCGGGTTCGAAACCGGCTGCCTTGTGCTCGCCGTGGTCTCGCTGGCGGCGTACCGGCCGGACTAGCCGGTCCCGGGAATCAAGAAGGCCCCGCCGCGCGCGACAGGGCCTTCCGAAAACAGGGACCGCTGACGCCTAGAACGTCTTGCGGACGGTCAGGCCGTAGGTTGCCGGTTGGTTCGGATATCCGGAGATCGAGCCGGTCTGCGCCACGGCCGGGAAGGCCACGGTGATGTACTCGTCATCAAAGATGTTCCGCCCCCAGAGCGTGAAGCTCAGGCCGTTCTCGGTGGTCAGACCAGCCGACGCGTTGAACGTGCTGATTTCCTTCTGATCGTCGATCAGGGCCTGGTTCGCCGGATCGTCGAAATAATCCGTCGGGCTCTCATACTGCCAGTCTGCCCGCACGAATGCGTCATAGGACTTCACATTGAACGTGTAGGTCGCTGCCGTGGACGTCGACACTTCCGGTATGCCATAGGGCTTCTGCCCGGAGATGTCGCCGCTCGCCGATTCTTCGAAGCTGTCATAGACCGGATCCAGGAAGGTGCCGGCGAAGCTGAGCAGCAGGTTTTCGGTGGCGTTCCATTGGGCGTCGAGTTCAAGCCCCTGGGTGGACTGCTCGCCCGCATTGGCCAGGGCGAAGCCGGTGCCCGTGAACACGTTGGACTGGAAGCCCTCGATCGTCTGGTCGAAGATCGCCACGTTGAAGGCAAAGTCCGCATACGCCCCTTTCACGCCAATCTCGTAGACCTTGGATTCCTCCGGCCCGGCAAAGCGGGTGCCCGTGGTCAGGTTCGGGACAAGCAGCCCGCCCTGCGCCAGCAAGGCATAGTCTGCCGGAGTCGGACGGCTGTCGCGCGACAGGTTCCAGGATGATGCCTTGAAGCCGGTTGCGTAGGACGCGTAGACATTCACCGCATCGGTTACGTCATATGCAAGACGGAAGGTCACCGACGTATCCTCATCATCCGTGGAGCCGGTTTCCACCGCATTCGGGAAGTTGAGGAAAGGCGGCAGGAACTGAACCTGCTGCAGGCTGGTCGGCGCGGCCGCAGCCGTCGCCTGGATGGTGGCGAACTCTGTGGGGAAGGCCGCTGCAAAGGCGGCCACCGCGGCCGGGTCTGTCGGGTTCACGCCTGCCTGCAGCAGCAGGCCGCCAGCGGTGGCCTGGCTGATGAACGGCGCCGCCGCGTTGAGGTCAATTGCCGCAAATGCGTCCGTGGAGACAGCATTGGAGAAGGCGTTCTTGTTGACCTGCGTATAGTTGAGGCCGAACGTGGCCGTCAGGCGGTCGGTCACTTCATAGTCCACGGTCCCGAACAGCGAGGCCGAAGTGTCATCCTGACCATAGAATTCGGTGAAGCCCGCCCCCGGCGCAAAGAAGGTGCCGACCGGAACGCCGAACACGGTCGGCTCCAGCCCTGTGATCAGGTTGGAGGTCAGGATGTCGATATAACCCCGTGTGTCCTGTCCGTAGAGCAGCTGGTTCTCGATATCCACGGTTTCGTCGAAATAGAAACCGCCAACCATCCAGCTGAGCGGGCCATCACCGTTCGAGGTCAGGCGCACTTCCTGGGTGAAGGTTTCAATCTCCACATCGTCGGACTTGCGGCCGAGAATGTCGGCGCTGGTGAAGTCAGAATCCTGATTGGTGCTCAAATCCGACGTACGATAGGCCGTGATGCTGGTCAGCGTGAACGCACCGAGATCGAAATCCCCCTGCAGTGACAGGCCGCCATTCTTGATCTGGTTCTCGGACCCGAAATTGTAGGCCACCTGATAGGAGAACGGATCCTCTGCCACCAGATTGCCACCAAGCGCCAGGACAGCAGCGCCGGTCGGACCGTTCACCACATTTGCGGCCGCACAGCAGATTTCGTCGATCTCGTCATAGTCCGCGATAAGGCGGAACGACATGTCGTCCGTCGGTTCGAACAGAAGGTCGCCGCGCAGGCCCCAACGGTTGCGCTCATTCGTGTCCGGACCATCGCCGAGGTCCTCGACATAGCCGTCGCGCTTGTTGAAATTGCCGCCGAGGCTGAACGCCAGCTTGTCGGAGATCGGCCCCGTAACGTACCCGCCGAGGCGATAGCCATTATAGTTGCTGACGGTGCCCTCGACATTGCCGCCCCATTCGAATTGCGGCTTCTGCGTCACGATGGAAATGACACCAGCCGATGCGTTCTTGCCGAACAGGGTCGATTGCGGCCCGCGCAGGACCTCGACACGCTGCAGGTTCGGCAGGTCGGAAATCTGGGAATTGGACCGCGAACGATAGACGCCATCCACGAACACGCCGACGGACGGCTCGATGCCGGCATTGTTGGCGCCATTGCCGAAGCCGCGGATGATGAAATTGGTGTTTGCGGAGGATTGCTGCTGGCTGACGCGCAGCGACGGCACGATGGATTGCAGGTCTCCCAGATCCACAATCTCCGCCTTTTCGATGACCGCCTCGTCGACCACGGAGACCGCGACTGGCACATCCTGGAGCGTCTGCTCGCGCTTGGTCGCGGTAATGGTGACGGTTTGGAGCGTGCGGCTCTCATCCTCTTCCGCAGCGTCCTGCGCGTGGGCAGGCATGGAGAGGACGGCAATTGCGGCAAAGCTTGCGCTGAAGGTCAGCGCCGATTTGAACTTCGGCGCACCCGAAACAAATTTTCTGGATTTCACGTGAGGGGTCCCTTTGAGCAAATTTCTGATTGTGGAGATTGGGAGGAATTGACTGAGCAAAAACTGCACTCCTGAAGGACTAGACAAAAGGTGAGTGATGACAAGGCTTCACCATGAGTAAGGCCGAGTTTTTCTCATATTCTGTGGCAGCATGGCTGCATTACGCGCCCTGCCCGGAAATCTGAGGCAGGATTTTCCGGACACACAGCACTCTCAAGCCGCGCCCGACCTGATTCGCGATCAGGCCTCTCGAGCGGGCTGTACCGAGTTGAGACTCGCGCGCCGGTGCGGACACGTTCACTGCGCCGCCAAATACCGGTTTTGGTGCCGAACAACTCCTTTCGGGGGAAAATCCAGCCCGGAGTCCGCCGGTTATTCCCCCCCGGCGGGAATGCCGCGCTGGAATAAATATTGCGGAACAGCTCTCCCACATGCCCCTCGAGGGCCAAAAGACAAAAAGACAATATGGAGCGCACGCCCGTCATGCACGACCGGTCAATTCATCCCAACACGCGCATCATGCTGGAGGCATGGAAGCGCATGAACGCCAACCCGGCGCAGAACGAGGATTCCACCCCGCGGGCGAACGATCATCCCGACCTCATCGCGAATATCTTCATGATCCAGGCAACCGATGATGGCGCCTGGGTATTCCGCTCCGCCGGCGATGGCGTCAGCGCCCTGCTCGGCCGGCCACTCGCGGACCACGACTTTCTCGGCCTGTGGACCGGGCCCGACCGCTCCATGCTGACCGGCTTCCTTGACGCCGTGCGCGCTGACGGAGCGCCGGGTGTGATCCGGGGACGCGGCGAAACCCTGACAGGACAGCGGGTCGAAGTGGAAATCACCTTGATGCCGCTGCCACACGCCTCCATCCATGGCGCCTCATCCCGCTTTCTCGGCCTCTACCAGACGCTGGGGGGCGTGCCCCTTCTGAAGGGACGGCCGATCTGGCGTCATCGCGTGGCCATGCTGGTGCCACCGGATACGCGCCGCGCCGAGCCAGCCCTCAAGCTGGTGGCCAACAACGTTCGCTGATCGCCGTGATCAGGCCGCCACAATTTCCGGGCTTTCGGCCGCCAGCGGCGCCTTGCCCAGGATCATGTCGGCCGCCTTCTCGGCGATCATGATGGTCGGGGCGTTCGTGTTGCCCCCGATCAGGGTCGGGATCACCGAAGCGTCCACGACCCGCAAACCTGCCACACCCCGCACGCGCAATTCGCCATCGACCGGACTGTCATCGGTCGCCCCCATGGCGACCGTGCCAATGGGATGATAGATCGTTTCCCCGCACCGTCGGATAAAGGCGTCGATTTCGTCGTCGGTCTTCACGCTCTCGCCCGGCATCATCTCCGCGCCGGTGAAGGGCCGCAACGCATCCTGCCCGCAGATATCGCGGATCATCTTCACCGATTCCCGCATCGCCCGGCGGTCTTCCTCGGCTTCCAGATAGTTCGGATCAATGGCCGGATGCGCAAACGGATCGGCTGATGCGAGGCAAACCGTTCCCCGGCTTTCCGGCCGCAGCTGGCAGGAATGGACCGTATAGCCATCCTTGTTGGCCTGATGCTTGGCGTGATCCATCATGATGGCATTGACGAAGTGGAGCTGCAGGTCGGGCATTTCCAGCCCTTCGCGAGACTTCAGGAACGCTCCGGCCTGCAAGTGGTTGTCGGCGCCTGCACCGGTCTGGTTCACCAGATACTGAATGCCGACGCCCAGCTTCTTCAGACCCTTCTGCATGGAGTAGGCAGAAATCGGCTGGGTCATCTCGTGGATCACGGTGACGTCGAGATGGTCCTGCAGGTTCTGACCGACATTCGGCAGAGCCACCACGGGCTTGATATCGAAACGGCTGAGATGGTCGGGATTGCCGATGCCGGACAGCTGAAGCAGCTGCGGGGACTGGACGGCGCCGGCGCAGACGATGACCTCGCCCGACGCGTGGATTTCCTGGGCCAGCTTGCCCTTGCCTTCGACCACTTCAACGCCGGTGGCGCGGCCGTTCTCGATCAGGACCCGCGTGACCTGGCCGGTCGAGATGACGGTGAGATTGTCCCGCACTCCCACGATCGGACGGAGATAGCCATAGGATGCGCTCCAGCGCTCGCCCTTGTGGATGGTGCGTTGATAGCGGCCGAACCCTTCCTGGTCGGCGCCGTTGAAATCGCTGGTGCTCTTGTAGCCGGCCTGCTCACCGGCCTGAAGGAAGGCGCGGTAGACCGGGGAGGACAGCGGACTTTCGGACACTTTGAGCGGGCCGGTGCCGCCATGGAAATCGGACTCGCCCCCTTCATAGCCTTCGGAGCGCTTGAAATAGGGCAGCACGTCCGCAAAGCTCCAGCCGCGCAGGCCCATCTGGGCCCACTGGTCATAGTCGCGGGCATGGCCACGAATATAGATCATGCCATTGATCGAGGAGGAGCCGCCCCAGCCCTTGCCGCGCGGCCACCAGAGCTTGCGGCCATTCATGTGCTTCTGCGGCTCGGTCCAGAACCCCCAATTGTAGGGCCCCTCGGCCTTGATCAGGTTTCCAACCCCAGCGGGCATGCGCACCATCAGATTGTTATCCTTCTTGCCTGCCTCGATCAGGCAGACCTTCACGTCCGGATTTTCGCTCAACCTGTTGGCCAGAGTACAGCCGGCGCTGCCTGCGCCGACAATAATATAGTCATAAGTCTCCCGCACAGGAGGCCCTCCCAATAAACCTTATGGTGAAGAATTGCCCGCAATCCTTCCGTTCTCGTCAACAGTTTGTGAACGAAACTGGTGTAAGTAAAGGGGTGATGGAGAAGAACAGACAGGTTGCCGCAAGGGACCTCAGGAGATTTACATGTCCGCGCTAGATTTGTCTGTGCCGCAGTTCAATGCTGTCATCAATACCGAACAGGATCGTCGCAAATACAAGCGCGTCGATCTTGAACTCGAAGGCTGTTTCCTCGACGAGGCCAGCGAAGACCATCAACTCGTGACAGAAAACCTGTCCTGTTCCGGCGCCTATCTGCGCGCCGCCACAGTGCCGGAAGAAGGCGCCAATGTGATCTGCTATTTCGACGATCTGGGCCGCGTTGCCGGACGGGTCGTGCGCAGGTCGAAGGACGGGTTCGCGGTCGAGTTCGACGTCGTGCCGCACAAGCGCAAGAAGCTGGCCGACCGGCTGAGCTGGCTGATCAACAAGGATCTGATGGAAACCCCGGAGCAGCGGGCTGCGTCGCGCTTCCCGACCGGCGGCCCGGCCTTTATCGGCCGCAAGGACGGCCTGCAGATCCCCTGCACCGTGATCGACATTTCGCTGACCGGTGCCAGCTTCAAGACGAATGGCCAGTTCCAGTGCCCGCCGATTGGCGAAGTGGTAACGGCTGGCAATCTGCGCGGACGTGTTGTGCGGTCCGGCGACCAGGAATTCGCGGTGAACTTCCTGCGCCCGGACGAAGAGGCCTAGTCGATCCGCTTCAGGCCGGCGCGATGGCGCTTCCAGTTCTCGACATAATGGACCGCCGACATGCGGATCACCTGGACCTGGTGATCTGAAATCTCGCGCACGACCTTTCCGGGCGCGCCCATGACCAGCGAATTGTCCGGGATCACCTTGCCTTCGGGGATCAGCGCATGCGCGCCGATGATGCAGTTCTTCCCGATGGTTGCATTGTTGAGAATGGTCGATCCGATGCCGATCAGCGTCTCGTCGCCAATCGTGCAGCCGTGCAGCATGACCATGTGGCCCACGGTGACATCCTTGCCGATGGTCAGCGGGCAACCGACATCGGTGTGCAGCACGCTGCCATCCTGGATGTTCGAATTCTCGCCAATCGTGATCGGGTCATTGTCGCCGCGCAGCACAGCGCCATACCAGACCGAGGCGTTCTCCTTCAGGATCACGTTTCCCATGACCTGTGCGTTCTCGGCGACCCAATAGTCTCCGCTGTCCGGCAGGGTGGGACGGGTTCCGTCGATCTCGTAAATGGCCATGGGGTCTGCGTCTCCTCGTTATTTCGCGCGCGGAATTATCATTTAATCTTCTGATAACCTTGCTACACTCTAATCATCAACAGATTCGGAGTTGGAGACGGTCATCACCAGACCCTGTCACACCCCGCCGCCCGGAGACCGCTCCCGGGACCTGGCCACACCGCCCACGGGGCGGACGGCCCTTTCTTCCTCCCAGTTTCCGCCAAGCCATCGCGCGAGTTCGCCGGTGGCTTTTTTCTTGCCCGTAACCAAGGAGATCTTCCATGGGTAAACGCAATGCAGCAAAACGGATGAAGCAGGGTTCCGAAGTGAACCTGAACACCTGGTTCGAGGAGGGCGCCCGCGGCAAGGGCCCGAAGCTGCAGGCCATAGAGGGCGGCCGGGGCTGGCACCCGGACGATGCGGACAGCCGGCAGGATCATCAGAGGGCGGAGAATGGGCGCACGCAGCGCTATCAGAAAACGGTCAAGCCGCGTACGGAGAACCAGGCCGAACTGATGAAGGCGATGGACGAGCAGGCCCTGGTCGCCGCGCTCGGCCCGGCCGGCACCGGCAAGACCTACCTGGCCGTCTGCAAGGCGGTCGAGGCCCTGCAAAAGGGCAAGGTGGCGCGCATCATCCTGTCCCGTCCGGCGGTCGAGGCGGGCGAGCAGATCGGTTTCCTGCCGGGCGCGATGGAAGACAAGCTGGCCCCCTATCTGCGGCCGCTTTATGATGCGCTGTCTGACCGACTGTCGCCCGGACAGCTGAAGCACATGCTGGCAGAGGGCGTGATCGAAATTGCCCCCATCGGCTTCATGCGGGGCCGGACCCTGAACAATGCCTTCATCGTCATCGATGAGGCGCAGAACTGCACCTATACCCAGCTGAAGATGCTGCTGACGCGGCTTGGCTGGCACTCGACCATGGTGATCACGGGCGACCCGGCCCAGTCGGACCTGCTGCCGGAATTCTCCGGCCTCGCCACGGCCGCCGAACGGCTGGAGAAGCTGGGCGGTGCGTCCGTCGTCCGCCTTGAAGGCAAGGATGTGGTCCGCCACCCGCTGGTCCAGGAGATGCTGGACGTTCTGTAGCCACCCCCGTTCTGCCCATAGCTTCGCCCGCCCCTGCCAGAGACAGAGGGCGGGCGATGTTCATTTCAGTACGTATCAGGACGAGTTGATGGATTCCCGGCGCGCATAGGTGTCGAGATCATCCAGCCATTGGCGATAGTCCGCCGGCAAGGTGGTACGGGAGGCGAGCCGGCGGGCCCGCCCCAGCGGAGAAGCCCGGCCGAAGGGCACACCCGGCTCTGCCTCGCCATTCTCGTATCGCGCGCGCCACAGCGTTCTCAGTCCGGCCTGCCGGGCGCGCCACCGGGCGAGGCGCTGTGCCGCCGCATCGGGATCCCGGAAGGCCAGTTCCAGCCGTTTCAGGCGCAGCTGCAGGGGCTGTAGCGACAGGGTCCGGGGGAGGTCACCCGTGTTCAGGGCACGCTGTTCCGACGGCAACAAATGCCACTCCATGCCGGGTGTCCAGATGCGCGGCGGTTCGGCGAAGCGCTCGCCTTGCGCGCGGGAGGCGGCATGAGCCTCCCAGAGCAGAAACGGCGTCGGCGTGCGGGGGCCAAAGGGTTCGGGGCGCGATGTCGTGTTGCTCGACGGGGCCTGGGTCCTGCCAGGGGCCGCCTGCGACGGCTCTCGCGGCAGGATCGGCTCGATTTCGAGCGTCAGGGCCAGCATCAGGATCATCCGGCGCAGCATCGCCTCGCCGGCCCTCAGCCGCCGCAGGATAAAATTGTAATAGCGCCGCGGCACCGTCTCCCCTCGCCCGGTCAGCTCCAACAGAGACGCAAAGATGTTGCCCAGCACCCTCCAGCTGTCTTCAAGGAAAATCTGTGCGTCGGGCGAGAGCTGTTTCATGGCGCCCATCATGCCCCCGCCGCGCGGGAGGGGGATGAAAATATTTTCTGTCCCCACCCTCGCACCAGCCATGCCCGCAGGATGCCACCCACCTGTCCCCTGACGTTTCGGGGATTGGACACGTGTCTGCGGCCCCTGCCCGCCTCGCCGTTGGAGAGAAATGTCCTATCTTCCGGACCATGACTGAAAGAACCATCCCTGCCGCGCCGCTGGCGCTGGGCCTTGCTGGTCTCATTCCCTTTCTCTGGGGCACGATGACCCTGTATGTGCCCGGTCTGCACGCCTTTGGCAGCGCCACATTCGGGCCGCGCTTTGTCGGACCATATGTGCAGGTCTTTTATGGCGCGATCATTCTCGCCTTCATGTCCGGCGTCCTATGGGGCTTTGCCACCAGATCCGGAGGGCGCGAGGCAGGCATCGGCTATGGGCTCAGCGTGCTGCCCGCACTCTGGGCCTTCTTCGCCACGGGCGGCGGCCCCCTGTCCGCCGCATGGGGACTGGCCCTTGGCTATGCCGGCCTGCTCGGCATCGAGACCTGGTTCGTCCGGCGCAAGCTGGCCCCCGCCTGGTGGATGCGCCTGCGCCTGATCCTGTCGGCCGTCGTGATCAGCTGCCTGATCGCAACGGCGCCATGAAATTCATATCATTGCAGCCCAGATATGTGTCCGTCCTTGAGACCTCACACGGTCGATCTGAAGAAAGGCAATAAGATTCCGAAAACTCAACAATGCCCATTCTCTCATTCACGACGTACAGAAATTTGCTGCGTCCATATTTGGCCTCACTTGGAAAAGCGACGATCTGGTATGATTTTGAATTCTCGACGCCTGGACAAATGCTGGATGAATACTTTGTTGGGTTCATGTTGAATGTAACTCCGTCTACCTCCCAGTTATAGACGTCCTGCTTCCAGTTCTTTGGATAAGAGAATATTATTGCGCTCGAAAAGCAGTGGTGCAGCTCATCTGAGCAATCGATATAGGCGTTACTCACGTCACCCACCGTCAAAATCTGAGAGTCACGCTTCAAATGATAACCTGCGAAAGCGCAATTTGATTCACACAACAAAAGGCCATCTCCCGAATCCGAGCTGTCCGGGTTCCTTACACAACCGCTTGAGATCAATATTGCAGCAACCAATCCCAATTCGACTTTTGAGAATATTAAACTCATTCCAACCGTTCCTATTCGCATCCGACGAACTGACTAATTGGATCACACCAACCAAGCCCCGAAGTCACTGTAAACGCTCGCGCGTAATCGTCTAAACGCAAATGTTGATTAGGTGTCGAGCCTGGCCTGCCTGACCTGAGGCTGACAACCCCATAACGAAATGGTCGAGAATGAGAAAAATAGACGCCTCGTCAAACCATACTATCAAGGGAAACGGAATTCTCCCATGTGACGTTGTACTTTCGGCTCAGTCAAAAAATCTAGGGCCTCTAGGATTCCTCGTCCTCATTCTTTGCGACCGATGCCGCCAGGGCGGCGGAGAGGAAGAGGTCGATGTCGCCATCGAGGACGCCCGACGTGTCGGAGGTTTCGACTTCGGTCCGCAGGTCCTTCACCATCTGATAGGGCTGGAGCACATAGGAGCGGATCTGGTGGCCGAAGCCGATATCGGTCTTGCCGGCATAGCTGGCATCGGCGACTTCGCGGCGCTTCTGCAATTCCAGCTCGTAGAGTTTCGAGCGGAGCATCTGCCAGGCCTGGTCGCGGTTGCGGTGCTGTGACCGGTCATTCTGGCACTGCACGACAATGCCGGTCGGCTCGTGCGTCAGGCGGACGGCGGAATCGGTCCGGTTGACGTGCTGGCCGCCCGCGCCGGAGGCCCGATAGGTGTCGGTACGCACATCCGACGGATTGATCTCGATCTCGATATTGTCGTCGATCACGGGCGTGACGGCGACCGAGGCAAAGCTGGTATGGCGGCGTGCAGAGGAATCGAATGGCGAAATCCGGACAAGCCGGTGCACGCCGGTTTCCGATTTGAGCCAGCCATAGGCGTTCTCGCCCTTGAACTGGAGCGTGGCAGACTTGATGCCTGCCTCCTCGCCCTCGCGTTCGTCGAGTTCCTCGACCTTCATGTTGTGCGCCTCGGCCCAGCGCACATACATGCGGCGCAGGATGTTCGCCCAATCCTGGCTTTCGGTGCCGCCTTCGCCGGCATTGATCTGGATGAAACAGTCATTGCCGTCGGCCTCGCCGGAGAGCAATGCCGCCAGTTCGGCCTTTTCGGCGCGTTCGGCCGCCTTCTTCAGATTGGCCTCGATGTCGGCAATCATGCCCTCATCGCCCTCGGCGAGTTCGAGCAATTCCTCGGCGTCATCGGCTTCGCGCTGCAGGGCCTCGACCGTCTCGATGCCGTCTGCCAGGCGCTGGCGCTCGCGCATCATGGCCTGGGCTTCCTGCGGGTCGTCCCAGAAATCCGGACGTTCGGAGAGCGCGGTCAGCTCATCCAGGCGTTTTGTGGCTGTATCCCAGTCAAAGACGCCTCCGTAGCAAATCGGCGGACTGGCGGATCTGGTCGGTGAGGGATTTGATTTCTGCGGACATGGGATCAGCCTCTTCTGGTCTTGTTCACTAAAAACTGGAAAGGCGGGGCATAGCGCGCCCGCCTTTCGGGGTCAAAAGTCCGGATGTCAGTAAATGTCGCCGAGCGTGTCGTCCACCGGCGCTTCGGGCACGGGGCGCGGCGCCTGGCCGGGCTGTTGGGACGGCAAGGCTTCGGGATCATCCTCGACAATGCCGGCATCGCGTTCCGGATCGAAGCTGCCGAACGTGCCGGAGCTGCCACCGGTACCGCAATCGCCGGAGATCGACAGGCAGTCGCTGGTGTCATGGAAGGCGCTCATGCCGGGTTCTGTGCCGGGGCGGAATGCCTCGTCAATGATCACGGCCGTGTCCGGTCCGGGAAGCTCGCCATTGCGTGCATCGATTTTCACGAGGCGCACGCCCGGCGGGATGCGGAACGGCGTTGCCGGATCGTCTGCCAGGGCCTTCTCCATGAACTCGGTGAAGATCGGCGCGGCGACAGAGCCACCGGCCTCGCCTTCGCCGAGGGACCGGTTGTCATCAAAGCCGACCCGCACACCGACCACGAGGTCCGGCGAAAAGCCCATGAAGACGGCATCGCGATATTCGTCCGTGGTCCCCGTCTTGCCGGCCAGCGGCTTGCCTACGCGGCGGGCCCGGCGGCCTGTGCCACGCTCGACCACGCCTTCCAGCATGTGGGTGACCTGATAGGCGACAATCGGATCGATGACCTGTTCGCCGACCTCTGCCAGCTGCGGCGGTTCCTGCCCGTCCCAGCCTTCGGCATGGCAGCCTTCGCAGGCGCGTTCGTCATGCCGGAACAGGGTACGGCCATGACGGTCCTGCACCCGGTCCAGCAGCGTCGGATTGATGATCCGGCCGCCATTGACGAAACCGGCATAGCCGCGCGCCATGTCGATCAGATAGGCATCGCCCGCGCCCAGCGACATCGCCGGATAAGGCGGCAATTCCTCATATACGCCCATGCGCACGGCAAGATCGGACACGGCCTCCATGCCGATATCCTGCGCGACACGGGCGGTGACCAGGTTCAGCGACTTCTCCAACGCAATACGCAGGGTGACCATGCCGTAGGTGCGCCCTTCGGTATAGTTGGAAGGACGCCAGTAATCATCCGTAGACACATCGAACGCCACGAAGGGGGCATCGAGCATGCGGGTGGCCGGCGTATAGCCCCGCTCCAGCGCGGCAGCGTACACGAACGGCTTGAAGCTGGAGCCCGGCTGGCGCTTGGCCTGGGTGACGCGATTATAGGCGGATTTGAAGAAGGAGTACCCGCCCTGCATGGCCAGGATCCGGCCGGTATGCGGGTCCAGCGCGATCAGGGCGCCGTCCACTTCCGGTACCTGGCGCAGGATGGCATTGCCAACCGGCACCAGCATGGGCTCGGGCTCCGGCCGGTCGATCTCGTCACCATCGGGATCCAGTTCGAGTTCGGCAGGCGCGGCGGTTTCCTGCGCGTTCAGCACCTTGCGTTGAAGCTCGGCCAATACGACGTCGCCAACCTTCAGGCCGCCCTTGCCGCTGTCCGGCGTGTAGGTGGCCGCCCATTCCACTTCCTCTGCCGGCAGCGGGATGGTTGCGCCATCCGTCAGCAGGAGTTCGGCGCCGCGGGAGCCGATCTTCGTGACCAGCGCCGCTTCCCAGGTGCCGTAGCCGCCCGGCAGGGTAACATTGTCGAGCTGTTCGAGCACATCCTCGGCCTTCGGATCCAGCGTCGCGACGGGCCCGCGCCAGCCATGCCTGCGGTCATAGGCGATCAGGCCATCCTGCAGGGCTTCCTGCGCGGCCAGCTGCAGCTTGGTGTCGATGGTCGACCGAATCGACAGGCCGCCCTGCTGCAGCGTGTCCTCGCCATAATTCTTGATCAGGTCCCGGCGCAGTTCCTGCACGAAATAGGTGGCAGCGGCATATTCCGGCCCCTTCAGGCGGCGCGTCGTGGTCAGCGGCTGGGCCATTGCCTCCTCGGCCTCTTCGCGGGTGATGTAGCCATCCTCTGTCATCCGGCGCAGCACATAATTGCGCCGCTGCAACAGGCGTTTGGGACGGCTGTAGGGGTTCACCGAGGACGGCGCCTTGGCCAGCGAGGCCAGAATGGCCGCTTCCGACAAATCCAGTTCCGGCAGGGACTTGTCGAAATAGTTCAGCGCGGCCGACCCGACCCCGTAGGAACGGTATCCGAGATAGATTTCATTGAGATAGAGTTCGAGGATTTCTTCCTTGGTGAACTCCTTCTCCATGCGCTGCGCGATGATGGCTTCCTTGGCCTTGCGGGTCAGGTTCTGGTCGCGGGTCAGCAGCATGTTCTTGGCGACCTGCTGGGTGATGGTCGAGCCCCCTTCCAGCCCGCCGGAGCCGGTGATCTTGTTCTTGGCCGAGTTCACCCCGCCGCGCACGATGCCCTTGTAGTCGAGGCCCTTGTGCGTGAAGAAGCTCTTGTCCTCGGCGGCCACGAAGGCATGAACGACATGGTTGGGGATCGACTCATACGGCACGAAGACGCGGTGCTGGTCAGCGAATTCCGCAATCAGCGTCCCGTCGCCGGCATGGACGCGCGAGGTGATCGGCGGCTCGTACTGTTTCAGCTTCTCGATGGACGGTACCTGACGGCCGAGCGCCGCGAAATACATCCACAGCGCCACAAAGCCGAGCGCAGCCAGGACAAAGCCGAGAATGACCAGGCGGCGCGCCCAGGTCCAGACCCAGGGCGGACCGGGCAGGAAGCTGCGCTTCGGCTCGGGTTCCTGCATGTGCGGATTCATTTGGTTCGACATAGTTTTCCCGTCAGCGTTCGCATCGCGGAATCGCATTTGTTTCCGGCGATAGTAAGGCGCGTCGGGGGCGCGCAAAAGGTCTCAACTGCCTGACAATCCGGTCAGATATCCTGGCGGTCGATCTCGTCCTCGCTGATCGAGACATTCGGCAGGGCCTGACGCTTGGGCTTCGGCGTGGTCATGCCATTGGCCAGCTTGCCCTCCAACTCGGCGCGGACCTTGGCCGGCGGGCGATTGTCGAGCGAATTCTGCCAGGCTTCGCGCGCGGCGGCCTTGTCCCCCTGATGCCAGTAGATGTCGCCGAGATGGGATTCGATTTCCCAATGCCTGTGCGGCTTCAGGTCGGCGCGCGACTGTTCGATCAGGCGCTGGGCATCCTTGAGATGGCCGAGGCGGTAATAGGCCCAGCCGAGCGAGTCCGCGATATAGGGGTCGCGCTCGGCCAGCGCCCGCGCCCGGTACAGGACCCGAAAGCCTTCCTCATACTTGTCGGTGTGTTCAATCAGGAAATAGCCGAGCGAGTTCAGCGTGTAGGGATCGTTCGGCCGGCCCAGCCGCTCGGTCCGCAACAGGGCCAGGGCCGGATTGACCTTGCCGACCTTGCCCAGCGCATTGGCCAGCGCCATGCGGCGGTCATGCGTGTCATCCAGCTCGCGGGCCTTCGCCGCATGCTCGGCAGCCGACTCCAGGTCGCCGAACTGGTCATTGATCTCTGCGGCCAGGCCATGCGCCGAGGCCAGCTCCGCCGTATTGGTCGCCAGCGCGATGACTTCCTCGACCATGGCATCGGTGCCGGTCTCGTCATTCATCAGCGTCTGCAATTGCAACGCCCCGTACAGGGTCTGCAGCCGGTCATCCTCGTCGGTGATTTCCAGCGCGCGCGCCACCGCCTGGCGGGCCCTTGCCTCCTCACCCAGCATGATCAGCGCCTGTCCGGCAGCAATCTGCAGCGAGGCCGTCTCCTTCGGGGCGCTCAGCGCAACATGTGCCACGCCTTCGAACAGTGCGCTTTCATACAGCTGGTCAATGACCGCGGCGCGCAGCCCCTCGTCTTCGGGATTGATCAGCAGCGCGACCTGGTCGAAGGCCGAGCGCTGGTCGTCAAATCCCTCGATCCGCCCGCCCATCATGATGGTGCGGATGATGCGCTGTTCCTGAAGGGCGCGGGACACGTCCGCCAGCGACTGGGTGAAGGCGGCCGGGACGTCCAGCGCCTCATTGTCGAGATTCTTGCCGGTCTCCAGGCTTTCCAGCGCGGCGGCATAGCTGATCGCCTCTTCCGGCTCGGCATCCGCGAGCTTCTGGTAGACGGCCTTGGCTTCCTCGATCCGGCCGAGGCGCTGCAGCAGCAATGCATGGCGCGAGATCACGGTGCGGATATGGCTGTAGAGCAGGCCTTTCGGATCGAACTGGTGTTCGGGGGCCTCGATCTCTGCCGGGGTCATGAATTCATAGACGGCCAGAGCCTGTTCCGGCCGCCCGAGCGCTTCCAGCATGGCGGCAAGGGACAGATCCCCGGTCAGGCCGGGCATGGCCCCGGCGGCGCCGCGATGGCGCTCGATGGCCTCGTCCGGCTTGC
This sequence comes from Hyphomonas sp., assembly GCF_017792385.1. Lineage (NCBI taxonomy): Bacteria > Pseudomonadati > Pseudomonadota > Alphaproteobacteria > Hyphomonadales > Hyphomonadaceae > Hyphomonas > Hyphomonas sp. The sequence continues at coordinate 2,517,576 of NZ_CP051230.1, read as the reverse complement.
CCTCCAGCGCCAGCAGCCAGGCATCGAGAAAGGCGTAGAAGCCGGTCTCGCCGGATTCGCCCTCGCCGCTGCCGGAGGTCCTGAGAATGTCGCGGGCGGCTTCGGTATCGCCGTCGGCGGCGCGATCAAGCGCCAGGAAGGCGTCGAACAGGGGGCTGACATCCCGGTCTTCCTGCGACAGGCCGGAGGTCATCTCCAGGAAGGCTGCCATGTCGCCGGCCTTCACCGCATCCAGCGGGGCCGGATAAGCGGAGATCCCGACAGGTCGCCCATTGGACCCGAGAACCGCCGTCGCGCGGGCTGCCGGCGACAGGGCGACAGACGGCTCCGCCTCGGCGGGGGCCGGTTCCGGCGGGGCCGCCAGTTCGGCCGCAGGCGTGGCCGGGGTCGCACAGGCACCGAGCGTCATGGACAGGGTCAGGGCGGAGGCGGCGAGGATCAGTCTGGCACGCATATGGGCAGGTCACTCCGGGTTCGCTTGGAAGGGGAGTGAAGCAGCCTGATGCGGCGAGAGCAAGGCGCGAAATGGAGAAAGCGCGGCAGGGTTAATCCCGCCGCGCTTTCCGGAAACCATGACCAGTCAGGCCGGGTTTACATGTTCGGATAGGCCGGACCGCCGCCGCCTTCCGGCACAGTCCAGTTGATGTTGAGGTTCGGATCCTTGATGTCGCATGTCTTGCAGTGAATGCAGTTCTGCGAGTTGATCTGGAATTTCAGCTCGCCGCCTTCCTCGATCCACTCATACACCCCCGCCGGGCAGTAACGCGCCGACGGACCGGCATAGACGTCATGCTCGGACGCCTTCTGAAGCGCCATGTCCTTCACGACAAGGTGAACGGGCTGGTCTTCGCCATGATAGGTGTTGGTGAAGGAGACATTGGTCAGCTTGTCGAAGCTGATCACGCCGTCGGGCTTTGGATACTCGATCGGCTTGAACTTCTTGGCCGGCTTCAGCGCCGCCGCATCGGTCTTGCCGTGGCTGAGCGTGCCGAAGAAGGAGAAACCGCCGAACAGGCTGGAAATCCACATTTCGAGACCGCCGAGCGGGATGCCGATCGCCGTGCCGAGTTTGGACCAGAGCGGCTTCACGTTCCGCACCTGCTTCAGCTCCTTGTAGACGGAAGACGACTTGTAGGCCTCTTCATAATCCGCCAGCACATCGCCCTGACGGCCATCCTTGATGGCAGCATAGGCGGCTTCGGCGCCCATCATGCCGGTGAGGATGGCATTGTGGCTGCCCTTGATGCGCGGCACGTTGACGAAGCCTGCGCCGCAGCCGATCAGAGCGCCGCCCGGGAAGGCCAGTTTCGGCACGGACTGGAAGCCGCCCTCGGTGATCGCTCGCGCGCCATAGGCGACGCGCTTGCCGCCCTGAAGATGCGGCAGCACGGAAGGATGGTGCTTGAAGCGCTGGAATTCCTGATACGGCGAGATGTACGGATTCTCATAGTTCAGGTGAACCACGAAGCCGACCGAGACGAAGGGCTCGCCATTGTCGCGGAAGTGATAGAGGAAGCTGCCGCCGCCGGTCTTGTTGTCGAGCGGCCAGCCCATTGTGTGCTGGACATAGCCCTCGTTGAACTGCTCTTCCGGAATGGACCACAGCTCTTTCAGGCCGATGCCGAATTTCTGCGGGTCGCGGCCCTCATCCAGATTGTACTTGGCGATTAGCTGCTTGGTCAGCGAGCCGCGCGCACCTTCGGCGAACAGGACGTATTTGCCGAGCAATTCCATGCCCGGCTCGTAATCCGGCTTGTGCGAGCCATCGGCGGCGATTCCCATGACGCCGGCCACGATGCCTTTCACTTCGCCATTCTCGCCCATGACGAGGTCTGACGCGGCAAAGCCCGGGAAGATCTCGACGCCGAGATTCTCGGCTTCCTGACCCAGCCAGCGGGTGACATTGGCCAGCGAGCCGGTGAAATTTCCATGGTTCTTCATGAAGCCCGGCATGGGCAGCCAGGAAATGTCGGCTTCGCCGTTCGGCCCGAGGAATTTGAACTTGTCGCCGGTCACTTCGGTTTTCAGCGGACGGTCATCGCGCTCGCGCCAGCCGGGGATCAGCTTGTCGAGGCCGATCGGGTCCATGACCACGCCGGACAGGATGTGGGCGCCGATCTCGCCGCCCTTCTCGATCACGACAACTTCAATGTCTTCGCCAGCTTCCTGTGCCAGCTGTTTTGCCCGGATTGCCGCGGACAGACCCGCAGGGCCGCCGCCGACGATGACCAGGTCATATTCCATCGACTCGCGCTGGATAGCGTCATCAGCCATTGGTTTCTCCTCCTTGCGGGTGATAGGTTGCCCGCTCATAAGCCCATTTGGTAAAGCAATTACAGCGTCTATCAGGAAGGTCCAGAGCGTCCAGATGCCCGCCCCTGCGTCAATTGATGCCATTTCTGCCCTCACCGAATGGTGGGGCGACATGGGCGTGGAGGTCGATGATGCGACGGTGCAGGCCTATCTGAAGGTTGCCGAGCGCACTGGCCCTGCCGCCGAATCGGCTCCGGCCCAGCCGGCCCGGCGCCCGCGCCGCAAGAAGGTGGACTGGGTCGAGGAGGCCCGGAAGATCGCAGCATCCTGCCAGACGCTGGATGCGCTGAAGGCGGCCATCGAGGCGTTTGAAGGCAGCCCGCTGAAGGGCGCTGCGGAAAACACGGTTGTGTGTGATGGCACACCAGGCGCGAGCCTGATGGTGATCGGCGAAGGGCCCGGCGCGGAAGAGGACCGGCGCGGCCTGCCCTTTGTCGGCAAGGCCGGTCAGTTGCTGGACCGGATGCTGGCCGCCATCCAGAGGGACCGGACCGAGAATGCCTTCATCACGAATGTGAACTATTGGCGCCCGCCCGGAAACCGCAATCCGGAAGCCGAGGAGCTGGCCGTGTGCCGTCCCTTCGTGGACCGGATGATCGAGCTGAGCCAGCCGAAAGTGATCGTCGCGGCCGGCGGTGTTCCGGCGAAATCCCTGCTGGCAAGCTCCGACGGCATCATGCGCCTGCGCGGCACCGAGCACGTCTTCAAAACGGCGGGCGGGTTCACCGCGCCGCTGATCCCGATCCTGCACCCGGCCTATCTTTTGCGCCGCCCACAAGACAAGTCCCGCGCATGGCGGGACCTGTTGCTGGTCGAACAGCGGCTCGGGGAACTGGGCGGATAGTTATTCCTCCAGCGCGGCTTCGGCCTTTTCATCGACGATCTTGCGTTCGCGTTCCTTGCGCTTCAGGAAGGACTGGCTGATCGCGCCGTCTTCATCCTTGCCGATGACCTTCTTCGCCACCGGGAAGATGTCTTCTTCTTCCTCGTCGATGTGATGCTCATAGTCATGGCGCAGCGTCTTGAAGCGGGTCATCCAGCCGGGGGAGCTCATGTCCATCTCGTCCAGTTCCTGGATGATGTCGTCGAGTTCCTTGTGCTCGGCAACTGAATGGCGCCCCTTGGGCTGGCCGTCTTCCTTCTCCATCAGCGGGCTGTAGAAGGTTTCTTCCTCAGCGGCGGCGTGGCCCCCGACATCATAGTAGAATTCCTTCCAGAGTTCGCGGCGGCGGGTTGAATCACCGCTCGTCTCAGCCAGTTGGGCGAGCAGCTCGCGGTGCTTGTCATGGTCTTTCTGCAGGGTTTCGTAAATCGACGGCATGTGAGGGATCCTTGTTCAATTCTGTCCCTGTCAAACGTGTTAACCCCTCTCCGGTTCCGCAGCGCACCATTGCCTGCTAGGGAAAATTCATGGCTGCACCGCTTTCGATCATCATTCCCACACTGAACGCCGCCCGCGGTCTGCCTGACTGTCTGCAGGCCTTGATGCCGGGGCTGGAGCTGGGCCTGATCCGTGAGGTGATTGTCTCTGACGGCGGCTCGGATGATGCAACGCCGCGCATCGCCGGGGACACGGGTGCAACGCTGGTGACCGGGGCGCGAGGGCGCGGGGCGCAGCTCGCCGCCGGCGCCGGGGCCGCGCGGGGCGATTGGCTGCTGTTCCTGCATGCCGACACGTATCTGTCCCCCGACTGGGCCGAGCGCGCTGCGCACCACATGGACACCCGCCCCGGCAAGGCGGCGGCGTTTACCCTGAAATACCGATCCGATGATCGCGCGGCCCGATGGCTGGAGGCGCGCGCCAATCGCCGTGCCCGCTGGCTGGGCCTGCCCTATGGCGATCAGGGCCTGCTGATCTCGCGCAAGCTGTATGACGAGATTGGTGGTTATGCGGATGTGCCGCTGATGGAAGACGTGATGATCGTGCGCACGCTGGGCAAGGCGCGGCTTTGCTTTCTCAGCGCCGAGGCGCGCACGTCTGCAGAGAAGTATGAGCGCGATGGATGGCGCAAGCGGGCCTGGAGCAATGCGGCCCTGCTGACGCGCTTCCTGCTCGGCGCAAGCCCGGAGACGCTGGCCCGGACCTATCGCTAGTCCGGATCACGCCACCAGTCGGGATCATTGAAATCCTCGCCATGGGCCTCGACCAGATAGGCGGCCAGAGAGGCAATATCGCTGATCGAACAGGTGTGGGAGTCGAGCGGCTCGATTCCGTACCGCGCGGCCTGTCTCAGCGTGGCGTCCATACAGTCGGGCTGCACCATTTCGAACCGCGTCACGCCGCCGGTGTTTTCCGGCATCGGATGGGCCACGCCATAATACCAGATGCTCTCATCATCATCCGGGGCCCGCAATTCGACCTCGCCCAGCCAGACCTGTCCAAGGTCTGAGTCGGCAAGGTCCAGAAACCGCAGGCGCAGCGGCGCCTCATCCTCGGCGTCCGGCGGCGGGTAGACGATATAGGTGTCGTCGTCGAACGCCGCCGCATGGCAGTCTTCGCCGCCTTCGCCGCAGATTTCGACGGGCCCGTCCGCGATGCGCGCGCCCTGGCCGGACGGCAGGAGCGGCTCCGTGCTGACGAAACAGGCATGCAGGGCCAGAAAGGCCAGGCCGATGGCGGTGTTCCGGAAACTGATCACGGCATTGTTCCTCCGCTGTCTTCCGATGGCATCTTTCGCCTGCCGCCGGACAAAAGTAAGGCAGGACCATGTCACGACCGCGCCTTCTGATCTATGCCAAGCCGCCCCGCATGGGGCTGGCCAAGACCCGGCTTGCCGCCGGAGCGGGACGCACAGAAGCCCGCCGCATTGCCCATTTCACGCTGGCGCGAACGTTGCGCGCCGTCCGGGCGAGCGGACTCGATGCCGCGCTGTATCTGGCGCCGGACCGCGCCCTGGGAGAGACGCTGGGCGGCCTGTTGCCCGCGCACCTGCCCCGGTTCAGCCAGGGCCCCGGCACGCTGACCCACCGGCTGGCCAGGGGCCTGGCCGACTCTCCGGCCGGCCCGATCCTGTTCATCGGCACTGACGCACCGGACCTGACCGCCGGGCACCTGATCCGCGCCGCACGCCGGCTGCAGCGGCATGATGCCGTGTTCGGCCCGGCCAGCGATGGCGGCTTCTGGCTGTTCGGCGTGAACAAGCGCCCGGGCCTGCCGGCAATCTTTGAAGATATACGCTGGTCCGGGCCGCATGCCATGGCGGACCTGCGTGCAAACCTTCCGGGCAAATTCCGGGTTTCACTGCTTGAAACGCTGCAGGATGTGGATGAAATCTCCGATTGGAAATCGTGGAACCGGGACAAGAACCGTTAACTTGATGCATGTTATCGAGCGGCCCCTCGAAACAGTGTCCACATCGCGTGCAACTCTCAAACGGCAGACTTCCCATGCACAGACTGATCTATGTCAGCACCGCTTCTGACGGGCTGGTTCCCGAGGATATTGACGCGATCGTCGCCAGTTCGATCCGCAATAACGAGACCCGGAACATCACCGGCGTCCTCATCTATAACGGGCTGAACTTCCTTCAGGTGCTGGAAGGCCCGCGGGCCAATGTCGAGAACATCTACAGCCGCATCATGATGGACACACGCCATGTCTCGGTCACCACGGTCCTGTCCGAACCCGCGGAACTTCGCATGTTTTCCAGCTGGCACATGGCTGGCCGCAAAACTCCGGAACTGGCCGGGGACCCGGCTTATGACCGGTTCAGCGGCACGCGGGATGTGATGGACCGGCAGATGCCGACGACCGTGCGCAAGGTGCTGGAGAATTTCACGGCGCTGAAGGGGCTTTGATTCCACAGGAAACCGACGCGCTCCCGCGCAAATGTTCTTGATTTGTTCTGATACCTGTGGCCATGTCACGGCATGAGAACCGGACAGAAACTACCCCCTACAGGCCGGGTCACCCTGGTCGAAACCCGCAAGGCCGGAGAACGCTTCGAACAGCGCGGCCGCGGCGCGATCTCCAATCAGAGCGGCCGCTACGAGGCCGAAACCCGCCAGGCCTTCGATGATGGCTGGGGCACGATCGAGGATGATGCCGGACGTCTGGAAACCGTCCTGATGAAGGATTCCGCCCGCAAGATCATCACCTTCAACAAATCGCCTGACATCTCGTTTGACCGCACGGTCAACCCGTATCGGGGCTGCGAGCATGGCTGCATCTATTGCTTCGCCCGTCCGAGCCATGCCTGGGGCGGACTTTCGGCGGGGCTCGATTTCGAAAGCAAGCTTTTCTACAAGGACAATGCCGTCGAACTGTTGAAGCGCGAGCTGGCAAAGCCCGGCTATGTGCCCCGGGTGATCGCGCTGGGCATGAACACCGATGCCTATCAACCGGTCGAGCGCGAGCAGCGCCTGACCCGCAGCCTGCTGGAAGTGCTGGCGGCGCATCGTCACCCGGTCAGCCTGCTGACCAAGTCTGCCCTGATCCTGCGCGACCTCGACCTGATCGCGCCGCTGGCCGAGGCCGGCCTTGCCCGGGTCGGCATCTCGATCACCACGCTCGACCGGTCGCTGGCCCGCAAGATGGAGCCGCGCGCGGCAACGCCGACCCGCCGGCTGGAAACCATTCGCGCCCTCAGCGAGGCCGGCATCGAAGTCACCGTGATGACGGCGCCGATCATTCCGGGCCTCAATGATCATGAGATCGAACACTTGCTGGAAGCCGCAGCCGATCATGGCGCCACGCGCGCCGGCTATGTGCTGTTGCGCCTGCCCTATGACATCAAGGACCTGTTCCATGAATGGCTGGTCCAGCACGTGCCGGACCGGGCCGCCCGCGTCATCAATCTCATCCGCGAGATGCGGGGCGGCCGGGACTATGATGCCAACTGGCATGAGCGCATGCGCGGTGGCGGGCCGGTGGCCGACCTGATCTCGAAACGTTTCGGGCGCGCTGCCGCCCGTCTGGACATGAACGCCCCACGCGGCCCGCTGCGGACCGACCTGTTCCGCGTGGCCGAGGACAAGGGCGGCCAGTTCCGGCTCGACGTCTAGGCGAGACGCGGAAGCAGTTCACACAAATTCCACAGGCTTTCCCCGAATCGAATCACAGCCCTATCCACAACAAGACTCCGCTGTTAGTTTCGGTTCCGCAACGATTCGGGGCTGATTCGGCAGCGCAATGATTAGGGATTCAGAAACCGGCGTCCGGCACTGATTCGCGCTTCGATACGACAATTAGCGCAAGCGGGGCTGAACCTATGGACCTACAGAAAAACGTGATCATGCAGGGCGATTGCATCGACATCCTGTCCCGCCTGCCGGATCGGTCGGTGGATCTCGTCTTTGCCGACCCGCCCTACAATTTGCAGCTGGGCGGCGGCCTGACCCGTCCGGACCAGTCCGTGGTCGATGGCGTCGATGATGACTGGGACAAGTTCGACAGTTTCGACGCCTATGACCTGTTCACGCACCAATGGCTGGAGGAATGCCGTCGCGTGCTGAAGGATGATGGCGCGATCTGGGTGATCGGCTCCTATCACAACATCTTCCGCGTCGGCGCGATCCTGCAGGATCAGGGTTTCTGGATCCAGAATGACGTCATCTGGCTGAAATCGAATCCGATGCCGAACTTCAAGGGTACCCGCTTCCAGAACGCCCACGAGACGCTGATCTGGGCCGGCAAGTCCGAAGCCTCGAAATGCACCTTCAATTATGACGCGCTGAAAGTCTTCAATGACGACAAGCAGATGCGCTCCGACTGGATGATCCCGCTGTGCACCGGCGGCGAGCGCCTGAAGGATGATGACGGCAAGAAGGCGCATCCGACCCAGAAGCCGGAAAGCCTGTTGCAGCGCGTGCTGCTCGCCACGACGCATCCGGGCGACACGGTGCTCGATCCGTTCTCCGGCACGGGCACCACGGCGGCTGCCGCCAAGCGCCTCGGCCGCAACTATGTCGGCATCGAGCGGGACGAGACCTATGTCCGCCTGTCGCGCGCGCGCCTCAAGGCCATCGAGCCGATCGAGGGCGCCGTGCTGGAAACCGAGAAGAGCAAGAAATCGCTGCCGCGCGTGCCGTTCGGCGCCCTGCTGGAAAGCGGCTGGCTGAAGCCCGGCGACCGCCTGTTCAGTCCGCAGCGCCGGTACCAGGCCCGCATCCGCGTCGACGGCTCCCTGACCACCGGCAGCGTCTCCGGCTCGATCCACCGTCTCGGTGCACATGTGCAGCAGGCCCCGGCCTGCAATGGCTGGACCTATTGGCACTATGAGGACCCGAAGCGGAACCTCGCGCCGATCGATCTGCTGCGCCGCCGCTATCGCGAGGAAATGGGGCTGAACTAGTCCGGCCCGGCCTCATGCAGGACCAGGAAGCGGCGCGGGATCAGTCCTGCGCCGCTTTTTCAATGGACGCATAATAGCGCTGCCAGCAGGCCTGCCCGACCTTGTTGTAGGCGCGCATCTTGTCCGCCATGCGCAACAGGCCGGCCTGATCGCCGAGTTCCGGCGGCAGCAACGGATCGAAATTGATCGCCCGGATCACCGGCTGGCCGATCAGCAGTGTTTCACGCGCCGCCTCGTCCAGCGTGCGCCCGTCCAGCCCCGCAAGGCTCTGCTCCATCGTTTCGATGGCGTGGGCATAGGAGCGCGACAGCGCGTCCGGCGACCACAGGCTCGCCCAGTCCTGCGGCCCGGCCATGGCCAGTTCGCAGGCGCGCATCAGGATGATGTCTTCATCGGCGCCGATCCCGGTCAGGTCGGCCCGGTGGGTTTCGAGATCGCCGGCAAGATTGGCCGGGCGCACCCAGAACCCCTCTTCCGTCTGCTGGTAGCCAAACAGGGCCAGCGCCCGTTCGCGTGCGCGCAGCTGTTTCCGGTCGCTGCGCCCGAGATGCCGGGTCAGCGCGACCAGCCAGTCGCCATTCCAGGCCACCATGCGGCGTTCGACATTCTCCCATTGCTGGACACGCCGCATCAGGGCCTGTGCCTTCGGGCCCGGCGCATAGATGCCCCGGTCGGGGCTTTCCAGCAGGCCATCCTTCATCAGGCGGGTGACCGCCACGCGCAGGGTCGCGGCCTCGATGCCGAACAGGGCCGCGGCATGAATCAGCCGTCCGATGGCCTGGGGCGAGGCATCGGTACTGCTCATCAGGGACAGGACCAGGGCCCGGGCCGACACATCCTCGGGGGTCAGAGGCTCATAATAATACACGAATTGACTCATACCGTTGTTTTGTGTAATATTCCTTAAATGCACAGGATGGGAGCCCTGCCATGGCCAATACGATGAAACTGTCTGACGCGGTTACCAAAGAGGAACTGCGCGCGCTGCGCAAGAAGTCGGACCTGCGCGCCCTGGCCACGCTGATCTGGAACTGGGGCCTGATCATCGCCGCCTTCGCGGTCGCCATTGTGTGGCCGAACCCGCTGACCATCCTGGCCGGCATCCTCATTCTGGGCGGTCGCCAGCTGGGCCTCGGCATCATCAATCATGACTGCGCCCACCACGCCTTCTTCAAGAACCCGAAAGTGGACGAGTTCGTCGGACACTGGATCGTCGGCGCCCCGATGAACATCTCCCTGCCCGCCTATCGCGCCTACCATCTGAAGCATCACAAGCATGCCGGCACACCGCAGGATCCGGACATCATCTTCGTGAAAAACTACCCCGTGCCGAAAGAAAGCCTGCGTCGCAAATTCATCCGTGACCTGACGGGGCAAACTGGTTTCCGCGACACGCTGCGCAAGATCCGGGGGTTCAGGCTGTCACGCAACTGGCAATGGCTGGCCTTCCATGTCGGCCTGCTTGCGGTGCTGACCTCAGTCGGCGCCCCTTGGGCGTATCTGATGTGGTGGGCGGCGGAATTGTTCGTCTACCCGGCGATTGTCCGCCTGCGCCAGATTGGCGAGCATGGCACAGCGAAGGACCGCACCAGCCTCGACCCGCGCCTGAACACCGGCACAACCGTGGCCCCGTTCTGGCAGCGGCTGCTGATCGCCCCGAATGATGTGAACTACCATCTGGAGCATCACATGTTCGCCTCGATCCCGCCCTACCGGCTGAAACGGCTGCACACGCTGCTGTCATCACGCGGTTATTATGACGGATTCGACTGCATCTCCCGCGGCTATGGCGACGTCATCCGCCGCGCCGTACGCCCCGACACGCCGGACATGGTGCCGGCCGAATAGGCGCGTGGCCTAGTCGACCGGAATCCAGAACGGGCCTGCCGGCAGGCCATTGCCGTCAAACAGGTTGCAGAGGGGTGCATCGCCCTGGCAGTAGCGGATCTGGTCGACCGGCGCCGGGCCCGTTTCGGCAATGACGGCATCTGCGTCCAGCCGTCCCGGCACGAACCGGCAGATCTCGCCCGTGCACGCTTCCAGCCCCATGACCATGGCCGCGCTGACCGTTTCGAGGCCCTCTTCAAGACCGTCAAACTGGATGCGCACAGCATCGCCATTCTGCACGGCCTGCCGGGCAACCGGCCCGGAGGCGGCCGCGTCTGGCGCGTCATAGGCCAGTACCCGCATGACCCGGATGACCCGTTCGGCTACGGCCTTCTTGTTGGGCGGATGGATGTCTGCCGGATCGCCCCGGTCGATCGTCACTGCCAGGCCGATTTGTGGATCGCCGGCAGCCACGCGCCGCATGGATTCCCGGATCACGCCCCAGCCCGGCTCGCCCGCCGCCACGGGCAGCGCGCCATAGCGCGGCAGCTGCACCACCGCCACCGGAAGGCCGTCTCCGAACTTGGCGCGCCAGTCTTCCACCAGCAGCCGCAACAGGGATTCATATGCCACGCCGTCTCCGGCATTCGACTCGCCCTGATACCAGACCGCCCCTTTCAGGCGCAGGCCGTCCAGCGGTGCGATCATGGCATTGTGCAGCATCGTATAGCCCTTGATGGTGAACCAGGGCGCAGGCTTGGGCGATGACATGGCGGCAGGCACCTTGCGATACATCCAGCCTTCGGCCAGCGAGACCTGTCCGCCATCGGCCAGCTCCAGCCGCAGCTCCGTGTCAGGACCCTTCATGCCGCCCTCGCCATAATCATTGTGCGCATTGACCAACACGCTGTTGCGGCCGGGCCGCAACAGGCCGGCCGGCACGTCATAGACGCGCAGCCCGCCCCAGTCGAAGGTCGTGCCGATGGCGGTGCCATTCAGCCAGGTCATGTCTGTATCGTCGACCGCGCCGATGTGCAGCCGCGCGCCCTGCCGGGCCTGTGTCTCGGTCAGGTCGAACCCGATCTTGTGCCACACCATGCCCAGATGATCGGTCAGTGCCGGATCACCCCATTGCCGCCAGTCGCGCAACGGTCCCGGCACCGGTGTCCAGTCGCCTGCCTCGGGCGCCTCCCAGACCGCTGCGCCCGCCCCGGCCGGGTCGGCGCGCCAGCTTGCCTGCCAGCCTTCGGCATAGGCATCTGCCGCCGCCGCCGGGTCATTGCGGTAAAGGTCCAGCAGGGCGATCTGGCCCGCATGATCGCCTGCGCCCCCGGTCACCTTCCCGTCAATCCACGACTCGATCCGCGACCCGCCCCAACTGGACGCAATCAGCCCGACCGGCACATCATGTGTCTCGGCGAGGGCCCGGCCGGTATAATAGCAGACGGCGGAGAACCCGGCGGCCGTATCCGGCGTGGCCACCGCCCAGGCACTGCCTTCCGGCAGGCGCGACTCGGGCGTCAGCGACAGGGACCGGTTGACATGCAGCAGCCGCAGATGCGGATGGCCGGCGCCCGCCACTTCGCGCTCGGCATAGGTGACGCGCGCCATCGGGTATTCCATATTGGACTGTCCCGAGCACAGAAAGACATCGCCCGCCAGGACATCCTCGACGGACTGGACAATCTCTCCGTCCACGGACAGGGAAATCTCGTGCGCCTCGCCCATGGCCAGCGCCGGGAATTCCACCCACCAGCGTCCGTCATGCCCGGCCCGGACCGGGCTGTCCGCGCCGTCCAGCGACACGATGAAGGCTGCGCCCGGGTCTGCCGTGCCAAACAGGCGCGCCGGCACATCCCGCTGCAGCACCATATGGTCACCAAACACATCTGCCAGTCTGGGCGTGTCGGCCTGCGCGCCCGCGACGGCAAGCCCCAGCGCCGCGCCAGCAATCAGAATACATTTCGGCTTCATGTCCGGCTCCGCCCCTTTTGTCTGTTTGAGCCAAAGCTTTCCCGATGGCCGACGGCTTGTCCAGTGTTAGCGGTAACTATTTTATGCTGTGGCGAGCCGGAAGGCTTTTGCGAACACGCTGGGCAGACCGTCGACATCTGCCGTTCTGGTCCAGATGCCGCCAGGCAGTCGCGGTTTGCGGGCGGCCGTGGCACGCATCACGCGAAAGCGCAGGGCAAAATGCGTGAACACATGACGCACTTCGCCAATCTCCTCCCAGTCTGCGGCGGCTGGCGGCGGTGTGTCGGCGAAGCCGCCCTCGACCCAGTCGCCGGTAGGCAGGGCCAGCATGCCGCCGAGCAGGCCCCTGTCCGGGCGGCGGACCAGCAGGACTTCATCCCGCACCTGCAGCAGGTAGGCCGTGCCGTAGCGCACCGGCTTTGCCGCCTTGGCCGGCTTGATCGGATAGCGCTCCGGCGCGCCCTCGGCGCGGGCGGCGCAGAGATCGGCCAGCGGACAGATCAGGCAATTGGGGCGGGTTGGCGTGCACACCGTCGCGCCAAGGTCCATCAGCGCTTCGGCGAACTCGCCCGGCCGGTCCTCCGGCACGAGCGTCCGGACGGTCTCGGCAATCACTTTCTTCTCCGCCGCCCAGTCTCCCTTGAGCGCCATGAGGCGGGCAAACACACGGTCGACATTGCCGTCTACGGCTGCGGCCTGCCGGTCGAAGGCGATCGCCGCAATGGCCCCAGCCGTATAGGGGCCGATGCCGGGCAGCTTGCGCAATTCAGCCTCCGTGTCGGGAAAGCCGCCGCGGGCCGCCACCTCACGCGCACATTTCAGCAGATTGCGGGCCCGCGCATAGTATCCGAGCCCGGCCCAGGCGCTCATCACCTCCTCATCCCGCGCCCCTGCGAGCGATTCGACCGTCGGCCAGCGCTGCGTGAAGGCATGGAAGTAAGGCGTGCCATGCGGGATGGTCGTCTGTTGCATCATGATCTCACACAGCCAGACGCGATAGGGATCCGGCCGCCGTCCGGCCGCCCGGTCAGATGGCAGCGTCCGCCAAGGCAGGTCACGGGCATGCCGTCCGAACCAGGGCAGCAACTTGCCCGGCAGGCTCATCAAATCTCTGTGCTTTGCCGGCGCCATGCCTTTTCCTCGCCCGAAAGCCGTGCAATCTCGTGCGAATGGTCACGAGATCAAGTCTTGATCCCATCGAGGAAGCCCGCGCGCGGATTCGCCTGCGCTATCAGCGGGCGACGCGCGCCCATCCCGGCATGCGCCAGATCGGCCTGTCCGCCGAACGGGTCGGTCGCAAATCCGGCGCGAAGAAACTGCCGCCCATTCAGGTGCTGCGCCAGCGCTGGCGGGAAATTGCCGGCGAGCAACTCTACAAATACTGCCGCCCGGAACGCCTCAGCGGCGGCAAGGATGGCCGGGTGCTGACCCTTCTGGTCGTGCCGCAGGCGGCCCCGATGGTCCAGCACCAGTCCGAAACCCTGCGCCAGCGCGTATCGGTCTCTGCCGGGGGTGACATCACGGCGATCAGGATCAAGCAGGGCGCGCTGGGCGCGGAGCCCGCCAAACCGATGCGCCGCAAGGCCCGGCCGCTGACCCCGGCCGAGCGCCGGGAGCTGGAGGCCTCCGCCGCAAACATCGCAGACGACAAGCTGCGGGCTGCAATTGTTGCGCTGGGAGAGGCCATGCTAACCGCGGATGATGCGCCGCCCGCCGCCAAATCCGGAACCGACGGCGATTTGCCGTTCTAGATCCCGCGCTGCCTGCAAGGAGCCCCGACATGCTGAAATCCCTTCTCACCGCCCTTGTCCCGGCCGCAATACTCGCCCTGCCTGCCCTGGCAGACGATCTGTCTATCGGGCATTCGAAGGGATCCGAGGATGCCCCGATCACCCTGATCGAATACGGATCGGTCACCTGCGGCGGATGCAAATACTTCCATGACAAGATCATGCCGCGCGTCGAGCAGGACTATATCGAGACCGGCAAGGTGCGCTTCATCTTCCGCGAAGCACTGCGCAATGACGTCGATACGGCCCTCATCTCGATGGCCCGGTGCAAGGGGGAAGACAAGTTCTTCGCGATCACGGATGCGATTTTCGAACGGCAACCGGAGATCATCAAAACCGCGCAGGCCGGCACCGTGCTCGACACCTTCCTGGATATCGGTGCGGAATTCGGCATCCGAACGCCTGCCCAGTTCGATGCCTGCTATGAGAACATGAATATCCGGCTGGACATGATCGAAGTGCAGGAAACCGCCGACCTCTACGAATTGCGCGGCACGCCGACCCTGATCGTCAATGGCGAGGAGAAATATGTCGATAAGGACTTCGAGTCCGCCGATGCGTTCGCCGCCTATCTCGACGCGCAGCTGGCGGCGCTTTCCGAAATGCCTGCTGATCCGGCAGAATAGTTAACAGAACCCATGGTTGCAGTTAACCAATTGGCAACCTAACCGACTCAATCCTTAACGCGAAGGTTATGACCATGAATTTCTTCTCACGACGCACCGCGCTTGCCGCAATCTCGGCCCTTGCCCTGGCAGCCTGCGGCGAGTCCGGAACCGACACCGCTGCGGCCAGCGATGTCACGGTGGCGGCCAGCAGCGAGCTGGGCCATGTGAAGGGAAATGCCGACGCGCCGGTCACGCTGATCGAATATGCCTCGCCCACCTGCCCGGCCTGCAAATACTGGCATGACGAGATCAGCCCGGTGGTCCAGTCCGACTATATCGACACCGGCAAGGTGAAGCTGATCTTCCGCGAATATCCGCTGCACGGACCGGACGTGCCGGCCTATCTGGTCGCCATGTGCGCCGGAGAAGACAAGTATTTCGACGTGCTCGACGAGCTGTTCGAATACCAGTCCGGCATCATCGAATCCGCCCAGAACGGCGTGCTCAAGGCCATGCTGCAGACCATCGGCCAGCGTCACGGCATCGAGACCGAGGAACAGTTCGATGCCTGCATGAACAATCGCGGCCTGCGCGAACAGATGGCCGACATCTACCAGACCGCCGAGGCCTATGGCGTCACCGGCACGCCGACCTTCGTGATCAATGGCGAGACTCAGCAATTCGCCAACATGAATTCTGCCGAAAAGGTCAAGGCCGCGCTGGACGCTGCCCTTGAAGCGGCGGGCGCAACTGCCGACGAGTAGGAGGATGGGGACGCCAGTATGCAGATAACCGAACTCCGTATCGCTGGCTTCAAGTCCTTCGTGGACCCTCAGGATGTGCCGATCCAGCCAGGGCTGACAGGGATTGTCGGCCCGAATGGCTGCGGCAAGTCCAACCTGCTCGAAGCCCTGCGCTGGGCCATGGGCGCCAGCTCCGCCCGGGCCATGCGCGGCGGCGAGATGGATGACCTGATCTTCTCCGGCGCCGATGGCCGCCCGGCGCGCGAGACGGCGGAAGTCACCCTGGTGCTGGACAATTCCAAACGCACCGCGCCGCCGGAATTCAACGCCTCCGACACGCTGGAAATCATCCGCCGCCTGAAGCGCGGCGCGGGCTCCACCTACAAGCTGAACGGGCGCACCGTGCGCGGCAAGGACATCCAGCTCCTGTTCGCGGATGCCTCCACCGGGGCGAACTCTCCGGCGCTGGTGCGTCAGGGCCAGATCTCCGAACTGATCGGCTCCAAGCCCCAGAACCGCCGCCGCATCCTCGAAGAGGCCGCCGGCATTGCCGGCCTGAACTCCCGCCGTCATGAGGCCGAACTGAAGCTGAACGGGGCCGAGACCAATCTGGAGCGCCTGTCGGAAGTTTCCGCCGAGGTCGAGCGCCAGCTCGCCAGCCTCAAGCGCCAGGCCGCCAAGGCCCGCCGCTACAAGCGCCTGTCGGAAGAGATCCACGCCCTCGACGCCCTGATCGCGCATCTGCGCTGGCATGAGGCCAAACTCGCCTGCGACACGGCCCGCACCCAGCTGGACGAGGCCCGTCGCGCCGTCGAGGAGAAAACCCGCGAGGACGCTGTCCGCGAGCGCGAACGCATCGAGGCCAGCGACGGCCTGAACCCGCTGCGCGAAGCCGAAAGCGTCGCCGCCGCCAAGCTGGGCCAGGCCCGCATCGCGCTGGCGCAGATGGAGACCGAACGCAAGGTGGCCGCCGACACGCACCAGCGGCTCGACGCGGAAGCCACCCGCCTGATGGAAGACATCGAGCGCGAGCAGGCCCAGAAACTGGAAGCCGAGGACGCGCTGGCGCACGCCAAATTCGAACTCTCCTCGCTGCCGGTCCTGGACGAGGCCCGCAATGAAGAGATCGAGGCCGAAACCCGCAAGGCGCTGGAAGATGCCCGCACGCGGCTGGCCGCCGCCGAAAAGGCCGCCGACGAGGCACAGGAGCGCCTGTCCCAGGTGCGTGCCCAGCGCCGGGCATCGGAAGAGAATGCTGCCGCCCAGCGCCGCCGCCAGGCCCAGCTGACCGCCGAGATCGACCGGCTCAGGGGCGAGATGTCCCGGATCGAGGATGTCGTGACGCTGGTGACCCGGCTGAAGGACGCCAAGACCGCCGAGGAACAGGCTGAAACCGCTCTGCACCAGGCTGAACAGGCCGTCGAGGCCGCTGAAGCGAACCTGGCCGAAACACGCAACGCTGAAACCGCTGCGCAGGCCCCGCGCGACGCTGCCCAGCAGGATGTCCGCGCGCTCGAGGCCGAGATTGCCGGCCTGCACAAACTGCTCCGCAAGGCGGAAGGCCCGAAGGCCCCGCCTGTGGTCGAACGCATCCGCACGCAGGACGGCTATGAGAAAGCCATTGCCGCGGCCCTCGGCGACGATATCGAGGCGCCGACGGACCGCTCTGCCGCCATGTTCTGGGGTGGCGCCGCGCTGGCGGCCCAGAGCCTGCCGGACGGGGCCCGCCCGCTGACCGATTTCACCGAGGCTCCCGGCGAACTGGCCGCTCGCCTTGCCCAGTGCGGCGTGGTTGCGCCGGCCGATGGCGAACGCCTGATGGCCGCCCTGAAACCCGGCCAGCGCCTGGTCTCCGTCGAGGGGCATCTCTGGCGCTGGGATGGCTATATCCGCACGCCGGACGCGCCCGTCAGCGCCGCCGCACGGCTCGAACAGCAGGCCCGCCTGGAAGCCGCCGAGGCCGAACTTGGCCCGCTCAGCCAGGCCTTCGAGGCCCGCGAGGCAGACCTGATCGCCGCCCGCGAGGCGCGTCAGGCCGCAGAGATCCGCCTGCGCGACCTGCGTCAGGCCATTGCCCCGGCCCAGCGGGCGCTGAGCGAGTCCCGCAACCGCGTGTCGCAGGAATCGCAGGCCTCCGAACGCGCCGCGATGAAACGGGACACGAGCGGCGAAGCGCTGACCCGCGCCGAAGCCGACCTGGCCATTGTCAACGAGACCCTCGCCATGATCGCGCCGGATGGCCCGGCCGAGGATGAGAGCGCGCTGGAGACCCGCCTGGCCGAAGCGCGCACCATGGTGGCCGAAGCCCGCACCGAAGAGATCGAGGCCCGTGGCCGCCTGACCGACATCACCCGTGGCCGCGAACAGGCTGCGGCCCGCCGCGACGGGCTGGAACGGGACATCAAGACCTGGACCGGCCGGATTGCCGCCACCGAGGAGCGCGTGGCGCGCCTGATCGAGCGCCGCAAGTCGGCGGCCGCCGAGGCCCTTGCCGCCCGGGCCCGCCCGGAAGAACTTGCCACCCAGATCGAAGCCCGCCGCAACGAGGTCGAAGCCCTCGAGGCCGAACGCCAGCGCGTTGCCGACCAGCTGGCCGAGAAGGAAGCCGCCATCCGCGCCGCCGAACAGGCCGCCCGGGCCGCCGCCAATGCTGCCGCCGAAGCGCGCGAAAACCTGGCCGGCTGGAAAGTGAAGCTCGAAAACGCCGAAGGCCGCCTCGAAGAATCGGTCGAGATCGCCCGCAACAATTTCCAGCGCACGCCGGAAGGCCTGCTCGCGATTGCCGAAGCCGGCCTCGAAGACGCGGAAATGGGGGAGTTCACGCCCCGCGACGCCGAACGCAAGGCCGACGAGTTGCGCCGCACCCGGGACCAGTTGGGCGGCGTGAACATGAATGCCGAGGAAGAAGCGGCAGAACTGGAAGAACGCCTCGGCGCCCAGGTCACCGAGAAGGAAGACCTCGTCGCCGCCATTGCCAAGCTGCGCCAGGGCGTGGATGCGCTGAATGCCGAAGGACGCGAGCGCCTGCTGGCTGCCTTCGAAACCGTGAACGAGCATTTCAAGGCGCTGTTCACGGCCCTGTTCCGCGGCGGACAGGCCGAACTGCGCCTGGTCGATGCGGATGATCCGTTGCAGGCGGGCCTCGAAATCATGGCCCAGCCCCCGGGCAAGAAGCTCGGCACGCTGAACCTGATGTCCGGCGGTGAGCAGGCCCTTACGGCAGCCGCGCTGATCTTCGCGGTCTTCCTGTCCCGCCCGGCGCCGATCTGTGTGCTGGACGAGGTGGATGCCCCGCTGGACGACGCCAATGTGGACCGCTTCTGCAACATGCTGAACGAGATGCGCCAGCGCACAGATACGCGCTTCGTCGTGATCACGCACAATCCGGTCACGATGAGCCGGATGGACCGCCTTTTCGGCGTCACGATGCGCGAAAAGGGCGTTTCCAAGCTGGTTTCGGTGGACCTGCAGGCGGCCGAAGAGCTCGTTGCGGCGGAGTAGCGCACACCTCCGCAATAGAAACCCAATAAAATCAGGCGTCTAGCTTTCTGCAATCGCGGTTGACTTGCCTGCGCCCAATACATAGTTTGCGCCGAAATCCGGGGGGCACCCCATCAGAAGGGATTCGCACGCGCGAAGCTTGTCACATCATGTCCAGTGAAGGCCCGAACGACCTCGGTGAACGCATCGCCCAGGCTCAGGCGGCCCGAGCGGCCAAAGAGGCAGCCAAACGCAAGCTCGAACCCGATGATGGAAGCCTTTCGGCCGGGGCCTACGCCCTGCGATATGGCGCGGAATTCGTCGCCTGTGTCTTTGTCGGCGGCCTGATCGGCTACTGGATTGACGCCTTCGCAGGAACAAAGCCCTGGGGCCTGCTGATTGTCGGGACACTCGGCTTTGCGGCAGGTATTCGAGCGATGATGCGCGCCTATCGGGAACTGAACGCCCGGGCGCAAGGACACTTACAGGAGCCGGAGGCTCCAACAGACGGGACCGGGAACGAATGAACTTCGCTCTGCAAAACACCGCGATTGATCCGATCCACCAGTTCCAGGTCAGCAAATGGCTGGACCTGAGCATTGGCGGCGTGGACATTTCCTTCACGAACGCTTCGGGCTTCATGCTGCTGGGTGTCGTGCTGTGCATCGCCTTCTTCGGTTATGCCGCCTCGAAAAAGGCGCTGGTGCCGGGCCGCGTCCAGTCCATGGCCGAGATCGGTTATGGTTTCGTGGCCGACATGGTCCGCTCGACAGCCGGTGAGGAAGGCTTGCGCTTCTTCCCCTTTGTCTTCACGCTCTTCTTCTTCGTGTTCTTTGCGAACATGATCGGCATGGTGCCCTACGCCTTCACCACGACCAGCCATCTGGTCGTCACCGGCGCCTTGGCCCTGCTCGTCATTTCCATCGTCATCGGCTTCGGCATCTGGAAAAACGGCCTCAGCTTCTTCAAGCTGTTCGCCCCGTCCGGCGCCCCCTTCCTGATCTATCTCATCCTCGTGCCGATCGAGGTCATTTCCTTCCTGGCCCGTCCGGTCACGCTGGCGCTGCGTCTGTTCGCCAACATGCTGGCCGGCCACATCATGCTGAAACTGTTTGCAACCTTTGCAGCCCAGCTGATCGGCGCGGCCCTGTCCGGCGCGGTCTTCATGGGTGTTGTCGGCCTTCTGGCCTTCGGCATGGGCGTCGCGCTGAACGCCCTGGAATTGCTGGTTGCCGGCCTGCAGGCCTATGTGTTCGCAATCCTGACCTGTGTTTACCTGAACGACGCGCTTCACCCGTCACACTAAGGACCCCATTCGCCAGTGCGTGCTGCGGCACGGACTAAAAAACTTGACGCAGCCTAACGAACACGCTTCACGGGCCGCAAAATACTGAAACCCTTGCATTCCAAACAGGAGATTACCCATGGAAGGCGATATCGCTCTCGGTCTGAAATATGTAGGCGCTGGCCTCGCAACCCTCGGCATGATCGGTGCCGCAATCGGTGTGGGCAACATCTTCAGCTCGTTCCTCGACGCTGCCATGCGCAACCCGTCCGCTGCTCCGCAGCAGACCGGCAACCTCTTCATCGGTATGGCCCTCGCAGAAGCCCTCGGCATTCTGTCCTTCCTGGTGGCCGTCCTGATCCTGTTCGTGGTCTAAGACCCGACACTACCCCAAGACCGGGCCGGGGGTTTTCATGCCGCCGGCCCGTTCCTGCCTGATGTTGCACCTGAGGTACTGACATGCTGCTCGCGCTGCTCGCGGAAACCGCCCATCACCTGCCGGATGACGCGCCGCCGCCTTTCCCGCCTTTCGAGGCATGGCACATGCCGGGCCAGCTGTTCTGGCTCGCGATCCTGTTCGGGACGCTGTACTTCTCCCTGTCGCGCTTCATCCTGCCGAAAATGTCGGACACGATCGAAAAGCGGTCTGACCGCATCGCATCGGATCTCGACCAGGCAGCCAAGCTGAACGAGCAGGCCACCGAGGCCCAGCAGGCGCTGGAATTGCGCATTGCCCAGGCCAAGGCGAAAGCCCGTGAAACGGCGGCCAAGGCCAGCGCGAAGGTCGAAGCAGAGATGACGGCCGAAACGGCCCGCGTCGATGCCGAGATCGAAAAGAAGCTGGACGCAGCCGAGGAGCGGATTTCCGCCCTGCGCGCCACGGCCATGCAGAATGTCGAACAGATTGCGGTCGATACGGCCGAAGCCATGACCGCCCGGTTTGGCCTCAAGCCGTCTGCGGCAGCCCTGAAGAAAGCCGTTTCGGCGGCCCTCAACTAAGAGACATGCAGATGACCCTTCGTCTTGCCCCTGCCCTCACCTTCGCTGCGCTGACCGCATCGCCTGCCATGGCGGCGTCCGACTCGCATGGCGGCGGCTTCATCGGCGGCCTGATGTACTCGCTGACCGATCCGGTCACGCACACCGCCTTCCTGGCGCTTGCCGTCTTCCTGCTGATCGCCTGGCGCATGGGCGCCTTCAAGGCCATCACCAGCGGCCTCGACAAGCGCGCTGACGACATCCGCAACGAACTGGACGAAGCCCAGAACCTTCGCGAGCAGGCGGCTGAAGCCCTCGCTCTGGCTGAGCGCCGCCAGCAGGATGCCGACAAGGAAGCCGAAGCGATGATCGCCCAGGCCAAGGAAGACGCCAAACGCATCATGGAAGAGGCCCGCAAGGATATTGCCGAACGCCTCGCCCGCCGCGAAGCACAGGCCGAAGCCCGCATCGCGCGCGCCGAAGCCGAGGCAACCGATGAGGTCCGCCGTGCCGCTGCCGACGCCGCCACTGCCGCCGCCAAGCGGCTGCTGGCAGAAGACACCGCTGTCGACCAGTTCGAAGCCGCGGCCCGCGAAATCGAGAAGTCGCTGAGCTGATCTGCGGGACATCTTCCGGCCTTTCCCCGGCCCTGAACACCGAAAACCCCTGATCTGCCTCGCAGGTCAGGGGTTTTTCCTTGGCCGCTATCCGGCAGGGCCCTGACGTGTGGCAGGCTGTCACGCATGGACACGCTGTTTGCCCCTGTTGCCCTGGCGCACCGGGATCTGGAGCCCTACCGGTTCTGGATCTGGCTGCAGGTCGTGGCACTGCGCCTCTATGTGCGCGCAGTCCGGGGCAAGGGCGTCATCTTCAGCGTCCTCATTGACCGGCATGGCAATGTCGAACTGAACTGGATCGAGAAGCCGCCCGAAGCCCTGACGCCAGACCCGCTCAGCTTCACCCCCTCCAAAGCCTACCAGGCCGCCCTCACCGGCCCCGAGCCCCCACATCCCGGCGAAAGCCGGGACCTCCTGCAAATTGCCGCGCTGCCTCAGCACTGCAGCGCGAGCGCCCCGCACATCATCACGCGGCGCCCGCTGCCCCCGCCGGACACCTGACCGCGCAGTTCACTGTTGAAAACTCAGCCCCCACCCCAAGCGCCCTCACAGGCGTCGCATGTGCTGGAAGGGCCGGGATTTACCCCGTGCTCCGCGTCGCACCCCCTCTCCCTCTGGGAGCGGGGGGACCCATTGCGTCAGCAATGGGAGGTGAGGGTCTCAGCTCAGCTGAAGCTCGACGAGGCGCTTGTAGGCGCCGCTGGAGGCCATCAGCGCGTCATGCGTGCCTTCTTCCACCGCGCGGCCGTCTTCCATCACGATGATGCGGTCTGCGGCCCGGACGGTGGACAGGCGGTGTGCGATGATGAGCGTGGTGCGCCCGCGCGAGAACTCTGCCAGCGCCGCCTGCACCTTGGCCTCGCTCTCCGCGTCCAGCGCGGAGGTCGCTTCGTCCAGCAGGAGGATCGGCGCGCCACGCAGGATCGCCCTGGCCAGGGCCACGCGCTGGCGCTGGCCGCCGGACAGATTGCGGCCCATCTCGCCGGCCGGCGACTGATAGCCTTCCGGCATGGCGGTGATGAAGTCATGCGCATTGGCCGCCTTGGCCGCTGCCTCGATCTCGGCATTGGTCGCGCCCAGCCGGCCGAGGGCGATATTGTTGTGGATCGTGTCATCAAACAGGGCCGAATCCTGCGCCACCAGGCCGATATTCGCCCGCAGCGTGTCCCCGATCACCCGGCGCACATCATGCCCGTCAATACGCACACTGCCGGTCTCGGCATCATAGAGGCGCATCAGCAGATTGAAGACGGTCGACTTGCCCGCGCCCGACGGGCCGACAATCGCCACGGTCTCGCCCGGCGCGGCCTTGAAGGACAGGCCACTGAGCGCGCGCGTGCCGTCCGGATAGGCAAAGGTGACGGAATCGAATTCCACCTGCCCGCTGACCCGGCCCAGCCGCTCGGCATCCGGCGCGTCGGCGATATGCGTCGTCGCATCGACAATCTCGAACACACGGTCGGCGGCGGCCCCGCCTTCCTGCGCCACGGCGTTCAGCGTGCCCAGCGCGCGCAGCTCCGGCGAGACGATTCCCAGCGCCGCGATGAAGCCGAGCAGATCCCCCAGCGTCATCGCGCCCTGCGACATGCGCCAGGCGGCAAAGCCGAGAATGCCCGCCAGCGCCGCGCCGCCGGCAACCTCCAGGATCGGGTCCACGGCGGCCCGGTCGGTCAGCACTTTCAGGAACAGTTTCGACCGTTCGACAAAGCCCTGCCGGGCGCGGGATTTCTGATACGGCTCCAGGCCATAGGCCTTCACCACACGGGCCGACTGAAAGCCTTCCGACAGAAGCGAGGTCACCTGCCCGACCTGTTTCTGGGCCTGCTTTGAGCGTTTGCGGATCCGGTTGCCCAGCCCGATGACCGGCCCGAAAGCGACGGGATAGGCGACAAGCAGCAACAGGGTCAGCTGCCAGTCGATCATGATCATCACGCAGAACATGCCGATCACGGTGATCGTGCTCTTGGTGAAATTGTTGGCAAAGCGCAGCGCCGCATCGCGGATCGCGTTCACATCATTGATGAAGCGCGAGACGAAATCGCCCGAGGCATCCGCCGCCACGCGGGCATAGTCGCCATCGGTGAGGGAGTCGAACTGGCTGGACTGGACCGAGACAAGGCCGCGCTGGACGCCGGTATTGTTGAACACCGTCATCAGGTAGAGCGTCAGCGCCCGCGCACAGGACAGGGCAATGATGGCCCCGCCGACCCACCAGATCCAGTCATGTCCGGAAACCGGCGCAACGGCCTCGTCCCCGAAGGTCGCCTGCAGCCGGTCGCCCAGTTCTTTCAGCACGAGCGAATAGCCCATGGCGCTGAGCGAGGTCAGCAGGGCCATGAGCGTGCCGACCGCGAACCAGCCGAGGTGCGGTCGGAAATAGGCTGCAAACAGGCGCCTCAGGCTCCCCTTTCGCCCGGGGGCCTCAGCTGTCACCACCTCAGACGTGATGGTGGTCTCCCGTTTCCGGGTCCAGCAGCTTGTGGGCATGCAGGATGAAATAGCGCGTCTCGGCACTGTCCACCGTGCGCTGCGCGGCATTCTTCCACGCGTCATAGGCGGCCTTGTAGTTCGGGAAGGCGCCGACGAAATCGACCTTGGACAGGTCTTCGAATTCCACCTCGGTCACATCCTTCAGCTCGCCGCCGAACACGATGTGAAGAAGCTGTTTGGTCTGAACGTTCGTATCGCCCATTTTGGCTGGCTCCGTAGTCTCTGCAGGCGCCGGATCGGGCGCCCTTTCCTGTGGGTCAGGTATAGTCACAAATTCTGACCTGCGCACTAACAGAGGATGCAGGGCGTTTCCAGAAGCAATGACGCTTCTTTGTGCAGGTACTGCCCGGTTGAATATGAGTTTTTCGCCGCGATGTGTCGTGGCAACACCACCGGCTTCCTCGATCAGGACCGTGCCTGCGGCGAGGTCCCAGTCGGACTTCTCGCCCAGCACCAGCGTCGCGTCCCATTTCCCCGAGGCAACAAACGCCATGCGCAGCAGGGTGGAGTTCGGCTTCGGCTGCGCCAGCGTCAGGGGCGGCCACGGTTCCGGCCAGCCGGGATGCTCCAGCATCTGCTCGGCCGCGATCAGGCGGCAGCCCGTCTCGCTCCGGCACTCGCTGACCCGGATGGCCGTTCCGTTCAGAAACGCCCCCTGCCCGCGATGTGCCTCATAGAATTCGTCCAGCTCCGGCGCATACAGCACGCCGCCCACCGCCGCGCCTTCCTCGACGATGGCCAGCCCGATGCACCAATGCGGGTCGCCGCGGATATAGGCGCGCGTGCCGTCGATCGGATCGACCACCCAGCAGCGGTCCCTGCGGCGAGCCTCGGGATTGTCCAGCGTTTCTTCCGACAGCCAGCCATAGTCCGGCCGGAACCGCGTCAGGCGCTCGGCACACAGCCGGTTCACGGCCATGTCGGCCTCGGTCACGGGGCTGCCGCCCGTCTTGTGCCAGGTCTCGGCGGACTGGCCGCCCAGCTTGAAGGACAGGGCCAGCTTGCCCGCTTCCTGCGCAAGCGCGCGCAGGAGGTTCATGTCTTCAGACAGGGTGCGGTCAGCTGCCCGCAAGGCTCATATCCTCGATCAGGATGCTGGGTGCATCCCGCGTGCCCCGGAATTCGAGGTCAGAGGCCGGGATCAACCGTGCGAACATGGAGGGCAGATCGCCGGCAATGGTCACTTCCGACACCGGATAGGCAATCTCGCCATCCTCGAACCAGAAACCGGACACGCCAACGGAATAGTCGCCCGTATTGGGATTGATCGACGGGCCGAACATGTCGGTCACCAAAAGCCCCTTGCCTGCATCCCGCACCAGTTCGGCCGGGGTTTTCGCGCCAGCCTTCAGATAGAGGTTCGACGTGGTGACGCCCGGCGGGTCTCCGAAACCCAGCGCCGAGAAACCGTTCGGCTCGAGCCCCAGCTGGCGGGCCGAGGACGAGTTCAGCAACCAGCTGGTCAGCCGGCCATCCTCGATCAGATGCGTTTCACGCACCGGCAGGCCCTCGCCATCATGGCTGCGCGACCCCATGCCCATCGGGCGGAACGGATCATCGATGATGTGAATGCCGTCCGCGAACACCTGCTCGCCCATCCGGTCCTTCAGGAAACTCACGCCCCGCGCCACCGACGGACCGGAAATCGCGCTCAGAAAGGCGCCGAGCAGGCCGGAGGAGACGCGGCGGTCATACAGGACAGCCGCCTTCTGGGTCTTCAGCTTGCGGGCCCCGAGACGGGACACGGTCCGCTCCCCGGCGGTGATGCCGATCTCGGCCGCGCTTGGCCGGTCTTTCGTGAAGCGGACAGACCAGCTGTCATAGTCGCGCTCCATATGGCCATCCTTTTCGGCCACGGCGGCCAGGCCGAGGCTGGTGGATGTGCCGGTCTTGAAGGCGGAAAAGCCATTGCTGGCCGCAACCCATCGCGTGGAGCGGTTCCAGGATGCCCCGCATCCGGCCACCGTCTTGATGCCGGGAATGCCGAGCGCGGCGGCCTCGGCGGCCAGCGCCTCCGATTCCAGGGTCTCGGCCGGGATTTCCGGCTCGCCCGTCAGGTCCATGTCGAGATCGCCCGTGGCCAGCGCGCTGGCATCCGGCAGGCCGCAATACTTGTCTTCCGGCACCGCCTTGGCCATCGCCACACAGCGTTCGGCCAGCGCCTTCAGCCCGTCCGGAGACAGGTCCGCGCCGGAGACATGGGCCTGGCGCTTGCCATACAGGCAGCGCAGCGCCACCGAGCGGCCCTCCTCGCGTTCAATGCTTTCCAGCGCGCCGTCGCGAACGGCCACGCTGACGCCTTCACTGACGCCGATCCGGGCGTCTGCAGCATCGGCCCCTGCCTTGCGGCAATGGTCCAGCAATCCGGCGAGCAAATCGGCCGGCGGTGTCGTAAAATCAGCCATTCCGGCTAGATGGCCTCTGCGCTCGCCGGGCGCAACAATTCAGTTCAGGCAAAGGCGTGGAACAGGATCGCCCCGGCCACCAGGATCATGGAAATCCAGCTCAGCAGGATCCCGCCCGCGCGCAGCGGCAGGATGTTGCCGCTCATGCCGACCATGTGCATCACCCGGCCCAGCGTGAACGCGCCGCCCCCGACATGAATGGCCCAGCCCGGCAGGCCCATGAGCGCCAGCACGACCAGCCCGACCAGCATGGCCGGAATGTACTCGGCCGCATTGCCATGGACCCGGGTGCGCACTTCCAGCTGCTCATTGCCGCCGGTCCCGATCGATATCCGCGCGCTCTGGCGTACGGACACAACCCGAAACGCCAGATAGATCAGCAACAGCATGTTCACGGCCACATAGACGCCGGCCACTTCAAGAGATGTCATGATGAACTCCTCCCCCTCTCAGAAAAAAGGGCCGCCGAACGATTCGGCAGCCCCCGGAAACCTGTCTTTCCCCCGTCAGACCGCTCAGTCGTCGCGGCGCGCGTCCGGCAGGCGGTCATTGATGTCGTCGCGAATGTCCAGCAGCGTCACGATCAGGCCGCAGACAAGGCTGGCCGCGATCCAGCCGCCCACCGTAAAGACGACGAAGTCGGCCACCTGGGCCATGGTTCCGCTGAGATTGGCAAGTTCGCCCGTGAACTCACCCCGATTGTACAGGCCCAGCGCGATGCCGGCCACAATGATCGCGATATAGGCCACGTAGACCATCGTGCGGAAGCTGTTGATGATAAAGAACTTCATGGGATCCCCTTCCTAAACTCAAAGCCATTTCTATGCGGATTGCCGCCGTCCGTCACCCGATTACACGTGAGAAACGAAATTCGCGTGACCGGGCAAAGTCTGTTTTGCGACAGCGCCGGGTCATTGGTCGACCTGTTCTGTCAGATCGCACGACACCATTGCCGTCAGTGCCGAAGCGAACTCCAGCTTCTCCCCCATGCTGAGCGATTCCACGAAATCCTCGACATCGCGCTGCTCGCGCCCGACGGCGGCGGCGGTGCGCTGGAACAGGCGCGGACTGAGGGAGTCTTCCATCGCCTGCGTGATGCAGGCACAGGTCTGCGGGCCTTCGCCCTCGGCGATACAGGCCTCCGTCAGCACGTCACGGTCGGATTTCTGGCCACAGGCAGACAGCAGCGCCATCGACAGGCCGGACAGGATCAGGACGCGCATTCTGGCAGCTCCGGTATCTTCTGGCGGCCAGCCAAGCATGAAATTAACCAACAGGGAAGCGCCTATTCCCGTTGCAGGATCTTGTCGACCTGGATGCCTTTTCCGAAATCGCGCAGGAAATCTTCCTTCACCTGCAGCCGGTCATAATCCTCGTCCACCCAGTCCAGGAAGGGTTTCCAATCCGACGGGGCGCGGCCTGAATTATAGTCGGCATAGGCCTGGAAAAAGGCGTCCAGCATACCGGTCTTGCCATGTTTCACATGCAGGTATTTCAACGACAATTGCTCGATGGCCTCTTCATAAGGCACCTTCTCGCGCAGCAATTTGTAGAGGACAGACATCAGCCCTGCGCGGTCCGCACCGGATTTGCAGTGCATCAGCGCCGGATACTCAATCGTGTCGAACAATTCCTTGGCGGCAAACAGCGCCTCTTTCGTCGGCGTGTCGCGGGAAAACACCTGGAAGTCCACCAGCGTGATTCCGGCCTTCTCGCAGGCTTCCTTTTCCAGAAGGTAATAGCCCTTGGTGCTGGTGCCGCGCAGGTTGAGGATCGTGCGGATGCCGAGCGTTTCGGCATATTCGACCACTTTCTTCGGGGATGGCTGATTGGCACGCCACATTTCCGGGGAAATCTGATGCAGGTTCGAGAACATCTTGCGCAGGAACCCGTGATCGCCCCAGACCAGCTCACGGCGCGCACGGGAACGGCCCTGCGGGGTCGACAGGTCCGGCGCGACATGTAGCTTGCGGTTCTTCTTCGATCTCAGCTTTACCATGGCTCCGCGCTTAGCCGCCGGGCCTGCCCGGGGCAAGCAGAGGCGGCAGAAAGAAAAATGCCATCCCCCTGCATCCAAACGCGCTTCTTCCCGCATCTACCCATCAAAGGCGCAGAAAACCGCCGCCTCATCTAGCTTGAAGGAGCCCTCTCATGAGTGAAGACATCATCGTCCCGATCGCGTTTTTCGGATCCATTGCCGGCATCGTCTGGCTGGTCAGCCACTATAATTTCAAGAAACGCCTGACCCTGCATGAAACTGTGCGCCACGCCGTCGACAAGGGTCAGGACCTGACCGGTGAAGCGATGGAGAAGCTCGCCCTGATCACGGACCCGATTCGCGCAGACCTGCGCCGCGGCGTGCTGTTCCTGGCCGTAGGGGTCGCCTTCGGCTTTCTTGGCCTCATGGTCGGCATGGAAGAAGGCGAAGCGGTGAAACCGATGATCGGTGTCGCCTCCTTCCCTGTGTTCATCGGTCTGGCCTATCTTGGCCTGTGGGCAGCGGGTCGCCGTGAGCAGAAGGGCTGAGCTGAGACTGGTTGCCGAGGGAGGGCGCGACATGCGCAGCGATCCGGACCTGGCCGCACGTGCTGCACGAGGTCATGAGGCAGACTTTGCCGAACTCGTGCGGCGCCATCAGGCCCGCGTGCGCGGCATGGCCCGCCGCCTGACCGGCTCGGCCAGTGACGGAGACGACATTGCCCAGGCCACCTTCCTGAAGGCCTGGCAAAAGATCGGCTCCTATGCCGGCGGCACCTTCTCGGCCTGGATCTGCACGATCTGCTGGCGGGAATACCTGCAAGCCCGCCGCAAGCAGAAGATCGAGATCGAGTTCGATGAAACGGCCGAGATCATCCCGTTTGAACGCAGCCAGTCGGATGATGTAGGCGACCAGATGGATCTGAGCCGCGCGCTGGACAAGCTGTCAGAGGCCCAGCGGGTCTGCGTCGTGCTCTGTGTGGCGTCCGGCCTGTCCCACCGCGAAGCGGCCGAGGCAACCGGCTGGCCGCTTGGCACAATCAAATCCCATGTGACGCGGGGCGTGGCGGCGCTTCGCAAACACCTTGAAAGCAGCCATGTGGCGTGATGGAGTGAAATGATGCGAGACCAGGAGACATATACTGACCTGACCGATCTCTTCGCAGCGGAAGACCGCAAGATGGATCCCGCACCCTTTGTGAAGGACGTGATGACCGGCATCCGCCGAAAAAGCCTGTTCCGCCGCCTCTTGCTCGGCGCGGTCGGCGTGGCGGGCGCAGGCCTGGCCGCCGTGCAGTTGCCGGGCCTGTTGTCCAACTGGACCGGGCTTGACCAGTTGGTCACCCGCACCGTCTCGGATGCACGCCAGGACGCCAGCCTCGTGACAAGTGCGGACCCGATCTGGCTGATGGTGGGCGGCGTCGTCGCGCTCAGCCTGCTGGCCATCACCAGTTGGGAACGGGCCTGACCGGCGCAGGCGTCAGGACGCCCGCCAGCCCAGGCCTTCAAGCAGGGATTTGGTCTCATACAGCGGCAGGCCGACAATGGTGGTGTAGCTGCCGCTGATATGAGTGATGAAGGCCCCGGCCATGCCCTGGATGCCATAGCCGCCCGCCTTGCCGCGCCATTCCCCGCTGGCAATGTAGGCGGCGATTTCCTGATCGGTCAGGCGTTTCATCTTCACACGCGCCATCACGGTGCGGCTGTTCACCCGGCCATCGGGCGCCTTTACGGCGATGCCGGTGATGCACTGATGGGCCCGGCCAGAGAGAAGCCGCAGGAAGGCCTCGGCCTCTTCGGCATCGGCCGCCTTTTCCAGATTGCGCTGGCCCAGCGCCACCACCGTGTCGGCGGCCAGCACAAAGCCTGCTTCCGGACACGCCGCCGCCTTCTCCCGCGCCAGCCGTTCGGCCAGCGCACGGGGCGACTCGTCCCGGTGACGGGTTTCGTCGATGTCGGTGGGGCAGATCGCGTCCGGCACTATCCCGATCTGGGCGAGCAGGTCTCGCCGCCGGGGACTCGCACTGGCGAGGATCAGGGGGACAGGCCCTGAGGACGCCATATCTGTTACTTGAAGCGGTACGTGATACGACCCTTGGTCAGGTCATAGGGGGTCATCTCGACCATCACCTTGTCTCCGGTCAGCACGCGGATGCGGTTCTTGCGCATCTTGCCAGCCGTATGGGCAATGATCTCGTGGTCGTTCTCGAGTTTGACGCGGAACGTCGCGTTCGGCAGCAGTTCGACAACTGTGCCTTCGAATTCGATCAGTTCTTCCTTCGACATGCGGTCTCCAAATCAGGGCGGTCCGTTGCGCCGCCGAAACGCATATAGGGGGCGCATAAAGCCTTGCACAGATTCCGGCAAGATTTGAAGTTCAGCGAAACCCCTGAATCTCCGGCAGTTCTTGCCGATTCAGGCTGACGAGATACAGGTGAAACCCTGTTTCGTAACCTTTTAATGCTTATATACGCAGATACGCCGTCGCCCGGCGCCCATGAAGCAAAACGAGTAAACAGACATGACTGCCCAGCCCAAGCCCCGCACCAAGGATGCCTTCGACCTGATGTCGGCGCGCATTCACGAGGCCTCGGAAGTGCTGAAAGCCATGTCCAGCGAGACCCGGCTGAAGATCATGTGTGCCCTCAGCGATGGGGAATATCCTGTGCATCAGCTGGCCGAGATGACCGGCCAGTCCCATTCGGCCGTGTCCCAGCATTTGGCCAAGCTGCGCGCCGCCGGTCTGGTGGAAAGCCGCCGGGACGCGCAGACGATCTTTTATCGCTGCGCCGGCGGAATCGGCCGGGAGCTGGTCGACACATTGTGCGGCTATTACCGCTAGACCTGTTGCCGTCAGGCCATATCCGAAAACATCCTTGGAAATCAGGATACGTTTTCAATACTGATGTCTGCTATAAGGTCGGCATGTCGCACTCTCCGGACCGGGCCAGTTTTGAACTCCAGCAGATCGAACCGATCCTGTCATGGGCCGGCACATCCGGCGTGGATGTCGACGGGCTGCTGCACCGGCTCGGCATAGATCCGGCTCGCCGCAGCGATGCGCCGGACACGGAAATCGACCTCGTCGACTATTATCGCATCCAGCGGGAAATTGCCCGCTCCTTCGACGATCTCACCGCCCAGCTCTCCGAGCGCAAGCTGCTCTACCAGACCGGCACTTTCGTCGTTACGCAGATCCAGGCGGCCGCCACACTTCAGGATGCCATCCGCAGCCTGGCCTCGCATTTCAACATGATGCATGGCGGGCGCTACAATTATGTCCGCCAGACCGACAGTTCGCTGGCCCTGGTCGTGGACGATTCCACCTTCCCCTACCGGTTTCGCGACGACCGCGCCCTGACGCATTTTGTCGGCGACGCCTTGCTGATCAAGACCCACGCCCTGCTCGACAGCCTGACAGGCGGGGCGGCCGGGCGGGCCCTGAAGCGGGTCAGCCTGTTGCGTCAGCGGCATGATTCCGGCACGGGACAACTCCGGTTCTGGCGGGTGCCCATCGGCTATGGCCATGCCGCCTATGAGCTCATCTATGACATCGACATCGCCTGCGAGACGATCGCTGCGGCCCCGGATGTGGACCTCACCGCCGACGGCATCTTTGCTCGGGTCATCCGCCACCTGGATTCGGTCATCCCCTCCCCGGACGCCCGCCCCTATGCCGTGCGCACGGCGGACCTGATTTCGGACGGGCTGGAAACCCAGCAGGCCGTCGCAGACCGGATGGGGATAAGTGTCGCCACGCTGCGCCGCCGCCTGAGCGAGGAAGGTACAAGCTTCCGCGACATCCTGCAGGAGAGCCGCGCGGAACGCGCCGGCCTGATGCTGGCCCAGGGCACCAGCGTGTCCCAGGTTTCGGAATCCCTGGGCTATTCCGACGTCCGGGCCTTCAATCGGGCGTTCAAGAAAATGCGCGGCGTCTCGCCCGCGGCCTATGCAAAATCCTCTCTCGAAACCGCACAAGCCTGACCGAATTGAGCGAAAATGTTCACTCCGGCTGAGCCGACATGTCATCGCCGTCATGTGCGGTTTCTGGAAAACTCCCGTCAAATACAGAGAATCCTCGGGAGGAAAAATTGGGATACCAGAAAATCAATACGCTGAGATTCGGTCTTGTGTCGGCGCTTGCGCTGACCGCAGGCCAGTATGCCGTGCACGCACAGGAAGCGGCTGATGACGAGGAAGAAGCCCGGACGCTCGGTCGCGTCACCGTCACGGCGCAGCGCCGCGAGGAAGACCTGATCGATGTGCCGCTTTCCGTCTCGGCCTTCTCAGGCGAGCAACTGGAAGCCACCGGCGCGGTCGACATCACCTCCATCCAGCGCTCGACGCCGAATGCGACGATCGAAGTTGCCCGCGGTTCCAATTCCACCCTGATCGCCTTCATCCGCGGCGTCGGCCAGCAGGACCCACTCTGGGGCTTCGAGCCCGGTGTCGGCCTGTATGTCGACGATGTCTATATCGCCCGTCCACAAGGCGCGATCCTCGACATCTTCGATATCGACCGGATCGAAGTCCTGCGCGGACCGCAAGGCACGCTCTATGGCCGCAACACGATTGGCGGCGCCATCAAATACGTCACCGCCAAGATGGATGACGAGCCGGATCTGAAAGCCAAGGTCAATTTCGGGTCCTACGGCCAGTTCGACACGATCGTGTCCGGCTCGGTGCCGCTGAGCGACACGTTCAAGGTTGGCGGTGCCATCGCCAGCTATCAGCGTGACGGCTATGGCGAGAACCTGTTCACCGGGGCCGACCATTACGACAAGGACGTCCTGGCCTATCGCGCGAGCGCCGAATGGTCGCCGACGGACTCGCTCTTCTTCCGCTTCTCCTATGACAAGTCGGAAGACGATTCCAATGCCAAGCACGGCCATCGCCTGATCCCGAGCGGTGACGGAACCTTGCCGGTGACGGACAATGTCTACGACACGCGCGCCGGCCTCGGCGACAACAATTCCGTCGAGACCGAAGGCTACTCCCTGACCGGCGAATGGGACGTCAACAACGACATCACGCTGAAATCGATCACCGCCTATCGCGAAGGTGCCACGGTCACGCCGATCGATTTCGACGCCCTGCCCAATCCGGACTTTGATGTCCCCGCCTATTACAATGATGACCAGTTCAGCCAGGAATTCCAGCTGCTCTACAATGGGGATCGCCTGTCGGGTGTGGCCGGCATCTACTATCTGGACGGCAGCGCAGACGGCGCATTCGACCTGTTGCTCAGCGCGCTGGGCCTGACGGTCTACCAGGCCGGCAAGCAGGACAAGGAAAACTTCTCCGTCTATGGCGACTTCACCTATGACGTCACCGATCAGTGGAGCGTGTCCCTCGGCGGCCGCTTCACCAAGGACGAGACAACTGCAGACGTGACACGGGAATTGTGGCTGGGACTGGGCTCTGGCTCATTCGATCCAACCAATACGACGTCCATCTTCTTCACGACACAGACCGGCTATGTCGGCCTGAACCGCGAGGATGAGGAATTCACGCCGCGCGTATCGGTGTCCTACAAGCCGACCGACGACCTGAACCTCTACGCAACCTATGCGCAGGGCTTCAAGGCAGGCGGCTTCGATCCGCGCGCCCGGGCAGACCTCGATCCGCTTGGACTGTCCGAGGAAGGCTTCGGACCGGAAAAGGTCGACAGCTACGAAATCGGCGTGAAAGGCAGCTTCTTCGAAGACCATCTTCTACTGAACACCGCTGTCTTCTTCGCCGAATACACAGACCAGCAGATCACCGTGCAGAGCGGGGCAGACTCTGACAATGACGGCGTCAATGACACCTTCGTCTCCTCGGTCTTCAATGCCGGTTCATCGGAATATACCGGCCTCGAACTTGAAGGCACCTGGTTCATCAATGACGAATTCACCCTGATGGGCAATCTCGGCTACATTGATGCCGAAATTCAGGAAATCCTCTCGGCCGGCACCAACATCGCCGACCAGTTCGTAACGCAGAACACGCCAGAGTGGCAGGGTCAGGTGTCCCTCAACTATACGCGGGACTTCGGTCCGGAATTCGGTGAGATTTCGATCACCGGCTCTGCCTCATACCGGGACGAATACTATCTGTTCAACATTCCGAACGAAGGCTTTGCGCCGGGGACGAATGTCCTGTTCCCGAATGGCGGACCCGCGCTGGACCCGGACTCCTACAC
Organism: Hyphomonas sp.; assembly: GCF_017792385.1. Lineage (NCBI taxonomy): Bacteria > Pseudomonadati > Pseudomonadota > Alphaproteobacteria > Hyphomonadales > Hyphomonadaceae > Hyphomonas > Hyphomonas sp. The sequence continues at coordinate 2,482,612 of NZ_CP051230.1, read as the reverse complement.
GCTGCTGGATTTGAGCCTTGTGTGGACCTCCCCGTCCGAACACCTGCGCTTCGGTATCCACGGCCGCAATCTGACGGACGAGGAATATCGCGTCGCAGCCTATAATTTCGTCACGCCGAGCCAGCTTGGTTTCGACAGTGCGTATTCGGCCTTCTACGGCCCGCCGCGCACGCTCACGGCCTCAATCTCGGTTGACTTCTGATCAATCGAGCGGGCCGGCGACCTGTTCCTCCGTGGATCGCCGGCCCGTCCCTCCCGAGGACATTGCAAACTGTTGCGTGCGTTTCGCCGCGCCCTGAAGGATGCTCATGACACAGACTGCGGCCGCCCCCTCCCAGACCTCTCGCAATGCATCACGCGCCTATGTGCTGGCACTGCTGACGCTGGTCTATACCTTCAACCATATCGACCGGCAGGTCCTCGTCATCCTGCTGGAGCCGATCAAGGCAGACCTCGGACTGGACGACGCCCAACTTGGTCTGTTGACCGGTCTTGCATTCGCGGCCTTCTACGCAACACTCGGCATTCCCATGGCCATGTGGGCAGATCGCGGCAATCGCAGGACGATCATCTCCCTGTCGCTTGCGGTCTGGTCCGGCATGACGGCGATTTCCGGCCTGGCACAGAATTTCTGGCACCTGCTGATCGCCCGCATGGGGGTTGGCGTTGGCGAGGCCGGGGGCACGCCGCCGGCCACGTCGATCATTTCCGACCTCTACGCCCCGCATGAGCGCGCCACGGCGCTTGGCATCTACACGACCGGAATTGGCTTCGGCATTCTCGGCGGGTTCATGCTGGGCGGACTGGTGTACGAAGCGCTGGGCTGGCGGGCGGCATTTTTCGTGGCAGGCATTCCCGGCCTCCTTCTGGCTCTTCTGGTGCGGTTTACCCTGAAGGAACCGAAGCGCGGTGCCATCGAGCAACGGGTGGATGATGGTGAGGCCCCCTCGATTGGCGAAACGCTGAAATTCATCTCGGGGCAGACTTCCTTCCTGCTCCTGCTCGCCGGATGCTGCCTGATCTGCATTTCCGCCAACGCCTTCCTCGTCTTCACCTCCAGCCACCTGCAGCGCACCTTCGATGTCGGGCCCGGCGATGTTTCCATTCCGCTCGGCCTGTTGATCGGCGGCGTGGGCGGTATTGGCGCGGTAGTGGTCGGCAGGATCTGCGACCGGCTTTCATCGCGGAATCTGGCCTGGCGTCCCTGGACCATCGCCGCATGTGGCGCGCTGGCCCTGCCTTTCGCCTGGCTGTTCCTGCAGGCGGACAGCATCCTGCTGGCCTATGCCTGGAATATCGTTCCGAGTTTCGTCGGCCTGATCTATGCCAGCGTTGCGTACACTGCGTCGCAGGAACTGGTCGGACTGCGCATGCGCTCCTTTGCGTCGGCCTTCATGCTGCTTTGCCTGACCCTGATCGGCATCGGCGGCGGGCCGACCTTTGCGGGCTGGCTGAGCGTGCAATTCTCTGATGCCGGTTCGGCCACGCCGCTAAAATCAGCGCTGGAAATCATCCTGCTGCTGAACGCCGCCAGCATCCTGTTCCTCGTCCTGTCGGGACGCTATTACAGCCGCGACGCCGAACGCGCCGCCAAACTGGTCTAGGCGGCAAAATGGAAAAGCGCGATGTCTTCTACACCGCCCATGACGGGCTGACGCTCTACGCCGCCGACTATGGCCCGAAAGACAGTGACACGGTTATTCTGTGCATGCACGGGCTGACCCGGAACCACAAGGATTTCGAGCCGATGATGGAAGGGCTCCACCTTGAAGCGCGCTTCATTTCCGTGGATGTGCGGGGGCGCGGGAAATCGGACCGCGACCCGGGCGGCGCCACATACCAGCCTCCGCTCTACGCGCAGGACATGGCTGCGCTCATGGCCCACCTGAAACTGGACAAGGTGATCCTGATCGGTACGTCCATGGGCGGACTGATGGCGATGCTGATGGCCAAGGCCTTTCCCGAAAAGATACGCGGCATCGTGATGAATGATGTCGGGCCGGAAGTGAATCCGGCTGGCCTGAAACGCATCGCCGGCTATGCCGGGGGCAACGAAATTTTCGACAGCTGGGGGGACGCCGCGGCGGCGATCGGACAGACACAGGCAAGTGTCTATCCGGAATATGGGGAGGAGGACTGGATGGCCTTTGCACGGCGCACCTGCGTCGAGCGGGCCGATGGAAAGATCGTGTTCGATTATGATCCCGTCATTGTGCAGGGCATGGGCAGCACAACACCCGGATGGCGTGTGAATTTCGCGATGTGGCGCGTATTCGCCGCGATGAAATCCATACCGCTCCTGATCATCCGGGGCGAGACGTCAGACATCCTGACCGACAAGACCGCACGGCGCATGCAACGCCGGCACAAGGGCAGCGCATTGCTCACCGTCCCGGGACGGGGCCACACGCCTTTCCTGGACGAACCGCAATCGCTGGACGCGATCCGTGATTTCATCCGGTCGCTTGGCTCAGCCTAGCTCCTGCTTCAGGTCTTTCATGACGCCGGAGAAATCGAGCCCGCCATGACCCCGGGCATCGAGGTCGGCATAGATCTTCTCTGCCATCTCGCCCAGCGTGACCTGCGCGCCGGCGGTCTTTGCGGCGCCGGCGGCCAGGTGCAGATCCTTCAGCATCATCGCCACCGCGAACCCGGGCTGGTAGTCCCTGTTTGACGGAGCGGTCGGAACCGGGCCCGGCGCGGGGCAATAGCTCGTCATGCTCCAGCACTGGCCGGAGGCGGTGGAGGAAATATCATAAAAAGTCTGCGCGTCGAGACCCAGCTTTTCCGCCAGATTGAATGCCTCGCACGTGCCGATCATGGAAATGCCGAGCAGCATGTTGTTGGCGATCTTGGCAACCTGCCCGTTCCCGCTGGCGCCGGCATGAAAGATGTTCTTGCCCATCGCATCCAGGATCGGCTTTGCCTTCGCAAAGGCCTCATTCGGCCCGCCGACCATGAAGGTCAATGTGCCGGCATCTGCCGCCGCTGTCCCACCTGAGACGGGCGCATCCGCCATCAGAAAACCTGCCGTCTCGGCCTTTGACGCGGCTTCGCGCGCGTCTTCCACCGCAATGGTAGAGCAGTCGAGGAACAGCGCGCCGGGCGCGGCATGCGCAGCGACGCCATCCTCTCCGAAATAGACCGACAGGACATGCTTGCCCGCTGGCAACATCGACACGATCACGTCGGCATCACTGACAGCCTCTGCAATCGTCGCCGCGGCTTGTGCGCCATTGGATTCAGCGACCTTCACAGCGTCCGCATTCAGGTCAAAAGCCCGAACATCGTGCCCCGCCTTGCAGAGATTGGCGCACATACCCGAGCCCATATTGCCCAGGCCAATGAATGCGATCTTCGTCATGTTGTACTCCCTTGTCCCCGTGCTCTTGCGGCACGGTGTGATGTGCGCTCCGGTGCGGGCCTATTTGTCCTTGAACTCAGCCGCGCGCTTTTCGACGAAGGCGCTCATGCCTTCCTTCTGGTCGGCGGTGCCGAACAGGCCCTGGAACAGGCGCCGCTCGAATTTCACGCCTTCCGCGGTGGAGACCTCCAGAGCGCGCCCAACCATCTCCTTGGCCGCCATGATGGACGGAATGGAGAAGCCTGCGATTTCCTTCGCAGCCCCCATCGCCGTGTCCATCAACGCGTCATGCTCGACGACGCGGGAAACAAGCCCGATCCGGTCGGCCTCTGCGGCGTCGATCATGCGGCCGGTCAGGACCATGTCCATGGCCTTTGCCTTGCCGACGGCTTTGGTCAGGCGGATCGAGCCGCCCATGCCCGGCGTCACGCCCAGCTTGATTTCCGGCTGGCCAAACTTGGCCTTGTCGGACGCGATGATCATGTCGCACATCATGGCGAGCTCACAGCCGCCGCCGAGGGCAAAGCCGTTCACCGCCGCGATCACCGGCTTGCGGCAGGCCGCGAACCGGTCCCACAGGCCGAAGAAATCGTCGACATACATGTCGGAAAAGCTCTGCGGCTGCATCTCCTTGATGTCGGCCCCGGCGGCGAAGGCCCGGCCCTCGCCGGTCAGCACGCTGACGGCAATGTCCTTGTTGCGGTCGATCTCTGAAAAGACATGCGCAACCTCGCCCATGACTTTCTGATTCAGTGCATTCAGGCTGTCCGGCCGGTTGATCGTGACCAGCGCAATGCGGTCGGAATGTTCGAAAGTGATGGTGTTGTAGGTCATATCAGATTGTCCAGATAGAATTCATTTCCGGGTTTCGCGACTCTTTCGCCAGCTCTTAAAGCGCTTCTCCAACACTTTGCTGACTTCATCAAAGGTGCTCCATGAATCAGGGAGATGATAGATACTTGCGATGCTTCGTGGCGCCAGATTCTCAAGGTCAGTGAAGTACTTGTGGCGATAGCCTATTGACTCATGATCGTAGTAGTCGCGAGCGAAGGCATTACCTTCGTCATTCAGATCATCCTCAATGAACTTCCCATCGCACAATTCGAGAAACAGCGTACCGGGCCCGGCAGTTCGTAATGCGGCACGGTGCTTGATATCAGGGGTATCTTCCAGAATTCCGGCTCCGGCCATTCCGTTCAGCCAGCACCAAACCACAAACATTCCGATGTGAGTTGCCGCAGCCTCCGGTGGTAGGTCTTTCGGAAAGTCTCCACCATAGTGCCAGGCGGCATCGTCGTATTTCATATCCTACCCCATCGTTGGAATGATAAAGGCCTGATCGCCGATGTCGCCTTCCGGCCAGCGCTGAGTGATCGTCTTGATTTTCGTCCAGAACCGCACGCCTTCCGGGCCATGCTGGTTCGTATCGCCGAAGGCCGAGCGCTTCCAGCCGCCGAAGGTGTGATAGGAGACCGGCACCGGGATCGGCACGTTGACGCCGACCATGCCGACATTCACCTGCGCCGCAAACTCACGCGCCGCGCGGCCATTTGAGGTAAAGATCGCAACGCCGTTTCCGTATTGGTGATTGCTCGGCAGGGCGACCGCCTCTTCAAGACTTTCCGCACGCACAACCTGCAGCACCGGTCCGAAGATCTCTTCCTTGTAGGACTGCATCGTCGGCTTCACATTGTCGAACAGGTTCGGCCCGATGAAATAGCCATTCTCGTTGCCCTGCAGCTTCAGGCCACGGCCGTCCAGGACGAGATCGGCACCTTCGTCGACGCCCATCTGGATGTAGCTCTCCACTTTCGCCTTGTGCGCCGCAGAGACCACCGGGCCGTAATGCGCATCCGGGTCAGTCGAGACGCCGACCTTCAGGCTGCGCGCTGCATCCATCATGCGCTCGACAAATTCGTCGCCTGTCTTCTTGCCGACCGTCACGGCCACCGGCAGCGCCATGCAGCGCTCGCCCGCCGAGCCATAGGCCGCGCCGACGATATCTTTGACCGCCTGCTCCATGTTCGCATCCGGCAGGATGATGCCATGGTTCTTCGCCCCGCCCATGGCCTGAACGCGCTTCCCGTGCGCCGTGCCGGTGGCATAGACATATTGTGCGATATCGGACGACCCGACAAAGCTGACCGCCTTGATCTCCGGATGGGTGAGAATGGCGTCGACAGCCACCTTGTCGCCATTGACCACATTCAGAACGCCCTCGGGCGCGCCGGCCTCAAGGAACAGCTCCCCGAGGCGCATCGGCACGGACGGGTCCTTTTCGGACGGTTTCAGGATGAAGGTATTGCCGCAGGCAATCGCCACAGCGGCCATCCAGCAGGGGATCATGGCTGGGAAGTTGAACGGTGTGATGCCAGCGACGACACCGAGCGGCTGGCGCATGGAATAGACATCAATGCCGGGGCCTGCGCCCTCTGTATATTCGCCCTTCTGAAGATGCGGGATGCCGCAGGCGAACTCGACCACATCGATGCCGCGCTGCACGTCGCCGCGCGAGTCGGCGACGACCTTGCCATGCTCTGACGAAAGCAGCTCGGCCAGCTCGTCCATGTTCGCTTCCAGCAGACGCTTGAATTCGAACATGACCCGCGCACGGCGCTGGGGGTTGGTCGCGGCCCAGGCCGGGAACGCCTCTGACGCGTTTGCCACAGCGGCGGCGAGCTCGGCTTCGGTGGCGAGGGCAACGCGCGCCTGCACCTCGCCCGTATTCGGATTGTAGATGTCGCCAAACCGGCCGGATGTGCCCGTGACGGTTTTGCCGCCAATGAAGTGATGCACTTCGCGCATGTGGAACTCCCTTTGATTTTGACGCGACCCTATCTTGCGTATAATTCCCGGTAAATGGACAATATCGCAGCCAATGACTGCATTTTCGCAGGTGGAAATTCATGAACTGGGACGATCTCCGGCTGTTGCTTGACGTCAGCCGTCACCCGCGCCTGGCGGATGTCTCCACGCGAACCGGCTTGGACCCCACAACGATCAGCCGACGACTGCGGCGGCTGGAAACGGACCTTGGGCTGGAACTGTTCGAACGCACGCCGAAAGGCCATGTGCTGACGCCGTTGGGCCAGAGCGTCGCCGACAAGGTGGAGGGGCTGGAACATACAGCGTCCGAGATTGCCGCTCTGTCAGACCGGGATGGGCCGCTTGCCGCCGGACGGGTACGCCTCGGCGTCACCGAAGGGCTGGGCAGCCTGTTGATCGCGCCCGCGATGGCAGACTTCGCGGCGCGCCACCCGCATATCGGGCTCGACATCATTGCGGTCTCCGGTTTTGTCAGCGTGCCGAAGCGCGAAGCCGACATGTCCATCATGCTGACCCGCCCGAAAGCGGGGCGCGTGAAAGTGCGCAAACTGTCGGACTATGTCCTGCAGATGTACGCGCATCCGGATTACCTTGCGCGCACCCGTCCGGTCAGACAGGTCGGCGACCTCGCCGAGCACGACCTGATCGGCTATGTCGACGATCTCATCTATTCCAGCCAGCTCCGCTATCACGAAGACATCGCCCCGGGCCTGACGCCGCGCTTCTGCAGCCCGTCCATCGTGGCCCAATGGCAGATGGCGCGTGAGGGCGCGGGGCTTGCGGTGCTGCCGCATTTCATCGCGGCGGGCGATCCGAACCTTGTGCATGTTCTGCCGGATCAGGTGCGCATTGAACGCGCCTTCTGGCTGGCCGTCCACGAAGATGTGCACGGCACCACCCGTGTTCGAGCGGTCCGCGAATTCCTGGACGACCTGTTTGCAGCGTCTGCAAACAGGCTCACCGGCGCTACCTGACCTATTCTCCCTGCCCCGGCGCATTGGGAAAGCTGAGCGCCTTGTAGTAAGCAAGATCATGCGCGGGCGGGGCAGCCCCCTCCGGCAGAGGCATGCCGTTCACGCTCTGCCAATAGGCAATGGAGGCATCGCGCCACCAGACCGCTTCCCGGGACTGGATGGCGAGAAAGGCTGAAACTTCTTCGAAGCGGTCTGCATCGATCTCGTCCTCCAGGGATGCCCATACTGCCTGCATCGCCGCGACCTGAGACACGCCGAGATCATAGCGGCGCACGAGTTCCTGCCAGAGCGTGTTGCCGTTGTCCAACTCATGATCCCAGCCGACACGGTGGAACCAGAGCAGCAATTCGTCCGGTACCGTGTCGAGGCTCGCCCATTCCTGAGCAACCGGGCCAGCATACTGATCCACTGCGCCCGAGCCGGTCTCCGTACGGTCAAAACCGACCGCTTCCTGCGTGGCCTTGTGATAGTAGTAAGGGGTCCAGTCCGCACGTCCGAGATCGTCTACCCAAGGCGCCGGACCGTAATGATGCCCAGTGCCCATCAGGTGGGTCAGCCCGAGCGGTGTCATGTAATTCACCACCGCTTCGCGCGACCCCATCATCATCTGGGTGATCGCGTCCGCAACTTCCGGGGCCCGGCTGAACGTCAATTCCGTCCAGTCGCGGGCAATCGCTTCTGCGGAAGCATCCGGATCCCAGGCCAACCGTCCGAAGGCGTACCAGTTTGCCTGGTCGAAGATCGACCCCGACCAGTTGCGGTCGCTGCCTATATTGGCAACGCCCGCCATGCCGGTGATCTCGTAACCATGCGCTGTGCCATCAATGATAGAGGCCACCGACGCGCGTTCGTCGACTGCATGGGTTTCCGCCGACAGGACTTCTTCCCAAAGCGTGCCCAGATAGGCCAGATGGGTCGAAAAGCCCAGATATTCCTTGGTGATCTGGAGTTCCATCATCAGCGGCGTTTCCGGCATCGCACCAAACAAGGGATGAAAGGGTTCACGCGGCTGAAAATCCAGCGGGCCGTTCTTGACCTGGACGAGAACATTGTCGGCAAACTGTCCATCAAGCGGCACAAACTCGGTATAGGCCTGCTTGACTCGGTCCTCCGGTTCCTCTGCGGAGTAGACAAAGGCTCGCCACATTACCTTCCCGTCATGGGGCGCAAGCGCCCGCGCCAGCATGTTCGCGCCCTCCGCATGACTGCGGCGATAATCCTGTGGGCCTGGCTGACCTTCGGAATTCGCCTTTACAAGGAAACCGCCAAAATCCGGCACATACGTGTAGATCTCGTCCACCTTGGCCTGCCACCAGGCTCGAACGGCAGGATCCCGCGGGTCCGCCGTCGGCAATCCGTCCAGTTCCATCGGCGCGGAGAAGCGCGCTGTGAGGTAGACCTTGATACCATACGGCCGGAAGACGTCGGCCAACGCCGCCACCTTTTCCAGATAGTGCGGCGTCAGCACGGTCGCGTCTGCATTCACATTGGTCAGGGAGACGCCATTGATACCAATGGAAGCATTCGCGCGGGCATAATCCGTATACCTTGGATCGAGATATCCCGGCAGCCTGTGCCAGTCCCAGATCGATTGCCCCGAATAGCCGCGCTCGACATGCCGGTCGAGATTGTCCCAATGGTTCAAGAGACGCAGTTTGGTTTTCGGACGCGACAGGATGTTCACGCCGGTGAGTTCCTCGCCGCGCGCCATGCGGAGAAGATAGTCGAATGTGCCATAGAGGACGCCGATGTCCGACTGGGCGGAGATCAGTGTGACCTGACGTCCGGAATGCTGGACCTCCCTGATGGCGAAACCTTCCGTTCCGACTTTCGCCGCAGGCGGCAGCGGCAGACCGGTCAACGCATCGGAACAGTCAGGACTGGCCAGAACCAGCGTGCCGCCCTCGAGCGTGTCCGTGCGTGGCAAACCGGCGCCAAGCATGGCTTCCGTCGCCCGGTCTATCTCGTCCAGCGCGGCTCGCAATGTGTCGGACGGATTCGAACAGGCCGCCATGACATGCCGAGGCGCGGATCTGGGCGGTTCACTTAGGGGCGCGTAGCGCAGCCACAGCTCATACCCGTCTTCCGCGAAGGCTGCCGGCACGCTGCCAGCTGCCACCATGGCGGTGATGAGGATGGCGAAGCGCCTGAAAAACTGTCTCACGATCATGCCCCGTTTCCTTCCACGAAGCTGTCTGCCTTTCGGTCACCGCTTCGATAATGTTTGCGTTATCATTTCATAACGCCGAAGGTAGGGCGTGTCACCGCCCCTCCGAACGGAGGGGCGGTGATGGGTCAGGACCCGTTGTTCATCGTGTCCGCCATGTCGTCGAAGCCGGCCGCCACTTTCGGCTTCACCGAACGGCCTATCGTGCTCACCAGCCAGGCCGCAGCGCCCGACAGGAAGAAGCCGGGGATCATTGCGTACAGCAGGGATTCCAGCGGAACGGGGCCGTCCTCGGTCGGCAATAGCGGGACGTAAAGCCAGACCAGAACGGTGATCGCACCGACAATCATGCCCGCGAGAGCTCCATCCCGGGTCAGACCACGCCAGAACAGGCTGAGCAGGATGATCGGGCCAAAGGCCGAACCAAATCCGGCCCAGGCATTCGACACGAGATCCAGGATGTTGCTGTTCGGATTGAAGGCCAGCGCAATGGCGACAAGACAGACCGCCACGGTTGCGATCCGCCCGATCAGCACCAGTTCCGACTGCGTCGCTTCCCGGCGGAAGAAGGTCTTGTAGACATCTTCCGTGATGGAACTGGACGAGACCAGAAGCTGGGAAGAAATCGTGCTCATGATGGCGGCCAGAATGGCCGCGAGCAGGAATCCGGCCACCAGCGGATGGAAGATGATTTGCGAGAGCAAAATGAAGATGGCCTCTGCGTCGGTCAGCTGTCCCCCGAGTTCATTCTGCTGAACATAGGCGACACCGACGGCCCCGACGAAGACGGCTCCGATGACCGTTACGATCATCCAGCTCATGCCGATCGCCCGGGCGGTCTTGATGTCCTTCAGCGACCGGATCGCCATGAAGCGCACAATGATGTGAGGCTGGCCGAAATAGCCGAGCCCCCATGCGAGCAGAGAGATCAGACCCAGCACGGTCATGCCTTCCGGCCACATGTCGAAGAATTGCTCCCGCGATGGGCCCACTGCCCCCGAATTCGGGTTCACATGTGCGGGTGCCTGCGCGATGGCGGCTTCCATGCCGCTCCAGCCGCCCACCACAAAGAAGGCAATCACGGGGACGAGGATCAGCGCGATGAACATGATGCAGCCCTGGACAAAATCCGTCAGGCTGACCGCGAGAAAGCCGCCGATCACGGTATAGGCAAGCACCACCCCTGCCGTGACGAACAGGCCAAGCTGGTAGTTCATGCCGAAGGCGGATTCGAACAGTTTCCCGCCCGCCACGATGCCGGACGATGTATAGACGGTGAAGAATACGATGATCACCAGGGCGGAAATGGTGCGCAGGGCATGACTGGTGTCGTGAAAGCGGTTTTCGAAGAAGTCCGGAATGGTGATCGAATCATCCGCCATCTCTGTGTAGATCCGCAGGCGGGGTGCAACGAACCGATAGTTGAGGTACGCCCCGATGGTCAGGCCAACGGCAATCCAGGCCTCCGAAAACCCGCTGACATAAATGGCCCCTGGCAAGCCCATCAGCATCCAGCCGCTCATGTCGGATGCGCCGGCAGACAGGGCGCCGACGGCGGGATGAAGGTTGCGGCCGCCCAGCATGTACTCGGAAACGTCGCTCGTGGACTCCCGGTAGGCATACAGTCCAATGGCCATCATCAGGACGAAATAGGCCCCGAGTGAAATCATTTCGGGAACGCTGATTGTCATATTGGTCTCGCTGTTCTCGTGAATTACGGAAAAGCGCGCCCCCCATGGTCGCGCTCAGGATATCTGCGTCTCTAGGGCCGGGTCTGGCCGTTTCCATGTACCAGATATTTGAAACTGGTCAGCTGCTCCAGCCCCACCGGGCCACGCGCATGCATCTTGCCGGTCGCGATGCCGATTTCCGCGCCCATACCGAATTCCCCGCCGTCGGAAAACTGTGTCGACGCATTGTGCATGACGACGGCGCTGTCGATGGAGGTCATGAACCGGCGGGCTGCATCCCTGTTCTCGGTCAGAATGGCATCCGTGTGACCGGACGAATGGCGGCTGACGAAGCCGATGGCTTCCTCGAGCCCGTCGACCACTTTCACCGATGCGATCGTGTCGAGATATTCGGTCGACCAGTCGTCATCGCTGGCCGGCGCCAGACCCGGTGCAATCTTGCAGGCCTCAGCGTCACCTCGAAGCTCGCATCCTTGCATGACGTCCACAAGCCGCGGAATGACGGTTTCGGCGATGGCGCGATCGACGACAATGCTCTCCGTTGCACCGCACACACCAGTGCGCCGAAGCTTGGCATTGCGTACCACTTCCAACGATTTCTCAATGTCCGCATCTGCATGGATATAGCTGTGGCAATTGCCATCCAGATGGAGAAGCGTCGGGACCTTTGCCTCATCCCGGACAAGCTCCACAAGGCCCCGTCCTCCCCGCGGGATGACCAGGTCCACATAGTCGACCGCGTGCAAGAGCGCGGTCACGGCGTTCCGGTCCGTGGTCTCGACTGTCTGGACGGCCGCCTCGGGCAGCCCGGCCGCCGAAAGCCCCTTCTGCATGCAGGCCACGATCTCCTGTGTGGAATGGCGGCTTTCGGACCCGCCACGCAGAATGACGGCATTGCCGGACTTCAGGCAGAGCGCGCTTGCATCTGCGCCAACATTCGGCCGGGACTCGTAGATCATGCCGATCACGCCGATCGGAACGGCGACGCGCTCAATGGTCAGGCCGTTCGGGCGTTGGGTCGTCGATAGAAGCCGCCCGACAGGGTCGGGAAGCTCCGCGATCTGCTCGAGCGCCGCGGCCATGGCCTCCACGCGCTCATCATTCAGACGCAGGCGATCAATGAAAGAGTCCGGACGACTGTCCGCGACGCTGTCGACATCCGCCTTGTTGGCGGACAGCAGCGCAGCCTTCGACTCGCGGAGCGCCGCGGCTGACGCGCGCAATGCTGCATTCTTCTGCTCCGTCGTCGCGGTCAGCAGGGCCTTTGCCGCGTCTCGGGCATTCTGGCCAAGTCCGGAAATGTAGGCGTTCAGTTTTGAATCCAATGTGGTCAAGTCTAGTCCTCTGGGTTCGTGTTCAGGTGCCTAGCGCAGCTCGATGGCGCGCTTGTAGGCAGCCTCGGTCGTGGCTTTCAGCAAGTCTGACAACTTGCCCTCTCCGTTCAGGGCTTTCAGTCCGGCTTCGGTTGTACCGTTTTTGCTGGTCACGGAGTTTCGCAGGGTTTCAGGTGGTTCCCCGGTTTCAAGGATCATGCGCACAGTACCGTCCAGCGTTCCCAGAACAAGATCCCGGGCCTGGTCTTCACTGAAACCGAGGTCTTTCGCCGCCTCGATATATGCCCGCGCAATCTCGAAGACGTATCCCGGACCGCTGCCTGCGACTGCGGTCACTCGGTCGATCTGGTCCTCATCGTCCACCCATACCGCCGTACCGGCGGCCTGCATGAGGTCTTCGACCGTGTCTTTGTGGTGATCGGTCGCGTCCGCGCTCGCATACAGGCCGGCAACTCCGGCACCGATGGCGGACGGCAGGTTCGGCATGATCCGGACGACCGGGAATCCGGGCAGCGCCAATTGGAGCCGCTTTACCGAACACCCCGCTGCGATGGAGGCGACAGCACCGGTCTCTGACAGGACGCTCTGATACGCAGGCAAAATCTCGTCGATCATTTGCGGTTTGATCGCGACGATCAGCAAATCGAACTTTTCGTCTCCAAGCGCGTTGATGTCCTTGAAAAGCCGTGCCCCCTCTACGGGGGCCTCAAGGAACGGGTCGATGATGGTGTAGGTGTGCGATGTTGCGCGCATCCACTGGGTCAGCAGCGCGCCACCCATTTTACCACATCCGACGAGAAGTATTTTCATGCCCATTCGTTCCTTTGTCCGTTCGGTCCGCGAGATAATAGGATTTATTTAGAATTCAAATAATTCATTACAGATGCACAAGGTTCCCACCCTCGCCATATTGCCGCCCATTTTGTTCCATCATGGGCTTTTGAGAAAAGGAAATGAGTCGCTGCAGTTTGTCTCATGGTATTTTGTAAGCGAAATATTTGCATCCCTTCCCAAACCTAACTATGTCCGCCCCTAAGCAACCACCGGAGCCCAATTTGCCTTCCAAGAAACGCATCGTCGTGAAAATCGGATCGAGCCTGCTCGCCAACCCGGACCTTCTCACACCGCGCTGGGCATTCATGCAACGGCTGTTAGAAGACATCACCAAATTGCGGAATGATGGATACGAGGTCGTCCTGTGTTCGTCCGGCGCCGTGGCGCTGGGCCTGAACATGTTGAACGAGACCCCGGAAACCGCTGGCCTGCGGGACAAGCAGGCCGCTGCCGCATGCGGCATGCCTCTATTGCTGAATGCCTACAAGCAGGTCGCGCACGAATTCGGATTCGATATCGCACAAGTGCTCGTCACCCTCCAGGACATGGAGGAACGCAAGCGCTTCCTGAACACCAAGAACACGGTACACCGCCTGCTGCAGGGCGGTATCCTGCCGATCGTGAACGAGAACGATTCGATCACGACCGAAGAAATCCGTGTCGGTGACAATGACCGTCTGGCCGCCAAGGTCGCCCAGATGATCCAGGCGGATCATCTTGTGATCCTGACCTGTATTGACGGACTTTATGACCGGAACCCTGAAGAGCCGGGCGCAAAACTGGTCGAGGAAGTGCATGATGTCAGCGAGTATATCGCGGTGACCGAGGGCACGAGCAGTCTCGGCAGCGGCGGAATGCTCACCAAGATGCAGGCTGCCAACATGGCCCAGAATGCCGGCTGCACAACGCTGATCGCAAATGGGGAACATGAAGCGCCGGTGTCTTCCGTTCTTTATGATGAGCGCCCGCATACGAAATGCCTGGCTCACACCAAGCCCGCTTCAGCCTGGGCAACCTGGCTGACAGACCGCCTTCAGATCGCCGGCAGCATTGTCATCCGGGACGAACTGGCCAACAGCCTGTCTGACAGTCCGGAACACGTCCTGCACGAAGACATCAAGTCCATTCAGGGGCAGTATGTGAAAGGCGACGTGATCCACGTCTATGATGAACGTGGGGAGGAAATTGCCCGCGGCATGACCAATTTCTCGTCCGAAGAGACCATGGTCCTGGCACGCCATCCGGAAATCTCGCCAAAGGAGTTGCTGGGCTATCAGACGGGTGGAACGGTGATCAGCCGCGAGAACCTGATTGTTCTCGAAGACCGGCACCTGCTGTGGGACAAACCGGACGAAGAGACGATGGTGGAAGTTGCCGAAAGCTGATCAGCTCTCTTTCTGCAAATCCCCGACTTCCAGAATGGGTGCGGCATCGAGACTGCCAGCATTCATCATGGCGGCGAGCCGCTGCACTGACGAGATCAGCAGACTCTGCTCCCACAATTCAAGAGAATCGAAGCGTTTCAGGAATCCTTCCTGAAGCGCTTCCGGTGCCTCTGCCAGCCGCGTGAGTCCAGTCTGCGTGATCACGATGTCGATCGCGCGACGGTCCGTCTCGTTCTTCTGACGCTCGACCAGACTTGCAGCCTCAAGCCGGTCCACAATCGATGTAATGGTGGCCTGGGACAGATGCACCTGGCGGGCGATTTCAGACGGCTTGATCGGTCCTTCGCCGGCCAGTGTCTGGAGGACCAGCAATTGCGGCGCCGTCAGTCCTGTCATCTTGGCCAGGCGCTTCGAATTGAGATCGATGGCGCGCGTGATTTGCCGGATCGCGGTCAGAAGGTCTTTATGCTGGGGCATGCCCCATACCTAAAGAGCCCTCCGACGCGGCGTCAATCAGGACAACTGTCGATAAATCAGCACCTTGATCAGGCGTGAGCCGTTTCGACCGTCTCCTCGGCCTCCGCAATCGCCTCGGCATGATCCCCCTCTTCGGTGTATCGATATCGTCCGAGGAACAGGAGCGGCACCGTCGAGACAAAGAGGATTATGCCGGCAGTAGTCAGCGTGAATTGCCAGTCCTTGCCGAGCAGCAAGCCGGTTTCCCACTCGATCAGCTTGATGCCGCTGCCATTGGCAAGATTGGTCATGATGCCCGGCCCGAGACCTGCCCCCATCCCGAAGAAGGCATAGATCGAGCCATAGATCGCGGAATAGGCCCGCATGCCGAAATATTTTGAGACCATGTAGGCCATGAAGTCGTACTCGACGCCCGCGCCGAACCCGATCATCAAGATGGCAATCGTGGCGGTGTTGGCGTTGACATCGGGATGACCGAGCAGCCAGAGCGCAAAGGCCGGAGACGCCAGGAAGGTAAAGGCAACGGCCGGGGCCCAGAACCGGTCGATCAGGAAACCGCCGATCACACGTCCGCCCAGCACGGCTAGACCGGTCAGGGTTGCAAGGCCGACGGCCTCATCCATTCCCATGCCCGATTGGGTCAGGACCTGTTCGATGTTCGGAATGACCGCTCCGACCGCGTAGGAAATCGGCACGAAACAGATCGCCAGGAGCCAGAATCGCCAACTGCGCAGCGCTTCCCGAAGCGTCATGCCGGGGAGGATGACCGCCTCGCCATTGTCGTGCTTCTTCACTTCCGGCGGCTTTGTGCCGACCTTGAACAGCAACATGCAGACAACCGGAATGAACACGAGCGGCATGTAGGCGAACGGAAGTATATATTCGAACCGCACACCATTCTTGGCAATGGATTCAAGAACCTGGCTGATCACGATCCCACTGAAGCCCAGCGCACCGATGAAGCTGACCATGAGAATGGGGATCTTGAACCGGGTGAGAGCGGATTCAGATGCCGGGACATCATCCACATCGCGCAATGCAACCAGCGAGAGTGGGAGCGAAATCACGAGCGGGAGACACCCCACCGCAACATAGGCAAGGCGCCAGTCAGAATGCTGCACCATGAATTGCGCGAAGTATTTGGCCAGCGCCCCGAACACGCCCGTCGTGATCAGGGCGATGCCGAGGGCGATTCCGCGATTGGCCTTGAACCAGTTTGCCACCGGGCGCGTGAAAGTGATCGGCAGGGTTCCAACGCCTGACATGGCCAGCAGGAGCCAGAGCAGGATGTAGAGGGATTTGGATCCGGTATTGAGAGAGATTGCCATCAGAGACAGCGAGAAAGTGATGATGGACACCAGCGCCACGCGCCGCGCCCCGAACTTCTCGGCCAGGATACCGATGATCGGCGCGGCGGCCATGCTGCCAAATGTGTAGACCGCCAGGGCGTTGATGATGAACCCGACGTCCCATCCCTGCCCGCCGAACTCCGCCAGCAGGGGCGGGATGAAAACACCGATCGTGTAGAAAGGCAGCGGGGACATGCCCAGCCCGATGCCGACAGAAGCAGCCGCCAGAACGGGCCATCCTCGCCGAAATTCTCCGGATTTCTCCATTGGTGACGCTCCTCTCTTTCATCAGCCCGGGTATTGGTATACCAAATATGTGACAGGTCGAGGCCAAAACTTCACATCGTGTCGTCGCAGCCCTGTCTGACCTGGTTTTAATCACGATATCCAACCGGCGCTTTCTCACGCTGATGCGTGCGCCTGCGCAACAAGAACATACAGGACCCGATCCGATGCAGCCCACTGTCACCGCTTCCGAACTGAAGAAACTCCTCCCCCTGCTGGCCCGACATGAGGGCGTTTGGGAGGGCGTCTACCGGGTGTATGATGCAGACGGCAATAAGACGGACGAACACCAATCCCGCCTGATCTGCCGGTTCCCGGATGAGGGCACTCCCTATCACCAGACCAATCATTACCGCTGGGCTGATGGCCGGCGCGAGGTGCGGGACTTTCCGGCGAAGATCAAGGACGACCGGCTGTTCTGGGACAATGAATTCATCAATGGCTGGGCCTGCGATGTGAAACTGGACGATTACAACCGGACCACAATGCTCAACTGGACCCGCACGGGTGAACCGGATCTCTACCTGTATGAAATGATCCAGCTGTCGGATGACGGACAGGCGCGCTCGCGCGTTTGGCAATGGTTCAAGGCGGACCGTCTCTTCCAGCGCACCCTGATCGATGAAAAGCGCGTCTCGGACGATTGGAAAGCCTATGACGGGATCGAGTTCTAGGACTTCCCGGATAACCTTGCCGGCCCTGCGGATGACTGCAGGGCCGCAGACAGGACCAGCGGAAGAAACGCAAGCGCCCAGGGAACGGTCCGTGCCCAGACCGCTCCGGGACCGGATGGCAGGACGAACTCGAATGCCACAGACGCTGCAAAGCCGGTAAGCAGCGACAGCAGCACCGCTCCGCCTGCGGCTCTGTACCCTGCGGCACGCATGACAACTGTTGGGCCGAAACTGGCACCGAGCGCCGTCCATGCAAACAAGGTCCGCTCAAAGATGGTGGATGGCAGTTCGAGTGTCACGAATACTGCCGCCAGACAGACTCCCGCAACTGCCAGCCGCGAAACGAGCACTTCCCGGCCCCCGGACAATTTTCCGAGTCTAAGGTCATGGCTGATCGCCGCGCCGGCGACGAGCAGCTGACTGTCCACGGTCGACATGATGGCCGACAAGGTCGCCGCAACAATGACACCCGCCAGAACGGTAGGCAGCGCCAGATTCGCGATTTCGAAGAAAACGCCTTCCGCCGGGGCGTCTGCGCCGAAGATCACGCGTCCGGCGAGACCCAGCACGGCCATGCCCGTATAGACGAGCGCCGCCCAGACAATCGCGACCCCCGCACCACGCACGCGCGCTTTCCTGTCCCTTGCGGCCATGATCCAGGCAATGAGGTGCGGCTGGCCAAGCGCACCGAAACCGGTTGCCGACAAGCCGACCACGAAGCCGATCGCCGCCATGCCTTGCGCACCCCCGAAGGGCTGCGAATAGACTGGCGGCATGGTGGCCATCGCCTCGCTGACCCCGTCAATTCCGCCTGCATAGAACAGCCCGACCACCGGCAGAATGATGGCAACGGCACCGATCAGAAGCCCTTGCAGCGTATCGATCAGTGACACGGCCAGAAAGCCACCAAGAAATGTGTAGATGAGGATGATACCGGCGCCGAGCAGGACGCCGGTTGTCAGGCCGGTGTCGAATATGCCGTCAAAGGCAACCCCGGCGCCCTGGAATTGCGATGCGATATAGTACGAGAAGCAGAAGACGATCATGATCGACGCGGCGATCCGGATACATCCTGCCATGCGCGCCGATGTCCCGGCGGACAGGAAATCGGACAGGGTGACATGGCCTTCACTGCGGCTGGAGCGCTGAAGGATGGGCCCGGCATAGAGCCACACAACCGCGTAGCCGACGAGGATCCCCGGCACCATCCAAAGCGCGGACGGGCCGACGGAATATACAAAGCCGGAAAAGCCGAGCAGCACCCAGGCACTGGAACTGGACGCCGCATAGGCCAGCCCGGCGACCCAGGGGCCGAGATTGCGTTCACCGAGAAAGAAACTCTCTTCGGTCTTCGCCTTCCGCGTCGCCCAAACACTGATTGCAACGAGCCCGAGCGCATAGCCCACCAGCGTAACAAGAGCAGGTAGAGTGTTCATTCGGCCTCGCCAGATCTTCAGGCAGGCTCTGGCACAGGCGCGCCGGCAAAGCCAAGAGGCAGACCTGCATTCGGCGTGAATCCGTAAAGCTCTTCTTCCGGGAGCCCCTCAGCCAGAAGTGCCCGCGCCTCGAACAGTCCCTCAAGGCTGACGCCGGTGTTCACGCCCATGGATTCAAACATGAAGACGAGGTCTTCCGTCACGATGTTGCCGCTGGCCCCTGGCGCAGTCGGACATCCGCCCAGTCCGCCAAGCGAACTGTCGAAGGTGGTGATCCCCTCCTCATACGCCGCAAGCGCATTGGCGAGACCGAGCCCGCGCGTATTGTGGAGGTGAACGCCCGTGACATTCGCGGCACCAATCGCGCCCCGGACGGCGCGGATCAGGTGCCGCACGGATGTCGGATCCCCGTACCCGGTCGTGTCAGATATTCCCACTTCGCTGCAGCCGGCGTCCATCAGACGTTCAGCGCATTTCAGAATCACGCGTTCGTCAATCGGGCCTTCCAGCGTGCAACCAAACGCTGTCGAGAGAGAGCCCTCGAAATGCGGCCGCTTGTCTTCGGGAAGCGTCGAGATGAGATCCGAAATGCGGCGCGCCTCCTCGATGACCTGATCATGCGTTCGACGGATATTCCGGATCGAATGGGTTTCGCTGACCGACAGGGGCAGCGTGATCTTGTGCGCGCCGGACTTGATGGCCAGTTCCGCACCTTTCAGGTTCGGGACCAGAACGGCGACTTCGAGCCCCCTAATTTTCACTGCATGTTCAACGACCTGTGCGGTGTCCGCCATTTGCGGCAGAAGCTTCGGCGACACGAAGGAGCCGACCTCGATCTCGCGCAGGCCTGCCTTGGACAGCGCGTCGATCCAGCGATTCTTGGTAGCTGTCGGCATGATGGATTTGCAGTTCTGCAACCCGTCACGCGGCCCGACCTCGCTGATAAGCACCTCACTCGCCGTCATGCCATCCTACCTTTCTCCAACTTTCAACATTTCACCTCTGGATTTCCCAGAGAAGCGATTGCCATAAATGATATATCCTTTAAAACGGTTGGAAGCCAAGGGTATTGTTCATGACTGTTTCTTCGAGACCGCTAGACGGAATTCGCGTGGTGGAATTCACGCACATGGTGATGGGGCCGGCCGCAGGGTTGATCCTCGCGGATTTGGGCGCCGAAGTCATCAAGGTCGAACCGATTGGCGGCGACAAGACCCGTCGCCTGAAAGGGTCAGGTGCCGGCTATTTCTCGATGTACAATCGCAACAAGAAAAGCCTCTCGATCAACCTTAAATCAGAGGATGGCGCACGCGTCGCAAAAGAATTGATCGCCCAAAGCGATGTGTTCATCGAAAATTTCCGTCCGGGTGCGCTGGACAAGCTCGGGTTCGGCTATGACACCCTGCGACAGCTGAATCCCGGACTGATCTATTGCTCGGAAAAAGGCTTTCTTCCGGGCCCGTATGAACACCGCACCGCTCTGGACGAGGTGGCTCAGATGATGGGCGGGCTGGCCTATATGACCGGCCCTCCCGGGCGCCCCTTGCGGGCCGGGGCGTCGGTGATCGACGTTACGGGCGGCATGTTCGGCGCGATCGCAATTCTCGCCGCTCTCCAGCAACGCCAGCACACCGGATCGGGCCAGCAGGTTTCCGCATCGCTCTTTGAAACAACGGCCTTCCTGGTCGGACAACACATGGCCCAGTACGCCGTCACGGGGCAGCCCGCCGCGCCAATGCCGGCGCGTGTCTCGGCCTGGGCGGTCTATGACGTGTTCGATGTGAAAGACGACGAGAAGGTCTTTGTCGGCGTTGTTTCCGATGGCCAGTGGAAATCCTTCTGCGCGGCATTCGATCTGACCGATTGGGCAAATGATCCGGATCTCTCGGAGAACAACAACCGGGTTGCACGGCGGGATGAAATCATCCCGGTTCTGCGGGATCTCTTTGTGACCTACACCAAGGAGGCGTTGATGAACCGGCTGGAACAGACCGGCCTGCCCTTTGCCCCGATCACGCGTCCGGAAGACCTGTTCGAGGATCCGCATCTCAATGCCAAGGGCGGCCTACTGGATCTCGAACTGCCCGATGGCGGACGGGTGAAGCTGCCGGCCCTGCCAATCACGATGGACGATGAGCGGTGCGGACTGACCCTCAATCCGCCGAAAATCGGCGAGCACAGTGTCGAAATCCTCGCTTCCCTCGGATACGCGCCGGACGAGATCCAGAAATTCCTCGGAGAAAGCCTGGTCGATGCAGTCTAGTTTGCCGGACGCTCCACGAGAGCCAGCCCGGCGCGCCAAGATGGGCTGAACCGCCTGATACCTACCTGTAGATCCAGGGGCGCGCGACCCTGTCATCGGACTGGAACGCCTCGATCTTCGGCAGTTCGGTCTTGGTCAGGCTGATCGGATCCAGGCCTTCCATCAACAGACGTTTTGCATAGCCGCCAATCTCGAACGGAAATTCCCGGTTGCCCGAAAGCACGACCTGTCGTGGCAGATCCAAGGTCAGCGTTTTCGGCTCAGAATGCCCGGCAAGTTCATCGACCTGCTCCGGCTCGAGACGGATCGGCAAGATGCCGTTGCGCGTACAGTTGTTGTAGAAGATGTCGCCGAATGATTTCGCTATAATGGCGCGAATGCCAAATTCCGCCAGCGCCCAGACCGCGTGCTCGCGCGAGGAACCGCAGCCGAAATTCGCGCCACTCAACAGAATTCCGGCGTCAGTATATCCGGGCTTGTTCAATATGAAGTCCGGGTTCGGGTCGCGTCCACCCGCCTGCAGATACCGCCAACCGGCGAACAGGCCATCCCCCAGGCCGGAGCGATTGACGGTTTTCATCTCGCGGGACGGGATGATCTGATCAGTATCCACATTGTCCAGCATAAGCGGCGCTGCAATACCCGTCAGCACGTTTATGGGTTCGCGTGTCATGACAGCGTCTCCGCAAACAGGTCCGTTGCACTTGCGATCCGGCCAGCAATCGCCGTCGCGGCGACGGTGGCCGGACTTGCCAGATGCGTCCGCACGCCGGGGCCTTGCCGTCCCTCGAAATTCCGGTTGGTCGATGAGATGACACGTTCTCCCGGCGCGAAAGTCTGCCCGCCGGCATAGAAGCACATGGCACACCCCGGCGCGCCCCATTCGAAACCGGCTTCCTTGAAGATGATGTCGAGGCCCTCCGCTTCAGCCGCCGCGCGCACTTCATGGGAACCGGGCACACAAACTGCCCGGACACCCGCGGCGACACGCCTTCCCTTCAACACCTCCGCAGCAGACCGAAGGTCAGAGAGACGGCCATTCGTGCACGAACCGATAAACGCCCCTTGCACAGGCAGACCGGCCACGGCCTGACCGGGCTCAAGGCCGACATAGTGAAGCACATTCGCCTCTGCCGAGCTCGGTACACTCCCGTTGATCGGGATCGCATGTTCGGGACTGGTTCCCCATGACACCATGGGCAGGACTTCCGTGGCATCGACACTCAGTTCATGATCGAATGTTGCGCCCTGGTCCGTGACAAGTTCGGCCCAGCGCGTCCGGGCCAGTGCCTGCTCCTGTGCACGAGGCGCGAAGGGACGACCGGATACATAGTCGAGGACGGTCTGGTCCGGCGCAATCAACGCCGTGAAGGCCGAGAACTCCACTGCCATGTTGCAAAGGGTCAGACGCTCTTCGATCGAGAGGGCTGAAATGGCTTCGCCACAATACTCGATCGCCGACCGGCGCCCGCCAGCCACACCGTGTCGGGCAATGATATGAAGTGCCAGGTCCTTGGCGGTCACGCCTGCACGCAACCTGCCCGTGACCGTAATGCGCATCTGCGGAGGCTTGCTGACCCGCAGGCAGCCGGTGGCCATGGCATGTTCGGACTCGCTTGAGCCCACACCCCAAGCAAGCGCTCCAAGTGCGCCAAGACTGCAAGTATGACTGTCCGGGCAGACAAGCGACACGCCCGGCACGGCAATGCCCAGTTCGGGCGCGATGACATGCACAATCCCCTGGCGCGGGTCGTTCGTGTCGATGAGATTGATCCCCGCTTCCAGCGCCATCTTGCGGGTCTCGGTAATGAACACATCCCCCCCGGGAGAACGCGACTCGTCCGCACCCCGACCGGATCGGAATGAAACGATGTGATCCATGATCGAAAACACCCGTTCCGGACTCTGAACCTGATGGCCTGCGTCGCGCAGGCTCTTCAGGGCAACCGACCCTGTCCGCTCATGCAGGCATACGCGGTCAATTGCGATCAGATCTGCTCCATCCCCGCCGTCTCCGATGCGATGCCGGGCCCAAAGCTTGTCCAGTAGTGTTTGCGGATGGGTCATATATGGATCTTGAAAGTTCCTTGGCCTGATGGGTTAAGACGTCCCGATGCCAAAGAGGCACCGGGACGTCCGGATCGTAGCGTCAGGGGGAGGAGACGAAACTGACGCTAGAATTTGTAGCCGAGGTCGATGCCGTATGTGAGCGGCTCGGCGGCATACACGTTCGACGCTCCGGCCGTGCCGGCACGCCAGTAGTTCTGGTCTGCGAGGTTCTTGGCCCAGATTGCCGCCGACCAACCAGCATTGTCCTCGTACTTCGCCCGGATGTTCACGAGCGGAGACACGGTGGTCAGGACGTGTGCTGGCGCATTGGCGACCAGAGACCAGCTCTCATCTTCAAACCCGACATCGCCAGACAGGATGATTTCGCCGCGATCCACAGTCAGACTGTAGAGGGCGCCGATGGCTCCCTTGTATTCCGGCGCGTTCTTCAGGCTGAGGCCGTAGGCACATTCCAGAGATACCACACCGCCACAGGCAGGGGTCGATCCCTGATTGGTCAATGCAGCAGCCGTAGCCAGGTCAAGCTCGGTGTACTCGGCATCCAGAAGACCAAGGTTCGCATTGAACTGGAGATTGTCGGTTGCCTGCCAGACTGCCTCGAATTCAAGCCCTTGAATCTCGGCTTCCGGAACGTTGAAGCGCGTAAAGCCGACGCCCGGAATGGTGGCACCAATCTGAAGACCTTCATACTGGTTGAAGAAATAGGCGGCATTGAACCGAACCGTGTTGTCGAACAGATCGGTCTTCGCGCCGATTTCGAAGCTCTCGAGGGTTTCCTCGTCCACAGGCAGGAAGATGGCTGTCGGGCTGAATGCGTCAGGCGACCAGCCCCCGGACTTGAAGCCCGTCGAGAACTTGCCGTATGTCAGCACATTGTCATTGATGCGGTAGTCCGCACCAATCGTGTAGCTGACATTGTCAAAATCCGCATCGTCCTGACGGGCAAAGCCGAAGGCCAGGTTTTCACCGTCGAAATCCTTGCTTTCCTGAGTGTAGCGGACGCCGCCCGTCAGCGAGAGCTGGTCGGACATTTCATACGTGCCCTGCGCAAAGACAGCCACGGACTCCGTGCTGCCATCAATCGCGAACGGGAAGATGAAGACCGAATTCAGTTCAAGGTCTTCTTCGAAATAGTAAAGACCCACAAGATAGTTGAACGGTCCCTCATGGTTCGAGGAGAGCGTGAATTCCTGGCTGAACTGGGACTGATCGGTCTGCTGTTCGTACGCTGCGCCGATCCGGGTCACCAGATCATCCTCGAGCGTGCGGTATCCGGTCAGGGACATGAAGTCGAACGTCCCGATCTTGCCCGCAATCTCTGCCGAGATGCCAGTAGATTCAGAGCGTTGGTCATATGCCGTGAAGCAACCGGTCGAGGTTGACCCGATGGCACAGGTCGTGCCGGGTGCCGGTTCCACCGTGAACACGTCACCGTCAGCATCATCCCCCGGAGCAATCGAGTCGATGGTCGGATCGGAGCGGTCCAGCGTATTGTCCGCTGTGACGTAGAGGCTCCAGTCCTCATTGAACTCCGTCAGGAAGCTCGCGCGAACAGCAAACACGTCCATATTGCCGGCTTCGCGACCTTCACCGGCCAGGGCACCATTCGGCTTCACGGTGAAGAAGCCGTCCCGCTCGCGCTCGAGGGCCGAAATGCGGAATGCCGTATTGTCGGCAATCTGGATGTTCGCCATGCCGCGGAAATCAAGGCGTCCATTGTTGCCAATCGTCGTGCGAACTTCGCCGCTATTCTCCATCTGCGGACGCACCGATGCCAGCTTGATGGCGCCGCCAATCGTGTTGCGTCCGTACAGCGTGCCTTGCGGGCCCCGCAGGACTTCGATGGAGTCGAGGTCCACAAGATCGAAAAGCGACCCAACGGAGCGACCAACATAGATCCCGTCGACATAAATGCCGACAGCCTGGTCGACCATGCCACGGCTTTCATCCTCACCGACGCCGCGCAGGAAGATCCGCGCCGCGTTCGCCGTGCCCGTATTGGTGCCCATATTGATGTTCGGGACCTGGAACTGCAGGTCGAGCACATCACCGACCTGGCGATCTTCCAGCGCCGTACTGTCGAGCGCGGTTACGGCAATCGGGACATCCTGCATGCTTTCTTCGGCCCGCTGGGCGGTCACAACGATTGCGCCAAGGCGACGTGCATCCGCTTCGGCCTCATCAGTTTCAGCCTGGGCCAGAGCCGGCGCGGCCACCAGGACCGATGCCATGGCGCTGCAGGCAACGGAGGTAAGTAGTTTGCGATTCATGTGTATTCCCTCGTGTTTCAACGACTGCTGCTCTCCCCAAAGCACTTCGCCTCGTCACAAAAGATATACCTTTTGTAAAAATGCACAATCACTGTTTGAAGAAATGTCCGTACCTTTTTCTTCCGAGAAGATTTTGTGCATGGGCGCACAGTGTTTGAGCGCCACTTTTTCTCATTCAGTAACAAGGACCTATCAGACCGATGTGGTCAGCAAGCCACAGAGGCATACCAATAGCTGACTGGACGGACTTCATCCGCTCCGGCATCGGGCAGGCTGGAGGGAATTCTGGACTGGTCCGACAAGACTCAGCCTAGACATTTCCAAAAAGGTATATCATTTAAAGGGTCAGCCCCGCAGAAGAAGAGGCAATGATGAGCGACTCCGCACCCGAGCCCACAATGCAACTGTCCGACAAGACGGCGCGCCAGATATTTGAGGAGATCCGCGCGAATCCGAGCCGAAAGCGGTTCGGATTCGGGGAACGCGCGGCCATCGTCAATGTGGACCCGCAAAAGGCCTATACGCGTCCGGACCTGTTTCCGAAAACTGGCTACATCACCGATCCGCGGCAAGCCGAACACATCAACAACATTTCCAAACTCGCGCGCAGCAAGGGTCTGCCGGTTGTGTGGACCCGGGTCCATTACATGGAGAACGCTGCCGATGCCGGTGTCTGGGGCACGCGCACTGACACGCCGGACAGTCTGCAGAACATCAAGTATGGCAGTGTGCGCCATGAATTTGATGACCGCCTCGAGATCGATCCGGCCGTGGACGCCATCTATGAGAAGAAAATGCCAAGCGCGTTCTTTCAGACGCCGCTGACCAGTTTCCTGACCTGGCACAAGATCGATACCGTGATCATCACCGGCGGGTCGACCAGCGGATGCATCCGGGCAACTGCCGTCGATTCCCTGAGCCATGGCTACCGCACCATCGTCCCGATCGAATGCGTTGCCGACAAGCATGAAAGCTATCACTTCGCCAATCTGACAGACCTGCTGATCAAGTATGCCGATGTGGTGGATGTGAAGGAAGTCCAAGACTGGCTGGAGGCATTTGAATCCTGATGCATGCTGATCCGAACCTGTACGATTACTGGCCCTATGAAGGCCGGCCAAGGATCGAATGGCCGGACGGCAAGAAGCTGGCCTTCTGGATCGCTCCAAACATCGAATACTATGAGTTCGCGCCGCCTCCGAACCCGAAGCGCCAACCCTGGCCGCGTGGCAATCCCGACATCCAGGGCTATTCGCAGCGCGCCTGGGGCAACACGGTCGGTCACTGGCGGTTGATGGAACTGCTCGACAAATATGGCATGCGGGGATCGATTTCCCTGTCAGTGGGGCTGATCGATCATCACCCCGAGATCATCGAAGCCTGTGTGGAGCGCAATTGGGAATTCTTCTCCCATGGTATCTACAATACGCGCTTCTCATACGGCATGGATCCGGAACAGGAGCTGGCGGTCATTCGCGATTCCATCGAGACCGTGGAAAAGGCGACCGGGCAGCGCATTCGCGGTTATCTCGCGCCGGCCCTGACCCACACGGAATCAACCCTCGACCTGATTGCCGAGAATGATTTCTGGTATACTTGCGATCTCTTCCAGGACGACCAGCCCCAGCCGATCAAGACCCGGACCGGCAGACTGGTGTCCATGCCCTATTCACTGGAAGTGAATGACGTGATCACCTATTCCGTCATGGGGTACACACCTGAACAGTACACAGATATCCTGAAACGGCATTTCGACCAGTTGCTCAAGGAAGGCGCCGAAAGCGGCACCGTCATGTGCATCCCTCTGCATGCCTACCTGGTCAGCCAGCCGCACCGCCTCCGGATTTTCGAGGAAGCGCTGAAACATGTCGCAGAGCATTCAGACGATGTCTGGATCACGACCGGTCAGGAAATTGCCGAGCATTTCCGGACGCATTACTGGGATCAGACCATCGCGGACATCGCGGCGCGCGGAGTCATGACAGGAGGAACCGGCTTTGCCCCTGCCAAGTGAGTACCTGACCTACCCGTTCCGGAAACACGGATTCGACCATGAGCACTTCCCCTGGACGCCGGACACGCAGCGCCCGGCGCTCAAGCTGAAGTCCGGCGCGAAAGCAGCTGCTTTCATCATTGTGCCGTTGGAGTTCTTTCCCCTGAACCCGCCAGCGGCCCCCTTCAAACATCCCGGCGCGATGAAAACGCCCTATCCGGATCTTCGGCACTACACGACGCGGGATTATGGCAATCGCGTCGGCGTGTTCCGTATCCTCAAAGCCCTGGCGGCTCACGATGTGCAGGCCACCTTCGCCGTGAACGCCGAAGTCTCCGAACGCTACCCGCCCCTGATCCGGGCGATTGAAGACGCCGGTCACGAAATCGCGGCCCATGGTGTATCCACGGCGCACATCCATCATGACGGATTGTCCGTGGAAGACGAGCGGGCCCTGATCGCCCGTGCGCGGTCGGCCCTGCCCTCTGCAAAAGCCTGGCTGAGCCCGGCCCGAAACGAAAGCTATCGCACGCCCGAATTGCTGGCGGAGGCTGGATATGAAGTGCTGCTGGACTGGGAAGCTGACCAGCGCCCGCTCGCATTCCACACGCCTGCGGGCGCATTGACGGCCCTGCCATTGATGCATGAATTGTCCGACTTCAAATTGATGGTCGACAATCGGCAACAGGCCGACCACTGGGCAGACCAGATACTTGAGGCAGCCCGCTTTCATGTTTCAGATCATGATCGTGCCGGCGCGCAATGCTTCGGCTTCACCCTCACACCCTATGTGGTTGGCCAACCCTTCCGCATCCAATCGCTGGAACGCCTCATCGCAGGTCTCGCCGGAATGGACGGGCTCGAGCTTTCAACGGCATCCGCGCTGCCTTCGCGCTTTGAAAAGGAAACTTCATGACTCGCCCCAATACCGTCCCCCGCGTGGACCAGCCCTGCTTTCTGGTCATTTGCCGCGATGGCCCGAACTCCGCCGCACCGCGCCGCGACCACCTGAAAGGCCATCTCGACCATGTCGAAAAGCATTGGGAGCGCTACATCACGGCCGGGCCGATCCGCGAACCCGGCAAGGAAGAACTGGTGGGTTCGGTATTTCTCGTCCTGGCGGAATCCCTTGAGGACGCCCAAGCGCTGATGAATGGCGACCCCTACCTGACTTGCGGCATGTACGAGTCCATCGAGTACAAGGAATTCACCAACGCCATCGGCCGTTTCATCGGCGGAAAGACCTGGGAAAGCGCTGAAGCCGTAGCGCACGTGGCGGCTGGCGGGCCGACCAAACTGTCATCGGGGAGCTGAGCGCATGCCGTCAACTCCCGTGCACCGCCTGATCTCGGGGCGCATCGTCTACAGGACCCGGAACAATCCGGAATTCCCGGATGGCATCTGGGGCGGCGAGCATTGGCGCATGTCACATCATGCCAATGGCGACCGCGTCATGCGCGCCTTCTGCGAACTCAATGATGACGAACCGCTCATTCGCGATGTGGTCTCGGCCGTCGACGCCGACTTTCATCCGCTCGACACCTATGTCCGGCTCACGAAGAATGACCAGTTCTACGGCAGCACCTGGTACAACTGGTCAGACACCGAAGGGGAGTATGAGGGCAAGACGGCTGCGCAGGGCCGGATCCGCGACAAGGCCTCGATCACGCGGGCCATGCGCGGTTTCGGGACCCACAATCTGCATTCGGATTCCTGGCTGGCAGCACGGTATGATTTTTCGAAGGGCCCCGGAATTCAAACGTTCAAGGACAATTTGCTGACCTCGATTGACCACCGCGGCGCCACCGGACCTGCCTTTGAACGGACAACGACCAGCAGCCTGAAATATTCCGGTGTGGAAACAGTCACCGTGCCGGCCGGAACGTTCGAGTGCCATCATTTCGAAATCCTTGGCACCAGCAATGCCCATCCCCCGTATGATTTCTGGGTGACCACGGATGGTGATTTTCTCTATGTCAAAGGCATTGTCACAGAGCCCTACAATTGGGTACTCGAATTGACCGAATACACGATAGAACGCCGCGGGCAGTTCTGACCCGTCAGTTAGATCAGCCCTGCCTTGTCGAGCTTTTCCAGAACCCGCCTCTGGCGCGCGAGATAGTGATCGCGCGCTGGCGGGTTTGATCCGTCACCCAGGCCGTTCTGTTCCGCGACATCGAACCCGGCATAGGCCTGCGCCCACATCTGCATCGGATGGCGCGACAGGAGATTGCCCATGCCGGGACGCCGCCGGTACTCCCGAAGGGAGTCCAGAGATATTTCCGCATACGCAACACTGGTCTCGCCGGCGCCTGCCCGCGCCAACACCCTGCCCTTGTAGTCAATGATCTCTGATCCGCCGTCCGTGGAGTGCTCAGGAATGTCGATGCCGAATACGCCAGCGGAATTCGCAGAGACCACATAGGCCATGTTCTCCACGGCGCGCGCATGACGCGTGATCGATTTCGGCGTGGGTAATGGGCTGGAGACTTCGGAACTTGAATGCACCATGATTTCAGCCCCCTTGCTCGCAATGATGCGGGCGATTTCGGGATAGAGAATCTCCTCCGACGCAATCGCGCCGAGCCGCCCGATATCCGTGTCCGCCACCGGGAACAATGCTTCAGCGCCATAGACGTCCAGGTACTTGTCCCAGACGTCAAAGGGTGACGGAGAAAACATGGAGATCAGCCGGCGGTAACGCAGCACGGCCTGACCGGATGGTGAGAATACGCTGGAGCACTGGAAGTAGAGCTCCGGGAAGTTCGGATCCGTCTCGTAGTGATTGCCTGCCAGGTAGACTCCATTGTCCGCTGCCGCCTTGGCAAGCGCGTCATATTCCGGACCATCAGGCGACAGGGCCGCTTTCGCGATCCATTCCGGGGCAGTTTCGCCCCAGGGAAAACCGGTCAGACTGTATTCCGGCAGAACGACGAGTTTGGTGTCCGCTCCTAGAAATCTCTTTGAATTCGCAATCTTAGCGGAAATTTCATCGATCTTTCCGAGTATTGACACACGCGCATCACTTGCTGTCAGACTATTGACCGATTGGCACGCGATCTGAAGCGCTAGAGCGGAATAAGCCATCTTATTTGATATACCTTTTGGTTTCTCAAGATCGATGTCTGATATGAAGCAGGAGATGTCAATCTCCCCGCACCCGGGAAATGTGGACGGAAACGAATGATTGAAGATGCGCAACTGGTCCTGTCGGCGAAAGACCTGGACGAAAATTCGAGTGTGCCGCTGTACCAGCAGATCTATGCCAAAATCCGCCAGGCAATCGTCTCCGGCGATGTGCCGCCACAGTCTCGGCTGCCCGCGGAACAGGAATTGGTGCAGAGACTGGGCGTCTCCCGGATCACGGTCAAACGGGCATTCAACGAGTTGGCCATTGCAGGTCTGGTGCGCCGCTATCGCGGTCGCGGCACGGTTGTGACCTATGATTCCTCGACACCGACCGTCAAAGGCAGCTTCGAGAATCTGATCGACGGCTTGAAGCGCATGGGCCTGGAAACGGAAGTCCAGCTGCTGGATACCGAGATCGTTAGCCCCAGCCCGGCCATTGCCGAAGCGCTTCAACTGGGACGCGGGGCAAGTGTCCAGCGTATTGTGCGCCTGCGCCGGCTCGCCGATGAGCCGTTTTCCTATCTCGTCACCTACGTGCCGGAGGATATCGCCGAGACCTATACGGAAGACGACCTGGCCTCGGCGAGCCTGATCGCATTGCTCGAACAGGCAGGTCATCGTCCGTGCGAAGCGACCCAGACGATAACCGCAGTTCCGGCTGAGCCGGCGGTGGCTGCAGTGCTGGGCGTCACAACCGGCTCGCCATTGCTGCGGATCCACCGGATCATGCGGGATGAGGCGGGTCGGCCGGTACAGGACATTACCGCAACATACCGAGCAGACCGCTTCCAGTATGAAATGCGCCTGACCCGCGAAAAGAACGCGGACTGGACTGCCGAATAGGCAATCCCGGAAGCAATTTGGCCGCTGAGCGCATTTGTCCGGTCAAATGCCCTTGACCAAACGCCCGCCGTCGAAAATGATATATCTTTATGGCGTGCGACAGCCACTCCTGCCTGACCGGGATCGGAGGCTTCTGTCGTACAGCCTTTTCCATTCGCTGCAGTGTCTCATTACTGCGGTGTCGGCTCATCCAGGAGGCAGTGTCCCATGCTCGACCAGACCAAGACAGACAAACTCGGCGAACTCAAATCCGTTCTCGCGCAGGCGCTCGGCAATGATGCTGTCAGTGACGATCCGGCCGCGCGCGAATTGTTCAGCCAGGACATCTGGACGAAGGGAGAACTCGCAGAATTCGTCGTCGCCCCGAACAATCTGGAAGCACTGTCTGCTGCGGCGGCGGCGGCAAATGAGCGGGGAATCGCGTTCAATCCCCGCGGTGGCGGCATGTCCTACACGAAAGGATACACACCTGACCGCGAGGGTGTCGCGATCCTGGACATGAGCAGGATGAACCGCATCCTCGACCTGAATGTCGACGACATGTACGTGACCGTCGAAGCCGGTTGCACCTGGGTCGACCTGCACGAAGCCTTGTCTGCCAAGGGCGTTCGCACGCCCTTCTGGGGGCCGCTGTCCGGCCTCAGCTCCACCATTGGCGGCGGCCTGTCGCAAAACAACGCCTTCTTCGGCGCCGGCAAATATGGCACCACTGGCGACAGCGTCCTGAGCGTTACCGTGGTTCTGGCTGACGGCACGATTGTGCGTACAGGCAGCGCTGGCACGACCGGCGCGAAGCCTTTCTGGCGTCACTATGGCCCTGACCTGACCGGACTGTTCTGCGGCGATTGTGGCGTACTGGGCTACAAGGCCGAAATCACGCTGCGACTGATCAAGGCTCCGCGCGAAGAGACTTGGGCCAGCTATGAATTCGACAATGCCGGAGGCTATGCGGACGCGATGTCAGCCCTGATGAGGGAAGACATCGCGACAGAAATCTTTGGCTTCGATCCGAACCTTACGCGCGTACGTATGGCCCGGGCCTCAATGCTGTCCGATGCGAAAGCCCTGAAGAATGTCATGAAAAAGCAGGGCAACCTCCTGTCGGCACTGAAGGAAGGCGCAAAAGTCGCGATGGCAGGCCGGGGCTTCATGGCTGATGCGAAATACAATCTTCACTACACGGTAGAAGGCCACAGCAAGGCTGGCGTGAAGGAGGAAATCGCCATCCTGAACGCGATCTGTGAAGCGCATGGTGGCAAATCCATCGAGAATTCGATCCCAAAGATCATTCGGGCAAATCCGTTCGGACCGCTGAACAGCATTCTCGGACCGTCCGGCGAACGCTGGGTTCCGATCCATGGTCTTGTTCCGGTTTCCGAAACCCGCGACTGTCTGGCGAAGATCGATGCGGCTTTCGACGCAATGCGCAAGGAGTTCGACGATCATGGCATCGTTACCGGCTACCTGCTGACATCCATGAGCACGACGGGGGTCATCATCGAACCCGTCTTCCTCTGGCCCGAGGAACTGTTCGAGATTCACCGGCAAACGGTCGAGCCGGGCATGTTGTCGAAAGTCGGTACGCATGACGCCAACCCGGCGGCCACCGCTGTGGTCGCAAAAGGCCGTCAGGTTGTTCTGGACGCGTTCCGGCAACATGGCGCCGCACACTTCCAGATCGGGAGAACCTATCCCTATCTCGAGACGCGGGAGGACGCGACGCGCGCCCTGCTTGAAAAGATCAAGGATATTGTAGATCCGCAACGCATCATCAATCCCGGCGCCCTTGGCCTGGAGTAGTCCCCGTGACCAACACTCTCTCTGTCCGCAATCCCCGCACGGGAATTCATGATTTCGACCTCCCCGTTCTGGACCGCCAGACGGTGGTTGAGGCGGCCCGGAACCTGCGGCTGGGCCAGCCCGACTGGAACGCTCTGGGATTTTCTGAAAGAGCCCGGAAACTGCGGGACCTGGCGGACGCCCTTCTGCAACACATCGATCCGGTCGCCGGCGCACTGGAAATCGATACGGGCCGGCGTCGGATCGCCCGAATGGAAGTGCAATCGGTCGCTGCCGCGCTGCAAGCGTGGGCCGGTCAAATCCCTGCCTCCACCGGCAAGGTCTGGAGTGATGGCATCAGCAATCCAGACCTGAAACACACATCCCAGCTGGTTCCTTACGGGCTGGTCGGCGTGATCAGTCCCTGGAACTTCCCTTTGATCCTGTCGATGATCGACACGATCCCCGCCCTGCTTGCGGGATGTGCGGTGATGATCAAACCGAGTGAAGTCACGTCTCGCTTCGTGGCGCCGCTGGAAGCGGCCATCGAGTCGGCCGGCCTTTCCTCTGTCCTCGGGTTCGTGACGGGCGCTGGCGAGACCGGAGCCGCCCTGGTCGATCAGGTTGATGCCGTCTGCTTCACCGGATCCGTGCCGACCGGGCGCAAGGTGGCGGTCCAGGCTGCAGGCCGGCTGATCCCCGCCTTCCTGGAATTGGGTGGGAAGGACCCGCTCATAGTGCTCGCCTCGGCGGATATCGAAGCCGCGACCGACGCCGCCTTGCGCGGCAGCGTGCAATCCACGGGGCAAGCCTGCCAGTCGATCGAACGCATCTATGTCGACGAAAAGATTCACGACGCATTTCTGGCGCGTCTCGTCGAGAAGGCCGCGTCGGTGCGCCTGAACGCAGGTGACATCACGAAGGGCGATATCGGACCGATCATCTTCGAGAAACAGGCAGAGATCCTGTCTGCGCATATCGAGGATGCGCGCGCCAAGGGGGCACACGTCCTCACCGGCGGCGAAATCGAAACGCATATGGGCGGCCTCTGGCTGCGTCCGACTGTCTTGTCGGGTGTCACACACGAAATGCGGGTCATGACCGAAGAGACGTTCGGTCCCATCCTGCCGGTGATGCCATTCGGGTCGCTGGACGAGGCGGTCCGATTGGCGAATGATACCGAGTACGGCCTCTCGGGCGCGGTCTTTGCCGGCTCCCTGGAAGAGGCTGAAGCCGTGGCCGAACACATTGATGCCGGGGCGATTTCCCTGAACGATGCCGCGCTGACTGCGCTGTTCCATGAGGCCGAAAAGAACGCGTTCAAATCCTCAGGTCTCGGGGGTAGCCGTATGGGCGCAGCTGGCCTACAGCGTTTTCTCCGGCGCAAGGCGCTGATCGCCAACACGGCACGTCCCCTGCCGCTTGCGGCCCTATCGGAGGATACTGAATGAGCACAGACCGCATCCGCATCGAGACGTCCGATGGCCTGGGGGAACTGATCTTCAACAAGCCGGAACGCCGCAACGCCCTGTCCAGCGACATGTGGGAGGCGATCCCGGCCCTGATGCGCCAGCTGGAAGACAATCCCGATGTGACGGCCATCATCATCCATGGTGGCACAGCGGGCGCGTTTGCGGCCGGTGCAGACATCTCGGAATTCGAAACGATCTACGCCACGGCAGAAAGCGCCAAACGGTCGGCTGACCTGATTTCAGACGCGCTGGCCAGCATCGCCGCCTGCGGCAAGCCGGTCATCGCCGCCATTGACGGGGCCTGCGTTGGAGGCGGCGTCAGCGTCGCCCTGGCAGCGGACATCCGTGTGGCAGGCGAAGGCTCGAAATTTGCCGTGACGCCTGCGAAACTGGGCCTCGTCTATCCTGTGGACGACACACGGCGGTTGATCGAAACGGTCGGGGTTCCCGCCGCGAAGGACATTCTCCTGACCGGGCGCCTGTTCCTGGCTGATGAAGCCAGCCGGCTCGGTCTGGTGACGCGCCTGGTCGGGTCTGGCGAAGCGCTACAGGCGGCGCGGGCTCTTGCTGCGGAAATCGGCGGCAACTCTCTCTGGTCCCACCGCGCCACCAAACGCACCTTCGCGGCCGTGAAGGCGGGCTGGCATGACAACAGCCCGGAAGCCAAGGCCCTGTTCCTGGAGAGCTTCACGAATGAGGACTTCGCAGAGGGCTACAGCGCATTTCTGGCCAAGCGCCCGCCAAAGTTCACATTTCGATAGCGCCTAGTCGAATCCGGGCGGCATTGGTGGCTTTCCGAACACTGCCTCCAGGGCGGCTGCGACGGCGAGCACATCGCGGTCACGGCCTGTTGCACCGATGACCTGAACCGAATGCGGCAAGCCGGTGTCCGGATCGACCCCCGAAAAGACAGCGGTCGCCGGCAGGGCGGCAAAATTGGCCCACGCCGTGAAGTCAGCCTGGTTCGCCGGCACGGGCGCCTCGAACGGGAACGCCTGTTGCGGCGCGGTTGGCGCGATCACGACATCGCATGTCTCGAACAGGTCAGCGGCGCTGGCGCGGATTTTGGCGATGTGATCATAGGCGGCGGTGACCTCTTCGGCCGGGCGGCGGATGCCCCAGGCGAGGAGCTTGCGGAAGCCTTCTGAGAAGCCGTCAGGATCGGCATCCAGGCGGGCCTGGTGTACGCCATGGCCCTCGACTTCGGAGACGAGAAGGCCCGCGCGGCGGGACTTTCCATAGGCATAGTCAGGCGGCGCAACCTGTTGCAGCAACTGGGCGCCAGCCTGTTCGATGCGGTCGACAGCCTGCGCGAAGGCTGTCGCCACGGGCGCTTCGACATCGACCTCTCCGAGACCGGTCCAGACACCGATCCGGAGGCCTGCCAGGTCGGCCGGCACCAGTTTCGATGTGTCTCCCCAGTGTGCAAGACTGTTCATGGCGTTCCACAGCGTTTCAATATCGCGCGCCAGCGGACCAATATGGTCCAGCAGGTGTGACAAGGCGACCACGCCATCCGTCGGCACCGCTCCGGTGCTGGGCTTGTGTCCCTGCACACCGCAATAGGCCGCCGGAATACGCACGCTGCCCATCGTGTCGGAACCGAGCGCCACATCACACAGACCGGCCGCCACGGCAGCGCCCGACCCGCCGGACGATCCGCCGGGCGTATAATCATCGCGCCAGGGATTCTGCGTGCGCCCGTACGCGGCATTGTCGGTGGTGGCGCCGAGGGCCGCTTCATGCATGTTCACGGTGCCGAGGATCACCGCGCCGGATTTCCGCAGGCGCGCGACCGCCTCCGAATCCTCCGGGGCGATCTCTCCGCGATAGGCTTCGATGCCCGCCGTAAGCGGCAGGCCCTTCACCGCGATGTTGGACTTCACCCCGTAGCACAGGCCCTCGCCTTGCGGATTCTCCGCAAGATCGATGAAGGCATTCAGACGCGGATTGAACCGGGCGATGCGCTCACGATATTCGGCGACGCGGCTCACTTGAACCGCTCATCGATCAGGCGGATCGGCTTCTGCCGCACTTCCGTCTGTGTCAGCGGAGCAAGGTCACCCGGCGCCGCGAGTTCGACGCCGCAATCGATGCCAATGCTCTTCTTCAGGATCGCCTTGTACCGGTCCACCGTCGCTGCGTCCCGGGCGCCGTTCACTTCGGCGCAGACGACAAACTCGTCCCGCCCCTGATCGTCGCGCACGGCCTTGCAGATGAAGTCACCGGCAAAGCTGGAATCGGCTTCCAGAAGCGGTCCCATGGCCTGGGGGAAAATATTGATCCCGCGGATCTTCACCATATTGTCGGACCGCCCGAGGAAACCTTCGATCCGTTTGAAATTGATGCCGAGAGACGATGTCCCGGTCACCACTTTCGTCACATCATGCGTGTTGAAGCGAATGATCGGATACACATCATCCTTGTGAATGCAGGTGCAGATGATGTCGCCCGGCTGACCGTCGGGTACGGGCTTGCCGGTGTCGATGTCGCAGACTTCCACGATCTGGCCGTCTTCCATGACGTACAGGCCATCCCGGTCCGGGCCCTCGCCTGCAATGATGCCGGTGTCGCCGACACCGTACCAGTCGAAACATTCGACGCCGCCCCAGGCCTCGGAGAGCGAGGATTTGTCCTCCCGACCCAAATGTCCGGAAATCATGCGGATGTTCAGATCCTTGACCGGATCGATGCCCATCTCGACAGCAACACGCGCCAGCTTCTTGATATAGTCTGCAAAGCCGACGATCACCGTGGTTCCGAAATCGCGCATCAATTCGACCTGCTTGGCCGAGCGCGTCTCGATCCCCGTGCCGGCCGACATGAAGATGGCATTCGTCCAATGGGTCACGGCTTCGCGGACATAGTGACCGCCATTGATCATGCCATGGCCATAGACCGAATGAACGATGTCGTCAGGGCGCATGCCCTGGAACTGGTAGATGCGTCCCAGCATCAAGTCCTGAACTTCACGGGATTTGGCCCCGAACAGGAGCACTTGCGGGTTGCCCGTCGTGCCGGATGTGGTGTGCATGATCACCGGCGGCCGACCGTTCGCGCCGCCTTCGAGCCCGCCAAAGTCGCCAAAGGGCGGATTCTGGTCGATCGACGCCATGATGTCTGACTTGTCGAATACGGGCAAATCCGGAAGGGTCTCGAGCCCCTTGATGTCGCCTGGCTGAATGCCCGCATTGCCCCATAGCCGTTGATAGAACGGGATTTCCCAGGCGCGTGCCACGCAGCGAAGGAACAGCTTCTCCTGATGCGCACGAAGCTCATCCCGGCTTTGCTTGGCAAACTGGACGAAATCATCTCCGATCGGGTGTTCGCGGCGCAGCTGCTCCCAATTGATCGCATCGTGATAGAGATTGTGGGTCATGCGTGAAAATCCTTTCCAGCCGCGAGGCGAGAGAGTTGGGAGGAATCCTGGAGCGTCTCCAGATTGTCGATGAGGTCGATCAACGTATTCGCGACGTCGTCGATGGGACGGCCGAAACCGAAATGGAGGCAATCGCGGAACTTGGCGATCTGGGCATCCCGCCCCATCGGATCACCCGGTGAACCGTACAGGGATGTTATATCTGCCTCGATCACACGGCCGTCTGCCATTCGCGCCCGCGCAAACTGGGGCGCAAATGCCGCCGGGTCCAAAGATCCGTCGTCCACGACCGCGATCTTCTTCCCGAGCGCGTGTATCTGCGGGTCGGCCAGTGCAGTGCCGGTATAGTCCCCGAGCCCGATTGTTCCGTTCGACAGGGTGACGGCCCCGACATATTGAAAGCAAAGTCGCGCATAACTGACGCTCATATCCGGCGTGATCGGACGGCCAACCAGACGATGGATCAGGGGCGGCGCGGTCAGGGTCAGCGACTCCAGAACTGCGATGTCGAGCCCCTGCTTCAGCAATTTCTGCAACAGGACGATGCCACCATGCGCGGCGCGACCTGTCGGAAAGGGTTTGTGGCTGACTTCCGTGATCCGCCAGATGGTTCCAACCGTTGCCGCCACCGGCGTCAGATCAGCCTGTTCCTCGAACAGGCGCAGGTAGCCAAAGGGACCATCCAGACTGTCCTGAGGGCCCGGAATTCCTGCCGAGGTCAGGTCGGCCGCCATGATCGCGCTGCGCGCACCATTCGCCACCTGCAGCGCAAGAGTGGGCATTCCCTCGATGTGCGCCTGCATCGTACCTGAACAGAAGCCGAGCGCATGGCCGAGCGCACTCCGGGTCTGGTAAGCATCAAATCCACGTAACCGGGACACTGCCAGAACCGCGCCGAACATGCCCACATTGGCTGGCCGGAAAAACCGGATCGGACTGGTGGCGGCAATGCCGAGCCCTGCGGCCAGATCGACCGCGACCGCGATGGCTACCGCCAGCTCCCGGCCTGAAACGACGCGTGGGGAGGATTCCACCTCGGCCATCAAGGTGGCCAGGATGACTGCCATGGGATGGGCGACCGCCGGTTCGTGAACGCAATCGAATTCCTGGCAATGAATCTGGTAGGCATTGATGAAAGCGGCTGTTGCCGCGCTGGTTTCGAACGCCTCCTGTCCCCAGGCATGGGCACCGGTGCCAAGCCCCCAGCCCTGCGCGCTGGCTCGCACGGCAGAGGCCAGACTGGCTCCGGCCCCGGCAATCCCGACCCCGAGACTGTCCAACAGGAAGATCCCGGTTTTCTCGACCACCGCGTCCGGCAAATCTTCAAACCGCGTTGTCAGCGCGTGCTGCACATAGACATCGATATTGCTCATGAGAGAAGCGCCTCCCGGAGAGCAGGCAGAAAGTTTCCGGACAAGGCACCTGCATGATCCAGCAAGCCTTGCGCAGAAGACTCATCCATCCCGGCATGGCGCATCAGGACCATTGCCTTCTGACGCACCTCCTCAGCCGACAGCGGATTTTCGGGATCGCCCAAAGCATCCGGCGCCTGGGCCACGACCTGCTGCCCATCCGCAAGTGTCACAGTCACTGCAGCGCCGTATTGTGCCGGATAGGCGGCTTCGTAGGGGTCCGCGCTTGCGACGCTTACCTTGGCCCGCAAGCCGGCATTGTCGGATCGGACGATCGCGGCAGGGTCGAAGTCTGAAATCTCCGGCCGCCCCTTTCGCAGAACCACCGCCACGCTGTGCTGCAGCGAGAACTTTGCCTCGATTGTGGTTGACGGATCAGGCTTGTCGCAAAACTTCAGGGCATCCGCATATGTCTCGACACGGATTTTCTCAATCTGATCCGCATCCAGCCCGCGCTCATGCAGTTCAAGAGCGGCATCAATGGCAGCATGAGCATGGCGGCAGGCCGCCCAGGGTTTGAAGCTGACCTCATGGATCAGCCAGTCATGATCATAGGACTTCAGAATATCAGCCGAATTGGCCTGAGGGGCACATGCCGCAAAGAATCCCTGCTGCCCTTCGAGGATGGAAAGCGGACCCGCAAAGCCCGCCGATGCCAGTCTTGCCGCGTCCAGTCCGGCGCGGGCGGCGTGCGCAGTGTGAAGTTGCTTGCCCATGCTGCCGGGCTCGTGACGGGTCTGCCAAAGACCTGCCGCCTGGCTCATCGCGAGGGAAA
Organism: Hyphomonas sp.; assembly: GCF_017792385.1. Lineage (NCBI taxonomy): Bacteria > Pseudomonadati > Pseudomonadota > Alphaproteobacteria > Hyphomonadales > Hyphomonadaceae > Hyphomonas > Hyphomonas sp. The sequence goes on along the minus strand of NZ_CP051230.1, from coordinate 2,442,431 downwards.
GTGCGTGCGCTGTATGCAAATCATCGAGATTCAAAAGCCGCGCGCATGCCGCGGCGGCGCCGATGGCCCCACAGGTGCCGGTCGTGTGCCAGAGGCTGTAATGTCCCGGCCCGGTAGCCCGTCCGAGGCGAATGGTTGCCTCATAACCCGACACAATCGCATCGGGCAGATGCGGCAGCAGGTCCGGAGTGGACAGAACCATCGCCAGCGCGGCGGGAATGATGGAAGGGCCGGGATGGAGGATCGCTCGTTTGTCCACATCATCCATTTCCAGGATGTTTCCGAGAAGGCCGAGATAAAAGGCGTCGCCGGACATGCCTTCGGGCCGGACCATTGCCGCCGTCTCCGCAGCCGGTTGCATCCGCCCGGCAATGGCGCACCCCAACCAGTCGGCCAGATGCAGCCCGGCGCGCGCACGTGTGTCTGCGTCCACGGCCACCGTCAATCGGCGGGCCAGAGCTTCGGTCAAGGTTTCCTGATGGATTTGTCCGGACATATGATATATCTATCATCTCCACCGCGTATGAAAACCCAAAAAATCGTGGCGGACACAGTGACTTGCCGATTGCATTCGCAACAGCAGGTCTTGACTGTTTCCACGGCAGGGGGCCGATTACGTCCGTTCAATGCTCAGACGGTTCGACTCGTTCGAAACCGGGGAAACTCCGCGCTTATGACTTCAAAGACCCTGCCTCGCTACCGGGAACTGGCGAACCAGTTGAAACAGGATATCCTGTCCGGAAAGATGAAGCCCGGCGACCAGTTGAAGACCGAACTGGAACTGTGCGAAATCCACGACATTTCCCGACACACGGCCCGCGAAGCCCTGCGCATTCTTTCGGAAGAGGGATTGATCGCACGCCGCCGGGGCGCCGGCACCGTGGTGGCCGATCTCGCCGCGCCCGCTTTCGCCCAGCCCATCGGAGATTTTGACTCGATCCTGAAATATGCGCGCGACGCACATTTCGAACTGGGGTCAGAACGGCCGGCGACACCGGACGAGGTCTCGAAGAATGGGCTGAACGGAAACTATCACGTCTATACCGGCTTGCGCCGCCAGGATGATGCTCCACCACTGGCGCTGACAACGATTTACGCCCTGTCCGAACTTGCCCCGGATCAGGAGACGCTCGAGCAGCTCGACACCTCGATTTCGGAATGGATCGAAACAACGCATGCCGTTCCGGTAAACCGGGTTACCCAGCGCATGGAGGCCGTAGCCCTCAATCGTACGGAGGCAAAGGCGCTGAAGGTCGATGCCGGATCCCCGGCACTCATGACCATCCGGACCTATTACGATTCCACGGACAGGATCATCCTGTATTCCAAGAGCCTTCATCCGGCCGGCCGGTTCGCGTATGAGATGCAACTCGACCGGACACGCACCACCGGATCCTAGATCCCTAGATGCTGCCGGCCTTCTTCAAGGCGGACACATCTTCGGCTGACAGGTCGACCGATTTCGCAATTTCTTCCGAATGCTCCCCATAAGCGGGGACTGCAGCACCGGGCCGGGCCGGCTCGTTTGCAAACTTGATGGCCGGGCCGATATGGCGGTTGCCCTCCGCATCGGTGAACACCATGCCGCGTTCCGCGGTGAACGGATCGTCGAACGCTTCCTGCAGGCTGCGAACCCAGCTCCAGCAGCAATCGACCCCTGCGAGGAACTCCTTCCACTCGGCCAGCGTGCGCTCGGCAAAGCGGACCTTGAAGAATTCCCTCAGCGGTGCCTGCCCCGGTCCGGGCGGCACTTTGGCGTAGGGCGCAAGGTCTTCCCGCCCGAGGGCGGTCAACAAATTCTCCGCGAACTTCACTTCGCTGCCGCCAAGAATGATGAATTCATCATCCGAGGTCCGATAGAGATTGTACATTGCGCTGCCGCCAAAGCTGCGCATGTCCTTGGGCACCGGCGCCCGCCCCTCTGCGAAGGTTGGCCCCAGCACATTCGGCGTCCAGGCGATGGCCGCATCGAACATGGACAGGTCGATATAGTCGCCCTCACCGGTTTGCGTTCGCCGGTACAGTGCCATGAGAATTGCCGAAAGCGCCATCAGCGAGGCCGAGGCGTCCGCAAACGGAATGCTCGGCATGGCGGGAAGGTCGTCCTGCCCCCGGTTCAGATCGACCAGTCCGGCGAGGCCCTGAACGGTCAGATCGTGGGCCGGCTTCGTGGCCAGGGAGGAGTCCTGCCCGAATGCGGAGATCGAACAATAAACGAGGCTTGGGTTCAGCGCCTTGAGGGTTTCGTAGTCGACGCCCAGCCGCTTGACGACTCCGGGCCGGAACGCCTCCACCACGACATCGGCCTGAGCGGCCAGCCTGTGAAACAGGTCCAGCCCCGCTTCGGTCTTCAGGTTCAGCTTCAGGCTCCGCTTTCCCCGCGCCACGTTGCGGAACCAGACGGAGACGCCGTCGGCGGTCTTCTCGCCGATCTCGCGGACGGGCTCGCCGAGGCCATTGGCGGGCTCGATCATGATGACGTCGGCCCCATGGTCCGCCATCATCATCGTCATGTGCGGCCCGGGCAGGAAGGCCGACAAATCCAGAACTTTCAGACCGTCCAGTTTCACTTCAGCAACTCTTCATTGTGCTCACCCAAGGCTGGCGCCCGGCTTGACCGGACCCTGTCCCCGTTCACACGGAAAGGGGACGCGAGTGTCCGCAGGCCTTCGGGCGCTTCGGGATGTTCCACGGTTTCGATCATGCCGATCGACTCCAGATAAGGGCTGTCCAGGGCGCCCGCGATGTCGAGCACCGGGGCGAAGGGCACCTTGCCGCCGAGAATGTCCATCCATTCCTGTGTGGTCCGGTGGGAGAGGATCTCGTCAATCTTCTCCGTGAGGGCCGCAAGGTTTTCCCGACGCGCCGGGATGGTGGCGAACCGCTCATCCGCCTTCAGCGCATCCGCGCCGGTAATGGCACAGAACAGGTCCCAGAATTTGGGCGTCTGGCACATCAGCAGGCACCATCCATCCCGGGTGCGGAACAATTGCGAGGGCGCAATCGAGGGATGGGCGCCGCGCGGCAGCCGACCGGTCACATGGCCTTCATTGAGATACCAGGTGGCCGGATAGGACGTCTGGTGCAATGCTGTCTCGAACAGGCAGACATCGACATCGCAGCCTGCCCCGCTCCGCTGGGCCCCGACAATGCCTGCCAGAAGCGCCGTGGCCAGATGGCTTCCGGTATGGAAATCCACCATGGACAGACCGGAGCGGACCGGAGGGCCTTCCGGTTCGCCGGTCATCAGCATGAAGCCGGCTTCTGCCTGCATCAAATAGTCATAACCCGGCCAGGCTGCGCGCTCGCCCTCCCGCCCATAGGCCGAAAGGTGCGCACAGACGATCTTCGGGTTGACCGCCTTCAGCGCATCATGGGTCAGGCCCAGCTTTCCCGGCTGGTCACCGCGCAGATTGTTCGCCACGGCATCCGCCGTCCGGACAAGGGCGTGGAAGGCGTCGCGTCCGGCCTCCGACTTCAGGTCGAGGCTGACGGATTTCTTGCCCTTGGAGAAGGTCTGGAAGAACTGGCTGTCCTCGTCCCCCAGCATGTAGGGGCCGACCGAACGCGAGACGTCCCCGCCCCGCCCGGCATCCTCGATCTTGATCACTTCCGCACCAAGGTCCGCCAGCAGCATGGTTCCGTACGGGCCGGCACCATACTGCTCCACGGAAAGGATGCGGATTCCGTCCAGGGGCAAGGTCATTATACGGGATTCCGTTTCACGAGTTGCTTGGCGATGATGATGCGTTGCATCTCATTGGTGCCTTCCCCGATGCACATCAGCGGCGCATCACGATACAGGCGTTCGATGGGATACTCCTTGGAATAGCCGTAACCGCCATGGATGCGCATGGCTTCTGTTGCACAGTATACGGCGACTTCCGACGCGAAATACTTGGCCATGCCGGCTTCCATGTCGACACGCTGGCCGAGATCGAACATGCGGGCCGCGTCCTCGACGAGGAGTTCAGCGGCGCGGACCTTGGCTCCCATTTCCCCCAGCTTCATCTGGATGGCCTGATGCTCGCAGATCGGCTTGCCCATGGTCTTGCGGGTCTGAGCATAGGCGACCGATTCCTTCAGGGCGCGCTTGGCAATACCGACCGAACGGGCCGCGACATTGATGCGCCCGATTTCCAGGCCGCCAGTTGCCATGTAGAAGCCCTTGCCTTCCTCGCCGCCGACAAGGCTCAGCTCGGCATCGCATTCATAGCCATTATAGATCAGTTCGCCAGAGTCGATGCCCTTGTAGCCAAGCTTCTCCAGCTTCTTGCCATTCGAAACGCCCGGCAGATGATCCTCCGTGTCCGGCGCCGTCTTGGTCTGGGTGATCAGCATGGACATGCCCTTGTAGCGCGGCTGCGCCTCCGGGTCTGTCTTGACCAGCGCCGCGGCGCAATTGCCCTGAATGGCGTTTGAAATCCAGGTCTTGGCGCCTTCGACGACATATTTGTCGCCCACGCGCGTCGCTCGCGTTGTCAGGGCCTGCAGATCGGTGCCGGCATTCGGCTCGGTCAAGGCAAGTCCACCACGGATTTCACCGGTCGCGAATTTCGGAAGCCAGTATTCCTTCTGTTTCGGCGTACCGAATTTCTGCACGATGATCGCCATCATCAGGTGGGAATTGAAAATGCCGCTCAGGCTCATCCATTCTTCCGAGATCAACGTCACGATCTTCGAATAGAGCGAGGCGGACAGGTTCAGGCCGCCATACTCTTCCTCGATAAGCGCACCGAACAGGCCGAGTTCCTTCATGTCCTCGACCAGCGCATGAGGATATTCGTCATCATGCTCCATCTGCATGGCAACGGGTCTCACTTTCTGCTCCAGCCATTTTCCAATGGCATCAAGCATCAGGCGATCATCTTCGTTCAATGTGTCAGTCATTCTCGGCGCCTCAGTAATTTCCGACTTTGTCTTCAACGGCGTTGCCGCGCGACGGGATCAGCATGTTGCGCTTGAAGGTGCACACCATCTTGCCGTCCTGATTGAACCCGCGGGTCACGATCGTGACGATCCCCTGACCCGGGCGCGACTTGCTTTCCCGCTTCTCCAGCACCTCGCTTTCACCGTACAGCGTGTCTCCGGCAAAGACGGGCGCGGTGAACTTCACCTCGTCCATGCCGAGATTGGCGATGGCCTTCTGGCTGCAATCGGTCACGCTCATGCCGATCAGCAGGGCGAGCGTGTACGGGCTGACGACGAGGTTCTTCTTGAACTCGCTGGCGGCAGCGAATTCGGCATCGAAATGCATCGGATGCGTGTTCAGTGTCAGCAGCGTGAAGAGATGGTTGTCATATTCGGTGACCGTCTTTCCGGGACGATGTTCGTAAATGTCGCCGGGCTGAAAATCCTCGAAATAGCGGCCGAAGGTTTCGCGATAGCGGTTCGGACCAACCTCTTTTATGTTCTGGACCATGGGGAAAGGGCTCCGTGAAATTAGGCGCGAGACAGAATGCGTTGCGCAGCAAGAATGATGGGACGATCGACCAGCTTCCCCTTGTGGAGGACAGCGCCCCCATTGGAGGATTCGAGTGCGGCGATGATGGCGTTTGCTTCGGAGATCTCGGCCTCCGTGGGCGTGAAGACAGATGTGACGCAGCCAACCTGTTTCGGGTGGATACAGGCGCGCCCGGAGAACCCGAACGCCTTGGCCTGCTCGGTCGATGCGGTCAGGCCGGCTTCGTCGGATATGTCGAGAAAGGGCACATCATAGGCCGGCACGCCCGCCGCGCCGCAAGCACTTGCGATGGCTCCTCGCGCATAGTTCATGGCCGGGGCGCTGGACAGGTCAGCACCAAGGCTGGCTGAAAAATCCGCGCCGCCGAACAGGACGCCAAAGGCACTTGCGGCAGCAATCTCCATGGCGTTTGACACCGCGCGGCCACTTTCTATGACCGCGACAAGATTGCTGCGCGACAGGGCTTCGGAGACGATCTCCATGTCGATGCCGGTTTCGGCCTTGGGCACCATGATGAAACTCGGTTCTGCGCCGGCAGCAGCCAGGGCCGCGATATCTGCACACCCATCCGCTGTACGCGGAGAATTGATCCGGATTCCTGCCCGCACCGTTCCGGCCTTTTCCAAGAGCCAGGCCAGCGCCGCCTCACGGGCCGCTACCTTGTCGTCCGGCAACACCGCATCTTCCAGATCAATGATGATTGTGTCAGCACCAGCTGCTGCGGCCTTGTCGAAACGGTCCGGCCGCGCGCCGGGCACAAAGAGAAGTGATCTGAACGTGGTCGTCATGCGGCCCTCGATTAATTTGTCCGGACAAATTAGGGGCACCCATTGAATTCGTCAATCGCCAGTTTGCGCAAAACCGGTCAGGCTGGCCGCTGGTGCCGGCTCGAGCTGCGTTCCCAGCGTGGAATTCCAGCGATTGAGAAAGCCGAACAGGGAGATGACGCTTACGATCTCGACGATCTGGGTTTCTGAGAAGTACTGTCTCAGGCGCTCGAAATCCGAATCCTCGGCTTCGTTCGGCACTCGCCCGGCCTTCATGGCAATATTGATGGCGGCACGCTCTGCGTCCGTGAACAGATCGCTGTCCTCAAACGTCCAGACCGCCTCGATCTTGGCGGGGTCGACACCCTGCTGCCGGGCCCCATGCGCCGCATGGGCTGAACAGTAAAAGCATCCCGCAGCCTTGCTGGCCGCTTCGCCGATCAGGCGCTTGAGCCCGGGATCGACATCCCCCGGTCCGTAAATGGAGGCAACCAGATCCCACATCGCCCTGAGCGTCTTCGGCTGGCGCGCCATGACGAGCGCATCATTGGGCACGAACCCCATCAGGCGTTCGGCGTTGCCCACCATTTCTGCTGTCTCTGGATCGACCTCGGCAAGGTTCAGCGGCGTGACGCGGCTCATGGATCAGGCTCCTGACGGAACGAGTTTGGAGAAATGGGCCGCAATGTCTTCCCGCTTGGCGATCCAGACATCGTCGAACCCGGACACATACTCCACGAATTCCCGGAATGCCCAGATACGACCCGGGCGGCCGATGATCCGCAGATGCAGCCCCAGGCTCATCATCCGCGCGCCTTCCGTTGCGGCCTCCGACCGGAGTTCATCAAAGGTGCGTTTGGCATAGTCGAGCCACATGCCCGGCGTGAAGGACGGCGACAGCCAGAACTTCATGTCATTGGAATCAATGGCGTAAGGCAGGATGACCATGGGCCGTTCAGACCCGTCTTCCATTTCAGTCATCGCCCAATAGGGAAAGTCGTCCGAATAATCATCCATGTGATAGGCATAGCCCTGCTCCAGCAGGATCCTGCGCGTGATGTCGGTATGGAGATACCGGGACAACCAGCCAGATGGACGCCGCCCGGTCGTGGCCAGAATGGATTCGGTGCCGCGTGCGATGAAGGCCCGCTCCTCCTCCGGCGACATGAAGGCCGTGAAATTCCATTTGTGACCGTGATTGCAGGGCTCGTCGCCGCGCGCGGCAATCGCCTTTGCCAGCCATGGGGCTTTCTCGAGCGCCTGACCGCACACGGTCCAGGTTGCCGGGATGCTGGCCGAATCCAGAATACGGAGAATTCGGGGCGCGCCCTGATTGATCCCGTATTGGTAGTTGGACTCATTGCCATGGATGCGGATCGGCTTTCCGGGAACCGCGCCAAGTTCGTCAACCGGTTCCGGGCGCTTGTCGCCTTCATCAATCCGGCGCTCGGCACCTTCCTCGACATTCACGACAATCGACAGGGCCAGCTTCCTGCCGTTCGGCCAGCTGAAACCCTCTGGCGCTGGATCTTTCCACTCACTCATCAATGGGGCTCCTCACCACCGGACACATTCATGCTCTCCGCCGTGATGTAGGCGGCTTGATCCGTGCACAGCCATGCCACAGCATTGGCTGTGTCCTCGGGAAGTCCCGGACGCCCCATCGGGATGCGTTTCGCCATTGCGTCCATGTATTCCTCGATTGACCCCGCACCCGTCACCTTCGCGAAGTATTCATTCTGCCAGGCTCCGAGCCCCGTGGTGACATGGTTCGGGCAGACATTGTTGACCGTGATCTTGTGCGGCCCCAGCTCGATCGCCGCCGACCGGACCAGTCCCACAAGTCCATGCTTGGAACTTGAATAGGCCTGGGCGTGCGGGAAGCCCGACTTCGCAGCCTGCGACGCAATATTGATGATCCGTCCACCACGACCCTGTTTGACCATTTGCTCGGCGGCAGCCTTCAGCCCGAAGAACGAGCCCGTCAGGTTCACGTCGATCACGGCGCGCCAGTCGGCTTCCGTGACATCCAGAAGCGGCTTCATGATGTATCCGATGCCGGCATTGTTCACCCAGATATCGATGCCGCCATGTTCCGCTTCCGCATGCGCCGCCAGGGCACGCACTTCGTCAAGGCTGCGCACGTCGCAGGGACATGTGGACACTTCGACGCCCAATTGCCTCAGCTCGGCGGCAATGCCTTCCATCTCGTCCGACGTGCCGATGTGCTCTTCGCCTGTCGCGGAATCCCGTGACGTGCCGAGGTCCGACAGAACGATTTTCGCACCGTCGCTGGCAAGGCGGCGGGCAATGGCCTCACCCAGGCCAGCACGCCGGCCCGAACCGGTGATGACCGCAACTTTACCTTCAAGGGGTTTGCTCATGATCGCCTCGCCTATCCGAGTTTGTCCGTCAGGATGAAGACGAGGTCAGCCGTCATACCCTGGAATTCCGCAGCAATGGCCTGCATCTGTTCTGTACTGACGTCTCCGCCGAAACCGTCCATGTCGTTGACATCGATGGTCTCGATATACTGATAGGGCGGCTTGTCGTCGGAGCCCAAAAGCCCGGTCGCCTTGAAGACTTCAAAGGAGTCGACCGACTTCAGGCCATTGACGGTGGGAATGTCCTTGGCCTTTGCCCAGGCTTCATAATCCTCGACCGAACAGCCCGGCTTCAAATTGAACAATGCGATGATTTTCTGCGACATGGGTGCGCTCCTGTCAGTAAAAGTCCGGACAATGGTATACCATTCTTGCCCGAATGATAGCCCCTTTGATGGGACCGGCGGGAGACGAGGCAGGCCCTCAGGTGTCCGGCTGCTCGACGACGACAATCTGCGCGTCCGACGTTTCCCGGCGCAGCTGCTTGAGCGTTTCATATTCCGGACTGGTCCACATCGCCTCCAGCGTCTGCAGGTCCGGCCACTTGCTGATGACGACGCTGGTATTCTCGTCGACATCTCCTTCGAGACAGGACAGTCCGGGCGCGCGCACCACATATTCCCCGCCATGTTTTGCGACGAGCTTGCTGGTCGGAATGGCGTATTCCGGAAGGAACCGGTCGCGATCATGGATCTTGCAGAACACGATCTGGTAAATGGCCATGAGGGGCTCCATGAATTTGCTGGTAGATCAACCACTTTAAATGATATATCTTTTTGGATATGAGATTTTCCACCGAATGCAACCCCTGTCCCGGACCCGTGTTTGACCCTGTCCGGGCGGCGGGACGCACCTTCCACCCCCCAATCCATGCCGAGGCCGACCTGACATGAAACTGATCACTCTTAAAACTGCGCTTGAATCGAAACCCCAGGCCTCGGATTTCACGATGATCGACGCGCCGACACCGGCGTGTCCGGACGGTGGTGTGCTGGCACGGGTCGTCCATCTCTCGCTCGATCCGTATGTCGGGTCACGGCTGCGGGGAAAGCATATGGGCGAAGCTGCGCCGGAACCCGGCCGTGATCCGATCCCCGGTGCCATTGTGGGCCAAGTGCTGGAATCCCGCGCAGACGGCATTCGCGAGGGCGACTGGGTCCAGTCGATGGAAGGCGGCTGGCAGGAAATCGTGGCGCTGCCGGCCGGGCACATCCGCAAACTCGATCCGGACCAGGCCCCTCTGGCGTCACATGCCGGTGTGCTCGGAATGCCGGGACTGACGGCCTGGGCCGGCATGACCCAACTCGCCAAGGTGGGCGACGGAGATACGGTGCTGGTCGACGCCGCAGCGGGCCCGGTTGGTGGAACCGTGGGCCAGATCGCCCGGATCAAGGGCGCGAAGCGCGTTGTCGGAATCGCCGGCGGCGCCGAGAAATGCAATATCGTCACCGACACGTACGGGTTCGATGCCTGCATCGACTACAAACAGGAGAACTGGCAGGACGCCCTCAAGGACGCCTTGCCGGAAGGGCTGTCTGTGTTCTTCGAGAATGTGTCGGCCGAGATGGCGATGATCGCACTTGCCAATGCCCAGACCTATGCGCGCGGCATTCTGTGCGGTCTGGCTGCGGCCTATCACAGTCCCACCGCCGCGACGCACTCGCTCAACATGGGCACGATCATCGGCAAGCGCGCCCAGATGCTCGGGCTCGTCGTCTATGATTTTTATCCGAAGTGGGATGAGTATGTGAATGAGGCGAGTGACTGGATCAATAGCGGCCAGCTCAAATTCGTGGAGGATCGGGTTGAAGGTCTGGAGAATGCCCCTGACCTGTTCGAGCGCCTCATGAATGGCAAGAACCGCGGCAAGGCTGTCGTCACCGTCAGCGCGGAGTAGCCGAAATGGTGGAGACCCGGAGAGCCTATTTCGACGGTCCGCACGGCCAAATACATGCCTGGATCGCCGGACAGGCTCGCCCGGGCGTCCTTCCCCTGTTCTGCGCACACCAGAGCCCCAAACATGGGGGCGAATTCTCGAATTTCATGAAGGCCGCCGGGCAGCATCGACTGGTCGTGGCCCCCGACTATCCCGGCTACGGGATGTCCGACACGCCTCCCGATGAGTCGGACGTGACCATCGAATACTACGCCGACGCCATGTGGTCCGTGATCGATCAGATGGGCCATGAGAAGGTCGACCTGTTCGGAAACCACACCGGCTCGAAGGTGATCGCCGCCATGGCCATGGCACGCCCGGAACGGGTTGGCAGTCTGGTCATGATCTCGGCCACTATCCTGACGCCGGAGGAACACCGGATGTTCAGCGACTATTTCCAGCCTGTTCCGCTGGATGAGGCCGGCACGAGATTTACGACCATGTGGTCGCGGATTGTCGAACGGAGAGGCCCCGGCGCCACACTGGAAATGATGGCGCGGTCGTTTGCAATGAACTTGATGGGCGGCGAAGCCTATGAATGGGGCCATCATGCCGCCTTTGCATGGTGGAAAGAGGATGAGACCGCCCTGCGCACGCTGGAGCACCGGATCACCATCCTCAACCCGGCAGACGATCTGACCGAATGCACGCGCCGCGCCGCGCCCTTGCTGAAGAATGGCCAGGTGATCGAATTGCCGGACTGGGGCTACAATTTCATGGATGTCTGGCCGGAAGAGAGCGCTGCACTCGTCCTGTCACACCTGGACAGCGAAACCTAGAACCCGCCCCCCAGCGCCACATAGAGATCGATCGAGGCGGCCAGCCGGTCGCGGCGAGCCTCCAGGGCGCTCTGGGTCGCGGAGTAGTAGGTCTGCTGAGCTGACAGCAGGCTCGTCAAATCATCCGTTCCCACACGATATCGCAGTTCGGCAGAGTCCAGAGCGGCCCGGCTTGCATTCAGGGCGACTTCCAGCTGTTCTTCCCGCCGGGCACTCGTCTCGACGGCGGACAGGGCGATCTCCACTTCGCGAAGCGAGGTGAGAATGGCGGCCTCGTAGTTCGAGAGTAATGCCGCACGCCGGGCCCGGGCGCTTTCGAGCTGAGCCTCGAGCGCTCCGCCGGAAAAGATTGTCTGCGACAGCGCCGCTGACAGGCTGGCGGTCGGATCCGAAAGAGACCTCAGCAGCGTGGTGACGCCGGCGCCAAGGTCGACGCTGGGCAGCATGGCGGCGCGTGCCACCTGGATGTTCGCCTGGGCCGATCTCAAATCGGCTTCGGCCTGCAGCAGGTCCGGACGGCGCAGCAGCAGGTCGGATGGCAATCCCGCGTCCGGCACAGGCAGGGCCGCCTCATAGAGATCATTTTCCGGCGTCTCGAATCCCTGCGGCACTTCCCCGACCAGGATCGCGATGGCTGTCTGCAGTGACAGGATCTGCTGCTCGATCTGCGGTAGCTGCGCGCGGGAATTGGCAAGTGCAGCTTCCTGGCTGGCAAGATCGAAACCGGAAATTTCACCCGCATCATATCGTACCCGAACGATCTCGAAGATGCGTTCGGCGATTTCCAGGTTTTCCGTCGCCACCTGCCTTTGCCGATAGGCGGCCTGCAGGTCGAAATAGTTTGCGGCCAGATCGGACACGACGCTCAGTTCCAGCGCGCGCTGGGCAAATTCCGCAGAGTCCAGGCTGGCCTCGGCTGCATCCCGCGACGCAGAGACTCCGCCGAACAGGTCCAGTTGGTAGCTGGCGGACAGACGGGCGCTGCGAGACACGTCCTCAAGCCCGGACTCCGTATCGACGGACGCGCTGCCGCTTGCCGAGACCGTTGGCAGTGCTGCCGAATCCGCGACGCGCACCGCCGCCCGCGCCGCCTGCACATTGGCGAGGCCGGCCTCGAGCGAGTGATTGGCCTGAAGCGCGCGGGTGACCAGGTGGTCGAGAGTCTCGTCCCCGAAGCCGGACCACCACAACCCGAGATCCGGGAGGGACTGGTCAGTCTGCGCTGCGCGCTCATAGGCGTCCGGCAGCACGATTGAGGACCCCGCCACGTCGCTGGACTGCGTTGTCGCGCACCCGGTCAGCACAAGGGCGAGGCTCAAGGAAAGAAGGCGGGTCTTGGTCATGTCTACTCCGCAGCGAGGGCCCGAACCGGATCGAGGCGCGACGCGTTGCGCGCCGGCAGGAAGCCAAACACAAATCCGGTCAGGAAGGCAGTTGAAAAGGCCAGGATGGCGGGCGTTGGCGTGATCGCAATGCTGGTTCCGAAATTGGCAAGTACCGCGCAGACGCCAAATCCGGTCAGGATACCAATGATCCCGCCAAGCGCGCACACGACCACAGCTTCGACGATGAACTGCACGAGAATGTCGGAACGCCGTGCGCCGGTGGCCATGCGCACGCCGATCTCCCGGGTGCGCTCCGATACGCTCACCAGCATGATGTTCATGACACCAATCCCACCAACCAGAAGGGAGATCGAGGCGACGGCGCCCAGCAGCATGGAGAAGGAATTCTGTGTCTCCTGAACAGATTCAAGGATGGAGGCCGTGTTCCGGATCCGGAAATCCTGTGTTCCGTGGCGCTGCAGGAGCAGGTCATTGGCCGCGTCTTCGGTCTCCGAAATGATCTCGGTATCCTCGACCGCAATCGTGATGCTGGACAGATAGGAACTCCCGAAGACCCGTATCATACCAGTCGTGATCGGGATCAGGGCAATGTCATCCTGGTCGCGGCCGAAGGAGCTTGCGCCCTCTTCCTCGAGAATGCCGGCCACTTCGAACGGCGCACCGGCAAGAAAGACATATTCGCCAACAGCCTCCGACAGATTGTCGAACAATTCACCGGCAGTCGTCGTGCCCAGAACCACAACGCCCACACGCCGGTCCACATCCTCTTCCGTGAAGAAAGAGCCATAGGCGAGCTGCCGCGTGTTCGCGAGCAGCCAGTCTTCCGACACGCCTTCGACGCTGCCACGATGATCGTCGCTGCCTCGCCGCAGCGTGGCCGAGCCCGACCGGGACGGCACAGCTGCAAGGACATTGTCCAGTTCATCCAGCCGCTCTGCGTCTTCCAGGGTCAGTGTGGCAATGGCATCCCCGCGCATGCGCGCGCCCCGATCCCCGCCTGGCTGGACGAACAGGAGGTTCGCTCCCATGTCCTCGAACCGGGCCATGACGTCCCGCTGACTTCCCTCGCCCACAGCCAGCATGGCCACCACGGCAGCCACCCCGATCACCACGCCCAGCAGCGTGAGTGCCGTGCGGAAGAGATTCGCCCGAAGTGAGCGAAAAGCGGTCTTGATGGATTCCGTTACCTGCAGAAGGAAAGACGGAGATGATTGCACCGGACGTGCCTCAAACTGCCGGTCTGTCTGCTCGGCGGTGCCGGTATCCGACACGATCAGGCCGTCACGGATCTCAATGGTCCGGTCTGCCCGCTCCGCCACATGCTGGTCGTGAGTGATGAGGATGACGGTGCGACCGGCGCGATGCAGCTCTTCGAGCAGTTCCAGCAATTCCTCACTGGTGCCTGAGTCGAGCGCGCCCGTAGGCTCGTCCGCCAGGATTACTTCGGCATCATTCATCAGGGCCCGGGCAACAGCGACGCGCTGCTGCTGTCCACCTGACAACTGGCCGGGCCGGCTTGCCTCGCGTCCTCCGAGGCCAAGCCGTTCCAACAGCTCCTGCGCCCGCTTGCGTCGCTCGGACTGGCGCACGCCGGCATAGACGGCCGGGATTTCGACATTCTCCGATGCGCTGACATTGGCCAGCAGGTTGTAGCGCTGGAACACGAATCCGAACGTCCGCCGGCGCAGGGCAGCCAGGGCGTCGGGGCCCATACCGGACACGTCCTGTCCGTGGATCCTGTACTCGCCTTCGGTCGGCCGATCCAGGCAACCAATGATGTTCATCAGCGTGGACTTGCCAGAGCCCGACTGACCTACAATCGCCACGAACTCTCCTTCGCGGATGGTCAGATCGACTCCCTTCAGTGCACGGACCTCTGCATCGCCGGCGCCATAGACGCGGGTGATGGCCTGCAGATGCAGCAATGGTTCACTCATGCCGTAAGTCTCCTAGGCCGGGGGTGGACCGAAGGGAGGACGACCGCCATTCTGCGCCCGATTGGAAGATTGTCGCGGCTTCAGCGTCACCTGCCCGGTGACCACTTCATCGCCTTCGGACAAGCCGAAAAGGATTTCCGCACTCGACCGGGTTTGCAGGCCGATGAGGACAGGTTGCGGAACGGCCTCCCCGGCCTCGTTCAGCTTCAGCACCATGCCCATTTCGGCATCCGGATACTGTTCACGCGCGGCTCGCAGGGCGTCTCCGCGTCCATTCGGACGCGCCCCCGGCGTCGCAGCGTCGCCGTTGGGTCGATTTGCCGGCCTGCCGGTCGCGGAGTCGGGTCTGGCCGGGCGGGATTGCAGGGCAGCGACCGGGACGATGATGGCGTCGTCGGCGCGCCCGAGCAGGAAGAAGACCTGGGCCGTCATGTCACTGCGCAGGATGCCGTCCGGGTTCGCGATATCCAGCAGGGCCTTGTAGAGCACAACATCATTGACGACTTCCGGGGTCGGGAGGATCTGGCGAACAGACGTTTCCCATTCCCGTTCGGAGTCGCCGAGCGTTGTGAACCAGGCCTCCTGCCCTTTATGGACCCTCAGAACGTCGGCTTCGGAGACGTCCGCCTCGACCGTCATCACGGTCAGATCGGCCAAGGTCATGATCAGCGGCGCTGTCTGGTTGGCATTCAGCGTTTGCCCTTCAGAGGCATCGAGCGAAACAACCGTGCCGGAAATTGGCGCATAAATCTTGGTGTATTCCAGATTGGCTTCGTCGGCCTTGAGGCTCGACGTCTGCTGCGCGATCTGTGCATTGATCGATTCCAGCTGGCCTTCCGCTATTTCCAGCTCGGCCTGTGCCGCTTCATAGTCTGCTTTCGCAATGGCATCCGCGTCCCACAACATGGCGGCGCGTTCAGCATCTGCGCGGGCAAGTTTCAGAGACGCCAGTTGCTGGCGTCTGGAGGCCTGAAGTGCGTCCAGCTGGGCGCGCTGCGCCTCAACCGTGTTCTCGGCAATCGTCGCATCGATCTGGGCGAGCAATTGTCCTTTCTCGACTTCGTCACCCGCTTCGACAAAGAGCTCCTGCAACTGCCCGGACACCTGTGCACCAACTTCCACCGTTTCCTTGGGCGTCAGTGTGCCGGCGGCAGAGATGGTCACTTCCAGATCACCCCGGCTTGCCGCGATGGTCTCGTAGGCAGGAGTCGACGAATTTGCGAGTCCGGTCCGGGTGAACCAGGCCGTAATGCCGATTGCGACCACACCGATGATGGCGATGACCCACCTGGATCGCTGTCCAAAAACGCTCATCTAGTCTCTCTTTCCAGCAGTTCTGGCTGTAACGGTTTCCTGTTCAAACGGACCGCGTGACGAAATCCGTCGCCGACACCCACATTTTCTTGCAGCGCCGCAATGTCTGGCCCCGTTCATCACAGGAGTGTTGCAGGAATATTGCGTAGAACAGTCGGAAGGTGGGGATTGCCTGTCTCGCGCCAACAAGTTTGTCAGCCTGACACACTTCCGCTGCCAACCGGCACATTCTGGCAAATTTCAGACAAGACGCTCCCGTAACGCAAGAGGGATGGCCGATGCGGAGCGCTCCAACATGAACGATTTTTCATTAAATAACAATACCGTAAGGGTTCGTCGGCGCGCCCCTGCTCCTGACAGGAAATTCAAGGTATCACGTGGGCTGATCATCGCCCTCGGCATGTCCACCGCATTGCCGGCCTGGGCCGTTGAAATCGATGAGAGCACGACCTCCCCCGTGGTGACCTCGACGGCAAATGAAGGACAGCCAGACGATGTCACGATCACCGAAGATGGCGAAATTGATCTGTCAGGTATTGAGGACAGCACAGCCGTCACTGTCGACTCCGACAATTCTGTCACCAATGAAGGCGACATTCTTGCCGAGGATACCGACAATGTGACCGCAATTTTGGTCATGACCAACACGGCCTCGACCATCACGCATGCTGGCACGATCAGCCTGGATGAGGATTATGACCGTGAGGACGAGGATGATGATGACGACCTCGACGGCCCTCTGGCGATCGGATCGAACCGGATCGGTATCGATGTACAAGCCGGCGGGACGCTGACCGGAGACATCATTCTCGATCACGGCTCCTCCCTGATCGTGGAAGGCAATGATTCCGCAGGTGTGATCGTCGGTTCAGCGCTGACCGGAGACTATGTCCAACAGGGGTCGATTTCCGTGCTGGGCGACAATGCGCGCGGGCTCGCGCTTGAAGAAGGCGTCGATGGCGATGTGCTGATCAGCGGCGCCATCACTGCGCAGGGCCAGAGCGCCTCCGCCGTGGAAATCGACGGCGACATTTCCGGGAACCTCACCATTGAGAGCTCCATCATCTCTACCGGTTTCACCAGCATGTCCGCCTCGAACTATCTGGCACCGATCTATGTCGACGAGGACACTGACCCGGTCGAGGAGCGCCGGGATGAGGATGACCTCTACGACAATCTCATGGGCGTCTCAATCACCGGAAGTCTCGGCAAGGGCCTTCTGATCAATGGGGCGGTCGATGATTTCACGTCTGAAGAGGACGAGGACGACGAGACCAAGGACACGGTGGATGATTTCGACGAAAATCGCGCATCGGGCCGCATCTACAGCTACGGATCGGCCCCCGCGCTGAGCATTGCCGCCGCATCCGGTCAGGATCTGGTCCTGTCCGGTGTAGAGGAAACCGTCCGGGATACGACGGATGATGACGAGGACGAGGATTATGACGAGATCCTCGCCACATTCTCCTTCGATCAAGGCCTTATCAATCGCGGAACAATTTATGCGAGCGGACTGAATATTGGTTTTGATGCCACTGCCCTGTCCATCACTGGCACGGATGACGGCACGGGCACGGTTTCGATTGATGGCGGGATACTGAATACGGGCGCAATCCAGGCGACCGCCTATGAAGCATCCGCCACCGCCCTGATCCTCGGCCCCTCCACATATATCGGTGCACTTGAGAACACGGGCTCCATCACCGCCACGACCTACACGCTGACAGATGATGCGGCCACGGCCATCAGCATCTCTGACGACAGCGTTCTGAACACGATCTTCAACAGCGGCTCAATCAGCGCATCGTCCAATGGGTATGGCGGGATCGCCACAGCAATTTCCGACCAGGGTGACACGCTCCGCGAAATCACAAACACTGGCACGATCTCTGCGCAGCTTCTGTCAGATGGCCGGGAAGACGAAGGCCTCGGATCGGCAGTGGCGCTGGACCTGTCGGCCAATATATCCGGCGTTACCTTCCTTCAATATGAAGAGACGCCTACGGAAGACATCACTGGAGATGACGAGATTGACGAGGACGATATTGCCGACCCGGTCCTCTATGGTGACGTTCTGTTCGGAAGGGGTGACGACGCCTTTCATCTGCTCGGCGGCAGTCTGGTCGGAGATGTGGACTTCGGATCGGGTGATGCGATCTACGAAGCGTCGGATACCTATGTCTATGGAAATACCAGCTTCACTGGCGATACGCTGACCTTCTCTGCAGAAGGAAGCGAGATCGAGGGAGACATCGATTTCGGCGCAGCCAGCGGAACGCTCGCCTTCCTGTCAGATACGCTGTTTACCGGTAACCTGACGAGCAGCGCCCACGCGCTCGACGCAACTGTCTCGGGCTCGGAACTTGTTCTCCTGGAAGACACAGCCCTTCAACTCGCCTCCCTGAGCGTGCTGAGCGGGTCCAGTCTCGATTTCGAAATTGACCCTCAGAATCTGCGGTCCTCGCCTTTCATATCGGTGTCCGGCACAGCTGCACTTGCCGGCGATACGGTCATCCGCCCGACCCTTACCTCGCTTGTGGATGGCGGATTCGGGGTCACCCTGATCGAGGCCGGCACCCTGTCTTATGATGAAGACACAACCGAATTGTCGACCGAAAACGTTCCGTGGATCTACAATGTCACGCTGTCCACCGAGACCGCCGAAACGGACCAGCTGAACCTTGATTTCAACCTGAAGACAACCGATGAACTCAATCTCGACACCAATCAGTCAGCAGCCTTTGCTTCCATCCTGAACGTTGCAGCCAGTGACGATGATGTCGGCTCTTCCATCACCCAGCTGACAACAGAACATGACTTCCTTCAGGCCTACAATTTGCTGCTGCCGCAACGCACCGATGCCGCAACGCGCTATCTCGCTTCGCAGGCAAACGCCTCGGTCGGGGCGCTTAGTGACCATCTGAAGTTCATTCGCAGCTCCAGTCATGCCGGGAACGGTGCCTGGATCCAGGAAACCTATTCGCATGTTGCCTATGATGGATCGGAAGATGGCCCCGGGTACAATGGTCGCGGTCTGGGCATAGCCCTCGGCTATGACTGGCGGGTGCTTGGCCTTGATGCCGTGGGCGTCATCGGGTCGATGACAGACGGCAAATTCGAAGAGGATACCGGGGGCCAAAACCCGGTCACGATGAAAAGCCTCGGCATCGGCCTCTATGCTTCGGATCAGGTCGGTCCGGTCAATCTCCAGGCGGTCGGACAGATCGCAAAGGTCGACCATGCCAGCTATCGCGAGATCGACTTTGCCGACTATTATTCGGAAGTCAGTGGCACCTGGACCGGCCAGACGGTGTCCGCCTCGCTGATCGCATCGACCGAATTCGGGACCCGTGCTTTCCGCATCACGCCTTCTGTTGGACTGGACTATTTCCAGCTGGACCAGGATGCCTATTCCGAGACCGCCTCCAATGGCCTGAATCTCCAGGTCAGCGATGCCACCACTGACCGGGTGACCGCAGATGCCGGACTGGGCTTTGCCTATGTCTGGCGCGGTGGTGCAGATTCGACCCGCACCGGTCCGGCCTATGCAAACTACAGTCAATCCAGCCTCGATGAACCCATGGTCCGGGCCGGGCTGGACATCAGGTACCGGACAACCCTGTCTTCTTCACCCTATGAAGTGCAGGCGGGGTTTGTTGGCTATGACGACACATTCACGCTGCGCGCCACCGAGACATTCGGGGACGCAGCCACTGTGGGCCTGTCCCTGCTGGCCGGGTCCAACTTGCTGAAAGTCAGGTTCGGTGTGGACGGCGAGTTTGCCAGCGACGCCACAGCCGTGTCGGCCAGCGCCGCCGTGAAGCTTCGCTTCTGACCTGTTTTCTCCTTTTCCTCATTTCTCCGGATGCCGCCTCATGAGCCATAAAGACCGCACTCTCGCCCTGTCCCTCCTGTTTTCGGCGATGGCCGGCACGCTCCAGCCCGTCGCTCAGGCTCAGGCCCCCGCCGCTGACCAGGCCGGCACGATTGAAACGATTGTCATCACCGGAAATGAACGCATCGAGGACCGGACCGTCCTGTCCTATCTTCTGGTCGAGCCGGGTGCGCCGTTCGACTCCCACAGGATTGACCTGTCTCTGAAATCCCTGTTCGCCACCGGCTTGTTTGCAGACGCAAGCTTTGATCGCGTCGGCAATCAGCTCGTGATCACCCTGGTCGAGAACCCCATCGTCAATCGCGTGATGATCGAGGGAAACAAGGCGATGGGCGAGGAAAAGATCCGGGAAGAAGTCCAGATCGCCCCGCGCGGCGTGTTCACGGCCGCGCGCATGCAGGCCGACGTCCAGCGGGTGATGGAGCTCTATCGTCAGTCCGGCCGGTTTGCCGCCAAGGTGACGCCGGAATATGTGCCGCTGGACCAGAACCGCGTGGATGTGATCTTCTCGATCACCGAAGGCCCGGTTTCCGGTGTCCGCGCGATCAACTTCATCGGAAATGAGGTGTATTCGGACGACCGCCTGCGAAAGGAGATCGTGACCCGCCAGTCACGCTGGTGGCAGTTCTTCTCGTCGAATGACAATTACGATCCCGGGCGGATGGAGTATGACCGGGACTTGCTGCGTCAGTTCTACCAGAACAAGGGCTATTATGATTTCCGGGTGGACTCGGCCGTCGCTGAACTGACGCCGGACCAGAAGGATTTCTATATCACCTACACGATTGATGAGGGCGAGATCTACCGGTTCGGAGACCTCAGTGTCGCGACCGAACTCGAAAAGCTGAACACGGACGCGCTCAAGAACGCGCTGGCCGCTCAACCTGGTGACCTGTTCCGGGGCGACACGATCGAAGAGTCGATCGATGCCCTGACCTATGTCGCCGGAATTGCCGGCTACGCCTTCATCGATGTCCGTCCCGAGATCGATGCCGATCCGGACACGAAGACGGTGAACGTCACCTTCCATGTCAATGAAGGCCCGCGCGTCTACATCAATCGCATCAACATCGTCGGCAATACCCAGACCCTGGACCGGGTCGTGCGGCGGGAGTTGCGGATCGCGGAAGGCGATGCCTTCAACCGCATCCTGCTCGACCGGTCACGCAATCGCGTGCGGGCGCTCGGCTACTTCAAGGATGTCGAACTGACGGAACTGCCGACCCCCGATGCCGATCAGGTGGACGTCAACATAGCCGTCACGGAGCAGCCGACCGGGGAAATGAGCTTTTCCGCCGGCTTCTCTTCAAGTGAATCCTTCCTGGTCGATGTCAGCGTCGCGCAACGCAACGTCCTCGGACGCGGCCAGTCTGCCTCCGCCCGGCTTTCCACGTCCAGCCTGCAGCAGATTCTCGACTTCCAGTATACCGAGCCCCGGTTCCTGGACCGCAACATGTCCGCTGGTATCGGCGCCTTCGCGACCCGGCTCGACTATTCCGACACGGACCTCGGCGGCTACACGACGGAATCGGTTGGCGTCAGCGCGCAGCTGGGATTCCCGCTGTCGGACCGGCTGCAGCTTGGCCTGAAATACACGCTCCAGAACGACCGGATCGATGTGGTGGACCAGGCTATCGTGATTGACGAGGACACCGGTGAGCGCATCACGACCGAGTACACGGTGGATGATGGCGGAACGCCGGGCGATACAAGTGATGACATTGTCGGCGTCGTGTATCTCACGGAAGACGATCTTCCCCTGCCCGATGGCTCCCTGATCGTGGATGTCTGTGACATCCGGTACCTGAACCGCTATTCCCTCTGTTCCAGCGAGCGGTCTGAAGTCTCCTCCATTGTCGGCTATAACCTCCTGCTCGACATGAAGAATGATCCGATCGAACCAACCGGCGGCTTCGACCTTCTGTTCGGTCAGGATGTTTCGGGCCTTGGCGGAGACGTCAATTTCATCCGCACGACCGGCACGATGAACCTCTACCAGGGCTTCACCCGGGACATTGTCGGCCAGCTGCGTCTGTCTGGTGGCTATATCGAACCCTATGGCACCAGCGATTCGGAATCCGAATACGGACAAACGACCCCGCAAGGCGTCCGCATCAACAATCGCTTCTTCAAGGGCGGGAACAGTTTCCGCGGCTTTGACACCGCTGGCCTCGGCCCCCGCATCGTCCAGGTCATCGAGAATGATGACGGCACGGAAACCGTGCGGCGTCTCAATGCACTTGGCGGCAACGCCTTCTATCAGGCCAGTTTCGACCTGTCGGTGCCGAACTATCTGCCTGAGCAGTATGGCATCAAGACCGGGCTCTTCCTAGAGGCTGGCGCCGTGGGCCTGCTCAGCGACATCGACAAGACCGACCCGATTGAATTCACCGACTCCCTTGGCCGGGACGCTGTCCAGCTGATTGAAGATGAGTTGTCCCTGAGGGCATCGACAGGACTCAGCATCTACTGGACATCCCCCTTCGGTCCGATCCGTTTCGACTTCAGCCATGTCCTCAAAAGCGAAGAATATGACCGGACGGAATCCTTCCGGTTCAGCACATCGACGCGATTCTAGACCTTATCTCGCGGCGGGCTTCAGCGGCAGGGATATCAGGACTTCCAATCCAGTCGATGCACCATTCTTCAGCGCGATCCCGCCGCTATGGGCTTCGATCAGGGTTTTCGCAATGTGGAGCCCGAGACCATGGCCGCCGGTTTCGCGATTGCGGGATTCCTCAAGGCGCACCAATGGCTCGAACACTCTGGCCTGGGCTTCTTCCGGAATACCGGGGCCTTCATCCCGAACCGTGATCACCGCCTTGCCTTGAGCCTGCGCCAGGCTCACCGTCGCACGGTCTCCATACCGAACAGCGTTCTCGATGATATTGCGCAAGGCACGCGTCAATTCATCAGAACGCCCCAACACGATTGGCCGCACATCAGTCTCATCGAACCTGACATCCTGCCCCAGATCCGTCAGATCCTCGACCAGGCTGTCAACCAGCGAATGTATGTCGAGCGGCTGGAATGGTTCGCTTGACTGTCCCGCCGTTGCCGCGCTGAGCGCCGCCTCGGTGATGCGTTCGAGTTCTGCCAGCGCCCGGCTCATGCGTTCCCGCTCTCCGGCATCGGCCAGCATCTCGACCTTCAGCTTCAGCGACGTGATGGGCGTGCGGAGGTCGTGCCCGATGGCGGCGAGCAATTGACGCTGGCCCGACACGACGGTTTCGAGGCGCTGCCCCATCCTGTTGAACGCGCGCAGGGCGTCCTTCACGTCAGACGGGCCCTCTTCGTGCAGGGGCGCGTGCTTGTAGTCGGCCGCCAGCGTATCCGCGGCACGCGCCATCTGGCGCAGCGGATTGATGGCATTGAGGGCCGCCCAGATTCCAATCCCCACCATCAGGCCGACCAGAACAATCATCGGCAACAGGCCCGGGCGCGGCTGGCTGGGCCGGATGTCCTCGGTCCGCAAATTCACCCAGCGGTCCTCGGCAATGGCAATGGAGACGGTCACGGATTGCGGCGGCTTAAAGCCCGGACGGCCACCTTTGCCGCGACCGCCGGGTGGCCCAGCCAAGTCCGTCCCCGGCCAGAGGTCTCCCGGCACGGGACGCCGCCCACCCATCTCGTCGTCCACTTTGTCATCACGGCCATTCAGAGACAGCCTGACCGGCGTCGATGCGGGCAGATCGAGCCGGTCCAGCAATCGATCTCCGATCGGCCCGGCACCAGAGGCAGCCAGCGCATTCGGAGATATCGCATATTCCGCCACCTTCAGACGCTTGCGGTCTTCCGATGACAGTGTGTCGGGCCAATCCATCGACTTGGCTTCCAGCAAGGCTGTGAGGGCGACGCTGATCGCACTGCGCGGCTCGTCATTCTGCGCCGACATCTGGAACTGGACGATGAAATAGACCAGCACGAAGGTCGACAGGACCGCTGCAGCCACCAGGATGACAATCCGGGTCAGGAGGGTATCAAACCATTTCAACATCAGAGTTTCTTGACGTCCGCCGCGAACACATATCCGCCGCCCCAGACGGTCTGGATGATTTCCGGGTTCTTCGGATCCCGCTCGATCTTCTTGCGAAACCGGCTCACCTGGCTATCGACACTTCGATCAAACACATCTGCGCCTTCGGCATGGGACAGTTCAACAATACGTTCACGGGACAGCACGATCTGCGGACGGGCGATGAATATGGTCAACAACTGGAACTCGCCGGAGCTCAATGAAACGACGACTCCGTCATCGCGCGTCATTGTGCGTTTCGCGGTGTCCAGCGTCCAGCGGTCGAACTCGAAGTAACGCGTCTTTTCGGGCGTCATCTGCCGGTCATGCCCGTTGGTTCGGCGAAGGACGGACCGGATCCGGGCCAGCAATTCCCTCGGATTGAATGGCTTGCAGACATAGTCATCCGCGCCAACCTCCAGACCGACAATCCGGTCGATCTCATCAGTTCTCGCACTGATGAAAACAATCGGAATGGTTGTCAGGCGCACAATGGACCGGCACAGGCTGACACCATCCTCTCCCGGCATCATCACGTCCAGCAGGATCAGGTCAGGCTCCTCAGTGTGAATGGCGCGTCGGGCGGCAGCGGCATTTTCTGCGGTGGACACCCGAAAACCATTGTCGCCGAGATAGGATTTCAGATCCTCCCGGATATCCCGGTCATCATCGATGACCAGTATGTGTTCCTGTGATGCATTCACCATCTCAGGCATCGCCGCCTCTCCTTGGTCTCAGGTGCCCATGTGAGCATTACAAATAGGATAAACTTGTTGCCCAGATTTGTCGCGACTGTGGCTCACAACCGATTTTACAGTTGAATTCACATCAAATTCCCTGAGACAGCCCGTCACGAAATTCCAAATTCTTTCAAACCTGTAATGCCATGTTGCAGGGTGACACAAATTGACACCTTTTTTCTGCAGGACGGCAAATCCTCCCAACATCCCTCCGGCATCTTCCAGACATCGACGAAGGCAAGCAACCCGCCTGACCTGACCACTCAAACGGAAGATCACCGTGCAGAAAAAAGCCTCCTCCCCCATTTCCGGAATCAAGGCTCGCGGTCGCATTACCCGTCGACCGAACCAGAATATCGCATTGGCGTGGACAGTCCCCGTCCGCTCTCTTCAACTTGAACCTCCCTTAGGATGCAAGAACCAGTGCGATAAGAGGGAGGCGTCGTCCCCCCACGTCTCACCCCCAGACGCCTCCCTCACCCCTTTCCGCCAGCCGGCAAACCCAGCGCCGACATACCGGCGATCTGCCACCGTCCTGGCACTGGCCGCCATCATGGTTTCAGCTTGCGCCTCTTCCCCGTCCCGTCCGGGCAAGCCCCCATCCCGCGGCACGGATCGACCCGCCCGCACGCAAGCCCTGTCGGCGCCGCCGGTGGCACTTCTGTTCGCGGGCATGGATGGCAACCATGATCACATCCTGTCACGCGCTGAGCTTGATATCGGAATCACGGACGAGTGGCGCAGGCTTGCAGAGACCGACGGCGCACCTGTTACGGTTATTCGCATGTCGGCATGGTCCGAAGAGGTTTTGGGCAGCCCGAGCGCCCTGCCGACTCCGGTCGCCTTCGACAGCAATCTGGATGGTACGATTACGGAGATCGAGTTTCGTCGCCGCCTGACCGACACGTTCGACACAATCGACAGGGATCAGGATGATCGTGTCACGCGTGCCGAACTACTTGCCGCCCCAATGCCCGACATGACCCGCGCCGCACCGGATTCCGGCCGCGGCAATCGGGGCGGTCCACCGCCACGCGGGCGGCAATGATGAACACGGGACGGTTTGCGCTCACTCGTGCTGACGCCTTGCCCAGCGCGGCGAACGCGCCGCACCCCTTCCCACATGACCGGGTCCTGCAGCCCGGCCCCGGGCTTGCGCGCCTATGGGAAGGCGCAGGCCTGACCCGATCCGATATCACGACAGGCTTCAACAATGTGTCCGGCGCAGCCCATGGCGTACCGATGGACCTGCATCTTTCGTTTCATGACATTCACCATCCCGGTCGCGCCATGGCCGGACGTGCCATCTATGTCTGGCATGCTGATGCTGCGGGACAATACTCCGTATTCAATCTGCCCCACCGCAACTATCTGCGCGGCGTCGGCATCACTGACGGCCAGGGCCGGGTGCGGTTCCGGACGATCTATCCCGGCACGTATCGCGGGCGGCCCCCGCACATACATTTCGAAGTCTATCGCAACCTCGATGCCTTGCGTTGTGGTGCAGCGCGGCGGTTCCGCTCCAGCATGCTGTTTCCCGATCCTGTCTCGCGCGCGATCTATGCCAGCCATGCCGCCTATTGCGACAGCCGTGCAGCCTATGACGCCCTCAGGTTCGAACTGCCCGTAACAGACCCCGAAAATGATGCGCGGGCCGTGCGCCTGGCTACTGTCACAGCCGCAGGCCGCGATCGCCTGCGCGCAAGGCTTCAGGTATTCATGGATGATGCGCCGTGATATCGGTGGGGAGTGGCGCCTACTCCATGTCGACACCGCAGTCTTCATCGCTGAGCATGCTGCTGATGATCGGCTTCATCAGGTCAAGGAACTGGGCCCGCTCTTGTTCGGGATGCCGAAGCGACCTTGCCGGAATGCCCGAGAAGAAGGTGAACAGCATTTCTGTGCGCAACATGGGAGACGGGATTCCGGCCCGCTCCAGAACCTTGCAGAACTCGGTGCGGATATTCTGGTCGAACCTGTGGAGAATGCTGGCCACGGACGGATTGCGCTGGGCCTCCGCCAGGATTTCGAAGTTCAACACGGTCCGGAAAGGGTCCTGGTGCTTGGTGATCGTTTCCAGAACCATCGGGATGAGTTGATCACGGATCTCGGTGTCATCCAGCGCCTGGAAATCTGCAAGCCGTTCCTGCTGACGGGTCAATTCACGCTCCACCACGGCCTCGACCAGCATGTCCTTGGAACTGAAATAATGATACAGATGGCCCACGCTGATGCCGCATTCCTTGGCAATTCCGGAAATGCCCGCGCCGTGGAAGCCCTTTTCCACGAAATGCAGTTCTGCGCAGTCCAGGATTTCGGAGAGCCGACTCTCCCGTTTGGCGGCGACTTTCGAAATTTGAATATCAGTCATGCAGAAATGTACCCGAATTGTGCCCAGTCGGCTTCTTGACTTGCTGCAGTGCAGCACTAGATAGAGCGTTCATTCTAGAATTTAGGTCAGAGCACTCCCGCTCGTCAAGGAATCCACATGAAACATATAAGAAAAAGCCTGTCGGCTGCAGCCTTGTCGGCCACAATGCTGGCAGCTGCCTGTGGAAATGATGCTCCCGCGGAAAGCGCGGCGGTGCCTCCGGCCCCGCAGGTGCAGACGGTCACGGCCGAACTGACGACTGTCCCGAACGAGGTCGAACTGCCCGGACGCGTGCGCGCCTTTGCCGAGGCGGAAATACGCCCCCAGGTGACGGGTATCATCAAGGAGCGGCTGTTCAAGGAAGGCGACCTCGTCGCGAAGGGACAGGCGCTCTACCAGATCGACGCCGCAGAATATGCCGCGGATGTGCGCAGCGCGGAAGCCGCGCTGTCGCGGGCTCAGGCCTCCCATAAGGTGGCGCAGGAAACGGCGGGCCGGTTCGCGGAACTTGCAAAAATCAACGCCGTCAGCCAGCAGGAATATGATCAGGCCGTCGCCTCTGCACAGGAAGCCGAAGCCGACATCGCCCTGCAACGCGCTGCGCTGGATCGCGCCCGCATCGACCTCGCACGCACCCGCATCTCGTCGCCCATCGACGGCCGCATCGGTCGCTCGTCCGTGACGCAGGGGGCACTCGTGACCCAGAACCAGACCGAGGCGCTCGCGCGCGTGCTCCAGATCGATCCGGTTTATGTCGACCTCAACGTGTCCAGCAATCGCGTTCTGACCATTCGTCGGCAGATCGATACAGGCGAGGTTGCCTCCGGAGCATTGGAGACAACCCCGGTCTCGATCATTCTCAGCGACGGATCGACCTATCCGCTACAGGGCGAACTGGAATTCAGCGAAGTGAATGTGGACGAAAGCGCTGGCACGGTCGCCGTTCGCGCCATTCTTCCCAATCCCGACGGACTGATCCTGCCGGGCATGTTCGTGCGCGCAAAATTCATCGCCGGCATGTTCGAGGATGTGATCACGCTGCCGCAATCGGTTGTGTCACGTACACCGACCGGACAGGCTTCCGTGATGGTGCTGACGGATGACAACACTGTCGAACAACGCCTGATCGAAGTGGAAGAGTATGACGGCAAATCCTGGATCGTGCTGGAGGGACTCTCGGAGGGAGACCTGATCGTGACGTCGAACCTGCAATCGATCCGGCCCGGCATGCGCGTCGATCCGATTACCGAAACACCCCAGATGTCCGCTTCGCGTACCCCGCAAAGCGAACTGAACTAAGCTTCCCGGATTAATCCCATGGCCAAATTCTTCATTGATCGCCCAGTCTTCGCCTGGGTGATTGCGATCATCATCATGCTGGCGGGCGGCATGGCACTCCGCGTGTTGCCGGTTGCCCAGTATCCGGACATCGCGCCCACAACGGTCACGGTTGCCGCCACCTATCCGGGCGCGTCTGCGGAGGCTGTGGAGAACGCGGTGACGCAGGTCATCGAGCAGCAACTGACCGGACTGGACGGGCTCGACTACATCTCCTCCAGTTCCAATTCCAACGGCACGGCTTCCATCACGCTCTCCTTCGAACCTGGAACCGATCCCGACATTGCGCAGGTCCAGACGCAGAACAAGATCTCCCTTGCCACGCCCCTGCTGCCCGAACAGGTCCAGCGCCAGGGTGTCTCCGTCAGCAAGGCCGCAGGGGGATTCCTTCTGGTGACGGCCGTCTACTCACCGAACGGCACCTATAACCAGACCGACCTCGGCGATTATGTCCGCTCGAACATCTATGACACGGTCAGCCGGCTCGAAGGGGTCGGCAGCGTGCAGGTGTTCGGGTCGCAATACGCCATGCGCGTCTGGCTGGAACCGGAAAAACTGAACCAGTATGGACTGACACCTTCTGACATCGTTCAGGCCATACAGGCACAGAACGCGCAGATCGCCTCCGGCGCGCTGGGCGGCGCCCCGTCCGTGCCGGGCCAGGAAATCAACGTCACCGTGACGCTGCAATCCCTGCTCACGACGCCTGAAGAGTTCCGCAACCTCCTGATCCGGACGACGTCCGCAGGCGGGTCTGTGCGCCTCGAGGATGTGGCACGTGTCGAACTCGGTGCGCAGGACTATTCCTTCATCTCGCGCTTCAATGGCTACCCGTCGACCGGGTTCGCCGTGTCGCTGGCGACCGGGGCGAATGCGCTCGATACTGCCGAACGGGTCAAGGAAGCCATCGGCCACCTCGCCGAGGATTTCCCGGAAGATATCGAATACCAGTTCCCGGTCGATGCCACACCGTTCATCGAAACCTCCATTCACGAGGTCCAGAAGACCCTGTACGAGGCGATTGCCCTCGTCTTCATCGTGATCCTCGTCTTCCTGCAAAGCTTCCGGGCATCCCTTGTCCCGATCATTGCGGTTCCCGTTGTCCTGCTCGGCACATTCGCGGTGCTGCTTCTGTTCGGCATGTCCATCAACACGCTCACCATGTTCGCCATGGTCCTGGCCATTGGCCTGCTGGTGGATGATGCGATCGTCGTCGTGGAGAATGTCGAACGTGTCATGCACGAGGACGGCCTGTCCCCCTATGACGCAACCGTGAAGTCGATGCGCCAGATTACCGGTGCACTGGTCGGAATCGCCGTCGTCCTGTCTGCCGTGTTCGTGCCAATGGCGTTCTTCCCCGGGTCGGCCGGCGTGATCTATCGCCAGTTCTCCGTGACGATCGTCTCCGCCATGGCCTTGTCGGTGGTGGTCGCCATTGTCCTGTCCCCGGCCCTGTGCGCCTCACTTCTCAAGCCATCGAGCGGCAACCGGAAGTCCTGGCTCATGGCGCCGGCCAATGCCTTCAATGCCGGCTTTGACCGCCTGACCAGTGCCTATGAGGCCACCGTCTCGCGCATCGTCCGCAGACGCGCCATCATGCTGGCCGTGTTCGCTGTGATGATTGCCATCACCGGCCTGCTCTATATCCGACTTCCGTCGGCCTTCCTTCCGGATGAGGACCAGGGCACCCTGATGACCATTGTCCAGCTTCCCGAAAGCGCGACACTGGAACGGACCGCTGACGTGCTGGACGACGTGCGCGAATATTACTCCGCAAATGAGTCCCACAATATCAAGGGCCTGTTCACCATTGCCGGGTTCAGCGTTGTCGGTACCGGCCAGAACAATGGCATCGCCTTCGCCGCCATGAATGATTGGGAAGAGCGCCCGGGCCCCGAGAATTCGGTTCAGGCGATTGCCGGTCGGGCCTTTGGAGGCCTGTCACAGATCGACGAAGCCCGCATCTTCCCGATCGTGCCGCCGCCGATCCGCGAAATGGGCAACTCCAACGGGTTCGACCTGTTCATCAAGAACACCGGAAACCTGTCACATGAGGAGTTCCTGAACGCCCGCAACCAGTTGCTCGGCATGGCAGGCCAGGATGCCCGTCTGATGGGCGTGCGCCCGAACAGCAGCGATGACGGCCCGCAATTCAACATGCACCTGGACTATCAGAAATCGCAGGCGCTTGGCGTTTCCGTGTCCGATGCAACCAGCCTGCTCTCCATCGCCTTTGGCGGAACCTATGTGAACGATTTCATCGACCGGGGACGCATCAAGCGCGTCTATGTCCAGGGTGATGCCGATGACCGCATGCAGCCGGAAGACATTTCCGCCTGGTTCGCCCGCAGCGCGACAGGTGAAATGGTGCCGCTCGACGAAATCGTCTCGGGTGACTGGAGCTATGGGTCGCCGCAGCTGCAACGTTTCAACGGCGTGTCCGCCATGAACATCCAGGGCTCCACCGCCCCCGGCCAGAGCTCGGGCGATGCGATGCAGATCATGGGGGATCTTGTGGAGCAGCTACCCGGCAACATCACCTATGAATGGAGTGGCCTCAGCCGTCAGGAACAACAGACGGGCAATCAGGCAACCATGCTCTATGTGCTGTCGCTCCTGTTCGTCTTCCTGTGCCTGGCAGCACTGTATGAAAGCTGGACCATTCCGGTCTCCGTGCTTCTGGTCGCGCCCCTCGGCGTGACCGGCGCGGTCGCCGCAGCCAACCTGTTCGGCTTGGCCAATGACGTCTTCTTCCAGGTCGGGCTCCTGATGACGGTGGGACTTGCGTCCAAGAACGCCATCCTGATTGTCGAGTTCGCCCGTACGCTGGAAGACAGCGGCAAGGATGTGATCGCCGCAACAATCGAGGCGGTGCGGCTGCGCATCCGCCCGGTGCTGATGACGTCTCTGGCATTCGGCTTCGGCGTCCTGCCGCTCGCGCTCAGTTCGGGTGCCGGATCGGAAAGTCGCAATGCGATGGGCTGGATCATGGTGGGCGGCGTGATCGCGGCCATGACGTTCAGCCTGTTGTTTGCCCCCCTGTTCTACGTTCTGGTTCGCCAGATCACCCTTCGCCTTCGAGGCCCCCGCAAAGCCGTTTCAGGAGATGCCGCATGAGCCGCCAGAATTTCCTCGCCGCCCCCCTCAGCGCCCTTGTCCTGACCGGCTGTGTCAATCTGGCGCCGGACTATGAACGACCGGTCTCCCCAGTCCCGATGGACTTGCCCGTGAGCGATGTGAACGCTGCAACCAATGCCCCTCTCGGATGGCAGGATGTGATTGAATCGGATGATCTGAAGACCCTGATCACCCTTGCGCTCGACCAGAACCGGGACTTGCGCTCGGTCGCGGCAACCGTCGCTGTCGCGCGGGCCAATCTTGTCACTTCGCGCGCCGGTCTCTGGCCGGTGATCTCCGGGTCTGCCAGCGCGCAGGCGGGTGACACGTTCCGGACTGATGACACTTATGGGTCCTCCTTCTCTGACAGCACGTCCGCCCAGCTTGGCGTGTCTGCCTGGGAACTGGATTTCTTTGGCCGTGTACGGAACACGAATGAAGCTGCCCTGCAGACCTATCTGGCCAGCGCCGAGGGGGAGCGTGCCGCGAAGATTTCACTCGTTGCCTCGGTGGCCGAAACCTGGCTTCAGCTGGCAGCCGACCAGGAATTGCTGAAACTCGCCCGTCAGACTGCCACCAGCCAGAAGGAAAGCCTTGAGCTGACCCAGGCCCTGTTCGATGCCGGTACTGCCAGCGAGATCGATCTGCGCCGCGCCTCTGCCTCGGTTGCGCAGGCGCAGGCTCAGGCCGCCGAGTTCGAGGCAACCGTGCGGCGCGATCTGAACACCTTGCGCTATCTGGTCGGCGCAGATCTTCCGGCCGGAATCACGGCAGATGTCGGTCTCGCCCCGTCACCGGTCCGGCTTGACCTGCCGGTCGGCCAGTCTTCGGCCGTATTGCTGATGCGTCCGGACGTCATCCAGACCGAGCGAACCCTGATGGCCGCGAATGCCAATATTGGCGCTGCGCGTGCTGCCTATTTCCCGAATGTGTCCCTGAGTGGTGGGGCCGGCCTTGTCGGCGGCGGACTGTCGGATCTGTTTGACGGGGATTATGCAACCGGCTGGACATTCACGCCGAGCGTACAGGTGCCGATCTTCGATTTCGGCTCCCGGCGGGGCAATCTGGACGCGGCCCGCGCGAGCGCCGATGCGGCACTTGCGACCTATGAAAGCACAATCCAGCAGGCCTTTCGGGAAGTCGCCAACGCGCTTGCCGTGTCCGACACGATCACGGACCGTCTCAGCGCTCTGGAACAGCTGTCGGAAGACACAGGCGTCACGCTGAACCTGTCACAGGAGCGCTTCAAATCCGGCCTCGATGACTATCTCACCGTGCTTGATGCCCAGCGGGAAAGCTATGATGCCCAGCAACAGCTGATCCTCGCAAGACTGGATCACGGCCTCAATAGCCTGGCCCTTTACCGTGCGCTTGCCGTCTGGAATGATCCTGCGGACGAAAGCTAGTCCGGCAGCGGCGCACCGGAATATGAAACAGAATTCTCCATTTTGATTGTATGTTGGAATAAACATACAATACCTCTGGACATGCGGGCATATTTTATACGATATCGGCGAGAATTCAGGCCATCTCACCCTCCGGGAGGACAAGCATGCAGATCGGTGTACCAAAAGAGATCAAGAATAACGAATTCCGGGTGGGACTGACACCGGAAAGCGTCAGCGAGTTCGTCAATCGGGGGCACAAGGTCCTGGTCGAGACACAGGCCGGGATGGGCATCGGCGCCACCGATGACGCCTATCGCGCCGTGGGAGCCGACATTGCCGACAGCGCGGCAGACGTGTTTGCGACGTGCGAGATGATCATCAAGGTGAAAGAGCCCCTCGCCCCGGAACGGGCACAGCTCCGTCCCGGCCAGATCCTGTTTACCTATCTGCATCTCGCGCCCGATCCGGAACAGACGCGCGATCTGATGGCCTCGGGCGCCACCTGCATTGCCTATGAAACCGTTACGGACCGGAGCGGCGGCCTGCCCCTGCTGAAACCCATGAGCCAGGTTGCCGGGCGACTGGCCGTGCAGGCGGGCGCTTCGGCGCTCGAAAAGGCCAAGGGAGGCCGCGGCGTACTGATTGGCGGCGTGCCCGGGGTGCGGGCAAGCCGAGTTGTTGTCATCGGCGGCGGCGTGGTCGGCTTCAACGCAGCCCAGATGGCCGTTGGAATGCATGCCGATGTCACCATTCTGGACCGCAGCCCGGCCGTTCTGGAGAAACTGGCGACCCATTTCGAGGCCAGTGCCAACACGGTCTACTCGACCCGCGCGACTCTCGAACAGGAAATCGCTCATGCCGACCTCGTGATTGGCGCCGTACTCGTGCCGGGATCGGCCGCACCCAAACTGGTTACCAAGGACATGCTGTCGATCATGCAGCCCGGCGCCGTAATGGTCGATGTTGCAATCGATCAGGGCGGCTGTTTCGAGACATCCCGTCCGACCACGCACGATGCCCCCACCTATGTTGTGGATGACATCGTTCATTA
Source organism: Hyphomonas sp. (assembly GCF_017792385.1). Taxonomy (NCBI): domain Bacteria; kingdom Pseudomonadati; phylum Pseudomonadota; class Alphaproteobacteria; order Hyphomonadales; family Hyphomonadaceae; genus Hyphomonas; species Hyphomonas sp. Next base: position 2,408,589 of record NZ_CP051230.1, on the reverse strand, counting down.
CTGCGTGGCCAACATGCCGGGCGCAGTCGCCCGCACCTCCACATATGCCCTGAACAATGCGACGTTGCCCCATGCATTGCACATAGCCGACCGTGGCTGGAAAGCGGCGCTCAATGCCGATCCGCACCTGGCCGCCGGCCTCAATGTCTGGAATGGCAAGGTCACTTGCGAAGCCGTGGCCGAAAGCCTCGGCCTGGACCTGACGCCCCTCGCCGACGCACTCGCCTAGCGCGACAGCAACTGGCGTCTCAATCCGTCCAGCCCGGCCGGCAGGTCTGGCCCGAAGCTGGTTGCTCCAAACGCGGCAACGGGCTGGAACAGGCGCAAACTGTTGGTCAGGAATACGCGCTCGGCTGATCGCAGGTCCGCCCGAGTGACGCGGCGCTCCGACAGGGCCCACCCGCCGAGCTGGCCATGGGACAGCAACCAGTTCCGCATCACGCCCGGCAAGGCGCCGTCGCTCACCGGCGGAGTGATGATGTCCGTGCCGGTCTGCACGAACACATTCGCAACGGATGCACAGGACAGGTGGCCGTCCGGCGTGAAGAAGAACACGTCATCAAACCCTGCGGCCTCAGCGTCCCGAAGCGCAACCACATTGTCCGTATAGGACAGGGTCTTGTAACGTGCCGTCACCGAAGTGGGATTGCGCAGGATCTCGCTTTCCATGACACGCGCCGGCTCTGGCGGCGTGCTGGCATCATAAGGCGTGACGGCAGCCAGTAGCGTCGGCGCCACATCGCCCTGCCCGGTCAGACCGCGAGCGCCCGCACCGCGCGTCACGGTAATTCTCAGCGCGCCGGACCGGACACCTGTGACGGCCTCACGCATCACCCGCGCAAGCGCGGTCCGCTCGACGGGGATTTGCAGAGCCTGCGCCGCATCCATCAGCCGGTTGAGGTGCGCCGCTTCGAGCACCACGCCGCCGTCGATCACCAGAGAGGTGTCGAAAATCCCGTCCGCCAGAAGAAGACCACGGTCCCTGAGATCGAATGCAGCTGAATGCTCCGGCGCCGCAGAGGCTTGAGACAGAATCATATGGCCCTCCAGTCCCTCGCAATCCGGACGAAATTACCAATCAATTCCTGCCCGTATTCGGTCAGGATCGATTCCGGGTGGAACTGAACGCCAAATAGAGGGTGCATGCGGTGCGACAGCGCCATGATTTCTCCTTCTCCGGACACGGCATCGACCTGCAGCATGTCCGGCAGGTCATCAAAGGTTGCGATGAGCGAATTGTACAGTCCCACATCGAACTGGGCCGGAAGGCCGTCGAAGACTGCCCCGCTGGATACCGACAAGCGCGTCGTGCGCCCATGCCTCGGAAAGGCCGAGCGCACGATGTGCCCGCCGAAGGCCTGCGCCATGACCTGATGGCCGAGACAGACCCCGAGAATCGGCAGCCTTCCGGTGAATTGCCGCACGGCCTCGAGACAGATACCGGCCTCGTTGGGCGTGCAGGGCCCGGGCGACAGGACCAGGGCTTCAGGTGCCATGTCGGCAATTTCCCGAAGGCTGATCCGGTCACTGTCCACGACAGAGACGTCCGCGCCGGCGCAGGTCAGATACCGGGCAAGATTGAAGACAAAGCTGTCCCGGTTGTTGAGCACAAGGATCATCCGCGCCGCTCCGCCTTTTCGAGGCCGGGTGCAATGCGCTCCGCCTTCAGTTCGGATTCGGAAAGTTCGTCTGCCGGGTCGGACATCAGCGTAATGCCGCCGCCCGCCATGACAACACTTTCTTCCGGCAAATGGTCTATCGTCCGTATAAGGATATTGAAGTCCAGGGCGCCGTCGAAACCAACATAGCCGACCGCACCGCAATAGGCGCCGCGCGGACGCAATTCCATCTCATCGATGATTTCCATCGCCCGCAGTTTTGGCGCCCCCGTGATGGAGCCGCCAGGAAAGACCGCTGCGAACAGGTCCACCCCGTCCCGGTCATCCGACAGCTGCCCCTCAATGGTCGAGACAAGGTGATGCAGATTGGAGAATGTCTCCAGCCGGCACAGGGAGGTTACCTTTACCGAATCCGGACGGCACACCATCGACAAGTCATTGCGCAGCAAATCCGTGATCATGATGTTCTCCGCACGGTCCTTTTCGGACGCCTCCAGCGCCTGCCGGGCGCGCAAGTCCTCCTCTTCATCGGGGAGCCGCCGCGCCGTGCCCTTGATCGGCTCGGCGATGACCCGGCCTTCTGCATCCGCCGAGATCAACCGTTCGGGTGAGGCACTCGCCAGGCAGCGGCCCGCAAAGTGACCGAAGACGGCAAAGGGGGCGGGCGTGCGTTGGCGCAGGTCGAGATAGTTTGCGAACGCGTCGGTGACGTCACAGGCCTGCGCCCCCCAATTCTGGGCGATATTCGCCTGATAGATGTCCCCGTCCAGAATCCAGGACCGGGTCCGCTCCACGGACGCGGCATAGTCGATGGCCACCGGCGGACGCGTCCAGTGAAGTGCAGGCGGGGATACATTCCCGTCCGGGCCTGTTTCAAGCCGGGCCAGTATGGCTGTGATCCTGGCATCTGCCAGATCATCCGCCTCCGCTGCCTCGGCACATGCGAGCCCCAGGGACATCACCCAGGTCTTTCCGCCGGACAGGTCAAAGGCCAGCACCGTGTCATACAGGCTGAACTCCGCCAGATCGGATCGCGGCGCATGACGGGACCGGAACCGGTCCAAAAACAGCGGCGCGGCATCATAGGCGACATACCCCGCCACCCCGCCCTGAAAGGGCGGTCCCCCGGGGATGCGGGTACGCTGGCGGCCCCTTATCCACGTCCGGATGTCGGCAGCGCGGCGCTGGAAGGCATCATCTTCTCCGGACAGGTCGCTGCCGGGCACAGTCAGCGTCGCGACCGGCTGCAGGCAGAGATACGACCATCGGGCCGCCGGATGGCGCTCATCGGCGCTGTCCAGCCAAAGCATACCCCGATCCTGGCAGAACTGTCGGGCAGCCCGGACCGGGTCACAGGTGTCGAGGATGACGTAACGCATTCAGGCCTTGTCGGAAAATCGGCAACTCTTGGCTAGAGCATTAGAGCGGACGGCACAAAAGACACGCCCGGATCGCAGTATCTCCGCGCGCGGCCTTGGGGAATTCCCTGCCGGGCGACATGGCTGGTTGACTCTCCGGCGTTAGAACAAATAATGAACAAATGGCCTTGAACCCGCCCCCTCTGAAGGATGTCTTCCACCTCTCCCCACCCCGGGACCGGCCCAGCCCGGCCTTCCCGCTGGGGCTCGGAGAGGCCGGCGTGCACGAGGTTTGCGAAGCCTCGCATGGGGATTTTGCAGCCCTGACCGGCTTCGCGCTCGCCGCCCGCACCCGCAGCAGCGGGCCCGTGGTCTGGATCCGCCAGGCCAGCCTGAAACAGGCCCATGGCACCCTGCTCCGCGCCGGCTGCCGGGAGGTGACGGCGGACCTGCCCCCCAGCCTCGACATCACCCCGCGCAAGCTGGCCGAGGCGCTCTGGGCCACCGAGGAAGCCATCCGGTCCGGCGTCGCCGCCCTCGTGGTGGCAGAGCTGGAGGATGCGGATTTCACCGCCTCCCGGCGCCTCGCCCTGGCCGCAAGCCGCCATGGTGTGCCGGTCCTGTTGCTGATGCCCCACACGCGTGACGGGGCCACCGCCGCCAATGCCCGCTGGCGCCTGTCGCCCCGCCCGTCTTCGCCCAACCGTTTCGACCCGCATGCCCCCGGAGCGCTCCGCTGGAAGGCTGTGCTCGAACGGTCCCGCCAGGCCCCGCACATGGCCGGGCATGCCTTCGATCTGGAGCTTGATGATGAAACGCTTTCTCTGCGTGTGGTGTCCGGACTGGCCACTGACCCGGCTGAGACGCGCCCGCCGCGCTCACAGGACCGGATCGGCCCGGCCGGCTTCCGGCAAAGCGCCTGACCCCTGCCTACCCTTTGCCTTGCTGGAATCCGGCACGAAGGGCCTGTGCATCGCCGCGGCCAATGAACCGGCCCGCCAGCTTGGCGTGACCGAAGGGCTGGCCTTTGCTGATGCCCGCGCCCGCGCACCCGGCCTTGTCACCGAGGACATGGACCCGGCCGCCGACGCCCGCGCCCTCGCAGCTCTCGGAAACTGGATGATACGATTTGCACCGCTCGTGGCACTCGATGGAACGGACGGCCTCATTCTGGAAACAACGGGATGCGACCATCTCTATGGCGGTGAGCCCGCCATGCTGGAGACCCTGTCCGGCCTGCTGGAGCGCAATGCCATCCCGCACAGGCTGGGCCTTGCCGGCACGCCCGGCGCGGCTTCGGCCCTGTCCCGCGCCGCGCCCGGCACCTGCCTGCCGGAAGGCGGGGAGCAGACAGGCCTGTCCGGCCTGCCCGTGGCAGCCCTGCGCCTGTCCCCCGAAGCCGAGACGCTGCTGCGCCGCTTTGGCCTGACCCGCATCGGACAGCTCTACGGCATCGACCGCAAGGCCCTGGGGCGTCGTTTCCAGTCCCGGTCTGCTGCCGATGCCGTACTGCTGCGCCTCGACCAGGCGCTTGGCCTGCGCCATGAGCCCCTCGCTCCCCTGCGGCCGCTGCCCCTGCGGTCTGTCCGGCTGAACTGCCCCGAACCGATTGCCACCAGCGATGCCATCCGGATCGGTCTTGAGCGCCTGACACAGGAATTGTGCGAGGCCCTCAGCGCAACCGGTATCGGAGCGCGGCATTTCCTGCTGACAGCCTTCAAGTCGGACGGCACGCGATCGGAACTGGAGACAAGGGCGGCCCGGCCCGTGCGCGAGCCGAAACACATTCTTCGCCTGTTTCGCGAACGGATCGACACGATTGATCCCGGTTTCGGCATCGACCTGCTCCTGCTGGAAGCCCACCGCACCGATGCGATGGAGACGAGCCCCATGGCCCTGTCGGGGGACCTCGCCTCGACGGATATGGATGCCACAGCCCTGTCCGCCCTGGCCGACCGGGTCATGGCACGGCTGGGCGAGCGGTCTGTCACCCTCATCCGGCCATGCGAAAGCCATGTGCCAGAGCGCGCCGAACAGCACACACAATTTGATGGAGACGCGCCGGTGCCAGCTGTGCCCAGCCCGGTTGCCGGGCCGCGTCCCATCCGCCTCCTGTCTGCGCCGGAACGGGTCACGGTCATGGCCGAAGTGCCGGATAGCCCGCCGCTGCGTTTCATCTGGCGCCGCGTGCCGCGCACGGTGACCCGCGCCGACGGGCCGGAACGGATCGCCCCGGAATGGTGGACCCATATCGCCGCCCCCCAAGCCCCTCCGGCACTGGACGGCCAGGCCCGCACCTGGCTGACGCCCAAGATGGATCCGCGCGCTGACGCTGCCCAGATCGTCCATGTCCGCGCAGACCTCGAAACCCTGCTGGACACGCCCTCCGAGCCAGTGAAGCTGCTGCCTCGTGCACGGGACTATTACCGAGTCGAGGATGCCGCCGGGCGGCGCTACTGGTTGTTTCGGGAAGGCCTCTATGGCGATGGCCGGGGCGGTCCGCCCGAATGGTATGTACACGGCCTCTTCGCATGACCGACTATGCCGAACTTTCCGTCACGACAAATTTCTCCTTCCTCCGGGGGGCCTCGCATGCGGAAGAACTTGTCCTGACCGCAAGACAGCTCGGCCACGCAGCCATCGGGATTGCAGACCACAACACGCTTGCCGGTGTCGTGCGCGCCCATATCGCGGCAAAGGAAGCGGGCCTGCGTCTTCTGGTCGGGGCGCGCCTTGTGCCGACGGACGGCCCGGACCTGCTCTGCTATCCCACCGACCGGGCAGCCTATGGCCGCCTGTCCCGCCTCCTGTCGGACGGCAAGCTGCGCGCGGAGAAAGGCGACTGCCTCATCACACAGGAGGACATTCTGGCCCATGCCGAAGGGCAGGTTTTCATTGTCCAGCCGCCAGACCGGCTCGACGCGGCCTTTGCCGAAACGCTCGAGCGGTTCGCAATGCAGGCACCCGGCAGCGTCTATGTGGCGGCAACCCATGCCTATCATGGCCGCAACCGTGAGCGGATTGCCCGCCTGGCAGATTTTTGTGCCCGCCGAGGCGTTCCGATCGTTGCCACGAATGATGTGCTCTACCATTCCCCGGAACGCCGCCCGCTTCAGGATGTGCTGACCTGTATCCGCACGCATTGCACAATTGAACAGGCCGGTTTCCGGCTGGAGGCTAATGCCGAGCGGCACCTGAAAAGCCCGGAAGAGATGGCCCGCCTGTTCAAGGGGTTCGAGCCCGCCTTGCATCGCACGACAGAGATTGCCGGGCGCTGCCGTTTCAACCTCGATGAACTGGCCTATGAATATCCCGACGAACCGGTCCCGCCCGGCAAGAGCCCACAGGAACATCTGCATGACCTGGCCTGGAAAGGGGCGCACTGGCGCTATCCAGATGGCATTCCCGGGAAGGTCTGCATGGCCCTCGAAAAGGAACTCTCCCTGATCGAGGAACTGGACTACGCCCCATACTTCCTGACGGTGCATGACATTGTTGCCTGGGCCCGGGAACAGGGAATTCTCTGCCAGGGGCGTGGGTCAGCTGCCAATTCCGCGGTCTGCTATTGTATCGGCGTCACCAATGTCGATCCGGCCATGACCAGCCTTCTCTTCGAACGCTTCCTGTCGAAAGAGCGGAAAGAGCCCCCGGACATTGATGTCGATTTCGAACATGAGCGCCGGGAAGAGGTCATTCAATATGTCTACAATCGCTATGGCCGACAGAAGGCGGCCCTGACCGCCACGGTGATTTCCTATCGGCCGCGGTCTGCGGTGCGCGAGGTCTGCAAGGCGCTCGGCCTGACCGAAGACATATCCGCCGCCCTTGCCGGAACGGTCTGGGGCAGCTGGGGCAGCGCCATCAATCCGGACCAGATCCGCCAGGCCGGGCTGGACCCGTCCAACCCCATGATCCGCCGTGCCGTCCGGCTGACCCAGCAATTGATCGGGTTCCCCCGCCACCTGTCACAGCATGTCGGCGGCTTTGTGCTGACGCGTGGGCCATTGGTCGAGACCGTCCCCATCGGCAATGCCGCCATGGATGCACGTACCTTCATCGAATGGGACAAGGACGACATCAACGCCCTCGGCATCATGAAAGTGGATGTCCTCGCCCTCGGCATGCTGACCTGTATCCGGAAGGCATTTGACCTGCTTCATTTGCACAAGGGGCTGGAATACACGCTCGCCACTGTGCCGCAGGATGATGCGGCGACCTATGACATGCTTTGCGAGGGCGACAGTCTGGGCGTCTTCCAGGTGGAAAGCCGGGCGCAAATGAACATGCTGCCCCGCCTGCGACCGCGCACCTTCTATGATCTTGTCATCGAGGTTGCCATCGTGCGGCCCGGACCGATTCAGGGTGACATGGTGCACCCCTATCTTCGCCGCCGGAAAGGCCTGGAAAGCGTCACCTACCCGTCTCCTGCGCCGGAGCATGGCCCCCCGGACGAGTTGGAGCGCATCCTCAGCCGGACCCTTGGCGTGCCCCTGTTCCAGGAACAGGCCATGCAGATTGCCATGGATGCGGCCCAGTTTTCCGCCGACGAAGCCAATGGCCTGCGCCGGGCCATGGCCACCTTCCGGAAGGTCGGGACGATCGGCAATTATCAGGACATGATGGTCGGGCGCATGATCGCGCGCGGCTATGACCCGGCCTTTGCTGCGCGGTGCTTCGATCAGGTAAAGGGCTTCGGTGAGTATGGTTTCCCGGAAAGCCATGCCGCATCCTTTGCCCATCTGGTCTATGTGTCGAGTTGGCTGAAATGTCACCATCCGGACGTTTTCTGCGCAGCCCTTCTGAACAGCCAGCCCATGGGATTCTATGCTCCGGCCCAGATCGTGCGGGACGCCCGCGAACATGGGGTCGAGATACGGCCAATCGATGTAAACCTGTCGGACTGGGACAATACGCTTGAGCCGGCGCATGGCCAGTATTGCGCCGTCCGGCTCGGCTTCAGGCAGGTGGACGGTTTGCGCGAAGACGAAATGGAAGCCCTGATGATTGCCCGGCATCAGGGCTATAAGCAGCCGGAAGACATTCGCCGCCGGGCCGGCATCAGCCGCCGGTCCCTGGAACTGCTGGCCGCTGCAGATGCCTTCGGGTCCATGCAGCTCAACCGGCGCGAAGCCTTGTGGAGCGTACGCGGCGAAGCGAGCGGCAGCGCGCTGCCCCTGTTTGCAGCGGCCGACATCGCCGAACAGGGCATGGAGCAGCCACCGCAACTGCCTGTGATGCCGCCGTCGGAACAGGTCCTGCAGGACTATCAGACAACCCGCCTCTCCCTGAAGGCACATCCGGCCACCTTCCTGCGTCAGACCTATAGCCGCATGAATGTGCTCTCGACCCGGGAGGCCTGCGACCTGCCGAATGGGTCACGTGTCCAGACGGCAGGAGTTGTTCTGGTGCGCCAGAGGCCGGGTTCGGCCAGCGGTGTCTGCTTCATCACGATCGAGGACGAAACCGGCATTGCCAATCTTGTTGTCTGGCCAAACGTGTTCGAACGATTTCGTCCAATCGTCATGGGGGCGCGCATCCTTCTGGTGAAGGGACGCGTCCAGACCGCCGACAATGTCACCCATATCGTGGCAAACCAGTTGATTGACCGGACCGGCGACCTTGCCCGCCTGTCCGAAGACGCTGATCAGGACCCGTTGAAACAGGTGCTCGACCGCGCCGATGAAGTCACCCGCCCCATTCCCGACCGCAAGGGGCCACCGCAGCACTCAAGCGGGCGCCACCCTCGCAATGTCCGGGTGATCCCGAGAAGCCGGGACTTCCATTGAGGCTGTAAGGCACACTCGAATTGACTAAATGATATATCTTTTTAGGGTGTGCGAAACCCATATCACCAGAACGGGCCCTTGCATGAATTCTGCCTCATCTGCTCCGCTGACCCTGCACATCCATGGTCCGATCATCTCCTCCAGCGACGTGGCTGCCCATATTGACCTGTTCAGGGCCTTTGGATTGACGGAAGCCGGCCGGCTGGAGCGCTCGGTCGAGGAGACCAGCATGATTTGGGGCACTACGGGTCAGGCCAGCCTGGAAGTCAGCCTGCAAACACCGGACACTCCCTTCGGCGTGCGATTGGTCCAGTTCACGCCCGGCTCCGACACCCAGATCCGCCATCCGGATCGAGGGTCCGACAGCGAAGCCCTGAAGGTGATCGACTTCTATGCGCCAGACCTCGACGCCGCGCTCAAGGACATTGAAGCTGCCGGCTTCCGGTTCAAGGATGAGATTGCCGATTACGACACGCCTGAAGGCCGGTTCCGCGAAGCTCATTTGTGGGGGCCTGATGGCGTGGTTTGCGCCCTGATCAGCGGCGATGCGGAGCGTTTCGAAACACTCGCAACCGTTCGGGATCGGCGGGTCAGCGAACCGCAAAGCATTTCCGGCCCTGTTCAGGACCAGGGCCCCATCCTGAACTTCCTGCATGATGTGTTCGGGCTCGATGTGATCCACAGATACGGGCTGGACGATGAGAGCTTCGATGCCCTGGTCGGGAGCGCGAATGCCATGAAGCTGCGCGCCTGGAATGTCGGCACCGCAACCGAAAAGCCGTATTTCGGGATCATCAATTACGGATTGCCGGAAGGGTCTCAGGTGTCGGCGTTTGAGGCGTCGCGCCCGCCGGCGCGGGGGCTGTTGGGGGCCACGCTATTGGTGCGGGACGCTGCGCAAATCGCCGCGCGGGCCGGAGCAAAAATGCATCAGACGGATATTCCGGGCCTGGGAGCCTGCAGGATCGTCACGGTCCAGGGCCCCAATGGCGCCTGGTTCCAGGCGGCTCAGGCGGGCAGCTGAACCTTCCGGCCGGTCAGCCGGCGCGCGACGGGGCGACGGCGTCCCCCTGTGGCGCGTGACGGGCGCGCACGGCCTTCGCGGTAAACGCGGCGCCGGTGACCAGCATCAGGGCAGACGCCGTCAGGGCATAGGCGTTTGACCCGTCCACATCGCCGCGGATCAGCTGCAGCAGCGGCGCGGCGAGCAGCGCCAGTCCAAGCACCAGCCGGAAGGCCCGCCCCGCCGATGCGGCGGTCATCCAGATCGTTGCGCCGACAGAAAAGGCAACCGAACCAAGCCAGTAGAGCGCAATCAGCCCGGCGCCCGCAAGGCCAAGCATACTGGCAATGAGCGTGATCGGGAACATCGCGGTGCTGCCCCAGATCCAGCCGCTCCACATCGCCTCCAGACGGGGCGCATGGCGGCCTTTTTCACGGCGTTTGAGGAAGTAGATGTTCAGGCCGGTGGCCACGATGATGCACAGGAGGATGCCGAGAAGGAAGTAGATCGACTTCATCAGCGCGCCGCCAAAATCCCCGAAATGAAGACGGTACATCGACATGGCCACCTGCTGCCCCATGGGGCCGTCGGCATTGTGCCCGGTGGCCAGCAATTCGCCATCCGTGGAATAGGTGTAGGTCTCGCCATAGATGAGACGGTCGGTCTCATCCCCGTAAATCTCGATATGCTGGCTCCGGGTGCCCGGCTCGTGCACGATGACAATGAACGGATTGGCGTCCGGAATGTCGCGTTCCAGACTGATCAAAGCCGTGTCAATTCCGTTCAGTGGCGTTCGTGTGGTGTCAGGTTCAACCACTTCCCCGCCAAAAATCGCTTCAGCCAGTTTCTTCGTATCGCCCTCATAATTGGTCTGGGCAAACACAAGGGCGACCACGCCGAACAGACCGATCATGGCCCCCGTGCCCGCGACGGCGACCAGGAAGGGCGCCGTCCAGACGCTCAACCGGTTGTGCAGGTCTGCCTGCGCCAGTCGTGCCTGCCCGTTGCGCCGGAACCTGAATGCGTCGCGGAAAATGCGCGGATGCGCGAGCAGGCCGGAAATGGCCATTGAGACCAGCATCACGCCAAATATCGCGACCAGGATCATGCCCGGTTGGTGCGGCAGGGTGAGATAGTAATGCAGCTCGATCAGGAAGTCGTTCCAGGGCGCCTTGAGTTCGCGAAGGAAGGTCCCGTCCGCGTCGAGCACAAACACGCCATTGTCCCCGCCTGCCACGAAGCGGGGCCAATTGTCCCGTGGCGGGTAGAGATAGAGATGCGTCGTCTCCGGATCACGCCGCATGATCTCGTCCGCAGTCGCCTGCATGACAGCGGGTGAAACCTCGTGAACCGCCGGCGTGCCGGCCTGCTCCCACCATTCCAGCTCATCCTCGAACACGGCAATCGTGCCACTGACGCAGATCACGAACAGGAGCGCGCTGATGACCAGCCCCATCACAGTGTGGGCAGACAGGGCAGAATCGACCCGTTCGCTGGAAGATTTCGGCCAGAGGGATTTTGCCATGGAACAGTCTCGAGGGATTAGAGGAGCGCCGCGCAGAGCACGACAGCCAGCGCGCCGCCAGCATACAGCGTCCGGCGCAGGGAGTGTTTCTCCATCAGCAAAAGCGTGCTGATCAGGGCCCAGAGAAACAGGCTGATGATGTAGGCGGTCACCGCCGCGTTGGCCGGATTGCCTGTGTCCGGCGCTGTCACGCGCAACAGGGCGCCGCCGGCATAAAGCGCGATGGCCCCGGCAATTGGCCCGGCCAGCAGGAATGTCCAGACGCCCGAACCGATGCGGACAGCGAGCTGCGATGTGGACGGCCGCGCCAGCGCGACCCTCCGCACCCGCACGGGTGCCTGCAGGCCGTTGACCCCTTTCAGCCCCGGCCAGGTGATGGCGAAGGCTACCAGAAGCATCAACAGGGATGAAACCTGGGCCACGCCCCGGTCCAGATTGACCAGGAACCAGACTACCAGGCTGGCTGTGACCAGCGCCCAGCCGAGCCCCAGCAGGAGCGGCCGCCCGGGTTTGCGCCACACTGCAAAGAGCAGCGCAAGTCCGATGAGGCCGCCACAGGCGGAGAGGGTGGCAAGAGCGTAGTCAGTCAGGGTCATCTGCCGTCAGCCCTAGAATTTGTACCGCAGGCTGGCGACGACGGTCCGGCGCTGGCCGGGGAAACAGTCACCCCGGGTCAGACATCCGGTGAGATAATCCTCGTCAGCAATGTTGCGGGCATTGATCGCGAAATCCCATTGGTCCCATTCATAGCCGACCATCAGGTCACCCAGCGTGTAATCCGGGGTGACATAGCGGATCGTGCCATTCTCCGAGACCGTTTCGCCGACATAGCGGATGCCGGCGCCGGACTTGAAGCCCGTCCATTGTCCGTCAGGGCGCCAGGTTGCCCACAGCGATGCCTGCGTTTCCGGTGCGGCGGCGAGTTGGTACCCGTTGGGATCCTCGGCGTCGAGGGTGGAGAATGCCGCCTGCACATAGACTGTGTCGAGCTGGACGTGGCTTTCGAACTCGAAGCCTTTCAGCGTGCCGACTCCTTCCTGTTGGGACGACGCGCCCGGCAGGGAGTTCGGATTGGACAGATTCGAAATCTCGATGTCGAAATAGTTGAAGGTGATCAGTCCGGGGAACGCGGACGGCTCATACTTCACGCCGACTTCGTATTGGCGCGCTTCCTGCGGCTTGAGCGGATTGCCTGTGAAGGTGTCCGTGCCAACCACCGTCTCGAAGGATTCAGAATAGCTGGCATAGGGTGCGAAGCCATTGTCGAACCGGTAGAGCACACCAACGCTGGTGGAGATGGCGTCATCATCCTGCACCACGGTGCCGCTGTCGTTTTCGACACTGTCACTGCGCAGCCCGAGCGTGAACCGCCAGTTTTCATAGGAAATCTGGTCGGAAATGTAGATGCCCAGATCTTCTACCGTCGACACCGGATTGTCATTGTAGATGGCGTCGAACACGGCCTGATCCGGATAGTTTCCATACACCGGATTTGCGAGATCGAAGACATAGCTGAAATCACCCGTCAGCACGCCGCCACCGAAATAATAGGACGAATCGCTGTCGGTCTCGACATCCTGATACTGGATGCCAGCCAGCAACTGGTGCTCAAAGGCGCCGGTTGAAAAGTCTGCACGCAAGCGAACGTCGCCAGCCAGCTGGTCGAACGTGTTGTCCCCTTGATAGAATGTGCGGGCGACCGTCGTCTCGGTGAACAGGGGCGCACCGAAATACTGGTTCAGATAACGGCTGGCTCCGGTAAAGGTCGGCCAGGCTTGATGATAGTCGGCTTCGCCGGACCGCCAGAGCGCTGTGGCTTCCAGTTTGAAGACGTCATTGATGCGATGTTCCGCCAGCAGCGTGACCTGCTGGGAATCCGTGTCGTAGCGATTGAAGCCCGGCTCGCCGACATATACGTCCGTATCGATGTATTCGCCGGTGACCGTGTGCGGAAACAGTGTTCCCTCAACCGGAATGAACTGGGCGACCGCGTCACTGTCGGTTTCCTGAACCAGGCCGATAATGGTGAATTTGGTATCGGGGGTCGGCAGCCAGCTGAGCGACGGCATGAACACCGTTGTCGTCTCATCCACCTGATCGATCTGCGTGCCCGTGTCGCGATACACGCCAACCATGCGATAGAGCAGTTTTCCGTCCGACCCGGCCACAGGTCCGGTGATGTCGCCTGCGATCTGATAGCGGTCGAAATTGCCGAGCTCTGCCGCGATCTCACCGCCGAATTCGTCGCGCGGCGTCTTCGAAACATAGTTTACGATGCCGCCCGGAGAGCCCTGACCGTAGAGAACGGACGCAGGCCCCTTCAGCACTTCCACTTGTTCGATCGTATACACGTCGGTGCGGGTGGAGTTGTAGCTGCCGAACAATTCCTGGATAGAATCCCGGTAGCGGGGAATGCTGAGGCCCCGGGAAAACGGAAAGTCACCGCGGGTCGAGAAGCCGTAGGGTTCAGCAGTGACGCCGGCGACATAGGTCAGCGTGTCCGCCAGGCGCAGTGCCCCCTTGTCAATAAACATGTCTGCTGTTTCGACAGAAAGCGACCGGGCCGTTTCGACAATCGGCGTTTCGTTTTTCGTGGCCCCGAAAGAACCCGTCGTGCCCGTCACGATGACGGTTTCCTGACGGCTCTCGTCGGAGTCCGTGGTCCCGGTCGACTGAGCCCAGGCCGGAAGCGTTGCCGACATGGCGAAAATGAGCGCGACACTGCTGACTGCGCTGACCCGCGAAACTTGCATCAAAATATACCCCTGGTTCGGAAATGGTGAGAATGTCTCTCAGTTTCATTCGCGACTAGGTTATATGTAATTGCAAGTCAATCGCATGGAAGGCGAGAATCTGCCCATTCCCCCACAGGCCCATCGAACTGTCGCAGGAATGCAACGTCCTTACCGTTCACCGAGCCGCGTCGTCCTCAGTCCATGTTGGCTGCGTTAAACTCCAGTTCGACCCGGTCGAGAATGACATTGTCGTCAATGCGCCAGACCTTGATCGTGTGGTCACCCGGCAATAGGCGTCCCGTCCGTGCCGTCAGCACGACCCGGTTCTGGATCACCGCATCATACCAGGCTCGTTTCCCCGGCGTATCGGCCGCACCGCCGGTAGGCTCGAGATCCATGACCAACTCACGCACGGGCCCCTCATCGACCGAGACGCCGATCCGGACGCCTCCCCGGCCAATCGTATCGAGGGTGGGGAGCAGGTGGAGCCGAATCTGCGCATCCGTCGTCTCCGGAACCACGAAATCATACTCCAGACGAGGTGCCTCGTCCGGGTCGGTTGCCGCGTGTCCTTGAGGCAGAGCGATCATCGCCGCCGATGACTCCCCAAGACCCGGGATTTCATGCCAAGCGAGTTTACCCCCCGTGATATTGCGGTCAGCTTCAGCTGCGTTGCGCAAAAGATGCCCGGGACCAACCTCTGGCGATGTGAAGACGATCCGCGCATTGCGCATCTTCTCCGGCACGTCGCCCGCCACGCGCACAATGGTGGGCATGACCTGTTCGGTCGGGTCGTTCCAGATCACGTAGCTCATATGGACCTGAGACATCATGTGGTTCCACTTGCCTGATTCAATCGCGTGATACTTTTGCGTGAGTTCAGCATCTCGTGCGAAGGCGGCTTCCACCCTGTCTGCAAACAGATTGGCCCGCGGATCATTGTTCAAGGCCAATTGACGATTCCATGCCGTCGCCGCGTACATTTCGTAAAGATTGGCAATTGCGAGAATCGGGAATTCGACCAACTGGAAAAAAGCGGATTCCTGATTGGCAGGAATATGTTGCCGAATGCGCTCCATCTCTGCGCTCAGGCGTCGCCACTCATCCACGATCAGATCATACTCTCCTTTGACAAGGTGATCCGGCGCGGCCTTGCCAATGGGAAACGTGGAGGCGTCCAGCAATTCCGGCTTCCGGCGGGAAGCGAGACGGCCGAACTCGGTCATCAGATCTCCAATCACGTCTGCCTGATCTTCCCCAAACTGCCGCGCCGCCCATTCTTCCGGATACCTGGCCAGCGCCTGAGGGGTCATTTCATCGGGAGCCCACGCCATGCGGAGGAAGAAATCGAGCGGATATTCCATCGGCTTGATATCCCCCACATTGACGATCCAGATATCACGCGCGCCGCGCTCATAGGCCAAATTCATTTGTTGCCAGACTTTCTCAACCTGATTGGTGTTCATCCACTTGTAGTTCCGCGGGGCACCGACATAGTCAAAGTGGTAGTAGACACCAAATCCGCCGACACGGTGCAAATCGTGCGTCGGCAATCGCCGTATCTGCCCCCAATTGTCATCTGCAAACAGAAGGGTCACATCCTCGGGAACCTTCATGCCGCGATCATAATAGTCCTGAACCTCCTTGTAGAGGGCCCAGACCTGTGGCGTCTCCTCTGCCGGACGGCCCGTCACCTCTTCAATGAGCTTTCTTTGATCCGAGACAATCGTCTCGAGCAACTCGATCGCAGTGCCTTCAGACATCGGCTCATCGCCGTCGCCGCGCATGCCGATTGTCAGGAGATTCTCAAATGTCTGCCCCCCGCCTTTCGACATCATCCGCTCAAGCCCACCACTCCAGAACGCCCGAATATTTTCGGCGTTCGTGAGATAGTTCCACGCTCCCCCCGTGGACGGATCGTTTTCCAGCCTGTGCCATTCGGCCTGTGCGCGTGTCAGCGGCTCGTGATGCGATGTCCCCATGACGATTCCCATCTCGTCCGCCAGAATGGCTGACCGGGGGTCATCCAAATGAAAAGATTTCGGCGCCCACATGGCGGGCCAGATATAATTACCCTTCATGCGGAGCAACAGTTCGAACACACGCTCATACATCGCTGAATTGACACCGCCAAAGGTGTCTTCCGCCCAGCCGCTGAGAGCGGGGTCTTCGTCGTTGATGAAGAAACCACGATACCGAACACCCGGCTGTTCGGATCGTCTGCCTGCCGTGACAAACAGATCGGACGCCTGACGGACGGGAACATCCGCAAACCAGTACCACGGGGACACGCCCATGCGTTCGGACAGGTCATATGTCCCGAACACTGCGCCCCTTCGGTCCGATCCGGCAATAACCAGAGCCTCGGAGACATTCGGCCAAGGGGCCTGCACAACTTCCACGTGGAAAGCCTCCCACTGTCCCGACAGGCGAGACAAATCAATCAGGCCTCGCTCGACCAGGCTGTCGATCAGCGGGCTTTCACCTGCAATGCCGATGATCACAACGCGCCGAGGTGCATTCTCGGGATTCATGGCGATGCGGCCGACATGGCCACCGACCCGGCCGAGGTCTTCCGCGAAATCCTCCGCCACATGATGCAGGGCGGGATCAGCAGTGGCGTCGATCAGAATTCCGGCAGGTTCCCCGCCCTCTATGAGCGGCAGGGCGCCCTCAATGGGAGACTCGCAGATCGAAGCGGGCATGGTGCATGCCGAAGCCGGCCGACAAAACAGCACAGACGCGACCAACAGACCCAGAAAAAGAAAATGCCTCACTGTGCCACCTCCAAAATGTTATCGCTATCATTGCTACAGATGGTCTGCACTGTCTTCAAGAGGGATTCTCGACGACGCCGCCCTGACCGCCTGCTCCGCCCAGGTCGCGCTGTCGGATGCACGCCCTCGACCTGGATGTCGCACGATTGTCGCGCGCTCCGGCTGAAATCCCTGCCTGCCCCATTGCCTTGAGCGGGCGGCTTGCCTTATCTGGTGGTCGTAGGGCGAGTGGCAGCTCTGTCCAATCCTGTAGGTATCTCGACAGTTCGCCGGATGGGGCCAGGCGACCGCAGGGGAGAGCAGTTCATGTCAGGGCCAAACACGTTTTCGCGTTGGCAGCAGATCACGGGGCAGCTTTCACGTCGCCGGCTGTTCAAGGCGGAAGAGGTGATCATCCATGAAGATGACACGGACGATCAGGTCTATTTCATCCTGTCCGGCAAGGTGAAGGTGACGAATTTCTCGCTCCGGGGCCGAGAAATCTGGCATTCCGATCTGACAGCCGGCACGATCTTTGGCGAGATGGCGGCGCTGACCGGCTCTCCCCGCAGCGTCAACATTACCGCGGTGGACCCGACACGGCTCGCCATCCTGTCACGCCAGGAATTGTTCGACCTGCTGGAGGCGGAGTCCGACTTCGCCATCTGGTTGCTGAAGGAAATGGCCCGGCGCCTCGAAGATCGTACCGACAAGCTCAATGCCGTGGTGGCGCAAAGCCTGTCCCAGCGGATTCGCGCCGAACTCCTGCAACTCGCCAGCGGACAGGCCGATGGCGGGATGGTCATCCGTCCGGTTCCGAATTTCACGGAACTCGCCCGGCGACTCAACACCGACCGCGAAAATGTCTCGCGCGAAATATCCACATTGACGAAGCAAGGCGTCCTGGCACGGGAGCCTGACCTGATCCGGATACTCAACCGGGATGTGCTCGAGCAGAGCGTATCGATCTGATCCCGGCCGCTCGGCTCCCAAGACCGGTCACAGAATCTTTGACAGGTGTGAGACTTCTCACACTCGCAAAACGGGCATTCCCGTAGACTGCACCATGCAGTTCTCGCTTCAGTGGAAGGATGGGTGGAATGGCAGACACGGGCATGCCGGACGGTGGGAAGACTTCGATGGCGTCGATGATCCGGCGCATGCAGGCCAATACCGCCCACCATGTGCGGCCCCGCACGCGGGAACATGATGTCACAAGCAAGGAGATTGACGGCACGACGGATCTGGTCGTCTGGGCGCCGATCAAGGATGGCTTCATCGACGCCTTCGCCAATGTGACCCATGAATCCCGCCTGCGCCTCGTCGCGGAGGCCCTGCACAGTCTGCGCAAGAGCGCCCGGGAATATGAACATCTCGAGCCCTATGCCGATACGGCAAAGCGCATCCTGTCCCTGCTCGATTTCCGGATCGGCATTGTCGACCGTGACCTGTTCGAGCCGGACAAGACGGATGACAGTGCGGCAGCCAGCGCATTTCGTCCGCGCAAGTACATGTATCTTGTCGCGACATTCGCGGGCCCGTGGGAGCCCTATATGCGCCAGATCCATGATCCACTCGGAACCTTCCTCGATCTCGTCCTGTGCAATTGCGAGGGCTATGTGACCGCCACCGAGCACGGCTTCGAGGAATACGCAAAATGGGTGCGTGATCACCAGCTCGATTCCGCGATCTTCTACTCCACATCCGGCATGAGCACGGGCGACAAGATCTATCTCGAGGACCTGGAGAAGATCCAGCGGGAGCAGGCGCCAGATGATGCGGACCGTGAAATCGCGCGGCACGCCTTCAAGACGCCGGACGATGCCGCAGCAGACGTTCAGGCTGCATCCCCGAAGGATGCGCTGCGGCTCGGCCTCGAAGCCCTGAATGTGCTGTACAAGCTGACAGACATGTATCCGCCGCGCAAACCTGACGGCACGCCCACACGAGACGGAACACTCCTGAAACGGGCCACTCAGGATTTGTTGCGGGGTCTGGACCGCCTGCTCGCCCCGCTGCTGAAACCGCAGGACGGCACAGGCCGCCGGGAAGTCGATGAACGGCGGATCGACTCCAGCCTCGTCGCGCCCATCAATTGGTTTCTGGAAGAGATCAAGCCCCGGACACCGCCCGCGAAGAATCCGCCTTTCGAGGAAAGCGAGGTGCAGAAAGGCCTCCTCTCCTCCTATGACAGCGACGCATTCACGGCGACGCATGGGGCACTGCTTCTGATCCGGATCGACGATGCCGGGAAGGTCCGCGACTTTCTCGACTCGAACCTGTTCAGCTGGGAAGGCGACGAGCCGATGCAGTTCGGGCCGCTATCGCCGTTTTTCACCAATATCGCCTTCACCTATTCCGGGCTTCGCCATCTGGGAATCCCTGAAACGGAACTCGCCACATTTCCCAAGGAATTCCGTGAGGGAATGAAAAATCGCGCCGCGCAGATTGGCGACAAGTATCACAATCACCCCCGCAACTGGAAGCTGCCAAAGCGAAACTGGCCACCGGAAACGGCCCGGGACGCCCCGCCGATCGAACCTCACGAGATCGATTTGGTCATCCAGATCCGCGCACAAGTTCAGTATGATGAGGAACTCGACCATTATCTGGAGTTCACGGACCCGATGGACCAGGTCCGGACGCATGTCGACGCGTTCTTTTCCGGAGAGCGCATGGCATCCCTCGAAGAGTTCCTGGCGCCATCCGGCATCGCAAGTCTGGACATCCCCGGAGAGAACATCTTCAACCTGCTCGTGGCATTTTTTCAGGGCGCAGGGGAGCGCTACGGCTTCTCGATCCTCGGTATCGAAAGCATGTTCCGACCCGGACGGTTCAAAAACCGCGAGGAGAACACATCACGCAGCCTGTCGCCAACGGCGAATCTCGATCATTTCGGATTTCAGGACGGCATCAGCCAGCCAAAAATCCAGCCGGGCACGAAACTTTCCGATGATGCCGGCCCGCTCGATGTCCTGCGCGGGGACCTGATCTATGGTCACGCCAATACGCTGGGAGACCTTCCGGACACCGACCAGACCGAACGGCTCGCCTTCAATGGAAGCTTCCTGGTCGTTCGCAAGATCGCCCAGCATGTCGAGCACATGAAAGCGTTCGACGAGGCTTGCGCCATGCAGCGGGGCATTCCCGACGCGTCCGCTCTGCTGGTGGGGCGTACGAAGGACGGGAAAGCCCTGGTTGACCCGGATGATCCGACCAACACGTTTACCTATGACGCCGACCCGAACGGGGAGCATTGCCCGTTCTCCGCACACATTCGACTGGCCAATCCCCGCGACAAGTTCCTGGAACGCCCCGCACCGAAGATTCTACGCAGGGGCATGACGTACGGCCCGAGCCATGACGACGCGAAGGACGCGGACCGGGGCATCATGTTCATGGCCTTCTGCGCCAGCATCGCGGAGCAATATGAAGTGATCCAGCGCTGGCTGAATGGTGCCAATCCAAGCCGGGTGAGCGCCAGCCGGAACGACCCTCTGACCGGGTCCCGGAACCGGCCGGATGTCGACAGTCATACCTTCACCTGCATTGTCGATGGCAAGACCGAACGGTTCACCCTGACCGAACCGCTCACCACACTTGCCTGGGGCGATTATTTCTTTGTCCCGTCGAGGGCCGCGCTACAGCGGATAGCCGACGCCGCCAACGACAGGGTGTTCCTGGAAATGCGGCAGGATGAGGTCCGGGAGCGGATCGAGTCCGGTGAGCGCCTGCTGGCGAAGCTGAAGCATATGCCGCTCAAGGCGCAGCAGGAAGAATGGAAGCGTGTCATAGAGGATTTTCTGACCAAGGATCCGAAGGAACACGATGTCACCCCCAAAATCTGGCAAGCGATCGAGAGCCTGGGAGGTGTCTACAAGGTCGAAAGCGGCATCGCCTTCGATCAGGGGTCCGGCAAAACGGAGCAGAAAGTCATTCTGGTCACGGATGAATCGAGGATTCTGGACATACTTGGCCGGGGAGACGCCTATGCACCCGGGACCTTCTCATCCTCCGAACAGCATGACCGCATCCTGACCGGGTTCGGCACGATCTATGTCTGCCTGGATGACGGCGAGACCTATCGGGAAGAAGCCGACCACACCAATGACATCCTGACCTCCTACAGTCGCGAATCGGCCGTGCGTGCAGGATACAAGGCCGGGCAGAGTGTCCTGCAGAAGGCAATCAAATATGCCGAAGCCATGCGCCAGCGCGATCCGGACGCGTTCAGGGATGTGCCCAAGGCGTTCAAGATGGAACTCGGGCGGCAATACATCCAGCCGGCCCTCGCGGCGCTTTGCCAAGCCTGGTACGGCATTCCGGACGGACTGTTCTTCAAGGACGGCCCGTGGAGCTGGGACACGGGCAGGAAATGCCCGGTGTGTCCGGGCGATTTCATGGCGACATCCCTGCACACATTTTTCCCGCGCCCGTCATCCACAATTCAGGAATATGGCCGGATGCATGGACGTTCCATTCATGAAGCGGGCCTGAAATATGTCGAGGCCGTCTGGGCCCAGGACCCGGACACGGACCCCATCGGCGGCACAATCGCACGCAAGCTGCACAAGGAAATGCGCAAGCGCGCCGCGAAACATCCATCGAGAACCCCGGAGTATCAGGACCTGCTGGCACGCAACATGATCGGCGGAATGATCGGCGCAATCGCCCCGATGGACAGCTGTCTGCGCTGGGCCCTTCATGACTGGCTGTCGGAGCAGACGCTATGGACCTTCCAGAACACGTTCGTGCAACGCCTCGCGGCCCACACAGCAGATGCGAATTCCAATGCCGTGATGGATGCAGCTCTCGAAGCTGTGCTGCCGGCCCTGCAAAGCGCGATGTGCGTGCGGCCCGCGCCGGATCTTCTTTATCGGACCGTTACGGCCGATCACGTGAAAATCGGGGGTGTGGAGGCCGGCAAGGGCGATCTGGTCATCCTCGGTTTGTCCGCCGCAACGCAAAGCAATCTGCGCAAGGGCAACAATGATGTGTCCGTCGTGTTCGGGGGAACGCGGAAACTGCCTTGCGGCAGTCCCAATCCGGATACCACGCTGCATGCCTGCCCGGCTCAGGATCTGGCATTGGGCGGCATGACCGGCATTCTCGCCGCTCTGCTGGATGTTGGCCGGATCAAGGCCCTGCCCGCCGCCCTGATTGTCGAGATTTCAGACTGGACGAGGTCATCGGCGGCTTCGGCGCCGCATTGAAGAACAGCCGGGGATTGATGGACATCTCGGACAGCTCGGCATCCGGCGGCTCCGTTTCGGAATTGAGATAGGCCGCTTCAAACCAGTGCGTCAGCAATTCATCCCGGACAGAGCCCCGCGCGCGAGCCGACCGGTAGGCGTCCTCAAGATGGCGCGAAACCTGTTCTGAATTCCCGTTCTGGTAGGCCGCAAGCGCCCGCGCGCGATGGGCCATGGTCTCGCCGAAGCGATCTCCCATGCCCGCGCGGACGAGTGCCTTTGCCGCAAACTCGTCTGCCCTGTCAGGCATTCCCGATTGCGCGTACGCATCGGCGAGATGCCCATAGACGATTGACGTATGCTGTTGGCTCTTCAGGGCCCACTGCTCCGCACTGACCTGGATTTCCGGCAGAATGGCCGCGTCTCTCTCAAGATAGAAACGTGCAATGTTCCGGAAGGACAGAGCCTGCACCATGTGGAATCCCGAACGCATCTGCTGCGCCATCGCATGGATGGAGTCCAGTATGCTCTCGGCCTGCTCGAACCGGCCCGCGAGGATCATCGCGTCGCCCAGATATGCCCGGATCGACATGTGGGCCTCGCTCCGCACGCCCTGCATCAGATTGGCGGCTTCGGCGAGGTTGCGGAAGGCCTCATCCGTGCGGCCCATATCCATCAGCAAATGCCCCTTGCTGGCCAGGGAATAGGCCAGCGGCACAGGCGATCGGTCCTCCGTTCGCGGAGCGCGTTGAATCGCAATTGAACGATCCAGTGCTGTCAGGGCCTGATCTCCCCGACAGGCTGCGGCATAGACTTGCCCGAGGCTGGCATCGACGCGCCGCAACAGGCTCTCATTGCCCAGCGCCTTCGCAGTCTCTTTCACGGAGTGATAGTGATCGACGGCCTCTTCCAGATTCCCGAGCCCGTAAGTGATGAATGCCAGATAATATTCTGCCCAGACCGCCGAAGTCTCATGCCCGGATGCCCTGGCCTGCCGGGTCAGGCGCTCGAGAACGGCGACCATCTGCCATTTGGGATCCACGATACAGGACTGGCCATAGCGCCGGATGAGAAAGACCATCTCCTCATCGTCAGGCCCGGTCTCATACATGTGCTCCAGCGCCGCCTGGAAATGGTACTGCGCCTTGTCCAGTGCGAGGGCAGCCAACGCAATGTTTCCCGCGCGAACGGAATTTTCGATCGCCAAGCGCGTCTCGCCGCACTCGAAATAGTATCGCGCCAGTTCGGCCGGATCGGGCGTGCCCCCTTGCCGCGCAGCCCGCTCAACAAGCGTGGCAGCAATCTTGCCGTTCAGTTCCCTTCTGCGCGTCGGAGAGATCAGCCCGTACACTGCATCCCGCGTGAAGCCATGCTTGAAGCGCAACCGGTCAAGAAACTCGTCAGGATAGAGAAAATCCTGTTGCCTGAGCGAGTCCAGGATGGA
Organism: Hyphomonas sp.; assembly: GCF_017792385.1. Lineage (NCBI taxonomy): Bacteria > Pseudomonadati > Pseudomonadota > Alphaproteobacteria > Hyphomonadales > Hyphomonadaceae > Hyphomonas > Hyphomonas sp. The sequence goes on along the minus strand of NZ_CP051230.1, from coordinate 2,385,171 downwards.
CGCTGTGTGTTCCGAGCCCATGACCTCCATCAACAGGCTGCGTGGCACAACACGGCCGATCGCAGCCGCCATGTCCAGCATTTCCCGCTCATCGGACTTCAGCGCAGCGTATCGCGCCTGGACAATGGATTCCAGCCAGGCATCTGACCGCCTGGAAAGGCGAGCGGTCTGACTGAGCCGGGCCGCGTGGCTCAGCTCCTCCAGAAACAGAGGATTGCCACCTGACAGGGTAAAGATGTCGCTGACCGACAATGGGTCCAGCATCGGCGCGATGTGTTCGACAATTTTACGCCCCTCCGGCTCCGTCAAGGGCTCCAGGGTCAGGTGTGCGGCCTGCTCCGGCAGCGGCGCGACGTTCTGGCCGTCACGTTCGGCAATGACGATCAGGAGGCCTTCCGGCATGTCCTCCAGCACGATCTCCAGAAATTCCCGGCTTGCACTGTCAGCCCAGTGCCAGTCATCGAGGATCACCAGCACACTGGAATACCAGCGGCGCAATGTTCTGATGGCCCGTGCGAACAGCGATGCAAGTTCGTCGCGCCGCATTCTCATATCGGCTGGATAGTCCGCCTGCAAAGCATCCCAAAGCTGGAGATCTTCCGCCTCGTCAGACTTGAAGGCCCCCTTGTAGACCAGTGCCTGAAGTAGCGAGCGCCCGATCTGCCAGATGGGATCCATCTGCGCGCTGCCGCGATAGGAACTGCAATAGCTCCAATGGGCGCTGCAGTGCAGGGATTCGCACCGTTCGAGCATGTCTGACAGCAAGCGGCTTTTCCCCATGCCGGCCTCTGCCCGGATGACCGCGACGGTCTCGGGGCGCTGACGCTCGACAAATCCGGTCAGCCAGTCCACTTCGCGGTCGCGGCCATGAAGGGGGATGGACGAGTGACGCAGATTCGGCGCCAGCGGGCCCTCCTCGTCCCGGCGGCCGAGCACCCGGCAGATGAATTGTTTCTGCTGCCGGGCGCGAATGCTTACCAGTTCCGGCTCGGTGGTTACGAAGAAGTGTCGGTCGGCACCCAGCGCGTCGCAACTGATGACGATTTCGCCGGGACCAGCAACACTGCACAGCCGGGAGGCGACATTGGTCGTATCCCCCAGAATTTCATACCGCCCCCGGGACAAATCACCATCCTGCAGCAGCACGACACCGGAATGAATGCCGGTATGCAGCCGCACCGCCAGGCCGAGGCCGGCATACCGGGCACCGAACCCTTCCGCCCAGACCTTCAGCCGCAACACGGATTCTATGGCCCGCCGGGGGGCATCCTCGTGACTGTCGGGATAGCCGAAGATGAAGATCAGCCCGTCACCGTCAATCCGGATCAGGCTTCCGCCAAGATCGGAGATGATGCCGTCCGCCCGCTCGCGGAACTCATGGAGCAGTGCGCTATACTCCTCCAGCTCCAGATTCTCTGCGAGTCGGGTGGATTCCGATATGTCGCAAACAACCACAGTCACAACTTGTCGTTGTTTCAAGGTCGTTTCCTGTGACATGTCCTGACCATCTGCCCCTGTGACAACGCCACCCCACACCGTTCAGACCATAATTACACTGGCGCTCGAGGGCAACTCGAAGTGGAGACCTTTGCGGACATCCGGATTGGCTTGGCGGTCATTCCCGCCAGACTGCCCGTCAAACAGGCGTGGATGGCCCATACTATGACAGACTGGCCGCTTCCCGAGCAGTTGACGTACGCTCAAGTGATGTCGAGCGCTGCGACACAGGCCATTGCGGCGCTGTCCAGCATCAGGCGACGTCGCTCGAGCCCCGTCTCAAGCAGCATCTCTATTGCAGCATAGCCGAGTTCAACGACGAGGCGACACCGCGCCGTCAACAATTCGGACGCCTGCTCAAGCCCAAGGCGCTGGATGCGGTCCGACAGGGCTGAGGCCACCGCATCATGCGACTCCAGCCGGATATGCCCCAGCGCCGGCATGGCCCGCAGGCAGACCATCATTGCGTGGCCGCCCACGAATTCCAACGTCACGTCCAGCGTGTCATCCAGGATGGCGCGCACTGTATCCGGGAGTGGCATACCGTCCCGCCCGAAAGACTCCAGATATTCAGATGCAACATCATTCTGGGCATCCATCAGGCGCGTGCCCAATTCCTCCAAAATTGCGTGCTTGTTCGGAAACCAGCGATAGAGCGCTGGTGGCGTCATCCCCGCGCGCTCGACAATGGCGTTTGAATTGAACCCCTCAATGCCGGATTCGGCAAGCAGCTCCTGGGATGCCGCAAGGATCCGTTCATAGGTTTCCTTCGCGCGGGCTTGCTTGGGCATTGTCCGGATGGCGTGTTTCGGCACGGCAGGCTCGGGCTCCTCTGGTCCACAATGGAGGCAGGCCATCGCTCAGCCCGCCACTCGAATCTCCAAACCCGTCCGGTCACAATCCATTTGACAGGTCATTTCAATAGCATAAGCTATTTTTTGGGAGGAAGCCATGAAGATATCCCGTCGAACCATGATGTTTGGCGGCGGCGCACTTGCGGCCCTGGTCGGGGTTCCCGCCGCACTGAAGCTCCGCTGGGACGCACGTGATTTCACGCGGGATGGCTATACGCCAACAGCCCCGGCCCCACCGGATGGACGGGTCAACTGGATGAACTGGTCGGGGGCCCAACGCGCCACGCCGCGCGATCTGGTAACGCCCCGGACAGAAGCCGACCTCGCCGAATTCGTTCGGGCCAGTGCGCACAGGATACGCCCTGTGGGTAGCGGGCATTCCTTTTCGGCGCTGGCCCCCTCGGACGGGTACATCCTGCAAAGCAATTATTTCAGTGGCCTGAAGTCACTCGACCCGGAAACGCATGAGGCCCGTTTTGGCTCTGGAACACTGATGTTCGAAGCCTCCGGGGCGCTCGCTGCGCAGGGGCGCGCCTTTCAGAACCTGCCGGACATCGATGTCCAGACCCTTGCAGGCGCTTTCTCCACGGCCACACACGGAACGGGCGAGACCCTGCCCGCCCTGCACGATCACATTACGGGGTTTCGTCTGATCACCGCCGATGGCGACGTGATTGATGTCTCTGCCGAGTCCCATCCCGATTTGTTCGAGGCCGGAAAAGTATCTCTCGGCGCGCTCGGCATCATCACGGAATACCGTTTGAAGACGCTGCCAGCCTACAGGCTGAGGCGCCGGGCGACGGTGGAAAAGATCGACGATCTGATCGACAGCATTGAAGCAAGGGCGCCGCAGCACAGGAATTTCGAGTTCTTCTACCTGCCGGGTACCGGCCTTGCCCTGTCCATCACCCATGACGAAACCGATGCACCTGTTTCCGAGGCCCCCGAGAGCGCCGATGACGAGACGATGGATGCGCTCAAGCAATTGCGGGACGAATTGGGATGGGCCCCATGGCTCCGGCGTCGCATCGCGCAGGCCAATTTGCCAACCGGCGTGCTGGAGGATCATGTCGGCTGGTCTCATGAACTGCTCGCAACGACACGGCCGATCCGGTTCAATGAAATGGAGTTTCATCTGCCTCGCGAGGAAGGTCCGCGCACGGTAAGGGAAGTGATCAGGATGCTGGATCGGCGCGGCGATGCGTATTGGCCAGTGGAGTACCGGCACATCGCCCCGGACACAGCGTGGCTCAGCCCGTTCCAGGGAGGGCCGCGCGCCTCGATCGCGATCCACGCCGCCGTGGACGAGCGCTACGATTATTTCTTTGACGAGTTTCAACCCCTCTATCTCTCGCGCGGGGGCCGTCCACACTGGGGCAAGCATCATTCCCTCGGCCGGGAAGACCTGGCTGCCCTCTATCCGGACTTCGACCGGTTCCTGGACGTGCGCCGGCAACTCGACCCGACCGGAAAATTTCTGAACCCGCATCTGGCAACCCTGTTCGGGGAAGCCTTCGATGCCTGACTGGCTGAAACGTCCCGTCCTGAACCGGCGCCAATTGATGCTGGCAGGAGCGGGCGCTGTGGGAGTGACCGTGATGGTACAAAAACCTGGCGACAAGAGCGGACCGCGCGAATCCTATTTTCTCGACATGCAGGCTGCCCTCATGCGCGCCGGCATTGCAACCCCGACGCTGGTCATCGACCGGGACCGGCTGAACCGGAATATCGACACCCTCAAGGCACATTTGCCCGCCGACATGGGATATCGCATCGTGGCGAAATCCCTGCCCTCACTGCCCCTCATAGCCCATATTCGGGACCGCGCCGAAACTGACCGGTTGATGACATTCAACCAGCCCATGCTCAGTGCGTTGAGCCGGGACATGCCTGATGCGGATCAGCTTCTTGGAAAGCCTTTGCCCGTCGCAGCCGCAAAATCCTATTTTGATCAATTGCCTGCAGATCGCGCCGAAGCGGCTGGAAACGTCCAATGGCTGATCGACACGCCACACCGTCTGGAACAGTATCGCCAGCTTGCCCGGGCCACGGGGAACACTCTCCGCATCAATCTGGAACTCGATGTTGGCCTGCATCGCGGCGGATTCGTGCCGGGATCTGACCTGCAGCAGGTGCTTCAGGCCCTGGCCGAAACACCCGAATTGAGCTTCTCCGGTTTCATGGGCTACGAACCCCATCTACCGGTCCTGCCGTCTGCGATGGGGTGGCGCGAACGGGCCAAACAGGCGGCCTGGAGGGCCTATCGTGACTGTCTCGGGCAGGCATCTGACCTGTTCGGCGCAGCAGAAGTGGCGCAGATGACCCGGAATGCTGCAGGAAGCCCCACCTACCGCTACTATCAGGACACATTGCTGGCCAATGAGATCTCGGCCGGGTCATGCCTCGTGAAACCGACCCATTTCGACTCTGAACTGCTGGAGCCGCATCTTCCGGCAAGCTTCATCGCCACGCCGGTGATCAAGTCGCTCGACCGCACGCAACTGCCCGGCATGGAGTTCGCGGAAGGTGCCCAGCGCGCATGGAATCCCAACAGCACGAAGACAGTCTTCATCTATGGCGGACACTGGCTGGCCGATCCGGTCGACCCGCCCGGCCTGTCCTACAATTCCACGTTTGGCCGCTCCTCGAACCAGGAAATGCTGAATGGTGGTCCGGAACTGGAGATCAGTCCCGACGAATTCGTCTTCTTCCGCCCGCATCAGAGCGAAGCCGTGTTCCTGCAGTTCGGTGATATTGCCGTGTACGAACAGGGTGAGATCGTCGCGCGGTGGCCTGTCTTTGAAGCCTCGGCCTGACCCGTCCTCAGGACAGGCATCGCCGATGTCAGGCTCCGACAGGCTTCTCCCCTGAAATGGTGACCCGATAACCGGACCTGACCTGGGGGAAGTAATCCCAGACGGCCAGGTGCTGGACGGCCCGATTGTCCCAGAAAGCAATGGAATGGGGCTGCCAGCGGAACCGGACCTGAAAGTTCGGATTTTTCACATGGTCAAACAGGAAAGTCAGGATCGCCCGGCTTTCCTCATCCGACAGACCCTCGATCCGGGTCGTGTAGGACGAGTTCACGAACAGGCATTTCTTGCCGGTCACCGGATGCTTGCGGATCACGGGATGCGTGGCAACCGGATAGCGCTTGTCATAGTCCTTGAACAGCGCGTGATAGACCGGATTGGCATCATGTACGGCCTCCAGCCCCGCAAGATAGGCTTTCATCCGATCCGACAGGGCGTCATATGCCTTGTACATGCTGGAGAACATCGTGTCCCCGCCAGTGGGGGGCACAGTGTGGAGATAGAGAATGCTGCCCAGCGGCGGCGCCTCGTCAGCGCTGAGATCGGAATGCCAGCTTTCGCCCGCCACATATTTCGAATTGGCATCTGCGTGAATGGCAACGATCTCGGGATGCCCTTCAATGCCGGCGACTGCGGAATGAATGGCCAGAGGCCCGAACAGGAGACCAAGCGCCTTGTGGGCGTCGTGACTGATCTCCTGGTCCCGGAAGAAGATGACCTGGAACCGTGCCAGGGCATCCTGCAACTCCTCCGCCTGTCCGGAAGTCAGGGGCCGGGTCAGATCGATCCCGTCCAGCTCGGCCCCCATATATGGCGTCACCCGATGTGCGGTGAAATGCTCGTAATCCTTGTCGCCATCAAATTCCGACACGTTCATATCCTTCTTTCACGCGGTCCCGGCTGCCCTCAGAACTCGAACCCGAAGGTGACGAGCAATTGGCGTGGCGGGACATATTCATTGCTGACAGTACCGCTCGAATACGGATCAACGAACCGGCCGGAGATGCCTTCTTCATCACCAATATTGGTGATGGACGCTGACACGAACCACGGCTCGTCATTCGGCTGATACTGGAAGTAGGCATTCCAGAGGCTGTAGGACGGCACATCATCCGCCCCATCCGTGTTGAAGATCCGCGCCTCGTATTCCCCGACATACACATTCTCGATCCGGGACGTCAGTTCGCCATGATCGCCGATCGGCTGGAACCAGGCGGCATAAAGATTGTAGGTCAGGTCCGCGAGGTTGGGCGGCGTATTGCCTTTCACCTGAACCGCAGCGGATTGCCGCGCGAGGAACCAGTCATAGGTCCAGGGATAGATGGTGCCGGTGCCGACCGCCTCGGCCGCTGCGGCATCCGCAAGGCGGCGATCCAGCGCCTCATAATCCGCCGTCACTTCGCCATCGAGCATCGCCATGTTGCCGCCCAGCATGAGCTGGTCATTGAACGTCAGGAAACTGCCTTCCAGTTCCAGCCCGTAGGTTTCGGCTTCGGGAATGTTGCCGATGCCGCCGGAATACGGGATCGGATCTTCCTCGATGAACTGCATGTTTTCATACTGGTTGAAGAAGATGGAGGCGTTGAGGGTCGCCCGGCCATCAAGGAACGTGTTCTTCGATCCGAATTCGATGGCTTCGACGATTTCCTCGTCATACGTGGTCGACACGGTCAAGGCACCGGAAGAGCCCCCGTTCAGACCACCCGGCTTGTAGCCGCGCGACCAGCTTGCATAGAGCATGGAGTCTTCAGACACATCATAGTCGAGCCCGACCTTGCCGGTCCATGTCTGTGTATCAAAGGAACTCTGCGTCGGCGTCGCATAGTAGGAGGCGCCTTCGCCCTCATACTTGTCGTCATTGTACCGCGCACCGAGTGTGGCATTCAGGTTTGCCATGACCGGCACGGTGACCTGGAAGAATGGCGCGATCGATTCCCGGTTCACCGTCGAGATGTTCTCGTAGGCCAGATTGCCTGGAATTTCCGCCGGCGTGGTATCCTTCGGCAATACCGGAAGCGCAGGAACTGCAGTCACGCCGAGCTCCCGATACTCCACCACATACTGCGCCGAGTCCGTGTTGGAATAGAAGACCCCGGCAATCCAGTCGATCGGTGAATCCGCAAGCGAACTGATCGTCAACTCTTCCATGAAGGTCTCGGCGTCGGTCGCCCAGGTCGCAACATGGTCGTAGCCGCCATAGGTCGCGACATCGAGCCGGTCAGCGTCAAAGGACTGGTCGTGCGTCAGATCCTGATAGCTCGTGACAGATTTCAGTGTCGCGAATGGCAGCTCATAGGATGCGTTGAAGGTCGCCAGTTCGGAACGCAGCTTGAACTTGGCCGGATGGTCCTGGGTCAACTCGCGGATATCCGGATTTGGGTCCTCGATATTCTTCAGCGCACCGCCATTATGCTTGTCGTTATAGAGCGTATAGGAGAGCGTCGTGGACAATTTGTCCGTCGGCTCCCACAACCCAGCGATACGATAATGCTCATTGTCGGCATCATCCAGCTCATAGCCGCCATCGATGCTGGTCGCCGTGGCATAGCCATCATGTGACGTCTGCTGGACCGAACCGCGAATGGCGGCCGTTTCACCAATCGGCACATTGTAGGAGGCAAATCCCTGAACGTAATTGTAATCGCCCAGCGTCGCCTTGAATGTGCCCTTGGACTCACCCAGAGTTGGCTGGTTGGTGATGACATTGATCGAGCCGCCGGTTGAACTCTGCCCGAACACGGTGCCCTGCGGGCCTCTGAGCACTTCGATACGGTCCACGTCGAAAAAGCCCATGTTCAACGCGATCGAGTTTGGCAGGAAGGCGCCATCGACATGGAAAGACACGCCTGGGATGGTCGCGAAATTCTCTGGGGTTTGCTGGCCGACGCCGCGAATGGTGACGATACGTTCCGACCCGCCACTTTTCGTGATCATGAGGCCTGGAACATATCCGTTCAGCTGACTCGGATCCGTGATCCCTGCCTGATCCAGGATATCGCCCGTGATGGCGCTGAGCGCGATTGGCGCGTCCTGAAGTGTGGTTTCCCGCTTTTCTCCGTAAACGGTAATCTGATTCATGTTGCGGATGTCATCCTCATCGCCCGCCGCATCATCGGCAAACGCGACACCTCCCTGCAGCAAGGCAACACTCATGGCCACAAACGCAGCCCCGTACTTCATTCCGTTCTTTTTGTTCCGACCCATGACATTACCCCTCAAGCTGAAGACAATCACAAATTCTGCGATATCTCACGCTAGATTCGGGTTTGCGTCCTGACTTGATTTGGAGCGCCAAAATAGTTGCAAACCCTGACACCCCTGACACACGAAACATACTCTTCACACACACCAACAAGTTGTTTCCACCCGGCCGCCCGGGCTCACGCCTTGACTGCGCCGACATCCTCAGGCTCTGGAGCGTCCGCCGCACGCACCGGTCCCGACAGTTCCGGATCCCGCAGGATCTGGACCAGCAAGGCCAGTGCGCCCAGAGCCACAGCAAATGCAAAGAATACCGGCGCGAATGACCCAACCTTGTCAGCGGCCATCCCGGCGGCCAATGGCCCGAATGCGGCGATTGATGAAATCTGGTGGGAGACGCCCAGCAATTGGGCACCCAGCACGCGACCAAAACACTCGACAAGCAGGACCATCGTGGCCACGACCGTAATGCCCCATCCCGCGCCGAACAGCAGCGAGGACACCAGCACTATGCCCGGATGACCGGCAATGGCGAACAGAACGATCCCAACAGCCTGCAGCGCCATGCTGGCGGCCAGCATGTGGCGTGAGGAAAAGCGCTCGCACAATGGCCCGGCCAGGCCCTTGAAGGCCAGAGAGACGAAGGCCATGAAGCTGAGCCCCAGAGCGCCCATTGCCGGCGACAGGCCAAGCAGCTTGAGGTGGCTGACTGCCATGGAGTGGACCGTGGTCACACAGGCAAGATTGAAAGTGATGGCCGCAGCGATGATCAGGAACAGGGGCCGCATGAAGGCCTTCGTCCAGGGGAGCGTGTCCGTACCTGTCTCCTGGCGCCCGTGCGGCTCACCCTCTTCTGCCGCGGTGGCATTCGAGTGGCGCGACCCGCCCGGGATCAGCACCGCGCCGAGCAGGATCAAAACGCCGCAAACACTGGCCAGGATCATCCAGTTCACCCGCCAACTGGTCCATTCGATCAGATAGTGGCTGAGACTCGGCCCAACGATGTCGCCGATACCGCCCAGCATCAGATAGAGCCCGATCATCCGCCCCGTCCGGAGCGGGAACCATTCCCCGATCAACCAGACCGCCGTGACATTTCCGGCGAGTGAAAACCCTGCCCCGACAAGGCACATGGCCGCGAAAAAGGGGCCAATCCCGTTGCTGGCGCTGGCGAAGGCAAAACCAAGCGCCACGCTGGCAAAGCCGAGCGTGAACGTTCGACGGGCGCCGATACGCTGCAACAGCACCGCCGGCAGGAAACTGGTCAGCCCCACCGCCAGACCAAGTACAGTGAACCCCAGCCCGGCTGACGTGTAGCTCCAGCCCAGATCGTCCGCCATCACAAACAGCACGACCCCGAGCGAGGCGAATGTGCTGGCGTTCAGAACGAAAAACCCACTTACCAGAATGGCGAAGACCGCCCATTTCCGAAACATCGCCGCCATCCCGCTGCCTGAGAACACACAGGAAGTGATCTCATATTCCGGCCGGACTTTATTGTCGGTGAGCGCCCTCAGTGTTTGACAGCGCCTGAAACTCGGGGCGGGTCAGGCGTTTCCGGCTGTGCCCGGCGCCCAGGCTGCCAGAATGGAGGCGGTGTCTGCCAGCAAGGCGCAATTCTTCTCCAGCGCCATCAGGCCGGCAATGTGAAGGGCCTCATCATAGGCGGCGCAGGCATCCGACACGACAATGACGTTGAAATCCCGGTGAAACGCTGCGCGCGCCGTCTGATCAACACAGCAATCCGTGGTCACGCCGGTCACCAGCACCGTATCGATGCCGCGCGCCCTCAGCTGCTGTTCCAGGTCGGTTTCGTGGAAACCATCGAACAGCACCTTGCTGACATCAAGCTCTCCTGCGTCCGGTGAGAGCCGATAATAGTCAGACCCCGGCTGATCGGCGCGGCAGATGGCGTGCTGGCCAGGCTGGCCGCGCCGGGCGTAGAGATTTTTAAGTGCAGAGGAATCGGTTTCTTCCCGGGTCACGACCTTCAGGAACCCTACCAGAACCCCGGCGGATCTGGCCGCGTTGCGCAGGCGCTCCATCTGATCCATCGCGCGATGGGCTGGCGCAAGATCAACGCCTGCCTGTCCGATCACGCCGTCCGGCGACACGAAATCCACCTGTACATCAATCAGAAGCAGTGCGGTGCGCGATGGCACCAAGATGTCCTTCAGGAGCGGTTCCGACGCATGCGGCAAGGCTGTGGCGGCAGGCAGGCTTGGCATTCAGGCTGCTCCTGCGAGGGCCGGGAATTTTGCGCGGAGTTTCGGCAGGACTTCCGCCGCAAAGGTCGGCATGCCTTCAAGATAGTCCGGGAAGATCAGCATCAATCCGTCCAGACCGGACACTTCAAGCTGTTCCGAGAGCCGCTCGACAACCGTATCCGGCGCCCCTGCCACATGCGGCGCCATGAAGGATGAGCGCGACTTCTTCACAAACGCGTTTTCCTTGCCGATCTCGGCATCAAGGAAGCCATAGGCCCGCATCATTCCGCGCAGGGCTTCCTCGTCCAGACCGTCGCGATAGTGTTCCGCAGTGGCCTTGGCTTCTGCATCGGTTTCGCCGAGGACGACTGTCATCATGGCATAGGTGCGAATATAGCGCCCCATGTCGGCCGCAATCCCCTTGACCTTGTTGCTGGCCTTGGCCAGCACATCGGGCGCATCGCCGGACAGGAAGATGGCATCCATCTCATTGGCGCTGAAGCGCATTCCCTTTTCCGACGTACCGGCGCAGACTAGGAAGGGTTTGGTCGAAGGTTTGGGGTCGGACACACAGTCGTCCAGCTGGAAATACTTGCCGTTCATCGTAACAGAGGGCTGGGTCCAGAGGCCCTTGATCGCCTGGATCCATTCTTCAGCCAGATCGTAGCGGGCATCATGGTCCACACCTTCCGGCCACATTCCCATCTGGGAGAATTCGCCCTTGTAGGAGCCGGTTACCACGTTCAGCCCGGCCCGACCTTTCGATACCTGGTCGAGCGTGGCCACCATCTTTGCCACCGTTCCCGGATTCTGGAGAATGGTGTGCACGGTGGTCCAGACTTTCACGGTCTTGGTGACTTCCGCCAGTGCGGCCATCGTCACTGTCGCATCCAGTGTCGAGTTCCAGTGCTCCGTCTCACCGCCATAGCCGCGATACTTTGCCATGGACATGATGAAGTCATAGCCCAGCTCTTCCGCCAGCACGGCCACTTTGCGGTTATAGGCGTAGGACCCGTCCAGCTCCGGCTTGTTCCGGGAGAGGATCCATCCACCATTCGCGATCGGCATGAAGATGCCCAGATCCTTGCCACCGGAATCGGACGGCAAATCGAACTTGGTTGGAGCAATTGGCTGCGACATGTCTTCATTCCCTCATTTCGATACCGGATTATGATCCGGCAGGCGCGCCCGGTTCTTGATTTCTCGCGCCTCAACTATTGACCAGCGCCCCTGCGGCCCGCGCTTACATCTCTTCGGGAGCCACCTCGACGCACAGACCGGACAGCTCTTCCGTCATGATGATCTGACAGGACAGTCGTGATCCGGGACGAGCGTTCTCGGAGAAATCCAGCAACTCCTTCTCCGATTCCGATGGGCCACCCGCCAGATCCCGAAACTCGTCTGAGACATAGACATGGCAGGTCGCGCAGGCACAGGCGCCTCCGCAAATGGCGGCAATGTCTTCGACACCGGAGGAAGAGATGGCCTCCATGACACTGTGGCCGGTTGTGGCCTCAATGACCGCCTCTTCACCGCATCGTTTGACAATCCGCAATTCTGGCATTCCGTACTCTCCAGCTGGTACGCGATCAGGAAATCATTCTGGGCACGGCAGCATCCGCGATCCGGAATTTTCCGACGGTTTCATCGTCAACGCCCTCACGCGGCTTCTCACGCACCTGAACCACGCCATTCTTGCCAAACCCGTCCACGACCGGGCGGCCAGCGTCTCGACTTAGCCAGAGGCGCAGAAGATGGCGTTTCCGTTGCGGTTCCGGGTGATCAAAGAACTCGGTACGGGAATGAAGGGCCGCATAATTGGACAGCCACTGGATATCCCCCGGACGGAAATCCATGTCGATCGCCATGCCCGGCTCATAGGTGATCTCATCGAACAGGGCGAGCACCTCCTTCTGGGCATCCGTCAATTCCGGAACGCCCGGATACTCCTGAGCTGTCAGGATGTAGAGCGACCCGGCATACATGCTGAAGACCCCCTCCTCGATGCTGATCACCGGCGATGTATAGGTGTTCGCGGGCGCATTGTGATCCTGCCGGCGCCAATCCCAATGGAACGGCTCAAGCAGGAGCGGCGCGAGATCCGGACGTCGGCGGAGGATCTCATTGTAGATTTCAGCGCCCGACACCAGGCATGATGCACCGCCCGCCTTGGCAGGCCGAAGGCACATCAGCGCCACGACATCGGAACTGTCCGAATGATAGACCAGCTTGTCCCGAACCTTTGATGACAGGGCTGTCGGGTCGTCCATCGTCTTGTCCGAGGTTGCATAGATATGGTCGATCAGATCTCCCATCTCGTTCTGTCGAATGGGATCGCCCATATGCAGCCCGAGGATGTAATAGATCGCGGATGACAGCGCATCGGAATAGAGATGCGTGCGCAGCCCGCGCACTAGTACGAACCCGCGGCCGGTGTCGACGTCCGCGCCCCATTCGACAATGGCCTCGGCGCAGGCCTCCAGGGGATAGTCGGACGCCTGCACGAACCGCAGGTCCGGATCATCATTCACGAACTTCGCTCCAAGCCGTTCCAGTTCTTCGATCTGCGCTTCTGACAGGTGGTAGATCCACGTCTCACCCGCCTTGATCGCGTCGCCGCGCCAGGCTGCCTCGGTCGTGACCGGTTTGCAGATGGTTTCAGTCGTCATGTTGATCTCCGAAATGTCGTCTTTGTGTCCCTGCCCGCACAGTAGGTCTTCCTCCCTGCCCGGTCTTGCACGGCGGGACATGATTTCTTGTCCCGGCTTCTGTTGGCGGGCAGGCCATCACACCGTCTCCGCGGACACCGAAAGGGTCAGGTCCCGGAAGGCCTCGATGCCATCCAGTTGGCTTTTCAAATGATATGTTGCGTACTTGTAGGCATCGCTCCCCAGCAACAGCAGGCGCGGCGGCACATCCATTTCCACCAGCTGCGAGATGGCCCGGGCAATCTTCTCCGGCGAACTGGGCTCCTGTCCCATACCGTCCGTCAGGACGCCATGCGCGACGTGCGCCGTTGTCTCATAGTCGGAGATGGAAGGCTCAATGGCGCGCAGCGATCCGCCAGCAAAATCGGTTCGCATACCTCCGGGCGCGACATTGGTGACATGAATGCCCAGAGGAGCGACTTCCTCGGCGAGGGTCTGTCCCAGGCATTCCACCGCATATTTGCTGGCGCCGTAGATGCCGGTGCCGGCCCACGGAGCCAATCCACTGACCGAAGACACGTTGATGATGTGGCCGGCCCGGCGGCGCCGCATTCCCGGAAGTACCGCCTGGATCATCGCAATCGTGCCGAGAAAATTGACGTCGAACAGGGACTTCACATCTTCAATCGGAGTTTCCTCGATCGCACCTGTCAGGCCGAAACCGGCATTGTTGACAAGTATGTCGATGTGGCCGATCCGGGTCTCGATTTCGGCAATCTTGCCGGGGATCTCTTCAAACCGAGTGACATCGATTTGCAGTGGAGTCGCCCGATCTGCAGACAACGCGGAAAGCGCGTCCTCATCCGTCTGCGTCCGGACCGTACCGACCACCCGGTCACCCTGTTCCAGCAACTGACTGGCCAGTTGCCTACCCAGTCCCTTGCCAACTCCTGTGATCAGCCAGGTTTTCATCCGGATACCTCCTCGGGGTTCATCTCGAACATGATGAGCTGCACATCTTCCCGCGTCGGCATGGACGCCGCGGCGCCATCGCGTTCAACCGACAGCGACGCCGCTATGGATGCATACCGCATCGCATTGGCCAGCGTGTCTCCCATTGCGAGACGTGCGCACAAGGCGCCGCAGAAACAGTCCCCCGACCCGGTCGTGTCCCGAGCCCGGGTGCGTCGCGCCGGCGTGACGTCGAGACGTGTCTGACTGATCGCCAGGGCCCCGGCAGCGCCGCAGGTCACCACAATGACCTGATCCTTGCGGCACAACAGCGTCCGGGCGAGCCGGGTAATTTCCTCAATATCCTCCGGCAGGGTTTCAATCCCTGTGTAATAGGCCAGTTCGGACTCGTTCACGACAAGAATGTCGACAAGGGGAAAAAGCGTCTCGCCTGCCGCCTGAACGGCCGGAGCTGCGTTCAGGACAGTCCTCGCCCCGGATTCGATATGGCTCTGGAAAAATGCCCGCGTGGTTTCGATCGGTGTTTCCAGTTGCGCCAACACGATCCGGACCGGACTGCGATCAGGTTTGTCGATTTCCAGTCGGGCATTTGCCCCTGCCGCCACGATGACGTGATTTTCACCCGCCTCGTCCACGCAGACATAGGCCCGGCCACTTGCCTCACCCGGCACAATGGAAACATGTTCTGTCGGGACGGAATGAGCCTGAAGCTCGCTCACCAGCCACGCCCCATCTGCCCCCTCTCCAACACAGGCATGGAATGTCAGGTCCGCTCCCGACCGTGCGGCGCTGACGGCCTGGTTTGCGCCCTTGCCGCCGAGGAATTGCTCCACGCTGTGCGCTGAAATTGTTTCGCCCGGACGCGGCAACGCTGTCACGCGCATCACAGTGTCGAGATTAACGCTTCCCAGAATTGCCAGTTCGCTCATGCGCCAATTGCCTCCTCGCCCTTTTCAGGCCCCTGCGAGTCAAACTCGGGCAGCAAAACAATCAGCAGCGTTCCGACGAGCAGGAGACCCGCCAGAACCCAGACCGAAGTGACATAGCTTCCGGTGAGGTCAAAGCCGACATCCATCAGCACCGGCGCACCGCCCTGGAAGATGATCACGACGGAATAGAAGACGCCAATGATGGAACCAAATGACCTCAATCCGAAATAGCGTGAAACGAAATAGGACAGACAGCCAAACTCTGCACCCAGCCCAATCCCCATCAGCGCCGCCCCGAGATAGATAATCGGCATGGAGCCGCCATACTGAAAGCAGAGCAGGCCAAGTATGGCCGCCGCGAACATCGGAACCGCCACCTTCGGCGTATAGAACCGGTCGAGCAGATAGCCGGTCATCACCTGCCAGCCCGCGGTCACCAGCGCAAAGATGCTGATGGCGAGGGTGGCAGATTGCAGCGGAATGCTGCGATCCATCAGCATCGGCACGACATGGGTGAAAATGGCTGTCATGCATCCCGCGCCCAATGCAACAGCCGCCATCAGGACCCAGAAGACGCGCGTTGCAACTGCCTCGTCGAGCCGGTGTCCTGAAAGCGCCTCGGTCGCCGCGCCGGCAGGTGGTGCGCCGTCGTTGCTGTCCTTGATTGCCGCCAAGCGGGCCGGAGCGTCCTTGAGCAAGACAAACAGTGTCGGAAAGCCCAGCCAGAACACGATCAGGCCGATTCCGACATAGGCGCCGCGCCACCCGAACTGGACGAGCATCAAACCTGCCACAATGGGCATGAGGGTCGAGCCCAGACCATTTCCGAACCCGGCCGCAACTCCCAGCATCAGGCCCCGCTTTTCGTCGAACCATTCGGAAATCACTTTCGAATAGGCGGGAGTCGAAGGAATTGCCCCGGCTGCGCCCACAAGCGCAAACAGCGCATAGAATTGGAGCACTGAACCATTTGACAGTGCCAGCGCCGCAATTGCCGGCGCGAACAATGCATTCCCCAGCAAGATGATCCGACGGGACCCCAATTTGTCCGACAGCCGTCCGGCGACAGGATAGATGATCGCGGACATGACAGCCGTCAGCAGCAGGACACCCGAGACAACCGCCCTGGGCCAGCCGAATTCCGTTGAAATGGGGACGAGGAACAGGCTGAAGACTGCGCTGACGGCCGGCGTTGTGCTGACGATGTTGCCGACAGTTGCTGCGACAACGACACCCAGCTTGCCGGATGATCGCTGCTGCATCATTGCGTCCACGTCAGCCAGTTGCGTCATTCGCTTGTGTATCCTTCCGGAATGACGGGGTCCGGCCCGCCCTTGCGCCACAGAATGATCTGATTGCCCCACGGATCCTGGAAGGAATCGTTGAAGCCGTTGAACTCTTTCCAGTAGTGATTTCGCCAGAGGGTCTTGGCACCACGGGCTTCCGCCGCGGACATAATACGGTCGATCGAGTCATCCTCGCTCACCAGCACCCACAAACGGGACGTGCGGGTCTCTGTCGTCAATGCGCGGGGTTCAACACCATCCGGGTCCGGATTCGGCCTCAGATTCCGGACATCGCCGATACCGATGTGCAGGTTTCCGATTTCGCTGTCCGAACCATCAGGATTTCGGAAGTTTCCGCCGGGCACCATGCGACAGTATTGCCCGTCCATGCGCACATCATCTTCCCACCCCATGACCTCGGCATAGAATTTTCCGGCCGCCACGGGATCGTCGGACATCAGGTCGACGAAGATGAGAGTATTCGGGTATGACATATAAATTCCTTACACTTACTTTCCGGTTTCTGCGGGCATTTCCTGACTAGACGCGCCCCCGCGCAAACTCTTGATACTCGCCCCACAATTTGTTGATCTCCGTTTCGTCCTGCGCCCGATTGGCCAGTCCGCTGCGCCGATGCTCGCGCGGAGACAGGCCGAAGTGTTCCCGAAAGCTCCGGCTGAAATGCGCAGAACTGCTGAATCCCCAGCGAAATGCCACTTCAGAGATGGATTCCTGCGCATGCAGTGGACTGATCAGGTCTGCGTGACAACGCTCCAGCCGACGCTGCTTGAGATACCCGCTGAAACTGCGTCCGTCCGCAGCGAAGAGGCGCTGCAGGTATCGTGGCGAAACGCCAACTTCATCGGCCGCCTTCACAATGCTGAGGTCCGGATCCCAGAGCAGGGTTTCCAGCGTTTGCTGGATCCTGTGCAGATGCGCCGCCCGCGCACCGCGCGCGCCGCCAAGCGAGCGCGCCCCCGCAATGCCCAGCAGTTTGGAGGTCAGCAGTTCGATCAGCGCAAGTTCGACCGGGCGCAGTTCCTGTGCCGGGATGTCGCCGATTTCTTCGGCCAGAACGAGCAACATGGCAACCAGCATGCGCCCAGTGCCGGATCGTCCATCAAGCGTCCCCGACTTGTAGTTTGCCGGAGCGATCAGGCGTCCGCCGAGTGCCACGGCCGGAATGCGCACGAACAGAATGGCATTGTCTTCACCCACTTCCAGCCGGGAGTCGTGACGTGTCGCCCCATAGACGATCATGTCCCGGTCAACGTCCACCGAAACTCCATCCGCACTGAAACGTGCCTGTCCCTTCAGCAGCACCAGAAGCCAGAGACCCGCGCCCTGTTCCAGTTCACGGCCATCGATCACCTGGCGACCGGATTCGATCCGCGCGAACTGCAATCCCATGGTCGATGACTGAATGGTCATCCGGCCGTCAATCGGCTGCCCCGCCGGGTCGGAGACAAAGGGCAACCTCAGACGTCGCATCGCGTTTGCCCAAGCGGCATTGCGCTCGGCTGACGGGACAGATCGCGTGTGAAACCGCCAGGTCGTTGGGTGTTCCGGAGGCCGCACCAGACCGTTCCGCCTTATTCGGCTGCAACGCTGGCGTTCACCGACGACGGGTCGCGCCGGTCCCATTCCGCGAGATAGCGGTCAACCAGCCATTCATTGAACTGGGCCTGAGCGCCTTCCTGCCAGGAATACCGCCCCCGCTTTGCAAAGCGGGACCGCAGGCCGAGCTGGACCATTTCATCGACGTGCCAGTCCTGGGCAATGATGTGGGATGTCGAATTCATGATCATCTCCATCTTGTGCTCATAGGCCTCGTCTTCCATCGCACCGGGAGCTACCAGAACACCGGTGTCCATATAGTGCGTCTCGGGACTGTCGGGTCGAATGATCAGATAAATGACCATATCGCTGGTCATCACCAGGGACAGGCTCGGCGGAATGTTGGCGAAGGTCATGCGATTGCGCGCCTCGTCCGACAGGCCGGGGAATACGGGCAAGACAGCCTTCTGGGTGGGATTGAAACTCGCATCGGCATGGAGTGTGCCGTTGAACCGCAAATATCCCGCCGCCCCCTTCGGGGCTTCCGGAAAACTGGCCTGCTCTGACGGCACAAAGTCATGCAGCGGGCCATGATGCAGGCGGCTGGCATGGTAGCCGTCATTGTTGTTCTCGAACATGACCTTCCAGTTCCACATCAGGCGCGGCGCAGGCTCCGGCCGCGGACCGTCTGCATTGGCGAGGTCATATCCCTTGATCGCTTCCTGAACATGCGTAAGGCGCGGCGCCAGCGGCGCGGCCTGCTGATCGAAATTGATGAAGATGAAGCCTTCCCAGACCTCAACCTTGAAGTTTGGCAGGCCGTGGGCCTTGCGGTCGAACTCACACGTCTTGTTCATGGCCGGCGCACCGACAAGGTCGCCATCGAGCGAATAGCTCCAATGATGATAGGGACAGACAAAGCCGCGCGCATTGCCGCTGCCCTCGGCCACAAGCATGGCCCTGTGCTGACAAACCGACGACATGGCCTTGACCTCGCCCTTGCGGTTACGGGCCACGACAATCGGCTCGTTCACGGTTGAGGTAGTGAAATAGTCGCCGGGCTCCTTCACCCACTCCTCACGGCCGACACACAGCCAGTCATGCGTGAACAACGCGTCTTTCTCGAACTCATAGAAATTGGCGTCGGTATAGCATTCCGGCGGCAGGGTTTCTGCCTCCAGCACATCCTGCCGCGACGTCGCCAGGGACCGGATGAACTCTTCGGTAATGGTGATTGGCATGATCCGTCTGTCCTCTTCTTGTCAGCATCACCCTGTCATCCGCCACAAGTCCATTCTTGTCTGAGCGCGCACAAGAAGTTGCCCGGCGCCCGAATCTGCAGCCGGAGCGGCAGCGCGCTCCGGGTCAGGAAGTGAACAATTCCTTGCGGATGATGGCGTGTACGCCCCAGTTTCCATTGACGACCTGCGTGATCCCGAAATCCACACCGACCGACAAAAGCGAGATCGCCTCATCCTCATCGAGGTCGCGCGCTGTCATCAGGAAGCGCCGTGCCTTCCGGAACGCATCCCGCATGGCGAGGTCGATGGATGATTTCTTGTAGATCTCGCTCTGGGCAGACGCACCGAGTTCCTTGAGATAGTTCGGATGGCTGAAGCCGAAGATCACCCATTCATCCTGCGTTTCCAGCAAGGGATAGTCGAGATCGCGGATGTGCCCCCGCTTGTCGCTGGCACGGTGCAGGATCGGCTGGATCAGCGCTGTCATTGAGCACTCGATTGCGGTGCCGCAAAGCTCCGAATCCCCCTGGGACGCATGCGGATCCCCCAGCGAGAGCAGCGCCCCCGCCACCCCCACAGGCAGGAACAGGCTGGAGCCGGGGGCTATCCGCCAATTGTCCAGATTACCGCCAAAATTGCCGGGGGGAATGGAGTCGACAAGTTTGGATTGTGGCGGCGCGACGCCGATCACGCCAAAATGCGGCCGCACCGGAATCTCGATGTTCCGCAGTACGTCATAATTCTTCTTGATGGTCGAGGTATCCACCGGCAGGCCGGGATAATCATACAATTCATGGACCACGCCGAACGGATCCGTCTGGGGAGTCCAGCGATAATTGTAGACCGCCCGCGCACATGACCGCCCCATCTCGCTTTCGACTTCATAGATGGTGATGACTTCGCGGTGTTTCGGCTCGGTCAGAAGGTCATTATACTGAAACCCCCAATAGGCGGCGGCATTGCTGCCAAAAGACTGGCCTGTGTACTTCGGGTTGCCGCTTGTGCGCGGCTTGAGCTCGAGAATGCGAATTTCGACAATGTCGTTGGGTTCTGCCCCCGCGATTTCGATGGGCCCCGTGCAGATATGGACCCCGAACCCCTCACCGGCCCCGCGGCCTGTCGATGAGGAGGAATCCAGCGCGCCAGCCCCACGTCGGTTGATCGTCTTGCCTTCCGGGGTCCAGCGATAGATCTCCTCAATCGCGGCATCCCCCTTCACCATACGCTCATGATCGTCATTGGCATGATGGGTCAGGGTTTCGACGGTAACATAGTCGCCGGACTCCACCGTCAGAACAGGCTTCAGGGAGCTGCTGAAATGCCCCCAATGGATCGTCTCGGGAGTCACTGGCAGATAGTGATGCCGCGCGCCATTCTGGACCGGAGCGGGCGCAGCGTCTGGCGCGTGAACCGCTTCCTGTTCCGGATCGTCAAAGTCTTCCGGCTCCTGCACTTCAATTGCCTGATCCTTCGCCGTCGGCGGGCGGCCACGCTGAAGCACTTCCGCCTGGGTTTCCTCTTCCTGCGGCGCGCGACGATATTCACGCGGGCTCATGCCGTATTGCTCGCGGAATGCCCGGCTGAACGAGGCGCTGTCATTGAAGCCCCACTGAAACAGGATGTCCGAAATGGACCGCTGCGCATGCAGCGGGCTGCGCAGGTCGAGTCGGCACCGTTCCAGCCGCCTGAGCTTGACGAAATGACCGAAACTGTCGCCGACGGATTCGAACAGTTTCTGCAGATAGCGCGGAGAGATATTATGCTCTTTCGCCACCTGATGGAGATTAAGTTCAGGATCGCTCAATCGCATTTCGATTGTCTGGAAGATGCGCTCCAGCAGAGCAGCGCGCACGCCCGCAGCGCCCCCGAGTTCCTTCGTTGACGCCTCGCTCATCAGAGCAGTCGAAATGAATTCTGGCAGCGCCACTTCGATGGGGCGCATCTGGTCATCATCCACATCGGTGATCGTGTCTGCAACCGAGCGCAACAAGCCGGACAGCATTCTGCCGACCCCGGTTTCCGAAACCAGGTTGGAGATGTCGGCCTGCGGCTTGGAGCGCAGGCGCAGGGCCGGATGGGTGACAGGCACCTGAACCATCAAGAACCGGTTGTCGCGCTTGAAATCGAGCGTCACGTCCAGATCACCGATGCCGTAAACGACGTCGCCTTCGGACACCTCGATCGTGCTGGTATCTGTCTTGGCGATCAGGTCACCTTCCAGCAGCATGATCAGCCAGAATTGCGAGGGCCCCTGCGACAGGTCCAGACGGATCACATGCTCGGTGGACGTGATGCGCACAAAGGTAAATTCCTGCGCGCTTCGATAGCTGACCAGTTCACCATAAAGCTCCCCCTCATGTTCGAGAAGCTCCATGGAAAATCGCTGCAATGCGAAATGCCAGGCATCCTTTCTCTGCTCCTTGGGGTAGGCATTCGTAGTAAACTGCACAGACCGGCTCCGTTCCGAACTTCAACTCCTGTCCCCCGACCCTGTCGATCCTCGGATGCCCCCCGGGGTCGTCAACGTAACCTGTCGTCAACACTCCGGAACGCAGGTGACACTGCTCAAAAGTCGAGCAGTGCCAGACGTCTGCGCCGCAGATCGCAGCCAATGTGCAGAAAACATCAGCCCGTCCGGTGACCTGAAATCACTCCGGATCCTTCACCACGCCCTTCTCTGGAAAGATGTTCCGGTCAATCTTGACGTGAATTCCCTGTGTTCCGTCGACCACTTGGGTGATTCCGAAATCCGTTGCGACGCTCATCAGGGAATAGGCATCATTGCGGCTGAGATCCTGATGCTCGGTCAGCAGATGCAGCATGTCGAGCGAAGCATTCTTCATGGCCTTGTTCAGGTCTTCATCGAAGCCGTGAACGATCCAGTGATCCGGCGTTTCCAGCAGGGGCGAGGGGAATTTGAAGTCCTTGCGCAGCACGATCTGGAACAGTACGTCCAAGGAGGCCTCAATGGCCGTTCCGCTGATCTCGCCGTCGCCCTGACTGACATGCGGATCGCCAATCGAGAACAGCCCACCCTTGACCTGAACCGGATAGTACATCGTCGCGCCTGCGCCGATGCGCCAATTGTCGATGTTTCCGCCATGCAGGCCCGGCGGAATGGTGCTGACGCGCTCATCCACTGCCGGGGCGACACCGGCCGTGCCAAGATGCGGCCGCGCCGGCACGCGGACCCCTGTCAGGGCGGGCTCGCGGTCACATTCCGGGCAATGCGTGATCGTGCCGGGGATGAGATACTTGCCTTCGAAATCATAGGCGTACAGCGCATGCGCCGTGTTGGAGTTCGGATCCAGTTCATAAATGGTCACGCGCTCCTTCTCGTCGAACTCCTGGTAGAGATGCCCCCAGTTCGCCGCGAGATTGGAGCCATAATTGCAGCGGGGCACCATGCGGAAATAGCGCACCTCCAGCATGTCGCCGGGCTCAGCGCCTTCAACATAGATCGGCCCGGTCATGATGTGCACGCCCGGGGCGCGGTCTTCCGGCCGGACGCCTTCCCAGATCGCCTTGACGGTGTCGTCCATCATCAGGTCCGGCGCGTCTCCGGCATGATGCGTGATTGCTTCTGCCTGGATCAGGTCTCCGCTCTTTACCCGGAGGGCGGGTTTGATGTTCGGATGGAAGTAGCCCCAGTGCACCGTTTCAGGTGTTGCCTTCAGGTGATGCAGGTTTTCCGGCTGGACCTGAACCTTGCTTTTCCGGGTTTCTTCAATCAACGCCATACCTAACTCCTTGAACCAAATCGCCCTGCAGCAGATCAGAGTTGAAGCCCGCCAACCGGTCTTGTTCATATGCGCCCAACTAGTTGCACCGCCCCATCCGGGGCCACACATGCCAACAGGCAGGCAAGTTTGCGGACGTGAGAGAACAAGACAGACACACCCGCCCTGACGAAAATTGCCCTGTTTAAATCAGCATCAGGAACACGTTATGTCCGACCCGGTTGCCGCCAACAGAATGCCCACGCTTTTCATTCCCCATGGTGGAGGCCCGTGCTTCTTCATGGACTGGACGATGATGGGCGGACCTGCTGACACCTGGGACGATACGGCCGCCTGGCTGAAGAGCATCCCGGCCAGCCTGCCGGAAAAGCCGAAAGCCTTGCTGGTGGTTTCGGCGCATTGGGAGGAAACCGAATTCACGGTTTCCACAGCTGCCGCGCCGGACATGATCTTCGACTATTACGGCTTTCCCCAACACACCTATGAGCTCAGCTATCCCGCGCCGGGTGCGCCCGAGCTGGCAAAACGGGTTCAGGAGCTGATGACATCGCATGGCCTGCCCGCGCCGCACGCGGCCGAGAGAGGCTATGATCATGGCGTGTTCGTTCCCCTGCTCGTGGCCTTTCCCGACGCAGACATCCCGATCCTGACCCTGTCGCTGACCGGTGACCTGTCCCCGGAAAAGCACCTGCAGCTGGGGAAAGCGCTGTCCGGGCTGCGGGACGAAGGCGTCCTGATTATTGGCAGCGGCATGAGCTATCACAATATGCGCGCCTTCCGCACGCCCGCTGCGACAGCTCCCTCGGCCGAGTTCGACACCTGGCTGACCGAAGCCTTGACCGGCGATGACCCGGAACGGAGATGGGCACAGCTGAGCAACTGGCTGGACGCGCCTCAGGCCCGCAACTCCCACCCGCGCGAGGAGCACCTGCTGCCCCTCATGGTTGCCGCAGGCGCAGCTGAGGGTGACATCGGCGAGAAAGTGTTCTCCGACAATGTCATGAATGCGACCGTGTCGGCCTTCCGGTTCGGCTAGCCGGCGCCTGCACCGACACTTTCACCGGGCGTCGGGACGTCTGCACGTTCCCCATAATTGCGCGCGATGATGGCGCAGACGATCAGCTGCATCTGATGGAATATCATCAGGGGCAGGATGATCATGCCAACTTGGGCAGGCGCAAACATCGCCGCAGCCATTGGTACGCCGCTGGCCAGGCTTTTCTTCGAACCGCACATGACCAGCGTGATTTCATCAGGCTTGGAGAGGCCAGCCAGATGCGCCGTCTTGCGAGTCAGGACCAGCACGATTGTCAGCACCAGAGCGCTCAGGCCCAGTATGGTGACGATATCGAGCGCGGAAACACGCTGCCAGATGCCGTCGACCACGGCCGCGCTGAATGCAGTATACACAACCAGCAGAATGGCTCCGCGATCCAGCCTGGACAGGACAGCCTTGTTGCGATCGATCCATTGGCCGATCAGCGGGCGACTGAGATGGCCCAGCAGAAACGGCGCCAGCAGCGTCAGGATGATTGATCGCATCACGCCCAGCATGTCTCCACCGGCAGACTGGAGTTCGGCGCGCATCAGCAAGCCGGCAAGAAGCGGCGTGATGAACACGCCCAACATGTTGGACAATGACGCCGTGCATACGGCCGCAGCGACATTTCCCCGGGCCATGGATGTAAAGGCAATCGAGGACTGTACCGTTGATGGAAGGATTGTCAGGAACAGGAATCCCATCTTGACCGTCGGGCTGACCCAGGCGTCTGGCAAAAGGCTGACGAGAAATCCGAGAACCGGAAACAGGACGAAAGTGCTGGACAATACCAGCCCGTGAAGCCGCCATGCGCCGATCCCGCCGAGTATGGCCGCGCGTGACAGCTTGGCCCCATGCATGAAGAAGAGGAGGAAGATCGCAGCGCGCGTTAGCCATTCGAACCCGACTGCGACCTGCCCCCGGCATGGCAGGAGACTGGCCAGCACAACGACCGAAAGCAGGACCAGCGCATAGGGATCCGGCTTCAGCCATTTCAGTATGGCGGGCCCGGCGGCTTTGCCCGCCGTGTCCGGGTCAGGCGTTTTCGGTGCGAGTGACATGAAAGACTCCAGACATCGACGGCACTGACGGGCCGTCACGCATCATGTTGCGAACGAGGTTTACTCGGCCAGCTGCCCGAACTTGATGTCGCCATCCGCAGGCACCTCATCCGCCGTTTCAGGCTGTGCGGCCGGATACGGCGGCTTCATGAACAGGACGAGCATGAAGACACAGGCAGCGAGCACGGACAGGATCATGAAGATCAGCGAGAAACTGCCGGAAACATCCCGGATGACCCCGCCAATCAGCGGCCCAAGTGCCGAAATCGCACCTGTGACGCACATGGCCGAAAAGAGTTCGAGATTGTATTTGCGACCGAAATAATTGAGCAGCAGAACGGTGCACGCCAATTGTGTGGTGCCGAACCCGATACCGGTGCCGATGGCGTAGAACAACAACATCACATGATCAGTTGTCAGCGCCAGCACGGCACATCCGATCATGGTGGCGAACAGGGCGATCGATACGAGATGCTTCGGATCGAATATGTCCCCCAGCACGCCCGAAAAGCCCCGGATCAGAACGGCGATCAGCGCCTCGATGCTCAACATGCCGCCGGCGACGGTCTCGGACACGCCGCGTTCTATGAGATGGCCCACGGACAGGCTGGTCACGGTGACCAGGCACATCATGTTCAGGCAATAGGCCGCTGCAAGGATCTTGAACTGGGTCGTGCGCATGGCGAGCTTGGCCGTCCAGTCCGTTGTCGTGCGATAGATGTTCCGGCCGGCGCGCGAAACCGGCGTGTCGGCCTGGTCCGGCATGATGGTGGGCGCCGTCTCTTCCGCGTCAGGGGCCACCAGTTCGTCCCGTGCAGGCCGGGTGAACCGTCGCTCCAGACCGATGATCACGACGCACAATATGGTGGCCGCCAGGATCAGGAGTGCCTGATACTCCCAATAATTGCGCCAGGTTTGCCCCTCAAGCGCCAATACGCCCAGAACCATCAAGGGGCCGACCACGGTGCCCATGCCGCTGATCGTGGCCGCTACGCCCAGCGCCGTCGATTGCCGCTTGAACAATCGGCTGACGAGGAAGGTCGTGGGAATGGAAGCCATCATGGGATAGGCCAGGCCGCAAATGGCGGCACCGAGATAGTATTGAGGCAGGCTGTTGACCCCATGCAGCAGATAGAGCCCGATACCGGACAGGACGCCGCCAAGCAGCACGGTATTGCGCACCCCAAGCCGCCTGATCAGCAAGGGCGGCACCGAAGACGCCAGGCCCGTCACGGCCCCCAGCACAGTGAAACCGAACCCCGCCTGCGCCCAGTTCCACTCCAGATCCATCACCATGAAGGGCAGCACCACGCCCAGCGAGGAATAGGTCGCTGCCGCGAGCAGGAGTTCGAGCGAACTCATGGCCACCAGCTGGCTGCCGGCCTTGAAGGGAATTGCAGCTCTCATCGTTCGGCGTGTGCCTCCTTGGAAAACGGGTTTTCGCCATAAACATCGGTTTTGCGCAATGCGTCCCTGCCACCCGATTCTGACGCCCGACCACAAACGGACAGCGCGGTCAGCGCGTAGATCAAGGTGCTCTTGACCATGTCGTCCGGGGTCGGGCGCCATCGGGGGAACCCGGTCGTGACGGCCGGGATTCGGTTCATGTTGAAGACATTGTGGTCTCGCCACATGCTGGAATAGACCGGATGCGCAAGCTGCAGGGGCTCGCCAAGCGTGTCGCGGGTGGCCGCATCGACCGCCGCCACGAGCGGAGCCACGCGTGCCTCATCGGCCGCAAAGCCGTGCCGGACCACCATGGGCTCGATTTCGAACTCACCGAGTTTCTGCGCGCGCAGATGGCGTTCGAGGCTGCGGTGCACCTGCCCGATCTCGACATGGGGCGGCAGGCCGACTTCCAGATAGAGCGAACAGATCTCGGTGCCGGCTCCGAAGGCATAGGGCACACCGCCCCGGACGGAGGAAATCTGGGTCTTCGGCCGGGCCGTGCCGCCGGGAGAGACGTAGACATTGTCGGCCTCATAGGCCCGCCCCCAGTCGAGGAGGGCCTGCACGGCATCGCCGAGACGGTAAATCGGGTTGGGGTGATCAGAGGCCCGTTCCGGACTGTCCAGCAAGGGCGTGAACACGCCTTCCCCGAACAGCTGGACCCTGAAGACCGCATATCCGCAGGCCACCCAGGTGAGCCCGAAATCACAGCCTTCTGCGGCGATGGCATAATCCGGCGAAACGCCGCCATGATAGAAGGCGTAGTGGGTCCCGATTTCCTTGCCCATATACTGGACGCCGCGCGCTTCCTCGATCGGCTCCGGCCCGATCTCGCCGGGCGAGGCCGTGAGGTACAGTCGGCCAGACAGATCTATTCCGCATGATTTCAAGGCCTTCGCGGCCATGAGGAAACAGACCATCGGGCCGCGGTCATTCGAAATCGGATAGCCGTGAAAAGCGCCATCCTGCAGCCAGCACCGGTTCCATTCGGGATTGGCCAGCGTTTCCGGCCGGAATTTCTGGGCGTCCAGATCCGGATCCCAGGTCGGGCTCTCGGTGTCGAGATGGGCCGTATAAAGGAGGCTCTTCCCGTCACCCCGGCCGCCATAGGTGGCGATGATGTTCGGGCGCTCCGGTGTCGCGCCGACCTTTCGCGGCCGGAATCCTTCCCGGTCCAACCACTCGTATACATAGTCCGCGGCGGACGCTTCCTGCATGGACGGACTGTCGATATTGCCCAGTTCAAGCGCCGTCCGGGTCAGCTCGTCGACATCGATTGCCGCCGCGATGGCCTGTCGTTCAGCCTCGCTGACCGTGTAGTCAGCGGGTGGCAGATTCTCAAATCCCTTGTTCAAGACCGTCTCATCCCGTCGCAAATCGTTTCAGCGCGTTTCAGCCAGGTGCAGGCCGCTTCACCACTGAAGATGACCATTTCAGCCCTGAGCAAGTCTTGACGTGCGCCGCACGGATTGTTGCCGCAGCCCGCCAGAAAATTGGGCATCTGTTCCCTGAGACCGCATGGACCCGACACGATCCTGCCCGGGATTGGAGGTCGCCGGATATGGGGACAAGGCAGGCTTGATGTCCTCTGAATGACGGGCTGTGGGCGCCCGAAACCAACCCATCGCCCCCCTGTTCCTGCGACACCCCGGCAAGGATTTCAGTGTCCACTCGGTCTGCGTCGACACCCGTCCAGTGCGGCATCAGCTGCCTCGGGATCTTCTGTCCGGAGACCTGTCGAGGTCCGCAAAAAAGAACTGCACACCTGTGGCACACTCCGAACGAATTGCTTGATCCCTACACGGTGCAGGGCCTGTGCGTGGGTGGAGTTTCGGCCGCCGAAACACCCCGGCCAGCAGCAAAATCCGGGTGCCGGATGTATCGGACAGGTCTGTGTGTATCCCCTGTTTTCTTCTGAGACGTGGCTGCAATGAGGGGTTCTTGCGGAGGTCTGGAAAACACCTCACGTCCTTTTTCCATGACACGTCGCATACTTCATGAGCGCCCGGGTTCGGCGGGCGGCCCGCATGTCCTGGACGCTTCCCTGCAGGACCGCCCCTCATCCCGTCGCATGACCTATCTGCGCCTGCTGGCCCAGTCCTCGCTCGTGACCGTGGCCCCGCTTGCCCATGGCCAGGGCGTCCTGCCCGGCGAGGCCACCCTGGTCAGCGGCGATGCCGCCATCGCCACCAGCGGCCCGGCCATGACGATCACCCAGTCATCTGACAAGGCCATCCTGGACTGGACCGACTTCTCGATCGGCCAGGACAATACGGTCACCTTCCTCAATGGCTCCGGCACCACGCTGAACCGGGTCACCGGCACCAGCCTCTCCAGCCTGGACGGCCTGCTCAGCGCGACCGGCACGATCTATCTGATCAACCCCAATGGCATTGTCGTCGGACAGAACGGCATCGTCGATGTCGGCGGCTCCTTCATTGCGGCCACCCATGATGTCGACACCGCCGCCTTCCTGGCGGGCGGGGATCTCGACTTCTCCGGCGTCTCCGATGCCTCCATCATCAATCTCGGCAAGATCGCCGCCGCGCAGGGAGATGTCTTCCTCATCGCGCGCGAGGTCACCAATGCCGGCACGCTCGAAGCGGCCCAGGGCACCGCCGGCATGGCGGCCGGCTATGATGTCCTGCTGACCGATGGCTCGCTCGGGGATGGCAAGCTGCAGGTCCGGGTTGGCGGCGCGGGCACATCTGCCACGACGCGCGGGGAAATCGAGGCGGCCAGTGTCGAGCTGCGCGCCAATGGCGGCAACATCTATGCCCTGGCCGGCAATACCGGCGGCACGATCCGCGCCACCGGCGTCTCGCACTCCGATGGCCGCATCTTCCTGACAGCGGGAGACGGCAAGGTCACTGTCGCAGGCGGGGTTACCCTGGCGGCCTCGCGCGGGGCGGCCTCGACGCTGCCGGCGTCCGCGGCGGGCTCCGCCGACGCGCCCGGCATGCAGGCCCTGTCTGCTGCCTCCGGCATGGACGGATCGGTCTCCGATACAGGCTCCCTGCTGCTTGCGCCGAGCCAGGCCATGTCCGGAACCGGCGGGGATGTCATCCTGTCCGGCGGCAAGGTGAGCGTCAGCGGTGAGATCGCCGCAACCGGTACCGAGGGCGGCTCTGTCACGATCACCGGCACCGACATCGCAGTTGTGGGCGGCCGGATCGATGCGTCCGGCGAGACGGGCGGCGGGACGGTCCGGATCGGCGGCAACAAGCATGGCGCCCCCGGCCTGCAGACCGCTGACACGCTCTACTTCGATGCCGACAGCCTTGTGCGCGCAGACGCCACCAGGTCCGGAAATGGCGGCCAGGTCGTCCTCTGGGCAGAAGAGGCCACCAGCTTTGCAGGCAACATCTCCGCACGCGGCGCAGGCAGCGGAACCGGCGGCGACGCAGAAGTCTCCGGAAAGGCCTTCCTCGACTATACCGGCCGCACAGACCTGCGCGGACCGGGCGGCGCAGGCACCCTGCTCCTCGATCCCTACAATCTCACAATCTCGAACGATGCGGGCGTCAACGCCACCGGGTTCGACGCCACCGGCAATGACAGCGTTATCAATGTCACGACGCTCGAAACCGCCCTGGCATCCGCCAATGTGACGATCACAACAGGCAGCGGCGGCGCCCAGGATGGCGACATCACGGTCGCTGATGCGTTCTCATGGTCCAGCGGAACCCTTCTGACCCTGTCCGCCTATCGCGACATCACGTTCAATGCCAAGGTCACTGCCGCAAATGGCGGTGGACTCGCACTGGAGTACGGTCAGGGCGCTCTCGCGAGTGGTAACACCGCCAACTATTACGTCAACGCCCCGATCAATCTGACCTCGGACGGATCATTCAGCACCAAGCTGGGAAGCGACGGCACCGTGATCGACTACACGATCATCACGGATGTCAATGCGCTGCAGGATATCAACAATGATGTGACCGGAAACCACATCATCGGAAGCTATGTGCTCGGCGCCAATATCGACGCGAGCGCCACCGCGACCTGGAACGGTGGCAAGGGGTTCGCTCCGATCAGCGCAGACGGACACTTTCAGGGCGTGCTTGATGGACTGGGTCACACCATCTCCGATCTCACCATAAATCGGCCAACAGACGATATTTTGGGACTCTTCAGAAACGTATCCGGGTCGGCTGTCATACGAAATCTCGGTCTCGTAGGGGCTGATATCACAGGTCAGAACTATGTCGGGATGCTGGCCGGCAAGAACGGCGCAACGATCGAAAACGTCTTTGCAGAGGGCGACGTGACGGGCGGCGACTATGTCGGTGGATTGATCGGGACAAGCGTCGGATCGATAGTGAATTCCTATACAGAAGGATCGATTGTTTCGAGCGGAATCTATTCCGGAGGAATCGTCAGCAGCAATGACGGCACGCTTTCCGGTGTCTATTCCACAGCCGATATTATTGGCACGGAAGGTACAGGCGGACTCGTCGGGATCAATTCCGGCACGATTGAGGATGCGTTTGCCACAGGTTCAGTAACCGGCAGCATCAACATCAATGTCGGCGGACTGGTCGGCAGAAACCATGGTTCCATTTCGAATTCATTTGCCACCGGAGATGTTGAATCAAGCGGATCGGGCGTTGGTGGACTGGTCGGTCAGAACAATGATGGACCAATCACTGACTCCTATGCGACCGGCACGGTATCCGGTGACAAGGACGTTGGCGGGCTGATCGGCATTGCCACCGGCACCTCCTCGATCAGCAACGTGTACGCTACTGGGGATGTGACGGCAGCGCGCGACAAGGCCGGAGGGCTCCTGGGCTCACTGGCCAAGACCTCCACTCTTGAGAATGCCTTTGCCTCCGGCGATGTCAGCGGATCGACCAGGGTTGGCGGATTGATCGGCAGTGCCCGTTCCACCTCCGTGATCACCAACGCTTATGCTGTAGGCAATGCCACAGCAACGACAGGACACGTTGGAGCGCTTATTGGCGAAACCAAGCAGCAGGCAAGCGTCACAAACACCTATGCTACAGGCCTGGTCACGGCTGGGACCGGGGATGATGGTGGACTGATCGGCAATCATGGTAGCTCAATCGCCGTCACGAACTCCTTCTACAATACCGAGACCACAGGCCAGAGCGACACCGGCAAGGGCACAGGCCTGACAACGGCGGAGATGCAATCACTGTCGACCTTCACCGGAGCAGGCTGGGACATCGACGGCGATTACGGCACCGGCTCTGTCTGGCGGATCTATGATGGCAATACCACGCCCCTGCTGCGCAGCTTCCTGACACCGCTGTCCCTGAGCACCGCCTATGATGGGTCCGGTGCAGCCCTGACCGACATCGGCGCATTTGATGTGCCGGACGGCACCGACAGCAGCCTCATCCTTGGCACGCAATCGAACAACACACTGACGCTAACTTCCACAGAGGCCGACAGCTATACTGCCAGCATTGATGTCAACGGGCTGTATTCAAGTCAGCTGGGTTATGATCTCGACTTCAGTTCGGCAACCCGCACGATCTCGACGCCGGGCAGTGCGGCGGGCGATATCGACCTGTCCAGCGGCGTGACCTGGACCGATGGCACGCTGATCATCAATGGCAATGTTACTGATGCCGGAGTGATTTCCAGCACCAATGGCGTGTTCGAAATCGCCGGCGGCAGCTGGAGCCAGACCGGCACGCTGGCTGACTTTGACGTGTTCGACTTCCGTCTTTCCGGCGGCACTTTCCTGCGTGCCACTTCCGGTGATGGCAGCGAGGCCGATCCCTACACACTCATCGATGTCTACGGCCTGCAGGGTGTGGACACGCTCGTCACATTCAATTTTGCACTTGATGCCGACATTGACGCCTCTGGCACCGCGAACTGGTGGGATGGCGCCGGGTTTGACCCGATCGGGCATTCCAGTGATCAGTTCACGGTTCATTTTGATGGCCGCAATCACGTCATCACCGATCTGACCATCAATCGGGCATCTTCCAATTATGTTGGCTTGTTCGGCTTCGTTTCCGGGAGCACCATTTCCAATCTCGGTCTGGTAGGTGGCTCGATATCCGGAAAATCATATGTTGGCGGACTGGTCGGGACTCATGATGGAACGATCACAAACAGCTTTGTGACAAGTGATGTGTCGGGCTCGAACCATGTGGGTGGCATGGTCGGCTACAATTTGAGCGGCATCATCCAGCAGAGCTACGCCACCGGCTCTGTCACAGGCGACGGCAAAACTGGCGGGTTGATCGGGAGCCTGGTACTTGGCGAAGTCAACAACAGTTTTGCGACTGGCACAGTGTCGGGGGGAGGTGCCGGTGGACTGGTGGGAGCCGTTACGTCGGGCATCGTCACCAATTCCTTCTACAACACCGAGACCACGGGCCAGAGCGATACCGGCAAGGGCACCGGCCTGACGACGGAAGAGATCCAGTCCCTGTCCACATTTACGGGTGCAGGCTGGGACATTGATGATGAAGGCGGCACGGGCTCTGTCTGGCGGATCTATGATGGCGATACCGCCCCCCTGCTGCGCAGCTTCCTGACGCCGCTGAGCACAGTTCTGACGCCGGCATATGATGGGTCCGGTTCAGCGATGAACAATATCGGTGCCTATGAGGTGCCGGACGGCGTCGATGCCGACCTCATTCTTGGAATGGAGAGGGGAAATACGCTGACCCTCGCCTCAACAGATGCAGACAGCTATACTGCCAGCATCGATATCAGCGGGCTCTACTCGACCCAGCTCGGCTACGATCTCGACCTGAGTTCCGGAACCCGCACGATATCGACGCCGGGCAGCGCAGCGGGCGATATCGACCTGCCCAATGGTGTGACCTGGACGGACGGCACGCTGATCATCAATGGCAATGTCACTGATGCCGGAGTGATTTCCAGCACCAATGGCGTGTTCAAACTGACCGGCGGCAATTGGAGCCAGACCGGCACGCTGGCAGACTTTGACGTGTTCGACTTCCGTCTCTCCGGCGGCTCCTTCCTGCGCGCCACCTCCGGTGATGGCAGCGAGGCTGATCCCTACACGCTCGTCGATGTCTACGGCCTGCAGGGCGTGGACACCCTGCTCGGCTCCGACTTCGTTCTGGGAGGTGACATTAACGCCTCTGGCACCGCAAATTGGTGGGGCGGACTCGGCTTTGACGCAATCGGCGCCTCCGGTTCGGCCTTCCGCGGCACGTTCGATGGTCAAGGCCATGTCATCTCCGGCCTGATCGTGAACCGGCCGAGCCTGAGGCATGCTGGCCTGTTCGGCTACAATGCCGGGACAATCGAGAATGTCGGCATGGCTGGAGGATCCGTGACCGGAGGAGACAATACGGGCGGACTGGTCGGGTCAAACCTCGGCACCATATTGAACGCCTACACAACGGGCGATGTTTCCGGTCAATCCACCGCCGGCGGCCTGGCTGCGGTCAACGCAGGCACAATCTCCAATTCCTATGCGACGGGCAACGTTTCGGATGGTTATTATGCGGGAGGGCTTATCGGGTTCAATCAAGGGGATGTCCTGAACGCCTTTGCCACAGGCGACGTGACCGGCACGCATAACGCAGGTGGACTGATTGGGCTGAACGACGGCGATGTCAGCAATGCCTACGCCACCGGCGATGTGACCAGCACGAACAGTGCAGCCGGGCTGATCGGCATCAATTATGGCAACGTCAGCAACACTTATGCCACGGGCACAGTATCCGGCGGCATCAATTCCGGCGGGCTGATCTGGTACCAGGAAGATCTCGCTTCCGTCACCAATTCCTTCTACGACATGGAGACCACCGGCCAGAGTGACACAGGCAAGGGAACCGGCCTGACCACGGCCGAGATGACGGATCCTTTCACCTTCATCGATGCGGGCTGGGATTTCGAAACCGTCTGGAGCAAATCCACCGCAGGAGAGAACAGCGACTACATGATGTTGCGCGGCTTCTCTTCCGACACGCTCTATGATGACTTCGTCCGGCTTTCGGGGGACACGTCAAAAACCTATGGCAGCGCCAACCCGTCACTGGATGGCATCACCCTGGATGGGGCCGGTACAGACAATGTGACTCTGTCTTGGGGGAGCGCCCTCTCCGAAACAACCGGCGTCGGCTATTATGCCTATGCGGGCGATGCAGGTGTGGTCGACGTCACCGGCGCAGATGACCGGTCGGTCTATGTCGACTATGGGTCGGACGGCCTGACCATTTCGAAGGCTGCCCTGACCGTCACGGCAAATGATGACAGCAAGACCTATGATGGGTTCGCCTATTCCGGCGGCAACGGCATCACCTATGACGGGTTCGTCAATGGCGAGGACTCGTCCGTCCTCGGCGGTTCTGTCACCTTTGGCGGCACATCCCAGGGTGCCGTGAATGCCGGGACATATGCGATCAGCGCCTCGGGCCTGACCGCCGACAATTACGACATCACCTTCGTCGCTGGCTCGCTCGACGTCGAAAAGGCGAGCCTGACCATTACGGCAAGCGACGACAGCAAGACCTATGATGGCCTCACCTATTCCGGCGGCAACGGCATCACCTATGATGGCTTTGTCAGTGGAGAAGATGAATCCGTCCTCGGCGGGGCGCTTGCCTATGGCGGCACGGCGCAGGGCGCCAAGGATGCCGGCACCTATGCCATTGAAGCCTCCGGGCTGACGTCCGGCAATTATGACATTTCCTATGTCGACGGATCGCTCGACGTCGGCAAGGCGTCGCTGACCATCACCGCCATAGATGACGGCAAGACCTATGATGGCGTCGCCTATTCCGGCGGCAATGGCGTCTCCTATGATGGCTTTGTCAGTGGAGAAGACGAGTCCGTACTCGGTGGATCGCTTGCCTATGGCGGCACATCGCAGGGTGCCAAGGATGCCGGCGACTATGTGATCGAAGCTTCCGGGCTGACCTCTGGAAATTATGACATTTCCTATGTCGACGGATCGCTCGACGTCGGCAAGGCGTCGCTGACCATCACCGCTGTAGATGACGGCAAGACCTATGACGGCGTCGCCTATTCCGGGGGCAATGGCGTCACCTATGACGGCTTCGTCAGCGGGGAGGATGAGTCCGTCCTCGGCGGATCGCTTGCCTATGGCGGCACATCGCAGGGTGCCAAGGATGCCGGCGACTATGTGATCGAAGCTTCCGGGCTAACCTCTGGCAATTATGACATCTCCTATGTCGAAGGATCTCTTGATATCGGCAAAGCCGATTTGATCGTCACCGCGCGTGATGACGGCAAGACCTATGATGGCGTCACTTATGCCGGCGGCAACGGCGTCAGCTATGACGGCTTCGTCAGCGGAGAAGACGAATCCGTGCTCGGTGGCTCCCTTGCCTATGGCGGCACATCTCAGGGCGCCAAGGATGCCGGTGACTATGCCATCGAAGCCTCCGGCCTCACCTCCGGGAACTACAACATCTCCTATGTCGATGGCCTGCTGAATATTGCGAAGGCCAGCTTGACGATCACAGCAAGCGACGACAGCAAGACCTATGACGGGATCACCTATTCCGGCGGCAATGGAGTTACCTATGACGGCTTTGCCAGCGGGGAGGATGAATCCGTCCTCGGCGGGACGCTTGCCTATGGCGGAACCGCGCAAGGCGCCAAGGATGCGGGCAGTTATATCATTGAAGCTTCCGGGCTGACGTCCGGAAACTATGAGATTTCCTATGTCGACGGGTCACTCGACATCGGCAAGGCGTCGCTGACCGTCACCGCTGTAGATGACGGCAAGACCTATGACGGCGTCGCCTATTCCGGTGGCAACGGCGTCACCTATGACGGCTTTGTCAGCGGAGAAGATGAGTCCGTACTCGGTGGATCGCTCAGCTATGGCGGCACATCGCAGGGTGCCAAAGATGCCGGCGACTATGCCATCGAAGCCTCGGGCCTCACCTCCGGGAACTACAACATCTCCTATGTCGATGGCCTACTGAGTGTTGCGAAGGCATCGCTGACCGTCACGGCAAGCGACGACAGCAAGACCTATGACGGGCTTTCCTATGCCGGCGGCAATGGCGTCACCTATGACGGCTTTGTCAGCGGGGAAGACGAGTCCGTCCTTGGCGGGTCGCTTGCCTATGGCGGCACGGCCCAGGGCGCGAAGGATGCGGGCGACTATGTGATCAGCGCCTCCGGCTTGACCTCCGGGAACTACGACATCTCCTATATCGACGGATCGCTC
The DNA here is from genome assembly GCF_017792385.1 of Hyphomonas sp. Lineage (NCBI taxonomy): Bacteria > Pseudomonadati > Pseudomonadota > Alphaproteobacteria > Hyphomonadales > Hyphomonadaceae > Hyphomonas > Hyphomonas sp. Next base: position 2,348,506 of record NZ_CP051230.1, on the reverse strand, counting down.
GACATCGAGAAGGCCTCGCTGACCATCACCGCGAATGATGAAAGCAAGACCTATGACGGCATTACCTATGCCGGCGGCAATGGCGTCTCCTATGACGGCTTTGTCGACGGAGAAGACAGCTCCGTTCTCGGCGGCACGCTGACCTATGACGGGGATGCCCAGGGCGCCCGGGATGCCGGGACCTATGTCATCACCGCTTCAGGCCTCACCTCCGGAAATTACGACATCACCTATCTCGACGGCGCCCTCGATGTGGCCCGGCGCGCCATCACCATTCTCGCAGACGCCCAGACCAAGATCTATGGCGAGGTCGATCCCGACCTGACCTATACGATCGGTGGCAGCGGACTGGCCGACGGCGACACAAAGGCGGGCGTCCTGTCCGGCGCGCTGGCCCGCGCGGCCGGCGAGACGGTCAATGGCGGCCCCTATGCCATCGGACAGGGCAGCCTCGGTGCCAATGCCAACTACACGCTCACCTATGTCGGCAATGACCTGACCATCACGCCTGCGGCCCTGACCGTCACTGCGGATGATCAGAGCAAGATTGCAGACGGATCCGTCTTTGAAGGGCCGTACACGGTCACCCTGACAGGCCTGACCGGCGGTGACGATGCCTCGGTGCTCGGCGCCATCGACTTTGGCGGAGATGCAATCTCTGCCGTACATGCCGGTAGCTATCAGATCATCCCCGGCGGCGCCGCCAATCCGAACTACACGATCACCTTCGTCAACGGAACACTCACCCTCATCGCGCCGACGTCAGCGCCAGATCTGCCTCAGGAAACACCGGTCAGTGGCGAACTGGTCGACCTCGGCGGCATTGCACCGGCGGGCGTGCCCGAGTCGGGTGACAATGCCTTGAACGGGACTGACGCGAATCCGTGCGGAAGCGGAGAGAGCGGCCAGGACTGCTCCAACATGCCGCACCCGCTCAACCAGGTGGTCGATGACCGTATCCGGTTCACACCCTAGCGCGACATGATTTGAACAATGATTTTTACGACAGAAAATGGAGAGAGCATGCTGGTCAAGACATCTGCCCGGACCGCCGTATCTCTGGCCGGGGCTCCCCCACGCGGCATGAGATCCGTCGCCCTCGGATCCTTCGCCCTGATGGCTGGCATTGCCCCCGCACTCGCCGCGCCGATCGAGACCGATCCGCTCGTCGAGTTCGAACAGGATCGTGCAGTGATCGTCCCGCCAAACCTTGTGCCGGAACGCGCGGACCCTGCCCCGATTGCCGGCCCCCTCATGGGCCTGGTGTTTCTCAGGGATTCAGACTCCGTGCTGGAGACGGCCGCGACCGGCGAAGGGATCGACACGCGCCGCGTTCCGCTGGTGGATGACCCGGCCTTCCGGGCACGGCTCGCCCCTTATATGGGCAAGCCGATTTCGTTGCGTCTGATCGCCGAAATCGAGGCCGAAGTGGCCAATTGGGCGCGTGCCCGCGCCATGCCGTTCGTGTCCATTTCCACCCCGGCCCAGGAAGTCACCGGCGGTGTGCTGCAGCTGCGCGTACAGGAGTTCCGCATTGGAGACCGCGCCGCCATCGCCGCGGGCCGCATGACCCCGAAGGAGGCCCTTGCCGGAATTCGCGTGAAGCGTGGAGACCTGATCAATTCGGACGCGCTGGCGGATGATCTGAACTGGTTGTCGAGATCCCCCTTCCGGAATGTCGTGGCGGACTTTGCCCCCGGCACGGCGTCCGGCGCCACCGACCTGACCGTCCGTGTGGAGGAAGCCCGCCCCTGGCTGGTTCGGGCAGGCATTGACAATTTCGGCACCAAATCTACCGGGCGTACCCGTTTCCGGGCGTCCGCGACGCTGGGCGACTCGCTTGGCACCGGATCTGTCCTGACCTACCAGCTGGCGACGAGCACCGATGTGCTCGACAATGGGCTGGCGCCTTTTGGGGGTCATGCGGACTATCAAAGCCATCTGGTGAGCGCCTTCGTGCCGACAAAGCCGCGGCGCGCAGTCGAGGTGTTGCTGGCCAGTGTCGAGTCGAACGGGCTGTCTGACCCTTTCGAAATCCGGTCCAAGGTCCAGCAGGCAGCCGTCGGCTACCGGATGGTCGCCTCGGAACTGACACTCCCGCCGGGGTCCGGCGAAGTGGGGGTTGGCATCGAATACCGCAAGGCGACGCTGGAAGGACGGTTCGATTCCATTCTGGCCGTCAGCAATACGGCTGAAGTCGTTCAGTTCTATGCCGGCTGGGACAACACCTTCGTCGACACGCTGGGCACGACGAATGTCCGGGCCGAAATGCGGGTGTCCCCGGGGGGCCTGTCCGGCGCGAACACGGTCTCGGCCTTCTCGGCCTATACATCCGGGCGAGTCACGGACACCGCCTATACCTATGGCAATCTGGACCTCAGCCGAACGACAGACGTCAATGACCTGTTCGTCTTGCGCAATGACATCTCTGCCCAGATCGCCAGCGATGTCCTGATCGATACGGAACAGAAATCACTGGGAGGCAATGCCGGAGTCCGCGGATATCTGCTGGACGATGGCGCCTATGATTCCGGGCTGATCCTCCGCAACAGCCTCTACACCAAGCCCGTACTGTTTGGAGACCGCGGCGCTGTATCGCCCTTCGTGTCAACCGATCTGGGATATGGCGCCAACCGGCGCGGTGGAGACGGGGAGACCTTTGCGTCCGTGGGGGGAGGCTTCGACTTCCGGATGGGGGGCAACTTCCATGGCTCCCTCTATGGTGCTGTCCCCCTGACCGATCAGAAGGCCAGCAAGTCAGGCGACGTCAATGTGATGTTCCGGATCGGCATCCAGTATTGACGCGCCCCGTCAAGGCCGCGCATTCCCTCGCATGAAGTGCGCGGCCGGACCGGTGCCGGAAACCCGTTCGCCTTCAACAGGTTGCCAGCGGATTGTCCAGCCATCCAGGCCGATCCTACAGATCCGCAGTCCGGATGTCGGTGTCGGTGAAAACCGGCGAGTCCGGCCGCCCCGAATCCTCAGCCACCCGGAACTCGCCCCGGCACGTGTCACGCGTGAAAGTGGCCCGCAGATAGCCCTGTTTCCTGCCATTCAGATACGATACGTGCGGGTTGGCATCCCGCATGACCTCCATGTCCCGCGCCCACGGGCAATAGGAGGAAATCGGCCCCCCCACCAATTCATGCCCGAGTCGCCGTGACGTGGGATCGAACGGCTTTTCATACAGTGTGGAGGCCATGGCGGTGTGCCAGTCCCCGGTCAGGAAAACCGGATTGGACACGTCATTTGCCAGGACGGAATTCAGACGTTCGCGCGCAGCGGGGTAGCCGTCCCAGGAATCGAGATTGGTGATCGGACCATCCGGCGGCGCATTGTAGCGATAGGACGTAAACCAGACCTGCGTGGCAATCACGTTGAAGGCGGCGTCCGACCGTTTCAGTTCACGGGTCAGCCATGTCTCCTGTGTCTGGCCAAGCATGGTGCGGGATGGATCAAGCGCCTCGTCGCAATACGGCTTGCGGCCATCACCACAAGGCTGGTCGGACCGGAACTGGCGTGTATCCAGCAGGTGTACCTGCGCCGGCCCGAACACATATTTGCCGTACAATTGCAGCGCGGGTTCCATGTTCCTCAAAATGGGTGGCTGCTCGATGGGCATGTGCTCATAATAGGCCTTGAAGGCCATGTATTTTCGAACCTGAAATTCCAGGGGCGTCTGCTTTTCCGGATCCTGCGGGGTTTGCGCCGCCCAATTGTTGTCGACTTCATGATCATCCATTGCGACGATCCAGGGGGCACAGGCATGCGCGGCCTGAAGGTGCGGATCGGAGCGGTAAAGCGCATAGCGATTGCGATAGTCCCAGAGCGAGGTGATCTCGTCGCCATCATGCTGGCGCACGATCTCGAACAGTCGGCGTTCGCCGCCGCCCACATCCCGCATCCGGGCACCGAGCGGGCTGACCCCGCCCTCATAGATATAGTCGCCCGTATGGATGACGCAGTCGGGCAGCCATTCAGCCATGTCCCGATAGGCCGCATAGTGGCCGGTCTCGTAATGCTGGCAGTAGGCCAGCGCTATCCTGGCGGAGGCATCATCCGGGCTGGATGTGCGGGTCCGGCCGATCGGGCTTTCCTCGTCGCCATGGTAGAATTGATAGAAATACTCCCGTCCCGGCTTGAGGCCTTCGATGCGGACATGAACCGAGTGCGCCTTGGCGTCCGACGTCTCGACGACGCCATCCTGCAGGGTGTTGCGCATCATCTCGTCAGAGCACACACGATAGCGTACCTGCGCCGTTCCGGCCGGCATGCCCCCGCCCTGAAGCGGATCGGGCGCCAGTCGCGTCCAGAGAATGACACTGTTCGGACGAGGGGACCCGGAGGCCACACCCAGCGTGAAATGCCGTTTGCCGCCCTGCGCGGCGGCCAGTTTCGGCAACCACAAGGCGGCGCCGGACGATGCCAGAAACAGTCTACGGGAAAACATGTTGCTTCCTTTCATCCTATGGTGAGGGAGAAAGGTCACCGGCGGGGGTCTTTTCGCCGGTGACCAGAACCATTCGATCGGGGGTGGAGGCTAGGCCCTGCGGCAACAGGGCCTAGCTATCGAATGGCTAGAACGAATACTCGTACTGGATCCAGAAGGAGCGCGGCTTGCCGTTCCATCCATACTGGCGGTAATAGGCGCTGTCGTTCGGTCCGACTTCTCCACGCACGACCGCCCGGTCCCGGCTGTAGCCAGAGCCGCCGGAGGCGCGCTCGAAATAATCCTCATCCAGAAGGTTCACGCCGCGGATCAGGAAGCGATGCTGCTTGTCCTCACCCATGAAATACTGCACCGAGCCGTTCAGCACGAAATAGTCACCGAAATTCAGATCCTCGACCACGCGGTTGCCGTCCTCGTCCACCATCCGCGCAAGGCTGGTACCGGCATAGGCCCATTCCGGCCCCTGCCAACGCGGATTGAGGGAGAAGACCCAGCGATCTGTCGGCGTGTAGGTGATGAGGCCCGACAGCGTCCATTCCGGCCGTTCGGAGGACTGGCGGAACTCGGCGCTTCCCGCACGCCCCGGAACCACGAAGTCCAGATCGGTGGTCGTGCCATCCAGACGGGCGGCCACGCCATAGATCGGGTTCGGCTCCAGGGATTCCATGTCCGTGAAGCTGAAATCGGCTTGCCATTTGTCGAAGTCGAAGGCGACGTCCAGCGTGATGCCTTCAATATCCTGTTGGCGCAGTGCGTTCACGGCGACGGTCTCGCCCGGATCATTCAGCCCGGCCGCTGCGGTTGCGCAGAAAGCATCAGGCGCGACGATCGAGCTGCGATTGCGCTCGATGGCGGCGGTGTCATTCGTCAGATTGTTGAACAGCGGATTGGCAATGTCATTGGCATATTCGAAGCAGACCGCCCCGACCGCGCGGCTGGAGAAGAGGTTCTTGATCTCCGTCTCGAAATAGCCGATTTCGACATTGTAGGTGCCGCCGAAGATTTCGCCGTCGATGCCTGCACCGATATTGAAAGCATTGACTTCCTGTGGCTGCAGGCCCGGATTGATATTCGATCCGGCACCGAAGGCCCCGATCTCGTCGATCTTCGGCAGGCTGTAGGACGTGCCGCCCGAGCCACGCGCATAGATACCGCGCCCGAAATCCTGGCGCAGACCAACTTTCCAGATCGACTGGTCGTCGAAATTGTCATTGAAGTCCTGACGGGCCGCGAAGGAGCCGCTGAAGCCGTCCAGCACCGGCAGCGTCACGCGCAGGTCGCCATAGACGCCCGTACTGGTCAGGGTGACATCCCGCACGCCGAAGGAGTCGTCTGAATTGTCAGTATAGCTTGTATTCTGCAGGCCTGCGACGATTTCGAGATAATCGTTCACAGTATAGGTCGCGCGGGCATTGATGCCGTAATCGACATAACCGGATTCCCGCTGGTCCGTCGTACCGAAGCCCTTTGTCAGGCCGCCATCGCCAAAGCTGGCCGTGGACTGGATGACGTATCCCATCGGAGCGCCGATCGGGAACGGATTCTCGTGCGTGCCGTAGGGCTGACCGTAGAATGGGCTGTCCGGATCCTGGTTGATGTAGAACGAGCTGCCGCCATTCCAGCTGTCATCCGAGGCACCGCCTGCACTGCCGACCGGATTGGTCACACAGCCGGCAGCCAGCCCGGGTATGCCGGCCGCGAAGCTCTCGAACTCCGAAGCGGTGGAAAAGCCCGTAATGCCCTGATTTGCGGCGAGGGTCTGGATGTCGGCAGACAGGTCAGAGAGGCGCGGGATCTGGCAGATCTGCGCGTCGATCTCGTTGTTCTTCAGCTGCGGGTCTTGATAGTGCGCCTCGATGTTCAGTTTCAGCTTGTCACTGAACCGGTGCTTGAACTCCCCGGTATAGATCGGGAATTCGGTGAAGTTTGGCTGGAACACCGTGCTCTGCGGGAAGGAATCCCGGAAATCGATCGTCGTATAGGAGGCGCCAAGCAGCAATTCGGTCTCGGGCGCGATGTCCCAGAGATATTTGATGCCGAGGCTGTTGAAGCTGTACGGGAATTCATGGCGGCCGCCGAGAGCAAGCACATTGTCGCTATAGGCCGACTCGTCGAACAGCTCGTGTGCATCGGTTTCATAGGACCGTCCGTACACAAGCACGGAGTGCTTTCCGGCTTTGTCGAGCGGGAACGACATGTTGCCATAATACTCGCGCGTCTTGAACGATCCGGCATAGACGCCGAATTCGCCTTTCTGAGTGCCATCGGGGCGCTTGGTCTTGACGCTGACAACGCCCAGGCCGCCATTCGACCCGAAATACAGGCTGTTGCCGCCGCGATAAACTTCAACGCTTTCGATCATGCGGGGATCGATTGCGGTGGCCGGCCACAAATCCTCCAGTGGGGAGGAGCGGTCAAAGAAGGGCGCACCGTCCACCAGCAACAAGGTGTCGCGGTCTGTGCCGCCATCGATCCGAATGGTAAATTCGCCTTCATCCGGCGAATATCCGATGTTTGCCCCGCGGATCAGGCCGGAAGCCAGTTCACCGAAATTGGTGAAGCCGCCGGTCTCGATTTCATCCGAACTGATCAGCTGGACCTGCGTGCCGAACTCGGCAAAGTCCACCGCAATGTCGGATGCGGAGGCATCGACGGCCTGGCCTTCCACGCGGATCGTCTCCAGGCGCCGGGAATTCTCCCCGGTTTCGGCTTCCTGCGCCAGCGCGGCGGGAATTGCCGCCGTCGCCATCAGGGCGCTCAAGCCCAGTCTCAAACTTCTGCTTGTCTCAAATCTCATCGCTGGTCTCTCCATCTAACCCCAGGGATCGCCATGATCGGCGGACCGCGGCCGGAGGCGGGCGGGCGCCCCCTGCCACGAGGGTGCTCTAGAGGCTCAACGCGACACTTCCATGAAGATTAAGAAAACATTGTATGAATGATATTTACATCATGATGGTTTTATTATTGAGAAAAACTCATCACGAAACAGCCCTTGCCGGAGTGGACCATGGCCTATGAGTATCCTGCCGAACGCCTTGAAGAAATCACCGATATCGGCAACTCCGCATCCGGATTCCTGGTCGACTGGGATGGCTGCTGCGCGCTCGGGAACACCCTGATCCCGGAAGCCGCCGCGTTCCTGCGCGCACATCAGGAGCGGGTCGCCATCGTCTCGAACAATTCCACCTGCACCCCGGAAGACTTTCAGGCGATACTCAAGCGGGACGAAATAGAACTCCCCTGCAACAGAATACTCCTTGCCGGCATCGAGGCGCTGCACCGTGCAACAGATTGGAACGGGGTGAACACGATGGTTCTCGGTGATCCCCACATGCGCGGGATTGCCCGGAACCTCGGTCTGAGCCTGACACAGGAAAATGCCGACACCGTGGTCCTGCTGCGCGACCGGCGCTTCACCTATCGGCGTCTTGAGCGCGCGGTGAACTCCCTGGCGGCTGGCGCGCACCTGATCGTCGCGAACCCTGACCTTACGCACCCAGCACCGGATGGTGGCCTGAAGCCGGAAACCGGATCGCTGCTCGCCGCCATTCGCGCCTGTGTGGACCTGGACGAAACCCGAATGGACATTGTGGGGAAACCGTCGCCGCACCTGTTCCAGCTCGGGTGCAAGGCGCTGGGCATGGCGCCGGAAGAGGTTGTCATGCTGGGGGACAACCCGATGACCGACATTGCCGGCGCACAGGCGCTCGGCATGCAGGCGATCCTCACCTCGGCCCGGTCGCCTCACGTATTCGACGCCCTGGCAAAGGGCCGCGGCGGCTAGAACCGCTTCAGAGACAAAACATCGAATGTCTTGCGCAAAGTCTCGGTGGCACGGTCATAATCGGCCAGTGCCAGCGCTGCAATCAACGCATCCAGCACGCACAATTGGGCGATCCGGCTGGTCATGGCCTCGGTACGGAATTTGGTCTCGCGCGCCATGGTGAACAGCTTCACATCGGCATAGGCCTGAAGCGGCGAACTCGAGAAATTCGTCACGATGATCGTCTTGGCGCCTGCATCCTTGGCGAGCCGGGTCGCGGCGAGCGTTTCATGGGTTGCGCCGGAGTGCGAGATGGTAAGCACGGCCACATCCGGCCCGGTTCTCGAGGCACTGATCGCCTGGACATGGCTGTCCACCACGACCCGCGCATCAAGGCCGATGCGGAGCATGCGGTATTGGGCGTCCTCAGCAATCGGCGCGGAGGAGCCGATGCCGTAGATCTCGACCCGCCGGGCGGAGCGAATGATCTCCACCGCCGCAGACACGGCATCCGCATCCAGAATCGACATCGTATCCTTGAGGGCCTGAATGCCCGCATGGAACATCTTGCGGCACACCGTGCCGGTGTCATCCCCCGGCTGGAGATCCTCATGGATGAACTGAACCGGCTGCACAACATCCTGCGCCAGGCTCAGCTTCAATTGCTGAAAGCCGGACAAATCCAGTTGCCGGCAGAAATTGATCACACTCCCATCACTCGCCCCCGTCGCCTCGGCAAGTTCGGTTACGGACATTCCCACAACCTTGCGTGGGTTTTCCAGCACAAAGTCGGCGATGGAGCGCGTGCTCGGCCCGAGGGACGGATGCCGGACACGGATCCGCGTCATCACATTGTCGACAATCGCGACATCCGACCGCTTCTTGGTGGCGGATTTCCGTTTCGTCTTGTTCTCCGGCATGAGCATCCCTTCGCATTCACAGCGGCATGATTGAATACTACTCAATTTTTATCAAGGATATATGAACTCCGTAACACCAATGTCACAAGCCGATGCTACGCCCTCATTCGACAATGCTGCGACGCATCAATTGATGCGCTCGCCGGGTGAAACGGGGTTTACCGAGATGCGCATCCTCTCCGCCGCCATCATGATTTGCACCACGTTGCTGTCGCCGCTTCCCGCATTGGCCGACGCCATCGGAACTGCGAAGAACCCGGTTCGGGTAATGCTGATTCCTGCAGATGGCGGGACGGAAGACGGCACAAAGGCAGACTTCCAGCCCCTGTTCGATGCCATCACGAGGAGCAGCGGCCTGCATTTCACCGTAAGCACCGGGCAGAGCTATGCAGCGGTGATCGAGGGCATGTGCGCCGGATTGACCGACATTGCCTGGTTCGGCCCGGCTTCGTATATCGAGGCGCGTGAGCGGGGATGCGCCGAATTGCTTGCCGTGGAGGAGCGGAACGGCGCTTCAACATATTATGCGGGACTGTTCGTCGCTTCGGATTCGGACTTCCAGGATGCTTCAGATCTGACCGGACACGCCGTCGCGCTCGGATCAAGCCACTCTGCCAGCAGCTTCTCCTATCCGCTGGCCCTGTTGAGGAAGGAAGATGTGGACCCGCTGAACGATCTGGCAGGCATACGCATCACGGGCAGTCACACAAACAGCCTCCTTGCGCTGAAGAACGGGCATGCCGATGCCGCAGGCGCATCCTTCGTCTCGTTTGAGCGCGCCGTAAATCAGGGGAGCCTCGATCCGAGAGCCTTCAGAATTCTCGCAAGGTCTGCCCCGATTCCAAATCCCCCCATCGCCATGCATACAGGCCTTCCGGAGGATACGAAGGCCCGGCTCAGATTGGCGATGAGCCGGGTTCACAACGCCGCTGGCGTCAATCCGGACGCCATTCGGGGCTATGGTGGCAAACGCGTCGACCGCTATAACACCGAAGCCGGCGAGGCCCTGTTTGACAGCGTCATCGAGGCAACCTCTTTCCTGACCGAAGACTATATGGCCGCGTTGTTGCGCAAGGCTGTCTCGGACCAGCGCGGTTAGACCTGTTCACATGACGGATCAATCTGGAACGGCGCCGAGCATGTCTGCCCTGAGCGTGTCGCACATATTCAAATCCTATGAGGGCGGCCCCGACATTCTCCGGGACTTTTCCCTGAACGTCGCGCCGGGCAGTTTCTGCGTTGTCCTCGGGGCCTCGGGATCAGGGAAATCCACCTTGCTGAAATGTATCGCGGGCCTCACCCCCGTGAATGCCGGTGACATATTCCTCCACGGCGCGCCCCTTGCCCGCAAGCGCCTGCAGGCCGTCGGAATGGTTCATCAGGATTACGGCCTGTCCGACCGATTGACCACCGCGCAGAATGTCATGTCGGGAGTGGCAGCCAGGCTGAGTTGGTGGCGCGTCGCACTCCAAATCTATCCGAAAGCCATCCAGAGCAAGGCCTGCGCCCTTCTGGATCAAGTCGGTTTGACCGAAGACCATGCCAACCGGCAGGCCGGGCAATTGTCAGGCGGCCAGAAGCAACGGGTGGGAATTGCCCGGGCACTGATGTCTGATCCAGGCCTGATCCTGGCGGACGAGCCAGTGGCCAGCCTCGACCCGAAATCCTCGACGGAGACAATGGAATTGCTGAAACGTGCCGCAAAGGAACGCGGTGCGGCTGTGCTCTGCTCGCTTCACCAGATCGATCTGGCGAAAAGTTACGCCGACCGGATCATCGGGTTGAATGACGGGCAGATTGTTTTTGACGGGCCGCCGGACGCCTTGTCACGTGACGCCGTTCAGTCGATCTTCAATATCGCGTCCGGGGCGTCCGTCGTACGCAGGGAGGTGGCATAGAATGTCGACAATCCCTGCCCGCGCCGCCGCACCGAACTGGCAGTTGAAGCAGCCCTTCGGCTGGCGCTCCATCGCCATACTCCTGATCGTGCTGACAGCTGCCAGTTTGTCGGCCCAGCGCATGCAGTTGGACCGCATGCTGGTCGAGATCGGGCATTTCGTCCTGGATTTCACCGGACAGGCCGAGACCTCACAGGTCGGGCGAGGCATCGAAAGCGTGACGGGGGACATGTTTCCCATCGCGATTGCCGAAAGACGCCCGGTCGACTTGATCGAAGGATTTGACGAAACGGCCTTGCCGGTTTGGTCTCGGCTGGAAACCGTGATGGTCGAGACCACGGAGCTCGATCCCGATACGCTGCAAATGACCACAATCTCGAGCGAGCGCCGCTTTCTGGTCGAGCCGGTGGGATACCTGGTCTTTGTGCTGGGCAAGATGCTTGAAACGATCGAGATCGCGATCTGGGCCAGCCTGATCGCCATCGGCCTCAGCCTGCCGCTCGCCTGGCTGGCATCGGAAAATCATTCCCCCCATCCGGTTGCCTATGTCACCGCAAGGGCGTTCGTTTCCATGCTCCGGTCAATCCCGGAACTGATCAGCGCGCTCTTTTTGGTGCTGGCCTTCGGATTCGGTCCGATCGCCGGCATTCTTGCGCTCACCTTCCACAGCATCGGCTTTCTCGGAAAGTTCTACGCAGAAGACATAGAGGCCGCGAACAAGAGCCCGCAGAACGCCCTGAGAGCAACCGGGGCGGGCACGTTCACCATTCTGCGCCTCGCCGTCCTCCCACAAATCCTGCCCAGTTATACCGGATTGTCGCTCTACATTCTTGACCGGAACATTCGCATGGCGACCGTGATCGGTCTTGTTGGAGCCGGTGGGATCGGACAGGAAATGAAGGGACGTTTCGACATGTTCCAGTACGACCGGGTGGGCACCATCCTGCTCGTCATTTTTCTGACCGTTGTCGCCCTCGACATGATCTCTGCGCGCGTCCGAAAGCGCCTTGTCGAGGTTTGAGCAGCGGCCTGTCGCCCGGCAGATGCGTTGCCCTCGCCGGCGGCAATATTTGATTAACCTTGTTCTTCAACATGGGTGGCTTGCGGAAGCGCCGGGCGCGCGACGCAGTGTCCCGAACCTGTCTTCCATAGGAGCGACCATCCATGCCTGCCGTCAAACTGTCCGACACTCCTGCAGTCTTCCCGCTGGCACAGATCATCGCGCGCGATCTTGGCGTGCGCCCGGCACAGGTCGAGGCAACCATTGCCTTGATCGAGGAAGGCGCAACCATCCCCTTCATCGCCCGGTACAGAAAGGAACGCACGGGCGGACTGGACGATACGCAATTGCGCAAGCTGGCCGAACGCCACGCCTATCTGACGGAACTCCAATTGCGCCGTGAAACGGTGCTCGCCTCCATTTCCGAACAGGGCAAGCTGACCCCGGCACTGGAGCGGGCCATCCTCGCGGCGGAGACAAAGGTTGAACTGGAAGACCTTTATCGTCCGTTCAAGCCGAAGCGGCGCACCCGGGCCACCATTGCCCGCGAACAGGGGTTGGAACCGCTCGCCGAGAAATTGCTCGCCTGTGCAGGCGACCCCGAACGCCTGGCAACCGCCTTTGTGGATCCTGGCAAGGACGTTGGGACAGCGGCGGCGGCGCTGGAGGGCGCACGGGACATCCTGATCGAGCGTATGGCAGAGACACCGAGCCTCGCCCGGCATGCCCGTGAAACACTCTGGAACGCAGGGGAACTGAATTCCCGGCTCGTGAAGGGAAAAGAAGCCGACAAATTCCGCGACTATGCCGATTTCGCAGAGCCCCTCGAAAAGATGCCGTCACACCGTGCCCTGGCCATGCTGCGCGGGGAGAAGGAAGGCGTGCTGAAGGTCGGTGTCGGCATTCAGGCACGCAAGGCGGAAACACCGCGCGACGCGATCTCCCGCATCTGCCGGGAGTTCGGGGTCAATGCCTCGGGCAGCGCCGGCGCCCGATGGATGCAGGAAACGGCAGAGAAGGCCTGGTCCACCAAACTCGCCAAATCCGGAGCATCGGATTCACTCGCCCGTTTGAAAGCACGCGCGGAAGCGGAAGCCATTGAGGTGTTTTCCAGCAATCTCAAGGATCTGTTACTTGCCGCTCCAGCCGGAAAGAAAACCGTGATGGGCATTGATCCGGGCATCCGGACCGGGTGCAAGATTGCGATTGTCGATGCCACCGGCAAACTTCTAGAGACCGCCACGATCTATCCTCACGCGCCTCGCAATGACCGCGCCGGCGCGATGAAAACCCTCAAGGATCTTGCTGCGCGCCACAATGTGGACCTTGTCGGGGTCGGGAACGGCACAGCGGGCCGCGAGACAGATGCTCTCGTCTCGGACGTGGCGAAGGCCGCCCCTGAACTCAAACTCGCCAGTCTCATGGTCTCGGAAGCCGGCGCCTCCGTCTATTCCGCTTCCCAACTGGCCGCAGACGAGTTTCCGGACCTGGATGTCAGTCTGCGCGGCGCCGTGTCGATCGCCCGGCGCCTGCAGGACCCGCTGGCGGAACTGGTCAAGATCGAGCCCAAGGCGATCGGGGTTGGCCAGTATCAGCATGATGTGGACCAGGGCGCGCTCGCCCGCTCCCTTGGTGCAGTCGTGGAAGACTGCGTGAATGCCGTCGGCGTGGACGTGAACACCGCTTCAGCCCCCCTGCTCACCCATGTGTCCGGCCTCAATGCGACGCTGGCGGGAAACATCGTGGCGTTTCGCGATGAACACGGTCCGTTCAAGACACGCAAGCAATTGAAAAAGGTGCCGCGCATGGGCGCCAAGAGTTTCGAGCAATCAGCCGGCTTCCTGCGCATCGTCGGGGGCACGGACCCGCTCGACGGATCAGCGGTCCACCCGGAATCCTATCCACTGGTCGAACGGATCGCGAAGGCGACCGGCCAGCCGGTGACATCATTGATCGGCAACAAGGCTGTGCTGTCGCAAATCAATCCTGCCGATTTCGCCGACGAAACCTTTGGCATACCGACCATTCGGGACGTCATCGCCGAACTGGAAAAACCCGGCCGGGACCCGAGGCCCGACTTCCAGACGGCCAGTTTCCGGGAGGGCGTCGACAAGATCACCGACCTGTCAGCCGGCATGCGCCTTGAAGGGGTCGTCACCAATGTCACCGCCTTTGGAGCATTCGTCGACATCGGTGTTCATCAGGACGGCCTGATCCACATCTCTCAGCTTTCCGATTCCTTCGTGGAAAGCCCGCGAGATGTCGTGAAAGCTGGCGACATCGTCAATGTGCGCGTGCTGGACGTGGATGTCGATCAGAAGCGCATCAGCCTCAGCATGAAGTCGACATCGGGAAATGAGACGAATGCCCCGGCGCGCTCCGCACCCAAGACGAAAGGTCGGACACCCACAGGCCAGGCCAGTGCCCGGGAGAGCAGCAGTCCATTCGACGTGCTGAAATCCCTGAAGCGCTGACAAGTTAGCCCTTCAAGGGCGACCTGAAATCTGTACGGCGATCATTTCTTCGGCGCAGGGAAGTGTAGCTGCTCTGCCCCACCGAGGTGGTCCACCAGTAATGTTAGTCCGGCGGTTTCCATGTAGCGGCGTTCATGCCGCCACCTGCCCACAGTAAGGCGGTATGAACGCCGCGGGCAAGATGGTTTGTGGAGCAGGTGGTCGGTAGCCCAGAGAAGAGTGTGGGCGCGCGGTGTTGTAGTGCCGCCGCCAAGCCTCGATCAGGATCTGGGCTTCCCTGAGATCGAAGAAGATTTCCCTCGCCAGCAACTCGTCTCTGAGCTTGGAGTTGAAGCTCTCGCAGTAACCGTTTTCCCATGGTGAACCCGGTTCGATATAGAGCGTCTTCACGCCGACCCGGCCAAGCCAGTCACGCAGCGCGGTGGCGATGAACTCCGGGCCATTGTCGGAGCGGATATGCTCTGGCGGTCCATGCGCGACGAACAGCTCGCCCAGCGTGTCGAGCACATCGCGGGAGTTGAGCCTGCGTTCGACGCGGATGGCGAGGCATTCGCGGGTGAACTCATCAATCACACACAGCATGCGGACCACCTTGCCATCATGGGTGCGGTCCTGCACGAAGTCATACGACCAGACATGCCCCTTGTGCATCGGCCTCAGCCGCACGCACGAGCCGTCATTCAGCCATAACCGGCCCCTCTTTGGTTGTTTCATTGGCACTTTCAGCCCTTCACGCCGCCAGATGCGATAGACACGCTTCTCGTTCACATGCCAGCCATCGCGCTTCAGCAGGGCTGTGATGCGGCGATAGCCATACCGGCCGAACCGCTCGGCCAGGGCGATGATGGCCGCTGTCAGCACATCCTCGTCCTGACGCGGCACACGCGGCTTGCGCTGGGTGGAACGGTGCTGGCCGATCACGCGGCAGGCCCGGCGCTCGGTTGCGCCGAGTGTCTCCACCACATGATCGACCGCTTCGCGCTTGCGCGAAGGGCTCAGAACTTTCCCTTGATGACTTCCTGAAGGATCTGGTTGTCGAGGGTCAGATCAGAGATGGCGCGACGCAGGCGCGCATTCTCCTTCTCCATCTCCTTCATCCGTTTGGCCTGGCCAACCTGCAGCCCGCCATACTCCTTGCGCCACCGGTAGTAGGTCTGTTCTGTCACGCCAATCGAACGTACAGCCTGGCCTGCCGTCTCACCGCGCGCGAGGCGCACCTCCACCTCCCGCAGCTTCGCGATGATCTCTTCAGGCGTTGATCTCTTACCCATGTTTCAGCTCCATATCTGAAGCCGGAACTAACTCAAATAATGGACCACTTTTGTGGGGGCAGACCAATGGTGATTTACTCATTTTTCCGGGTTGGACACCTGGTTTGGTCACCTCAAGTCTGATTCCTTTGACAAGCCCCGGCGAAAGAGCTGGAAGACTGCATCTCCGCTGTAATCCAGAACGATCTTGAGGGGCCCCGACGGACTGACTTCTCCAACTTGGAAGAAGTTGATCCGCTCAAAGCCGTTGCAAGGATCCAGATCTTCCCGGACCGGACGTTGGTCGATCTGGCTATGGAGGCATCTGACAAATCCCGCTGCATTGAAGCGCCCTTTAAGCAAGCGTCCGGATGCTCACATGTATGCCGCCTCGCTCATTCGATAACGGTCGATCCACGCATGCGTCCCGGTCACATGTTTGATGATTATCCATGTAAGTTCCCTGTAGATTCGTCTGGAACGACCTCAGGAAAACCCCGGTTCCAGCCGACAGAGACTTCACTCGTGTGGAGGCTTAGAAGAGACAGGTTCTGTGGACATCGCAGCCTGAAACTTGGAGCCTGGCGGCATAACGCCCGGTACTTGCGGGACTATTTCTAAGCTGGGGGATTTGCGGCCAAATTGGCAGACTGGCTGGCGGAGAGAGAGGGATTCGAACCCTCGGAACCCTTGCGAGTTCACTAGTTTTCGAGACTAGCCTATTCAACCACTCTAGCACCTCTCCGCGGAGCCCGTGGACGGCTGCCTGCACTATATAAAATGCGGACGTGATGCAAGCACCTGAAATCGTCTGAAGATGACATTTGACAGCACGGCCCGATTGGTGTTTACCCCCCGCTTCGGGCGCGAAACCGGCAACGGCTTCGCGCGCAATTCATTTCGATTACCATTCCGGAAGGACGAGACCCATGTTCGCGGTCATCAAAACAGGCGGCAAGCAGTATAAAGTCGCGGAAGGTGACACGATCACCGTCGAAAAACTGGATACGGAAGCCGGCAAGGACGTCACCTTCGACTCCGTTCTGATGCTGGGCAATGGCGACGACGTGACTGTTGGCGCCCCGCTCGTGGCTGGCGCCAGCGTATTTGGCGAAGTCGAGGAGCAGACCCGCGGTGACAAGATCATCATCCGCAAGAAGCGTCAGCGCCAGACCTATCGCCGTACCAAGGGCCACCGCCAGCACCTGACGGTCGTCAAGATCACCGGCATCAGCGCCGACGGCAAGAAGCCGGCCAAGAAGGCTGCTGCCAAGAAAGCCGCTCCGAAGGCCGAGGCCCCGGCTGCCGAGGCTGCCGCTCCGGCTGCCAAGCCCGAAACCGATGCCCGCGGTCGTATCACCAATCTGGAAGGCAAGCCGGACAATCTGAAGAAGATCTCCGGCGTGGGCCCGGTTCTGGAGAAAAAACTCCACGAGGCCGGCATCTACTTCTTCTGGCAGGTCGCTGCGCTGAACGCAGACCAGATCGCCGAACTGGAAGAAGAAATGAGCTTCCCGGGCCGCATCACCCGTGACGAGTGGGTCAAGCAGGCCGAAGAATTCGCCAAGGACGCATAAGGGCGCTATAAGCCCTTTATAGAGGATCAGGAGCAAACCATGGCTCATAAGAAATCAGGTGGTTCGTCCCGTAACGGCCGCGACTCAAACCCGAAATATCTTGGCGTCAAGAAATTTGGCGGCGAGCATGTGATTCCGGGCAACATCATCGTGCGTCAGCGCGGCACCCAGAAATGGCCGGGCCGCGGCGTCGGCATGGGCCGTGACCACACCCTCTTTGCCCTTTCCGAAGGCAAGGTAGAGTTCACGCGCAAGGCGGGCGGTCGCCTTTACGTGAACATTGTACCGGTCGCGGACGCAGCAGAATAAGCGGCTGACAGCGCGGCCGCGGGAACGTGGCCGGATCGCTTCAGACGATCAGTTTCCAAGGGGAGGCAGGCCACTGCCTCCCCTTTGTTTTGTCTCCCCGAAACCTGCCCCGGAAGGGCACGCACAATGTGTGAAATGATTGAGACAGACAGGCTGACCTTGCGGCGCATCACGCTTGCGGACGCGCCCCGCATCACCGAATGCATCACAGACCCGCGCATCCATCGCATGGTGGCAAGCATCGCGCCAAACCAGAGCCTGGAGCGTACCCGGGAATGGATCGCCACGCATGAAGCCGGTGCGGACAGGGACACAAACCACATCTTTGCCCTTCAGAAAGGTGACGAACTGGTGGGTGTGATCGGCGCGGACCGGCCCGGCGCCGGCCTGGCGTTCGACATCGGCTACTGGCTCATACCTGCCGAGTGGGGCGCCGGCCTGATGACCGAAGCGGCGAGCGCTGTCCTGGAATGGCTGATGGCGCGCGGCGAACGCGCATTCACTTCCGGCCATTTTGCCGACAATCCGGCATCGGGCCATGTTCTGAAAAAGATCGGCTTTCTGCCGTCCGGACGTGGTAGGGTGTTCAGTCTCGGTCGGGGCGAAGCTTCAGATCACATCAACATGTCCTTTATTGCTTGAGAGTTCGATAGGTCCCCATGAAATTCCTCGATCAGGCCAAAGTCTTCATCCAGTCCGGCACAGGCGGAGCGGGCTGCGTCTCGTTTCGCCGTGAGAAATACATCGAATATGGCGGCCCGAATGGCGGCGATGGCGGCCGGGGCGGCGATGTCTGGGCCGAAGCGGTCGAGGGGCTGAACACGCTGATCGACTATCGCTACAAACAGCATTTCAAGGCCAAGCGCGGCGGCCACGGCATGGGCAAGGACCGCACCGGCGCGGGCGGCGACGATGTGGTGCTCAAACTGCCGGTCGGCACGCAGATTTTCGAGGAAGACCAGGAAACGCTGATCGCGGACCTGACCGAGGTAGGCCAGCGCGTGCTGCTGGCTGTCGGCGGCAATGGTGGCTGGGGCAATACGCGCTTCAAGACGTCCACAAACCAGGCCCCGCGCCGCGCCAATCCGGGCGAGCCGGGCGAAGAACGCTGGATCTGGCTGCGTCTGAAACTGATTGCCGATGCCGGCCTTCTGGGCCTGCCCAATGCGGGAAAATCCACCTTCCTCAGCGTGGTCACCGCAGCGACGCCGAAAATTGCCGATTATCCCTTCACAACCCTCAATCCCGGCCTGGGCGTCGTCGATCTCGGCCCTGGCAGCCGATTCGTGCTGGCAGACATTCCCGGCCTCATTGAAGGGGCTGCAGAGGGCGCAGGGCTTGGCCACCGCTTCCTTGGCCATGTGGAGCGCTGCAAGGTGCTGCTGCACCTGATAGATTGCACACAGGACGACGTCGCGGGCGCCTACACGACGATTCGCAACGAGTTGGAGGCCTACAGTCCCGAACTGGCCGAGCGGCCTGAAGTCGTCGCGCTGAACAAGATTGACGCGCTGCTGCCCGAACAGGTCGACGAACAGGTCGCGCAGTTGAAGACCGTCTACGACGGCGAGCCGCTGCGCATCTCAGGCGTCACGGGCGCGGGCGTGAAGAAGGCGCTTGCGGAAGTCTCCCGCCATCTGCGCATTATCGCCGCCGAAGACGGCGCGGACGAGAATGCCGACTGGTCGCCCCTCTAATGGTGATGATGGTGGTGCGGCTCGGTATTGAAGCGCCCGCACTTGCCGCACTTCACAATGACGCCGTGGGCGTCGTGGTGGGCGACATTGACCAGGAGCCTGGTCTTGCAGGACCCGCAGCGATAGGTCTCGTCGCCGCCGCCTTCGCGCGCAGGCGAGCCGGCCGTGTGTTCGAGCACGTCAGCCCCGTCTGCCTGGGCCGGGGTGAGCAGGATCATGTCGAATTGGGGCATGGTGGGGAACCTCGTCGTTTTCCCTGTCGTGACGGAGAAACCCCTGAATTGTCAACGGCTTCATTTTCGCTTCCGGCACATGCCGCAGCAGTGTATCGGTCCGATTCATGATGGATACGCTCTTTGCCTCTGCCAGACGGATCGTGGTGAAGACCGGCTCTGCCCTGGTGGTGGAGAACGGCCAACCACGCCATGACTGGTTGGCAAAACTGGCATCCGATATCGTTTCACTCCGTCTCCGTGGGTTTCAGGTGGTCCTGGTTTCGTCCGGCGCAGTTGCGCTGGGTCGCCAAAGCGTCGCCACATCTGTCGCAAATCGTCTCGACCAGAAACAGGCCGCTGCCGCCATCGGCCAGCCCCGGCTGATGTCGGCCATCTCGGCCGCCTTCGCCCCCCATGACGTCACCATCGGCCAGGCGCTCCTGACGCTCAGCGATACCGAAACGCGCCGCCGCTGGCTGAATGCCCGGGCAACGCTCGAGACGCTGCTGGACTCAGGTGTCGTACCGGTCATCAACGAGAATGACACGGTCGCGACGGACGAGATCCGCTATGGTGACAATGACCGGCTGGCCGCGCGCGTGGCGCAGATGATGGGCGCGGATGTCCTCGTGCTCCTGTCGGACATTGACGGGCTCTACACTGCCGATCCGCGCAGCCATCCGGATGCCACCCACATTCCCCATCTTGCCGAGTTGACCGAGGCGCATGACGCGATGGCGACGGGCGCCAATGCCGATGCCGGGGTCGGGTCCGGCGGCATGGCCACCAAGCTGGCGGCAGCGCGCATTGCCCATGCGGCGGGCTGTTCCACGCTGATCACGCTGGGCAATCGTGACCACCCGCTTCTCGCCATCGAGGCCGGAGAGCGGGCCACGCTCATCTCGGCGGCCACGACACCGGCCAGTGCCCGCGCCGCCTGGCTCGCCGGACACCTCACCCCCGAAGGCGCGATCACGCTGGACGAAGGCGCGGCCCGGGCACTGCGCGGCGGGGCGAGCCTGCTGGCCGTTGGCGTCACCGGCGTTACCGGCAATTTCGAACGCGGCGCAGCCATCGCCCTGAACGCCCCTTCCGGCAAGATGGTCGGCAAGGGAGTCACGGCCTACAGTTCGGCCGAGATCGCCCGTGTGATTGGCCGCCAGAGCGACGAGGTCGAGGCGATACTCGGCTATCGCGGGCGCCCGGCCATCGTCCATCGCGACGACATGGTCCTGTTGCGCTAGCGCCCTCAGATGCACGCTGTTCGCGCCGCCACACGGGACGACATTGCCGCGCTGACCGGGCTGGAAACGGCATTCCCGGAGGAAGACCGTTTTTCGCGCCAGACCTGGCAGCGTCTGCTTCGCGGGAATTCCGCCATCCTGGTATCCGACGGAGAGAGCGGCCTTGCCGGCGCGCTCGTCCTCCTGTTCCGGCGCACCAGCCGGATCGCCCGGATCTATTCGATATCCGTCGCAGAAGCTGCACGGGGGACGGGCCTGTCCGACGCATTGCTGTCTGAAAGCGAAGACATATCAAGGCAACGCGGCTGTGTCGCGATCAGGCTGGAAGTGCGCGAATCAAATTCACGCGCAAAGCGTCTTTACGAACGCCATGGTTATCGCGTAATGGCGCGCGCTGTCGGCTATTACCCGGATGGGGAAGCCGCCCTGAAAATGGAGAAGCCGCTGGCCGGCCTCTCAAGAGAGGTTGAATGACCGATTGGGTCGTACTCGTCGAATCCGCCAATGACATCTCGCAGGCCGAAACGCCTCACAAGGTGCTCAAGGTAGCGGACTATATCACCAAGCCCGCCCTGTTCAGCGGACGGCGGCCCTACATCCTGAATCTGTGCCGGTCCTATGGCTATCAATCGGAAGGCTATTACGCCTCCCTGCTCGCCGAAGCGCGCGGACACCGTGTCAGTCCCAGCGTGCAGACGATGGTGGAGCTGTCGGCCAAGGGCCTTTACAAGCACGCCCTGCCCGACCTTGGCGAACGCCTGCGGGAAGCCATTTCGAAAGGCGCACCGGAACAGGAAAGTCTGTTTGTGGCCTTCTCCAAGCCGGAGACGCCCGGCTATGAGCGCCTTGCCCGCGAAGTGTCCGACTGGTTCCGCGTGCCCGCGCTGGAAGTCGAGTTCGACCCGAAATCACCGCACGGAATTGGCCGTGTCCGGATGGTGCCGCCGCACAAGCTGAAGGGCGCGCGCCGGGACTTCTTCCTCGAGGCGATGAGCACCTATACAAGCGGCCGGATCAGCGAACCGAAAACCAGGACCCCAGCCAAATGGGCGCTGGCCGTGCTGGTCGACCCGAACGAGAAGACCGCCCCTTCCAAGCCTTCCTCCATCAAGCGGCTGGCCGATGTGGCGGCCAAGATGGGTGTGGAGGTCGAAACGATCGAGCCGTCCGACCTGACCAGCCTGGCCGAATTTGACGCCCTGTTCATTCGGGCGACGACGCAGATCGACAATTATACCTACAAGTTCGCGCGCCGCGCCGAGCAGGAAGGCATGCCCGTCATCGACGACACGCAATCCATGATCCGGTGCACGAACAAGGTGTTCCTGAAGGAAATCCTGGAAAAGGCCGGCCTGCCCATTCCGCAGACGGAGATCCTTGACGAGAAATCGGACCTTGCTGCCGTCTTCGAAAAGCTGGGCAATCCGGTCGTCCTGAAAACGCCTGACGGATCATTCGGGACAAACATGGTGAAGGCCCGGTCGCTGGAAGAGCTGCGCGCCGGGGCGAAACAGATGTTCAAGGAAACCGCGCTGATCATCGCACAGGAATTCGTGCCGACAAAGTTCGACTGGCGTATCGGTGTGCTGAACGGTGAGCCGCTCTATGCCTGCCAATACCGGATGGCACGCGGACACTGGCAGATCGTGAAACATGGACCGGACGGCAAGGCGACCGAAGGCGGGTTTGCGACCTTCCCGGTCGAGGATGCACCGCCGGAGGTGGTGGACGCCGCCGTGCGCGGGGCACGCCTGATTGGCGATGGCCTGTATGGCGTGGACCTGAAGGAAACCGACAAGGGCGTCGTGATCATCGAGATCAATGACAATCCCTCTATCGATCACGATGTCGAAGGCGCCGTCCTGAAGGACGAACTCTGGCGCCGGATCATTTCCTGGTTCTCGACCCGTCTGGAACAGCGCATGGGCCGCCCGACATAAATTCCTAGAAGCGGAATGCCCCGGATTTCAGGGAATCATAGCGATCCTGGGTGAAGGGCACATATTGCCGCCGGTCGGGATGGTACATCCAGATCGGGTCATCGACGAGATCGGGATTGAACCCCTCTGTCATCAGTTCGACTTTCCGGAATTTAAGCGTGCCTGTCGTTTCTGCCTCACGCTGGATACGCAGGAAGATCGGGATGGCATAGGATGGCAGGCTGGCCGACAATTCATAATGCAGGCTCTCGAAGTCCACATCGCCGTTGAGCGTGATGGCGGCCATGCCGGCCTTTCCATCCGTACCGGGAATTTCTACGCCGTAGACATTGGCCGTGGCAATGCCGTCTATCAGGGACAGGGCGTTGCTGACTTCACTGGTTGAGACATTCTCTCCCTTCCAGCGGAAGGTGTCGCCCGTCCGGTCGACAAAGTAGACATAGCCTTCTTCATCCTTGCGCATCAGGTCCCCCGTTCTGAGCCAGCGATCACCGGGCTCGAACACGTTGCGCAGGATCTTCTTCTCCGTCGCCTCCGGATCGTGATAGCCGGCGAATTCGAATTCGTCTTCCTGCATGCGGCCAAGCATTTCGCCGGCTTCGTTCGCCTCTGCGCGGATGGCAAATCCGTCCGGCCCGCGCACGACATCCTGCGTTTCGAGATCGTATTTGACGAATTCAACATGGTCGAAGCGGGACTTCAGCCATTTGGGAATGCGCCCGACCGCTCCAACCGTCCCGTCAATGCTCATCAGGTTCACATTGCCGTCGGTCGCGGCATAGAACTCGACCAGATGGGAGATATTGAACCGCTCACGGAACTCTGTCCAGATTTCGGCCCTCAGGCCATTGCCGAAACCCGTCTTGAGGTGATGCAGACGCTCTTTCGGATGCGGAGGCTGGTTCAGGAGGTAGCGGCACAGTTCGCCGATATAGACGATGGATGTGACGCCCTGATCGACCACGTCATCCCAGAACGCGCTGGCGGAAAATTTCCGGCGAAGGACAATCGATGCCCCGCTCATCAGGGCCTGCCCCACGCCGCATATGCCGCCTGTGCCATGATAGAGCGGCAGTGTGATGTAGACGCGGTCGCGCGGGCCCGTATAGCAGGGCGCAATAAAGGTCCGCAGCATGATCTGCAGGCGCGAATTGGTAATTTTCGTTGCCTTGGGCAGACCGGTCGTGCCGGACGTATAGATGAAGAGGCAATCATCCTTGCCGCGCAGATGCGCGCGCAGGGCCCGTGACGGGCGCTCGGCCGACAGACCAGGCAGCATGGTCAGCAGGTCTTCCCCATGCTCCCCGCCCCAGGTCCAGACCTTTGGCGGGCCGTCCATCGGCGCCGAGGCCTCGCTGACCGCAGCATCCCGCGTCGGGCCGGCAATGATGTGCGCTGCCTCCGAAATGGTCAGACAGTGGCGCAGGGCGTCCCCGTCGAGATGCGTGTTGATCAGCGCTGTCACCACGCCGACCTTGGCCAGTCCCACCCAGATGGCGACATAATCCGGGCAATTGTCCATGCACAGCGCCACCCGGTCCCCGGATTTCAGGCCGTGCGCCAGTGCCCAATGCGCGATCCGGTTCGCCTGTGCGTCAAACTCGGCATAGGTGGTCAACTGGCCGTCAAACCGGAAGGCGACATTCGCCGAATGCTTGTCGGCACTCTCCTCGAAGTCGTCGGCCACGAGTTGTTCGGAGTCCGGTGTGACCGCGCCGATCAGCTTGTGCATGCGATAGGCCATGCGCAGGAAATCCAGATCCCGTTTCATCTGGGAAAAGGAATCGTGGAACGGCACGGCGGCGCGGAGCGAGGCGGCATTAACCATAATACCTTCCGATACCCGAATGTGGTGAATATGTTGTGACCAGAATGGGCAAAATTCGATCCACAGCCCGCACTTGCACAGTTTGCATCCATTCCTGCCTCTGCTAGCTCGTTCTGACGCAAACTGGAGACGTGCTGCATGGCTGACCCCGTCGGAGACCTTCTGGCCCTTTTGGACATTGAACGCCTGGAACTGGACCTGTTCCGCGGCCAGAGCCCGGACGAGCGCGCCAGCCAGCGCGTATTTGGCGGACAGGTGATCGCCCAGTCGCTGGTCGCGGCCTATCGAACGGTTCCGGAAGACCGGATCTGCCACTCCCTGCATGCCTATTTCATCCGCCCCGGCGACCCGAAAGTGCCGATCATCTACCAGGTCGACCATTCCCGGGACGGCGGCAGCTTTACGACCCGCCGGGTCGTGGCGATCCAGCACGGCAAGCAGATCTTCAACATGGCGGCCAGTTTCCAGACCGATGAGGACAGCTGGGAACACCAGCACACAATGCCCGACGTGCCCGGCCCGGACGGGCTGAAGGATCTGCGCGAGCGCCGGCTGGAAATCGTTGACCGCCTGCCCGACGCCCTGCGCGAGGACTTCGCCCGAGAACGCGACATCGAGATCCGTGACGTCGACCCGCTGGACCTGATCCATCCCGAAATCGCCGATGACCGCCACAATCTCTGGTTCCGGGTGGCCCGGCCGATCGATGTGCCGCCTGCCCTGCACCATTGCCTGCTGGCCTATGCCTCCGACATGAGCCTGTTGAGTTCCAGCTATCGCCCGCATGGCATCACCTGGCTCAATCACAAGGAACTTATGTCGGCGAGCCTCGATCATGCGATGTGGCTGCACGGCCCGATCAAGTTCGACGAATGGCATCTCTATTCTATGGACAGCCCGTTTGCCGGCAAGGGCCGCGGCTTCAACCGGGGCATGATCTACAATATGGCCGGGGACCTGGTGGCAAGCGTCGCCCAGGAAGGGCTGGTCCGGCAACTGCGCCCGAAAGGCTGATTTCACAGCCGAAAGGGGCTTGCACAGTGGCGCGAGCCCCTTATTACGGGAGTCCGGAGCGTAGCGCAGTCTGGTAGCGCATCTGGTTTGGGACCAGAGGGTCGTAGGTTCGAATCCTATCGCTCCGACCATTCATTCGCAGCGGTGAGGTTCAGCAATGCAAGCGCGTATCTACAAGCCCGCAAAAAGCGCGATGACATCCGGCCGCGGCAAGACCAAGGCCTGGGTGCTGGAATTCGTCAACAATGATGCGAAACGCTTCGCCGATCCGGTCATGGGCTGGACCAGCATTGATGACACGTCCGGCCAGGTCCGCCTGTCCTTCGACACGCAGGAACAGGCCATCGAATACGCCAAGAGCGAAGGCCTGACCTTCACCGTGACGCCGACGCATGAGCGCAAACGGCTTGTTAAGTCCTACAGCGCCAATTTCGACGCCAATCGCAAGCAGCCCTGGACACATTAGGGTGCCCGCCGGCGGCGTTCCGGCCCCGTAGCTCAGCTGGATAGAGCACCCGACTTCTAATCGGACGGTCGCAGGTTCGAATCCTGCCGGGGTCGCCATTGCGGTGCGATCGCGCGCAGAATTTCCCCCAAAACACAACAAGGCCCCCGAAACCGGGAGCCCTGCCGTGATTGTCTGGTATGTCTTGGGTGTCAGCTCACCTGCGCATTGTCGAGTTGCCGGGTCAACTGTTCCTTCAGGTCCCGCTTGACGAACTTCCCGCTCGCATTGCGCGGAAGCGCCGAGAGGAACCAGATGTAGCGGGGCACCTTGTGCTTCGCCATCGTGGCGGCGCAATGCTCGCGCAGGGCGTCAGCGGTCAGGGTTTCGCCGGGCTTGAGCACGACGGCCGCGCCGACTTCCTCGCCAAGCCGGTCATCCGGCACGCCGAACACGCTGCATTCTGCCACGGCGGGGTGACGGTAGAGCGTGGATTCGACTTCGGCACAGTACACATTCTCGCCGCCGCGCAGGACCATGTCCTTCTTGCGGTCGACAATGAAGATGAAGCCGTCCTTGTCGATGCGGGCAATGTCGCCCGTATGCAGCCAGCCATCGGTGATGGATTCGGCGGTGGCCTCGGGCCGGTTGATATAGCCCTTGATGACCGAGGAACCCTTGACCCACAATTCCCCGACCTCGCCCTGGGGCACGGTCTCGCCCAGCTCGTTGACGCATTTGGCCTCGAAATTGGGCATGGCCGGACCGGCGCTGTCTGGCTTGTCGACAAAGAAGTCAGCCGACACCGACGTGATGATGCCGCAGGTTTCGGTCATGCCATAGCCGGTGTTCGGCCGGGCCGTGGCCACGGTGGAGTCGATCTTGTGGACCAGGTCCGGCGGCAGCTGCGCCCCGCCCCCGCCCAGCGTCGCGAGGCTGGACGTGTCGGTCTTTTCGAAATCCGGATGGTTGATCAGCTCGCGCGCCATGATCGGCACGCCGCTGACGGCGGTGATCTTTTCGCGCTCGACCAGTTTCAGCGCCTCGCCGGCATCCCAGCGATACATCAGCACGATCTTGCCGCCGGCGGCGGTCAGCAGATAGGCGCCGCAATTGTTGGCCGTGACATGGAAGAGCGGCGTGGTGACGAGGCCGGCCGGCACAGGCGGGTCCTCGGGGATGGGCTCGCCGGTGGCGAGATTCATGGCGAGCGCGGTGGAGGCCGCCGAGAACATCATGTTGAACAGATTGGCCACACAGCCGCGATGGGTCAGCTGGGCCCCTTTCGGAAAGCCGGTCGTGCCCGATGTGTAGAAGATGCAGGCATCGGAATCCGGATCCACGGTGACCGCCGGCATGTCGCCGCCATGGGCCAGCACGTCAGCCCAGGGCAGGACCGGCGCCGGCGCATCCGGGCTGCGCACGCCCACGATCTGCATCCGGTCGGCGGCGCCCTCGATGGCGAGCGCGCGTTCCAGCCGCTCCGCGTCTGCGAACAGGATCTTGGGCTCGGAATCCTTCAGCGCATAGTCCATCTCCTCGGCGGTCCACCAGGCATTCATGCCGACCACGGCAATGCCCGTCGACACGCAGGCCCAGTAGATCAGCAGCCATTCGGGATAGTTGCGCATGGCCACCGCAACCCGGTCACCGGGCCGCACGCCCTGCGCAAACATCCAGGCCGCAATCGCGTTCACGTCGCGATGGGCATCGGCATAGGTCCAGCGTTCATCCTGATAGACGAGATAGTCGCGCTCGGCATATTGCAGGGTCGACAGCCAGACCTCGCGCACGCTCGGCGGAGCGTTCTTGTAGACGCGCAGCCGGTTTCCGAGCACATCGGCCTCGACGATCTCGAAGTCGCCGCCCGGACCGGTCAGGACTTCCCGCGCTTTCAGCAATTCGGTGTAGTGCATTTTTCCTCCGGATATTTTCCGGGGATCATACACATTGTCGCTACGTCACAAAGCCCGGACGCAGGGGCAAGACACTCCCAAATATGCTGAACATTCTTCAGCTTAGGGCTTGATGGTGACAATTACCCGCGCGTAGCGGGTCAGGGCGGGCGTGCCCTTGTCCGTGACCTTGACGATGAAATGGGCCGTCTCGGTCTGCGTCACCTCGGGAAGCCTGAACCAGACATCGAAGTCATTGACCGCATGCCCCATGTCTATGGGCTCGTCCAGGCTGCCGGCTTCGGGATAGTTGAACCAGTGATAGCTGAGACTGTCGCCGTCGGGATCATATGTCCCGAACGCGTCCAGCCCAATATGCGTGCCGGACTTTGCGGTCAGGTGGTGATCATGGGCGAGCTTCACCACAGGCGGATGATTGGCGTCCTCATAGCTTGAAACAGTCCAATCCATCCGGGCGGCAAAATCCCGCTGGAAATCACTCTTCCAGCGCAGGAGGGTCACGTGATTGTTGTCATGGGTCTCGTCTGCCGGGCCGATGGCGCGGCCATCCTTTTGCGGCACCCAGGGGGTGTAGCTGTCCGACGCATTGGTCCAGATCGGGCGCGGCTCCGGATCGAGTGGCACACCCCCCGAACCGAGCTTGCCGGGACCAACGCCAATCTCTTCCGCACTCGGCGTATAGAGTTCGTAACGACCGCCCCAGCCACCCCAGTCCGGGCGGTCCGGCACATTCAGTCCATTGGGAATGAGCGAGAGAAAGGCCGGCGTGTCACCTTCCATGCCCCAGACCACATCCGGATAGTGCGCGCCCAGCGGCCCGTGAGCCTGCTGGATGTTTTCCGCTATCCACTGATTGGAGATATGGTCCTCGAAACCGGGAAAGGCGCGCGTTATGGCGGTCCAGGTTGACCGGCCATACTCCCCGGGGCTGACAATGTAGAACAGGTCCGGAAACTCGCGGCGTATCCATATGCCGCTGTCGTCCTGATCGGAAATTGTGTAGACACGGAGCTTCGAGATCAACCGGTCAGCCTCTGCGCCGGGTCGCGTTGCGCGAATGTCGTGCAGTGCCTGGGCGAGCGTGTTCACCCCGCCCCAGACCGAGATCCAGAGCGGTCGGTCATCTTCTGCCTCCAGCAGGCGAATGATGGCATCCGATCCTTCGGTCGATAGACCAGCGCCCACACTCGCCATGCCATAGCCCGGCTGTCCGCCCATCACGAGCGCCTGCAGCGCCGCTTCTTCCGGATAACCGTCCGCATGCTGGCTGAGCGTGTCGTAGACCTCTCCATACTTTCCCAGCGTACGCCGGATGGAGTCGGGACGGATATTGTCCTGTTTCCAGATCGACGTGGTCGCGACCAGAGCCTCGATATCTATCTCGTTGGCATAGAGCAGAAGACGGATCAGGGATTGAGTGTCGTCGGGGTCGGCTTCCATGTCTGTCAGGATGACCACACGATGCTTTTCGACGGGTGCCTGCACCGCCTGCCCGCTAACCGGTTCTGCCGCCATGTTCTGCCCGGTCGCACTGCATGCGCCAAGCATCAGACACGCTATCAGTCCCGCGAGATTTCGCACCGCCATACTTGCCTCCCTGATTTATGATAGCGGTATCATTATCGCCGGATTCCTGATTGGCAACCGGCTCCGCACCACATCCAGAGAGGCTAAGCCCGGAAACGGACGGCGGGCGCGTGGATTGACATCCTCGGATGCCGCGCGCCTATCAGCTGACGAATTGAGCGCCTATCCTGCCGCGCGGGCCTGTCCGGCATGCAGGGCGCAGATCAGCGTGAACAGCCGCCGCGCGGTGGAGAAATCGACCTCGATCTTGCCTTCGAGGCGCTCAGCCAGGAGTTCCGAGCCTTCATTGTGAATGCCGCGCCGGGCCATGTCGATGGCCTCGATCTGGTGCGGAGACTGAGTACGGATCGCATCATAATAGCTGTCGCAGATCATGAAGTAGTCGCGGATCACGCCGCGGAACGGCCCCAGTGACAGAATAAAAGTGTGCACATCCTCGCCGGCCTCATTGCGCACGGCGAAGACGAGGCGACGCTCGGCCTTCGACAGACGGAGCTGATACGGCCCCTCATCCTTGTCGATGACCTTGAACTGGTTGTCTTCAAGAAGATCGAAGATTGCGACACGCCGCTCATGCTCGGCGTCCGGGCCGGACGCGCCCAGCGTCTCATCGTCGATATCGACGCCGATGAGACGGTCCCGGCTCACCCTTCGGTGTCCCGGTTCGTGCGGATGGAAATGGAGCGGGCATGCGCCGGCAGGCGTTCAGCCTCGGCAAGCCGCAATGCCGCCGGGGCGATGGCGGCAAAGCCCTGTGCGCCAACGCGCTGGATGCTCATCCGTTTCAGGAAATCGTAAAGGCCAAGACCCGACGAGAAGCGCGCCGCGCGGCTGGTGGGCAGGACATGGTTGGACCCGGTCACATAGTCGCCCAGAGCCTCGGGCGTGTAGTGACCGAGGAAGACAGCGCCGGCATGGCGCACCAGCGGTAGAAGAGCGTCCGGATCCTCAACGCACAGTTCGAGATGCTCGGCCGCGATGCGGTTCGCGATGCTCGCCGCAGCCTGCAGGTCCGGCGCGGTCACGATGGCCCCGTGATTGACCCAGCTTTCACGGGCACGCTCTCCGGTCGGCAGGGAATTCAACTGGTTTTCCACAGCGTTTTCCACAGAGTCTCCCACAGCCTGATCCACAACGATCAGGATCGACTGACTGCTTGGATCATGCTCGGCCTGGGACAAGAGGTCTGCGGCCACCCAGTCGGGGTTTGCCGTGTGGTCTGCAATGACGAGAATTTCCGACGGACCGGCAATCGTGTCGATGCCCACCCTGCCGAATACCTGGCGCTTGGCTTCAGCGACGAAGGCATTGCCCGGCCCGACTATCTTGTCGACCGGCGCAAGGTTTGCCGTACCATGGGCCAGCGCCGCCACGGCCTGTGCCCCGCCAATCGGATAGAATTCGTCAACCCCGGCCTTCACGGCCGCATAGGCCACGGCCGGCGACAGTTCGCCCTTCGGCGCGGGCGCCACCATCACAATACGTTCGACCCCGGCAATCCTCGCCGGCACCGTATTCATCAGGACAGAGGAGGGATAGCTCGCCCGTCCCCCCGGCACATAGACGCCGACACTGTCGAGCGCGGTCCAGCGCCAGCCCAGCTCGATGCCGGCGGCATCTGTAAAACTGTGATCGGCAGGCCGTTGGGCCGCATGATAGGCGGCAATCCGGTCATGCGCGAAATCGATGGCATCCCGCAAATCTGCCGGGCATTCAGCGGCCAGCGCGTGCAGGTTCACATTGTCCGATTGCAGCGTCGACGGGTCGATCTGCAGACCATCGAATTTGGCCGTGTACTCGGCCACGGCCTCGCCGCCGCGTGCCTGAACATCCTTGAGGATGCCGGTGACGGTATTGGCAACGTCCTCGCCCGTCCCGCGTGCCTGCTGAAGGAACTGGGCGAATTCGCCATTGAAACCGGCGGAAGAGGCTTGAAACCTGCGAACCATGACTATCTCCGGCGCCGCTCGTGGCTGGGGAGGCGGCGCGTCGGCCACACATAGTCACTGTCGAGCAGGGTTGCATCCAGAACTTCGACTTCCAGTACGATTTCCCCGTCTCCCGCGAACAGGAGGGTCACCTTGCCGCCCGGCGGCTCATCAGCCGGGGTAAAGGTGACCTGCAGCAGCGACAGGATCATTTCCGGATCAGCCTTGGTCACGGCGCGGGTCTTCACGCCAAGCACGCCGTCAAAGGCCAGCAGCGAACGCACACGCTCGCCGTCGCCGCGTTTCGCCCCGGCTTCCCAGCGGAAGCGGTTGATTTCCAGCGCGAACCGGTTGCGGCGGGATTCGTATTTCAGATTGCCGGCCTTCACCACGGAGTCCTGGATGGCGGCGGAAATGACTTCCAGATCCTCAGCCGTTTCAGCGAGGAGACGAAGTGGTTTTACATCAGCCATCAATGCCCCTTGGGATCAGCCCTATTCCTCGTCCTCGGACCGGCGTGTGATGCTGGCCCCGCAGGCGTTCAGTTTCTCTTCCAGCCGCTCGAACCCGCGGTCCAGATGATAGATACGGTTCACCACAGTCTCCCCCTCGGCGGCAAGCCCCGCAATGACCAGAGACACCGAAGCGCGCAGATCTGTCGCCATGACAGGCGCGCCCGTCAGGTGCGGTACGCCTTTCACGATGGCTTCCTGCCCCCTGACAGTTATGTCGGCCCCGAGCCGGGACAATTCCGGCGCATGCATGAACCGGTTTTCGAAAATCGTCTCGCGGATGATGCTGGTGCCGTCGGCAAGGCTCATCAGCGCCATGAATTGCGCCTGCAGGTCGGTCGGGAATCCCGGATGCGGCTGTGTCGACACGCTGACTGATTTCAGCCTGGATCCGTTGCGCACAATGCGCAGCGTGCTGGCATCCTCATCTGTCTCGACCGAGACACCGGCTTCGCGCAGTTTGGCGATCAGCGCGCCAAGCGCCGCCACCGGAGCACCGTCCAGCGTGACATCGCCGCCGGCGGCCGCCGCCGCCATGGCAAACGTGCCGGCTTCGATCCGGTCCGGCATGACGGCATGGCTCGTTCCGCCAAGGGTCTCGACGCCCTCGATTCGGATCTTCGACGTGCCGGCACCGGTGATCTTCGCGCCCATGGCGTTGAGACAGTCGGCCAGATCCTCGATCTCCGGCTCGCGTGCTGCGTTTTCCAGAACCGTCACACCCCTTGCCAGCGTGGCCGCCAGCATGGCGTGTTCGGTGGCCCCGACACTCGGCATGGCGAAATTGATATGCGCGCCCTTCAGGCCATGAATGGCTGCGGCCTTCACATAGCCCTGCTCGACGCGCAGGTCTGCGCCCATGGCTTCCAGCGCCTGCAGGTGCAAATCCACCGGCCGGGCCCCAATGGCGCATCCGCCCGGCAACGAAACCGTGGCATGGCCCGACCGCGCAAGAAGCGGCCCGAGCACGTTGAAACTTGCCCGCATCTTGCGGACCTGGTCATAGGGCGCGATCGTGCTTTTCAGCTCTGCCGCATTGAGGCGGCAGGTCGACTCGCCCCTGGGCCAGTAGACTTCCACACCGAGTGTTTCGAGAAGCTGGGCCAGGAACCGCGTGTCCGCGAGGTTCGGCATGTTGGTGAGCTTGATCGGCTGGTCCGTCAGAAGACAGGCGACCATCAGCTTCAGGGCGGAATTCTTCGCGCCGGAAACCGGAATGCGGCCGTTCAGCTGAGCGCCGCCCTTGATGTGCAACTTATCCATGGATTGCCCTTATACAGCGCTTCGCGGCTTTGGAAGGGCCTGAATGTGGCAAGGCCTGCACAGAGTTTATCCAAACATTACCGGCAGTTGCTTCAGCCCGCGCAGACCGGAGCGCGGAATCCATTTCAGCCGGCCGGAATCGGCCTCCAGCGCAAGGCCCGGCCAGGTGTCCAGCAGGCAGTCAAAGGCGGCCTGGGCCTCGGCGCGGGCCAGGTGCAGGCCGAGGCAGATATGCGGGCCGCTGCCCCAGCCGAGATGCCGGTTCGGGCGCCGCGCCAGATCCAGTGCCAGGGGATCGTCGAACACACTCGGATCGATGTTTGCCGCCGCGAGAAGCCCGACCAGCCGGTCGCCCTGGGAAAACGCCCTGCCGTGAAACTCCGTGTCATCACGCACATAGCGGGGCTTGGTCATCTGCACCGGCGCGCAGAACCGCATCAATTCATCGACCGCAATGCCGCGCGCGTCCGCGTCCATCGACCGATAGGCGTCTGCCGCGCCGGGCGTGGTGAGCAGCGTGTGCAGGCCGACGGATATCAGGTGTTTGGTCGTCTCGTGGCCGGCGATGAACAGGACGAAGACCATGGCGACGAGTTCGTCATCGCTCATCCGGTCGCCATCGGCCTCGGCATGCACCAGTTCGGTGACCAGGCCGGGTCCGGGCGCATGCCGCACCCGCTCGAATTCCCGCTCCAGCAGTTTCTGGACCGGACCCAGCAAGGTCAGCCCGCGCAGCACATTGAAGATGTTGGCCGTCGCCGTCAGCCCCTGCAGCAGCGAATCGAGCTTTGCGCGCAATTCGCCCGAAAAGCCCAGCAAATCGTAGATCACCAGGAGCGGCAATTGCCGGCTGATTCCCTCCACCACGTCCCGCTGGTCGGTGCGCACCATGTCATGGGCGAGCCGGTCACAGGTTTCGCGGATGCGGGGCTTCAACGCATCGATCGAGACGCGCCGGAAGGGCTGGTCGACCAGCCGGCGCAGGCGCCGATGGTCCGGATCATCGAGGGACAGGAGATTGCTCGCCAGCCGCTTCAGCGGCCGGGGCAGGAATTTGAGGTCAAAGGGCGCGCTTGCCCCGGCATTGCGGGCATCAACGGCGAAACGGCCCGTATCCTTGAGGAAGTCCTGGCATTCGCCGTGTCCGAGCACCAGCGTGCAGCGGCCGAGGAAGGGCAGCTTTTGCGTCACGAACAGGCCCGCCTGCTGCGCCGGGGCCAGAATGGCGTGGGGATCGCGCAGGTAGGCCTGGGAATTGAGCGGCAGGCTCACCCTTGCGGGTCCCCGGATTTCGCGGGCGGCGGAGCCTTTGCCTTGCGCGTGGCGGCCTTGCGGCGCCGCAGATTGGCCCGCAGGGCCTCGGCCCGGCGGGCTGCCTTGTCCTGCTGTGTCGTCTTGTCTGTCATGAGAGGTGCATTTCGCGGCAAAACGGTCTTTTCATGTGTGCCCGCATAAGCTAAAGCCCGCTTTCCATTCCTGCAATGCCGCGGTAGCTCAGTGGTAGAGCGCATCATTGGTAATGATGAGGTCGGGAGTTCAATTCTCCCTCGCGGCACCAGCAGGCCCCCAGACATTTCGGACATCTGAACCAGACGCCCTCATCCGGGCCTTTGGGGCATTGCGGCGCGCCCACGCCCGCCCTGCTGCTCGGCGCTGCGGCGACACGCTTACTCCCTGCCTGGCAATGCAAAAAGGGCGGACCCGAGGGTCCGCCCTTTCGCATTCTGAAGAGGTCCGACCTTAGAAGGTCTTGGACACGCTCACGAAGGCACGGCGACCGCGAATGTCGTATGCCGTTGCGCTGAGCGGTGTGTTGCCGGCGCTGGTCGTGATGATGTCGGAGACCTGCGGCGGTGCTTCATCGAAGATGTTGCGGATACCGCCGGTGATGGACCAGGTGTCACCCGTCCAGCGAACGGACGCACCGTGCTGGAACTGAGCTTCCGTGAAGACCTTGTACTGGCCGTCCAGACCGAAGTAGCTCGACGGCTCGTTCAGGTCGTCCGCGAAGTAGCGGTTGTCGTCCTGGCGGCCGATGAAGGTCGTGAACCAGGAGTAGGTCCAGTCGCCGCGGTCGAGGCGGATGTCGAAGTCACCGACAACGCTCGGATAGCCGATCGTGCCATTGAAGTCGTTGTCTTCCACGCCGGACACGAAGTCGGAACCGAACACGTTGATGTAACGCTCGAGGGCCCAGTTGACGGAGCTCTCAACGGTCAGCGTGCCGAAGTTGAAGTCTTCTTCATAACGCACTTCGAGGTCGATACCGCGCTGCTGCTGGGAGTCGACGTTCAGGGTAAGCGCCTGAATGTTGTCCAGCTGGAACGGGGTCAGGTCCGTTGCCGGGGCCCGCTCGAACAGGTCACAGAAATCGTTCGGGAAGGTCGTGGTTGCGTAACAGCCACCAACGATCTGTGCACCGGACAGGCTCGTGATCTGATCCTGGATTTCGACTTCATAGTAGTCGATCGCGATGTTCAGGTTCGCGAAGGTCGGCGTCAGAACGATACCGGCGGTGAAGGTTTCACCGGATTCCGATTCGAGCTGGTCGCCACCACCAGAGGTCGTGATCAGGGCAGAACCACCGAGGGCACCTGCGAAGTCGTCAGGAATGCCTGCGGCTGCACAGTTCGTACGGATGTTCTGGTTGGTCGAGTCACCCCAGTTGATACACGGGTCGATCGAGGTCTGGGACACAAAGCCCGTCTGGTCCTGCAGGAACAGTTCGAACAGGGCCGGTGCGCGGTAGGACGTACCGAAGCTCGAACGGGCCCGGAAGATCGGGTTGACCTGCCAGTTCACGCCGACCTTGTAGATCGAGTCGGAACCGCCGATGTCGTATTCGAAGCCACGCACGGAGGCGTTGATCGTGACGTCTTCAGCGAAAGGCTGGCCTTTAAAGACCGGCACTTCGACTTCTGCGAAGAGTTCAGCAACATTGTTTTCGCCGCGGGTCGGGCCAGCGGTCGAAGACCCCCAGATGTCGCCCGACTGGGTCAGTTCACCCGGCGTGTCGTCGATGCTGAATTCGCGGTATTCGGCACCGAGGCCGAGACCGATCGGGCCAGCTGGCAGTTCGAACAGTTCACCAGCAACAACGGCCGTGAAGGTCGTCTGCTCGTAAATCGTCTCACCGGACTGGTAACCACCAATGGCGGCCTGCAGTTCAGCCTGACGCGTACCGTCGAGCACTTCCGGATCGAGCAGGTCGATTGTCGGCGGTGCGATCAGGTCGACGACGCCATCATTGTCGTAGTCAACGCCATCAAAGTTCCAGTCACCCGATTTCGAGGTCAGGATCTCGTTACCCTCATACGTACCTTCACCACGGGTGTAGGTCGCGTCGAGTTTCCAGGACCAGTCGTCCAGGAAGCCCGGAGCAAAGCCGCCGGAGAACGAGGTTGCACCGTAGTAGTAGTCAACCGTGACCTTGTCTTCGGTTGCAAACGGAATGACCGGCTGAGCCAGAGAGTTGATCTGGTTCGTGTAGGTCGGGTCGCTGATGTAACCGTAGAGCGGGTTGTTGCCGGCCGGGTTGGTTGCGGAACCGACACGCGGGAAGAACTGACGCCAGCCCTCGATTTCGGTTTCACGACGGCTGAACAGCAGTTCCGTATCCCAGGTGACGCCACCGAGGACCACGTCTGCCGTACCGAACAGTGAGAGGTTCTCGTTGCGCGGGATGAAGTCCTCATTGTCGAGGAACGGCGCGTCGAGAATGTCTTCGTAGTAAGGCTGTCCATTTTCGAGATAGCCCGTACCGATGCGCGGACGATAGCCCGGGATCGAACCACCGAAGATCGTTGCACCCGTCGTGCCGTCCGGGGACGGGATGAGGCGCTCGCCGGAGAAGGCGTCGATGACCGTGTTGTGGTACAGGTTGTTACAATTGACGCGCGGGTCGGTTGCCGTTGCGGAATAATTGAGACGATCCAGAAGACGACCGGTCGACGGATCACGGACCAGGTCCCGCGGGCAGGACAGGTAATCGCGCTGGCTGGTGTCCAGTTCCTCGGAGAGGCGGTATTCAGCGGACAGGGTGAAGTCGGCATTGTCACCGAGCTCGAAGCCCCAGGCTGCGCTGGCCGTGTACTGCTCGCCACCTTCCTCGAAAGGCTGGGTGATGTTGAAGTTCAGCTCGAGATCGTCGACTTCGTCACGGGTGATGATGTTCACCACGCCGCAGACAGCGTCCGAACCGTAGATCGTCGAGGCGCCATCCTTCAGGATCTCGACGCGGGAAATGATGGACTGCGGAACGACGTTCAGGTCGAGGGCGGACACAGCTCCGCGCGTACCGGCCGGGCCTGGGCGCTTGCCGTCAACCAGAACCAGTGTGCGCGTGTCGCCACAACCGCGAAGGTCGAGGGTCTGCGTACCAACACCACCATTGGTGACGAAGTTCTGGAACGTGTTGTTCAGCTGGGTCGAGCCAGATGCCAGCGAAGAGCCCTGAAGAAGGGCAGCCGTGTCGACGAGGCCTTCCAGAGTCGCCACTTCAGCGGTGATGACCTGAATGGGAGACGAAGACGAGAATTCGTCGCGTGCCAGCAGCGAGCCGGTCACAACGATTTTCTCCTGACGCGCTTCCTCTTGCGGTGCTTCGTCAATGATTTCCAGAACGTCGTCGGAGTTATCCTCCGCGTCCTGGGCGGAAGCCGCGCCGGAAACGACGAGCGCGCCAATAGCGACGCTGCCGAAGACCGACCGACGGAACAGTCTTTTGTTCATCAGTATTTCCCCTGAAATAAGTTTTCTCACCTAAGCCCGGTGTTTTCCACCCAGCACCCGCAATCACAGCAGGCCTAGCAGTTACGTTGAACGCCGGTTGCAGAACTGACAAGATTTCATGACATAAAATTCAGGCCTGAGGCAGTTTCTGCCGCCCTACTGTGTTTTTTTCGCCACATTCATGCCTCGTGCGGAAAATGTGACGCAACAGCTTTGTCGCGTCGGTGCATCGAATGCTTGACGGTGTGCCTCACGGCTTAAATAGTAAATGCAGCAATTTCGGAGGATAGTATTGATGCGCAATCGCATTCTGGCGGCTGGTTTGATCAGCGCGCTGGCGGGGGCATTCACGGCACAGGCGGATCCCGTTTCGGCCGAGGATTTCGCCAAACACCCGTCTGTTTCCAGTGTATCCATGTCTCTTGAAGGGGACATGCTGGTGGGCGTGATCGCTGACCCTACCAATGACGGGGATCAGCGCGCAGCAGCCTATTGGGATTTGAGCGGGGACATCGATACAAGCAAGCCGCTCGTTCCGTCCAATATTACGCCATCGTCCGGCAAGACGAAGTTCTACGCAGCAAGCGCGCTCAAGAACAAGAAGTCTCTCTGGTTTACGGTCCAACCCTATATCGGCGCACTTGAAGGGTGCGGCGAAGGCAAGACAACCGGCTCGACCAAGAAATACCTCCAGAAAGTCTATATGGGCGATGAGCGCATCAAGAAAATTGATGACCTGCCCGATGGCCGCGCTGAAGTTGGCGCCAACAAGATGATGCTGCGTTGTTTCGAACTGGAAGGCGAAACGCAGATCCAGTCGATCCTGCCACTCGACCCGACCAAGATCGTGATTTCCCGCGCCACCACCAAGAATGGCACAAGCTATTTCGAGCATGATTTGTCGAATGGCCGCGAGAAATTCCTGTTCAAGGCAAGCAACACCCAGCAGATCGAGATCAGCAGCCGCACGGGCGAGCCTGTGGCCCGCACGGAACTGGAATTCGAGGATGGTGCCTGGCGTCAGTATATCAGTCTGCCGTCGGGCTCAGGCGGTTTCGAATCCGAGCCTGCCCTGACAACCGAGATTGCGAACCGATACACGATGGAAGTCGTCGGCAAGCAGGAAGGCTCGCGGAACTATTACGTCGCGACCAACAAGTTCGACGACAAGGTATCGGTCTACCTCTATGATGCCAACACGGACACGTTCAGCGACGACCCGGTGTTTGCGCACCCGGAGTTTGATTCCACCGGCATGATCTTCTCGAACCGAGAACAGGATTTCGGCAAGATCCTCGGCTTCACCTACAATGGCCCGGTTCAGGAAACCTACTGGATCGATCCGGAGATGAAGAGCATTCAGGATGGCCTTGATGCGGCCTTCCCGGGCAAGAATGTCGTGCTGAACGACTACACAGCCGATCGCAACCGTGTTCTCTTCACGGTCAGCGCCGCAAACATGGCCCCCGCCTATTTCCTCCTGGTCGACAAGGCCAAGGTAGCTGTCATCGGATCGCAGCGTCCCTGGCTGAAGGAAGAGGATCTCGGCAAGTCGAAATTCGTCTATTACAGCGCGCGTGATGGTATGAAGATTCCGGCCATCATCACCCTGCCTGCCGGGTACGAAGAGGGCGACAAGGCCAAGGGCGCGATCATCGTGCCTCATGGCGGCCCTTGGGCCCGTGACTCCGCCGGCTTCGACAGTTCGGGCTGGACCCAGTATTTCGCAAGCCGCGGCTATGTCATCATGCAACCCCAGTATCGCGGAAGCCAGGGTTGGGGTCGTGAACTCTGGCTTGCCGGCGACAAGGAATGGGGCCAGAAGATGCAGGACGACAAGGATGACGGCGCAGCATGGCTGGTCGATAATGGCTATGTCGACGCCGACAAGATTGCCATCCACGGCTACTCCTATGGCGGGTTCGCCGCTTTTGCCGCCTCGGTCCGTCCGAACAGCCCGTATCAGTGCGCGATTGCCGGCGCGGGCGTTTCAAACCTGGCGAAGCTTTCGAATGAATGGGGTGACAACCGCATCCAGAGAATTTTCCAGGGCGACACCGTGAAGGGCATGGACCCGATGCAGAACACGGACAAGATCAACATTCCGATCCTGATCTATCATGGTGATTATGACGTCCGCGTTCCGATCTTCCACAGCCGCGAATTCTACAATGCGATCAAGAACAAGCAGCCAGGAAGCAAGTTCATTGAACTCAAGCAGATGGGTCACCAAAGCGTGAAATGGCTGCCGGAACACAAGGAACGGGTGCTGGAAGAGATCGAGACCTTCCTGAACACGACCTGCGGCATGTAGGTCACTGCCCGCAGTTCAAATCAGAAAGGGCGGACCCTCGGGTCCGCCCTTTTTTCTTGGGAGTAGTCTGAAACGGGATCGGACGGAGGGTCAGGCCAGGGTCTTGCGCAGGGCGGTGGCCCAGCCGCGGCGAAGGCGGGCCGAGGCGGTCTTTTCCATTTGCGGCTCGAACCGTGTGCCCGGCACGGGGCGCCTCGCCCAGTCGTCCGGCGCCAGCCAGCCCAGCTGCATCGCCGCGAGGGCTGCTGCCCCCAAGGCCGTCATTTCGCGATAGTCCGGCCGCAGGATCGGGCGCTCGCAGATATCGGCGATGAATTGCATCAGCCAGTCATTCGCCACCATGCCGCCATCGACCCGCAACTCCCTGATGGCCACGCCATCGGCCTCGAACGCGTCGAGCAGATCCCGCGTCTGGTAGGCAACGGATTCCAGCCCTGCCCGCACGAGATGTTCCGCCGTGGTCGCGCGGGTGATTCCGGTCATCGTTCCACGCGCATCGGGCTCCCAATGCGGCGCGCCAAGACCGGTAAAGGCCGGCACGATGTAGACGCCGCCATTGCCCGGCAGGCCGGCTGCCACTTTCGCGCTTTCCGCAGCATCCTCGATCAGGCGGAGATCATCGCGCAGCCATTGCACGATCGTGCCCGCATTGAAGATCGAGCCTTCCAGCGCCATCGCCCCCCGTCCCGGCACTTCATAGCCGACCGTGCCGAGCAGGCGATTGGCGGAATGTGGTCGCGTGTCCCCGCAATTGGCGACCAGGAAAGCGCCCGTGCCATAGGTGATCTTGGCCGTCCCCGGATCCAGACAGGCCTGCCCCACCAGGGCCGACTGCTGGTCCCCCGCCGCCGACAGGATGGGCAGCGCCTTGCCGAACAGGGCCGCATCGCTGATGCCGAATGCGTCCGCGTTCTGCCGGATTTCCGGCAGCATCGCGCCGGGCACATTCAGCAGGGTGCACATCCGGTCACTCCAGCCGCCTTGCCCGCCAAGCCCGAGCCGGTAGAGCAGCGTGCGCGACGCATTGGTCACATCGGTCACATGGGACGCGCCGCCGGTCAGTTTCCAGATCAGGAAACTCTCCACGGTGCCGAAGGCAAGTTCCCCCGCTTCAGCGCGGGCGCGGGCGCCGTCCACATTGTCCAGGACCCAGCCGATCTTGGTGCCGGAGAAATAGGGATCGATCAGCAGGCCTGTCTCCTCCTGAACCTCCGCCTCATGTCCGGCCTGCTTCAGCCGCTCGCACGTCTGCGCCGTTCGTCGGTCCTGCCAGATGATGGCCGGCGCAACCGGTTCGCCGCTGGCACGATCCCAGACGAGCGTCGTCTCGCGTTGATTGGTGATGCCGATGCCGGCAATTCGGTCCACACCCCCGGCGTCGGCAATCGCTGCGCGGCAGACGGCCAGCGTCTTGTCCCAGATCTCCTCGCCATCCTGCTCGACCCAGCCATCATCCGGATAGGCCAGCGGAATGTCTTCCTGCGCCAGCGCGACCTCTGTCAGGTCCCGGTCGAACACGATCGCCCGCGTGGATGTGGTGCCCTCATCAATGACGAGAATATAGTCGCCCATGTCGCCTGCCCTCTTGTGTTCGGGACAGGATGGACCGGCGCGCGCCCGGCGGTCAACGCAGCGTACGCTGTGCGCCGCGATCCCCGAACCACCAGAGCGTCGCCGCCGTGGCGGCAAAGGTGGCAGTCTCCACAATCTTCGCCTGCTCGGCGGCCGGCGAGGCCAGGAAGACCAGCCAGGTGATCAGCCACAGGAGCAGGGTCAGTACCGGCCGGGTCAGTGCCCGCACGGCGTTGACCCAGGCGTAGCTGTCGCCGATTGCCGCCTCGGCCCGGATCGAGGCGGCCAGCCCCTCCCAGCGTCCCTTTGCATCGGCCAGGTCGGCCGCGGCCTCGCTGGCTTCGCGCCTTGCCTGCATCTGCAATCCGGCGAGATGTGCCTCGTGTGACCAGCGCGCCCGTTCATGCGCTTGCGTCTGGCGCTGTTCGAAATATCCGGCTGCGCGTCCGATGACCGTGCCAAGCAGGCCGAACACGCCGCCGCCCGCTGCGCTGGCAGCGAGACCGATCAGTTCCGCCATGATGACCGGCTCCTCTTGTAGTACCAGCGTGCCGGTTGCAGGCGGCGATCCAGATGCAGGAAGTTCCGGCCAAGGCCGATGCCGGTGAAGCCGAGTTGCTCGGCCGCTGCCAGCAGAATGAACCGGTCATGCCCGATCAGGGAAATATCAACGGCAATTTCGAGATGCCGGGACTGCGGTGCGCCGCCGATTTCAGCGTTCCATCCCGCGCACCGATGACCCGAATTGACCATCAGCGGCCGCCCCACGCGCCTGCGCAGCGCCTCGAGCGCGTCCAGGAATGACGGATCATGCCAGTACTCACCGTCGCAGAACCGGCCGCCACATTTGCAGGCAAGTTCTCTCGGCGAGAAATGCGGCCAGCACCAGCCGGTTGTGTCGAACAGGGAAACGGATCGGATCAGCATGCGCAAAGGCTGACATGGCGCACGCTCCGCCGGATTCATTCCGGTGCGCAATGGAAAACGCCCCTGAAACCACGGGGATTTCAGGGGCGTCGTGAAGGTTTTGGGCGGGGACTGGGCTCGATTACTCCGCCGCCACGGGTACCTGGCCGAATGCCTGCCGCTTGGCCAGAGCGGCGCGGGCTTCATCGTATTCACGGGCCAGCCGGTCGACATATTCCGCCGTGGACATGCGCTTTTCGATGGCGCCGATTCCCTGGCCACAGCCCCAGATGTCTTTCCAGGCCTTGGCTTCCTGATTGCCGCCGGAGCCGAAATTCATGGCACTCGGATCGCTTTCCGGCAGATCGTTCGGGTCCAGCCCCGCCTTGGCAATGGAGGGGGCGAGATAGTTGCCGTGAACACCGGTGAACAGATTTGAATAGACAATGTCGCCTGCCTTGGAGTCGACGATCATGTCCTTGTAGCCTTCGACCGCATTGGCCTCGTGACAGGAAATGAAGGCGGACCCCATATAGGCCAGGTCCGCGCCCATGGCCTGTGCCGCAGCAATGGCACCACCATTGGCGATGGAGCCGGACAGGGCCAGCGGCCCGTCGAAGAACTGGCGGATCTCCTGGATCAGCGCAAAGGGAGACAGCGTGCCGGCATGGCCGCCGGCTCCGGTGCAGACCGCGATCAGGCCGTCGGCCCCCTTTTCCAGTGCCTTGTGGGCGAAGACCACATTGATGATGTCATGCAGGACGATGCCGCCATAGGAATGGATGGCATCATTCACTTCCTGACGGGCGCCGAGCGAGGTGATGACGATCGGCACCTTGTACTTCACACACATTTCCACGTCATGATCGAGGCGGTTATTGGTCTTGTGGACGATCTGGTTCACTGCGAACGGGGCCGCAGGCCGGTCCGGATTCTTTTCATTGTATTCGGCCAGTTCGGTCGTGATCCGGTCCAGCCACTCGTCCAGCACGTGTTCCGGGCGCGCATTCAGCGCCGGAAAGCTGCCAACAATCCCGGCCTTGCACTGGGCAATGACGAGATCGGGATTGGAAATGATGAACAGCGGCGAACCGATGACCGGCAGGCGCAGATTCTGGAGAATGGGGGGCAATGCCATGAAAGTTTCCTCACCTGAGACTGACGTCTGACAACAACGTCGTTTACGTAAACGGAAACTAGCGATTGATCCATGTTGGGCAAGGCGTGACGTTGCGGACACCCCTTGCCCTGAACTGCGCTTCAGGCCAGACTGCCCCGCAATTCACGACAATGACAGAGATTGTGTCCGAGGGAGAAAACGGAATGCGAAAATCCAGACTGATTTTTGGTAGCGCTATCATATTGATGGCGGCAGCTGCCTGCTCTGGCGAACCGGCCACGCCGGTGACCGAGACCGAAGTCGCCGACCCGCCAGTCGAGACGGCTGATGCGGCGGATGCGGAAGCGGCGGGGTCCAAATATCTGAACCAGCCGCTCGTTTCCGAAATCTTCACCGCGGACCCGTCGGTGCACGTTTGGGACGATGGCCGCATCTATGTCTATCCAAGTCACGATTACGACGCCGGCA
Source organism: Hyphomonas sp. (assembly GCF_017792385.1). Classification (NCBI taxonomy): domain Bacteria; kingdom Pseudomonadati; phylum Pseudomonadota; class Alphaproteobacteria; order Hyphomonadales; family Hyphomonadaceae; genus Hyphomonas; species Hyphomonas sp. The sequence goes on along the minus strand of NZ_CP051230.1, from coordinate 2,304,165 downwards.
TCCCTGAAGACGACCTCGGCAGCCAGTATGCGATGCGCGACTATATCGTCCTGTCCATGGATGAAGTCGGCGGCGAGGTGACCATTCATGATGTCGCGCTGGATGTTGACGATGTGGCCTGGACGGCGCAGCAGATGTGGGCGCCGGATGCCGCGCACAAGGATGGCAAATACTATCTCTACTTCCCGGCCAAGGATGCTGACGGCGTGTTCTTTATCGGTGCGGCGGTGTCAGACAGCCCGACCGGCCCGTTCGTTGCCGAGCCCGAGCCAATCGAGGGGTCCTTCTCGATGGACCCCAGCGTGTTCGAGGATACGGACGGGGAATACTACATGTATTTCGGCGGCATCTGGGGCGGCCAGCTGCAGCGCTGGGCAACCGGCGAATACAATCCCGACCCGACCCTGAACACCGATCTCGTCAATGACGACCCCCTGACCAGCGAGGACGAGGCCGGCCAGCCGGACGATGTTGCCCTGATGCCGAAAATCGCCCAGATGGCTGACGATATGGTGTCCTTTGCGGAAGCGCCGAAGGACGTGATGATTCTCGACGAAAATGGCGAGCCCATCAAGGCGAAGGACCATGCACGCCGCTTCTTCGAAGCCGCCTGGGTCAACAAGATCGGTGACAAATACTACCTCTCCTATTCCACCGGCGACACGCATCTGATCGTGTATGCGACCGGGGATAGCCCCTATGGCCCGTTCACCTATCAGGGCGTCGTGAACCAGCCGGTTGAGGGATGGACGAACCATCATTCGATCTTCGAGCATGATGGGCAGTATTATCTGGCCTATCATGATGTGCAGCTGAGCGGGAAAAGCCATCTGCGCAATGTGAAGATCGCCGAACTGACGCTCAATGAAGACGGCACGATCGAGCCGGTCGACCCGATGCCGGGCGACTAGGCAAATCTGAAAACCTGAACAAAAAGAAGCCGGTGCGGAGAGATCTGCACCGGCTTTTCAGTTTGCGCGACCGATCCGATCCTCGCAGTGGAGAGGACTTCCGGCTGGCCAGGGATCCCTCATCCCCCGGCCAGCCGGTCCTGCATCATGGCCAGCCAGCTTTGCTGGCGATGAAGCATGGAAACTGTGTCTTCCGGGTCTCCCGTCGCGATCAGACGGTCCAGCCAGAAGCCCGAAACCTGTGCATGGGTGTGCATCGCGTCTCGCTGCGTTTCAGCGCGTTTCAACCGGTCGCAGGACAGTGCGGCAGCGGATCGGAACGGCAAGAGCTTGGCAGACATGACACGAGCCTTATTTGCGAACAATTCTCATTCTCATGGAGTCTTGCGCAGGAGTCAAGCGACCAAGTGTCCTTGACCTTTCGTTAGCAGTTCACAAGCGCCCCCGGTTCGGACTAAATCCCCGGCATGGCAGACGATCTCCTTCCCCTGAGCAGCGGGTTTCCCGACGCGACCGAAGCCGAATGGCTCGCCAGCGTCGACAAGGTCCTGAAGGGCCGCGGCATTGATTCCATCACGCGCAAGACCGTGGACGGGCTGGAAATCCACCCGCTTTACCGGGAAAGCGATTTTCCCGCCGCAACGGACCCGCTGGGCACGCCGGGGGCGGCGCCCTTCCTGCGCGGGCCGACGGCAGCGCCGGACCGGTTTGCGCCCTGGGACATCCGGCAGGCCTTTGCCCACCCCTCACCGGAAGCGACCAATGAGGAACTCCTGCGGGACCTGGAGCGCGGGGTCATGTCGGTCGAACTGAAGCTCGACTGCACGGGTGCCCATGGCATCCAGATCACGACGCTGGAGGATTTCCGGACGGCGCTGAACGGCCTGCGCGCCGACATTGCCCCCATCGCGCTGGACCATGGCGCAGGCTCCGGCGTCACCGCCGCGACGCTGCTGGGCCTGTGGGGACAGGAACAGGACACTCCCGCCAGCCAGAAATTCGAGTTCAACATGGACCCACTCGGTTGCCTTGCCCGCACGGGCAAGCTGACCGGTGGATTGAACGCTGCCTTTGCACGCCTCTCGGCAGCGGCCACGAGCCTCGCCAAGGCCTATCCGGACGCGGGCCTGATCCGCATCGATGCGCGCATGGTGCATGAGGCCGGCGGCTCGGACGCGCAGGAACTCGCCGCGCTGATCGCCTGCGCCGTGGACACGCTGCGCCGGCTGGACAACCGGACAGACATTTCCGCGCTGATCCCGCGCATGAGTTTCGCGATCGCCCTTGATGGCAATTACGGTCTGGGCGTGGCCAAACTGCGCGCCGCGCGGCGCCTGTGGGCACGGGTGCTGGACGCGCTCGGACAGGACGCACAACCCATGCGGCTGCAGGCCGTCTCCTCGGCCCGCATGCTGACCCGTTATGATGCGTGGACGAACATGTTGCGCACCACGGCCGCCGCCTTTGCCGGCGCAGTCGGCGGCGCCGATATCCTGACGATCCGCCCGTTCAATGAAGCCATCGGCATTCCCGAAGAACTGGGCCGGCGTATCGCGCGCAACACCCAGATCATCGCCATGGAGGAAAGCCAGCTGGGCCGCGTGGCAGACCCGACCGGCGGCGCCTGGTTTACCGAATCCTTTGCGGACGATCTGGCCGAAGCGGCCTGGAAGGAATTCCAGACGCTCGAAGCCGAAGGCGGCTATGCCGACTCCCTGATCGCCGGCATCTTCCAGAAACGGATCGCCGAGAAGCGCGAGGCGCGCGCCAAAGACATTGCCAAACGCAAGGTTCCGATCACGGGCGTCAGCGAGTTCCCGCTGCTCGACGAGATCGCCGCGCCGGTCGCGGACGCGCCTTCCCTCACGCCGAAGGAGGGCATCTCGAACGACGGCTTTGCGCATTTCGTGACGGCTGACCTGCCCGCAGACGAGGGCGATGCCACCGCCGAAGCCCTGCCCCGCATTCGTCTTGCGGAAGACTATGAAGCCCTGCGCGATGCGGCGAGCGCGGCGCCCAAGCGCCCGAGCATCTTCCTGGCGACGCTCGGCCCGCTGGCCGAACACAATGCCCGCGCCGACTTTGCCCGCAATTTGTTCGCTGCTGGCGGCCTTGAGGCGACCCAGCCACCCGTGCCGCCGCAATCCCCATCCGAAGCCGCTGCCGCCTTCAAGGCCTCCGGCAGCAAGATCGCCTGCATCTGCGGCGCCGATGCGCGCTATGAGGAGGAAGCCGCCGAGACCGCCAAGGCGCTGAAAGCTGCTGGCGCACTGCATATCTGGCTCGCCGGCAAGTTCGAAGGCGACAGCATCGATTCCAACATCTTCATGGGCTGCGATGTGCTGCACACGCTGAAACTCGCCCACGCAAATTTGGGAGTGGCCCAATGACCAATTTCCCCGACTTCACAAAGCTCGATCTCGGCACGCCAGACGCGAAGGCAAAAGCGCCGGAACTCGGCGATGACTGGGAAACGCCGGAAGGCGTTGAGGTAAAATCCACCTATACGGCCGATGATCGCAAGGGGCTGGACTTTCTGGACGATTATCCGGGCCTTGCCCCGTTCGGACGCGGGCCTTACCCGACCATGTACACGAACCAGCCCTGGACGGTTCGTCAGTATGCAGGCTTCTCGACAGCAGAAGATTCCAACGCCTTTTACCGCCGCAACCTTGCCGCTGGGCAAAAGGGCCTCTCGGTCGCGTTCGACCTGGCGACGCATCGCGGCTATGATTCCGATCATGTCCGCGTGTCCGGCGATGTCGGCATGGCGGGCGTTGCCATCGACTCCATCTATGACATGCGCACCCTCTTCTCCGGCATTCCACTGGACAGGATGTCGGTGTCCATGACGATGAATGGCGCGGTGCTGCCGATCCTCGCGCTCTACATCGTCGCCGCCGAGGAACAGGGTGTCGGCCCGGAAAAGCTCGCCGGAACCATTCAGAATGACATTCTGAAAGAGTTCATGGTGCGGAACACCTATATCTATCCGCCCAAACCGTCCATGCGGATCATTTCGGACATCTTTGCCTATACCTCGCAGAACATGCCGAAATTCAACTCGATCTCGATTTCCGGCTATCACATGCAGGAAGCGGGCGCTTCTGCCGATCTGGAGCTGGCCTACACGCTGGCCGACGGCATCGAATACATACGCGCGGGTGTCGCCGCCGGGCTGGATGTGGACGCGTTTGCCCCGCGCCTCTCCTTCTTCTGGGCCATCGGCATGAACACGTTCATGGAAGTCGCCAAGATGCGGGCCGCACGCCTGCTCTGGGCAAAACTCGTGAAGGAAGAGTTCAACCCGAAAAACCCGAAATCCCTCAGTCTACGGACACACTCGCAGACCTCCGGCTGGTCCCTGACCGCGCAGGATGTCTACAACAATGTCATCCGCACCTGCCTTGAAGCCATTGCGGCCACGGGCGGCCAGACCCAGTCGCTGCATACGAACAGCTTCGATGAGGCGCTCGCGCTGCCGACGGATTTCTCTGCCCGGATTAGCCGCAACACGCAGCTCTTCCTGCAACAGGAAGGCGGCGCCTGCCAGACAATCGACATGTGGGGCGGCTCCTACTATGTCGAACGCCTGACGCATGACCTTGCCGAAAAGGCGCTCGCCCACATCGCCGAAGTCGAAAAGATGGGCGGCATGGCCAAGGCCATCGAGGAAGGCCTGCCGAAACTGCGCATCGAAGAGGCTGCGGCCAATACGCAGGCGCGCATCGACAGCGGCACGCAGACCGTGGTCGGCGTGAACAAATTCCTGCTGGATGAGGAAGAAGACGTCCCCGTGCTGAAGGTGGACAATGCCGCCGTGCGCCGCATGCAGCTGGACAAGCTGGCCCGCCTGAAATCCGAACGCGACGAGGCAGAGGTTACCGCCAAGCTGGACGCAATTGCCAAGGCCGCCGCTGGCACCGAGGGCAATTTGCTCGCGCTGGCCGTGGACGCCGCCCGCGCCAAGGCGACGGTGGGCGAGATTTCCGAAGCCGTTGAGCGCAGCCAGGGCCGCCATCAGGCCGTCATCCGCTCCATCAAGGGCGTTTATGGCGGCGGCGTGAAGGGCGACGACAAGGCCGAGGCCGCCGCGACCCTCGCCGCAGACTTCGAAAAGAAACATGGCCGCAAGCCGAAGGTCTATATCGCCAAGATGGGCCAGGACGGACACGACCGGGGACAGAAGGTTGTCGCCTCCGCGCTGATGGACCTTGGCTGGGATGTCGAGATCGGCCCACTCTTCCAGACACCGGAAGAAGCCGCCGCCGACGCCCGCAAGGCCGGGGTCGACATCGTCGCCGCCTCCTCGCTCGCGGCGGGCCACCTCACGCTGGTGCCGGAACTGAAACGCGCACTGGGCAATGAAGGCGCGGCGCATACGCAGATCATTGTCGGCGGCGTCATCCCGCCACAGGATTTCGACGCGCTCTACGCCGCTGGCGCTTCTGCCATCTTCCCGCCGGGCACCGTCATCGCCGACAGCGCCATCCGCATGCTGGAAGTTCTGGACGGAGACGACGGCACGAAAACGGCGGCGGAATAGGAATTGGAACGGAAGCCAACAGCCGCTGAGGAAATCCTTGCGGATGTCGCTTCCGTTAGCTGTGTCTTGCTCTTGGTGGCTGCGGCGAGTGCCGGTCTGTACGCATTACTGCATCCTTTGGACAGCCGCCTGGCAGGGTTGTCGATCGTGCTTCTTTGGGGCGGCCTTTTTGCGCACAAATTTGCAGTTGCGCCCCGCCCCTCTGTCATCGAATTGTGCGCAAAACCAATCAAGGCGCTTTTTCTGAAAGGAAAAACCTCTTGAAAGCCAGACCATGCCCTCCCAAATATTATTGATAAACAATAATAATGGAGCAAGACATGATCGTTTCGACCACCCCGACCCTGCAGGGCCATGACATCACCGAGTACAAGGGACTCGTGACCGGCGAAGCTATTATCGGCGCGCATGTCTTCAAGGATCTGTTCGCCGGCATTCGCGATGTCGTGGGCGGCCGTTCCGAAGCCTATGAGAAGACGATCCGCGAAGCCCGCGAAGTCGCCACGCGCGAAATGTGCGAGGAAGCGGCCAGGCGCGGCGGCAATGCCGTGGTCGGCGTGGACATAGACTATGAAGTCGTCGGTCAGGGTGGCTCCATGATGATGGTGTCGGTCTCCGGCACCGCCGTGATCATCAAGTGAGCCGCCTGCCCGGCCCGGCGCCCTCGGCCGAGGACATACTGGACGCGGCCGAGGGCTGCCTGAAGCGGCTGCCGGAACAAATGCAGGCCGCTGCGGCCGGGGTGCGGCTTGTCGTGGAGGATTATGCCGACGCAGCCATTCTCGACGAGATGCAGATCGAGGATCCTCTGGAATTGTCCGGTCTCTATTCCGGCGTGCCCCTGATCCATGAAAGCGTCACGCACCCCTCCCCGGACCCGCCCCTGGTCCATCTCTATCGCATGCCGATCCTGTTCGAATGGGCCGAGCGCGGCGATGTTTCACTGGACGAACTGGTCAGCCATGTCGTGATCCATGAATATGGCCATCATTTCGGCTGGTCGGATGACGAGATGCACCGCGTGCTGGACGCGCTCGACTGAGGCCCCCTAGTCTTGTGACTTGTGGGCCAGCGTGTGGGCATTCTGTTCCCAGTTCCGGCCGTCGAACCGGTTGACCGTGACATCAAGGTCCATCCAGTCATCGAGACAGCGCCAGGTGACGGCATATCCGTCCTGATTGGACCGGGGCACGTAGAAGCTCTTGATGCCGCAAATCCTGCAGAACCGGTGCTTGGCGCCACCCGTGTTGAATGTGTACTCGGTGAGACCGTCTGCCCCCTGAAGAAGGCGGAAGCGGCTGGCCGGAACGATGACATGGATATTGCCGCTCATCGCGCAGATCGAGCAATTGCAATCCTCGACCTCGAAGGCCGCTGGCAAATCCACCTCGAACCGCACTGCGCCGCAATGGCACCCGCCCGCGCGCGTCTGGAATTCTGAAAGAGTCACGGCTCGTTGCTCATATGACCGATATAGGCGTCAAGGATCGACATGAACTTGTCCATGTCCTCTGTATCGAAATTGGCCTCGTTTTTCAGGTCGAGGGAATAGTCGACCCCCAACGCAAAGGATTGCTGGTCCGGGCGTGGCAAAATGAAGGCGCGGCCAAACGGGAAACTGTCGTTGAAATGGTTGGTCTTCTGATACATGGCGAAGTCTGGCGCGCCTGACATTTCGAACGTCGCAAAGATCATCGCGCTCGCGCAGACCTTGGCCTCGTCGCAATCCATCATGCGCACGGAATACTTGAAGTCCCCCTGTTTCGCGTCCAGGCGAGCCGCATCGTCACCGAGCCAGGTGAGTTCCACGTCTTCGCCGCCGGCGCGGGTCAAGATGGTTGCGGCATTCTCCGGCGAAATCGGCCAGGCCAGCGCCGGCAGGGCCATCAGCGCGGCAAGTGCCACACAGGTTGAACGTCTGATCATATTGTATCGTCTTCCTTGTCTCATCCCATCCAGACGGGCGGGCAACGGTCAATCCAGGGCTTGGCCCGTTCCAATTGGCCAGCCAGCGAGAACAGCAATTCCTCGCTACCACACCGCCCGCCAAACATCATGCCGATCGGCAGGCCCTGCGGGGCGGTATCGGTCGGGTCGGTCCAGTGCAGGGGCACGGACATGGCGGGCGCGCCGATTTGGTTGAACAGCGGGCACAGCGGCGCGAAACTGGCCACCGCTTCGCTCATCCGGTCCGGGTCCGCCGTCAGGGCGAGCACGCCCAGCGGGTCCGGCGCGCGGAAAATGGTGGGCGTCAGGATGACGTCGATGCCGTGATCGTCCAGGAACTGCTCGAACTGGATGGCCGTCAGGTTGAACAGATTGTTCGCCCGCGCCAGCTCCACCATCGGCACCGTCCGGCCAAGCCCGGCCATGGCAAATGTGATCGGCTCCAGCTCGTCCTCGCGCACCTCGCGGCCGAGCATGGCGCTACGCGCATCGATCGCCGCAGCGACATTGGCCGAGATGGTGAAGAGGGCTGCCTTGCCCAGCGCCTCGCCGTCCAGGCTCGGCGCCGCCTCAACGATTTCATGGCCAAGCCCCTCCAGCAGGCGCGCAGTGGATTCGGCCCCTTCCCGTGCTTCGGCGCTCATCTCCGTGCCGTTCGGCGCGGTGCGCCAGAGGGCGATCTTGAGAGGTTTCGGATCGCGCGAGACCGCTTGCAGATACGTGCCCTCGGGCGCCGGCGCGACATAGCGGCTGCCGGTTTCGCGGCCATGCGAGGCATCGAGAAGCGCGGCATTGTCCCGCACGGTCTGGCTGACGGCATGCACGGTCGACATGCCGTTCCAGTTCTCGGTCTGCAGCGGCCCCATCGGGGTGCGCCCGCGCGACGGTTTCATGCCGAACAGGCCGGTGCAGGCCGCCGGAATGCGGATCGATCCTCCGCCATCGCTCGCCTGGGCCAGCGGCACGACACCGGCGGCGACGGCTGCAGACGCGCCTCCGGACGACCCGCCAGACGTCCGCGTTACATCCCACGGATTGCGGGTCTGGCCATACAGCGTCGACTCCGTGGTCGTGGTCAGTCCGAATTCCGGGCTGGTCGTCTGTCCGAACATGACCAGGCCCGCCTTGCGATAGCGCTCGGTCAGCACCGAATCCCGCTCGGCGACATGCCCTTTCCAGCTGACGGAGCCATTGGTCAGAGGTGCGCCCTGGATGGCGACCGCAAGATCCTTGGTCAGGAAGGGCACGCCGGCGAAGGGGCCCTCTTTCGGCACGCTGGCGATCTGCGCTTCGGCGAGGTCCGGATAGAGCGCGGAAAAACAGTTCAGCTCGGCCTGCGCGGCCTGTGCACGCGAGACGGCCTCGTCCAGCAATTCCTTCGAAGATACTTCGCCGGTACGGACCAGCTCTGCCAGTCCCAACGCATCAAATGCCGCATATTCCTTCATCCTGCCCTCCGGTTTTGAGTCCAGTCTGGAACGGCAGGCGGCAGATGAAAACCCCTAGTCTCGCGGAGGGGGCGGCAAGCGGCGCTCATTGCGGCGCGACCGGTCGGATCCGCGGCCAAGCATGTCGGCCACGCCCTGCCTCTGTTCCGGTGGCAGGGCCTGCAGGCGCACGATCATCGCATCATGCGTGGCGGCATGGACCGCATTGTCAGCCTCGCGCAGGTCAGCAAAGGCCGCGCGCACGCGGTCGGAGTCAAACGGCTCGGCTTTCAGCGCCTCACTCAACGCCCGGCGGGCTGCATCGCGCACCTCCCGTTCCGCGCGGGTCTCGCGATAGGATTCACGCATCAGGCCGAACATGGCCTTGCGGGCGTCCGGGGTCATCTCGCTGGTATAGCGCGGCCGGTCACCCCGGTCCGGACGGTCCGGGATCTGCCGCAGCGCCATGCCGGTCACCAAGCCCACGAGAAGCAGGTTGAACAACAGGGACACGGTCAGCCAGAAGGGAATCCGGCGAGTGCTGCGGTCTGGCGTCTCGCTCATTGGGTCGTCCCTTCTTCCAGTTCGAGGGCATATGTGTCGAAGCCGAGCGAGGCATAGACCAGCGCCTCTGCCGATTCATTCTGGCTTGTCACGGGCTGGGCCATGCTGAAACCGGCAAATACGCCCACCGCCAAGGACGCGAGCGCGCCTGCCGGGATCCAGGCCGGCAGTCTCCAGACCGGACGCTTCGCCGCCGCCGGTTTGGGCGCCGACGCAATCAGGGCATTGCGCAACGGATCGGGGGTAACGATATCGGGCAGGCCCCCGAAAAGTGCATCCATCCGGCGCGCCGCCTCCAGGGCCGCAGCGAACCGGCCGGGATTTGCAGCAAGATGCGCGCGTGCAGCATCGCGTTCCCGCTCGGGGAACAGGTCGGGATCGGCGCCATAGGCCTCGATCAGGGCCAGCAGGCGGTCGTCTGTCATCGTCTGTCCACTCATGATGCGGCCCTTTCCAACAGGCTGGCGCGCAACGTGCGTCGGGCACGGGCCAGCAGGCTTTCGAGTGCCTCCACGCTGACATCCATGATGTCGGCTGCTTCGGCTTGAGAGTGTCCCTGCAGGGCACACAGCGTCAAGGCTGCCGCCTGGCGTTCCGGCAGATGGGAGATGGCATCTTCCACCGCGCGGACGCGTTGAGACTGGTCCAGCAGGTCTGCCGGATTCATCGCCGGATCTGTCTGATCCGGCAGAATGTCCATGGTCACTTCGCGGCGCTTGCGCAGCCGGTCGTAACAGAGATTGAGCGCCACCCGGTGCAGCCAGGTGGAGAATTTCGCGCGCGGTTCCCAGGTCGGCAGGGCCTTCCACGCCCGCAGGAAAGTTTCCTGTGTCACGTCCTCGGCCTCCGCGGCATCGCCCAGCATGCGCGTGGCGAGCGCCAGCACACCGCTGCTGTAACGGTCGACAAGGCTGGACACGGCAGCGGGGTCGCCCGCTGCCGCGCGTGTAATCCGGTCGAGATCAGAACTGAAAGCCAAGACTGATTGCCTAACCGAATTCGGGCCGGAAGCATATCGCCATATCCGGGAAATCTACGCAGAGACATCGCACACTTCCGGCCCATTCGGTGACACAATCCTATTCGGGCTGCGGGGCGTCGCCGCGCTTGTGCCACTTGCCGCGCTTGCCTTTCATCTTGGCCTTCATCGCGTCCAGCTCTTCCTTGGTCACGACACCATCACCATCCGCATCGGCGCGGTCGAAGCCCGGATGCTCGCGGCTGTTGAACTCTTCGGCGCTGATCGTGCCATTGCCATCCGTGTCCAGCTTGGCAAACATTTCCGCCTTGCGCTTGGCCTTGCGTTCGGCCCGCTCGGCCTCGCGCTCAGCGCGCTTGGCTTCGTGATGCGCTTCCAGTTCGGCCTGGGACAGCGCGCCATCACCATTGGTGTCGATCTCGGCAAACTTGGCCGCGCGATGCGCGTCCACTTCGGCCTGGGTGATGTTGCCATCCCCATTGGTATCGATTTCGGCAATCATCGCTTCCATGCCACCGCGCGGACCATGCGGGCGGTCGCCGCGTGGGCCGTCACCCGGCTGGGCGGCAGCGATCATGGGCAGGGCCAGCGCCGCAATGGCGGCGGCCGAGACAGAAGCAAAAATAGTGCGTTTCATGGAATAAACTCCGTTTGATTAACTCACCCATCGCGTATTGAACGGGGGCCATCTGATAATCCGTCGCCTAAAGCTGGAGTTTTTTTACGGTCAGGCCATGAATCCTTGATTTTATTGATGATATTTCTGCTTCCAGCGCACTGAAATCCGGCAGGTCAACAGACCGGCAGAGCCGTTCCTTCAGGCCTTGAGGCAGGTCGGCAGCGGTCAATTCGCCGCCCAGCGCCAGCCGGTGCACCTGCTGGAGCGACTGCAGGAACACAACGCCTTCTTCCAGCACGGCCCGGTCAGCCTCCGGCAGGCTGGCCTGCGCAATGGCGGCGCGCGTATTGGCCAGGATCGCGTCCGGCCTGCCTGCCAGCAGCATGTCCTGCTGGATGACGAATTCCGCATCCACAAGACCGCCCTCGGCGGATTTCAGATCCCACAGCCCCTTGCCCGGCTTCTCGCGATAGAGCCTCTGACGCATGTCCGTGATATCCTTGGCGATGGTCCCGTCATCGCGGGCCGCCCGTGCGACAATGGCATCATGGGCAATGTCCAGAATACGGTATCCCAGCGCCTCGTCACCTGCCACGGGGCGCAGCCGGGTCAGCGCCATGTGCTCCCACGTCCAGGCATCCTCGTTCTGATAGCGATCGAAGGCCGGCACGCTGACAGCCACCGGACCGGCCCCTCCGGACGGACGCAGCCGCATATCCACTTCATAAAGTTCGCCTTCCGCCGTCGGAGCGGTCAGGGCCGTGATCAGGCGCTGGGTGAATCGTGTGTACCAGGTCTGCGCCTCCATCGGGTCCGCATCATAGATCACGAGGATGTCGAGATCTGACCCGGCGGTCAGTTCCCGCCCGCCCAGCTTGCCCATGGCAAAGATGCCCCAGCTGCCGGGTGGCGGACCATAGCGCCGCGCCGTTTCCCGTTCTGCGGCCGCCGCCATCTCCTGAATGGTCTCGTCTGCCAGATCCGACCAGTGCGTTCCGGCATCACGGGCATTGATCAGGCCGTGAAGCAATCGGTGGCCGATCAGGAAATTTTGTTCCCGGTGATAGCGCCGCCAGGCATCCAGTGCCGCATCGAAATCGAAGGAGTCGTCAATGTCCGGCCGCGGCGGCTCCTGACGGCTGACCAGCGCCTCCAGCAAATCGGGCCGGCGTGACAGGATCTGCGCCAGCCGCGGCGCCAGCGCCAATGTGGCGACGAGATCATCCAGCAGGGTCTTCTCCGCCAGCAGCATGGACAAGGTCTGCACACCAGAGGACAGGCCCTCGAAGAATCGCGAGAACCAGCGAAACGCCTCGTCCGCTTCACCGGTCCGCCCCATGGCGGCCAGCAGGCCCGGCAGAAGTGCGGTCAGCAATTCCCGGCCGCGCGCCGTGCGGGTTGCCGGCACACGCCCGCGGTGCCACGACCGGATCGATTCGATCGCTGCGCTGGGATCACTGAACCCGAGGGACGCCAATGTCTCGACCGTGCCGGGATCATCATCCACGCCGGTAAAGACGAGATTGCCCAGCGGGCTTTCGTCCAGCGCGCGGTCCTCATGGGCGAACAGGGCATCATAATGCGCCTGCACACAGCGCCGCGTCGCCTGCAGGTCCCGGTCGAAGGCGGCCAGGTCCTCATAGCCGCACAGCATCGCGACATCCCGCCGGTCATCTTCCCCGGCCGGAACGGTATGGGTCTGCTCGTCCCGCCGCATCTGCACGCGGTGTTCCAGATTTCGCAGCGCGAGATAGGCGGTCTCCAGTTCGTCCGCTGTTTGCCGCTCCACAACACCGGCCGCCGTAAGTGCCGCCAGAGCGCCCAACGTGGTACGGTCTCTCAGTTCGGGCTGGCGTCCGCCAAGGATCAGCTGCTGCGTCTGGGCAAAGAATTCGACCTCGCGAATGCCGCCCGGCCCCAGCTTCACATCCGGGGACACGGTCTCAAGACCAGCACTGCCGACCTTGCTGTTGATCATGCGTTTGATGGCCTGAATGTCGGCAATCGCCCAATAGTCCAGATTGCGGCGCCAGACGAACGGGGTCAGCACCTTGAGAAAGCGATCTGCACACGCACGGTCTCCGGCTGTCGGGCGCCCCTTGATCCAGACCATGCGTTCCCAGTTCTGGCCGACACTTTCATAATAGACATCGGCCATGCGCGTCGACACGGCCAGCGGCGTCGAGGACGGGTCTGGCCTCAGGCGCAGATCGGTGCGGAACACATAGCCGTCGCCGGTCGATTCCTGCATCATGCGGACGATATCGCGGGCAATCCGCTGAGCCACCTCCCCGGCGGTAAAATCCCCGGCCATGAAAACGTCCGGATCGTAGAAGACACAGATATCGATGTCGCTGGAATAGTTCAGCTCATAGGCGCCCATCTTGCCCAGCGCCACGGCAAAGATGCCTGCCCCGTCCACAGACCGGCGGGCCAGCGTCACCCGCAGGGCGGCCTCCAGGCATTCTTCGGCAAATTCACTCAAGGCGCGCGTCACACTCATGACCGGCAGCGTGCCCGAAAGGTCTTCCGCTGCCAGGGACAGGTGCAGCTGTGCCTTCGCGCGCCGCATGGCCGCCATGGCCTCGGCCTCCGGCAGGGCGGCCGGAATGTCGCGAACGACCTGCAGCGCATCGCGCCAATGCCCTGCAACGCCGGTATCATGCAGCCGCCGCAAATAGGGCGCTGCCGGCAGGGCCTGTGCAAGCGCGGCCTCGGGCGTGGTGGCAATCGGGGCAAGTGTCAGCATGGGGGCCTCAGGCTCTCGGCAGGCGCAGGATCGCCTTCAGGCCGGGCCGGTCGGGAGGGCCGCCGGCATCGGTCAGGATCAGCTGCCCGCCATGCATGTCGGCCACCGAATCCACCAGCGCCAGGCCAAGGCCGGAGCCTGGCTGGGTACGCGCGGAATCCATGCGCTGAAATCTCTGAACAACGCGTTCGCGCGCCTCGGCAGGCACGCCGGGGCCGGAATCGGTGACAATCATGTCGACATGGCCATTGGGGCCGCGCGCGATGGTAAAGGTGATGGCGCCGCCTTCGGGTGTGTATTTCACGGCATTGTCCAGAAGGTTCGACAGGGCCTGCCCCACCAGGTCGCGGTCGGCCAGGATGACCAGATTGCGGGAAATCTGGCTCTTGAAGGTCAGGCCGGCTTCCTCGCAGGCCGGGTCGAACAGTTCGGCAAGTTCCTCGCCCAGTTCCGACACATCCATGCGCACACGTTCGCCCTCGGCCCCGGCCTCCAGTCTGGCAAGGCGCAGAATGGCGTTGAACGTGCCGAGCACCCGGTCGACTTCCAGAACGGTTTCCTCAAGGGCGGCTTCGGCGCGTTCCTGCGACATGGGTTCCGCCAGCGAGATCTCCAGCCGGTTGCGCAAGCGCGACAAGGGCGAGCGCAAATCATGCGCGATGGCGTTGCCGGTATTGCGAGTCGCCTCGACCAGTTTCTCGATCTGGTCCAGCATCGCATTCAGGCGCGAGGCCAGACGGTCGAACTCGTCGCCGGATCCGCGCACCGGTGCGCGCCGGCCGAGTTCTCCGCCCATCACGGCCTCGGCCGTCCGGGCCAGTTCATCGGCGCGCCGGGCCGCCCCGCGCGAAATCAGAATGCCCCCCAGGAGAGAGAACAGAAGGCCGATCGGTGCGGCAATCACGATGGCACGCTGGATGCGGCCCACAATGGCGGTCTGCTGAGCGGTGTCGAAGGCCACCAGCAATGCCCCACCATTGTCGCGCAGCCGCACAATCCGCCCGGCGGCCGGGCGGAAAATCTCCGTCCCGTCAGGCTCCTGCTGGCGGAACTCGAAATACACTGTCTGGACATCCGCAGCCGGCGGCGTGGTAGGCATGCGCCCGAAATGACCAGCAATCTTCCGGCCGGACGAGTCTTCGAGATAGTAGAAATAGGTCGATCCGGTACGGGTCATCCGCTCCAGAACGGACTGGCTGAGTCGTTCCATCCCGCCGGTGAAATAGGCATTGCCCAATTGCTCGAATTCGAGGTCCATCCGCCGCTCGCTTTCGGTGCGGATGTAGTAGACCGTCGAATAGTACAGATAGACCAGAAGGGCAGCCGAAAACGCCGCGAACATGGCGCTGTAGATCAGCGCCAGCTTGAACGTGGTCGTCTTCAGGAATGTCGGCAGGGCGAGTCTCATGCCGTGCTTGGTGCCAGCCGCCTGCCCGGGCGTCTAGCCCTGCAGGCGATACCCGGCCCCCCGCACGGTGTGCAGCAGGGGCTCGTCGAACTCCTTGTCGATCTTCGCGCGCAGGCGGGAGATGTGAACATCGATGACATTGGTCTGGGGGTCGAAATTGTAATCCCACACCTTCTCCAGCAGCATGGTCCGCGTGACGACCTGTCCGGCGTGGCGCATCAGGTATTCCAGCAGGCGGAACTCGCGCGGCTGCAGGTCAATCTTCTGGCCGGCGCGCGTGACCTTGCGGGTCAGCAGGTTCATTTCCAGATCGCCGGCCTTCAGCACCGTCACCTGCTGCTCCACCGGCAGGCGGCGGCCCAGCGCCTCGACACGCGCGGCCAGTTCGGCCGGGGCAAACGGCTTGGCGAGATAGTCATCCGCGCCAACCTTCAGCCCCTGCACCCGGTTCTGGACATCGCCCAGTGCCGACAGGAACAGGGTCGGCGTCTTGCCGCCGGCCTCGCGATATTCCTTGACCAGCGTCAGCCCGTCCTTCTCCGGCAGCATCCGGTCCACGACCAGTGCGTCGAATTCGGACGCCCGCGCCATGGCCAAGCCGCTGTCGCCATCGGTGGCCATGTCCACCCTGTGGCCCGCATCCACGAGAACCTTCTCGATGAAGCTGGCCATCTCGATATCGTCTTCAATCACGAGCACATGCATGGCGTCTTCCTGTACAGTCTCCAGCATCGGCGTCTCCTATTCGGCGTCCGACAGGTCAATGGTACGATAATTCGTGATCTGCCCGATCCGGACCGCGACCAGAATTTTCGTCCGCTTGGCGCGCTTGGCCTCATCGATTGCCTTGCGCAGGGCCTCAACGCTTGTTGCCGGCTTGTTGTTCACTTCCAGGATCACCATGCCCGGCTGGAAGCCCGCATCTTCCATGACGCCTTCCTTCGTCACACCCGTGACAACCAGGCCGTTCTCGCCGGATTTCAGGCCGAGCCGTGTGCGCAGCTCGTCATCCATCGGCTCGAATGTGGCGCCGAGTTCGGTGATCGTCGCGCCATCGGCCTTCACGCCGGGCGTATCGGACGAGGAAGCCGGGCGGACAATTGCGTTCGGATTGGCCGGGCGTTCGCCGACCACGACGTTGACCGTCTGCTTCTTGCCGCCGCGAATGATCTCGAACCGGTTCGACGTGTTGGCGATCAGCTTGCCGACCAGCCGCGTGGTGGACGTGGCATCGGTCACCTTGTCGCCATTGACGGACAGGATGATGTCACCGCGCTCGAGCCCGCCCTTTTCGGCCGGGCTGCCGCCGGTGACGTCCGCGATGATCGCGCCTTTCGCATCCTTCAGGCCCTGCGCCTCGGCCATGTCATCGGTCAGGTCCTGGATGGCAACGCCCAGCCAGCCGCGGGACACCTTGCCGTCCTTGATCAGCGCCTGGGTCACCTCTTCGGCGAGTTCTGCCGGGATGGCAAAGCCGATCCCGACAGACCCGCCCGTCGGCGAAAAGATCGCCGTGTTCACACCGACCACATTGCCGTTCAGGTCAAAGGTCGGCCCGCCGGAATTGCCCCGGTTGATGGAAGCATCGATCTGGAGGAAGTCCGTATAGGGGCTGTCCGGGCCGATCTCGCGGCCGTCTGCCGACAGGATGCCCGCCGTCGCCGTGCCGCCGAGGCCGAACGGGTTGCCCAGCGCGACGACCCAGTCCCCCTTGCGCATGGCACGGGAGTCGCCAAACGTCACGAACGGATACTCACCGGTCTCGGTGACCCGCAGGACGGCCAGATCGGTCTGGGCATCCGTGCCCACCAGTTCGGCGTCCAGTTCAGACCCGTCCTTCAGCACGACCTGAATGGCTGTGGCGCCCTCGACCACGTGATTGTTGGTCACGATATAGCCGTCACGGGAAATGAAGAAGCCCGAGCCGAGGGAGCGGCCCTCGCGCGTTTCCGGTTCTTCTTCCTGTTCCTGACGACGCTCCTCCATGAACTCGTCCAGGCCGGGCATGCCCCGGAATTGTTCGAAGAATTGCTGCATGTCGCCAAGCCGGCTGACCTCGCGCTCGGTCGTAACGTTGACGCTGACCACGGCGGGCTCGACCTGTTCGATCAGGTCGGCAAAGCTGAGCGGCGCACCGCGCGGCGCCTCGATCTGGATCGGCTGCGCCCCGGCTTCAGGGCTGAAGACCTGCGGGGCCAGAGCGACCGAGCCCACCATTGCTGCGCCGACCAGCGCCGCCACCATGGCCTGTCTCGAGATGCCGGTTGTCTTCATTACTGTCTCCAAGTCACTGAAAAATTTACTGCTATTGGGCATGTGGGCCAACATAAACCTGCCACAAGCATTGTGGTCATTAAAAGACAGTAAGGCGATTTCCCGGTGTCTGTCAGTCCCGCAATCCGCGGCCCCCTGGCCGACGTCCTTGATTGACGGTCTCACACGGCAATCTGAGCATGAACGAATCAGACACCATACACCTACCTGATTCTCCGCAGGTTTTTCCCGAAACAACTGAAAACCCCTTGTCCGGTCCGCATTTTGCGCCCATTCTCCGCCACAAGATCGGTTTGGGGCTGACCAAAGGTATCGGATCAGGAAGCGTCTTCACCGCCACGCGGCAGGGGCCCTTCCGTCACCCGGCACTCTCTCGGGAAAGTCCCTTCACCTCTTGCCGGCGTCGCATTGGCCCTGTTTCAGGCGCTGCGGCATTCGCCACCGGAGTTCTTGTGTCCCTGCCAGGACATCCGCTCCGGACCATTGCAATCGTCAAGCGCGTCCCCACCCAGCTGACGAGTGTTATGGGAGCGGCGTCGGCATCCCTTTCTTCCCTGTCTCACAGATTGAAACGGGCGGGCACGTTGATTTCCGGATCGGCCAATGCTCTTGAAGCGAATGCTCCCCGGACAGGCAGAAGGATACCGCCCTTGCCCAATGCGCTGACACTGTTTCTCTGGTTCTGTGCCGGACTGGTGGTGCTGGCCAGCGCATTCGCCTTTGCGCCAGATGGCACGCTCTTGTTGACGCTCGGCTTGGGCGGCCTGCTGCTGGCGCTGGCCGTCATCGACATCCGTACGCTGACCCTGCCCGATCCGCTGACCGGTCTGACCGCGCTGCTGGGCATCACAATGGTCTGGCTTCATCGGGCGGACGCATGGCAGCCGCATTTCATCGGCGGGCTGGCCGGCTATGGCGTGCTGGTCGCCGTGGAAGTTGCCTATCGGCGGTGGAGGGGCCGCGACGGGCTCGGACGCGGAGACGCGAAACTGCTCGGCGCGCTGGGCGTGTGGACCGGCTGGGCCGGACTGGCGCCCATCATGCTCATAGCCTCGGCATCGGCCCTGATCGGCGTGCTTGGCCTGTCGGCAATGGGGCTGCGCAAGGCAGACGCCGAGACGCCCATTCCATTCGGGCCCTTCATTGCGCTCGGTGGGTGGATTGTCTGGCTTGGCGGAACCGTCTTCGTCCCGGCAGGGCTCTACTAGGCGTCTTCCGGCTCGACCGGGTCGGCAGCCGCCCTGCGCCCCGTGGCAATGCGCAGGCCGATGGCCAGCCCCGCCAACAACAGGAGGAACGGCCCGGTCCAGAGCAGCCAGCCGGCCATGCCCTCCGCCTTCGGACGGAACAGGACGAATTCTCCATACCGGTCCTCGAACCAGGTCCGCACGTCTTCATCGCTGGCGCCATCCTCGATCATGTCCCGCACACGGGCCCGCATGTCTTCCGCGATCGGTGCGGCCGACTGCGAGATCGGTTCATTCTCGCACGCCACACAGCGCAATTCCCGCATCAGTGCCTGCGCCCGGGCCTCCTGCGCGGGGTCGTCCAGCGCGACATCCTCTGCCCCCGCAAGGAGCGGCAGGCAGAGCGCAAACAGCGTCAGCAACAGGGTTCTCATCACGTCTTCCGCCTTGGCCACAGGCTGAACACACCGCCCAGCGCCATCAGGATCACCCCGAAATATACCAGATCGATCAGCGGATTGTAGTAGACCCGGAACACCCAGCGCGGTTCGCCCTCCACCATGCGCTGCTCTCCCAGCGCCGCATAGAGGTCCCCCGTGCCGGTCTTGTGGATCGCGGTTTCCGTCGTCGGCATCTGCGCCGCCGGGTAATAGCGTTTCATCGGCGTCAGCAGGGCCGTCGCTCCCCCTCGCGTCGCGGTCAGAACCGCGCGGTCTGCATACCAGTTCGGCCCCTCGATGGCCCGTACCTGATCGAGGGTCAGCGTCCAGCCGATTACCTTGGCCGAGCCGCCTTCGGCCAGCGCCACCGTTGTTTCATACCGTCCCGTGGTTTCGACCACCGCGCCGATCACGAACAGGCCGAGCCCCAGATGTGCCAGCGTCATGCCCCAGACCCGCGGCGGCAGGCGGAACACGCGGCCCGGCGTGACCGCCCGGCGCTTGAGTTCCCAGACCGCGCCGAAGACCAGCCAGATGCCGAGCGCGAGGCCGAGCGCGGCGCCGATGGAAATACTCCAAAGCCCTACCCCAAGCGCCAGGAAGACCGCGATGAGGCCGGCGCCGCCCAGCGCCCATTTCGTCCAGGATTTCAAATCCGCCTTGCCCCAGGCCCAGGCCTGAACCACCGGCAGAATGACCAGCAACAGGCCGAGCATCGGCGTGAAGGTAAGATTGAAATAAGGCTCGCCCACGGAGATCGTCCGGCCGGCGGCCTCCGCGATCAGCGGGAACAGCGTGCCGAGCAGCACAGTCAGCGCCGCCACCATCAGCACGATATTGTTGGCCATCAGCGCACCTTCCCGGCTGAGCAGCTGCCAGGGCTTGCCGCCGGTCAGCTTCGGCGCACGCAAGGCAAACAGGACCAGCGCAAACCCGCCATAGGCCAGCAGGCCGAACAGCAGCAGCTTTCCTCGTGTCGGATCCACCGCAAAGGCGTGCACGGAGGTCAGGATGCCGGACCGCACCAGGAACGCCCCCATGATCGAGAACAGGAAGGCCAGCACCGCCAGCAGCGCCGACCAGGCCGCAAAGCCTTCGCGCTTTTCCGTCACCACCACCGAATGCAACAACGCCGCCCCGATCAGCCATGGCATCAGAGAGGCGTTCTCCACCGGGTCCCAGAACCACCAGCCGCCCCAGCCCAGCTCGTAATAGGCCCAGTAGGAGCCCAGCGCGATGCCCAGCGTCAGGGGCGCGAACGCGGCGAGAGACCAGCGGCGCGCCTCCCGCGCCCAGACGGCATCGATCCGCCCTTCCATCAGGCCGGCTGCGGCAAGGGCAAACACGAAGGAATATCCCACATAGCCGAGATAGAGCATCGGCGGATGGAAACTCAGCGCCGGATCCTGAAGCAGCGGATTGAGGCCGACTCCCTGGAACGGAGCCGGATCGAGCCGCAGGAAGGGGGACGAGGCAAACAGGAGATAGGCCAGCGCGCCAACGCCCAGCAGGCCCTGAATGCCCAGCGCGCGGGCTTCCAGCACGTCCCGCCCCGTCCGCATCCAGGCCGCCCCGGCGGCGCCGAACCCGAGCGTCACCAGACACCACAGCGCCATCGACCCTTCATGGTTTCCCCATGCCCCGGCGACCTTGTACAGCATCGGCTTCAGCGTGTGGGAATTGTTCGCCACCAGCGCCACGGAGAAGTCCGAGCGCACAAACGCAATGATCAGCGTGGCGAAGGACAGGGTCATCACGGCAAAGCCGCCATAGGCCGCCAGACCGGCCAGCCGCCTTTGCCCGGTCAGGCCGAACAGGCCCTGCGCCAGCGCCGCTGCCAGCGCCAGAAAGGCCGCGAAATGACCAGCCTCGATCATCCGGCCGCGTCCAGCGGTTTCAGCTCGCGCGGCTGATAATTCTCGTCATGCTTGGCCAGAATCTGCCGGGCCGTGAAGTGTCCGCCGGGCCCGAACTGTCCCGTGGCAACCACACCCTGGCCTTCACGGAACAGGTCGGGCGCTATGCCTGTATAGCTGACGCGGATCGTGTGCGGGCTGTTGTCGATCACGGTAAAGATCATGGTCGCCCCGTCATCGGAATAGGCCAGCGACCCTGGCTCGACCCAGCCACCGACCTTCACCATCTTGCCGTCTTCCGGCTGGCCTTTCTCGGCAAGGATTTCGGGCGTGTAGAACAGGTTCGCATTCTCGCGCAGGGCCAGAAATGCCAGCGCCGCCGCTGCCAGAAGCAGCAGGGCCGCAATGCCAAACATGTAAAGTCGTCTCGTTCGGGCTCTCATGCGCTTTCTTATAGGCATCCCCGCTTCGCTTGGGGAGTGCGGCAGATGCAGCCTGCCTTATTCGGCGTCCGGCGTCGCGCTCTCTGCCTGGCCGAGCGCCTCGATCATTGGTGCAAAGCGCTCGCGGCGTGGGTCGTCTTCCGGCAGGCGGGAATAGATATAGCGCATGGCCTGTTCGGCCTTTTCCTGGTCCCCGGCCTGCGCGGCGCCCATGGCCGCCCACATGCCGGCGCGGACCTGCGTTTCGTCCAGTTCGTAGGCCTTGGCGAACAGGCGGGTTGCCTCCGGCGAGACCGCGCCATTGTTCAGATCGACCAGGGAATCCGCCAGTGCCAGCAGGGCCGGCACGAAGGTCTCGTCCCGCCGCAGGGCGGACTGATAGGCCCGCGCCGCGTCGGATGTGCGGCCTTCGGCGCGCAGGATTTCGCCGATGAAATAGTGCGGCTGAGGATCGTCCGGCCGTTCCTTCACCGTCGCCTCGAGACGCGACAGCGTCTCGGCAGGGGTCAGCGATTGCGGATCGGTGCGCACCTTTTCCATCAGGCCGGCTTGCCGGTCCGCCATCGGCTGGTCACCCATGCCGGGGGAGCCCACCAGAAGGTATCCGCCAATGGCCACGGCCAGACAGGCCACCGAAATGATCAGATTTGTCCGCCTCATGTCTTGGGAAACCTCAGGCTTGCCTTCAGGCCGCCCAGCCCGGCATCGCCCAGTTCCAGGCTGCCGCGATGCAACTCCGCCAGTTCCTTCACGATGGACAGGCCGAGCCCGCTGCCGGGCGTTGTCTCGTCGAGGCGCACACCGCGCTTCAGCGCTCCGGCGCGTTCTTCCGGCGTCAGGCCCTTGCCATCATCCTCGACATCAATGGTCAGCGCCGCCGCCGTGTCGCGCACGCGCACCAGCACTTCGCTACCGGCCCATTTGCAGGCGTTTTCCATCAGATTGCCGACCATTTCCTCGAGATCCTGTTTCTCTCCCCGGAACACGGCGCCCACCCCGCCGTCAACGGACACGTTGACGCCCCTGGCATCATAGAGTCGGTTCAGCATGCGGGCGATGCCGTCCACGACCGGGCGCAGCTCCGTCCTCGCGCCCAGCGTCTGGGCCCGCGCAACCATCTGAGCCCGCTTCAGATAATGCTCGACATTGGTCTGCATGCTCTCGGACTGGCGGCGCACCACATCGTCCAGTTGCGTGTCGCCTGTTGCCTCATTGCGCAGCACGGCCAGTGGCGTCTTCAGCGCATGGGCCAGATTGCCGACATGGGTCCGCGCGCGCTCCACAACCTGCCGGTTATGATCCAGCAGCTTGTTCAGTTCATCCGCCAGCGGGCGCACTTCGGCCGGATAGTCTTCCGACAGTTTCTGCCGCATACCTTCGCGCACTTCGGCAATATCATCCCCGATGCGGCGCAAGGGGCGCAGCGAAAAGGAAATCGCCGCCACCATGGCCGCAAACACTCCGCCGAACAGGGCAATCATCGTGCCCAGCAACAGGCTGCGAAAGCGCGTGGCCGCGGCATCATTGGCCGCACGGTCAGCAGCCGCCACCAGGATCAGCGGCGTTTCCCGGTTCTGGATCAGGATGGCGCGCGAAGCGACCCGCACACGCTGGCCGGCGGGGCCCACAAAGCGGAAATCCCCGAACTCCGTCGTGCCCGGGTGCGACAGGGTGCGGGCGAGTTGATCCTCGTCCAGCGGCACCGGCTCGTCCCACAGGCTGCGCGAGCGGATGTCGCCATTGATCTCGCCATCCGAACTGACGCCGACAATGGCCCAGTAGCGTCCGGAATACTGGGTGCGAAACCGCACATCACCGAGAAAGAACTCGCGCTGGGCATCGGTCACGCGGCCATCTTCCAGAAAGGCCTCCTCGCGGGTCATCTCCCGCGTCAGGCCCACCAGCGTCTGCTCCAGATCCTCTTCCAGCAGGCTGAGGGTCTGTGCGCGATAGACGGCCGACAGCGCGAGCGCGCCACCCACCAGCACCACCAGGCCCCAGATGGCTGCTGCCAGCATGATGCGGCGCGCCAGCGACAGGCGCGTCCAGCGATCCATCAATGTCGGGGAGTCAGGGGCGCTGTCGCTCATGATCCGGGCTCCGGCGCCGCGCAGGCCTTATCCGGCGACGCGGGTTTCGGCTTCCGGCACCACCAGGCGATAGCCCAGGCCGCGCTCGGTCTGGATACGGTCCTGGCCGATCTTGCGGCGCAGGCGGCCGATGAACACTTCGATCGTGTTCGAGTCCCGGTCGAAATCCTGATCATAAATATGCTCGACCAGTTCGGTGCGCGGCACGACCCGGCCCATATGGTGCATCAGATAGGACAGGACGCGGTATTCATGCGCGGTCAGCTTCACCGGTTCTCCGGCCACGCTGGCCCGGGCCGCACGGGTGTCGACCACCAGCTTGCCGGCCTCCAGCGTCGCCGCCGAATGCCCGGCCGCCCGGCGCAGCAGCGCCCGCAGACGGGCCAGCAATTCCTCGGTGATGAAGGGCTTGGTCAGATAGTCATCTGCGCCGGCATCGAAGCCGGCCACCTTCTCGCTCCAGGAATCCCGCGCCGTCAGGATCAGGACCGGGAAGGACTTGCCGTCGGCGCGCCACTTCTTGAGAACGCTGACGCCATCCATCTTCGGCAGGCCGAGATCCAGGATCACCGCATCATAGGGTTCGGTGTCGCCCAGGAAGTGGCCATCCTCGCCGTCGGCGGCCAGATCCACGGCATAGCCCGACTGCGACAGGACGTCCGCCAATTGGCGACGCAGGTCGGAATCATCTTCAACTACCAGGATACGCATGCAAACGTCCTTCCGAACTAAAGTGTCACTGTCGGGTCATGCCCCGCGCCGGTCAAGGATCGCGCCCGTGCGCGCATCCACCGTGAAGCGCATCTTGCGGCCATCCCCGGTCATCCAGTCGACCTTGTATTGCGGTTTGCCGCCATTGTCATACAGGTCCGCGCCCAGCTGGTAACCGCCATATTCGCGTTGCAGCTTCTGGAAAATCTGGCTCAGCGGCACGGTCTTGCCCTGGCGCACCGAATCGCGGGCCTGGCCCGGCGACCATTGGTTACGCCAGTCCTGGGCGACCGCCGGGGGCGTCACCACAAGGCCGAGGGCCAGAAGAAGGGCAGGAATCCGTCTCATGACATGGCTGTATAGGCATCAGGCTCTGAATACCAAGTGAACACTTTCGGTCAGATCGGTTCAGGCTGCGATTGGCGAAGATGCGGGCACGCGGCTCAGGCGCGCCGCCGCCGGGCCCGCCGGGCCTGTGCCTCGGCCTCTATGGACGGGTCGGACGCGATGACCAGGCCGCGCATGACGCCCTTCATCACCGCCGAGGTGCGGTCGAACACATCCAGCTTGGCGAAGATGCGCTTCACATAGGTGCCAACCGTCTCCGGCTTCAGGTCGAGAATGTCGGCAATGGCTGCATTGCTCCGGCCCTGTGCCATCCAGTGGAGCACATCGAGTTCACGGCTCGACAGGTTCATTTCATAGTTCAGTTCTGCAGAGACCAGCTGGCAATATCTCAGATAGGCCGTCTCCGCGGCGATCTGGAACAGCGACAGGTCCAGCCCGTCCAGATCGTCCTCCCCCGACACTGAACTTGCCGCGACAAAGCCGACCCGCGCCGCCGGCCCGTAGGTGGCGACGCACACGCCCTTTGCCATCTGCCATCCGGACAGGTCCGCCAGATACGAGGCCTCTTCCCGGTTCAGCACGACATCCGATGGCAGGCGGTGCCAGAGAAACGCCTCGCCGATCCGGACGGAAATATCCGGCAGCGGGTCATCCATGCGCCGGCCCTCCCGATAGGCGGTCTCCCATGCGAGCGGAAATCCCGCATTCGTCAGGGAACGCCCGACCGATCGGTCCAGTCCCACCGGAGAAACGCACAATACGCGCGGTACGCCCAGCGCCCCGAACGCCGCCACGGCGCTCTCGCGCAAGTCCAGCAATGACTGCGCCTCCAGCATGGCCTTGAATCTGTCGATCATCCGCACCTCCCCCCACCGGCGCATGATGCCGCCGGGTGCGGATCATATCAAGGAAAATGCGCCCGGATCAGCTTCCTGTCGGACGCTTCGTCCGCATCTGGTCGGCGACGAGTTCGGCAATCGGGTCCGACACGATGACGAGGCCATGGCGCACGCCCTCCATCACGGCCGATGTCCGGTCGAACACGCCCAGCTTGGCAAAGACCCGTTTGACATATGTGTTCACCGTCTCCTGCCGGATGCCCAGCACATCGGCGATGGCGCCATTGCTGCGCCCCTGTGCCATCCAGTACAGCACATCCAGCTCACGGCCGGACAGCGGTGTCGGCAGGTCCGGGTCCATGGTCACCAGCTGGCAGAACCGTGTGAACGAGACCATGCCCACGAACTGGAAGAATTCACGATCAACGCTTTCCACTTCCGGCCCGTCCGGGTCTGTGCTCGCAGCAATCAGGCCCACGCGCGTGGCATTGCCATATTGCAGCATGCAGAGCCCCCGCTCCATCCGGTTCGTCTTCAGGAAGTCCAGATAGGCCAGTTCGCCTTCGGTCAGCACGACGGAAGGTGGCAGCCGATGCCAGTACATCGGTCCGGGATATCGCGCCGCCGCATCCGGGAACGGGTCATGCGCCTGCCAGTTCAGCTCATAGGTCTTCGCCCACAGATCGGGAAAGCCGAAATTCGTCGTATGTCGCGTGATCGACCGGTCATTGCCAATCGGACCCTGGAAATAGACACGGGTCAGGCCAATGCCGGCGAGGGCGTCAACCGTTCGCTCATATAAGTCCGGGACTGTCCTTGAACGTACAATCTGGCGCAGATGGCCCAGCATGGTGGTTTCCTACAAGACCTGCGCCCATTATAAACCGCGCCACGTCTGCGGGAAAGCGAAATTCGCGACCCCTGATTGTCTCGCCCTCCACGCAAGGCAGAAATGTCCGGACCTGAGCGCACCTCTGTAGGGTGCAGGTAAACGGCCGTTTGCGACTGAATGGTCAACGGATTCCGCTTTCCTGTTAACCTTGGCTCGTCAGCAACCAGACATCCCCGGCAGGCAATCCGGCCCCATTCTGCAGTGATCATTACAGGAACAAGATTGGCGGTTGCGGCACGGCGCGTTCGCCCCGGTTTACCCAATCCTTACCTTGCCTGCAGTGCACTTTGTATTTTGGTAACGCAATCAATTGCACGACATTCCTGCAAGAACGGAAGTCTGCCCATGTACGAAGTATTCAATTGCATTGCGACCGAACATGATCTGTCTCATGTTCTGGCGGCATTCTTCGTGCTGGCCTTCAGCAATTGCTGCTCCCTGATCATCTACAAGCGCAGCCATCAGGCCGTGAAGCGGTTCTACACAATTCTCTGGGCCATCGCCGCCGGTACGGTTGTCGGCCTGGGCGTGTGGGCCACACACTTCATCGCGCTTCTGGGATACCAGCCCGGTTTCGACGTCGTGTTCGACGGATGGCGCACCCTGCTGTCTGCCGCCATGGTGGTGACCGGTTTCGTGATCACCGCGCTCGTCCTCAGCGTGAAGGCCGATGCCATCATCCGCCTGATCAGCGGCGCCATCGCGACCGCGTCTGTCGCCGGAATGCATTTCTATGGCATGACCGCCCTGAACGCGTCCGCCATCATCGAATATGATCGCGTGACGATCACATCGGCGATCCTGCTCAGCTTCATGTTCTACACAGCCACCTATCTCGTCGGCTCGAACCCCAAGATACCTCGCAACGTCACCATCTCCACAATCACCAGTGTCTTCGCGGTCCTGGCGCTTCACTTCATCAGCGCGTCCGGCACCACGATGATCCCGGTCCGCGGCGTTGAAACGCCTTCCTGGCAGCTGGCCACCGGCCTGCTCAGCATCATCATTGCCGGTGCCATGGCAGTGATCGTCATCCTGTCGGTGCTCGCCGCCGGATTGGATTCCAAATTCGAGCGGATGCGCTCCAAGGAAACCCGCAAACTGTCGGTACTGGCTGACGCCAGCAGCGAAGGTCTGTTTGTCGTGTCCCGGACCGGCGAGATCATCAACACGAACACATCGGCGCGGGTGCTGTTCAGCGAGCGGATTTCCGACCTGAAGAATTTGCACGATCTGGACCTCTTCCAGTCCGAAGGGCAGCTTCCGGACTTTCGTGGCCGCAACATCCAGGACCTGTTGCAGTTTCAGGATGACGAGTTGAACCTGCTCGAAAACCGCGAGTTTGGTGAACGCCGTATCCGGTTCGAGGATGGACGGGAAATGATCGCCGTGGTCTCCAGCCGCTGTGTCGAGGAAAAGGACGAGACCTTCATCGTCTTCGCCGTCCGCGACATCACCCAGCGCGTGCGCGCGGAAGCCAAGGTCCGCACACTGGCCTATCGCGACTCCCTGACCGGGCTGCACAACCGGGTCGCGTTCAACATGGCGCTCGAACACGCCATGCAGGACACGCAGGGAGATCGTTTTGGTCTCGCCGTCATGATCATCGATCTGGACGAGTTCAAGGAAGTCAATGACCAGTTCGGCCATGGAGCCGGCGACTCCCTCCTGAAGGCGATCGGTCGCCGCATCTCGAGCGAGATCGACGAACGCGACACGGTCGCACGACTTGGCGGAGACGAATTTGCGGTCCTCGTACGCGGCCGCGCCTCCGCAGAGGAAATTCAGGACACGGCGGACAGGATCCTGTCTGCAATCTCCGAACCACTCGCCATGGGGCGCCGAACATTGAACAGTGGCGGCAGCATCGGGCTGACCTTCGTACCGCCAAATGCCAAGAATGCCGCCCGCATCCTGACCTATGCAGACCGGGCACTCTATTCGGCCAAGGCGGCCGGCCGGGGCTGCGTGCGTGCCTATGATGCAGACCTTCACAAGCAACAGGTGGAGCAGCGCAATCTGGAACGCGCCCTTCACGACGCCGTCAGGAACGACGAATTCGTGCTCTACTTCCAGCCCAAGGTCAGTTCCGCCACCCGCGCGGTCGTTGGCCGTGAGGCGCTGATCCGCTGGAATCGTCCGGGCGTCGGACTTGTCGGCCCTGACCAGTTCATTCCGCTGGCGGAGCAGAGCATGCTGATCGTCGAGATCGGCCGCTGGACTATTCATGCCGCCTGCCGCGCAGCCAGCCGCTGGCAAGGAGACGAGAGCGTGGCGGTCAATCTGTCAGCGCGCCAGTTGATGGATCCGGATATCATATTCCATGTGCGCTCCGCACTCGAGGAAACCGGGTTGGACCCGGCCCGGTTCGAACTGGAGATCACGGAAACGGCGATCATCCACAACACCCAGCTGGCCACCAGCATCCTGCTCGAACTGAAAGCCCTCGGCATAAAGATTTCGCTGGATGATTTCGGCACCGGCTATTCCTCGATGAGCTATGTCCAGGAATTCCCGTTCGACCGCATCAAGATCGACCGGTCCTTCGTCGCGACGATCAATATGGATTCCAAATCGCGGGCGATTATCGAGGCCATCATCCATCTGGCCCACAGCCTGGACATTCCGGTGGTGGCAGAAGGGGTCGAGACAGAAGACCAGGCGCACACGCTGGCCAGCCTGTCCTGTGAAGAGATGCAGGGCTACCTGATCGCCGCGCCTGAACCCTTCGAAGGACCATTCACGGCCTTTGATCTGGATGGCGACCTGTTCGATCTGGCAATTGCCTAGACGTTCCTAGTGGGACTCTGCCCACGCCTTCAGGCCGTCATCCTTCGGATCATCGAGCACTATTTCCAGCCGGGCATAGAGATTTCCCGGCGTGGAGGTTTGGACCCCCTTGCCGCGCAACCGCAGTTGCGAGCCGGTGTTTGATCCGGCCGGGACTTTCAGCGTCACCGGGCCGGAGGGCGTCTTCACCTCGACACTGCCCCCCAGGATCGCCGTCTTCAGATCAACCGGCACCTTCATTCGAAGGTCCTTGCCGTCGCGTTCCCAGACCGTGCTGGGCTTCACTTCCACTTCCAGAAGCGCATCGCCGGGCGCACCGCCATTCGGCGAGGGTTCGCCCTGGCTCTTCAGGCGCAGCGTCTGGCCGGTTTCAATCCCCGCCGGAATGTTCACATCCAGCGCGGTGCCGTCCGCCATGGTCATGCGCCGGCGGGCACCGGTCACGGCATCCGCGAAATCAATGGTCACCCGATACCGCACGTCCCGCCCCTTGACGGGGCCGCCGCGGCGCGACCGGCCGCCGCCGAACATGCCGGACAGGATATCCTCGAACGGATCGCCCTGCGCCCCGCCGAACGGATTGCCACTGCGTGACTCCCAGCGATACGAAGCGCCACCGGGGCCGCCGCCCCCCGGGAACCCGCCGCCGAACCCGGTCGGATTACCGTCGCCGTCAATCTCGCCCCGGTCGAACTGGGCTTTCTTGTCCTTGTCGCCCAGAATATCCCAGGCTTGCGAGACCCGCTTGAACTCCTCGGCCTTGGCCTTGTCATCCGGATGCAGGTCCGGATGCAGGGCTTTTGCCTTTTGCCGGTAAGCGTTCTTGATCTCGGCCTCGCTGGCCGAGCGCGACACGCCGAGCACTTTGTACGGGTCCATGGCCAAGGGCGGGCAATCCTTCTGTCTGCGAATCTGCTATCCGCACACAGTTAGGCGCTCCCGCAACGTATTGAAACCCGGAGATTACCTTACCGGATCAACGCGGGCGGCATAACAGCCCGGTTTCGCATTGTGCAGGTGGAGATAGGCAACTCCGCTCTGCGCCAGCATGGCCGGGATTGCAGTGTTCAACTCGCGGCCCTCCACAACATCCGCCGCCACCATGTCGTGCGCAGTATCGAACGCGCGGATGGAGATCAGCCGCAGCGTCAGCGAGGCGGGTACCTCACCCACATCCGGCAAGGCCTGCTCCGCTCCGGCGCGGACAAATATGGCATGACAGGACCGGTATGGCGTCTCTTCATCATGATGACAGTGATTGAGCAGGAAGATCGTCTCTCCGATCTCCGCATCCTGCAGGCTGACCCGGCAGGGATAGCCGGGCTGGGCATCCACGAGACGCTTCTGGATGTTCTGCGCCGCCAGGTCCGCATCAGACAGCGAGGGCAAATGGGCAAACTGGTCTTCTGGCAGCGCGCGGATCTGAAAGGTCATACGGGTCTCCTTGTTGTCTGCCTGCACACTGTCGGCCCGCCCTGCGCGCCGCCACCCGATGCATGCTGCGCCTCACAAGCTGCGCCATGGCCCAAGGCGCCCATCCGGTCCCATTTCCGCCACCCGCGCCGCAATCGCCCCCTCGGGCCATTCGGTCCAGGGCGTGTCGAAACTGGCGCGGTCGCCAAAGCCGTTACCCGTGTCGAACTCGGCTGCGAACCGGCCCGCATTCTCCGCTTCCGGCAGGGCCCAGCTTTGCGGCACATCCGCGCCGCGCCGTGTCCAGCTCAATATGTCCCCCGTCCGCCGCAGATGCGCGACCGGCCAGGGCAGGCCCGCCTGATCCTCAAAGGTCAGCGCCGTCGCCGCGTCATCCGTGACCGCTTTCCACATCATCTCCACGCCCAGCGTTTCACCGCCGACGCTCGCACGCGCCAGAGCTGTGTCCAGCAGGACCAGCCGCGCGCCCGTCTGCGCCGCCCCTGGCAGGCTGCCCCGCTGCCCGCGCAACAGGCCGGTCAGTTGCCAGACATCCGGCGCGACCAGTTCGGCCGTCTGGAACTGGACACATTCCCAGCCGGCATCGGTTTCCAGCAAGGCGGCATTCCCTCCGGACAGGACCTGTCCGTCCGGCAGGCTTGCAAACTCTCCTCCCGGACAGAACACGTTCAGCGCACCCGCCCGGTCCCAGCGCCCGACCGGTCCCGCCCCACAGCCCTCGGTCAGCCGCCCGATCACCGCAGGCCGGTCCAGCCGTGCCACTTCCCCCAGCGCGTCCTCTGCCAGACCAGCCAGCACCACCACTTCCCCCGGCCACGGATCGGCCCAGGCCGCCAGCAAAGGCCCGCTCCCACCGTCATATTCGGGCAGGTGCGGCGCATCCATGATGACCAGATCCACGTCGCCAAACACCGGCGCCTCTGGCGGCGCGCTGCCGGCCTGCCCGGCCCGCACTCTGCTCATCGCCGTCAACTCTTCCCGGCAGGTCAGCGTCCGCACGCCGCCCCGGTCCACCATATCCCGGATCCGCCAGACCGGTCCGCTCCCGAAGCGCACGCCATCTCCCGGCTCCAGTGCCAACGCCGACAGCGGCAATTCGCAGGCAAGACTCTCCCCGTGCGCGGCGGCCTCCAGCAAGGCCCCGGCCACTGCCTCTGCCCGGCTCGCTCCCAGCGCCAATGGCAGGCTCACATCCTGTACCAGCCTTGGATCGCCGCCCGCCAATCGTGCCTCGGCCAGCCCCGGCTGGTAGTCCGTCTCCAGATCGACATGCGTCAGCCGCACCCGCGCCGGTGCCTTGTCCAGCAGGCCGCGTGTGCGCTGCGCCCCCGTCTCGACCAGAGCGTCTGCTGCCATATCCAGAACCGCGCCCTCATCCGCCATCCGGAATGCCAGCGCGCCGCCCCGCTCCACGCAGTCAAACCCATAGGCCAGTTTCAGCGGCTCCAGCGCCGCGCGCACCGAATGCACTCCATCAAGGCCATAGCCCTCAACCACGCCGTCCAGCCCGGACACATCCACCGCATTGGCCAGGTATCCGTCCCGCGTCAGGGCCGCGCCCTCCCGGCTGCCCCAGCGGGCTGCGCCGATTTCGGTGACCGCTACCAAAGGCAGCGCGGATTTCGCCTCGCGCGGGCGGCGGCTGAAGGGCCAGATCGGGTTCATGGGGGGCGGGGCTCCGTTTCCTGCGATGCCCTGAAATTAAATGCCGCCAGCCCCCTTCGGATTCAGTTTGGAAAAACCCCGGAAAATCAGCCTGCTAATCTCGAAAAGTTGAGGATTAACCCGGTATTTTCCCTGTATTTTCTTGCGCTCCGCCCATAGCCATAAGGGCCCAAATCTGCTTTTTCGCCATTCGGTCAGGGGCAAAGGAGCTAACAGAATGTCGGCACGAGTCATTTCCATCGCCAACTCCAAGGGCGGGGTCGGCAAGACCACGACATGTGTCAGCCTTGCGGAAGCCTTCGCCGCGAATGGATTCCGCACGCTTGTCGTCGATCTCGACACCCAGGCCAATGCCTCGCTGCTCGTCTATGGCCATGAGGGCGATGAACACCTGTTCCAGGCGATCAATGACTATGTGACCATTTCCGACTGGCTGCTGGAGAATTTCTTCGCCGGCGAGCACAAGCGCCTGTCCGAATTCATCGTCACCGATGCCTCCGATGTCACCTATAATGGCAAGCCGCTGGAGCTGGACCTGATCCCCTCCTCGCCGCGCCTGCGCAAGACCGAGCGCGAGCTGATCTACGAACTGACCGCCAAGGGCTATTCCATGGAAGCGCTGCAGGGCCAGGTCGGCCGCCGCATGCGTGATGATTTCGAAAAGCTGAAGGCCGATTACGACATCATCCTGTGCGACTGCCCGCCCGGCATCTCGGTGATGACGGAAACCGTTCTGGCCGCCAGCCACCTGATCATTGTACCCACCATTCCGGACTTCATGTCCACGCTCGGCCTCGACCTGTTCACCGGCGACATCATGCGCAATCTGCGCGGCCGTGACATCGAGAACCTGCCCTGTGTGCTGGCCACCCGCTATGACGGCACGCCGCACCAACAGGTCGTCCTGAACGCCATGCGCGAGGCCGCCAGCGCCAAGGAAACCGAATTCACCATGTTCAACACAGTCATCCCGATGAAGCAGGGTTTTGCCACCAACCCGATCGAGCTCGGCCCGGAACCGACCCTGCAGGCCAAATGGCCCGGCGAGGCGCTCGGCATCATCGAGAGCCTGCTGAAGGAAGTGCGGGAGAAAATTCAATGAGCGACGCCGACACCGCCCCCAGCGCAAAGGCTCTGGAATCACTGCTGGCCCGGCGCGAGCGCTTTGACCGGCTCGGCGAAAAGGATTTCGCCGCCGCCACCTCCTTGCTTGTCAAGAAGCTGATGGTGTCGGCCGGTCAGACCACGGACGACATGAAGGATCTGCGCGACACGGTCGGCCCGGACCTGTTCGAGACAACCCTGAAATCCCTGACCGCCCACCAGGCGCGCCAGCTCGCCCGCCGCATGGACCGTTCCGTACCGGACCTCGAAGTCTCCACCGCCGGCGCCGCCTGCGCCTGGATCCGTGGCCTGATGAACGGCACCCATCCCGCCCCGGCAGAACCCGCCGAAACCGTGGACGACACCCCCGAACCCGACGACACGCCCCCCGCCCCCAAGAACGCCTATTTCGGACGCAAGGCCTTTCGTACGGGGGGATAGAGTGTGGCGAACAAGTTCACGCGCACGCCTGAACACACACGTCGCGCTCGTGCGCTTCGCCAGTCCGCCTCGAAGACCGAACAGAAAGTCTGGCTGCTCCTCAGCCGGAAACAGATGGGCGTGTCCTTTCGGCGCCAGCATCCCGCCGGTCCCTATTTCCTCGACTATTACTGCCCCTCCCTCAAACTCGCCATCGAAGTCGATGGCGACTGGCACGACCCTGTATACGACGCCCGCCGCGATGCTTTTCTGGCAGAGCGCGGCATCACGGTTCTGCGCATTCCGGTCTCATGGATAGATGAATCCCTCGAAGCCGTGGGAGACCATACCCGGCAGGAAATTGAGTTGATCCGGAAAAGCAGAGGATAGTCCGGCAGGACCCCCACCTGTCCTCCCCCTTGCAGGGGGAGGAACGCAGACAGCAGCCGCCTTGCTCGAGGGCCGTTCTCCCCCCTGAAAGGGGGGAGTTAGAGGGGGGCTACCGGACTCTCGATTGGAAATACGCTCTCACAACACCCGCACCCATGGCCCGGCGCCGTCCAGGGCGAGGGCCCAGATGGCCCAGACGAGGGCATCCACCCGGTCGGGTGAGCCGCGAAAGCCTTCCGCGCCGAACCGGCACATCTGGTCTTCCAGCTCGGGCAGCAGGCCGACATGGGCCACCCGTCCCTGTTCGTACAATGTCGCCACCGGCGCCGCCCGTGCCCGCTTGCCGAGGCGTGCCCGCACAAGGCGCACCGGCACATCCACCCCGGCGCTTTCCAGAACCTGCCGCACCATCTCTCCCCCCTGATTGGCCTCGGCGATGATTTCCCGCGCGCCCACTTCGCGGCTCACCGCCACGGCGCGCCGGGCCCAATCCAGCGGCTTCAGCCCCGGTGCGGACGCATCCGCCAGCACATAGGAAACGCCCGCGCGCACGCCGGCCGCAATGATGCCGCACGCATCGGCGGCCGGGCCGCTGCTGGCCGGCGGGTCCACGGCCACGATCACATCTTCCATCATGGGCGGCGCGTCCACCCGCGCCGCATCAATCATCTGCCGGCGGAACAGGGCGCCGTCCGGATCTTCCAGAAGCTCGCCATGAATTTCCTGCCGCGCCAGGGCGCTGTCGCCATAGGCCGCCATCATTGCCGACACGAACCCGTCCGACAGATTGTCCACATTCTCGGCCATGCTGGTGCGCCGAACCAGCGTATCGGCGCCCTTCAGCAATCCGGTGAAAAAGGGTGTGGGGCGCGGTGTCGTGGTCGCCATGACCCGCGGCGCATCGCCCAGTCTCAACCCCATTTGCAGCGTGTCCCACACCGCCTGCCCGCGCAGCCAGGCCGCCACCTCATCGCACCAGGCGACATCGAATTGCGGGCCGCGCAGACTGTCCGGATCCTCGGCGGAAAAGACATGCGCCTCCGCGCCATTGTCAAACCTCAACAGGCGGCGGCTCGGCGAATAGGTCGGAC
The DNA here is from genome assembly GCF_017792385.1 of Hyphomonas sp. Lineage (NCBI taxonomy): Bacteria > Pseudomonadati > Pseudomonadota > Alphaproteobacteria > Hyphomonadales > Hyphomonadaceae > Hyphomonas > Hyphomonas sp. Next base: position 2,269,041 of record NZ_CP051230.1, on the reverse strand, counting down.
GGCGGCTCTTCAGCGGCTCGATCCATTTCAGGCCGCTCGGCCCGTCGATCATCACCTCGCGTACATCGTGCAGCGCCGGGCCCACCAGGGCCGCCCGGCGGCACCCGCCATGCAGAATCGACCAGCGCAGCCATTCGGCCCCCGCCCGTGTCTTCCCAGCGCCGCGTCCGCCCATGAACACGAATGTCCGCCAGCCCGCCTGCGGCGGCACCTGAATATCGCGGGCCGCAGCCAGCCAGGGATTCTGGCTCACCAGGCTGCGCTCCCCGGCCGTCATCCCCCGCCAATCCCCGCTCGTCACAGCATGGCGCGCCCTTTGTCTGAAGGCTGGCTGCCAGGGCGTCCAGCCGGCGCTGCTCGGCAGCGGCGGAGTACTCGTCATCCGGGTCATCTTCGGGGGTCTCCGTTTGGCCGGATCCGGCAAGCCGTACATCTGCATCCTCTTCCAGTTTCGCGGCCGCCATATCCAGCCGCCGGATTTCGCCGGCCAGCCGGATCAGCACGCCGCTCAGACTGGCCAGTTCCTCCGCCGGGGTGGCGGGGTCTGCAACGCGGTCGGCGATGCGGTCATGGGCCTCGCTCAGCGACAGGCGCTGGCGTTCCAGCGGACGTTCGGGATCGTCCAGCCCGTGCGCGCGAATCATCCGCCACGCCGAGCTTCGGCTCAGTCCGGCGCGCGCCGCCGCATCCAGCAGGCTCAGCCCCGACAGCCGGGCCAGACGGATCTGGCGCATTTGCCGCTGTATCTGGACCTTTGAAGACATCACGGGCTCCTGTCAGTCCCGCTATCCTGCCATGGCTGGATCCCTGTCGGATTCGCGCGCCGGTCTGATGCGCCTGATTCCCCGGCGCTGCCGTGTTCCGGGCCGGATGCCCCCAATGGTGTGTTGCAGGAAAGGCACGAAACTGTCCCCGCCTGCAGCCATCGGCCCGATTTCCACGCGAAATCACGGACCGTCACGAAAACATTACACAGCTGTCACTCAACCGTAACTCTGGCGTGGGACGTGGCCGCAGTTTTGAAGCGCCGGCTTCTTGATACGGATTGCCAGAGCAAGGATGATTCCGATGACCCACCCGTCCCGCAAACTCTTCATGCTGGGGGCCGCCACCGCGGTGCTCGCACAGGCCGCCAGCGCCGACATCCTGAAAGGCACCGTCACCGATGCCTCCGGCGATGCGGCCCTGGAAGGCGCCATTGTCACCATCGAGGAACTCGGCCGCACGGCCGCTGCCGACCGGTTCGGCGCCTATCGGTTCGCCAATGTTCCGGCGGGTGACTATACGCTGACTGTCTCCTATGTCGGCGCGGACACGGTCACCGATACGGTCAACGTGTCGGGCGAAACCGATTTCAGCATCCGTCTCGGCCGCGATGTCCGGTATCTCGACAACATCCTCGTGGTCGGCTCTGCCGCCGCCCAGGCGGGCGCCATCAACCAGCAGCGCGCCTCCAACGCCCTGATCTCGGTCATCGATTCAGACGGCCTCGGCAACTTCCCCGACACGACCGTGGCGGACTCGCTGGCCCGCGTGGCCGGTCTCTCCATCGAGAACGACCAGGGCGAAGGCCGCTATGTCTCGATCCGCGGCATTAACACAGACCTGATCTCGGCCACGATCAACGGCGTACGCACCCCGTCCCCGGAAGACCGCCGCGGCGTCCTTCTGGACGGAGTGCCGTCAGACCTTCTGGACGGTATCGAGGTTCAGAAATCCCTCACCCCGGACGTGGATGCCGACACGATTGGCGGCGTCATCAACCTGAAGACCATTTCCGCATTCGACCGCGATGGCCAGTTCATCCGCGCCAAGGTCGAAGGCTCCTACAATGAGATCACCGAAGACCTCTCCCCGAAAGCCACGCTGACCTATTCCAACGTGTTCGGCGAAAAGCTCGGCATCGCCGCTTCGGTCAACTATCAGAGCCTCGGCATCGAAGCCCACAATAACGAGATCGGCGAATGGGGCTTCGATGACGACCTCAACGCCTATGTCCCCAACGATGATTATGAAATGCGCTGGTACGACCTGACCCGCGAGCGTCTCGGCCTCGTCTTCAATGTCGACTACCGCATGACCGAGAACACGGAACTCTATCTGCGCACCCTGTTCAACCAGTACAAGGATGACGAGGTCCGCAACAAGTTCGAGTTCCGCGACCTTGCCGAAGAAGGCGTCGCCATTGACGGCAACTCCTTCGCCTTCAACTTTGCCGAAGTCGACGCGGAAGTCCGCCAGCGCGAGGAAGAACGCAAGATCCAGACCTACGCACTGGGCGGCCAGACCATCGCCGGTGCCTGGACGGTGGATTACGAAGTCTCCTACGCCTATGCCGAAGAAGACGATTCCAACAATCACGACGTCGCCTTCCGCTCCGATGACATGGATGGGGACGCGATCATTGTCTGGGATAATTCCGATCCGAAAAAGCCCCGCCTCAGCGGAACCGGCGTCGATTTCCTCTATGATCCGTCCAACTATGAAATGGATGCGTTCGAGCAGGAATTCACGATCAACGAAGACACCGAATGGGCCTACAAGCTCGATCTCACCAATGAGTCTTCCATCGGCAGCACGCCGGTCACCTGGAAGATGGGCGTCAAGGTTCGTGACCGCGAAAAGGTGCGTGACCAGAACCTGATGATCTGGGAACGCGATGATGTCCTGTTGACGGACTACATCACCGCCAACAGCCAGATTTCCGGCTGGCGCATGAACAATCCGATGTACCAGTGGCCGAGCGCCGGCCTGACCCGTGCCCTGCGCGGCACGTTTACGGCGGACGAGCTGGACGAGGACGGCACGAATTTCGACAGCCTCTCGGGTGACTACACGATCGAGGAAACCATCCTGGCCGGGTACGGCATGGGGACGTTCCAGTTCGACGATCTCACCCTCGTCGCCGGTGTCCGCGTCGAGGCCACCGATGTCTCGGCAACCGGCAACATCTTCTTCGAGGAAGACGACCCGGCCAATGTCACGAAGCGCAAATACGACGACGACTACACAAACGTCCTGCCCAGCGTGAACCTGAAATACGCCTTCTCCGACAATCTGATCGGGCGGGCCGCCTACTATGCCTCGATCGTGCGGCCGGCCTTTGGCGAAATGCGTCCGACCATCGCCCTGAACGATGACCGTGACGAAGCCGAGATGGGCAATCCGGCCCTTGATCCATATGAAGCCGACAATTTCGACCTCTCGATCGAATACTATCCGACCAAGCTGTCCGTCCTGTCGGCCGGCGTGTTCTACAAGGAAATCTCCAATCCGATCTTCGGCGCCAATTACGACATCGGCGATGTGCCGGGATCGGTCGACACCTCGCTGCTGCCGGACACGGTGGAAGAGGTCTTCACCTATGTGAACGGCGACAGCGCGACGGTGAAGGGTATCGAACTGAACTATGTCCAGCAGCTCGATTTCCTCGGCGGTTTCTGGGAAGGCTTCCTGGTTTCCGCAAACGTCACCATCGCCGACTCCGAAGCCTCCGTGCCGGACGAGGACGATCCGCTGACCACGCGCGATGTGCCGCTGCTCAAGCAGAACGACCTGATCTGGAACGCTTCCATCGGCTATGATCGGGGCCCCTGGGATCTGCGCGTCTCGGCCAATTTCCGGGACGACTATCTGGATGAACTCTTCGGCACGAATCTCGACCGCTACACCAGCGATCACCTCAGCGTCGAAGCGTCCGCCAAGTATGACGTGAACGACAATCTCCAGGTCTTCGTCGAAGGCAAGAACCTCACTGACGAGCCGGAATACTACTATTTCGGGTCCGAAAACCGCCTCTCGCAATATGACGAGTACGGTGCACGCTACGTGATCGGCGCCCGCCTGACCTACTAGGGTGCCGCACGGGATCAGGCCTTCAGAACCGGGCGGAGAGCAATCTTCGCCCGGTTTTCTTTGCGCGATGGCCCTTCCCGGCTTATGCTTTCCCGTCAGGATAGGAGGCCCCATCATGAAGCTGCTATTGCCCGCCCTCATCGCCGCCCTCGCCGTATCCGGCTGCGCACTCCAGAAGAAGGAAGGGTTCCAGGTCGTTGACCATTCCGGCAATCCGGATCTGGTCTGCGAACGCGTGCCCGTTCCGGGCAAGGTCTATCCCGGGAAGATCTGCATGACCGAGGCGCAGTGGGAACGTCATCACCGCGCAGGCCAGACGGCTACGTCGGACGTGCAACGCGGCGCCCTGCGTGCACCTGCCCCCGGCCAGGGGGGCTAGGCTCGAACCGCACGATCCCGCCGCCTGCAATCCGTTGTATCGGCTGCAGGGGTGCAGGATTGCAACATAAGTGTGCGTTTCTTTCGCAAATTGGCGAAAATCCCTCCATCAGGGGGCGACGATCCGGCATTGCTTTGCTAGACCCACGTCAATCAGCAGGAGAAATACCTTTATGAGAACCGCAATTTTCGCCTTGGCTGCGGCCATCGCCGTCTCCGGGTGCGCCCTGAAGAAGAAAGAAGGCTACGCCGTTGCAGATGCGTCCACCAATCCGGACCTGATCTGCCAGCGCGTTTCCGTTCCGGGCAAGATCTACCCCGGCAAGATCTGCATGACCGCCGAACAGTGGGAACGCCACGAGAAGGCCGGCGAGGACGCCACCGGCGATGCACAGCGCCGCGCCCTCAGCACGGGTGATCCGCGCGCGGGCTGAGCCTTGCGGTTCCGCACAGGACAGACTTACGAAAAGCAGGCCAACCGGCCTGCTTTTTTGTGGCCGGAAGGGCCGGGTTCATGGCAGTTGTATGAAAGTTCGCGCCCCCGGCTTGATCTTGCGACCGGTGCGATGAATACCGGCGCGAACCCGAGTGAATCGAGCCCCCAGAGGAGTGTTCATGAAACGCCACCTTCCCCTTGCCGCCCTGCTCCTGTCCGCCTGCGCCCTTGAGCCGGCACAGCAGATCTATGCCATCGACACCGCCCCCATCCCGGCCGCGGTCGAGACCGCACCGATGACCGGAACCGGCGACAAGGCCGACGATCCGGCGGTCTGGGTCAACTGGGCCGATCCCGCAGGCAGCCTGATCCTCGGAACCAACAAGGATGAAGGCCTGCACGTCTACAACCTGTCCGGAGAGGAGCTCCAATTCCTCGATGTCGGCCGCGTCAACAATGTCGACCTGCGCGGCAACCTCGCCGTCGCCTCGAATGACGAGACCAATTCGGTCAGCTGGTTCGCCATTGACCCGGCCACCGCCACGGTCAGCCATATCGGGGACACGCCGACCACGAAGGACGAGCCCTATGGCATCTGCGCCGGTCTGCTGGATGAGGTATTCTACGCCATGCCGACCTACAAGGACGGTCTGGTACAGGTCTGGGCGGCACCTGAAGACAAGGTCGCCGAGGGCGTTGATCTGGTTGCCGAAATCCAGGTCGGCCAGTTCGGCAAGCGCCAGCTGGAAGGCTGCGTGTTCGACGAGGCCAATGACCAGGTCTTCGTGGGCGAGGAAGAACATGGCATCTGGAAACTGGACCTGTCCGACTGGACTGCTGCCCCGGTCAGCGTGGACACGATCGCCGCCGGCAACGGCCTCGTCGCCGATGTCGAGGGCCTGGACATCTGGACCGGCCAGACCGGCGAGGGCTATCTCGTCGCCTCTGCGCAGGCCGCTGACCGGTTTGTCGTCTATGACCTGAAAGCGCCGCACGCGCCGCGCGGCGTGTTCACCGTCACCGCCAGCGCCGATGGCAGCATTGATGCGGTCACCCACACCGATGGTCTGGACGTGAATTCAGCGCCGTTGCCGGGCTTCCCGAACGGCGTGCTGGTCGTGCAGGATGACGGCAATCCGGAGTCCGGCGTGGACCAGAATTTCAAGCTGGTCGACTGGACGCTGATCAGGGACGCGCTCGGGCTCGACTAGGCCCGGCGCACCGCCCTACCAGGGCTCGCCACAGGGGCGGATTTCCTTCTCGAACGTCCAGGCGGTTTCCGGCTGGCGGAACAGTTCCCAATACGCCTCGGCAATCGCCTCGGGCGGCATCAGCCCCTGCGGATCCTCCGGCCCGCCGCGATCCTTGATGATCTGGCGGACCCATTCGGTGTCGACCCCTGCATCGATGGTCAGGTGCGCGACATGGATGCGCTGCGGCCACAATTCCCGCGCCATGGCCTCTGCAACGGCCTTGAGGCCGAATTTGGCGGACGCGAAGGCCGCATAGCCCTTGCCGCCGCGGCGGCTGGCTGTGGCCCCTGTGAAGAAGATCTTGCCCTGCCCGCGCGCCAGCATCAGGCGGGCCGATTCCCGCCCCGAGACGAAGCCGGCAAAGCAGGCCATTTCCCAGACCTTGCGGAACACCCGGTCGGTGGTGTCGAGGATGGGATAGTTCACATTGGCGCCGACATTGAACACGGTCAGCGCGAGCGGGGCGAGGTCGTCTGCCGCCTTGAGGAAGGCGGTGACGGCGTCCGGGTCGCGCGCGTCCAGGGACCGGGCGGAGATACGCCCGCCGGCAGCCTCGATCTCTTCCACCAGCGGAGCCAGCTTGTCGCCCTTGCGGCGCCCGGCAACCACGAGATAGCCCTCGGCGGCAAATTTCCGCGCGATTGCCGCGCCGATATAATCCCCTGCGCCAATGATCGCGACGCTCTGGCCGTGCGGTTCACCCTGTTTCATCCTGTCTCGCCTCTGGTCATGCCTGCAATATATGTGTATATGCACACTTATCGGCGCGCAGGTAAAGCCCCTGTTCAGCCGGCCAGCCTCTCACTGTTCCGGACCGTCTCAGCGCGTGCCGGAGCGTTTCACCCCGTATCGTCCATTCCCGTCCCGCACCTGCCAGAACCCGTTGATGCCCAAACGCTCCGCCCCGTTCCCCCCCATTCCGCTTCTGGAAGCCGTCCGCCATACGCCGCATGTCTGCATGGCCGAGGCCGCCCGGGCCGCAAACCGGACATTGGCGCGCCATTATGGCGCCTATCTGGACGGCACGGGCATCGCGCCGGGACAGAGTTCGCTGCTGATGCAGCTTTATTATGTCGATGCCATTGCCGTGACGGCCCTGGCCGCCCGGATGGGCACCGAGCGGACGACGATGGTGCGCAACATCGCCGCCCTTGAGCGCACCGGCCAGGTGGAGACCTTTACCCCGGATGGCAGCCGCGTCCGCAAGGTGAGGCTGACGGCGAACGGCCGCGACCTGTTGTCCGGCCTGGTGGCACACTGGGACGCCGCCCAGCAGGCCCTGAAAGACAGGCTGGGCGACGACGCGTGGGACACCATCATGACCGCATTGCGAACACTGGCGGATATGGAGGTGGATACGGACACAAGCCGGAACACCCCATTGCGCGGCACGGCGCGCTGAGGCCTAGAGGCCCAGATCACTGAGGCCGGGATGATCGTCGGGGCGGCGGCCGATCTTCCAGTGGAATTTTCGTTCGCTGGTCGGAATGGGCAAATTGTTGATGCTGGCATGGCGGCGTCGCATCAGGCCGGCCTCGTCAAATTCCCAGTTCTCATTGCCATAGGCCCGGTACCATTGGCCCGTGCGGTCGTGAAACTCGTAGGCATAGCGCACGGCAATCCGGTTCCCGGTAAAGGCGAACAGCTCCTTGATCAGACGATAGTTCAGCTCCCGGCGCCATTTCGCGGTGAGGAAACTGACGATTTCCGCGCGCCCGGTAAGGAACAGGTCCCGGTTGCGCCAGGCACTGTCTTCGGAATAGGCCAGAGACACTTTTTCCGGATCCTGTCCATTCCAGCCGTCTTCGGCAAGGCGGACTTTCTCCGTGGCGGTTTCGAAGGTGAAGGGAGGCAGAGGCGGCCGCATGGATGGGCTCCTTGAAGATGCGAGGTGGAAAGAAACGGCCGGGCGCAGTTGCCCGGCCGTGGCACAGTGACTACAGGTCGCCGACAGCCTTGTGCTGGATCGACGGCCAGCGCTTTTCGGCCCGCTCGAGAATCCGGACCTTGTCCTTCTTGTATTTCTCGAAAACGTCCGCATTCACGAACAGGTAGAGCTTGCCATCCACGATGTCGGCAAAGCGCGGATCCCCGTCAAACTTCTTTCCGAGCGCAACGGCATAGGCGCAGAAGCCGCCATATTGCGGTGCGTAGCGGGCCGGATCCGACTTGAACTTGCGGGCCGATTCCGCCGAGGCGAAATAATAGGCAACGCCGTCTTCGACCACGGTGTGGGTGGCATTGCCTTCGGCAACCGCGCCGTACACGGTCAGTGCGACCGGATCGACACCGTGCAGGCCGAGCGGAACGCCGGCGGTCGTGATGCCGGTGGAGACATTGTATTCGTCTTCGGCAAAGGCGGGCTGGGAGGCGGCCATCGCAACAGCGAGGGCGGCTCCGGCGAGGATGAGGTTTCTGGACATGTCAGTCTTCCTTGAATGATGCGCCGGCAATCCGGCGCGGTGGGGGCAAGGCCATGAGGGGTGGGTGCGCGGCAGCGATCCGCGAATTCGGCCGGCGGCAGGCCCTGGTTTGATCCGCCAGCGAAATCAGGGAGGCGCCCGGCTGCCAGGTGTGAGAGCAAGGGGAACAGCCGGGCGCCTGAGGGAGCCATCCGGGGGTGGGATTGGCAGGTGCGGATGGCTCCCGAGTCCTATTTCCGGTAGGCGGCGCGGATGGACTCCACCGTATTCTCGGTGTTGTCGACCGCGCTGGCGATCATCCGGAAATTGGTGAGGGAGGCATCATAGCCATTATAGTGTTCGGTGATCGCGCCTGCGGTGGCATCGGTCACCACCATGACTTCAAAGCCGGCCTCGACCAGGCTGCGCATGTGTGACTCCGTGCACAGATTCGACGACATGCCCGCAAGGATCACCTTGTCGATCCCCGCCTTGCGAAGCTGCAGGACAAGATCATTGCTGTCCGGGCCATAGACCTTGTGCGGGCTGGTCACGACCGTCTTGCCGTTCTCGATATAGGGCTTGTACTCTTCCAGCCAGTCGGCACCCGACCCTTCGAACCCTTCGAGATCCAGCGCAGACGGACGATCGAACATGCCGATGGCATGCATCAGGGATTCAAGCGTGCCTTCGAACTTCCATTCATGATCGTGCTCGTAATAATAGTGCGGAGAGATGAACACCGGCATGCCTGTCTCTTCGGCAACCTGGAACAGGTCGCCGATATTCTCGACGGTTCCATTTTCCGTGATGCTCTGTCCAACGACACCCCAGGTGACCCCGTCCGGCGACAGGAAGTCATTCTGGGGATCTGTGACAACGATGGCCGTGCCGTCCGTGGTCACGACGAAGCCGGGCATGGGCAGTCCGTCATTCACAGGCGGCAGTTTGGCACTGGCGGCGCGCGCCTTGGGCGCATCGGCATCAGCCGGGATGCCGACGCAGGCAAAGATGGCCGTCGCGGTCACGATCAGCTTCAGGAAGGATTTTGGCGGATACGGGGAATTCAGCATGGCGGGGCTCCTCTGAGCGGGGTGGGTGGATTGTGGCGGCCAGTCCGGTCCGGGCGCGTACTGTCCCTTCCCGATCTGATCTGTATCCACCCTAAGAGGCGCGGCCCGCGACCGTATTGACCGGTCGCGACATCCTGTTGACTGGACGCGTCAATCCGTCTGGGGCAAGCTTTCCGGCATGGCGCGAGGGGGATCGCGCCGCCGGCGGAACAGCCAGCGTGGGGAGCGCGAGGGAGATGGCAACAGTTTCAACCGTATTCGTGTTGAAGATCATAGACCGACTCAGCGACCGGCTGGACCGGGGCATGATGTGCCGCGTGGCAGGGATCGACCCCTCGCCTGCAGCCGGCCCGGCGCCTGCCATGATCAGCGCCGCCAATTATTACAGCCTGCTGGAAACCATTGCCGAGATCGAGAAGCCGGACATCCGCTTCCTGCTCGGCGTCAGCATGTCGGCCACCTGCACCGATTTCGGCGCGGTCGGCCTGGCATGGAAATCCGCGCCGACGCTGCGCCATTCCTTCCTGCGGATGGACCGTCATGCGCGCGCCTACAATACGGCCTCGACCTTCAAACTGTATGACAAGGGCGACACATTCTGGTGGACCCATCGCCGGCCGGACACACCGCGCCTCGGCCTCGACCTGTCGAGCGAGGGCGCGCTGGCGACCTATGTCACACTCTGCCGGGAAGCGACCGGACCGAATTCGAAGCCTGGCGCGGTCCAGTTCTGCCATCCGGAACCGGCCGGATCGCTGGAGCTGCTGCAGGCCCATTTTCGCTGCCCGATCAAATTCGGGGCCGACATTGATGCGCTGATCATCCCGGCCGAACGGCTGGACAAGCCGAATCTGGTCGGCGACGAGAGCATCTGGCGGTTCCTGAGCGCGCAGGCAGACGGCATGCTGCCGCGCGAGGGCGGCGACCGGCAACTGGACCGGCAGGTCGTGCTGCAGATTGCCGATGTGCTGACCGACGGCATTCCGTCGCTCGCGCAGGTCGCCTCGGATCTCGGCATGAGCGCGCGCACGCTGCAGCGGCGCCTGTCGGACCAGGGGCTGACTTTCCAGGCCCTGGTGGACCAGGCGCGGCGCGAGACCGCCGAGCGCTTCCTGGCCGATACGAGCTATTCCATCGCCGAAGTGGCGTTCCTGACAGGATTTTCGGAACAGAGCGCCTTCACCCGCGCCTTCAAGCGCTGGGCCGGCCAGACCCCGGGCACCTATCGCGACACAGCCGCCAGCCCCTGAGCCCTTAAACCCAAGCGCCCCCAACAAAAAAGCCGCCCCCAAAAGGACGGCCGACCGAAAGAATTGGTGCCAGAAGAGGAACGCCCTCTCGAATAATCACCCAAAAAAGTCATTATAATTCTTGGTGTTACAAAGGGCAAGCGCTACCAGTACAAACGCAAACTCCTTGATTTTTGTACCTGGAGCCGACTTCCCGATTGGATTCCCAAACGAGGACTCACATCTTCGCCATCATTGGGTGAGCTTGTTACAATTAGCAATGGTGACCGCATGATCAATGATACCGCAGCCGCCCTCGAAGCCGTGCACGATGCATGGCCGCTGATCTGCCGTGAATGCCGAAGCGTATTGGGCTCAGAACTTCACTATCAGGCAATGATCTATCATGCTCTCCGTTGCGCCGGTCGAGTCCCTGTTGATCAACTCGGCATGAACGTGAAGCAGTGGATACCAAACGTCACGTCTGATCTCTTCAAAAGGCTAGATCAATCGAAGAATGAGTCATTTCGCGGGGGCTTCGAGCCAATACCGGACATTGTGATTTTCTCTCCAAACGTAGGAGGAGATTGGCGACGACGGCGAGCTGATCACACGATGAAGCACATGCTTCTGGCCATAGAAGTCAAAGCTTCGGAGAGAGCAAACAGACGATTGACCTACTCGGAGATCGCGGGTGACATCGCAAAGCTGAGCGCTCACCAAGAGGAAGCTAGAGTTCGAGGCTACAACTTCACGCCCATCATGCTAGTCATTGATACCGCACCCGATCCCAAGGAACGCATTACTCAGACTACCTCGAATGACCTCCGCGCGTTGTGCACCGAGCTCGGCGTGGAGTGGAGATATCTTGATCCATATGATGATGAGGTTCAACGCATTGCTTTAGGACGTCGTTTCACTTCAGGAGACAAGCAGGATAAGTGATCTCAGCTGAGTGCGAAGACAGGATGGGAGAGGGCAGAACCGGTTACCAACTATTCAAAGTGAATTTTGGGACAAAAGTTCGTGCACCCTTAATAGCGAAGTCGCGTGTGGCTTCCCCCCCTCCCCCCGCTCAAGTCACGTGCGTGCGATCGCCCAGTCGACCACCATAGCCTCGATGACAACTCCGGACCGAGACAGAGTTTTACTCTCTAGCGTCAGCTCCAAACTGGAGTAGACTTTGAGCGTACATGCAGACGACACCTGTCGCAGCAACTCGTTGATCTGCTTCTTGATGCAGCACACCATGTCGCTGACCAGACACTCGTCGGAGACAGGCTTTCTCGTGCTCCCGTGCAATCTCTTGCCGTCGACGGGAAACCTCAAGTCTCGCATACCCCTGATCCAGAGCAGTTCATTCAAGGGGCGTCTGCCACCGATTGTCTCCGCGAAATCAGCCCGAAGATCGAATCTCTTCGCTGAGGAAACGTTTGGCTGCCAGTTCACTACCAGGTTTCCCACCTGATTGACCTGAGAGTGGACGTTGACCTCTGAGTCGCCACCAGATGGCTCTGCGGTAACGAGGGTCTTCTCTGTTTCCGTCGCCGACTCGATGAACGTGAAGATGGCCGGACGTCGATCAAAGGTCTCAGCCAAGCTGTGCCAAGCATCTTGGAATTGGCGTAGGTCGTACGGAGCTCTAACGGACAGTCGCTCCAGCTGTGTCGTCATATGACTAAAGTAATCTTGGCAACTCAAATCTTCCTTCCAACCCAATGGTTGGTATCCAAACGGAAGTACAGTCATACGTTATGACTTCTCCAATTGTTGCGGGGCGGATACAGCTAAGATCAAGGAACCACAATTACAAGGGAGGGATAAAACCCAATACAAAACAAACAAATACCTCTCTTGCCTCAATAGACCATGCCCTAGTGAAGCCACTGAGCACTCCCCGAGTTCAGCGTCACAAGACCCTAATTTGACTTTTGAAGCTCGATGAATCATAGGGCCTGCCCCTATTGATGCTTGGAGATGTCAGATGATCATCGGTTATGCGCGTACGTCCACCACGGATCAGGAGGCAGGCCTTGAGGCTCAGGTCCGCGACTTGTCCACCGCAGGCGCTGAGAAGGTCTTCAAGGAACAGGTGTCAGCGAAGGGGAGTCGCGCCCAACTCACACACGCGCTCGATTACCTTCGCGATGGGGACACCCTGATGGTGACCAAGTTGGACCGTTTGGCTCGCTCTATCCGCGATCTGATGGCGATCGTCGACACAGTCCAGTCTAAGGAGGCATCGCTACGGATATTGGACATGTCCCTGGATACGTCTAACGCTACCGGGCGTCTCATGCTGGGGGTACTTGGCTCTGTGGCAGAGTTCGAACGAGAGATCATGCTCGAACGTCAACGGGAAGGCATCCTCAAGGCGAAGTCTGCGGGCAAGTATAAGGGGAGAAAACCCACAGCCCGCGCAAAGGCGCACCAAGTGAGGGAATTGCTCGCATCTGGAATGACAGAGGCACAGACAGCGATGGAGTTGGGCATCAGCCGTTCAAGCGTACAACGGATCAAGGCCAGCGCTCCAAACGACTAAGTTCGGACCTTGAGGGCCACTAGGTTTGCCCGGTGGTCCCTCTACCCCGCGCGATCTGTGCAACCGATCGGGTAGACACGTCTGTGGTGCCTAGGGACGTCGACTTAGGTGTCTTCGTGGTTCGCGGCACTCAGAAGCCCCGGCAAGTGAGATGACACTACCAGGCCGCAGGCGTCCTCCATGTCCGCGCCGATGTAGCGAAGTACCTTACCACGGCTGTGAGGATACTTGTGGAGCTCCGTGACGATAATCTTGGGTACGGCCCCAGGCTTCAGCATCGCCTCTCGTTCCCACCTCTTGTGAGACCCAGAGGCCAGCCGATGAATCAGCTTCGCACCCTGAACTCGCTTAAACTCACGATCGCCATCGGGTTGCGGATCCAAGCGAACCGCGAGTTCAACCACCAACCAGCTCTGGACCACCCGCTCCGGAGCCACACCGGCATCGCGGAAGCGCGCCCATGCTTTCCTGGCACGTTCCTTGGGCGGCAGGCCAGCGAGCCGAAAGGCCTCCTCAAATGGACCTGCCTGAGCGTACAAGCCATTCACGCGTTCGACGGCATTTGCCACCCAGAAGTCATTCATGTGTTCCCTAAGCCACCCTTGAACGATCTTCCGGTAGGGCGTTAGAGCTTCCGCGGCATACGAACGTTTGTAGGGGCTGCCGTGCCGACTATAGTGATCTGCGTGACGTCGACAGAAGCGCCTATCAAGGCCCTTGGTTGTGCCTGCTCTGGTAGGATGAGAACACCCGACCACTCTGCAATAGGAGTACATTCCGTCTGGCCGTTCAGCTCGCTTGCTGACATCGAGCTTACCGGGCATGCACCACCTCGCCATGTGCATGGGATGCAAATGATTGCACTTTTATCGCAGGCTCAATACCAAGGCGGTCTTGGAAAACCTCGCTGAGGATACCTGAGGCTTCCTGTGCGCGACTGCAAGCAGTCAGCAACGCGTCGTGCAGAGGGAGAGCGGCAAAGCCTGCATAGAAGCATCTGAGGGTTGCCTCGATGATGATCTCGCTCTCATGCCACATCAGCTCTGCACCGCAGGGCTCTCGGGCACCTAATCGATGAGCGATTGGCTTGTTGTGTTGCCTGATTGCTTCAAACACTTGGCCAGCCGTGTATTCCTTAGGCACAAGAGCCCGCGCCCCATCCGCCAAATTGGTCCCACTTTTGATGGGCTTCCACAGCATCTGCATCATGGCGACCTTAATGGCGTCACGAGGTATGTCGTCGTAATCCGCTATCGAGTAAGGATCTTTTGTAGGTCGAACACCCTCAAGGGCGTACGCGATTGATGGCATTGCAGCCCCAATGTCCACTTCGGCAATTGCCTCCCCATCTATGCACAGCGCTTCTCGCCGAATGACCTTCCGTAAACTTAACCAAAATGCTGGACCGGTAAGCCGGCCACCCCGTTCAAAGGAGCCATCCAGAAAGGCACGTGAGACACTTCGACGTCGGACATCGATGACCGCAGGCCCCAGTTGTTTGCTCTGAAGGTCGGCCGCCCGAAGACAGTCATTAAGTTCCCCCAAGCTTAGAAGCACCTTCTCTGTGCACGCCGTGGGCTCGAACTTGAGAATAGGTCGTCGAGCCTCCGCTCCCTTCGGCTTGTACCCACGAAGCTCTAGTACCGGCAAAGTCGGCTCCACTCCGACCTCATTCAACTTGATCCCTAAGCGTTCGCAAGCTGCTCCCAACTCCCGCCCCACACTCAACACTGTCATGTACTTATTGTTTATCCTCGCGGACCTGTTCGCACGAAGCCATCCAGCCTCTTCAAGGTCATATAAGCGATCTATGACAGTTCGATTGCGCGCTAAGGCTCCTTCCGGACCTGCGGAGAGCCAATTGTTGTCGAGCTTGATCACGAGGTGTTCAGGCATCCCGGAGAGGCTATGAGCGAGTGTGTCCAACACCAGCGCCTCAACTGTTCTGTACTCCTTCGACGCCCTCTCGCCTATAGCTCGACGCGCCACCTTCCCTATGCTCGCTTGGCGGCTCACCCTAGCCTGGAACTGAGCTTCAACGGCTTCGGCTACGAGTACTTTGGTGTTTGTAGTTAGCGCAACGGTGGAAGGGTCCCACTGCCTTGTCGCCTCTTGGGTTGCCATGTGTAGTTTGACTCTGAGTGGAACGATAAGAACTACCTTGGTGTGGACTAAGCAATGGTCAACAACAAAGACCATACACCCATGGTGTATCCACAGAGTAGGCTCCTAGTCTTCCATAGAGGGGGTAGGAGGGGGACACCTTATAAGCCGGTTAAGGAGAGCGCTCGGTAGCTGAGTCGCCGCCGTCCGACCTAGTGAGCCCCGTACTGCGTACACACATGCTCATACGCTCGAGCGCACTTGTCCTCGAAGATTCTCCGATCGAAGGGCTCTTCGGGTAATCTGGAATCGAGCAGATCCGTGATGAACCTTCTAACCTCCGAGCGAGTCTCTTGACGTTTCCACCAATCCAACACGAGTTTCTGCGCCTTCAGCTTCTGGAGTAACTCTTTGCTGGCGCGTTTGACCTGGTCTCGCTCTTTCTCCGTAAGCTCAGGCTCCGGGTTCGTCAGGATGTCGAACATCGCCAACTCATCCTCAGACAATCCTTCTCTCAAACCTCGCTTTTCCTCTTGCTGAACGTCAGCAAGAAATGCCTTGAGGTCCTCAAACCATGAATCAATGTTTTGGCTGCCTGAGTTGTACCGCTCTATGAGCGTTTGCAGTTTGAGCAACAGGTCCGCACGGCTTTGATTAACCCTCGCCATCTCTCGCACCTTGGTTTCCAAAAGCGCTTTCAAGCGTTCAGCTGCCGTCTTCTTCTTACCGGTGTTGAATTCCTCTTGGAGAGCTTCGAAGTCGACTTCGGACAAGTTCACCAGACGCTGTCCAGAAGCCCCGGCCATTCGGTAGTCCTCAGCCGAAATTGTGTGGTCGAGCAAGGCCTCCACTTCATTCAGAACTGCAGAGACGTCTGGACCTTCGATCTCATCCCGAATGCGCTTTGCCAAGGTAGAAAGTAAAACGGCTTCCGGCGCGAACTCGGCCGCCCGCTCATCCGGCAGAATAGCTTTGTACACCCTGCTCACGGTCTGCGCATTGCGGAGGAAATTCTTGCGTATATCGTCGGGTGACACGAGTGCCTCGAAGCAAGATTGCAGCGCTGCGAGTCTTTCCATTGAACCTGGTGATGACATCAAGACCGCATCGAGCTTAGCGCCATGGTTCGTACAGAACGCACGCGCCTCCTCGACCAGAACCCTAAGGTGGTCAACCAGAGCCGCCTTGTCCTTGATGGGCGACCCGCCACCGCCGGTAGGTTGCCCATAGATAGCAAGTGCCTTCTGAAGGTTCCGAAACACCCCAATGTAGTCGACGATCAGACCCGCTTCCTTGCCCACTGCTTTCCGGTTCGCTCGCGCGATGGTCTGCATAAGCGTGTGGTTTTTCATCGGCTTGTCGAGGTAGACCGTCGATATTGACGGGGCATCGAAGCCAGTGATCCACATCGCGCAGACGAAGACGAGTCGAAGCGGATCATCCGGATTCTTGAATTTCTCGTCTAGATCTTCGTTCAACATGCGTTTGCGATGTGGAACGATATCGACACCCTTCTCGGCCAAGTCGGCAGCTTCGTTTTGCGCGGCAGAGACAACGACGGCCATGTCGGTTGCCTCCATGTAGGAGACCTCAGCTTGCAGCTGGGCCAGATCATCGCCGGTTGCTAGAGCCGCCTTCTCGCGCAGATCGTACAACCGCTCAGCCCAGAGCTCCTGAACATAGTCAAAAGTACGCACCGCTGTCGCCTTGTCGATGCAGACCATCATGGCCTTGCCCTTATGGCCCCGGCCCAGGAAATGCTCGACTAAGTCAGCCGCGACTTTGCGCAGGCGATCGGGCCGTGTGATGAGGTGATATTCCTTCGCGAACCTCTTCTCGAGTTCCCTCTCTTGTTCCTCATCAAGCTCTGCCCGTTCCAGAATGCCGGACAGTCCTTCGTTGAATACGTCTTCGTCTAGCTGCAACTCAGGAATGCGGTTCTCGTAGTATAGCGGAACGGTCGCACCATCTTCGATCGACTGCGTGAAATTATAGACCGATACTGGATCACCGAAGACTTCATACGTGAACTCCTCGCCCGCCAACAGGGGTGTCCCCGTGAACGCAATGAAAGCCGCGTTGGGTAGCGCCTTGCGCATATTCATTGCCATTGTATCGTACTGGCTGCGATGCGCTTCATCGACGATAACAATGATGTTCTCACGCTCTGACAAAATCGGATGCTCTGCCCCATCGCGCGTCTGGAACTTGTGAATCAGCGTAAAGACAAAACGGTGATCCTCGGCCAGCAACTGCCGCAAATCGGCAATGCTCTCCGCATGCGCCTCTTTCTCTGTGGCAAGCCCGGTCGCCGCGAACGTCTTGTAGATTTGCCGGTCGAGCTCCTGTCGGTCAGTGACGACCACAAAGGTCCAACCGCCCGGAAGCTTACGCAACACTTTGCCGGCAAAATACACCATGGACAGAGACTTGCCCGAGCCTTGCGTATGCCAGAACACGCCGAGCTTGTGCTCACCAGCCTCCAGCGCCTGTACTGCTTCGACCGCATTCTCCACGCCAAGATACTGGTGGTTCTTGGCAACCTTCTTGATCAGCCCATGTCGCGTTTCCTCAAACACCGTGTAGTTCTCGATGAGATCGAGCAGGCGCTCCGGCGTGCACGTCCCACGCAAAACCTGCTCCAGGCTGACAACGCCTTTCTCCTTCTCATCAGCCACCTTCTTCCAGTCAAAGAAGTGTTCCCACGGCGCGAAGGGTGAACCAAGCCGCGTGTCGCCGCCGTTGGTTAGGACAGTGATACCGTTCGGCGTGAAGAATTGCGGTATGTTGGAAAGATAATGACGGAGATTGTCGTCAAAGGCATGTTTCACCGCAACGTCTGGCGCTTTCAGTTCCATCATCAAAAGCGGAATGCCATTGACGAAGCCAACAATATCTAGACGTGAGCGCATGAGGCCGCCACCCACCCAGTATTCGTCAGCAAGGAAGAAATGGTTTGCGCGTGGCTCACGCCAGTCGATGACGCGCACGGTCTTTGTATCGGAAGCGCCTGCATCGTTTCGAAGTTCCACCTTCACCCCGTCGCGGAGCAGCTTGTGGAAGGCCCGTGCGGCCTCTTGCGGCGGCATGGCGCGGCGGTCTTCGGTGAGGGCGTCAATGGCCCGCTCAATGGCGCGTTCAGGCAGGCCAGGGTTCAAAGCGGTGAGCGCGGCGCGCAGGCGCGGGACTAGGATCGGCTCAGTATCGGCGCGGCGGCCTTCGCTGGACGCGCCATCCGTCCACTCATCCTGCAGACAGGCCTGCTCTTCCCAGCCAAGCGCCCCCATTAGGTAGAGAACTGGCTGCTTAACAGCGGTGTCCTCGTCAAACTGGCCGCGCCGATTCTGGGGCGGCGTGCTATAGGTGCCGTCCCATTCGGTCATTCGTAACGTGCCTTAAGATTGCTTAGGTCTGCTCCCGTTGAGACAATGACACCCGCAAGCTCTCTGTAGTCGTCGTCTTTCACATCAGGCGAGAGGGCGACTTCCCCAGTTGTCGGATCAATTGTCAGCAGATCGGCATCAAAGAGACGATGGATATCCGCACGTAGCATCATGCCATTGGCGACATCGTCGTTTCCACCATCAGCCACCGAATGCAGGTGCGCCGCTTCTAGGGCCGACTGTTCGACACATTCGGTAATCGCACAGATCCAACCATCTCTGGCGGCGACAGATTGCCTGAATTTTGCCTGCTGTGGCCGCGCAAGTATGCTCGCCAACCGCCGGGCACGTTCTTCTGTCGTTTTCCGTTTTCTCTCAGTTTCGGAACCGGACCCCGGGGCGCCGCCCGGGCTCTCTTTCTTAACATCGTAAGCTAAGTGTCCCACATTCTCAAAGAGCAGAAAGTCGCCCGCTTCCAACTTCAGCAAATCGATGATCTCACGCGCCACAGATCTGCTCTTGAAGCGCGTTGGATGCTTCTTCGGTATATCAGTCTCAAAATCCTGACCGCGAACTCGAAGAGTGATCACGTCATCCGCCACGTTGGCTGGACCATCTCCGCCGAAGACGGAATTGGGTAACTCGTCCCGCATTCGTTTTGGTACGGGCAAATAGTAATTCTTGGGGTTCAACCCACCCCGCAAAATCTGCGTCCTGTAGGTTTTGGTCATTTTCCACCCCCCTTGGCGTCATTCTCGAGGGCCAAGATATCCCATGGAGTAATCAATCTCTGAAGTGGCTCATGCTGACGACCTGAAGCCGTGACGAAGACTGCCCCAACCCGCGAGAAGGGCGTATGAAGTGACAGAAATATCGACTGCAGCTCGCGCAACGGCGTACCGGGGCGGACAAACTGGAATGTCTCCGTGCGGGAACTCTCAATCAGACAATCTTCCATGATGTCTGAAAGGCGCATATCGCGACCAACAATCGTCTCACCTTCACGCCAAAGGTGCGCAAAGACCGAAGCCTCATTAAAGACGCCTACCACTTCGTCACTCTGTCCAAGAATTGGCAAGTGGCTAAAGCCCTTCTCGCGCATCAGATCTGCCAGACTGCCAAGCGTCTCCTCCGGCCTTCCGACGCGGATGTCCTTCTTCGCTACGCCAACATCCTTGGCGGTCGATGACCGAGAAAGCTTTTGTAGCAGGGTTTCCAGCTCTGCGACGAAGGGTTCGGACACCAGCACAGCCGGGCCAGACGCTTTGTGCCTTGGGTGTTGCAGCGTGTTCCGAACGTCACGCATGTATTGAAGAACGGATCTGTACTTCTGGATTCCCTTGTTTCGGTTGCACGCTGCGTCGAGTTCAAACGCGTGGCTTCTTGGGCGGCCGGCCCGCGCATTGACCAGTTCCGATAGCCCTTCAAAAACCCGGATAAACCGTTCATTCACCCTACTCATTCGGCTGGGACCTCTGCGGTTTCGGGCAGGATGGCTTCAGCCTCCGACACATCAATGGCGCCGGAGACGAGTCTCGGCAGCAGCAGGTCGCGCTGGGTACGGAGGTTGGTATTCTGATTGACCAAGTTTCCAACCTGCCCCCAATAACTTGCGAAGATGGGCTCAGCAGTTAGCAGTTCTGCATCCGGTGGGTTTGGAAGTTCAATGTTTTGCATGTCTGACTTGGTAACGGCTTTGAATATCGCGCCGTTTCCGATTTTGTCTTCTTCACTAAACTCATGCTTCAATGCGCTCAATAAGAACGCTTGTCGCCCGTTTTTGCTCCTTATGGCGGCGAGGCCACGACCTACTATCATGCTTGATGGGGCGACGTTTATTCGCCCGACAGGTGCTCGCACGCTAAAAAGAATGTCACCCTTCTTGGCTTCACGATTTCCTACTGTGCTGAATAGCTTGTGAGTTGGATAGAACTCTCCGAAGTTCGAAACGCCTTGATGAAATGGCATTCCGTCACCGCGAGCATTATAGAAGTCTGATTTGGGCGATTGACCCATAACCAATTCGGCTAATTCGGCGAGCTTCGCGGTCGGGATATCTCCGGGTTTGCCGAACCATTCTTCATAGGTACGGCGGGACATTTCTTCGAGGGCCTTGATGCGGCGCATGTTGACCTCGATCAGGTCATCATAAGCCGACAAAATCCCCGCAATCCGCCGCTGGATGGGGAGGGGTGGGAACGGAATTCTCAACTTTCGCTGTGCAGTAATACCTATATAAGCTCGAGTAGACTGGGCTGAGTCCGAATCAAGCTGAGCCTGAAATTGGGGAGAGCGAAATGAGTGCGACAGAAACCCTCTGTCCAAAATCGCACTATTGACCCGATAATAGGTTACCTGAGGGGTAAGCATTATGTAGGGATCCACATCGGGGACGATTGCTACGCGACCAACGCTGCCTTTGTGCGTTAACAGCACGTCTCCCGGAAGCGCAAAACCAACTCGCAACTTTTCAGTTCGCTCAAACGGTAACTTCTTTGCACCCTCTAGGTTGATCGTATCATGGCAAACATCGCTCGCCATGATGAAAGGAATCCCACGCTCTACGTACTCGGTTGCTTTAGGGTGATCGTTGCCATGGTTCCCATCTTGTATCGCCAAGATCGCACCCAATTGTTCCAGTTCGCCGATAGTTGTTTGTTTTTCAACCCAACCCATCAAACCCGCCCCATTACATCAGCAGCATTCTCCGTTATCAACGCTTCCAGTTCACGGGCCTCACCTGTCAGTGTCTCGAACTCCTCCATCAGCTCAGCCATGCGGGTGGCAAAATCCACGCCATCATCTTCAGCCGCCGCTGCGCCAACATAGCGCCCGGGATTGAGAGACCAGCCCTGCGCCTCAATCTCGGCCCGGTTCGCCGCCTTGCAGAGGCCCGGCACGTCTACATAGCCATCGCTGAGACCGTACTCCGCAAGCATAATCGCCGAGTCATGCTCATGGAATAGATCCTCGCCACGCCACAGGCGGACAATGCTGGCGAGACACTCTATCTGTTGCTCCGTGAATCGGCGATGCGCCCGCGTCACCTGCTCAAACAGCTTCCGCGCATCCAGGAACAGCACCTGATCCTTGCGGTCTGTCTTCGACTTCGCCCGATCAAAGAACCAGAGCGTGCAAGGCAGTGTCACCGTCAGGAACATGTTCGGCCCGACAGAGACGATGACATCGACATCGCCGGTCTCGATCAGTTTCTGCCGTATTGCCGCCTCCGTCCCTCGCGCATCACCGGCGGAGTTCGCCATAACGAAGCCCGCACGCCCTGTCTGATTCAGCGCCGAATGGAACATCTGTATAAAGATGTAGTTGGCATTGTCGTTGCTCGGTAGGCCGAAGGGAAAGCGCGGATCATCAGCCAGGCGTTCCTTGTCCACACCCGAGACGTTGAATGGCGGATTGGCCATGACGAAGTCGAACCCGCCAGCCGCCGCCACGTCGGGGAACAGGTCAGCGTGAGCATTGTAGAAAGAGTTTGCGTTGCGAATGTCGCCCGTCAGACCATGCGTGGCGAGGTTCATCTTGTTGAGGTTCACCGTTACGCCGTCTTTCTCGACACCGTAGACGACCACACGTCCGCCCTCTTTCGCGCGCCCTGCAAACTGCGCCGAGTGCACGAACATGCCGCCAGAGCCGCAAGTCGGGTCAAAGATGCGGCCCTTGAACGGCTCGATGATCTCCACGATCAGGTCAACAATGCTTTCTGGCGTAAAGAAGACGCCACCCTTCTGCCCCTCGGCCATGGCGAACTTGCCGAGGAAGTATTCATAGACCTTGCCGAACGCGTCGCCCGAGAGCTGCACCGGGGCGAGTGACCGCATGATGCCGACCAGTACCTCATTCGGGATGTCCGTGAAGGTGCGCGGCAAGGCACCGGCGAGATCTTCGTTCTCTTCCTCGATCGCGCGCATGGCATCGTTGAGGTACTGGCCCAGATTGGCATCTTCCGGCAGGTCGGACAGGAACTGCCAGCGCGCCGTGCCCGGCAGGTAGATCGCCTTGCGTGCCTTGTAGTCTTCCTTGGTGACAACCCGTCGCCCGCCAGAGCCGACCGGGCCAATCTCTTCTTCAAGCGCCGCGAACAGCTTCTCGGCATAGCGAAGGAAGATAAGCCCAAGCACAGGGACGGAGAATTGCGCAGGACGCAGGCCCGTATTTGCCCACAGATTGTTGGCGACTTCCCACAACCGGCTTTTGACGTCCGCATCTACCATAGTGGTCTACTCCTTGATTCGAGGTACTTTAGAGTGCTGATCAGGTTACGTTAAGGTGAAAACCACCCGCTCGAAATGAAGACTATCTTCAGTCTTCCTTGCAGATCGCGAGCAGTTCCGGCCCATAGAGAACCTCGTCCACCTTTCCGAGAAGCGGGATAGCCCTTGTAAGCGCGTCGACAGATTCCTGAATGGGTAGCTCCCGAGCCCCATATTGCGCTCTCTGACGGCCCAACACGCGCTCACGCACAGCATGCGCAAGGTCTGGAGTTTGATCCAGAGCAGCGGCCATTGTGTGGCGAAAGCTGTAGCACACCAGCTGCGGAGAGGCGGGCACGCCAGCCTTGCGGATAACCTTGTTGATACGCGCAGAAAGCGCCTGGTTGTCGTTGACGCGGTTGCTTGTAGGGGCGAGCTTGGGGAACAGCCAACCAGTCGCGTGTCGTGCGCACGCGGCCCTTGCCGCATCCAGAGCAGGACCCAGGAGTGGCACCCGACGCTCGCTATCGCGTGTCTTCAATCGGCGATCCTCGCTCCATCGCACAAGGGCAAACGGCACATCTCCATCAAGCGACAGATCCTCGGCCTTGAGCCCGCCGATCTCGCTTGGACGGCACCCCGTGTACTTGAGCAGTTGGATGACCCACCGCGTCTCATCCCGCACGCGGCTGGTTGCCAGATGATGATCGATGGCGGCTAGGTGCGTATGATGGAATGGCAAACGGTCCTTCGGAGCTTTCGCGGCATCAGGGACCTTGTGTCCGACAAAAGGGTTTTCACCCCTGAACGCATCTCGACGTTTCGCGAAGTTCACGATTGCCTTCAATGCCCCAAGTCGCTTCTTGACCGTCTCGTAAACGTGCCCTCGATCCTTCACCAGATAGTCAAGCCAATCCATGACCTGCGAACTTCTTATCGTCCCTATGGGCACATTCCCACTGAACTCAATGAACTGGTTGACCGCCGATCGCGCATACCGGTCTACGCGCCCATCATTTTTCTTGGCAGTATAGAGTTCGTATGCCTGCTGGATCGTGAGCGGTGGAGGGACCAGTCGACCGCCGTTCAACAAGGTTATCTTCATTTCCTCTTCGAGCGTTAGGTTACCCGGATTGCCATCATAGTCATTCCCAGAGCGCTTCTCAGCGTTGCGGATGATACGTTCGATCTCAAGTTCAGCAGCTGTCTCTTCCACCAGGATCTCATTGTGATCCCTGTCGTAGCCTACTGACTGACGAACGATTGATGTCAGGTCACGCGCCTGGTTGTCGAACCAAGTCTGAACGAGCGGCTGAAGCTCCCACGCTGGAAGCTCTCCCCCATTCCCTCTGACTTTCTCAACGGTCGCGTCAAACTCGCGATTAAGTGCAACGGCCTGTACGATGGCGCTATCCCTCGCCAGCCCGTCAGCAAATGTCCGCTTTAACTCGCGTCCTAACTCTGGCACCGCCAAGCGCACGTCTGCGGGCCAGACGCGCCGGAACTGATACTTGCCATTCGGAAGAAGCTTCAGGTTCTTCAAGACAATTCCCATGTCGTCGCTTTGTACCTCACTTTGTACTTGAGGGGCGACATGTACCTTGGAAAACCAAATAAAAACAAAGCGTAAAGCTAGATTTTCTGGTGCCCAGAAGAGGACTCGACTTAACTAAATAGCCTTTGAAATAATTTGGATTTTTTCAAAGTATGGTACCCAAAAGTACCATACGCCGTACCATATTTTCGACGGGCTATACGGGTTGGAGTCCTGATATTATCGTTTATACATAAGGAATTAGTCTGTTTCGTGAAAAACTGCAATCGTGTTCGCTTCTACCAAATTGGATATCGCGCGGAATAAGCAACGCCACAATGCCTACTAGGGCTCGCTAGGCGACGTTGGAGAGAAAGATCCGTTGACGAATAGAAACGCCATAGCCGCGAGGAAAGCTGCGGCAAGAGACAGCGTCATAATCGCGATAAATCTCCTATGACCCATCGCGAACCTTGAGCTAAACTTCGCAGTGTTTGCGGCAACAACAAGGTCGTGTACGAGGTATAGGATACCCAACTGAAAAGCTCCGCCTATTGTATCTCTGGCGAGCTTTCCAATTGTTTTACCCGCCAACAGCCGGACCGGCCACGTTACTGTGCTCGCTGCTGAGAAGACAAGCATCACCGCTGACCAGAGCGTGGTTTCAATCCAGCGCCCAACGCGGCTTGCCCTTGATCGCTCGGACGACCACTCGCTTTTCTCTTCTGCCGTCATACGATGCAGGGATGCGGGCGCTGCCAAATTCATCGCCCCGTTCTGAGATCTTAACAGCAGAAAGGACAATATAGATCCGTCCTTCCACCACGATGGCACCGTCAAATATGGAAATTTGATCTCAGTCCTGACCCAGCCCCCTGATCCGGGCCGTTTATTTGGAGACTCCGTTCGCCTTTCTTTCTGGTTGGGTGGTGGTGGTCAAGGCCCGCTGAGCGGAGCTCTTGCGTAGCTCAGGCGAAGCGGGCCGGGCTCGCCTGACATTATCAGCGAACCTCGCCGGAGCGAGGCCGCCGAGGGATGTATGAGGGCGGACGGTATTGTAATCGATCCGCCAGGCTTCGATAATGCTGCGAGCCTCGCTGAGACGGTCGAACAGGTGCTCGTTGAGACATTCGTCCCGCAGCCGGCCATTGAATGATTCCACAAACGCATTCTGCGTTGGCTTTCCGGGCGCAATGTAGTGCCATTCGATCCGGGCCTCCTTGACCCATTTCAGGATTGCGTGACTGGTCAGCTCCGTGCCGTTGTCAGAGACGATCATCTGAGGACGACCGCGCTGGTCGATCAGCCGCGAGAGCTCCCGGGCGACGCGGATGCCCGACAGCGAGACATCGACAACCGTCGCCAGGGCCTCGCGTGTAAAGTCATCGACCACGCAGAGCGTCCTGAACCGCCTGCCATCACTCAGGGCATCGGAGACGAAGTCGAGGCTCCATCTCTGGTTCGGTCCCTCGGGAAGGTGCATCGGGCTGCGGGTGCCGACCGCGCGCTTGCGGCCGCGCCGGCGCTTCACGGCGAGACCCTCCTCCTGGTAGATCCGGAAGATCTTCTTGTGGTTGGCGCCCAGCCCCTCCCGGTCGAGCAGTATCCCCAGCCGGCGGTAACCGAACCGGCGGCGTGCCGCAGCCAGCGCTCGCAGACGCTCCCGCATGGCCGCGTCATCGCCCGCCTGTTTCTCATATTGGAACGTTGATCGATCCAGCTCAGCCAGCTTGCAGGCCCGACGTTCGCTCAGCTCATGCACCGCCATTAGGTGCTGCACGGCCTTGCGTTTGACATCGGGCGTCAGAAGTTTTTTGAGGCAAGATCCTTCAGCGCAGCATTGTCGAGCATCGCTTCGGCCAACAGGCGCTTCAGCTTGCTGTTCTCCGACTCCAGCGTCCGCAGCCGCTGGGCGTCCGACACCGTCATCCCGCCAAATTTGGCCTTCAGCTTGTAGAAGGTCGCATCCGACAGCCCGTACTTGCGACAGATGTCTGCCGTCTTCACGCCGCTCTCGTGCTCCCGGATCATCGCGATGATCTGCTCGTCTGTGAATCTGCTCTTGCGCATGTGTCATCCTCTCTAATCGAGAGAGTCTGCAAAATCATGGCCGGAATTCAGGGGGCTGGGTCAGGCGTAACGATCACCCTTTCCATCGTTCTGACTTTTATGGGCAACATAGTCTCCCAATCGGTTTCAAACATCAGAACCAACTTGATCCCTCTACTACAACGCAGTCTTGGGCAATTTGATCCACCAGATATTCGCACCGTTCAGGCTAGCGATCCGGATATGAAAATTGTCGATCAACCCGCGGATTGGCGGGGGAGAGCTAGAG
Source organism: Hyphomonas sp. (assembly GCF_017792385.1). Lineage (NCBI taxonomy): Bacteria > Pseudomonadati > Pseudomonadota > Alphaproteobacteria > Hyphomonadales > Hyphomonadaceae > Hyphomonas > Hyphomonas sp. The sequence goes on along the minus strand of NZ_CP051230.1, from coordinate 2,242,307 downwards.
ATGGATTCATCGACACGTTGCCCGTTCTGCCACTTCTAGCGCTACAAGTACTCGCTCGCTATGCAGCACGAGGACTTTTGACATTGTTGGTCTATGCGATCGCCCTGGTGATCGCGGTTCTGATAGCTCTCGTTTTGTTTCATACGATTGTGTTTGCGGGTGGCTCGGCTCCAAAAGCATTCGCTTTGATTAACTCATTTATGCTCTGGATTACGGATAATGTGATCACCATAGGATTAGTATTTATCGGAGCGGGTCTCTTTGTCGGACTTATAAGTTTGCTGCTTCAAGCACCACGGATCTACCGCGCTACCAAAGCGTCTTTGTCTGAACAGGCACGCAAGCGCAAAATTCAAAAGGCGGACGCTGCGCGGCGCAAAAAAGAGCTGCAGGAAAAAAAGGCTGCAGAGCAAATGGCACGAAATGCGGCAGCCATGGAGGAGCAAAAGCGCAAAGATGCGGAAAAACAGCTCGCTAAGCTGAATGCGGATATAGAGGAATCTCAAAAACGAGCAGAGCGCGGCGACAAAAGAGCTTTGTCACTTGAAGAGCAGGCTGCCGAAGAGAAAAGAATAGCGCAGCTAGAACGCGAGAAAGTGGAGTTACTTAGAGAAGAGAGAGAGCGTTTGGCTGCACCACAGCTCAATAGTCCGAGTGATTGATTTTCCTAAGGCTGAGACTTCTCCGTCGCTCCCCACAACTCAAACCTTCCTAGGGTCGGGGTTGTCCGGTGCGCTTCTAACGTCCGCTTCTGGGATCAAGCTGACGTCTTGGTGAGCGCCAGTAACCGGCACGAGCGGGCCAATCCAAGTCGTTGCAAGCACTTATGCATGTTGCTTGAAAATCCCCACTGACTTGGCCGCGTGTCTACCCGAACAACCCCTCCGGCACTGGGTGTGCGATCTTGAGAAGCTCGTCGCGCCGATACGTCATTGAGCCGCCGTCACCATAGGCCGGGCGGCTTGTGGCGTGGCCCATGAGGAGGCAGCGCAGGCCGTAGTCGAGCCCGGCTTCCAGCATGCGCTTCTCGAAGGAATGGCGGAACGAGTAGATGACGTGGTTTTCCGTCGGGAACAGGCCGCGATTGCGGAAAGTGGTCATCAGGGATTGAGAGAGAAGGTCGCTGCGGTCGCGGTAGTGCGGGAAGCCCTTCGGCGCGCGCTTCATCGCTTCAAGTGAGACGCCCACCAGAGGGATATCGCGGATCGAGGCTGATCTGCCCCATCGAGGTGGTCCAACCGGGTCAATTTCCAGCCCTGCCTGTGAAGGCAGGGCCAGAGCGTCGCTAGAATTTGGCAACGATGTTCAGGAACAGGCCTTCATCATCAAAGGAGAGATCAGTCAGATCGTCGGAGAAGTCGGTGAAGTTGTACCCCAGACCCACTTTCGCATTGTCGCCGACATGGCGGTAAAGCGCGGCCAGAACCCCGGCTTTGCTATCATTGGCGGCATCCACCTCCAGCATGCGGGCCTCAAGCAGCGCATCCCATTTTTTTACGACATGCACGTCAGCCCGCAAGACAAAGAGGCTCGCACTGTTTTCGACAAAATCCTCATCGGTGCGTGAGAGGCTGACCTCGCCCTGACGCAGGCCGACCTTGCCGCCCAGTGTCAGCCAATTGGTCAGTCGATAGTTCGCATCCGCGCTGAAGATATTCGACTTTTGCGCCGGCAGCGCACTCTGTCCGGTATTCGAGATCTGCTGCGAGGAGGGCAGGTCCTCGAAATAGGTGTAGCGGATCAGGGCGTTCAGCCGGTCATTCTCGGTCGGGCGATAGGCACCGGCGATCTGGGCTTCGGTAAAGTCGCCATCAAAGAACGCGCCGCCAGAGAAATTGCTTTCTGCCTTGTTGTATTTGAGGATGGCCGTCCAGTCCGGTGACACTTTGATGCCGAGATTTGAGCGGAACAGCCAGGTGTCGCGCTTGTCTGCGCCCTGCTCATCTGTGCGCCACTCAAACGCCGCGCCGAAATTCAGCGTCTCATCACTATAGCCGGAGGTGACCGTATAGGCTTCGCGCTCAACGCGCTGGCCGCGTTCTTCAAGGTCGCCGACCTCGAATGAGGCACCAAAGGTCCAGCGCTCGTCCCAGATATAGTCGATACCATAGGCATGGGTCAGACCAGCCCGGTCGCCAAAGCTCGCGCGTTCCTCACCATAGACGCTGACCGTATCGGAGAAGCGGCGACGCCCGCCCACGGTCAGATTATTCTCTGTGTTTGCAAGGAATGCGGTGCCATCTATGCCCGGCTCGGTACGGTCCGCATCGAGGGTGTAGTTGAGATAATACTCCTCGCCATCGGCCCGTTGCCAGGTCACACCGGCCAGCGCGCCAAGCCCGCCATCCCCTTCAGACAGCTCGCCCTTGATCTGGAAGGCGTCCAGGATGCGCGCCTCAAGACCGAAACCAGCCCGGTTGAGCTCCTCACGGCCCGGACCGGCATCCAGCGTGATCTGACCGAAACCGTAATAGGACAGCGCCTCATTGACGGTATAGCGCAGCTCAAGCCCGGTATCGGTCCGGTCGCCCTGCTGCAGCGCCAATGGGCCAGAAAGGTCATTATGGCGCAGACCTGCGCCAAGCTGCCAGTGATCGGTCAGCCCGATACGGATGTCACCGGCCATCGTGTCCTCATCGAGGACGCCTGTGATTCCGACAGAATCATATTTCAGCGTCACATCGGTGCGTTCGCCAAAGCGCGTGTCGAAGGCCGCACCAAAGCGGGTCGTATCTCCGCGCGTCAAACGGCCGGGCGCAGAGAAACCATCCTCAAGCTGTTCATAATAGCCATAGGCCCGCGTCGGCCGGCTTGGATCCCCAAAATCAGCCGCGTTTACGGCACCCTCAAGGCGCCAGGCGGTTGCTGCCTCTCCGGCCAATGCGCCCGAAGACAGAGGATTGAACGTAAAGCCGCCATCCAGAGAGGCGCGTTCATCAAAGGCAGCGCCTTCGGTCTGGGCAAGCTCGCCCTTGAGATAGGTCGTATCGCTTTTCTTGATCAGGACGTCGGCGGCGACCAAAGTCTGGTCAGCCTCGCCGGTTTCCTCGCTCTGAGCCGTCAGACCAAAGCGCACATCATTGCTGGCCCAGGTTTCGACCCGGCCACCCGTTGTGTAGCCCTCAATGTCGGCAAAGGCTTGGGTATATTCATAGCGTGCAACCAGATAGACGCTTGAGCCTGACAAGGTGCCATCGCGGACCACCTGCGTCCCGATCTCGGTCGAGGACAAAGGCGAGGACAGCATCACACGGCCCTGAATGTAATCGATTTCATAATCGACAAAGGGGCGCAGTTCCCGTGTCTCAAGCACCAGCCCTGAATCTTGATCCCGGACCTCAATGCGCAGACGCTCTGAGCCTATGGTCACATCCTGATTTTCAAGGAAATAGACCGATCCGCCTGTGGCCCGGAACTCCTGCCGGCCCGGAATCGTGCCCGGATCGGCGGCAAAGAGTGTTGCTGTCAGCTTGCGCTGACCATCCGGTGTTACAGCGTCCGAGTTGTATTCGGCTTTCGCGCCATAGAGGCCGCGGTCAATCTGGGCAAATTCGGTGTCGGTGACATTGGTGAAGAAGTTGCCCCAGACAATGTGATCATCGCCGTCCTCAAGCCGGACATAGAACCGGCCCTGCGTCGGCGCATCCTCAACATAGGTCGAGTTGTCGCCATAGACCGGGTAATACCGGTCTGGGTCAATCCGGCGCAGGATCGACTGGGGGTCCTTGTTCGACAGATTGGAGAACAGGCTGTCGATATCCTCTTCGGTCGTATCCATAGAAGCGGTCAGCAGATAGCGGCCTTTGATCTTGCCTTTAAGGTAAAAGGCGCCGCGTCCGGTGACGTAGTTTTCCTCAAACTCGGCGCCGCTGGCTTCCAGAAGCGCCCGGCCTTCGCTGGACCGGGTGCCAATCGTCAGATCGCCCAGCGCGACAAAGAACATTTCGCTTTCTGGGATTTCCGCGCTCTTGGTGGTCTTGATGATCGTCCCATCAGGCTGCTCATAGCGCACCTGAACGTCGTGGCGGCCCGGCGGCAGGATCTGCTGCACCGCAAAATCGCCCTCAGGATCCGCCAGGACCGGTCGGCCCATGACCCGTAGGCTGCCCAGTTTCTCGCCCTCAAAGCCTTTGCCGGACACGGTGACAGCCCCGCCCTTGATTTGAATGTTGCGAAGCGCCGTGGCATCTTCGCCATAGATCGGCGCTGCCGCATTGGGCGCAAGGTCCAGGGCCTCGACCTTGTTGACCATGGCAATATGCTTGCGATTGGTCTCGTCAAACCGCCCGGAGGTGTCGAACACTTTCAGGACATAGGTGTAGCTGTTGGTCTTGCGATACGCCGGAACCGTCCAGTCGGCCCGCCCGGTCTCAGGGTCAACCGGCAGCGTTGCAATCGGCGCGGTGATGAAGGTATCCTCGGCGTCAAACACTTCGATCTGCGCGCGGTCGACCCAGTGATCATAATTCCAATAGGTGCTGAAGCTGACGGTTGAGCCCGGCACAGCGGACGTCTGTCCAGTCGACAGGCCGACATTCAACAAAGGCTGGGTTTCGAGGCCGTCAAAACTGACCTGAATATCCGATTGGCGCAGAAGATCATCGCTTTCGCGTTCGGCTTTCTGGCTGTTGGCCGCGCTTTGCCAGTAGGATTTCCCAACCAGGATCCGGCTCGGCGCCTCGGACTTTTGCGCGACCGGTGCAGCTTTGACCGGCGCAGGCTTTACCGCGACGACTGGAGCTGCTGGTTTTACAACAGGTTGCGGCTTGGCGACCGGTTCTGGTTTCGGGCGGTAAACGGGCTGTACCCGGATATTGCGCACAGAGGTGTTGTCGCGTGTCTTGACCGTTTCCAGGGTCTGCGCCGCAACGCGTTCATCGCTAACCGCCGCGCCACGGGTCAGCGGCTTTGGCCGGGTTTCGTCATACATGCCGGTCTCGTCATAGACCCGCAGGACATAGACATAGGCGCCGTTGCCCGTCTTGGGCATGGTCCAGCGCGCGCCTTTTTCCTTGGTAAAGGCGAGGTCTGCCACCGGATTGCTGAGGCTCTTGTCCGCCGCATCGAACACCCGAACGGAGCTGAAAGAGATAGCCCGGTCATAGTTCCAGAAGGTCAGAAACTCTGCGCTCTCGCCCCCGGAAACGCTCTGTCCGCCGCCGACCAGGGCGACATTCAGGGTTCGGCTGGGCAGGCCGATCTGTCCATTGCTTAAAACTTCAGGCAGCGTGTAAACTGATGACGGGCCAGTTGTGTTTGTGGCTGGCTCCATCGCATGGGCGAACTGGGCCGCTGCTACGCTCGAAAGGAGCACGCCTGCCAGCGCTGTTCCAGATCCAAATTTACCACTCATCGCACATACCCAAGTTTAGATTCGCCAGAACCCTCGGTTTGAGTGGAAGATGACAGGTCAGGGTCAATTTCACGTTCGAAAGATCGATGAAATTTCATCTATCCCGCCAGAAATTGCAGTAGATACAGGTGTTAAGCGGCGTTAACCTCTGCGGCGCAAGGTCGACGTCCAAACGTGCGGAACCGCTAAAAAAAACCCCGGCAACTGGACGTCACCGGGGCTTTCTGATCACTGAGACAAAGGGAAACTGGTCAAGGGTTCTGGCGGGAACTGACCACCTCTGTCTCAATGATTAGCTCATAGGGCGCATCCTGCTCGGACCAGAGCGCTTCCAGCTCGGCCTTCACCCGGGCAAGGCGTGCAGACCCCTCACCGGCACCGATATAGGTGATCGAGAGGATTGACCGTTCCTCCATCAACACCTCAACCAGGCTGACAAGATCGGCTGCCGCATCGGGGGCCAGCTCGTCCCGGCCCTCAAGGAAGGCATCCGGGCGTAGTTGGAACTCGACCGGACGAAGCGCACCGACCCCGAAATCCAGCTGGGACATCTTACCTTGTGTCAGGCGGATCACGCGCGGGTTTTCCGTTGTCACATCGAAGCCGGTCGGCAGGGTCCGCTCATCCAGTTTCAGGATGAAGTTTGATCCGATGCCCGCTTTCGGTGTGGCTGCACAGGCAATGTGATAGCGGCCAAACTCATCGGTCGTGACCAGCAGGCCCTTGACGGTCGCCAGACGCACACCCGGCAGGCCGCGCTCGCCCTCATCCTGAATACCGTTGCGGTTGGTGTCTTCAAAGACCTTGCCCAGCACTTCAGAACAGTCGAACACTTCATCCGGCGTGATGCGAATGGTCGCCTCGGCAATGTTGGATAGGATGACATCCTGAACCCCATTGTCGGCATAGGCTGTGTTGACATACTCGCCAACTGTGACGCCAGAGCCAACCGCAACACCAAGCGTTATCTCGACCGCGCCGCGCGCCGGAACCGTCTGGGCCTGCCAGGTCAGCATCCGGCCATCGACCAGCGGCTCGACAGGGTCGCCATTCACCCGGCCAGAACCGGCGATGAAGACCAGACCAGCGGGCAGTTGGTCGACAATATCAACACCGATCTGAGGCACATCGAATTCATTGGCCACAGTAATCGTGTAGACAACAACCGACCCGACAGAGGCATTGGCCGACAGGGCCCGCTTGGTCGCGGTCAAAGGCGCCTGACTGATCGCGGAATTGACCGGAATATGGTTGTTGGCAAATTCCGGATCGCCTGCACGGATTGCGAAGCGGGCATAGAAGGGCGCAAGCTGGCTGGCATCCGGGCGCAGCGGGCTGGCTGAAACCTCACAGACCGGTCCGGCCAGGGCGTCATTCAGACACACGCCTGTTTCAAGCGCGCCTTCATTCACGTCCAGCGGGGCTGCCGCAAACACGCCGGCTAGTCCGTTGGGCAGCGTCACCGCAATCCGGTACGTGCCGCCCGAGGCCGGGCAAGCTGCATCGCCGCCCGCTACCAGATCAAAGAAGTAATAGCCTTCCGGTCCGGTGACCTGGTCCTGCTGACTTGGATCCGCGAAACAGGCAACAGGAAGCGGCGTTCCGGCCTCATCCACAACCGTCACGGTTCCGCCCACCACAGGCTGGTTCGTTGCCACATCATAGACGGTTCCGCTCGGGGCCACAGGCTCATCGAGGCCTGTGCGGTCTTCACCTGGCTGCAGATCGATGCCGTCAATGATGTCAACCACAGTACCTGACGCGGCTTCAATGAACACGACCTCATAGGTCAGGTCCGGGTCAAGGCCGGTGAAGGCATAGCTGCCATCGGCGCCGGTCGTCATCGTGGCAATCACGACGCCGCCAGAGCGAAGCTGAACGATATAGCCGGGCATACGGGTTTCTGCACTCTGCAGCGTATCATCGGCATTGGCGTCCAGGAACACCGTTCCGGCAAGGCTCGCATCCGTCACGATCGTGATCGTGATCGCGGCTGTATCGCAATTGGACGGGTTCAGAACCTCACAGATTTCATAGGTCAGCGTATAGGTTCCGGCGATGGATCCTGCTGGGACCGTGATCGTGCCGTCAGGATTGATCACAGCGCCCGTCAAACCGTCTGTATCGGTTATGGACGCCGTCACGTCCGCCGGGGTCACACCCGCTCCGTTCAGCGTGTCATTGTCAAAGACCGAAGGCAGTGTGGCCCCGTCTGCGCCGTTCACGGGCGTTGCACTGTAATCATTGTCATTGGCCACGATCGGGGCCGCTTCGACCAGAACCGTTGCAACCGCGCTGTCGCAATTGGCCGGGTTCAGAACCTCACAGATCTGATAGACCAGCTGATAGGTTCCGGCCGGCGTATCGGCAGGGACGGTCAGCGTGCCATCAGCGGCAATCGCAGCCCCGTTCAGCCCATCCGCATCGGTCAGGGTCAGCTGTATATCAGACGGTGAAACCGCAGCGCCGTTAAGCGTGTCATTGGTCAGGACACCTGGCAGGGTTGCCCCATCGGCGCCGTTGACCGGCGTTGCGGTATAATCGTCGTCATTGGCGACGATCGGGGCCGCCTCGACGACAACCGTCACAGCGGCTGTGTCACAATTGGTTGGGTTGAGAACCTCGCAGATCTGATAGGTCAGCGTATAGGTGCCCGCTGGCGTGCCCGCCGGGACCGTGAGCGTTCCATCCGGGTTCAGAACCGCCCCGGTCAGACCCCCATCAGCGGTGAGGCTGGCGGTAACGTCAGTATCGGCAAAACTCGCTGCGTTCAGCGTGTCGTCGGCAAAGACGCTCGGCAGGGTGCCCCCATCCGATCCGTTGAGCGGCGTTGCTGTATAGTCATCATCATTCGCGGCAATGGGCGCTGCCTCGACGCTGACGGTGGCAATGGCGATATCGCAATTGGCCGGGTTGAGGTTTTCGCAGATCTGATAGGTCAGCGTATAGGGTCCCGCTGGCGTCCCTGGCGCAACACTGATCACACCGTTGACCGGATCAAGCGTCAGCTCGCTATCGCCTGAAACCGTCGTCAGTGTAATATCCGCTGGGGTCAGGACAACGCCGTTCAGCGTGTCATCCACCAGGACAGACGCCGTGCTTCCACCCTCCGCGCCATTGATCGGGGCAGGGGTGAAATCGTCATCATTGGCGACAATGGCAGGCGGGTTGATCACAACCGTCGCGGTTGCCGGGTCACAATTGGCCGGGTTCAGAACCTCACAGATTTGATAGCCCACAGTATAGGTGCCCGCTGGCGTTGCCGCAGGAACCGACAGCGTGCCGTCCGGGTTGATGCTGGCACCGGTCAGGCCGCCATCGGCAGTGATTGACGGGGTGACCGCTGTATCGGCAAAGGCCGAACCATTAAGGGTGTCATCGGGATAAACACTCGCCGTCGCACCGCCATCCGCGCCATTGATCGGGCTGGACGTAAAGTCATTGTCATTGGCGACAATGGCCGGAGGCGTCACCACAACTGTTGCAAGAGCACTATCGCAATTGGCCGGGTTGAGGTTTTCGCAGATCTGGTAGGTCAGCGTATACGTTCCCGCTGGCGTCCCCGGCGCAACACTGATCACTCCGCTGACCGGATCAAGCGTCAGCTCGCTATCGCCCGAAACCGTCGTCAGTGTAATATCCGCTGGGGTCAGGACAACGCCGTTCAGCGTGTCATCCGCCAGGACAGATGCCGTGCTTCCACCATCCGCGCCATTGATCGGGCCGGGGGTGAAATCATCATCATTGGCCTCGATCACAGAAGCGGTAATGAGGAGGGCGACATCGGCTGAAGTGTCACAATTGGTCGGGTTCAAGACCTCACAGATCTCGTAATTGACCGAATAGGGTCCCGCCGGTGTTCCGGCCGGCACAGTCAGCGTGCCATCAGGGTTGATACCAACCCCGGTCAGCCCCCCCGTCGCTCAGGATGGTTGCCGTCACCGCACCCGGTGCAAACGGCGCGCCGTTCAACAGATCATTCGGGAAGGCGTTTGGCGTGTTTCCACCCAATGCGCCGACAATCGGGGTTGAGGTAAAGTCGTCACTGACACCAAGAATGTTTGGCGGATTGACAACAATGGTTGCAATTGCCGGGTCACAATTGGCCGGGTTCAGAACCTCACAGATCTGATAGCCGACGGTGTAGGTTCCAGCCGGGGTCGCCGCTGGTACAGACAGCGTTCCATCGGGGTTAATGCTGACCCCGGTCAGGCCGCCGTCCGAAACAAGGGTCGGCGTAACGTCAGCATCGGCAAAGACAGCGCCATTCAAGCGATCATCCGGGAAGACGCTCGGCGTTGTGCCGCCGTCAAAGCCGTTGATCGGTGTGCTGGCGAAATTATTGTCATTGGCATCAATGGTTGCCGCGCTGATCACAACCGTCGCGGTTGCCGGGTCACAATTGGCCGGGTTCAGAACCTCACAGATTTGATAGCCCACAGTATAGGTGCCCGCTGGCGTTGCCGCAGGAACCGACAGCGTGCCGTCCGGGTTGATGCTGGCACCGGTCAGGCCGCCATCGGCAGTGATTGACGGGGTGACCGCTGTATCGGCAAAGGCCGAACCATTAAGGGTGTCATCGGGATAAACACTCGCCGTCGCACCGCCATCCGCGCCATTGATCGGGCTGGACGTAAAGTCATTGTCATTGGCGACAATGGCCGGCGGGTTGATCACAACCGTCGCTGTGGCCGGGTCACAATTGGCCGGGTTCAGAACCTCACAGATCTGATAGCCGACGCTATAGGTTCCAGCCGGGGTCGCTGCTGGGACAGTCAGCGTGCCGTCCGCGTTGATGCTGACACCGGTCAGGCCGCCATCGGCAGTGATTGACGAGGTGACATCGCCATTGGCAAAGACCGCGCCGTTCAACCGGTCATCCGGGAAGACACTGGCTGTGGTGCCGCCATCCGCGCCATTGATCGGGCTGGCCGTGAAGTCATCGTCATTGGCGGTGATCGCAGACGCGCCAACAACCACGGTAGCCGTCGCCGGGTCACAATTGGCCGGGTTCAGGACCTCACAGATCTGATAGCCCACCGTATAGGTTCCAGCCGGGGTCGCTGCTGGTACAGACAGCGTTCCGTCAGGGTTGATGCTGACCCCGGTCAGGCCGCCATCCGAAGTGAGTGACGGCGTGACAGCACTGTCGGCAAAGACCGCACCATTCAGCCGGTCATCCGGGAAGACGCTGGGCGTTGCGCCGCCAGTCGATCCGGTAACGGGGGTTGATGTAAAGTCATTGTCATTGGCAACAATCGCTGCGGCCGTGACAACAAGATCAACGGTGGCGGTGTCGCAATTGGTCGGATTGACCGTCTCACAGATCTGATAAGTCACTGTGTACGGGCCAGCCGGGGTGCCGGCCGGAACGCTCAGCGTCCCATCGGCATTGATCGAGACGCCCGTCAGTCCGCCCGTATTGGTGACGCTCGGGACAACCGCTGCGTCGGCAAAGGTCAGGCCATTAATCGTATCATTGGGGAAGACACTTGCCGTCACGCCGCCATCCGCGCCAACAATCGGGCTGGCCGTGAAGTCATTATTGTTCGCAATGATCGCATTGTCGGTGACACCAAACAGATAATCGGTGGCATCAGTGCCAGCGCCAAGTGTGATTGAAGAGACAAAATGGCTAGTATAGCCTGGGGTTGCGCTGGCACCTTGTGTGCCGCCTGCAGTTCCCACGGTTGAGCCGGTCTGACTGCGATCCGGGGTTGCGGTCAGGCGGATCTGATAGGTGCCGGGGCGCAGCTGCGGACACGCCGCGACCGGGAAGCCATAGCTGCCATCGGCGGCGCTGGTCGCCGTACAGGAGATCGACCGACCAAGATCATCAGTACCGGTCAGTTGGATGGTGGCTCCAGGGAAAGTCCCGGTCTCACCGCCCTGACGGGTTCCATCACCATTTGTATCGACATAGATCAGGCCAGCAAAGGAGGAGACAGCGACCTGTCCGAAATTGCGGTTGCCATAGACCGTTGCCGGCAGGACGACACCGGACAGGATCTGCTCGCTGCCATCGACAGAGCTGGGCAGAATAACTCCGCTGCCATTCTCTTCCTGGCCGTCATAAAATCCGCTCGGCTCCTGCAGCTGGGTCACGGTGTAGCCGGTGCCATCAGACGGGGCCAGACCGTCAAAACTGTACACGCCAGAGCCGTTCACACTCGTCGTCAGATTGACCGGATTCCCGGCAAAATCGGTACCGGTCAGGCTAAGATGCGGGGTTGCCGCATAGCCGCTGCCAATACCGGCGTCGCCGCCATCCAGCGTGCCATTATTGTTGGCATCGGAATAGATCGAGCCGCTGATCGAGGAGAACCGATAATTGGCAAACTCATATCCGGTCTCATCGACACCTTCGGCCAGCACAACCGCGCTGATGGCATTGAAGGCCGCGCCAGTGCCAAAGGCGGAATTATCCACCGTCCCGCCAGCCGATCCGGCCGTCTCGCGATAGTCCACATGGTTGGCTGGCTGGGTTTCAGTGATCGTGTAGCCTGCGCCATTGGACGGCGGCAGATCGGCAAAGCTGTAGCTGCCATCAGCGGCGGTCTGAACGGTTGTATTGATCGTATTGCCGTAGAGATCGGTCCCGGTGAGGGTCAGCGTAACTGAGCCGATGCCCTCGCCAGCGGTAAAGCTGTCGCCCATATCATTATCGGAATAGACCCGGCCACTGATCGAGCTGACCCGCAAGGTGCCGTCACTTGTCGACTGGGCGTTATTGCCCGGAACCTCGTCTATAGAGATCGGATTGCCGCCCGCCGTCTGTCCGACCGCAATCGTGGCCAGGTTGACGATCGGGTCGTTGACATTTCCGGAGAAGGGGAAAGTCGCCGCCGCTTCAATCCGCATGGTGACGGTATCGCCATTGGCCGGAAAGAAGCCGTCCACGACACACAGAACCGAATTTCCGGTTGAGCAGGTCGAGCCGGAGACGGTCGCGCTCCCGCTAGGCGTGAACACGACCGGGGTCGCCGTTCGAACAAAACCCGTCGGCAGCGTATCGGTGATGCGCACCTGTGTGGTCGCCGAAACGCCATTGTTGCGGAACACAATGTCATAGGTGACCGGCTCGGCAATATTGATCGGGGTTGGGGGCGCCGGGAAAATCCGTGTCTTGGACACGACTTCAAGATCGGTTGACGGAATAACGGTCGTCGTCTGCGCGGCAGTGTTGTTGGCGGTTGGCGTGTCAAAGGCCTGCTGGTCTGAAGTCACAACAGCCGTCGTGCCAAAGGTGATGGAGGAGACCGGCGCCCCGCCGCCCGCATCCACAATGGTGAACGCCAGGATAACGGTCTGATTGTCGCCATTGCTCATATTCGGATAGGTACAGATCACCGGATCGGTATTGCTCGCCTGGCTGCATGACACGCCAGCCGGAACCGTCGAGGCCCCCGCATTATAGGCCATTTCATAGCCCGCTTGCGGGTTGGGGGAGACGGTGGTGGTAACTGAGGAGCCCTGCGTCAGGCCGCCATTGCGCGTATTGATCTCATACAAAAGCGTGCTGCCATAAATGGCCGGTTCGGCAAATCCGGACGGCTCAGCATTGGTCACGCGCATGTCGAGGCTCGGTGCGCCGACATCATGGGTCAAAGGACGGCTATTATTGGCTGAATTGGTCTCCAGCGTCGTCGTTGTGACCGTCGCCGTATTGGTGTGCGAAACAGGGAAATCACCCGGATTGACGGCGCCGGCAAACGGGAAGCGCGGGCGCACCGTGATCGCCATCTGATAGCTTTGACCGCGGGTCATGGTTCCAATCGTACAGGTCGCGGTGTCAGGCGTAGTCGTGCCATAGTCACACACGCCTCCCGGGGCAGTTGTGGTCACATTCAGAACCTCGAACCGCGCCGGATCGATAAAATCAGCGGTTGCAACGGCGCTGCCGGCATTCGGGCCAATATTCTTGATGTCGACCAGATAGGTCGCTGTGCCGCCAGACTGCGGCGGGTTCGGGCTGACGCGCTTGTCATCGACGATCAGGTCAGCATTGGCTTCGGCCGTTACGCTGACGGAGTCATTATTGTCGCTGGTATTGGTCTCGATCGTATCAGGTGAGGTGATCGAAAAGGCGGTTGTGCGCAGACCCTCCAGGATCGGGCGGTCCACCTGCAGGATGATGGTCCGGGTTTCACCGGCCACAAGATTTGTCACCCGGCAGAGCAGGTCATCATTCACCGTCGCGAGCGTCGGACAGGTGATCCCGGCATCGGCGGAAAACACGCTGACGGACGTGGCATGGTTCACGCTGCCGCCATTGAAATTGACCGTGGTGTTCATCCAGTTGCCGAGATTGAACGTGCGCACATCGACAGTTCTGGCGGTATCGCTGCCTGCGGCGTTGCTGACGGTCAGGCGAATGAAGTGCGATCCGGTTGCGTCAGGGACAGTAACAGCCGGCGAGAAGCCACCTGAGCTGCTGAGGCTGACCTCAGCCACAAGCGCTAAATTGGCCTCTTCGGTCGTCGCACGTGAGGTCCGCGACAGGCAGTTATTGCCCGTATTGGGGTCCGCCACGCTCAGCCCGGAAACATCCACACAGGCATTATTCGTAATATCGACATCCGCCCCAGACCCGGCCTGGGTCACGATCTGCAGTGTCTTGCGCGCATCCACGGCAATCGAGCCGCTATCGGTGGTCGTACAGGTGACGCGCGTGACATAGCCGGCATCGGGTGACGCGCCCGTTACACAGGTCCAGCCCGTCGTGATCGTCGAAACATAGGTTTCGTTTGGGCCAAGGTCATCGGTGATCACAATCGGATTGGCCGGCGACCAATTTACAATGGAGGGGCCATTATTCTCGATCCGGATGGTCGATGTCATGTTCTGACCGGCCTGGACGGGGTTCGGCGTCTTGGTCTTGCTTTGCATGAAGACATCGGCGGCAGGATCATCAATCCGGAACGTATCATTGCCGGTATCATTGCCCGGAACCGGGTCGGAGAGACCTGCAGGCGGGGTCACGGTCGCGGAGATGACCTGATTGCCGCCTGTATCGCTCAGCGCCGCGATCGGAATGACAAAATTCTCCAGCGCGCCGGTATTGATCGCACCTGCGGTACAGGTGATCGTACCGACCGGGGCCTCACTACAGCCAGCAGGCAAAGGCCCGTTCAGGCCAAGATTGGGCGACAGGACGTGCACAATCTGCGCCCCGCCAGCAATACTGGTCGGCCCGTTATTGTTGATGCGCAGGGTGAATGTTCCGGTCTCACCGGTGATGAAGGACGAGGCGATGATGATCCGCGCCTGCAAATCCGTTCCCGGCGTGATGGTGACGACCTCTGGGCCATCGGTATTATTATTGAGGTCAGGATCGCCCAGACCAATCTGCGTCACGGTAACATCGGCCAGCGCCGACAGCGTGCCAGCTGGAATATCGGCATCCCCGGTCAAAGTAATAGCCGGGAAGCCGGCGCCTGAGGCGATTGCCGGGCCAGAATAGGCACAGGTCACCGTCTGTGATCCGCCGCCCGACTGGACACAGCTCCAATTGCTGCCTGTGGAGGAAACATATCCAAAGTCAGCGCTTGGCGGCAGCGAGAAAACAACTTCTGCTGCATTAACGCTGTCGGGTCCATTATTTGTGACGGTCCCGACATAACTGAACCGTCCACCGGCCGGCAGCGAGTTTGTTGACGCGCTGAGCACCATGGCAAGATCGGCGCCCGAGCCTACGGTTGGCGTGACGGAGAGGCTGTCATTGCCAGGGTTCGGGTCGGTATTGGTCGGGCTGGAAATCGTGACTGTGCCGGTCAGGGCATTTGCGGTCTCGGCTGTGGCAATGAACGTAAAGGTGAGATCGGGATTGGCAGCATCGCGGGTCAGGGTCGGCAGTGAACAGGTGAGGGTTTGAGGCGCGGTGAAGCCAGAGGCGCTACACCCCGCCGGGACATTGGCGGGCTGAACGACCATGGTTGCAGGGACATCGACCTGCAATTGCGCGTCCGAAACTGGGGTCAGATCATTATTGTCGAGGTCGACCTCAAAGGTGACATCCGCGCCGCGATATATGTCACCTGTCGGACTCACAACCTGAAAGCGAGAAACGGCCAGATCGGCAGCGCTGGCCATACCTGCCAGTCCAATCGAAACAGCAAATGCCAAAATCTGCTTTCTTAACAGCATAATAATATCCTCTACACGCTCACGGCAAAGCCACCGGATAAGGCCCATATCGCTCTGCACGGTTAAAGAGGCCTGAAGTCCACTGCACCTATTTTTTTTTAAGTAGTAGATAAGGTCTCTATCCCGCCCGCTCCGTCCGCCGTAAACTGCATCATTCATTACAGGCGCGCAGAGTCGCGGGGCGCTGTTGCACAAATCCGGCTCTGAACGGATTGTCCCGACCCCGGGCGCAATTCGGCCACGGGCATCGTGATCGGTGTTCCGATAGCGGTGAAGCGGTTAAGGACCGCGATGCGCACATGCATCTCGACAACCTGACGCTCAAAGGGTCTCGCCATGAGGCTCTGCCCCAGTCGTTTGACACAGTTCATTTTCGTCTCCACCCGGCTTCGTCGATGATAACAGCCAGCGACTGCTGGCGACGGCACAGCGTACTGAAATCCGGCACGGACCAGTCCAGCCCGATCAGGGTCAGGAGGCTTTCGACAAAGCCAGTTGTCTGACGCAGGGCGAGACCGAACACCACCTTGATCGTCAGGCCGGCCTGTCGCGCCCGTTTGCCGAAAGGCTTCGCCTCCTTGGACATGTCCGGGCCGCTCCAGATCATCAGCGACCCGCGACGCTTCAATGCGGCGTTATAGGAGGGCCAGTTCGTCGTCTTGCACCTCGTTCGAGGAGGTGCGCTCATGCCTCAATGGCTAACACACTGAATTCACAACGTGAATCCGACAGCGATTTATGCAACAGCGCCTCTCTTGAGCGATCAGAAAGTAGTCTGAAGCCGACAATAGCTGTGCGTGCACATCGGTCCGCTTCCAGCAAAAAATTGCCGGACGCCTTAGATGCTGCGAACGGCAGGAACGGGCCGAGGCCATGTTAAAACGCACTGACTTGGCCGCGTGTCTACCCGAACAACCCCTCCGGCACGGGATGCGCAATCTTGAGAAGCTCGTCCCGTCGGTAGGCCATTGAGCCGCCGTCGCCATAGGCGGGGCGGCTTGTGGCGTGGCCCATGAGGAGGCAGCGCAGGCCATAATCAAGGCCCGCTTCCAGCATGCGCTTCTCGAAGGAATGGCGGAACGAGTAGATGACGTGGTTCTCCGTCGGGAACAGGCCGCGATTGCGGAAAGTGGTCATCAGGGATTGCGAGAGAAGGTCGCTGCGGTCGCGGTAGTGCGGGAAGCCCTTCGGCGCGCGCTTCATCGCTTCAAGTGAGACGCCCACCAGAGGGATATCTCGGATCGAGGCGTTGGTCTTGATCTCGCGGCCCCGGCGCGGGCGGATGCGGATATAGGGTGCGTCCGTGTCGAGGCAGATATCATCCTCGCGCAGGTTCGCGATCTCGCTCGGGCGGCAGCCAGTTTCAATGAGCGCGTAGACGATGAGGCGGGCCTGGTCCTTGATGCCTTTCAGGGCATCCGGGACGAGGATCTTCTGGCGCACCCAGTCGGTCTCGAATGGCGGCACTTCGGCCTTCACGGTTTCCTTGAAGGAGAGGTTGCGGAACGGGTTCTGGCGGGACTCCTCGCCGATATGTTTGAAATACTCGGTCAGGAGCTTGCGCAGATTGCCGATATCGCGATTGGCCGTATTGGCCTGCAGCGCCTTGCCGCCCTTTTTCGGTTTCAGCCGCTCGCCCCACCAGTGATAGAATTTCAGCGCATCGTCGCGGGTGATCTTGGTGACCGGCTTGTCGCCGACAACCTCAATGAAATAGCCGATGGGGCGCTGCTTGGTCTTGAGCCAGAGCCGCTTCTGGTTGGCGGATTTGGCGAGGAGTTCGCTGAAGGCGATCTTCTCGCAATAGATTTCGAAGACTTCCGACAGTTTTGGCGAGGGTCGCGGCGCACCGCCAAGGAGGCCTTCGGCTTCAGTCTTCACGCGGGGCGTGGTGTCACCCTTGTCGACCTGTTCGAAGGCCCGGATGCGCTCGATAATGTCATCAAGGCCATAGGTGATGGCAAGCTCGTCTGCCGGGATATAGGACAGGCCCCTTGCCGAGGCGCGCGCCCTTGCGGCCTTGTAGCGCCGCTCGGCGAATTCGAGCTTGCGCGTGTCGACAATCTCGGGACGGGCATAAAGGTCGAGCAGGGTTGCCCAGTACTGGTCATCGACCGCTTCCTGGGCGTTGCGGCGCTCGCGCGCGATTTCGAGGGAATTGGTGCGCAGGGTCACGCGGATCGTATGGCGCCCGTCAAGATGGCGCAGCCGTGTCGGCACGCGGCGCACATAGTGCCATTTCCTGCCGCGTTTCTGGAGGTATCTGTCCTCTTCACGCATCGCCGGGGACTTTCCTTGTGTGCTTTTTGATGCACGGAAAGTTACGCAAAATGCGGGCCGGGTGAAATTCGGAGCGGTCGAAACAGGGCTTAAGCCCTTGTTTCGTATGCGCTTTTCGAGATTTCGATTGGAGCGGGCGAGGTGGCAAAGATCAACGAAATGAGATTGCGCCGCTGCGCTTTCCTTCAGCTCGGACTTTTCCCATTTTCGTATGAAATCTGATGGCGTCATAGACCCTTGGTAACCACAAATAGAGACGGGGCAAGCCCCCGGAAAATCCAAGAAAAGCGTCTGATTCGGTGTATTTTTTCCTTCAGGCCCAATGGCATGAAATGCCACTTGGGCCATGGTGATTTTCCTTGCCGGTTTTGCGCCCGGTCAAGGGGCTTTGCCCGCTTCGCGGCGCGTGTTCCACGCGCCCTTGACCGGGCGCAAAACAGGCGACACGGACCCTGAATCCAGCGATTTGAGTAGGCGGTGGCAATATCGCGAGTATTGGGTTTTCCAGCATATTGCGGCAAAAGGCGGCGTAAGTCTGGATGGTGGTGGACAGCGAATCCGGGAGGGCAAGATAATAAGCAGTGGCACCATGTGCCACTTAAGCCCTTGTCTGCACATCTCTTTTTTGGCGCCTCTTGTGCGCAGATGTGGTGCACAATTCCGGCCTCGTGCCCGCAAACACTGAAAATTCTGTGCACCACGCTTTGCAAACCGCTGCACGGCCTTGCAAAGCCTTGCCGCGATTTGCCGCCATTCCGACTAGGCACTCGAGCCGCGCTCGTCGACACTTACGGCCAACCCACCAGCCAGTGCCGAGCCGACATCCATGAAGCCCCGCGTCAATCTCCGCCTCGATGCCCAACTCCTCGCCATGCTGGAGGACGTCGCCTTCGAGCATCAGACCACCAAGACCGCAGTCCTCGAGGCGGCGCTTCGCCACTTCTTCAGCGAGGAGCGCGACTACACGCTCGAAGACCGCGTGATGAAGCGAATGGACAATTTCGAAACGCGCATGGGGCGGCTCGAATGGAAGGCCAATCTCAACGTTGAGATCATGTCCCACTACATGCACTATTGGCTGACGCGAACCGACCCGCTTCCGCCATCCCAGCGCGATGCTATGGCGGCGCTTGGGTACCGGCGGTTTAATCACTTCATGGACCAGGTCTCGGTGAAGATGAAGAAGCGGCGGACGCTGTCGCATGAATCGCTGCGCTGGCAGGGCGCAGAGCCGGATTAGTGGGCGACACTTTGTGACGTCTCACGTGCAGCGATTCTAGAACGCTGAAACTGTTTTCAAGAATGTGCCCGTTTGGAAAGCACCTAGCATCCTATTTGCACGCAATCAGCGCGCCGTGGTGCTGCAAGACTGCAGCTCTTTGATCCCATTGTCTTTAATTGCCAGTGAGTCCGCGAGAATAGGTCATCAAGCAAATGGAACCCGTCAGTCTGCAAACTGGCCAATGTCCATAGTGCTTGCGTTACGTTCCGCCGCTTGACCAAGGATGGATTCTTCGAGCACATCATTATGCAAAGGAAAGACTCAACGAAAGCAGGGGACAGCACATGCAGATGAATTCGATTCGATGGACCTCTTTGGCGATTATCTTTGGAGTCCTCGGAAGCTTGGCGCACGCGCAAACCGACAGCCGTGTGGCGACTCTCACTTTCGAGCCGGGAATTTATGCCGGAGAATACAAGCTTACGCTTTCCACGGGCGAAACCGTCGGGCCCTTGACAGGAACTCAAACGATCGAGCTGCCTGTCGGCGAACACAGATTGGCGATCGCGACCGGCGATGCCATTCCTTTTAACAGCGACCAGACTGGGTGTTCACAAACACCAACCCATCCGGCAGTTCGCTGCAGAGCGTCCAAGCTCATATTCAACACGTCAACGGTTCGGTTTCGTACGAACGAGTTTGCTGGAGGTTACAAAGTCGCGCGTGTTGAGCCTGAGCATATCGTCGGGGATCGACCCGTTGTCCTCGTAAAGGGCGTAACAAATTGGTATTTGAATATCGGTACATCCTCGGTTCAATTCTCCACGGACCCGGGCGGAAATGTGCTGCAACCAGCCGATGTCGGATTACGTGCAGATCGAAAGCGATTGGTCTTTGAACCGGTACCTATCCTGGTCCATCCGGTAGCGTTCGAAGGCACCGTGTCCGTAGAGCGCATTGATGCGGCCAAACAGGGACCTCGAACTGTACAATTGATTCCCGGACTGACCAATTACTTCTTGAAAATCCGGCCGAGCAATGCCCTCACGCTCCGCATGGACATGCCAGCGAACGGTGAAGCGCCCGCGACAATCCCGTTCGAGATCATCGAATCCAGTGGTGAATTAACGCAGCACTATATTGCCTTCTGGCGCATCGAAAGATGACCGACGTCTCACCTGTTCCGCGAACTTCCTTGTCAGCAAGGCGCGCCATTCGCTTTGAACCCGCTTGCAAGGTCTTGCGAACTCATGCCGCGATTTGCCGCCATTCCGACTAGGCAGGGCACGGATCACGCGGGATCATGGGGCAAGGCTGGCGCAGTGGCTGGCCGCGTTTTGTGTAAGGAGTTTTTGCCATGTCCAGACCCGGCATCGTGCCCATGCCTTCCCGTAGTTCGGGGGCATCCGGACCCATCCCGCACGCGCCGCAACGCTTCCTGTCCCTGCGCGACGTGCTCGACCGTCTGACTATCAGCCGTTCACTGCTCTACGAACTGATCAAGGACCCGGTCCAGCCCTTTCCCGCGCCAGTGCATCTGGGACGGCGCAGCGTCTGGGTTGAAGGCGAAGTCGAGGAATACATGATTGCCCTTGTAGAAAAAGATCGCCAACTTCCACAAAATGGACGCTAATGAAATGCTGACAATCAAACTGCGATTGCTGCGCGAGCCGCAACAGCAGCGTCAATAGCCGCCTGCACTTCGACGTAGAGCTCGGTTTCGACGTG
The DNA here is from genome assembly GCF_017792385.1 of Hyphomonas sp. Lineage (NCBI taxonomy): Bacteria > Pseudomonadati > Pseudomonadota > Alphaproteobacteria > Hyphomonadales > Hyphomonadaceae > Hyphomonas > Hyphomonas sp. Next base: position 2,221,578 of record NZ_CP051230.1, on the reverse strand, counting down.
CTCGGCATCAATTTCGACCACCAACGAAAAGCGGACTTCCGGGAGGCTGTCTTTAAGCAAAACTTTGGATTTCCACCAGCCGGTCACAGGGTGCACCGCGATGAGATTTCGGCGGGCTAGGTCAGAGGCTCGGCAAGTCAGTTGGTCGATGTGAAGTGACCCGACATCGCGACGGTTGGAACCGAACTCCCAAAGATCGTCTTCTATACTCTGCGGTCCTTCTGGATTGTCAGCAATCTTACTAATTCTGGCTATGAACCTGTCTGCGTTCTCGTCGGCGCGATTCAACTTGAAACGAAGATTGTGCGACGCATAGCGATACTTCGAACCGCGTGATGCCTCAGATGGATTGGGGGCGACGAAACTACTCAGGGCCACACGAAGTGTAATCTCTGTGTTTCCGAGCTTGCGCAACTCTTCAACGGGCCAAGGTAACGTGAATAGTTTCATTTCGTTGTGAACATCACCGCCAGTTTTTTCTGACAGGCCATAGGGCGTGATGGCATCTTCGACGATCAACGTTAGTGCGTTTGATGCGCTTCGCCGTGCTCGACTAAGGTCCGGAATGCCATAACCATAGCGTTTGAACAAAGACGCGAAGTCGCCCTTCTGAGGTGCTGCAGGCAGATGAGATTTCATCTGCTGATTCCAACGAGCCGATGATACATACAGAGCGCGAACGGTTTCTGGCCATAATTCAGGATAATCAGACCAGAGTTCGGTTATGCTTTTCGCCGCCAAAGCCGTCGCGGCACTGGTATCATGACTAAATGCGAATGACCGAGTTGGATAATTGTGGTGCGTCGTTAGAAGCGACAACCACCCATGACGCATCGGTGGGGGGGCGGCGCTTAAAGCCCAGTTTCCACCTTCAAGCACTACGTCAGGCTTTAAGGGCCAAATGGAAGACCAAGACGCAGTGCGAGAAGCAGGCGAAAGATCGCCAAATGGCGCAACCGGTTTGGCTTGCTCGTCGGCTGGTAACTGCGTTTTCTCGGTGTACGCGCCGACGGCAATGGCGTTCCATGCTTGGGCCGGCGACTCGATTTCGTTATCTTCATGATCGCATGTGCTTAGGTAATTCCCCGCCCCAAACGAAAAATTATCGGTATTGCCTGCTGATACCAAAATCAGGCGCTTTATGCGGCGTTGACCCGACACCCCGGCAGAGAGTTGGTCAATTTCACTGGACCAAGAGGTGGGTGCGCCATCATGGGGCGTGTCTTCTCCAGTAGTTGTAGCCAAAGTGAAAGTGCGACGGCGCGGATGCGTCTGCTCAACAACATCCACCCCGTCCCGAGTGACGGCGCCCAACAGATGATGAGGGTTTGCACCCGCATCTGGCAATAGCTTTACCGATTCTAGTCTATTGCTTACTGCAACGGGACCATTCTGATTCAGGTTAGGCGTCAGATCGCCATACAGCGCCAAACCCGCCATCTGTGTGCCGTGTCCCCGAACATCTTCCACGCCCCAAGCAAAGTTGGCAGCGTACCGATCAGCCGCGGCTAGTGCTGGTTGAACTAGTGGATGCGCCCGGCTGACACCCGTGTCCATAAGGGTAACATATCCAGTATCCGCGTTCGGATGAAAATTTGTCCTTTGAAGAAGTTCGCCTACCCACTGAGCTTGCTCATCAACGTCCATTGCGTCGAAGAAATCGGCTGTAACGGTGGGAGCCGCTAACGCTCGTACGCCGCCAATCCGTCGAATGGCAGTGGCGAGAGAATTGCGAGTTCCATTGGCGATGACAACTACATCTTCAGGGAAAAGGAGGCGTTGTTGGCCAACGGAGACGCCATGTTCCTCAGCTCGCTGAACGAATTGTTCTGCGGTTGAGGGCTCCAACCACACTTCCCAGTTTGTTGCCTGCTCATCGTTGGGGAAGTTGTCGGCTGGACTGCGCCACAATGCACGTAGTCCGGCTTCCGTAATTGCTTCAACGCTTTGAACAAGATCTGCATTTTTTGGACGGCCAGGAATGAGTTGGCCATTCTTCTCTCTTTCAGGAGTGTCCTCGGTTCGAAACTGATCAACTTTTTTTCGGAGCTTTTCGATGCCTTTGGCAGTCGCAAATACTGTAGCCTGCTCCTGATTTGCGCCGTCGCCCGCGCCGCTTCCAATGCGAAGAAGCTTAAGATCGCTGGCGTCGAGGCTATCCCTTTTTAGGCGCTCGTTGGGGCGTGACGTAAACTCAAGATAAACTCCTGGCAGGTTGGCGACTTCTATATCTGGAAGCAAGTCAATTGCCTGAAGAAGGGCTTGAGCGTGGGCCGCCCGGTTCGCTACGTCACTTGGTCTTTTTGTTCCGCCCCCGCCCTTCGCTTTGAACGGGCGAGCTCTTCCCAGATCGCGCAGATGAAAATGTCGAAGTTTTCGTACCATTGTCGTCAGTCCCTATTCCTTGCAGCGACCGACGTCGTTCGAGAGCATTGATCAAATCCTGTGTCGCAATTTTACCCGAGTCGGCAAGCACCGCACGGCGGGCCGCGTCTTCAGCAGCTGCTACAACATCAGCTGTCGATAGCCCCAGCGCAGCATCTATCACTCGCTTCCAAGCCATTCGAGAAGTCGAAAATCCGATGAGACGACGCTCGAGTGCGCTTTTGATCGAAGGCCCATCCGGCAATTGATATGGCAGTACGATATCGAAGCGGCGTAAAACGGCACGATCCAGTATTTCAGGAAGATTTGTCGTAGCGATGACAATAGATGGGCCAGTGTCTTCATCCAGAAACTGGAGGAAAGAATTTAGGACTCGGCGGGCCTCTCCTACGTCGTTGTCGTTGCCGCGAGATGCCGCAAGCGCGTCGATTTCGTCGAATAAATACACGCCGCGTGTGGTTTTGATGGCGTCGAACACCATTTTGAGTTTTTGAGCAGTCTCACCCATAAATTTCGTGATGAGGCCGTGTAACATCACAGAAAACAGCGGGTACTGAAGTTCGCCAGCCAAAGCCGAAGCACTCAAAGTTTTGCCGGTTCCTGGTGGGCCAGAAAGCAAAACGCGTCGCCGAGGCTTGAGGCCCTTTGCTTCAAGCTTTTCCCGCATCCGAGTTTCTATTACTATGTGTGCAAGTTCATCTTCTATTCTTGAAGGTAGAATCACATCGTTTAGCCGTTCAGAAGGATACGACGCTGCTAGAAACTGACCTAAATCACCACGCGGCGTGGCAATTGGCGTAACCTCAGGTCTGCGGCTCGCCGGTACCTTTTGGCCAGCTTCGGCCCACTGTCGAAGCTGTTCCGCTAAACGTTTGTGCCCCTTTTGCTCCTCGATTGCAGAAAGCTGCATTGCCAGATCAAAAAATCGATCTGAATCACCTTCTGCGTGGCTCTTTACGAGGCCGATGAGTTGCTGAGCGGATGCCATAACAAACTAGTTCTCCCTCCGTGAATCATAACTGCGAAATAGTTAATAGACTAGGCTCAACAGGCATGGCGAGCGCGACATTCGTTTCGTGCACGCAGTCAACAGATAGAGGTTGAGGCCCGCTCACTAGGCAATTCCAGATAAGGATCAATTTACGAAGCCCAGCACCTCGCCCGCCCACCATTCGGCCATTTCGACGCGCTGATCCCAATACGTTGCGCGGTGGTAGGCTTTGCGGACCTGGTCGGCGCCCATGTGGGCGAGTTCGGCTTCGATGGCGTCGGGGTGCCATTTGTTGCTTTCGTTGAGCAGGCTTGAGGCGCTGGCGCGAAAGCCGTGGGAGGTCATTTCGTCCTTTTTGTAGCCGAGACGGCGCAGCGAGCCGTTGAGCGTGTTCTCGCTGATCGGCTTGCCGCGTGAGAGCTGCGAGACGAAGACGTAAGGCTCGTTGCCGGTGATGGTGTGGAGGCGCTTCAGGATGTCCACCGCTGCGCCCGGCAGGGGCTTTCTGTGTTCGCGGCGCATCTTGGTACGCGCGGCGGGAATGGTCCAGGTGCGCTTCTTGAGGTCGTATTCGTCCCATGTGGAGAGGCGCAACTCGCCCGGCCTAGGATAAAGCAGGGCCATGAGCTGCAAGCCCGCTTTGGTCTCGATCGCGCCGTCATAGGACCAGATCGCGCGAATGAGGCCTGCGAACTTGTCCCGGTCCACGATTGCGGGGCGATGAGTGACCTTCGGCGTGATTAGCGCGCCGCGCAGGCCAGCGGTCGGATCATGCTCACAGCGGGCGGTGGCGACGGCATAACGGAAGACCTGAGAAATCACGGCGCGCAGGCGGCGAGCAGTTTCGTAATTGCCTTCCGCCTCCACCTTGCGAAGCGGGACGAGGACATGGGTCGGCTTGATCTGCGTGACGGGCAGGTCGGCAAGGTCGGCATTGGCGATGCCAATCAGCCATGCCTTCTTTGACAGGGTGGTTTCAGCAAGGCCCTCGCGGCGGTTCTTGTCAAGCAGTTCGGCGGCGAGCGCGGAGAAGGTGTCTTCGGTCAGCGCCTTCTGTTCAAGCTTGTCGACCTTGGCCTGCAGCATGGGGTCGATACCATCTAGTAGCAAGGCGCGTGCTTCGGTGCGCTTCTCGCGGGCCTTGGCGAGCGAGATGTCCGGATAAGGGCCGAGCGCCATCAGCTTTTGTTTGCCGTCGAACTTGTAGGCATAGCGCCAGAGCTTGGAGCCATTGGGGCGCACTTCGACAAACAGATTGCCGCCATCAGTGTAACGGCGCGGCTTGTCTTCGGGCTTAAGGCTTCGAATTTTCAGGTCAGTTAGGGGCATGGTATGGTACGGGTAGGTTTAGTGACCCTCATTCTGTACCATACTACCAGAGGCCGTACCAGACTTCGATCAGGACGGAGGCGGACACGAGAGAGCACTCGTGGACACGAAGACCAACTAAGTATCTGTTTTTATTGATTTTTATGGACGTCTGCGGATGCTGAAAAATGCACACGAATATGGTACTGGTGCCCAGAAGAGGACTCGAACCTCCACGCCTTGCGGCACACGGACCTGAACCGTGCGCGTCTACCAATTCCGCCATCTGGGCACGAGATTGGAAGGCGCCGATGTATAGGCTGAGCCCGGCCCCGTCAACGGGTAAACTGAGCTGATCTGCAGTCTGAGACCGCCTTTTTCCGGCCGGGCCGGACGGGCCCCGGGAAAACCGTGGTTCGCCGCCCTTCGCTCGGCACGAAAGCGTGTGCGCGGCGGGCGGGATTGCGACCGGGCGGCAGGCCGCGAAGCGGAGACATCTGCCTCCCGCCTGGCGGGCAAGGGAAAGCGCCCCGACCGGACCGGCTCCGCCGCCGCCCCCTCGCCTTGCCGGGCCTGCCTCTTCACGCCGCCGCGCGGGCTCACCTGTCATGGATCGGTCTTACCGCACCCGTGTAACACCCGTTTACCTGGAATCCGCCCGGGGCACGCCTCGCGGAAACCGGCCTTTCCAGCGTTCAGCCCTGTCTCAGGCGATCGCGTCCGGCAGGGGCATTTTCCGCTTATGGGCTGCAGTTGGACCGCACGCACATGACTGTCTGTCTCAGCCTTGAATTTCCTCGAAATTACACCGTTTACATATCGGTAAGTACCCTGACGGAACCTGGTCCTGCCCAAGCGCCGAAGGACTTGAACATGCCTGCTTTGCAAGCCATCCGTACAGTTCCTGTCTTTGCCGCACGGCATGGCCACCGGACCGGCCTCGCTCTTCTCCTCTCGCTTGCCCCGACCTGTGGCGCGCAAGCCGAGGCCCGCGATCCGGTGGCCATATCGCCTGAACAATGCGGCGCCCGCAGACTGGAACCTGGCGCCAGGGGCGGGCTGACGATTTGTTCCGTGCACGATGATGCCATGGATGCCGACTTTACAGCTCCTGACACCCCGTCTTGCCGGAGCGCTGCTCTGAGCTCCCCGCACACCGGCAAATGCCGCGATGACCGGCCTCTCCCCTCATGGACTCAGCAAGCAAGGATTGGACACTGAACTCATGCACTCCCGCCCCCCCATCCGAGCCGTTTTGATCATCGGCAGTCTCGCCTTCATGAGCCTGGCCGCCCCGGCGGCTTCCGCCAAGGAGATAAAGATTCGCAATTGCACCTCCGAAACGATCCGGATCATGATCCAGCCGATCGAGAACGAAGACAGCGCCACTCCGAACCGCCAATACCCGTCCAGCCATCACGACGTCCGGTCACAGAAGGCGGTGACCGAGGATGTCCCAACCGACCGCGTGACTGTCCAGGCCGAACAGGGCGTGATCGCCCCGAAGACGGAATGGACCAGTGTCGAAGCCCGCGATTACGGAATCTATTTCAAGGGGTTCCCGAACCGGTTCGGCCACTATCATGGTCATGAACTGAAACCCCTCAACAAGAATGAATGCAAGGTCGTGCCGTGATGCCCTTCAGGGCGACCGGCCGGCAAAGGCATGCCTTCTCAGGAGACACCCGAACCAAGCCGGATACGGATTCTTGTTGCTCGTACGCCTTATCACCGACCCCAGACTTGGAGACCCGAATGACCCGCCCACACCTTTTCAAGAACCTTGCGAAGATCGCCCTGGCAGCAGCAATGATCGGGAGCATCGGACCAAATGCTTCAGCAGAAAAGACGGCGAGCCCGACTCTGGTGAACTGCACCAAAAACACATTGACGGCCAAGGTGGGCACTTTCCGGAGAGACCTGCTCGTTCGAGGAAACGGCACCTACGAGATTGCGCCAAATGCGCGCCAGGTGTTGAAGAACCTTCCGGTCACCAATCTGTTTGACGTCCAGATACTCTTCACTGACCAGATCCACAATGATCCGGAATCGTACATCGCTATAGACCCGAAGAAGGACCACGCAGTGGTGGAGCATGTCAGCAAGGGATTCAACCCGTTTCGGTACAGACTGAAGCCGCTCAAGGACGGGAAATGCCCGAATTCCTGACGCCGCGCGGCTGCCGGCAGGCCACCTTGCCGGCAGCCGGCTTTTCTGTCGCGGGACGGTCGCTGCCCACATGGGCGTCTACAGACGGTTCAGCCACAAGGGGGACCGAACGACGACTTCGAACCCACACAGATTCATCCTCTTTTATGAAGTCCGGCAAGGAGATCGACATGATCCAGAAGACATTTATCCGCACCGGCCTTGCCGCCGCCTGCCTCGCCCTGACCGGTGCAACCGCCGCGGCGGAGGGTGGCAAGGAAATCAAGATCCGCAATTGCACCGGATCCCTGCTCAAGCTTACGACGGACACCTACAACCATCACTCGTACCCGTTTGAGGAATCGGTCAAGTCGAGAAAGCAAGTCGAAGACGGCGCCACCCTCACCGTCAAATCTCCAAAGCACCATGATCGCCTGAGAATCCTGGTTTCTGACAATCGACGGGACATTCTCGAGAAATTCGATGACTACAAGCTGGAAGACTATGACATGGACTCCAGGGAGCAACCTGTCGATCGCGTGTATGGCATATCCGTCTATCACTTCACGCACGATGTCGTTCCAATGACCGATGGACCCTGCCCGACCTCGTAAGCCAATTGCGTGCCGGGCTCCTCCTCGCAGCTGCGACGGGGCACAAATGCGCGGATTTTCCGGAGAATTCGGCTGGAGCGGGTAGACGGAATCGAACCGACATACACAGCTTGGAAGGCTGGTGCATTACCATTATGCTATACCCGCTCACCGGGTGGCAGCACGCCAGTCTAGCACATTGGTGCGGGGTGGTGGAGGGAGCTGGATTCGAACCAGCGTACGCTAAGCGGCCAGATTTACAGTCTGGTGGATTTAACCACTCTCCCATCCCTCCACGGGACCCGCGACCACACGCCGATTGACGTTGCCGCGCCGGGGCTTCACATGGGCGCTTTCGCGCTTCCGATCCATCCCGGAAGCGGCCTTATAAGGAAACCCGAAATGGCGCGCAACCATTCTAAACGGCGAAAAGCACACGACAGCGCAGATAATGCACGTCGCGGCCCGTCCCGCCCGCCCCGGCGCGGGGGAAAATCGCGCGATGCCGGTGGCGCCGAGGGCGGCCCGCTCTGGATATGGGGCACGCATGCGGTTGCTGCCGCGCTGGCAAACCCGGCGCGCACCTGTCACGAGCTGCTGGCGACCGAGAATGCGGCCCAGCGCCTGCCCGCCAGCGCACTGCAGCCAGTCATCGTTTCGGCGAAGGATATTGATTCGCGCCTGCCGGAGGGCGCGGTGCACCAGGGCGTGGCCGTGAAGGTGGATCCGCTGGAACCGGTCGCGCTGGAAGACCTGATCGATGCGGGTGTCAGCCATATCGCCGTGCTGGACCAGGTGTCCGACCCGCACAATCTGGGCGCGGTGTACCGGTCTGCGGCCGCGTTCGGCTTTGGCGGGCTGGTGCTGCAGACGCGCAATGCGCCGAATGTGACGGGGGTGGCGGCGAAGGCCGCCGTCGGCGCGATCGAAACGGTGCAGGAAGCCCGCGTGGTGAACATTGCCCGCGCGCTGGAGCAGCTGGCCGATGCGGGCTATCACACGGTCGGCCTGGCGGGCGAAGGCCAGCGGTTGATCGCGGACGCGGTGGACGGCGCGCCGAAGCTGGCCATCGTGCTGGGCGCCGAGGGTCCCGGCATCCGCCCGGCCGTCGCGAAGGCCTGCGCCGAGCTGGCCCGCATTCCGATTGCCCCGGAAATGGAGAGCCTGAACGTCTCGAACGCAGCGGCAGTCGCCTTCTATGAAAGCAGCCGTAATCGTTTCCCCCTGTCATAAAGCTCTGCTAGGACTTAACCACGCTGTGGGGAACATTAGACGGAGCGCGCGCCGCCATGCTGAGATTGCTGTCCATCATCCTGCTTTTGTGTGGCCTGGTGGCCGCGGGGTATGCCGGGTCTGTCCTGATGGACGAATATGCGCCCCGGGACCCATTGGTCGATGCCGCCCCGGCCGAGGAAATGGCGACGGAAGAAGCGTTCGAAGCCGCCATGCCGCCAGCGCTGGAAGAAGAGACGGCCGACCTGGCGCCCCTGCCGGAAGAGGAAATGGCGGATGCCCCGCCCCCGGCCGCTGGTCCGACCCGCAGCCTTGGCGCGGACATTCCGGGCGATGTGTTCCCGGAAGCGGTTGGCGCTGCCCCGGAATTCGACGCGCCGATGGCCACGCGCTCGGCCAATGTCACGCCGCAGGCCAATGAATCCTTTGTCGAAACGCTGAAATCCGTGCCGGTGGCCCACGAAACGCCCAGCAAGGCCGAATACAAGCGCGCCTTCGACGTGACGCTGGCCATAGATTCCACCGGCGACGAGACAGCGGTGGACGCCCTGCCCGGCCGCGGCAATGTCATTGAAGGCGAAGCGCTGGTATCGGACCGGGTGGAAGCCCGTCTCAGCGGCGCGAATTTCGAGATCGTGTCAATGTCACCGGAAGTTCAGGCACTCTCCCCCCTGACCGAGAATGTCTGGCGCTGGTCCGTCCTGCCGCTGACGGCGGGGAGCCATGATCTGGTGTTCGAGATCTATGCGATTGACGAGGATGCCGTAGTGCCGCTGCGCACTTTTCGCGACACGGTCACGGTGGAAGTGTCGGGGATCAATCGCGCCATCGCCTTTGCAGACCAGGCAAATCCGCTCTTTGTCCTGCTCGGCGGGCTGGGATCGGCCATTGCCGGCCTGATCGGCGTGGTGCGCTTTTTCGGCCGAAACTAGCCGTCTGCCCTGCCGCAGCCGCACTTTCTTTGCCGCAAGGGAAAGCAAGGCTTTGACTTTGCGGGCAATTCCGTCTTTCTGGCGCCATGACAACGATGACGACTCCCAAGACCCTCGAAGCCGCCCAACTCTTCCTGCGTGAGCAGGCCTCCCGGATCGAGATCGACCCGCTGACCAATTCCGTGTTTGCCCTGGCGCAGACCCTGTTCCGAGACCTGGAGGCGGGCCGCACCAAACTGTCCGATCTGTCCAAGCTGGCCGACGAGGTTCATCTGGACCTGATCGAAGGGCGCGCCGAGCGGTTTCGCGTCCAGCATGCAGGCGGCAAGGCCAAATCTGCCTGGGAACAGCTGACAGCCGATCTGGATGCGTTGGCGGCGGACGGGTTCGATGCGTTCAAGGCCCGGGTCGAACAGGCCACCGGCGGCATCGTCTTCACCGGACACCCGACCTTTGCCCTGTCCAAGGATTTGCGCACGGCGCTGGCTGACCATGTGGTGAGCGCGACGAAGACGAGCCGGACGGCCGTGATGCGCCAGATTCGAGCTGACTCCCGGCCCTGGAACCAGGCCATCAGCCTGAAAGGCGAGCATGATGAAGTGCAGGCCGCCATCGCGCACGCCGCCGATGCGCAGCTGGTCTATGCCCGCACGCTGATGGCCGTTGCGCGCAAGGCGTTCCCCGATGACTGGCGCAGCCTGAAAATTCAGGTGCCCACCATCGCCTGTTGGGTGGGCTATGATCTTGATGGCCGGGCCGATATTCACTGGTCGCAATCCCTGACGTTCCGCCTGACCGAAAAGGCGGTGCAACTGGGCCGCTATGCCCAGCAGCTGGAAGCGATCAGCGGCAGCCAGAAGATCGGCCCGCTGGCCAAGCTGACCCAGCGCCTGAAGGCGGCCGCCGAAGAAACTGCCAACCATGCCGCCCTGTTCGCGGCAGACCTGACCGATCCGGCCCATCTGGTGCCGGCCGCAAATGCCCTGACCGATCACACGACCCGCACATTGCTGGATGCCACCGATATTACCGACGTGCTGGACAGCGTGATCGCCACGGCCGATGACAGCCTGGCCGTGGAACTGATGGCGATCCGCGCGCAGGTCGACGCGCTGCAGCTGGGCACGGCGCGCATTCACCTGCGCGTCAACGCGGCGCAGGTCCGCACCGTGATTAACCGGGACCTTGGCCTTCAGACGGAAGACCGGGAACTTGGCCGCGTGGCTCTGGCCGAGCTGGCGCAGAAGGCCCGCAAGTCGAAACCCGTGCAGGTCAATTTCGCAGACCTGTTCCTGGAGCAGTCGACGGCGCGGCGGCAATTCATGATGTGCGCGCAGATCCTGAAGCACATCGATTCCGGATCTGTCATCCGCTTCCTGATTGCCGAGAGCGAGAACCCGGCGACGGTGATGGGCGCGCTCTATCTGGCGCGGCAATACGGTGTCGACGACAAGCTGGACATCTCTCCCCTGTTCGAAACGCCGGAAGCGCTGGAAACAGGGGGCCGCTTCATTGAGCGGCTTCTGGAAGAACCGGAATTCCTCGCCTATGTGAAACAGCGCGGCTATCTGTCGATCCAGCTCGGATTCTCCGACGCCGGACGGTTCATTGGGCAGGTTGCCGCCGACATGGCCATCGAGCGCATCCACAATCTCATCGCACGGGCGCTGGCCGCCAAGGGCGCAGACGTCGACCTTCTGATCTTCAACACGCATGGCGAGAGCATGGGCCGTGGCGCCTGGCCGGGCAGTTTCGAACAGCGGTTTGATCATCTGCTGACGCCCTGGACGCGGGGCGGTGCGCGGGCCCGCGGGCTGCAGCTGCGCCATGAAGTCAGCTTTCAGGGCGGGGACGGTTTCCTGCATTTTGCCAATCCGGCCCTTGCCGAAACAACGATGGCGGCCTGGTGCCGTCACGCCCTGTCGGACCCGGAGGACCGGACGCAGGACCCGTTCTATACGCGCACGGACCTGGTGTGGGATTTCTATCGCTCGCTGCGCGCCTGGCAGGAACGCCTGTTCGTCAATCCCGATTATGGCCGCCTGCTCGGCGCCTTTTCCAGCGGACTGACCGTCAAGGCCGGGTCCCGCCCGAAACGCCGCGCGGCAGGCCCCGTCGGGCCGCGCTCCCTGCGCGCGATCTCGCACAATGCGACGCTGCAGCAGCTGAGCATTCCGGTGAATGTGGCGGCGGGAATCGGCTCCTCGCTGCAGCGCGAGATGGAGCGACTGGTCGATCTGATCGATGAAAGCCCCCGCATGAAAAGCCTGATCCTGCTGGCGACCCGGGCGCGGGTGCTGACGAGCCTGCCGGCGCTGCGCGCTTATGCCAGAGTGTATGATCCGGGGGTCTGGGTGGCGCATTCGAAGCTGGCCGATGCGGAAAAGGCGAATGCCTATCGCGCCGTCTATTACGCCCTGCGCAATACAGAGACGGCTGTCTCGATGAACCAGATCGCCAACTATCTGTCCGTCGACCTGGGCAAGTTCGACCGATTGCTGGCGCAACTTCAGAATGCCCCTTCCATCGAACAGCGCCATGAAGGCCGCCTGGACCTGCATGTGCTGCACGCGGTGCGCCAGGCCCTGATCATGAAGGCCTTCTCGATTGTCGGCGGCCTGCCCCGCCTGTCGGAGCGGCATGATGCCAGCAGCCGAGACCTTGTGGAAATGGTTGCCGAGTTGCGGATTTCAGAAGCGGTCGACCTGTTGCGGAAAATCTTCCCGCCCTCCCGGGACCAGGACACGCCGCTGGCGGCGCTGACCGAACCGGGCCATGAGGCCAAGCCGCAGGCCAGCTATGGCTATGACCGGATCCACAAGGAAGTGATCGGCCCGCTGGACGAGATCGACCGCACCCTGCACGGAATCAGCCTGGCCGTCACGCACGCCTATGGCGCGTTCGGATAGCGGGAATCACCGGCGGCGGTAAGTTTGCATTTCCATGCAGACCTGACACTTTTTCGCGGTGCTGTGGCGAATGCGCAGATAGAGCAGATTGTTCTTGCGATCGATCTGCACCCGGAATTGTGACAGGAAATCCATACCCAGGATCATGACCGGCTCATCTGCCATACCCAGATGATCGAACAGTGCGGGATCGGAGACGACCATGTTGAACCCGTTCATTTTCACCTCGTCCAGCTCGAAGCGGGAAATGTTGGCGACGTGCATGTCATACTCTTCGCCGGTGATGCCGAGAAGGCGCTTGGTCTCCGCTTCGTTCACGGCCGTACCGGCTTGCGCCGCGAAGGTGGAATTCATGTAGGTGATTGTCGATCCGGTATCGATCAGGGCGAGCCCGCGGCGGCCATTGATCTTCACGGCAACGAAGTAGAGGCCGTTGCGCACCACCATCGGCCGCTTGCAGAGGATTTCCCGCATGCGTCCCGCCGGGCGCCGATTGTAGGACGTGACCTGCAGCCGGTCGAAATCGAAATCCACCACATCCCCGGTCATGGCACTCATGGGCAGGACATTGCGCACCCCGCTGACCGCGATCTTGGCGTCGAGCGCCGCCGGCACCTCGACCAGTTTCACCGATCCGGCCCCGAGGCGCGGCAGATCGATCAGGGGAAAGGTTTCCGGCCCGCCGAGGCCCAGCACTTCCACAAAGGTCTCCTCGCCCGGAATGACCGCGAGCCCGGCAGAGCGTGCCGTTGCGCCGCCGATCATGGGCAGGGTTGCGGCTGTATCGATGATTGCGGAGGCCGTGACGCCATTGTGAAAGGACAGTTCGGTGATGATCCGGTCCTGCGAATCCATTTCGAACGGGATGGTGTGCTGGTCCTTGGCATTGGCGAAGGCAGGCGCTGGCCACAGGCAGGCGATCAGCAACAGGATCAACACGATACCCTGCCGGACAAGATCGGGCCGCAAGGCCCGTGCAACCGAGTTTCCTCCCATGGTCTTTCGCCTTTTGGCACAGTATGCCACAGGCGCACGCGGTCGCAAAATACAGGGGCGACGGCCCCGGCGCCGCTACAGGTCGCGCCAGTCCGTCCGCATGCCAAGTTCGGAGAGGATATCGTCCCAGTATTCCTTCAGCGCGCCGCGCTGCAGGTCTGTATAGCGTCCGCGCGGGATGAGGCGGATTTCAATCTCCACACCGGACAGCGACCGCCCGTAGCGCCGCTCGACAGACTCGGCGACGTCCCGCGCCGGCGGCAGGGTGTCCGGCAAGGCACCTGCGCCGCCATAGGCTGAAAACAGGTCCGAATTCTGCAACATGTCCGAGACGATCACGATCCGGCGCGCGGGGGCGTCAGGCGAGAAATTCTCGGTCTGCCCCAGACGGGCCATGGCTTCCAGGATCGGACTGGCGGGGGCCTCTTTCGGCACGACGAGATCCTCGATCACCGCATCCATGGGCGCCTCGAACAATTCCGCATAGCGCGCCTCGATCATGCCGGGATTGCGAAACAGCGGGTTTACCTGGCCGCCCCGCCCCGGATTGCACAGCGAGAATTCCCCGCGCGGATCGAACTGGCCTTCCGCATCCAGTTCGAACAGGGACAATCTCTCCCCGATGTCCAGACGGTCCCGTGTGCGACGGATCAGGCCGGCGATCAGGTCCGCCTGCGCGGCATCATATTCGTCGGTCTTGTCCAGGATGATGGCCGTGTGCGGCGGCAAGTCCTCGCTGACCAGGCACAGCGTCTGCTCATCATAGGGGGCCGGCTTGATGAACTGGTATGCGACAAACCCTCCGGCAATCAGCAGGGCGATGATCGCGAAATTCATATAGGCCATGCGGCGCTGCTGTCGGCGACGGCGGCGGCTCACGCGTCATTCCCCGCACGCGGCTTCACCCGCGGAGTCTTGCCGGTGATGTGCTCGACCGCTTCCGGGGGCACGTCGAACTCGTCGCACAACACATCCGGATCGGTTTCCAGCAGCCGGCGATACTTCTCGACCCGGCCATCCATGGCGCGACGCAGCGTGATCTTCTGCTGTGCGGTCAGCTTGACGCCAATGTCCTCCTCAATGTCTTCGACGATGTCGGAATAGCTGTCATAATAGTCCTCGAGCGCATATTGCAGGTCGCGCCGTGCGCGCTCGATCTGGCGGGCCGCATCGCTGAAGCCGGGAAAGGCCGCATCGGCCTTGCGGCCCTCGAACGCCGCAACCGCAGAGATGGCGAGGCCCAGCGCAAACAGAACCATGGCGTCGAGCGAGTGGAGCGCAAACGGACGGCACATCGCATTGGTCGCGGCGCTGCCGATGGATTTCCCCATTTCAGATTGCAGAATGATTTCACACTCCGACTTGTTTGCAAAGAAACCCATCCATGACGTCGGGCTCGCGCCGATCAGAGGAATTTCACGTTCGACAACGTTCCCTGCTTCATCCCACGAAGTAACGGTAGTGTTTAGATCCACCAACCCCGAAGCGGTCAGATCCAGAATGTTGCGATAGTGCGCAGCGGACAGGTTGACGAGCAAAACAATCACTACACCCACAATAACCGCTAATATTCCAAATCCTTTGATAACGTTCCGGCT
Organism: Hyphomonas sp.; assembly: GCF_017792385.1. Classification (NCBI taxonomy): domain Bacteria; kingdom Pseudomonadati; phylum Pseudomonadota; class Alphaproteobacteria; order Hyphomonadales; family Hyphomonadaceae; genus Hyphomonas; species Hyphomonas sp. The sequence continues at coordinate 2,206,485 of NZ_CP051230.1, read as the reverse complement.
GTCGAATCCCAGCAATGGCTTGTTTGGATCAAGACCTATGGAAGCGTGGCGCAGGCCCCAATAGCCGATGATGAAATAGCTGGTCGCCACATTCGCCAGGGAGACCGCTGCCGCCTGGAAGATGCCGCCTGACAGGCCGAACTCACTCTGCTGGGCAAAGAAATAGGCGTTCGCCGCACTCTCGAACAATATGAGCAGGGCGATCAGCGAGAGATTGAGGATGCGCACCTGCGGATGGTCGGAGACATAATGGATGCCCTGCCCTGTGGACTTGCCGAACTGCATCCGCGTTTCAGGAGTCCGCCCATTGCGTCCGCCGCCGAGCTGCCGGAAGCGATAGAAACTGATGGCCGCGCGCGCGGCATAGTCCGCCTGCAGCACCACTTCGTCATAGTCGGTCGACGGTCGGTTTGCGAAATACGCAATGTCTTCGTCTGACAAATCCCTGGCATCGTCAGCCATGCAGCCCTCTCCCCGGTTCATTTCGGATGTAGCTGATAGTTAATGAAATACAAACTGGGCCGTTCCGAACAGGGCGAAAAACAGTTGGACTGCATAACCCGACGTCACGGGTGGCCCTTACGCTTACGTGCGCGTAAAGTGCCTCAAAACATAAATCCAAGGGAGATACCGGACATGGCTGAGGCCTACATCATCGACGCTGTGCGCACACCGCGCGGGATTGGCAAGGTTGGCAAGGGATCGCTGGCCCACCTGCACCCGCAGCATCTGGGCGCGACGGTGCTGGGCGCCATCCGCGATCGCAACAATCTCGATACCTCGACCGTGGACGACATCATCTGGGGCACGTCCAGCCAGCGCGGCGCGCAAGGCGCCGACATGGGCCGCATGGCCGCGCTCGATGCGGGCTTTGACGTGAAGGCGTCCGGCGTGACGCTGGACCGTTTCTGCGGCTCCGGCATCACCACGGTCTCGCTCGCCGCGGCGCAAATCATGTCCGGCATGGAAGACTGCGTCATTGCAGGCGGCTGTGAGATGATGAGCTATACGGCCTCAACGGCCGACCCGAAGAACCCGCCGATGATGGATGCCGGCAATCTTCACCTGCGCGAACTGCACCCGCAATCGCAGCAGGGCGTCTGCGCCGATGCCATTGCGACCCTCGAAGGCATCGACCGCGAGGCCGTCGACCAGCTGGCGGTTACCAGCCAGGACCGCGCCAAGCGCGCCATGGATGAAGGCCGCTTCGATAAATCTGTCGTGCCGGTCTACAATCGTGATGGCACGCTGGCGCTGGAGAAGGATGAATTCCCCCGCCCCGGCACCACGATGGAAAGCCTGTCGGGCCTGAAAACCGTCTTCAACATGTTCATGGACATCCCGGTCGACGATCAGGGCAACACCTATGGCAAGATGGTCACGAAGAAATACCCGCAACTCGAAGGCAAGATGAACCATGTCCATCATGCCGGAAATTCTTCCGGTGTCGTTGACGGCGCAGCGGCCCTTCTGATCACCTCGAAAGACTATGCCGACAAGAATGGCCTGAAGCCGCGCGCCCGCATCGTGGCCACGGCAAACATGGGCGACTGCCCCACCCTGATGCTGAACGCCCCGGTGCCTGCCGCGAAGAAGGTTCTGGAAAAGGCCGGCATGAGCAAGGACGATATCGATGTCTGGGAAATCAACGAGGCTTTCTCGGTGGTTGCCGAGAAATTCATCCGCGACCTCGATCTCGACCGCGAGAAAGTGAACATCAATGGCGGCGCGATGGCGCTTGGCCACCCGATCGGTGCCACCGGCTCGATCCTGATCGGCACGGCGCTGGACGAACTGGAACGGTCCGGCGGCCGCTATGGCCTGGTCACTATGTGCGCCGCTGGCGGCATGGCGCCGGCAATCATCATTGAACGGATTTAAGTTTCCTCCCAGAAATCAAGGAAATCTGTTCAATCCTCTCCCGGCCCGGGCTTGCCTGGGCCGGGCTTTTTTTGTCCTGCACCCGATTTGGAACCCACCCCGGTCCGGCGCGTTGCTTACCCTGAAGCAACCCCAACAGGAGACTCATGCCCTATACGATCCAGGCCGAAACCGAACTTCTCACCACCATCGATGCGCAAGGCGAACTCAACCCGGATGCCATGCCCGAAGCGGTGGACCAATTGATGGAGACCACCAGCGAGGACGCCCCTGGCGGACTTCTGGTCAGACTGCAGCACATGGATCTTGGCAGTCTCCACACAGTGGCCAGCGACTGGTCACGCAAGGCGGAATTCTTCGCGCTTCAGAAGCGGTTCGGCAAGGTAGCGGTTCTGACCGACCAGCCCTGGGTACGCCAGTCAGCGAAAATGCAGGCCGTCGCGCTGCCGGATACCGAATTGAAAGTCTATGACCTCGCCGACGAGGTCGATGCGCGCGTCTGGCTGGAGAAGGTGCCCGCAGAGGCGGCCTGACCGTCAGTCGGGACGGATCACCTCGCCATCTTCCTTCGTGAAGCGCTCCGGCGGCGTATCCAGCAATCCAAACACCTTTTCAGAGGGACGGCACAGCGCCGTCCCTTTTTTGGTGACCACGATGGGCCGGTTCACGAGGATCGGGTGTTTCAGCATCGCCTCGAACAGGATGGCATCGTCCACGGCCGGGTCTGTAAGCCCCAATTCTTCCGCAGGGCTTTTCGACGTGCGGAGCGCCTGTCGCGGTGTAAGGCCCGCCGCGGCGAGAAGGCCGGCCAGCAATTCCCGTGTCCAGCCGCGCTCAAGATAGGCAACGACTTCCGGTTCCTCGCCGCTCGCCCGGATGATCTCAAGCACATTGCGCGAGGTGCCGCAGTCCGGATTGTGATAGATTGTGACGCTCATCTGCCTGTCTCCAAAGCCCGCCTGACGTCCCATGCAACACCTGCGCGGCCAGGTCCAGACCCTGGCAATCAGGCAGGGCCCTGGGCCCGTTCCAGAACATCCAGCAGCAGGGCCTCACCGCGATGATCCCTTGCGGCGCCGCATGCCTGTGCCGGATGCTGCCGGGCCCGCGCCATGTCGAGCAGAATCGGATGGATATAGGAGGATTTGGCAATGGCGGGCGTGTTTCCCAGCACGCCGGCAGCAGCCTCGCACACCGTCTTGACCGTCGCCGGCTCATTGCGGGCCAGCGCCTCGACGGCGGCAACGCTGCCCTTCCACGTCCGGAAATCCTTGGCCGTGAAGGGTAGTCCAAGCGTGTCCTGGATATAGGCATTCACATCCTGTGCGGTCGGCCTGATTTTTCGGGAGCGGAACAGGAAGACGCCCTTCTCCGCCATGAGGCGGTCCAACGTCCGGGCCAGCAGCTTGTCCCGGACCGTCACACGGCGCGCCGTCCCGCCCTTGCCCTTGTAGACGCAGACCACGCGGTGGCCTTCAATCCGCACATGCGACTTGCGCAGGCTGACAGCGCCATAGGTCTTCCGGCCGGACCGGCCAATGCGCAGCGCGCCCTTGTCCAGCAGACGGACGATTGCAGCCAGCCGCACATCGCGCGGGCAATCGGAATGCGTCAGGTCGTGACGCACACGCCGGCGCAGTTCCGGCAAGGCGTGGCCGAAGGCGATGAGATCATCAAACTTCGCGGAATTGCGCGCAGCAGACCAGGTAGGGTGATACCGGTATTGCAGCCGGCCGGCCTCGTCGCGGCCTGTTGCCTGAATATGCCCGCGTGGATTGGGACAGATCCAAACATCTGTCCAGGCCGGCGGCAGGACCAGCGCGCGGCACCGTTCCGCACGTTTGCCTTTCAAAGTCTGTCCCTTGTCATCCTTATACGTGAATCCCTTGCCACATTGCTTGCGGGTCCAGCCGGACGCTGCCGGATCGGACCGGACGAGACCAATGGCCTCTGCCGTCACGCCTTCGCGGCACAGCGTATCGGGCGGGGAACTGAAGGGCATGGCGTCTCTCTCGGGTGAGTTCCCGGATCAACGATGGCTGAGGACAGTCGGTTCCCGCGCCGGGCATACGGCCCGCTAGTCCTCGTCGAGAAAGGTGCCCAGCGTGTCCTTGAATTCCGGCCATGTGATCTCGAACAGGGGGTCCCCATCGGCGCCCAGCCCTTCCAGCTTGCGAAAGCCGAACATCTGTCCCATCCGCAGGATACTGCGCCGCTCAACCTGCATGATGAACGGCACGGTTTCGAGATCGAAGTCGGAAGCGACCTTCCAGATATGATGCACATGATTTCGGACCAGCCGACGGATTGCGGTGGACCCGTCCGCCTTGCCTCCGGTGGGCCGATACGTCGTCAGCATACCGATGGCAAAGAGAAGGATGCAGCCACATGGCTCTCCGCGGGCGGCGACATGGATGTCCATGACGTCATGATCCGAAAGCGAGCCGCGCTTGTAGAGATGGGTCGCGGTGGGGTTCAGGGGAATGACCATGGATATGCCCATGCGCTGGCCCGTCTCGTCCAGGACAAAGGCGAAACTCTGCGGATAGCGGTCCTGAATACTGCTATTGCGCAGAAGCTTGTCAGCATAGTCCCCGGAATAGTTTGCGCTTTCCTCGAAGCATTCGGCATTCATGCGGCTGAATTCCTTCAGCGCATCAGTTTCGGACACGATTTCCAGTTCGTCGGATGGAAAGCGGAGCTGTCCGAAATCCGCCAGCGCGTTGATGTCCTTGATCAGGTGCGGCTGGCGCTTGCGGACGATGCCCTCAGCAACCTGTTCAGCCGGATTGCGCGTCAGCAGGTAGCGCAACAGGGGCAGCGCCACCACCAGGGTCAACGTCACGGCCTGCGCCAGTCCAACCAGGTTGAACACCGCCGAACTCATCTGGCCGGCATTGCGTGCCCAGTCGGCAAGATGGGGAAGGAAGAAGGCAACCAGCCGGACCGCCGTGCTGGCGACCAGGATGACCAGCACCCCGATCCAGATCCATCTCTCGATCCGCGAGAGATCGCTCAGTCCCTGCCGGACTTTCCGGAATGCGCCTGCTGCGTTCATCATGCCCCTGCCATCGTGCCGTCCATGCGCGGCAGATAGGGCGTGTTTGCCGGTCAGGGCAAGCTATGTGGGTCTAGTTCGGGCGGTGCTCGTCATGGTCGCCGCTCCAGAAGCGCTTGATCCGGCCGAGGAAGCCTTCGCTTTCCGGATGGCAGTCTGCGCCGGTGCACTCACAGAATTCGCGCATCAGCTCCTTCTGGCGGGCCGACAGATTGCGCGGTGTTTCAACGAACATTTCGACGAACAGATCGCCCGTATGGCCGGACTGGCGGACAGACGGCATGCCCTTGCCGCGCAGGCGCAGTTTGCGGCCCGTTTGCGCGCCTTCCGGCACAACAACACGGGCGCGACCGCCATCAATGGTCGGGATCTCGATTTCCCCGCCGAGCGCTGCGGTCGCCATCGGCACCGGCGCGCGGCAATAGAGGTTCGGGCCATCGCGCTCGAAAATGTCATGCTCGACAACATCCACGAAGATGTAGAGATCGCCGCTAGGACCGCCCTGTTCACCGGGCTCGCCCTCGCCTGACAGACGGATGCGCATGCCGCTTTCGACACCGGCGGGAATCTTCACCTGCAGCTTGCGCTCCTCGCGGACCTGACCGGCACCGCCGCACTCTTTGCAGGGTTTCTTGATGATCTTGCCCTTGCCGCCACACCGCACACAGGTGCGCTCCATGGTGAAGAAGCCCTGCTGGGCGCGCACACGGCCATGGCCGTCACAGGTATCGCAGGTTTCCGGCTTGGTGCCCGGAGCCGCGCCCGATCCGTCACACCCGGTACAGGGCACGGCTTGCGGCACATGAATGGTTTCTTCCTTGCCGGCCCAGGCTTCGGCCAGCGTGATCTCCAGATCGTAGCGCAAATCCGCGCCGCGCTGGGGCCCGCCCCGGCGACGACCGCCGCCAAAGCCGCCCGCGCCGAACACCTGGCTGAACAGATCGGAGAAGATGTCTTCCGGATTGACGCCCTGACCGAAGGGATTGCCGCCGCCTCCGCCGCCATTCTCGAAGGCAGCATGGCCAAACCGGTCATAGGCCGCGCGTTTCTGACCGTCGCTGAGAATGGCATAGGCCTCACCGACTTCCTTGAATTTCTCTTCCGCTTCCGGATTCCCCGCATTCTGGTCAGGATGATACTTCATCGCCAGTTTGCGATAGGCGGACTTCAGCTGTTTCTCGTCCGCATCCTTGGATACGCCCAAAATCTCGTAATAGTCGCGCTTGCTCATGGAATGGCTATCGTCTTCCAGGATTGTGTCTCACCAGCCGGTCATGTGGGGAACACGTGCGCCATACGCAAGGGAGTGTCACAGATGGCGCCGCGTCAGGTGTCCCGTCAGCTCGGGCCAGTCTGGCCGGTCGGGAAGGACTGAACCCCGCCTTCCACCAGTTCGGCGCCGCCGGGCTGGATCTGCATCACCGCCAGCCCCCGTTCCGACGTGCCGTCAATCCGGAACCGGAACAGGCCGTTGACGCCGAAGAAGCCGTCTGGATCGGTGACGCCGCCATAGGTCAGGCTGTCATCGGCGGCCAGTCGCACCGTCAGCGCGGCAGCATCATAGGCCAGCGCCGCCAGATCGGTTGGCGCGCGGCCATAGATCCGGCGATAGGTTTCGCTGAATGCCGTCTTGTTGGCCGGATCGGTCGCAGCGAAATATCCCCCGCGCAGGGTCGGTTCCCGCCAGATGCTGGAATCGTCCCAATAGGACGTGCCGATCAGCTTCACCTCACGCATGTCCACGCCATTGTAGGGCAGCAGCGGGGCCACCGACAGCAGCTTCACGCCCCGTTCCGGAATCATCACGGCGACGCGGCCCGGCCGACCGGCCAGTTCGGTCTTCAACACGCTGGCAATCTGGCGCGCTTCGGCTCCGGCCCCACTGTCCTCACCGTAGAATGCCGATGCCGCTACCACGGCGCCGAGACGGCTTGCCTCGAACCGCATCGCGGCTTCGACCTGACGGCCATAGGCCGAGCGCGGCCCGAGGAAGACGAATGTGTCCACGCCGCGCGCGGCCACATATTCCATTACACGGCGCACTTCCTCGTCCGGAGAGATCGAGGCGAGATAGGCCCCACCCCCGGCAGCCGAGCGATCATTGGAAAAGGCGATGACGGGGATTTCCTCCTCACGGGCCTTCTCGCGAACGGTCTTGACGTTGGCCCCGAACAGCGGGCCCAGCACGACATCCACCTTGTCCTCAAAGGCTTCATCGATCCGGGCTTCGGCCACCGACGTCTTGCCGGCCGTGTCCTTGGGGATGATCAGGAAGTCCCGGTCGGCATACTCAAAAAGGGCGAGTTCGATGCCGGCCAGCATGCTTTCCGCTTCGGCGCGGACATTGGCATTGGGATGGGAGAATGGCAGCAGCACCGCCGCGCGCTTGATCTCGCGCCCCTCCATGAAGGGCGGCGTCAGCCCCCGGTCACCGCGCCCGCGGCGCGCGTCGCCGATATCGTCGATGTCTCCGATCTCGATGTCTTCACCCGACGTGTCGCCCAGATCCCGCGGGACGCCGGTCACCGGCTCCTCGCGCGGCTCTCCGGTGCCGATGGGCACTGGCTGGCGCGCAGGCGCTGTGGCACAGGCCGTGGCCAGAAGCAGCGAGGCCAACAGAAGACTTGGCGCGGGAAGCTTCCTGAGCAATGGTTGAAGCAATGTCATCTCCTGATCCTTCTGACTCCGGGGCGATTCCCGCCTCCGCCGACTCTAGGCCCGGCCTCCCTACGGGGCAACCGGCTGTATCTCTGGATCCGGGCCTCTATGTGGTGTCCACCCCGATCGGCAATCTGCGGGACATCACCTTGCGCGCGCTGGACGTTCTGGCTGCTGCCGATGAAGTTCTGGCAGAAGACACACGGGTCGCCGGAAAGCTGATGTCGGCCTACGGGCTTAAGGTGCGGCTCAGCCCCTATCATGACCACAATGGGGCGGAACGGAGACCGGGCCTGATCCGCGCCCTGCAGGACGGCGCCCGCATCGCGCTGATCTCGGATGCCGGCACACCGCTTGTCTCCGATCCGGGCTGGAAGCTGGCGCATGAGGCGCTGGAGGCCGGGGTGAAAGTGATCCCGGTGCCAGGAGCGTCGGCCATGCTGGCGGGTCTGGTCGCCAGTGGCCTGCCAAGCGACAAATTCCTGTTTGCCGGATTCCTGCCACCGAAATCCGGGGCGCGGAAATCGGCCGCCGAAACGCTGAAGGCCGTGCCCGGCACGCTGATCTTCTATGAAAGCGGGCCACGCCTTGCGGATGCGCTGGCGGACCTGGCTGCGGTGTTCGGCCCGCGCGAGGCAGCGGTGACGCGGGAGCTGACCAAACTGTTCGAGGAGATCCGGCGCGGAACGCTTTCGGAGTTGGCAGCCCATTATGCCGAGGCCGGCCCGCCACGCGGCGAGATCGTGCTGCTGGTTGGCCCGCCGGGCGAGGCGGAAATCACGCCGGAGAAACTGGACGCCGCACTGCGGGACGCGCTGGACGGCCAACCGACCAAGGCCGCCGCGAATGCCGTGGCCGAAGCCCTCGGCCTGCCGAAGCGGGACGTCTATCAGCGCGCCCTGAAACTGAAGGCCGATGGCTGACCGGGCATCTCGCAGCGCCCGCCGCAAGGCCGCCGAACGGCGCGGCCGCACCGGCGAAGCCCTTGCCGCCCTGTTCCTGCGCCTGAAAGGCTATCGCATCCTGGCCAGCCGGGTACGAACCCCTGTGGGCGAGATTGATCTGGTGGCTGAAAAGGCAGGCATCATCGCCTTTGTGGAAGTGAAGGCCCGGCGGGAGGCCCGCCTCGCGCTTGAAGCCGTCAGCCCGTACGCATGGCAGCGGATCGCGCGCGCCGCCGAAAACTGGATGGCCCGCCGTCCGCACTATGCAGGTCATGGCTGGCGCTATGACCTGATCGCCATTGCGCCGCGGCGCCTGCCGGTTCACCTGCGCGACGCCTGGCGGCCGGGCCTGGCCTAGGCTTTCGGCTGCGCCTTGGCGCGCTTTCTGTAGACGCGGGTGAGCGGGCTCTTGGCCATCGGAATATAGCGGGATTTCTTGCCGACAATGCGGGGCCGTTTGACCCCGATCCGCAACAGGCTGAACACCGCCAGCACGAGATAGACACCGGCAATGTACCAGAACAGGGCCGCCGGCTCGAATGCGCTCATCACCAGCGCGCCGACCAGTGCGCCGACCACAGATCCAACGCCGTAGAGCAGCAACAGGCCGCCACTGGTCGCCACGGCCTTGCCGACGGCTGCATGGTCATTGGCGTGCGCCGCGCAGATACCGAACACGGGAATGATGAAGGCGCCGAACAGGAAGCTGAAACCCAGCATGGCGTTTTCCGACAGGCCCGCAAAACTGGCCAGCAGGGCCGAAGCGCCGGCACCGAGCAGCGAGCTGCCGACGATCACGAACCGTCGGTCCACCTTGTCGGACAGGGACCCGGTGGGAAACTGGAACAGTCCCGCCCCGATGATCGCCGTGCTCATGAAGGCTGCGATGGCCGCGGAGCCATAGCCCAGTTCCTGCACATAGACCGGCGCCATGCCCCAGAAGGCCGCATTGGCCAGCCCGGTGGCCGCCGCGCCAACAGCGCCGACCGGCGAGACCCGATACAGCTCGACAATGTCCAGCTTGGCCGTCTCCAAGGGTGCAGGCGAGGTCGACCGCGTCAACGCCACCGGCACGAGCGCAATGGAGATGAGGATCGAAACCAGAATGAACAGCTGGAATCCTTCCGGCGGCGCGATGGCCAGCAGGCCGTTGCCTATGGTGACGGCGCCCAGGTCGACAATCCGGTAGACTGACAGCACCTTGCCCCGGTTCTCATTCGTCGCGCGTTCATTGATCCAGCTTTCCAGCACCATGGTAAGCCCGGCAAAGCTGAACCCGGTGACGAAGCGCAGCGCGCTCCACGACACCGGTTCGACAAACAGGATGTGCGCCAGCGCGCTGGACGAGGCGATGGACGCCAGGGCGACAAAGGCCCGGATATGGCCGACGCCCTTGATCATGCCCGGCACGAACCGGCAGCCGAGAATGAACCCCGCATAATAGGCCGAAGCCAGCAGGCCGATCACGGCTGTCGGAAACCCTTCGAGATCCCCGCGGACCGAGAGAAGCGTGCTCTGCAGGCCATTGCCCGCATAGAGAATGGCAGCGGCAAACAACAGGGCGGCAATGGCTGAGATGGATTTGAACATTCGAGCCTTTCAAGCGCGAGCGTTTCGGATCGGGTGGACACCGGCGCGAACACGATACGCGGGGCAACGTTCCCGAAGCGGCCTGTAGAAATCCTGCCCGCAGCTGTCAATTGATCGGCGCAGGACCAGTGTCGACCACACGCAGCCGTGATGCAACCAGCCCGGCGCCTGACCCCGTACTTCCCCTGATAGGCAAGCCGCCGTTTCAGCGCCTTACTGATGGTGCGCTCAAATCAAGGGAGGGCGACATGGATGGAAGTTTTCCGGCTGCTGCGGACATGCACGGACAAGCCGATGAGGCATTCCGGGCCGAGATTGATGCCTTTCTGGATGCCGAGCTGACGGAGGAGTTGCGTGCGGCAGGTCGGGAGACAACGGGACTGAAATCCCCTCGCTGGGCATGCGACGCGTGGCGCAAGCGGCTGAACGCACGAGGGTGGTTTGCGCCCTCCTGGCCGGTCGAATACGGGGGGGCAGGCTGGAGCGCGGAACAGCGGCTCTACTTCGAAAATGCCTGTGCCGAACGGGACGCTCCCATCGTAATGAATTCCGGCGTGCGCACGATTGGACCGCTGATCATCGCCGAAGGCACCGAGGCACAAAAGGCGCACTACCTGCCCGCGATCCTGACGGGCGAGCATGAATGGTGCCAGGGGTTTTCGGAACCTCAGGCCGGATCCGACCTGTCGGCCCTGTCCCTGCGCGCCACGCAAGAAGGCGACGCTTTCGTGCTGAACGGCAGCAAGGTGTGGACGAGCTTTGCGCACTACGCCACGCACATGTTCCTGCTGGCCCGTTGCGAGCCGGGCAGCATGGGCCGCGACGGCCTTGTCTTCCTGCTGGTGGAGATGAACCGGCCCGGTATCCGCGTCCGCCCGATCGACTTCATCAGCGGCGAGCACGAGACCAATGAAGTATTCTTCGACAATGTCCACACGCCCGCAGCCGACAGGATCGGCGAGGTCGGCGCGGGATGGACGGCGGCCAGGGCATTGATGGCAATCGCCCGGTCCAACAACACGACAACCGGCCTGCTGCGCCGGGCCTTGCGCGCGGCGAAGCGTGGCATGGCCGGGGCCCCACCTTCCCGCGACCTGACGATTCTGGCAATGAAGGTGGATGCTTTCGAAGCCCTCGAAGCCCGCGCGTCAGGCGGCGACGTCGCCGTCAGCCCGGCTGCCCGGTCTTCCGTGTTGAAAGTTCTGGCCACGGAGCTCCATCAGGCGATCACCGAGGCCGGTCTGGCGATTGCGCCGAACAGTCATTTCGCCCAGGCAAAATACCTCTCCACCCGGGCAGCGACGATCTATTCGGGCACAAGCGAGGTACACCGCAACATTCTGGCACACGCCATTGGGTGCCCGTGAGACGCGTCAGGCCGTCTCCGGCACTTTAGCCGTCTGGCGGTCATAGACGAATTCGGCGCCGTCGAGATCGATCAGGGGCATTTCGTCCTTCTCACGCCAGTAATCCTGGGAATGCTGCCAGATGTCGTGCGCGCCGCGCTTGGGCATCAGGTGGAGCGACCGCATCATGTAGCCGGGATTGAAATTGTCCGGGTCCATCCAGGGCAGGATTTCCATATCGCGATCCTCGTCGCGCAACTCGACCCGAACTTCCTTCGCGCCGATCCGGTCCATGTGTTTCAGCAGGCGGCTGATGAAATCTCCCATCAGATCTACGCGCAGGGTCCAGCTGGCGCGGAAATAGCCGAAGACCCATGCCATGTTCGGCACACCCGTGAACATCATGCCACGATAGGTGACCGTCTGGCTGAAATCGATGGGGGCTCCATCCTTCGAGAACGGAATGTCTCCGAGAACCGACAGGTTGAAGCCGGTCGCCGTAATGATGATGTCGGCCTCCAGTTCCTCGCCGGATTTCAACAGGATGCCCGACTCGGTGAAGCGGTCGATATGATCCGTCACAACGCTGGCCTTGCCGCTGGCGATGCCCTGGAACAGGTCACCATCCGGCACGAAGGCGATGCGTTGCTGCCAGGGGCGGTATTTCGGCGTGAAGTGCGGGTCGATCGGATAGTCGGGCCCGAGCAGGTCGCGTACGCCCTTCAACAGTTCGGCCCGCACAATGTCCGGCTGCTCCTGCGCCAGCTGGGTGAATTTCGCCTGATCAAACAGGACCCGCTTGCGAATGATCTTGTGGATCCAGTCGGCATCCACGCCTTCTTCCCGCAGGGCATCGGCGAGTTCGTTCACATTCCGCCCCGGCGTGAAATAGGTGGGCGAGCGCTGCAGCAGCGTAACATGATCGCAATCGGCGGCAATGGCGGGTACGACGGTTGCCGCGGTGGCGCCGGACCCGATGCAGATGACTTTCTTGCCCGACAGATCGACATCATCCGGCCAGGTCTGGGGGTGGATGATCTGCCCCCGGAAGCTGTCCATGCCCTCCCATTCGGGCGTGTAACCCTTCTCGTGATTGTAATAGCCCTGGCACATCCAGAGGAAGCTGGCCGTGAACTTGCGCGTCTCGCCAGTCGCCTCATCGCGGGCGGTCAGGGTCCAGACCTTGTCATCGGACGACCAGTCCGCTGCGAGAATGCGGTGACTGTAGCGGATATGCTGGTCCAGATCGTTTTCTTCGATCACTTCGCCCATATAGGTCAGGATTTCCTGCGCCGCGGCAATGGGCGCCCCTTCCCATGGCTTGAACCGGTATCCGAAAGTGTAGAGGTCACTGTCCGAGCGGATGCCGGGATAGGTGTGAGTACGCCAGGTGCCGCCATAGCCGGCCTGTGCTTCCAGGACACAAAAGCTCTTGTCCGGGCATTGGTGGCGCATATGCCAGGCCGCGCCGATGCCGGATATGCCGGCGCCGACGATCAGGACGTCAAAATGCTCTGCGGGCGTGGCGGGATGCGATGACGACATGGTTTCCTCCGGAATGCCGGGTATCTCAGGGGCCCCGGTCGTTGCCGGTCCCAGTGAACCAGCTTGTTTTCTGCATATCACTCAGGAACAATCCCTATTGTAAGGCATAACCTCGCGGCAGGGTGGCAGGATCAGCAAATGCCTTCACCTTGCCCCATTCCTTGGGCATTCAGCTTTCCTCAATCTGCATCCCCTTATTCAGGACTTCATGGCGAAAACTCCCCGCAAACCACCCGCAAAAGCGAAGAAGGCCGCCTCCGGGCGCAGCGCGGCCGCTGCAGTGCCGGTGCGAGGGGGATTGCTGCGCGCCAGATGGGTCCGCTATCTGGTACTTGTGATCCTGTGCGGCCTGCTGATCGGGGCGGGGTGGGCGTTCTGGAAATGGCGCTCGCTCTATTTCGGCATGCCGGACCTGCCCCCGATTGCCGACCTCTGGGATGCCAAGCGTGAAGCGGCCATCGAATTCATCGATCGCGACGGCAATACGCTGGCGGTGCGCGGGCCCCGTTATGGCCGCGCAACCCATGTCAGCCAGTTGCCGCCTCATGTGCCGCAGGCTTTCATCGCGGCCGAGGACAAGCGGTTCTACGAACATGACGGCGCAGACGATGCGGCTATCGCCCGGGCTGCCTGGTCAAACATGCGGGCCGGCGAGACCGTATCCGGCGCCTCGACCATTACCCAGCAGTTGATCAAGAACCTCGTCCTCGACAGCCGCCAGACCATTTCGCGCAAGGCGCAAGAAATGAAGCTGGCGCGTGAGCTTGAAACGAAACTGAGCAAGGACGAGATCCTGTCGCTCTACCTGAACCGGGTCTATTTCGGTGCAGGCCTCTACGGCATCGACGCCGCATCGCGTTATTATTTCGGCAAGCCGCCGGAAGAACTGAACATTGCCGAAGCCGCCGTGCTGGCCGCCCTGCCGAAAGCTCCGTCGAAACTGAACTTGCGGGACAATCTGGACGGTGCAAAGGCCCGCCAGCTCTATGTCCTGGAACAGATGGCCGATCTCGGCTTCATCACTGCAGATCAGGTGACCGATGCGATCGAAACCGATCTTACCATTATCGACGCCCCCGAATATGACGCGCAGCTTGGCTATGTCCTGGACACCGTCGCCGACCGGGTGGAACTGATGCTGCCGCGCCCGCCCGGGGACATGGTGGTGACAATCTCCATTGATGTGGCCCTGCAGGACAAGATCCGCGCCAAGCTCAATGAGCGCATGGACGCTGACGGCAAAGCCGCCAAGGCAAGCCAGGCGTCGGCCCTTGTGATCGACCGGGACGGGCGGGTCGTGGCGCTGGTCGGAGGGCGGGACTTCACCGAGTCCGAGTTCAATCGCGTGACCCAGGCCAAGCGGCAGCCGGGCTCCAGTTTCAAGCCATTTGTCTATGCCGCAGCGCTGGAAAGCGGGTTCTCGTCATTCGACGTGTTCGACGATGCGCCACTCTCCATCGGCAAATGGAAACCGGAAAACTATGGTGGCGGATTTCTCGGTCCGATGACGCTGAGCGAAGCCATGGCCCGCTCCACCAATACGATTGCGGCGGAACTGACCCAGGAAGCCAGCGAGGAAAGCGTCATCAACATCGCCCGCCGGTTCGGGATCACGACGCCCCTGCAGCCCTTCCCGTCGATTGCGCTGGGCAGTCAGGAAGTGTCTCTCTGGGAAATCACGCGCGCCTTCGGCACGCTGCAATCCGGCGGATTGCGCATGGACCCCTGGCTGATCGAGAAGATCGAGAATTCCCGGGGCGATGTGCTCTACACGCGCCCGGACTATAATCGAGACCGCGTGTTCGACCATGAACTCGCGAAGGAAATGAATGCGATGATGGCCCGCGTCGTGAACGCGAAATTCGGCACGGGACGCCGCGCCCGGTTCGGCAACTGGATGATCGCCGGCAAGACCGGCACCAGCCAGGATTGGCGGGACGCCTGGTTCATCGGCTACACGGCTGCCTATGTGGGCGGGGTCTGGGTCGGCAATGATGATGACAGCCCGATGGAGAAAGTGTCCGGCGGCGGCCTGCCGGCGGACCTCTGGTCCGACATCATGGAAATCGCGCATGCGGGCATGCCGCCCGAGCCGCTGCTGGGGGCCGAGCCCGGCCTGGAAATGAGCGAGGAGGCAGAAGAGCGGATCACCTTCTATCGCGGCATGGCGCAGGCCTTTGGGGCCGCCGCCGGATCGCGCAGCGGAAGCGGAAGCCGCGTTCGCGTCATCCGTCCGTGACCGGCGGTATGACAGACGGGACTTTTCCGTCTGCCACAAAGCCCCTAAAGACCGCCCATGTTTGATCCTGCCGTCTACGAAACCCTGATGCTGGCCCTTGATGAGGGACACGTTCCCCTGCCTGACGAGGGCGCGATCCTGTTCCTGCGCGCGGAATTGAGCCCCTTCCTTGCCCGCCTGCCGAAAGATCGCATGATCTGCCAGAACAGTTTCAAGCCGGACCATGACGCGCTGAAAGCTGCCGGGTTCACCCTGCTGTCGCCGGAGGATGAAACCCTCCCGGCTGCGCCCCTGACCCTGATCCTGCCACCGCGGCAGAAGGATGAGACCCGCGCCCTGTTGGCCCGCGCCCTGCGCGATGCACCGGAAGGCGGCACACTCCTGGCCTGCCTGCCCAATACGCTTGGCTCGAAAACCATCGAGAAATTGCTGCGCGAAATCGCCGGCGAGACCGAAGCATTGTCCAAGAACAAATGCCGCGCCTTCTGGGCCGTGAAGGACAGCGCCCGGATCAACACGGACCTGATGGATGAATGGATTGCGCGCGATGCCGCCCGGGAAATGGAGCGCGGCGTCTGGAGCCGCCCTGGCCTGTTCTCCTGGAACCGGATCGATGCCGGCTCGGAATTGCTGGCCGACAGCATACCGGAACATATCAAGGGGCGCGGCGCGGATTTCGGCGCCGGACAGGGATTCCTGTCCCGCGAGATCCTGGAAAACTGCCCGCATGTCGAGCACATGACCCTGCTGGAAGCCGAACATCGCGCCCTGCCCTGTATCGCCGGCACCCTGTCCGGGTTCGGAAACTGGGACGCCAGATGGGCCGATGCCACACGGGATGGCGGGACCGCACTGTATGATTTCGTGGTGATGAATCCGCCCTTCCATGTCGGCCGCGCCGATGCGGCATCGCTCGGGCAGGAGTTCATTCGCGCCGCGGCAAAGGCCTTGAAGACCGGCGGTCAGCTCTGGCTCGTCGCCAATCGCCATTTGCCATACGAGCAGGTCCTGGCCGAATGCTTCAAGGGCCACGAAATGCTGGAAGACGCCGGCGGGTACAAGATCATCCGGGCGGAGAAACCGAAGCGTAAACGATGAAACCGGATCGTCAGCTTGCGAAATACCTTGCCAATCTCGGCTATGGCAGCCGCAAGGAGATGGAGGCCGCCATCCGCGCCGGGCGCGTGACCGGCACAGACGAGGATTTGCAATTCGAGGGCGAGCCGCTTGATCCCCCGCCGGGCATGGTCCTGATGATGAACAAGCCAGCCGGGTTTACCTGTTCGCGCGCGGACCAGGGCCGGTTGGTCTACGAATTGCTGCCACCTCGTTTCCTGCGCCGCAGCCCGGCCCTGTCGAGCATCGGGCGGCTGGATGCAGAGACAACCGGCCTGCTCCTGTTCACCGATGACGGCAAGCTGCTTCACAGCCTGATCTCACCGAAATCGGACACCGAGAAAACCTACGAAGCCACGCTCGCCCGCCCGCTCAAGGGACATGAGGCAGAATTGTTCGCCAGCGGTACACTGATGCTGCGCGGTGAGGACAAGCCGCTCCTACCTGCCCGGATGGAGGTCACGGGTGAGCGAACGGCCCGCCTGACATTGACGGAAGGTCGATACCATCAGGTGCGCCGCATGTTCGCCGCTGCGGGGAACCATGTCGAAACGCTGCACCGGTCTCGATTCGGCCCCCTTGAGCTTTGCGACCTGCCGCCGGGGGATTGGCGCCTGTTGACGAAGAGCGAGGCCGACCGGCTGCGCACAGCATAAAAAAACCCCGCGCACCAGGGGGTGCGCGGGGCAAGTCGCCAGGGCCAGGGGCCTAGTTCTTGGTCAGACCCAGCGACTCAACGGTGGAGATCGTCAGGTAACCGACCGGCAGGCCATTGGCGCGCTGGTAGGATTCCATGGCCGTCAGCGTGGACGGGCCAAACTCGCCATCCACCGGCGTCTGGTAGCCGGCATCGGACAGGGCCTGCTGGACGCTGCGGATCTTGGCCGACGTGGCATTGGTGTCGCACAGGACTTCCCGCCATTCGAGGCCGCCACCGCCGCTGACCACACGCTTGTCGATCGACTTGTAGGTGGCCGGAATGACAAGGGTCTCTTCGCTGGCCGGCGTGACCAGCTTCTCGACCGTGACGGTCTCATAGACGGCCGGAACGATTTCCTCGATCACTTGCGCCTCTTCGACGATCACTTCCTTGGTGACGGTTTCATACGTGGCCGGAATCGTGCGGGTTTCCGTGCGCTCGGGAGATACGAGGCGCGTACGGGTCACGGTCTCGTATTCAGCCGGAACTTCAACGCGGCACAGCAGCTCACCAGTGGAGACACCGTTTGCGGACACTGACGCATCGGTCGTGCGACCGTAGAGCCCATTGCCCGGCTTCCAGGTCGTGTAGGCTTCCCGAACCAGGACCTGCTCTGTGTACGTTTCGTATTCCGCAGGCACCACATAGGTTTCGGCCCGCTCCGGCGTGACCATGACCTGCTCGGTTACGGTCTCGTAGGTCGCCGGGATGACCCGAAGGTTTTTTGTTTCCGGCTTTACAAGAACCTGTTCCGTCACGGTTTCGTACGTAGCAGGAACGAGTTTGATCTCTGTGCTCTCCGGGCGGTCGACCACTTGTTCGGTCACGACGCTGACGGTTTCCGGGATCAGGACACGTGCATAGCAGGTGCCTGGCTCGGAGGCCGGCGGATAGTCGCTCGACTGGGCAGCATAGGCAGCGCCTGCAAGCGATGCAGCGGCAACGGTCGTGATCAGCAGTTTCTTTGACATTCTTTTAGTCCCCTATTCCACATCCTGATCCGTAAGCAGATCAAGATGCTCCAAGATACAGCCGGGGAAACAGATGTTTCTTCACGTGCCCCCCGACACTCTGCCGCCCTCTGCTCCGGCGTCGGAACACCGATGTTCAGGCAACGGCGGAATAGATGAAAGTTGCGTAATGAACGCTACCTGAACGCAGGCGGTCACGACTGCAATCGTATGCATTTTTGGCGCCGGCGTCGCCCCTAGAAGTGGAAAAAGAAGCGCCAACTTCCACCCGAAGGGACGCTTCATCGCTCAGGCGGCGCCCCCTCGACCTGCACGTCCTGCTGCACGTTTACGGCCTGCATTCACCACCGGTTTGGCAGGTTCGGCGCATCCCGCCACTAGCAGCGGACATTTTCCCGCGCTAAATCGCAAAAATGGCTCAACCACCCCTGATCACCCTGAATGACGTCCGCCTCACCTTTGGCGGCAAGCCCCTGTTCACGGGAGTCAGTTTCTCCCTGTCCAAGGGGGAACGCGTGGCCCTGGTCGGCCGGAACGGTGCCGGCAAGTCCACCCTGATGAAGATCATTTCCGAAAGCCTGGAGGCCGACAGCGGCGAGGTCTGGCGTCAGCCCGGCATCACCTATGCCATCGTTTCGCAGGAGCCGAGCCTCGCAGGCCATGACACGGTCCTCGACTATGCCTCGGACGGGCTGGAAGCGGCGTATATGGCCGAAGCCGAACTGATGGAGTTCGGCGTCGAGGCGACCGCGGACCCGGCCACCCTGTCGGGCGGGCAACAGCGACGGGCAGCGCTGGCCAGGGCCTTCGCCCATGATCCGGATGTGCTGCTGCTGGACGAGCCGACCAACCACCTCGACGTTCCGATGATTGAGGCGCTGGAAGCCCGCCTGAAATCCTTCAACGGTGTCGTGCTTCTGGTCAGCCACGACCGGCGATTCCTCGAAAATGTCTCAACCAATACGTTGTGGCTGAGGCAGGGAAAGGTTCTGAAAAGCCCGGACGGCTACGCCAAATTCGATGATTGGGCGGAACAGATCGAAATCGAGGAAGAGCGCCAGCTGCGCCGGATGACGACGCAATTGAAGGACGAACAGCACTGGCTGGCGCGCGGTGTGACCGGGCGCCGCAAGCGCAATCAGGGACGTCTTGCCCGGCTGAAACAGATGCGTGTCCAGCATGCCGAGATGCGCGGCGCCCTTCAGGACCGCAAGAACACAGCCGACCTGTCCGTCAGTTCCGGCGACTCGATGAGCAAGAAGGTGATCGAGGCGAAGGGCCTGGCCAAGACATTCGATACGCCGAATGGCCCGCTTGTGATTGCAGAGGACCTTTCCCTGCGAATCCTCCGCGGTGACCGGATCGGCATCATCGGACCAAACGGCGCGGGAAAGACCACGCTCGTTCGCCTGCTGCTGGGCGAGATCGAGCCGGACGCCGGCAACATACGTCTCTCCAAGACACTTCAGGTGACCTATCAGGACCAGACGCGGGACTCCCTGAATGCCACCGATACGGTCTGGGAAGCGCTCGCCCCGAATGGTGGGGATTCGATCATGGTTCAGGGCCACCAGCGTCATGTTGCGGCCTATGCCAAGGACTTCCTGTTCAAGCCCGAACAGCTGCGCCAGCCCGTCGGCGCCCTGTCGGGCGGAGAACGCAACCGGCTGGCTCTCGCCATCGGTCTTGCCCAGCCTTCCAACCTCCTCGTCATGGACGAACCGACCAATGATCTGGACATGCAGACGCTCGAACTGCTGGAAGACATGCTGCTCAACTATGACGGCACGTTGATCCTGGTCAGCCATGACCGGGCCTTCCTTGATGCGACAGTGACGAGCTGTCTCTGCCCCGTCGGGAACGGAAAATGGGTGGTGACCGCTGGCGGGTGGAGCGACGCGCAGGATCAGTTGAAGCATTTCAGGAAAGCCGACGCGTCTGCTCAAAAACCGGAAAAACCGAAGACTGACAATGCAGTGCGCTCAAAAGCGCAGAAGAAACTTTCCTACAAGGATGAGCATCGCCAGAAGGAGATCAATGCCCTGATCCCCAAGCTGCAACAGGAAATCCGCTCACTTGAAGAGCAGATGGGCGACCCGGATTTCTACACGCGGGACCCGAACGGGTTTGCCAGGGCGTCTGACCGGATCGGCGCGGCGCGCGAGGAACTGGACGGGATCGAACTGGAGTGGCTGGAAATCGAAGAGAAGCGCGAGGCACTGGCCGGGTCCTGAAAAACCATTCCTTAAGATGGCCCGCCTAGGGTTTCCGGCAGTTCACGGAGGTCTGACCCATGCGCCTTGTTTCCGCACTCCTGCTGGCCACCAGCCTGTGCCTTCCGGCCCTGGCCGACAGCCCCGACACGCAATCCGCTGCGACGGATGCGGAAATGGCATCGCATGATCATGAAAGCGGTCTCTACCGGTTCGGGGGCACCTACGAGTTCACGAACACGGAATCGGCAGACGCCTGCGCGGCCCTGTGCGACACACGGGCAGCCTGTTTTGCCTGGAGTTATGTGGCCGGCCACGATGCGGGAGAATCGCGCTGTGAACTGAAGCGCGGTGCGGGAAAGGTCGAATACGATCCACGCGCGACGTCCGGCATCTCGTCTGGTCATCAGGACCGGTTTCAGCCGACACTGCCCCATCAGGATGAACTCGTGGGCGGTTCGGACATCGCATCGCCGCCGAGTGACAAGCCAGAGCCCCTGTCCGCTGACACACCCGCCTAGAGCAGGCGTTCCTTGGTCGCGGTGAACCGGATGTCAGGGTTCTTTTCCTGGGCGTATCCGACATCCCACGCATTCTTGGCCAGATAGACCGGCGCATCGTCGAGATCTGTTCCGCTGGCGGACTTGTTCTTGTCGAGAAACGCTTCCAGAACTTTAGGGTCGTCACAGGACAACCAGCGGGCCACATTGTAGGGAGCCGGCTCAAACACCACTTCCAGATTGTATTCGGCGGCCACGCGCTCGGTCATCACTTCGAACTGGAGTTGTCCGACGGCCCCCACAATCATGTCTGATCCGATGGCCGGCTTGAACAATTGGGTCACGCCCTCTTCCGCCAGGCTTTCCAGCGCCTTGCGCAGGTGTTTCGCCTTCATCGGATCCTTCACCCGCGCGCGGCGCAGCAATTCCGGGGCAAAGTTCGGAATGCCACCGAACTGGATATCTCCGCTCTCGGACAGGCTATCGCCCACACGCAGCTGGCCATGGTTCGGCACACCGATCACGTCGCCGGCATAGGCCGTCTCCGCAATCTCCCGATCCTGCGCCAGGAACATCATCGGATTGTGGATGTTCAACTGCTTGCCGGCGGTCGTCTTCAGCCGCATGCCGCGCTTGAACTCCCCCGAACACAGGCGCAGGAATGCCACGCGGTCGCGATGGTTCGGATCCATGTTCGCCTGAATCTTGAAGACAAACCCAGAGACCGGCTTGTCAGACGCGTGCACGGTGATCGGCTCGCCCTTCTTCTCGGCCTTCTGGTCGCGCGGCGGCGGCGCATAGGCGTGCAGCGTGCGGAGCAGTTCCAGCACACCGAAATGGCGCAGGGCCGAGCCGAACACGACCGGTGTCATGTGCCCGTCCAGGAAGGATTGCTCGTCAAATTCCGGCAACAGGCTGGTGGCCATTTCCGCGCCTTCGGAGAGTTCCTCGAACACGCTTTCATCGAGCGCGGCCTTGAGGCTGGCTTCGTCGCCCGGCATGCGCGGGGACTCGCCGATCTTCGGCGCCTCGCCCGGCTTGCGCTCGAACACACAGAATTCCTGCTTCTGCAGATCCATCATGCCGGAAAAGCGCTGGCCGCTGGCGGCAGGCCAGTAGAGCGGCGACGTGTCCAGTTGCAGCTTGTCCTGGATTTCATCCAGCAGCGCGATCGGGTCCTGCGCCTCCCGGTCCATCTTGTTGATGAAGGTGACAATCGGAATGTCGCGCAGGCGGCAGACCTCGAACAGTTTCAGTGTCTGCGGCTCGATGCCCTTTGCCGCGTCCAGAACCATGACGGCGCAATCTGCCGCTGTCAGCGTGCGATACGTGTCCTCGGAAAAATCCTCGTGACCTGGCGTGTCCAGCAGGTTGAAGACGAGGCCATCAAACTCGAACGTCATGACCGAGGCCGAGACGGAGATACCGCGGTCACGCTCGATCTTCATCCAGTCGGACGTGGTGCGCCGGGCTTCACCGCGCGCAGCCACTTCCCCTGCGGCACGGATCGCGCCGCCGGCCAGAAGCAGGTTTTCCGTCAGCGTCGTCTTACCGGCGTCCGGGTGAGAGATAATGGCAAAGGTGCGCCGTCGGGCGGCTTCCTGTTCATGGGACATGGGAAATTTCAGGCTCTTTCGTGCTGGGCAGAGGCCCTAGCCCATTTGGCGCGCCTGTTGAAGCACCAGTATCAGACCGGCCTCAGGCGGCGCTGGGCCAGATTTCCCGCATGTCGGGCGCCTTGCCTTCGCGGCGGTGACGTTCGCGCAGTGATGCCAGCACCGTTTCCGGCAGGATGGTCAGGCGGGGCTCACCAACGACATCGCCGAAAACGGGGAACAGGACCGCATTGGCTCCGGTCTTCGCAATGATCAGCGCCCCCAGATCCTGCAGCAGGGAGTCCTCCAGCGGGATGCGTTCCTTGATGTGCTCGCCAACCACGCGGCCGGCAAAATTCAGGGCTTCGCGCGCCCGCATGCCATAAGGGTCTCCGCAGCCGAGCGATTGCCACCTCTTGGCAAGGTGCATCTCCGGTATCTCGATCTCGGCGATCTGATCATTCATCAGAAACAACATGTTTGGCGCGCCCCAGCTAGGTTTCACCCGGAAGCTGCCCGCACACGGTTAACAAAGAGCTACTCGTGGTTAAGGAGACCGCTAAAATCAGCCCGGTTCCGGGCTTTCCACAGGCTCTGTCAGGAAGTGGCGTCCGTCACGGTCCTCGATCTCGATGACCCAGAGGTCCCGATCCCGGTCTCGGGCCTTGCGGACATAGGCGTCCACGCCCGCTTCATCCGGCCCGATGCCCTGCACGATCAGGTCCAGGAAAATCCGGTCCCCGTCCAGGTTCATCGTGGGCGTGTAGACCGCAGCCGTGCCGTCGAGCCGCGCCACCTTGACCAGAACGTCCCCGCGTTCCGCGTCACCCGATTGCAGCACAAAGGCTGCGGCGCCGGCGACCTGCGCGCGGCGCACCAGGGCGTCGACCCACACCTTGGTCGGCAGGCGCTCCATCATCACTGCGCCGCATCCTCCAGCGGCTGGATGTCGGCCGGATCGGCGCGTGGCAGGCTGACCTCGACCTTCGTGCCCCGGCCGGGTGCCGAATCGATGACGACCTGGCCACCGTGCAGCTGGGCGAAGGAGTTGACGACCGCGAGGCCAAGCCCGGTCCCCTTCCGGCCCTTGGCATTGCTGCCTTGCGAGAAGGGCTCCAGCACGCGGCGTACATCTTCCGGCGTCATGCCGGCGCCCTTGTCGGTCACGCTCAGCACGGTGGCATTGCCGGCGTCGCGTGCATCCAGCGTCACGGTGCCGCCGGACTCGGAATACTTGATGGCGTTGGATACGAGGTTCTGCCAGATCTGGCGCACGGCGCGCGCATCGGCTTCCGCCCAGACTTCGCCGGTGGCCTTGAGCTTCAGCTTGACGCCGGCCCGTTCCGCCTGATTGTCCAGTTGCCGCAGGACCGATTGCGCCGAGGCGGTCAGGTCGACCGGCTCCGGCTCCAGCCTCTGGCGGTCGGCTTCGGCCTTGGCGAGGTCGAGTATGTCCTCCACGAGCAGCAACAGGTCCTGCCCGCTTTCATGGATGATCTCGGGATAATCGGCATAGGGCTCCGGCATGGGGCCGCGGATACCGGCCCGCATCATGTCGGCATAGCCCAGAATGGCGTTGAGCGGGGTCTTCAGGTCATGGCCGAGCGATGCGAAGAAGGCCGTGCGGCCCTTCAGGCGGGCTTCAGCCTCTTCGAGGCGGGCGCGGGTCTCCAGCGTGCGGGCGCGCACCTCCGTCAGGTCGCGCAGCACAATGACGGAGCCGCCTTCATGGGCCTCCGCCACGAAGGCAACCTCGCGGCCATTCTTCAGGGTGATTTCCCCATGCGTGCGCCCATTGGCCGGCTTCAGCAGGCTCGTCTCGGTCTCGTCCTGCAGGAGATTGGCAAGCAGCCCCCCTGCCTTCGCGCCATCGAGACCCAGCAGGTCTCCGCTCATGGTGCGGATCCGGCCAAATTCGGACGCATCGATCAGCAGAAGGCCGGATTCGGCGGGAATGCCGGGATCCGGACGGACAAGGGTGACCGGCTCGACCGGCGCGTCGGCCCCTACGGCCGTCTCTTCCCCGGCCTTCAGGAACGTCCAGGCCAGGAAACCTGTCATCACCAGTCCCGCAAAGGCAAGCAGCATGGCCGGCAGCTGATACCCGGCTGCGGGATTGGCAGGTGGCAACAGGCCAAGGCGCACCATCACGGCGGTTGCCACAAAGGCAAACGCGCCGAAAATCGCGGCTTCTGCGGCCATGCCGGGCTTGCCGAGATTCATTGCCGTCAAGGGCGCAATGGCAAACAGGATCGTCAGGGGCGACAGGGTGGCCCCGGTGGCCGCAATGCCCAGCATGGCCAGCAATGTCCATCCGATCACGAGAAACGGCCCGGCCAGATCATCCGAGCGCAGTTTCGGGTGCAGCAGTGTGGCCCCGACTATGCCGGGAAGCGCGGCCAGCACCAGACCCGCCAGCAAGGCTGAATCCGCCGTCCCGCCCAAGGCGGACGCCAGGGCCAGAACAGCTGTCAGGACCAGCCAGATTACATGAATGAACTGTAATCTCATTCGTGCAGAAACGGGCACTTTATTAACACCCCGGTGATATTCGTTAGGCATTCTGCCTGTGTCACGCATCCCTTGCTGTATTTGTAATGTGTGAAGCAGGCAAGGCGAGGTTCCCCATCGGGGGAAGTTCATGCAACACTGTCGCGTGACGCGTGAGGGAGAAACTGCACATGAAATCCATCAGAATGATCGGGACTGCAATGGCTGCCATCGGGCTGGTCATGAGTGCATCCGCACAATCGGGAGACGACGCTGCCATCGTACCGGCCGCCGCCCCGGCATCGCCATCCGCTGCGGCGTCCGCCCCGGACCCGATTTCGAAGTCGGCAGCCGTTTACGGCACCTATCAATCCGATGTGACGGATGTGAAGGACCGGCCGTTCGCCTCCGCCAAGGACATCGATTCCGCGCTCAATTCGCTGGGCGGACACAATCCCGACCATCTGTCGAAAGGCTGGATCGCCTATTCCGCGCTGATCGCCTCGCAGGATCCCGAATACCGCGCCGCCGTGCGGGACATTGAGAGC
Source organism: Hyphomonas sp. (assembly GCF_017792385.1). NCBI lineage: Bacteria > Pseudomonadati > Pseudomonadota > Alphaproteobacteria > Hyphomonadales > Hyphomonadaceae > Hyphomonas > Hyphomonas sp. Next base: position 2,181,091 of record NZ_CP051230.1, on the reverse strand, counting down.
TTTTATGGTTCCGATGTGCTGCTGACCGGCCTGAAGAATGATGTGCGCTATGCCCGCACGCTCAGTGGCGGCGACAATGCCGTCAGCATGTCCCTCGCCGCGACCGAAGCCGACAGCCGCCGCATCACATCGACCGCAGCCTTCGTCAAGGAACAGGCCTACAGCCTTCAGGGCGCAGGCTGGGCGAAGGCCAAGATCGGCAATTCCGGCGCCCTGGCCAATCGCCTGAACAGCATCCAGACCGTCGGCACGCCGGCGCGTCAGCCGCTGATCAACGCCTTCAACGCCGCCAATATCGACAGCGTCCTGGCCAATGCCGGCCGGGCGGGTGCCCCGTCCCTGTGGGACAATGTCTCCGGCGCCGCTGACGCCGTCCGCTTCCCGGCCGCCGTGACCAGCGGGCTGGGCCTGACACAGAAGAAGCGCGTGAAGTACGGCAAGGAGCCGGTGGCCGACCAGATCGCGACGCTGGCGGCCTATCGCATCCTTGGTGAAACGGCGGCTTCGTCCAGCCAGGTCAATTCGGCCATGGCAGAGCGGGAAACCCGCGGTTGCCTCAACATGGCGAATTTGAACCTGCAGCAATGCGTGGCTGCGGCGAACCAGCAATATGAAGTGCCGTTCTGCATCGGCGAGCACGCCCTGGCCGATGTTGGCCAGTGCATTGGCGGCGTCTACCAGTAGGCCGCCCACCCCCAGTCTCTCTCTCGCCCCCGGTTTCCTTGTGGTTCCGGGGGTTTCTTTTTCTTTCGGGGCTCCCAGACTAGGCCCGCGCGAGCGATCCGGCCGCGTCCGCCACCAGGTCCGCAAGCCGCCGGACCCGTGCACTCAATGGACGACTGCCCAGAGAGACGCGCCACAACTCCTGGAATCGCCGTTCTGGCAGCCGGGCGATATGCAGCGCATCGAGCCGATCAAACGCTTCGATCCCGCTGCGCGGCAAAACTGTATATCCGAGACCGTTTGCGACCATTGCCGGAATTTGGCCGATCTGATTGACATGCGCGCGCCTGCGCAACCGGTCAGCCCCCTGGTACGCATCACCAAAGTTCCGGGCGAGTAGACTGTCAGCATAATGATAACCGTCTGGATGGGCGATGAACCCCAACTCCTCCAGATATTGCAGGCTGACCTCCCGGACCGAAGCGGCGGCGGGCATCACCAGACACACTTCTTCGAGACCGATCTGGTGGGCATCCAAACGAGGGTGAGCCGGATCTTGAGCGACCACGCCCAAATCGAATTTGCCATCAAGCACACCGGCCAGGACGCTTGCCTGAGGCGCAGCCTCCAGACACACATCGAGCGCTGGCGCCGCGTCCATCATGGTATAGATCGGATGGGCGCATAGCAGCGCGAAACTGCCTGAGCAGGCCAATGAAACAGGTCCCACATCCGGGCGATCATGCGCGATGGTATCGCGTAGCAAGTCCTCTTCCTTGCGCCGTGACAGGCCAATTCGAAGAACTGCCTCTCCGGCAGGTGTGAGGGAAAATTTCTTGCCATGCCGGGCGATCAACGCGTGGTCCAGCTGCCCTTCCAGTTTGCGCAGATGCTGCGAAACACCCGGCTGGGTCATGTTCAGCCGCCGAGCCGCTTGCGTGAAGCTTCCGGTTTCACACAGAACGGTGAAAGTCTGGAGCCAGGCTGCGTTCAACATGTTTATAATTCCATGTTATGATTTTTATTCCAAATGATAATTTTCTAATTTCCAAAGAATGTCTACCTCCGAAATCATGATTGATGAAGGAGATGATCATGACCCCCACCCCCCGCAGTTTTTCGCATATCGGCCTGTCCGTGCCGGACCTCGACAAGGCTGTTGAATTCTATTCCAGCGTTTTGGGCTTTTACGTCATCATGCCCCCTACCGAAATCGTGGAAGACGACAGCGCTGTCGGGATCATGTGCAGCGATGTGTTCGGTCCCGGCTGGAAGCGGCTGCGTATCGCGCACATGTCCACCGCAGACCGGGTCGGTATCGAATTGTTCGAGTTTGCAGGTAACCAGGCGCCAGAAGACAATCTCGCCTATCGACAGCACGGTACATTTCACTTTGCGATACAGGACCCCGATGTGGAGGGCTTGCTGGAAAAGATCGTGGCCGCTGGCGGCAAGCAGCGCATGCCGGTGAGAGAGTACTTTCCCGGAGAAAAGCCCTATCGAATGGTCTATGTGGAGGATCCCTTCGGGATCGTGTTCGAACTGTACAGCCACGGTTACGAGCTGACCTATTCTGCAGGCGCCTACAGCTGACGGGTCCCTGCTCGTCTCGTCGCCCCCGGTTTCCTTGTGGTTCCGGGGGTTTCTTTTTGTCTCATCCTGTCCCATCTGGCAGTCATGACGATTGCTGAAACTGCCGACGACATCCGCGAAGAGTTCACCTGGCTGGACGATTGGGAAGCGCGCTATGCGCACATCATCGATCTGGGCAAGGCGAACCCGCCCCTGGCCGAAGCCGAGCGCACCGAGGAAACGCGCGTGCGCGGATGCGCCTCGCAGGTCTGGATGGTGACCGACATCGCAGATGGAAGGATGCGCGTGCGCGCCGAATCCGATGCGATGATCGTCTCCGGCCTGATCGCCCTGCTGACCCGGCTCTATTCGGGCGCGACGCTGGAAGAGATCGAAGGCTTCGACGCCAAGGCCCTGCTGGACGAGATCGGCGTGAGCGGCGCCCTGACCGCACAGCGCTCGAACGGCCTGGCATCGATGCTCGCCCGGATCCGGTCCGACGCTCAGGCCGGACTGTCGGCTGCGGGCAGCAAGTCATAGGCGCGAGCCACTGCGTCCAGCGCCGCCTGACCCAGCGCCCGCGCTGCCTCCTGTTCCACCGACCAGCGCACACAGAGCGCGGCCAGCGTGCCCTGATCCACCAGCAGGTCTTCCAACCGCCGCATGACCGGCGTGCCGATCCCGGCTTCCAGACCGGCCAGGCGGTCGGACGGCGCTTGCGGCCTGCCCGTTTGCGCCAGCGCGCGGACAGGCCCCGCCGCCGGGCAACTGGCCCGCTGGAACTCGTCCCGGAACCGGCCCGCCGCCGCGCGCAGGCGCACCCCGTCGCGCCCGCTCATCAGGCGGGACGCCAGTGCGCCACCTGACGCACGGTCTGCACCTTCCCAGCCGGGCGGCAGCTGAACGGCGCGCGGCCGGTCCGCAAGGCGCAGGGCCGGGCCCGCAACGAACCGATCAGGATAGAGGTCCGTCCGGGACAGGCCGCCTTCCTCCAGCCGGCGGGCAATCAGGTGCGGGGACACCCAGCCCACGGCCTGATGGCGCGTGTCGGGGCCGCGATAGGCCAGATAGACCTGGCGCACCGGCGCAACCATGCCGCCGCGGCCAAGGATCCGGCCCAGCCGGTGATCGGTCATCGGGCGCAAGCGCGGCATGGCCTAGACCTCCAGGGCGGCACCATCGAGCACGACGACGCTCGACAGGCCAACCGACAATTGTTCGAGCCAGACATCGAAATCCGGATCGTCCCGGCAATCCTCGATCAGGTGACAGCCATGCGCCACCGTCGTGCGGTCGCGATTGAAGGCCCGCGCGACGCGGCTGAGACTCATGCCCAGCGCCGTGCGCAGCAGGTACATGGAAATCTGCCGGGCCCGTGCCTCAGCCGGTGACCGGCGGCGGGCACTGAGAATGGCCTCGGTCTTCAGGCCCAGCGCATAGGCCGTCAGCGCGGCGGCCAGATAGGCGCGGTCCTCGTCTTTCTGTGGGTCGAATTGCGGCATGTCTTTCTCCTGTGCTGACAGGCAGCAGACTACCCGCTTACAGGCGGTGTAGGATAACTTTCCTAATTATATACTTGACAAAGCAAGCCTTGTTTCCTAAGTATTTTGTACAGGAGCAAGGCCATGACGAATCTCAACTCCCCGATCTTTCAAAACGAAGACGCCGCCAGAGAGCATCTGGAAGCCCAGCGCTGGCCTGATGGCGCAGTCTGCCCGCACTGCGGTTGCGTCGGGGACAAGCATGTCACGGCCATCAAGGGCGCTCGTTCTCGTCCGTCTGCCACGCACCCGGAAGGCAAGGAGCGCAAGGGCCTGTACCAGTGCAACGCCTGCCGCAAGCAATTCACCGTCACGGTCGGCACCGTCTTCGAACGCTCCAAGGTTCCGCTTCACAAGTGGCTTCTGGCAACTTACCTGCTGACCTCCTCCAAGAAGGGCATGTCGGCTCACCAGCTGCACCGCACGATTGGCGTTACCTACAAGACCGCGTGGTTCATGTTCCATCGCATCCGCGAAGCCATGAAAGAGGATACATCCTCTTCTGGTCCGCTGGGTGGCGAGGGCAAGACTGTGGAAGCTGACGAGACCTATTACGGCCAAGTCGATAATCCCCGTAAAACCCGCAGCGATGGCACGCCTTTCAAAGGCTCAAAGCGTGGCCGTGGTCCTGCCAACAAGCGCGCCGTTGTCTCCCTTGTCGAACGTGGCGGCTCTGTCCGTTCTTTCCATGTGAAGCACGCCACCAAGGCCAGCGTGCGCGAAATCCTCGTCAAGAATGCATCCCGCAAGTCGAAGCTCTATACCGACGAGTCCAAGCTCTACACAGAGACCGGCAAGGAGTTCGCCAAGCATCGCACCGTGCACCATGCCAGCGGCGAGTATGTGCGCGGGGAAGTCCACTCCAACACGATTGAGAACTACTTCTCTGTCTTCAAGCGCGGTATGCGCGGGATCTACCAGCATTGCGGCGAGGCTCACCTGCAACGCTACCTGACTGAATTTGACTTCCGCTATAACCGCCGCTCAAAGCTCGGCTTTACCGACGATGACCGTCACAATGCCCTGCTCAAGATGATCGCCGGCAAGCGTTTGACCTATCGGCGGCCTGACCAAGCCGGTTTCGCATAAGCAGCGTGTGAGGCGCTTTAAACGCTGGCGCGAGAAAACCCTGAACAAATAGGGAAACTGCCGGATTCGACATTAACCGAAGATTGGTGCAGCATTGGCGGGATTGGACCGATTCGGGTCTTTTGCCGGATCCCGAATCGGTCATCGACACTTCCTGTGGGGCCGTGTCGATCAGTGCATATTTTCATGATGCGATTCTGTTGAACCGCAAATAAGCCCAGCAGTCAACGGCCCCTCGTTCAATAAGAGGGTCCTATTATGGGAACCAGAAGAAGACCACCAAAGAAGGGTAACTCCTTCAAAATCGGCCGCGACGCTACGTCAGGCCAATTCATCACGATTGCGGATGCTAAACGTCGTCCCAGCAAGACTGTGGTGGAGACCATCAAGAAGCGCTCTTAGAGCGCGGTGACTTCGAGGGCGCGGGCTTTTGCTCGCGCCCTTTCTTCATCTCCTCATGCGGCTTGGGTTTCTTCTCCATCATCCGCTTGAGGGTTTCGTTGAACTGTTTGTCTTCTTTGGAGTGAGTCATGAGCAAGGATATCATCAGTCGCGGTTTCGATAGCGCAAGTCTAAAGGTTGAACGGGCCATACGCCACGTCGATGAACTCAAAACTCTCATTGATGAGATCAGGAATCTCGACCTTAGCGACCGTATTACCATCACCAAGGACGCGGATGACAGGTATGTCGCCGCTTTCAAAGCCTTGCCTGAAGAAGTGAAGATGCTGCCCCTGGTTATCGGTGACGCCATCCACAATTGTAGGTCCGCCCTTGACCACATCTGGACAGCACTCGACCGATCCATCAGTCCCAAGAAAAACGTGTTCTCTCTCTTCTTGTTTCACGAAACGAGGGACAACCTCGAAGACGCAATCTCGAAGTCGCCTATAAAGGAGGCCTTCCCCGACACCGAGCGACTCCTTCTGGACTGCATCAAACCGCATAGCGATGCGGGCGGCGATCACGTTTTCTGGGCCATCACCAAGTTCGATAAACTCGACAAGCACAACATGGCCATCCCAATCATGACCATTGACTGGTTTGAGCGCATCATCGTTCGAACGGGATCGATGGAGGTTCCCATGCAAAATGTACGGGCAGCCGAGTGCACCAACTTTGCCGCCAGTGACTCGCCTGTTGAACTTGAAAACAAAGGTCGCCTTACCGTCACGCCAGAGTTTCCACACGGGACCGTCCTTCCCGGTAAGCCGGTTCTTCCAGCTGTCATTCACATGAGTGAGGCCACGGGCAAAGCCGTCGAGCTTTTCCGGGAATCTTTCCTCTAATTGTGCCGGCCTGTCGGCCATGAGGGATATCCTTTCCCCCGACTCAGCGCAAGCTTTGTCAGGTATATAATTAGGATAACTTTCCTATTCCGGCAAGTTGAAGACCCGTAATCCTTGGGGATTCCCTGCCTGCGGCCGGACAGGATTCAGGGGATTGCACAGGCATGAAAAAAGCGCCGGCCGCGGGGGCCGACGCCTGTCTGTCGGGCTGTCGGGACAGGCGCGCCTAGGCGGCGGCGCGGTTCTGGCCGGATGTCAGTTCGCGTGTGGCCGGTTTGGGCTGGCCCTGCTTCGGCTGGGCCCGGAGCAATTCGTCATGGCACAGGACCTGGGTCAGGCGACCATCCGGCCCGGCCAGCGGCAAGCGCAGCCAGGCATGGATCCGGCCGTCTTCCTGGCGGATCTTGCCCCCGACAGGACCGCGCCGCTCAAGGGCAGCGGCCAGGCCCAGACAATAGGCCTCTCCATGTTCGCCCAGCACATCCTCGATCCGGCGGCCGCGCGCTTCCATGCCGAAAATCTGGCGCAGGCGCGATCCGGCGATACGGAACTTTCCGGCGCCTTCCTCGTTGAACTCGACAATGGAAATGCTGGCCAGCATGGCGCAAAAGCGGCCGGGATCCATCGAATCGCGTCGCACATATCCGTGCGAATCACGCAGGCTGCACCAGTATTCGATCAGCTTCTGCTGCGAATCGGTCACGCCCTTGAACACATTCTGTTTGGTCATTTTCAGTCACCCCCCAGGTGATTCGATAGAATCACCTATCGCGCGAGTGGAGTCGCGGATCAAGAGTCCTGGTGAATTTTTCTTAACCAATCCTACCAAATACTTTCATTTCGGATGTGAAACAAAAGTATTGAGCAGCGAATATTATTCCTTGTCGGATTTGCCGAGGCCCATCTGCTTGGCCAGCATCGAGCGCTGCTTGGAATAGCCCGGCGCAACCATCGGATAATCGGCAGGAAGCCCCCATTTCTCGCGGTATTCCTCGGGAGTCATGTCGTATTTGGTGCGCAGGTGACGCTTCAGGGATTTGAACTTCATCCCGTCTTCCAGACAGATCAGGAAATCCTCGCCAATCGATTTGCGGATCGACACCGCCGGTTTCTGCGGCTCCGGTGCCGGCGCGGCGGCGCCCAGCCCTGCCAGAGAATCGTGCACGATTCGCACAAGACCGGGCAGGTCATCGGCTTTCAGGGAATTGTTGCTGACAAAAGCCGACACGATCTGTGTCGTCATTTCCAGCAATCCATTGCCCTGAGGTGCGGGCATGTTCGAGTCTGGCATGGCTCACCCCCGTCTCCGAGATAAGCCCATCGAGTTAGCCTAAGATTGCGTGTCATTCACGCAAAAATCGCAGCAATTGCTACAGGTTACGCCGATTTTTTCATACCGCCGGTATGTTTTCCGTAGGGGCAAACACCTAACCGGCGGTGATGAAGGAAAGCAGCAGGACGAAGCCGAGCAGGATGGCCGTCCAGGTCGCCATGCCGGTGTTCAGGCCACCGCGCGCCAGTTCTCCGCGCGGGCTGAACGTGGCCTCGATCCGGTCATAGGCGCGCCCGGCCAACCGGAAGAAGATGGCCGACATGGCCGGGCCGGCCTTCTTCCAGACCGTGCCGCTCCAGGTGACAAGGCCATAGCCGCCCTTGCGGTAGACCCAGTCGCTGTCGAGCACGACACCCGGTTTTTCCGGCGGATACCAGCCAAGGCGCTTCAGCATGACAAAGGCGAAGATCGCCAGGACCAGCAGCTGCATCTGGGTCAGCACATGGTCCAGCGTGAACGGATGATAGGCCATCGCCTCTTCGCGATAGGGCAAGAGGTTGTAGAGCCATTCATAGCCCAGGCCGGGCACGATGGCCGGCACGCCGACCGCGATGCAGATGAAGGCGGCCAGGCCCATGGCCAGCAGCATGTTGAACGGCGCTTCCTTCACGCGCTTGCCGCTGTCATGGCCGAAGAAGGCAAAATACGGAATCTTGATGCCCGAATGCTCGAGCACACCGGCCGAAGCGAACAGCAGCATCAGCCAGACCACGGTCAGGCCCTCCTTGCCGACGGCACTCATGGTCAGCGACTTGGCGGCAAAGCCCGAGAAGAGCGGGAAAGCCGAAATCGACATGGCGCCGATGATGCAGAAGATCGTCGTCCACGGCATGGATTTGTACAGGCCGCCCAGCTCCGACGCCTTGGTCGTGCCGGTACGGTAGAGCACGGCGCCCATGCTCATGAACAGGAGCCCCTTGTAGATGATGTGGCAGAAGGCGTGCGCGGCTGCGCCATTCAGCGCGAGCGCATTGCCGACGCCCGCCGTGCCGACCCCGATGGCGCAGATCATGAATCCGACCTGGTTGTTCAGCGAATAGGCCAGCACCTTGCGCAGATCGTTTTCAATCACGGCGAAGAAGACCGGGAATACGGTCATCACCGCACCGATCCAGATCAGCGCATCCTGACCCGGGAACATGCGCGCAAAGGCGTATACGGCCAGCTTCGTGGTGAAGGCCGACAACACAACCGCGCCCACGACCGTGGCCTTCGGATAGGAATCCTGCAGCCAGTTGTGCAGGAAGGGGAAGGCCGCCTTGATGCCCAGCGCGATGAAGACGAGCATGGCGCCCGGCTCGCTGAGGCTGGTGAAGGCCGAAATCGAGAGATCCCCGCGCGACTGGTAGACATAGCCGATGCCGGCCAGCAGCAGGACGCCGGACAGGATCTGCACGCCCAGATAGCGCATGGAGGCAAAGTATGCCGCGCGCGTCCCTGCCCTCAGGATCAGGAAGACGGAGGTGACCGCGGTCAGTTCCCAGAACACGAACAGGGTCATCATGTCGCCGGAGAAGCTCGCGGCAACAGCTGCGCCAGCATAGGCGATGGACATGCCATCCTGCAGCCGGTCATCGGTATGCCAGGCGTAGATGGCGTTCAGCAGCGCCGCCAGAAGGAAGGCGAGGCCGAAGATATAGCTGAGATTGTCGACCCGGTAGAAGACGAAGTCGAGGCCAAGGGCCTGTCCGGTGAGCAGGTCGATATTGCGGTCTGCCAGCGAGGCCAGGAGAATGGCCACGATGGGCGCGGCGATGGTCAGCCCCTGACGCACGCGGCGAACCGGCAGGAACAGGGCGACCAGGCCGACCGCGATCAGCAGCCAGCCGGGGTTCAGGAGGGCGAGCGGTCCAGTCATCAGAGCTCGTCTCCTTCATGCGGATAGGTCGGGGAAGTGTCGGGCGCGGCCGGAATGTCCGGATCGATATCCGCGGGCGGACCGCCCGGATCGCCGTAATAATCCTCGCTGCGGCGCAACAGCCGGCCCAGCGGCCAGCCCATCAGCACCACGAAGGCAAAGGCGGCAAAGCCCCACAGGGCATAGAAGCCCGTCGCTTCGGCGAGATGGACATATTCGTGCCGGTCAACGGCCAGGTCGATCACGATGAGGAAGGCCGACAGGATGCCGACGCCCCAGAAGATGAACGTTCCGGCGCGGGGCGACTCCGTCCAGCCGAACAGGAGTTTCGCAATCGGATGCACACCGTCCTCGGTCGGCGTGTGCAGCCGGTGGGCCTGTTCGGCCGCGCGCTTCACGAAGCGACCGCCGGAATCGCGGGTATCATTGGGCGTGTTATCGCTCATGGCTGACCTCCGGAGACGGCAGGAGAAACGGGCGTTTCGAAGGCCGGGGACAGGAAGTCCGCCAGCGGCCCGACAAGGAAGAACAGGACAATGCACAGCCCCGCCGTGAGCACCGGTGCGGCCACAGTGAAGAAGGGCGCGCCGCCCGGACGCTTGAACGGCTTCGGCTCAGGAGTACCCGGCACGGGCATCAGCGCCAGGATCGGGATCGGCAGCAGGTAGGCAATGTTCAGCAGGGACGACCCGATCAGGACCCAGGGCACGAAATGCGTGCCCCGGTCGATGGCGCCCTGCATCAGTTCATACTTGGCCCAGGCCCCTGCCATGGGCGGAATGCCGATGATCGACAGGGTGGCAATGAAAAAGGCGATGAAAACGAGCGGCATCTTGCGGCCGAGACCGCGCATGTCGGAGATATTGGTCAGGCCGGTTGCGACATAGATGGCCCCGGCGCACATGAACAGCGTCATCTTGCCGACGGCATGAGCCGCAATCTGCAGTGCGCCGCCCATGAAGCCGGCCTGCGTGGCCAGCATGGCGCCGAGCGTGATGTAGGACAGCTGGGCGATGGTCGAATAGGCCAGCCGCGCCTTGAGATTGTCCTTGGTCATGGCGACCAGCGACGCGACGATGATGGTGAAACAGGCCACGCCCAGGACGAATTCCCGGCCGGGCGTCGCATTCAGCAATTCCTCACCGAAGATGTAGATCGACACCTTCATCACGGTGAACACACCGGCCTTCACAACCGCCACCGCATGCAACAGGGCCGACACCGGCGTTGGCGCGACCATGGCGTTGGGCAGCCAGAAATGGAACGGCATCAGCGCCGCCTTGCCGATGCCGAACGCGAACAGGATCAGCAGCGCCGTGGCGACGGCCGGGTCCAGGTTGAGACCGGCCAGCAGACCGCCCTGCACGAAGTCCAGATTCTGTCCGGCCAGCGCCCAGGTCCACATCAGCGCCATCAGGAACAGGCCGATCGATGTGCCCAGCAGTGTCAGCAGATAAATGCGTCCACCGCGCTTGGCGGCGGCATCGCCCTTGTGCGCGACCAGCGGATAGGTCGACAGGGTCAGCACTTCATAGAATACGAACAGGGTGAACAGATTGGCCGACATTGCCACGCCCATGGCGCCGAAGATGGCGATGGCGAAACAGATGTAGAAGCGCGTCTGGTTGCGCTCGCGATTGCCGCGCATATAGCCGATGGAATAGAAGGAATTGACGATCCACAGGCCGCTCGCCACGAGGGCGAACAGCGCGCCCAGCGGTTCCAGCTTGAAGGCCAGGTCCAGGCCCGGCGCCACCTGGCCGACATACATGGATGGGGTCTCGCCGCCAGCCACCTGGCTGGCCAGCGCGATGACCACACCAAACAGGATGGTGGCCCCCACCAGGGTGACCCCTTCCCGCACATTCGAGAACGTGCCCGTGATCGCAATCCCCGCGGCAATCAGCAGCGGCAGGCACAGGGCCGCCCAGATCAACAGCTCAGAGCTCATCAGAAGGCCTCCAGTCCGAACGCAGCGGCCGCAGCGTCACGCGCCAGGCCCAGCGGCAGTTCGGTCGTGATACCGAAATAGATGTTCGCCAGCGCCAGCACCCAGAGCGGCACCAGCAGCAGGATCGGCGCCTCCTTGCGCGACTTGCGCGGATTGATCGGGGGCCGGAAGAAGATCGCTTCCATGATGCGGCCCATATAGATCACCGCCAGGAAGCTGGAGAAGACGACGAAGAGGACAGCCCACCACATGCCCTGATCGAACAGGGCATAGCCGAGCTGCAGCTTGGACTGGAATCCGGCCGTCAGCGGCACGCCGATCAGGGACAGGCCGGCAATCGCAAAGCCGGTCATCGTCCAGGGGGCGGTGCGGCCAAGGCCGGCAAAGTCGCGGATGGTCGTGCCCTGGAAGGTCAGCACGACCCCGGCCACCGCCATGAACAGGGCGCCCTTGATCATGGCGTGGTTCAGCAGGTGGAACAGGCCGGCGCTGACGCCCGCCATCGTGCCCACGGAAATGCCGAGGATCATGTAGCCGACCTGTGCGACCGACGAATAGGCCAGCGTCCGGCGCACATCGGTCTGGAACACCGCCTGGAAGCTGCACGCGATCATTGCGGCGAGGCCCAGCGGCATCAGCAGATAGGTGAAGGTGGCCTGCTCGAAGGCAAACTCCGGGCGGAAGACGGTGAACAGGTACCGGATCAGCGCATACAGCGCGACCTTTGTGGCCGTGGCCGACAGGAACATGGTCACGAAGCTGGGCGAATAGGCATAGGCGTTTGGCAGCCATTGGTGCAGCGGCCAGACGGCGGCCTTCAGGCCCAGGCCCACAATGATGAACGCAAAGCCCGCCTCGACGCTGCGATTGCCGGCCAGTCCCGGCAGCATCTCCGCGATCTGGGCGATGTTCAGCGTGCCGGTGGCCGAATAGAGGAAGCCGACGCCGATGATGTAGAAGCTGGCGCCCAGCGTGCCCATGATGAGGTAGTTGAACGCAGCCGGTAGGGCCCGGCGGTCCCGCCCTGCCCCGAGCGCGACGAGGACATAGGTGGAAATCGACGAAATCTCGAGGAAGACGAACAGGTTGAAGGCGTCGCCGGTAATGGCCACGCCGCACAGGCCGGCAAAACAGACTAGGAAGGCGGAATAGAACAGCGGGTGCTTGCGCTCCGGGATCTCCGCCTTGACGGTCGGCCAGGAGAAGATCGTGGCCAGGACGCCGATGGCGGACACCAGCAGCAGGATCATCGAGTTCAGGGCATCGACCCGCAGCGTAATGCCGATCGGCACCGGCCAGCGGCCGACATCATAGCCCACCACGCCCCCGGTGGAGACCTGTACCTGCGCCACCAGGATCAGGGCACAGAACAGCGAGAAGGCCGTCGCGAAGATGCTGGTCAGCCAGGACAGGCGACCGCTCGGCAGGATGGCCAGCAGCGGCGCCAGGAAGAGCGGCACCATGATCAGCAGCGCCGGCGCGTGCAGAAGCGCCCAGCGCGGCGCAGCGTCCAGGATCATCGGGATCATGCCAGCGCCTCTCTCTCGGCTTTTTCCTGCTCGGCTTCCTGTGCAATCGCCGTTTCCATGTCGATGGCACGGACCTCGTCGCTCTCGATCGTGCCATAGGCCTCGCGGATGCGAACGATCAGGGCGAGGCCAACCGACAGGGTGGCGACGCCGACCACGATGGCGGTCAGCATCAGGACATGCGGCAGCGGGTTCGAATAGGCATTGGCCAGATCGGCGACGCGATCGCCGGTTGGCGCGGCCGTCAGCACGGCGTCCAGCGCAGCATGCGCCTCGCCCGCGCCATGCTCGTCACCATGGCCACCGCCATGACCGCCGGGCTTGTCCGGGTCCATCAGGATCGGTGCGGTGCCTCCGGCAACGATGCCGAGCGTGACATAGAACAGGCAGATCGAGGTCTGGAACAGGGACAGGCCCACCAGGCGCTTGATCAGGTTTCCGGAAGCGAAAGTGATGTAGAGGCCGATCATCATCAGGCCGATGATCGCCCAGTAATTCGCGCGTTCGAGAATGAATTCCAGCATCGGCTTACCAGTCCTCGTCGCGGATTTCGGCCACACGGCCGGCAAAGGCGTAGAAGATGGTCAGCATGGCGCCGGACACGCCGAACAGAACGCCGAGTTCGATCAGGATAATGCCGACATGCTGGCCATGATGGCCGCCGGGCTCCTCCTGGAAAAGTGCCTGGTATTCAAGATACTGGCCGCCCTGCAGCATGGCCCAGAAGCCGACCCCGGCATACAGGAGCACGCCCACCGCGGCGACCGAACGGGTGAAGGCGGGCGGCACGGCCCGCATGGCCGACGGCACTCCGAAGACCAGCGCGTAGAGGATCACGGCCACGGCCAGGATCACTCCGGCCTGGAAGCCGCCACCGGGACCGAAATCGCCGTGGAACTGAACGTACAGTCCGAACAGGACGATGACCGGGATCAGCGTCTTGGTGATGACGCGCAGGATGACGTGATGGTCGCTTTTCATGCGTCTGCCTCCTCATCTTCCTTGTCGGAAGCCCTGTTTGCCTTGGGCAGGTTCTTGTCTTCATTGCGGATGGTTTCCGCCAGGGACCGCTCGCCGAAGCCGAGCAGCAGGGCCACGGCGATGCCGGCTACGAAAACCACGGTTGTCTCGCCCAGCGTGTCGAACCCGCGATAGCTGCCCAGCACGGGCGTGACGACATTCTCGATGCCGGTGTCGTACCAGGCCACTTGCAGATAGGTCAGGCCGACCCCCGTATTGGCCGGGGAATTGGGATCGCCCACGGCCGGCAGGTCCACGGTGGCGTAGATCAGCATGATCCCCGTCGCGATGCAGACCAGAAGCGGCCCGAGCTGTTTCAGCGTCTTCTCGGGCTTGGCCGTGCGCGATGTCAGCAGCATGGCGCCAAGAAGGACGGCGGTGGACATGCCCGCGCCGACTGCCGCTTCGGTGAAGCCGACATCGACGGCATCCACGGCGACATACCAGGCCGCGGAAACGAGCGAGTAGATGCCGGACAGCATCACGATTGCAAACAGGCTGCGCAGGCGGGCGATGGAGATCGCCACAACGAACAACAGGCCCAGAAGGACAATGTTGACGAGCGCGAGACCGATATCGGGTTCACTCATGGCCATCAGGATTCCATCCCTTCCTTGTCATGCGTGTCGACCGGCCCGATCAGCGGCTGAAGGCCGGCCGTGTGCGCTGCGTTGGCGGCGGCATGCGACGAGGCCGGGCTGGTCAGGTAGATGAAGACGAAGATCGCCACCAGCTTGCTGACGACCATCCAGTCCGGTGCCAGCATGGCCATGCCGAGCAGAAGCAGCGTTGCGCCGGACGTGTCGGTGATGCTGGCCGCGTGCAGGCGGGTATAGAAATCCGGAAAGCGCAGCACGCCGACCGTGCCGATGACGCAGAGAATGGCGCCAGCCAGGCACAGGGCGCTGCCCAGCGGATAGCGGACAATCTCCCACCAGACCGGAAGGTTTGCGAAGAAATCAGCCATTGCCACCTCCCTGGCCGCGGCGCACGAGCGGCACCTGGAACGACCGGTAGCGGAAGAATTTCAGGATCGCGATGGTCGCAACGAAGTTGATCAGCGCATACAGGATCGCGATGTCGAGGAATTGCGGGCGGCCCATGACGAATCCGAGCAGGCCGAGCGCCAGCACTGTCTTCGTGCCGAACGAGTTCACGGCCAGCACACGGTCATACAGCGTCGGCCCGGCAATCGCGCGGATCAGCAGGAGCAGCATGCCGAACAGGACGGCAATCAGGGCAGCGGCAATCATGCGGGTCTCCTCTTGCCGTCGGCGGCTTCGCGCGCGCGCCGGTCCATCTCGGCGAAGGCTTCCGGCTGGGCTTCCTGTTCGTACAGGGCGTGCACCAGCATCTTGTCGCCCTCGACCTCGACCGTCACCGTGCCCGGCGTCAGCGTGATGGAATTGGCGAATGTGACCTTGGCCAGGTCGGTCTCGCAG
This sequence comes from Hyphomonas sp., assembly GCF_017792385.1. Taxonomy (NCBI): domain Bacteria; kingdom Pseudomonadati; phylum Pseudomonadota; class Alphaproteobacteria; order Hyphomonadales; family Hyphomonadaceae; genus Hyphomonas; species Hyphomonas sp. The sequence goes on along the minus strand of NZ_CP051230.1, from coordinate 2,165,804 downwards.
CCGGTCTTCACTTTCACAAGCGCAGGCGCAATGTCCATCTCGGCCTTCAGGCAGGCCTTCACGACCGTCCAGTTCGCCTTGACGATTTCCTTCATCAGCCAGGGAAAATACAGCGCGAAGCCGAGAATGCGGACATAGGGCGCGCCTTCACGGTCAATGATGTCGAGTCGGTAGGCCAGGATCAGGCAGACGGCCACAGAGACTGCGCCCAGCGACAGCAGGAGTGGTGAATAATGGCCCGACATGCCCAGCCAGAAACCGACCAAGGCGATCAGCAACCCCAGAAAGTACGCCACGCGTGCCCCTTTCATTGAAGACCCAAGACAATGAACGCCTTGACCTAATGGCCTGCGTGCATCTTGGAAAGGGCAATTCGGACGGTTTTCTGTGCTTACCTGCCAAAAACGAGGCGGGCCGTGCGCTGGGGCGAGGAGAAGTTGGAATCCTCATTGGCTGGCTCGTCTTCCATCGTCGAGGCCAGGGCGCTCGGTGAATAGGCCGTCGACAGGGACCAGTTCCAGTAGCGCAGCGTGGTCTGCGCCTTCGCAACGGTCATGATCTCGTAGATTTCCGCAACCCGGGCAAAGTCCGGGTCGAGGCTGCCATCTTCCGTTTCCAGAGAGCGTTTCAGCCCGGTCCACAGGACCGGCAGGAAGTCCCGGCTGACGCCAGTGCCCTTGAACAGGACCGCAATCCCCTCCCCGCCCTTGTCGGACAGGATCTTGGCCGCCGTCACCGGCTTCAGGCCGGCCAGATAGCCGATTTCCTGCGCCAGTTCCGAATCCAGCCCGTTCAGCGCCGATGCGTTGATGGCGTCTTCCAGACTGTCATACGGGCTCTTGTCGATGGCGCCCCGATTGCGCTGGCGGCGTTCAATCAGCTGCAGGGCTTTGCGGGTGACCGGATCGGACCAGTTTTCCTCGGCGGCCAGTTCGAACACGTCACGGCAGGTATCGATGACTTCGAGACGGTCTGCAGCATGACGCTGGAGAATCTTCCGGCGGGTCACCGCATCGCTCCACCAGAACATGGCCATGGCCTGGGACGGCTTGGTCTCCAGCCTTTCAACCAGAAGCGGGCACAGGCTCTTTTCGTCCCGCGAGCGCAGGATGAGCTTGTCGATGGCCTGTTCCGGCAGGATGGCCCCATTATTGGCCAGCATGGCCTTGACCGCGGGGATCTCCGCGAATTCGGCCAGGTACTCGCACACCGAATCCGGCACCTGCTTGCGTTGCGCCACGGCGAGCCGGTGATCAGCTGCGCCCGACATGCTGATTTCCCGCAGGTCGCAGGCGTCAAAGCCTTCATTGTGCTCCAGAACGTGGCGGGCGACGGCATAGGAACACTGGCCGAGATAGCGCAGCACGCGCTTGGGGGCCTCGCGATGATCCGCGAGGCGGCGGGCACACATTTCGCGGTCGCTTTCCTCTGCATGGAACAGCATTTCCAGCAGGATGTCGCCCACCATGTGGCGATCCTGATGCGCAAGCCGGGAGGCCGGCATCGCGACCAGGTCAAGCAAACGACGAAACAGGGCGGTGCGCGCACGCCCGACCGGTTGCGTCTGCAGGGGCTCCAAGGGGTTTTCCATCCGTTTGGCCGTCATTGAAGTGTGCAAAACTTTTGCAGCAAACGGTTAACGGTGTGTGGAGACGGCCCGGCCGGACTCAGTCGCGCGATTTCGTCCCGGGATGCACAACCATCAGCAGCAGGCTGCAGACCAGCATGACAATGGCCAGCATGAACAGCATGCCGCCATCGGTGGCGGTTTCCTGCGGGTTCAGCGACAGCGGCACTTCCCGGCCGAGCCAGGGCGACAGGTGCATCGCCACGGCGCCGCCCAATATGCCGGCCGACAGGAAGGCGCCGAACCGCCGGGTCATCGGCAGGAACAGGAACAGGGCCGCGACCAGTTCGATCGCGCCGACCACAACCCGTCCGGCAGGCTCGTACAGGCTGATGCCGGAATTGGTGGCAATGGTCTGGAAAACGATGTTCTCCCCCGGCGGATCGAAGAATTTCACCATGCCTTCCGGCGGATTGGGCAGCGGATGCAGCGTGGCATGCAGGAACATGGCGATGAGGAACAGGGCCAGGGCCCAACTAACAATGTGCCGGAACAGCTGCATTCTACATACCTTTTGCCGGTGGGCGGTTAGTCCGAAGCTAACCATAGCCCGCCCGCGTGGCAACTGAGCTGTGCGCGAAGATCCCGTGACACCGATCGATGTCAGGCTTTCGCCATCATGGCGATCAGTTCGTCTCCGGAGCGCGCCAGGCCTGCAAACCCGAACCCTTCGGCCTGGAGCAGCTCCTTGCCCGCTGCGACCAGTGCGCCATAGGCGGTGTTGAACAGGAGCGGCCCGAGACTGATCCGTTTCACCCCCGCCGCCTGCAAATCCTGCAGGCTCACCGGCAACGCCTTCGGCCGCGCCAGCACATTCACCGGCCGATCAACGCTCGATATGACGCTTCGGATATCGGCAAGCGAGCGCAGACCGGGCGCGTACAGAATGTCGGCCCCGGCCTCCTGGTACGCCTGCAGCCGACGGATCGTGTCGGCAAGGTCCGGAATGCCGGTGAAGAAATTTTCGGCCCGCGCGGTCAGCATGAAGCGGAAGGGCAGCGACCGCGCGGCTTCGACTGCCGCCCGGACACGATCTGCAGCCGCTTCAAGCGGATATTGCGGCTCCGCCGGATTGCCCGTGAAGTCCTCTATCGATCCTCCCACAAGCCCCGCCTCTGCGCCGAGCCGGATCGTCTCGGCGCAATCCTCCGGACGATCTCCAAAGCCGTTTTCCAGATCTGCGCTCAGCGGCAGCGACGTCGCCTCGGCCAGGGTGCGGATATGGGCCATCGTCATGTCACGCGTCACCTGATAGTCGGCGCGCGCCCCGGTGGCGGCAAATCCGGAACTGGTCGTGGCCAGCGCCTCGAAGCCGAGCCCGGCGAGGAGCTTCGCAGATGCAACGTCCCAGGGGTTGGGCATCAGGAACATGCCGGGTCGCGCGTGGAGGGCCTCGAAGGCGGCGGCGCGGTGCAGTTGAGATGTCATGTATGGTCTCCCTTTCCGCAACGAGATCAGCATATCACCGGATGGCGACCCACCCGTTTCTTGCGCATCGGTCATGGACATTGGGCGTCATGTGTCGCAAGGCCGGGGGCTTTCCTTATCGGGGCCGCCTTCATACAGTCCCGCCAATTGTTCCGGAGTGGGCATGTCAGACAAGATGGAAGACCTGATCGACGAGATGGCCGAGGACGCGGCCGAGGATATCTCGTCGCCCGTCAGCGGGGTCAGCGAGGCGATCGGCGCCGGCGCATCCCTTCTGGCCACGGCAAACCATTGGCGTGCCCGCCGCCTGCGCCGCGGCGTCAAGATCGAACTGCCTGCCTATCTGATGGTCCAGCTCAGCTGGTTCATGGCCTTCGGCCTGCAGATGGTGCTGTTCCCCTATCTGATCACCGGACAGGAACATCTGCACATGGACGGGCTGGCGCTCGGCCTGGCCAATATGGCGCTGTCGGCCCCGTCGGTCATCTTCCTGCTGATCGGCGGCGTGGTGGCCGAACGGGCGGACGGCAAGCGGCTGCTGATCATCCTGCACCTGCTGGCGGCCACCCCCGCCCTGTTCCTGGCGGTGGCCGTGGCGCGCGGCGAGCTTTCCTATCCCGCCATGATCATCTACGGCCTGACCATCGGCACGGTCGGGGCCTTCATGATGCCGGCCCGTGATTCCATCGTAAACGAAGTGGTCGAACGGCGCATGCGGGTCGGCTCCGGCGTGACACTGCAACTGGGCGTGACGCTGGCCACGATGGCGCAATTCCTGGCACAGATCGGCGGCCTGATCGTCGGCGGCTATGCTGACAAGCGCACCCAGATGCCGGACTGGCTGGGCGGCTTCGGCATCGGCCCCATCCCGGCCGAGCAATTGCTGGCCGTGCAGGGCATCATCCTGGCGCTGGGCGCAGGCTTTGCGCTCTGGCTGGGCCGGGGCCGGCAGGTCGTCGCCAGTGGGCGGGGCGTGAAAGCCGCCTTCAGCGACATTGCCGAAGGTTTCCACGCGGTCCGGTCCGACGGCAAGCTGTGGGCAATGACCGCCCTGATGTTCGGCGTCGGCATTTTCGTGATCGGCGCCTTCCTCGTCGTGCTCCCGATCGTGAACCGGGATGTCTACGGCTTCGGCTCGGACGGCATCCGGGACATGTTCGTCACCTTCTGGATGGGCGCCTTCGTCTCCTCGGTCGTGCTGTCCATTTTCAAGCGCATCAAGCGGCAGGGCCGCCTGTTGCTGATCGCGCAATTCCTCGCCTCGGTCAGCATCCTCGCCATGATGTGGCGCGTGCCACACTATGCCTTCCTCGGCATTGTCTTCATCTGGGGCCTGGCGGCCGGCATCTCCATCGCGATGAGCCGTTCGATCGTGCAGGACGCCGCGCCGAAGGAGAAACTGGCGCGTGTCCTGTCGATCTACCAGCTGGGCTTCATGGCCGGCGCACCGTTCGGCGCCGCGATCATGGGGGCACTCGTCGACCTGTTCGGCCCGCAGAAGATCGCCATTGTCCCGGCAGGCGGCATGATCCTGCTGATCCTCTGGATGGTGTTCTTCACGCCGGTCTGGAACATGAAGGGCTCGGCCTGGCTGGCCCATCAGGAGCGGAAATGACGGCTTTGTGTGGATGACAGGCCGGTCAAACGCTTCTATCGGAGTGTTCCATGAGCTTCCGCCCCCGCGCCACGGTCCACCTGTCCCATATTGTTGCCAACTGGCAGGCGATTGACCAGCTGCACCCCGGTGCAACCACCGCCGCCGTGGTGAAGGCGAACGGATATGGTCTCGGCGCGGCCAGAGTGTCCGACGCGCTGTCGAAGGCTGGCTGCAGCACATTCTTCGTCGCGCATGTCGAAGAGGGCGTGATGGTCCGCAGGACGCTGGGACAGGCGCGGCGCATCTTCGTGCTCAACGGTCCGGCCGCCGGGGACATGCGGTCCTATCGCGAAGCCTCGCTGACGCCGGTCCTGTCCAGCGCGGAGCAAGTGGACCTCTGGACCCGCGGGGGCCGCGGCCCCTGCGCGCTGCACTTCGACACCGGCATCAACCGGCTCGGCCTGCCCCCGGCCATGATCGAAACGCATCTTGATGCCCTGAAGAAGCTGCAACCGGTTCTGGTGATGAGCCATCTGGCCTGCGCGGACGAACCGGATCATCCGGCGAACCAGACCCAGCTCGACCGCTTCACCCGGATCGTGGAGGCTTTCCCGGATACGCCGGCAAGCCTCGCCAATTCCGCCGGCTGCTATCTCGGGCCGGATTATGCCTTTGACCTGACCCGTCCCGGCATCGCCCTCTATGGCGGATCGGACGCACCCGGACACGTCGCGCTGTCGCCCGGTGTGACGCTGGACGCGCGCATCATCAGCGTGTTCCGGGCGAGGGCGGGAGACACGGTCGGCTATGGCGCGACGCACCGGCTCGAAGAGGATCGCATGCTTGCCACGGTGGCGCTCGGCTATGCCGACGGCATGCCGCGTGCCGGCAGCAATGCGCTGATCGGATATCTGGACGGCGCGCCCTGCCCCGTCCTCGGCCGCATTTCCATGGATCTCATCACGATTGATGTTTCAAAGGCACAGGCGGCGGCAAAAACAGGGGCACGCGTTGAATTCCTCGGCGCGCATGCCAAACTCGAACAGCAGGCGGCCCGTGCAGGCACGCTAGGATATGAATTGCTTACAGGACTCAGCAACCGTGTCGAACGTTTCTACGTCTAAGCGTGGGGTGCCCAATCCCCTGCAATGGATCGGTGCTGCGGTCCTCGGCTTCTTTGCCGAGATCGGCCGGCTGACCGTATTTGCCAGCCGCGTGAAATTCGCGGCCTTCACGCCGCGCTGGTATCCCGGCCAGGTCTGGCGGCAGGTCGTGAACATCGGATTCTATTCCCTGCCCGTGGTCGGCCTGTCGGCGGTCTTCATCGGCGCGGCGCTGGCGCTCAACATCTATGAGGGCGGCAGCCGCTATGGCGCGGAGCAATTCGTGCCCAGCATTGTCGTGCTCGGCATCACGCGCGAGCTGGGTGCCACGATTACCGGCCTGATGCTGGCGGGGCGCGTCTCGGCGGGTATCTCGGCAGAGATCGGGGCCATGCGCGTCACTGAACAAATTGATGCGCTGGAAACGCTGTCGGCCTCGCCCTATCGGTATCTCTACGCGCCGCGCTTCCTCGCCGCCATCATCGCCCTTCCCCTGCTGGTCATCGTGGCGGACATTATCGGCATCATGGGCGGATGGCTGGTCAGCGTCTATGCGCTCGATTTCGACTCCACCACCTATCTGCGCAACACGCTCGACTTCCTGACCAATGAAGACGTGCTGGTTGGCCTGATCAAGGCGGTCGTCTTCGGCGCCGTCATCGCCATCATGGGCTGCTATCAGGGCGACCGGTCAGAGGCGGGCGCAACCGGCGTCGGCCGCGCGGCGACGCTCTCCATGGTGGGCGCTGCCGTGCTCGTGCTGGCCGCCAACTATCTCATGTCCACCCTGTTCGTGGAGATCGGCCTGTGAGCACGCCCATACTGAGACTTGAAAACGTCCAGAAATCCTTCGGGTCCAAGCAGGTCCTGAAGGGCGTCGATATCGAAGTGCAGAAGGGCGAAAGCCTCGTCATTCTCGGCGGCTCCGGCTCCGGCAAATCGGTCATGCTGAAGAATGCACTCGGCCTGATGACGCCGACCGCCGGCAAGATCTTCTTTGACGGGCAGGATGTCACGAAGGCCACCGGCCGCACGCGCGAGAAGATGCGCGCCCGCATCGGCATGCTGTTCCAGTCCGGCGCGCTTTTCGACTCCCTCACCGTCTGGGAGAATGTCGGGTTCCGCCTTCTGCAGGTCGACAAGATGCGCCGCAAGGATGCCAAGGAACAGGCCATCGAGACGCTGAAGAAAGTGCGCCTCGGCCCGGATGTCGCCGATCTCTACCCGGCGGAAATCTCCGGCGGCATGCAAAAGCGCGTCTCGCTCGCCCGGTCGATCATTTCAAAGCCGGACCTGATCTTCTTTGATGAGCCGACCACCGGCCTTGATCCGATCACGGCCGATGCCATCAATGATTTGATCCTCGAACAGGTGCGCGGCCTCGGCGCCGCGGCGGTCTCGATCACGCATGACATGGCCTCGGCCCGCAAGATTGCCGACAACATCGCCATGCTGTTCGAAGGCAAGATCATCTGGCACGGCCCGGCGAACATCATCGACAATAGCGGCAACGACCATGTCGACCAATTCGTCCACGGACGAGCGGACGGCCCGATTCAGCCGGCGATTTAGGCAGCTACGACGAACACGGCCAGGTACACGCACTCCATTGTTGTCATCCCGGAAAACGCACCGCGTTTATCCGGGACCCATGGCGCCGTCGCTGGAACGCGTCCCGGACAATGGCTTCGCCATTTCCGGGATGACAAGACCTGTTGCTTTGCGCGCATCCGAAAAGAACATCCCCAGACGGCTCAAAGCCTGGCCCTCTACTTGACCCGCACCTGATCTTCGGGCGCTATCCCCCCGGTGCATGCGGGGGGAAACGCCATGATGGACTTTATCAAATATGTGTCGGTGGCCTTCACCGCCGTCTCTCTGGCGTTCACCGGCTGGCTGCAATACGAGAAGTTCCGTCTCGACGGCGAATGGCATATCGATACCTGTACCGAGCAGGCAGACCTGACGCGCTATGAAGGCCTGCATCTCGCCTGGCGCGTGTTCCTCTCGGATGATCCCCTCTCGGCCCCGGTGGTCGGCGATGGCGAAAAGATACAGGAAGCCTTCGCCGCCATCCCCGCCTCCGCCCGGTTTCCGGTCCGGCTGGTCGGCACGAAGGAGATCAACAAGGTCAGTCTGACCGGACGGTTCGAAGGCCATCGCCGCGCCTCGACCGGGCGGTTCGAATTCCAGCCCACCCTGTCGAAACGCCTCTTGTCCGGATACATCCCCTTCTATCAGCGCAATGTGGATGTGCTGGATGGCAGCTTTGCCTTCACGGCGGGCAATGCGCGCGGCCCGGCCCGCGCCGTGCGATTGGTGAATGGCAAGATGCCGGACGGAATCGCGCCCTTCGCCTGTCTTGGAAAATCTGTCGCCGATCCGCCCCCGCCTGCGGGCGAGGTGGCAGACGGTGAAGAAGCCGACTGACGGAGAGGGCGGATGAACGCAGCCTCTTCCCCCTCACCGCGAACCCTCATATCTCATTAGTCATGGCCAAGACCGCGACGACTGCCTTTGTGTGCCAATCCTGTGGCGAGGTTCACTCCAAATGGAGTGGCAAGTGCAATGGCTGCGGAGAATGGAACACGCTGGTTGAGGAAACCGTCGGCGGCACGCCGGGCGGACTCGCTGCTCCGAAGGCCGGCACCAAACGCTCGTCCAAGGCGGAATTCGTCGCCCTGAATGCCGAGACCGAAACGCCCGCCCGCATCGTGATGGGGGTTGAGGAACTCGACCGTGTCTTTGGCGGCGGCATCGTGCCATCCTCCGCCACGCTGATCGGCGGCGATCCGGGCATCGGCAAATCGACCCTGTTGCTTCAGGTCGCCGCGCGCCTCGCCCGCAATGGCGTGAAGACGGTCTATGTCTCCGGCGAGGAAGCCGCCGCCCAGATACAGGAACGCGCCAAGCGTCTGAAAGTCGCCGAAAGCCCGGTCCAGCTCGCCACGGAAACCGACCTTCGCAAGATCCTGTCGGCGCTGAAGGCCGCCAATCCGGACTTCGTCGTGATCGATTCCATCCAGACCATGTGGTCCGACAGTCTGGAGGCCGCCCCCGGCTCGGTCAGCCAGGTCCGCGCCTGCGCGCAGGAGCTGACCCGCTGGGCCAAGAAATCCGGGTGCGCGCTAGTGCTCGTCGGGCACGTGACAAAGGAAGGCAACATTGCTGGCCCCCGCGTGGTGGAGCACATGGTCGATGCGGTCTTCTATTTCGAAGGCGAACGCGGCCACCAGTTCCGCATCCTGCGTGCGGTGAAGAACCGGTTCGGCCCGACCGACGAAATCGGCATCTTCGAAATGCACCAATATGGCCTCGCCCCGGCCAAGGAGCCGTCGGCCCTGTTCCTGTCGGCCGATGGGGATGCAGAGGGCGGCGCCGCCGTCTTCGCGGCCATGGAAGGCTCCCGCCCCGTGCTGGCCGAAGTGCAGGCCCTGGTCGCCAAATCCGCCTATGGCACACCCCGGCGCAGCGTGGTGGGATGGGATGGCGGACGTCTGGCCATGCTGCTGGCCGTGCTGGAGGCACGCTGCGGCATCAGCCTGTCCGGCATGGATGTCTATCTCTCCGTCGCGGGCGGCTATCGCATCGGCGAGCCGGCGGGCGATCTCGGCGCGGCAGCGGCCCTGCTCACCTCGCTGGCCGACACGCCGGTGCCCGAACGCAGCGTCTTCTTCGGCGAAGTCGCCCTGTCCGGTGCGGTGCGTCCGGTGGCCCGGATGGAACAGCGCCTGAAGGAAGCCGTGCGCCTCGGCTTTACCCATGCCTATGTGCCCGAAGGCAGCCCGACTTCAGTCGATGGCTTGACGATCACCCCGATTAAACGGCTTATCGATCTTGCCCAACTTCTCGCCCCGGACGCCCAGAATGCTTGAGTCCATTACAGCTTTTGATGCCATCGCCGTCGCGGTCATCGTGATTTCGGCGATCATGGCCTTCGCTAGGGGCTTTCTCAGGGAAATCGCAACACTCGGATCCTTCATCGCCGCGCTGGCGGCCGCCTTCTATGCGCGGCGCTTCTTTGCAGACGGCGTGCGCACGCTGGTGCCGGAAGGGGTCGATCCGCTTCTCGGCGACCTGGCGCTCATCGTGTTTGCCTTCATCCTGGTCTATGTTCTGGTGGCCTGGTTCGGCCAGCGCCTGTCGAAGAACATCCAGGGCGCCGACGGCATCGGCATGTTCGACCATTTCGCCGGCCTCTTCTTCGGCATCGCCCGCGGTGCCATCGCGCTGGTGTTCTTTGCCGTACTCCTGAACCTGGCCCTGGAGGAAAGCCGCATTCCCGATTTCATCCGCAACTCGATGACCTATCCGCCGCTGAAGGAAATGGCGGACTATGTGAACGACAACGCGTCAAAAGTCGGAAAAGATGTGCAAGCCGCCCTTCCCTTGGAGGCCGAAACAAGGCATTAGGCGCGTGTCGCAGTACTGTCACTCAGGAGGTGCGTCTCAAATGGTCCTCTTCGATCATGATGACGACAAGCCCCGCGAGGAATGCGGCGTCTTCGGTATCTTCGGAAATCATGAGGCCAGCCTGCTGACAGCGCTGGGCCTGCATGCCCTCCAGCATCGCGGGCAGGAAGCCTGCGGCATGATCACCTTTGACGGCAAGCGCTTCCCCTCGGAACGTCACCTTGGCATGGTGGGCGAGCATTTCGGCGGGGACCTCCGCACGCGCCTGCCCGGCCACGCCGCCATCGGTCACAACCGCTATTCCACACAGGGCCGCACCATGCTGCGGAACGTGCAGCCGATCTTCGCAGACCTCGCCGGCGGCGGGTTCGCGGTGGCACACAATGGCAATCTGACCAATTCCCGCAAGCTGCGCCATGACCTCGTCAAGGATGGCGCGATCTTCCAGTCCACGATGGACACCGAAGTCATCCTGCACCTGGTCGCCCGCAGCACGGGCAAGCGCTTCCTCGATCGCCTGATTGATGCGCTCCAGAAGATCGAGGGCGGTTATGCCCTGGTCGGCCTGACCGGCAAGAAGCTGATCGGCGCACGCGATCCGGTGGGCCTGCGCCCGCTGATCCTCGGCAAGCTGGGCGACGCTTATGTTCTGGCCTCCGAGACCTGCGCGCTCGACATTATCGGCGCGGATTTCGTGCGCGAGATCGACAATGGCGAAATTGTCGTGATCAGCGAGAAGGGCGTCGAATCCTATCGGTTCGCGCCGCAGCGCCCGACCAGCCCCTGCGTCTTCGAATACGTCTATTTCGCCCGTCCGGACTCCATCGTGCAGGGACGTTCCATCTATGAAGTGCGCCGCCGCATGGGCCATCAGCTGGCCGCGGAGACACCGGCCGATGCCGATGTCATCGTGCCGGTGCCGGATTCCGGCGTGCCGGCCGCGCTCGGCTTTTCCGAAGCCTCCGGCATCCCCTTCCAGATGGGCATCATCCGGAACCATTATGTCGGGCGGACCTTCATTCAGCCGACCCAGACCGGCCGCCAGAGCGCCGTTTCCAAGAAGCACAGCCCGAACCGTGCCGTACTGGAAGGCAAGCGCGTGATCCTGGTCGACGATTCCATCGTGCGCGGCAATACGTCGAAGAAGATTGTCCAGATGGTGCGCGAGGCCGGCGCGCGGGAAATTCATTTCCGCTCGGCCAGCCCGCCCATCGTGAACCCTGATTTCTATGGCATCGACATGGCGGCCAAGTCCGAATTGTTCGCCGCCATCCACACGCACGAGGAAATGGTCAGGGAGCTGAAAGTCGACTCACTCGGCTTCCTCTCGGTGCCCGGCCTGTATACGGCGATCGGAGAGCCGCAGCGCAATCCGATGCAGCCGCAATTCTCCGACCATTGCTTCACCGGAGACTATCCGACCCCGCTGGTCGACAATGAACATGCCGAGTCCGACAAGGAACGCCAGCTCTCCCTGCTGGATGATGCATAACTCCGCCAAAGCGCTTTCATGACTGACACTCCCCGCCTCATCCTCGTCACCGGCGCCTCCCGGGGCATTGGCCGCGCCGCTGCGCTCCACCTCGCCCGCCAGGGCGATATCGTCATTGCCATTGCGCGCTCGAAGGCCGCGCTCGAGAAGCTGGATGACGAAATCCGCGCCCTCGGCAGCGAAGCTGTCCTTGTGCCGATGGATTTGAAAGACACCAAGGGCATCGAGACGCTGGGCAAGGTGATCGGAGAGCGCTTCGGCCGCCTTGATGGCCTTGTGGCAAATGCCGGAATCCTCGGCACGCTCGGCCCGCTCGAAACCTGTGGTCCGCGCAGCTTCGAGGAAACCATCGCGGTCAACCTGAATGCGAACTTTCACCTGATCCGCGCCCTGTCACCCTGGCTGCACCAGTCAGACGCACCGCGCGCCGTGTTCGTCACTTCCAGCGTGGCCCGCCATCCCCGCGCCTTCTGGGGCCCCTATCAGGCCGCAAAGGCGGGACTGGAAGCGCTCGTGATCGGCTGGGCAGACGAGAACGAGAACATGAAACTGCGCGCCAACATCTTCGATCCCGGTGGCACCCGCACCGGCATGCGCGCCGAGGCCATGCCGGGCGAAGACCCGATGACCCTTCCGACCCCTGAAGAAGTTGCAGCGGAAATGGTCAAACTGGTCAGTCCGGATGAAACCCGCACCGGCGCCTGCGTGGTCTATCGCGACCTTGTGAAGGCAAGGGGGTAATCCGGATGCCGAAGGATGATCTCTTTCTCCTTCAGGCACCCTTCGAAGATCCGGCCTATTCCGGCGGCGCGGTCAGGGCGAAACTCTCCCGGCCGGACATGTCCGAGAACCAGTCCGCCAGTCCCGGATGCGGCGCGCGCCAGTCGAGATCCGGCAGGCGGAAATCCAGATAGCCGAGCGCGCAGGCATAGCTGATCCGGCCAAGGTCGAACACGGCGTCGTCGGCCCGGACATCATTGGCAATGTCGTCCACACCGCGATGAATTGCGGATATCCACCGCGCCTGCCAGAATTTCGATTGCTGCGCGTCCGGCCTGCGCGATTCCATGACCAGGCTGAGCGCCGCGTCCAGGATGCCATCGCCCAGCGCCTGCGCCTTCAGCACCGCCCAGCGCCGCGCGCCCTCGACAGGCAGCAGCGGGTCTCCGCCGGCCATATGATCAAGATATTCACAGATCACCGGACTGTCGAAGAGATGCGTGCCATCCTCCAGTTCCAGGGAGGGCACCTTGCTGAGCGGATTGCCGATCTTCGAGGCGGCATTCTCCGCCATCGGGTCGGCGCGAACCAGTTCCACTGCGGCCTGCAAGCCCTGCTCGATGATCAGCACCCGTACCTTCCGGGCATAGGGTGAGGTGGCAGAGTAATGCAGCTTCATGGTGCGCGCTTTCAGATTCGGAAATGCTTTGACAGTTTCAGGCCCTGCCCCTGATAGTTCGAGCCCTTGCCGCCATACAGGCCCTTCGGCCTGGAGGCCATGGCTTCATAGACCAGTTTGGCAACCGGCTGGCCATGTTCCAGGATGAAGGGCACATCGCGCGAGCGCACTTCCAGCACGGCGCGGCTGCCGCCCGTATTGGTGCCGAATCCCGGATCGAAGAAGCCGGCATAATGCGCGCGGAACTCACCCAGTTCCGGTGCGATCGGCGCCATCTCTGCCGCCTCCATCGCGCCGACCTTCACGGTCTCGCGGCTGACAAGAATGTAGAATTCCTCGGGATTGAGCACGATCCGCCCGTCGCGCGGCCAGACCGGCTCCCAGAACTGGCCGGCCTCATGGGCGCCGATGCCGCGCAGATCCACGATCCCGGAATGATGCTTGGCCCGCCAGCCCACCGGCTGATCCCCAGCCGATTCCAGGTCGATGGAGACGATTTTCTCCTTCAGCGTCTCCGGCTTCTTCCGCTTGAAGCGGATCTGCGCCAGCCGGTCGCCCGGCCGCACCATGATCGGGAAGGTGCGCGGGCTGACCTCCAGATAGAGCGGCCCGGAATACCCCGTCGGCACCTCGTCGAAGGCACGCGAGCGATTGGTCACGAGGCGCGTGAACACGTCGATCCGCCCGGTCGAGCTTTTCGGATTGGCCCGTGCGGCAATGCCGGCCGGCAGGCGCAGCGATTCCATCAATGGCACCAGATAGACACAGCCGGTCTCCAGCACCGCGCCTTCCTTGGTCAGGTCAATCCGGTGCATGTGGATGCCCGGCTCCTGCAGCATTTCGGCGACGGTGCGGTCCTTGCCCGGCAGGAAGCTGGCCCTCAGCCGGTAGGCATCCTCGGCTAGGCGCAGATCCAGGCTTGCCGGCTGGACCTGTCCTTCTTCCAGCGGCAGGTCCGAGCGGATCGCCCCGGAGGCAACCAGCGTCTCGATTTCATGGTCGGACAAAACACCCGAATCTTCGGCCATCACTTGCACCCCTTGCCCTCTCAGGCATAAGACGCACTGCAGGAAACACAAGGGAATAACCTGTCATGGCAGATACTTCGGACACGGGCGCGAAAAAGGGCTGGAAGCCCGCCACCCAGGCGGTGCGCGGCGGCCTGATGCGGTCCGATCATGGCGAAATCTCCGAGGCGATCTACCTGACCTCCGGCTATTCCTATGACAGCGCCGAACAGGCCATGCGCCGCATGGCCGGGGAAGAGGACGGTTTCGTCTATTCCCGCTATGGCAGCCCGACCTGCGAAATGCTGCAGCAGCGTCTCGCCCTGATCGAAGGCGCAGAGGCCTGCCGCGTCGCCGCCTCCGGCATGGGCGCCATCTCCACGGCCATTCTCGCGCCGCTGAAGGCCGGCGACCGGGTCGTGGCCGCCACAGCCCTGTTCGGCTCCTGCCGCTGGATCATCGCCAATCAGATGCCGAAATTCGGGATCGAGACCGTGTTTGTCGATGGCGCAGACCTCGCGGCCTGGGAGCGCGAAATCGCCAAGGGCTGCCAGCTTGTCCTGATCGAAAGCCCCGCCAATCCCCTGCTCGACGGCGTCGACATCGAAGCCGTCGCCCGGCTCTGCAAGGCGGCCGGCGCCACGCTGGTGGTCGACAATGTGTTCGCCACGCCGATCCTCCAGAAGCCTCTGGAGCTTGGCGCGGATGTCGTCGTCTATTCCACAACCAAGCACATGGACGGCCAGGGCCGTGTCATGGGCGGCGCCATATTGTGCGACGCCGCCCGTATGGAAGAGGTCTATGATCCCTGGCTGCGCCATCTCGGCCCGGCGGCCTCGCCCTTCAACGCCTGGGTTGTGCTGAAAGGCCTGGAGACGCTGAAACTGCGCGTCGACCAGCAGACCCGGAATGCGGCCCGTCTGGCCGACGTCATCGCGGACCACAAGGCCATTGCCGCCGTCCGCTATCCGCATCGCCCGGATCATCCGCACTATGACATCCACAAGCGCCAGATGAGCGCCGGAGGCACCATGGTCGCCTTCTCGCTGAAAGGCGGTCAGGAAGAGGCGTTCAGATTCCTGAATTCATTGGAATTGGTCGATATCTGCAACAATCTCGGCGACACCAAATCGCTGGCCTGCCACCCGTCCTCGACCACACACCGCGCGCTCAGCGACGAGGAACAGGCCTCGATGGGCCTGGACCGCAGCTGGATCCGCATGTCAGTGGGACTGGAGGATTCTGACGATCTTGTAATGGATTTGACCCACGCCCTTAACAGTGTGTGAACGAATTGGATCGAATTTTATCGAATGGGCAGACGGGTTCCTCCTCCTCAGTATGAGCAAGTCACGGATGGTGTGCGCATCCGCGTCCGCCCCAAATTCATGCATGACGAATCCGAGCCCGCCCGCGCCCGGTTCATGTGGTCCTACACGGTCGATGTCGAGAATGAGAGCGACCGGACCTGGACGATCGTGCGCCGGCACTGGAACATTGTGGACGCGGCCGGCCGCCGGCAGCAGGTGGATGGCGATGGCGTGATCGGGCAGACCCCGACCCTCGGGCCGGGCGAACGGTTCAGCTACACATCCGGTGCGCCCCTTGCTGCCCCGTCGGGCATCATGGGCGGCACCTATGATCTTGAGGGCGATGACGGGTCCGTGCTGATCGCCACCATCCCGATGTTCTCGCTGGACAGTCCCTACGAGACGTCCCTGCCCTGCTAGGCTTTCCCTAGCTGTCCAGGGCGTCCACGATCAGGTCGTTGAGACGGTCCTGATCGGCGCCTTCGATGAAATTGTTGCCCATGAAGAAGCTCGGCGTCGCCTCGACGCCCAGCGTGCGCGCCAGCTGCTTGGAATCGGCCAGCTTCTTCTGGATATCCATGGACCGCATGTCGGCGCGCATCTTCTGGACACTGATGCCGACCTCTTCAGCCACTTCATCCAGCTTCGCATCGGTCAGGTCATTATTGTTCTTGATGGCCATCAGCGCCATGTGGAACTCGGTATACTTGCCCTGCTTTCCGGCTGCGAGCGCCGCCAGCGAGGCCGTTTCGCTGATCCCGCCAAAGATCGGCAATTCCTTGAACACGACGCGCACCTTGCCGTCATGGGTCTCCGGCAGGGCCCGCACCCAGTCGACCGAACGCTTGCACCAGCCACACCGGTAATCGAAGAACTCGACCACGACGATTTCGGCATCCGCCGGGCCGACGGAATAATCTTCCTCATTCTCATACAGGGCGGCGAAGTTTGCCGCGATGGCAGCTTCGGCGGCCTCGGACGCGGCGGCCTTCTGCTTGGCCTGCAGCTTGATCAGCGCTTCCTCGATGAGTTCCGGATTCTCCAGAATGTATTCCCGAATGATCTGCTCCGTTTCCGCGCGGTCGGCGCCCGGCGCAGCCTTGCTTTCGGCGCAGGCCGGGGTGAGGACGAGGGCGGCCATGGCGGCCGTCAGTGTGGTCAGCTTCTGGGTCATTGGGGTTCCTGTGTCTCAGGCGGGAATCGGTCAGGCCAGATATACGGCCTCATCGGCGCGCGTCCATCCGACCTGACAGAAAGTTGATGCAGGCTTATCTCACCGAGAAGGAGAGGCGCGGCCCGCGGCGATACATGTCGCGATTGTCGGGATTGTTGGCGTCGGTCACCAGCAGGATGTCATCGGCCCGGCGATAATCCGGCGTGCCAGGCTCCAGATTCTGCACGGCAAAATGGGCAAACCGGTTGGCGCGCACGATATCGCCCACAGCATAGGCCGACTCCGCCGTGGCCAGCTGCGCATCGGCGCGGCGGCCCTGTTTCTCATAGGTGATGGCCAGTTGTGCCCAGGCAAACGCATTGTTCGGCTCGGCGATCAGCGCGTCCTTCAGCGCCTTTTCGGCGGTCTCCGTATCGCCCGGCGCGTCCCGCGCATTCAGCGACCGCGCCAGATTGATCAGCAACAGGGGCTGGCCGGGTTTCAGTTCCAGCGATTTCTGGTGCGGCATCACCGAATCCGCCGCCCGTCCGCTTTCAAACAGGATCTGGCCCTTCAGCTCCCAGAAATACGGATTCTCGGGATCTTCGGCCAGCAGCACGTCCACTTCGGTCAGCGCCCTGTCGATGTCGGAGGCCTGCAGCGCCGCAATCGAGCGGGCATAGCGGGCCGGCTGGCTCTGGTCGCTGGCCGGATATTCCCGCGCCACCTTGTTCGGCGTGTCGAGGAAGCCGATCAGCTTGGCGCGCATCATCTGGTACTGGCGCACTTCCCGCTCGGTGGGCGGCGTGTCCATCATACCCGTATCCTCGGCCAGCATGCGCACATTGCGGATCCGGTCCGAAGCCAGCGGGTGGGCCCGGAAATAGGGATAGCGCCGGGCGCTGGAGAGCACTTCCTGATACCGGAAATTCTCGAAGAATTCGACGATCCCGCGCGGCGACTGCCCCAGCTGGGTCAGGTATTCCACGGCCGCCGCATCGGCGGTTGCCTCTTCCGACCGCGTGTGCGTGAAGAAGTTCAGGGCAGCAAATTGCTGGGACGACCCGATCAGCGCGGCACCGGCGCCGCCCTCCCCGGCCGCCATGGCCAGGATGCCCAGTCCGATGGACAGCAGGGCCGGACGCATTGCCACGCCCGCTGCCCGCGACCGGCTGACCGAGTGGCCGCAAGCGATGTGGCAGGTCTCATGACCGATCACGCCCTTGATCTGCAGCGAGGAATCCGCCGCGATGATCAGACCCGTATGCAGGTGGATGTTCTGGCCGTTCGCCACGAAGGCGTTCAGCGAGGGATCATTGATCAGGTACAGGCCGACATCATTCGGCTTCAGTCCTGCCACATCGAGAATCGGGTCGGTCCATTCCCGCAGGGTTTCCTCGATCTCCGCATCGCGAATGAGGCTCTGGGCCGTGGCACTTGCCGCCATCATGACCGCCAGAAGGGCGGCGCCAGCCAGTTTCAGGACATTCCGCGCCATGCAAAGCGCCTCCTGTAAGTTGCATCTACGACCCTGATTTTATGGGAGCCGGCCGTGAATGGCGAGGGCTTCCTCGCAGGATGACGGAAATGTCAGGAATCGGCTGACTGGAAGATGAATGTCAGGGCCGGATCCAGCCGGATGCCCACTTCCTCGCCCTCTTCCGGTGCAGCCATGCGTGGCACCAGCGCGGTCAGCATCTGTCCCCCACACGCCAGGACCAGCCGGCACAGCGGCCCGGTCAGCTGGCTCGAGACAGTCTGCGCCCGCACCGGGGAGTCCGCGTCCAGCAAAACGCCTTCCGGGCGTACGACCAGTTCCGTTCCGTCCGGAAGCCCGGTCCCGGCCAGTCCATCCGGCACGGCATCCGACGGCAGGCGGCTGACCGGGCCCAGCGCAGCCGCAATCGCTGCGCTTTCCGGCGTCAGATAGATGTCCGCCGCAGACCCCTGCTGCAGCAGGCGACCGGCTTGCAGGATGGCGATGCAATCGGCGCTCTCCAGCGCCTCGGTCGGATCATGGGTCACCAGGAGCGCCGGAATGCCGGCCGCCCGGATCGCCGCCAGCGCCGTGTCGCGCACGCTGCCGCGCAAGGCCGGATCGAGGCCGGAGAACGGCTCGTCCATGAGGATGGCAGCCGGCTCGGGGGCCAGCGCCCGGGCAATCGCGACGCGCTGCTGCTCGCCGCCGGACAATTCATGCGGATACGCCCCGGCCCGGCCGCTCAGTCCCAACCGCTCCAGCCAGTCGGCGGCGATGGTGCGGGCCACCTCCTTGCCGCGTGATTTGAGGCCGAAGGCGACATTCTGCGCGGCGGTCAGGTGCGGGAACAGGGCGAAATCCTGGAAGATCAGCCCGATCCGGCGCTTTTCTGCCGGCACGGTCCTGCCGACCGAAGACAGAAGCTGGTCGCCAAGGCGGATATCGCCATCATCCAGCGGCTCAAGGCCTGCAAACAGGCGCAACAGGGTCGACTTCCCCGCACCGGACCCGCCGAGCAGCGCCGTGATCTTGCCGGGCTCCAGGTCGAGACTGACCCCGTCCACCACGGCGGACGCGCCATAGCGACGGGTCACCGCCTGCGCGGTCAGATGGGCAGTCATTGGGTGTCTCCCGGTCGCGAATGGCTGAGCCGCCAGGACAACAGGATCACCGGCAGCAGGCCCGCCAGCGTGATCAGAAGGGACGGCAGCGCCGCCGCTGCCAGACGTTCATCCGTGGCATAGGCATTTGCCCGCACAGACAGCGTGTCCCAATTGAACGGCCGCAGCATCAGGGTTGCGGGCAATTCCTTGAGCGATTCAACAAACAGGATCAGTGCACCAGCCATGGCGCCTGATAGCGCGACCGGCAGGTCAACGGAAACCGCGCGGCGCAGCGGCGAGGCACCGAGGCTTTCAGCAGCATAGCCCATGGAGGCCGGCGCGCGGCCGAGCGCCGCCACCATCGGCTCGGCGCCGGACGTCGTGAACCGGCTGGCATAGACCCAGGCCAGCGCCGCGATGGCGCCGATCCCGGTCAGGGTGAAACCGAGATATCCCATCACGATCAGCGCGCCGAGTGCCAGCACCGCGCCCGGAATCGCATAGCCGGTGGAGGCCATCAGGCGGGCAAAGCCGGCCACCAGGCCGCGCTGCCTGGCGGTCAGTGCAATCACCAGCGCCAGCACGAAGGCCAGCGCCGCGCCGGCCCCTGCCAGGATAAGCGTGTTGACCAGCGCCCGGCCGATCGGCGCAATCTGGTCGCGCGTCTCCAGCGTCAGCCAGATCAGACGCGAAACGGGCAGGACAAACGCCACCAGAAAGAGCAGCCCGCAGGCAGCCGAAGCGCCGAGCCCTGCCCAGAATGGCAGGCGGGTGCGCGAGACCGTGCGCCAGCGCGTCGAGCTTTGCTGGCTGCCGGCGCGCCCGCGCGTATGGCGTTCCGCCAGGACAAGCCCGATGACAATCGCCACCAGGACGAGGGCCAGCCGCGCCGCGGCCGCGGCATCGCCGAAACTCTGCCAGGCCCGAACGATGCCGAAGGTCAGGGTCGGCACGCCCAGATACTCCGCCGCGCCATAATCGGCCGCCGCCTCCATCAGGGCGAGGGCCAGGCCTGCGGCAATGGCCGGGCGGGCAGCGGGCAGCGCCACCTGCCAGAACCGGCGCAGGCTGCTGGCGCCCAGGCTGCGGGCGGCTTCCAGCGCGCACACCGACTGGGACACAAAGGCGGCTCGCGCCGTGAGATAGGCATAGGGGTAAAGCGCGCAGGCCAGCACGAATGCCAGGCCCGGCAGGTTGCGCATGTCCGGAAACCAGTAATCCCGCGCCGACCAGCCGGTCGCCTCACGCAGCGCCGTCTGGAACGGGCCCATTACCCCCATCAGGTCCGCATAGGCATAGGCCAGCACATAGCCGGGCGCCGCCAGCGGCAGGATCAGCAGCCATTCGAACACGCCCCGCCCCGGAAACTGGTACATCGTTACCAGCCAGGCCGACGGCACCGCCACGCCCAGGATCAGCACGCCCGTCAGGAACAGCGTGCCCAGCGTGCCGGTCGTGTATCCGGCCAGCAGCGTGTCGCGAATATGGATCCACGCATCGCCGCCGCCATGGAACAGCCCCGCCACCAGCGTCACCATCACCGGCACAGCAATGATCAGGCCCGCCAGAAAGGCGGGCCCGTCAATGCTCCGAAACCGGAAGCGGCGTATGGCGGTCAGCGTGCTCAACCAGGATCAGTTCCAGCCGGCCCGGTCATAGATGGCCTGAGCCTCGGACTGGTTCTCGCCCAACCGGTTCAGCGGCAATTCGCTTTCCTTGAAGTCCGGAGGCAGGCGGTCCAGCCCCGCCGGCTGCTCGGCGCCGGACACAAGCGGAATTTCCTTGGTTTCGGTCGTCAGGAGGAACTGGCCTTCCTCTGTGGTCAGCCACTCGATGAACTGGATGGCGGCCTCCTTGTGCGGCGCATGAGCGGCCACGCCGGCGCCGGTCACATTGACATGCGCGCCCCAGCTGTCCTGCTGCGGGAAGGACAGGCTGGTCTTCTCCACCGTGGCACGCTGGGCCGGCGAGCCCTGGGTCAGGCGCACCCAGTAATAATGGTTCACCAGCGCCACCGAACACTGACCGGCCGCCACGGCCTCGATCTGGGTCGTGTCACCGCCCTGCGGCGGACGGGCGAAATTCGCCACCACGCTGCGCGCCCAGGCCTCGGCCGTGTCGGCGCCCAGCCGGTCGATCAGTTCGCCCATCAGGGACAGATTGTAGATGTTCGTGCTGGACCGCATGCAAACCTCGCCCTCGAACGCCGCGCTGGCCAGGTCGGCATACTCATCCACCTGGTCCGGCGTCACGCGGTCGGGATCATAGACGATCACGCGCAGCCGCTTGGTCAGGCCGAACCAGTTGCCGTCCGGGTCGCGGAAGTGTTCCGGCACGCGCTCGGCCAGCACATCCGATTCGATCGGCTGCATCAGGCCGGCATCCTTGAAGCGGTAAAGTGTCCCAGCATCGGACGACAGGATGACATCGGCGGGGCTGTTGTCCCCTTCTGCCTTCATGGCCTCCAGCAATTCGGCCGCGCCGGATTCGCGAAAGCGCACGCGGATGCCGGTCTCTTCCTCGAACCGCTTGTACATCTCCTTGTCGGAATCATAGTGCCGGGCCGAATACACATTCAGCGTCCCGGCCGGTTCGGCGGGGAGTGTCGCAACTGCTTCAGTTTCAGCCGTTTCCGGCGACGGCGCGCCGCATGCGGCAAGGACAATGCAGGCGGTGGCCAGGGGCGCATACCATTTCATGGAACCAGGTTTCCCTTCAGAACGTTGAAGCCCCGTTGAACCACAGTTGAGAATGGATCGCAACGAGCGAGATGCGCGACGTTTTTGCCCGAAAATTGCACATTCGCCTCGAAAGACCGGTTATGTTCCGGAAACCCGTGCCACCGAATGAAGATTGCGGTAAGGGTGGAAAGATACAAAGATGATCCAGCAAGCTGGACACAAGATAACGTGATGAATGGGGACGACATGAACGATATCGTGCTGGACATGGACCTTGGCTCACCAGAGGAAGACGCGTTGCTGTCCGCCACGCTCGACGCCTTCATCACGGAGCAGCTGGCCCGCGACATCCAGGAAGGTCCCCAGATGATCGTGCGCACGGCATTCCGGCCCAGCGGCCAGATGTGCAAGGAAATCGTCTTCCAGAACCGGAAATGGGCAGACGCCTTCCAGCTGTTCTGGGAAAGCCAGAAATTGCAGGCCGGCGCCGCCTGACCGTTCAAATCCGCCGCGCAATGGCCTAGATAGCGCCGATGACCCGCGCTGACCGCCCTGCCGGCTCCCTGCCTCGTATCGCCATTGCCGGAGCCGGAATCATCGGACTGAGCTGCGCGCTGGAACTCGCCCGGCGCGGCGCAACCCTCACCCTCTACGATCCGAACCCGCCCGGACGCGGCGCCAGCTGGGCCGCCGCCGGCATGATCGCCCCGGCCTTCGAGGCCGCCAGCGAAGCGGGCGTCCACCCCCGCCTGTTCGATCTCTGCCTCGAAAGTGCCCGCCTCTGGCCGGAATTTGCCGCGC
Source organism: Hyphomonas sp. (assembly GCF_017792385.1). Taxonomy (NCBI): domain Bacteria; kingdom Pseudomonadati; phylum Pseudomonadota; class Alphaproteobacteria; order Hyphomonadales; family Hyphomonadaceae; genus Hyphomonas; species Hyphomonas sp. The sequence goes on along the minus strand of NZ_CP051230.1, from coordinate 2,143,210 downwards.
AGCTGGAAGACGAGAGCGGCCAGTCCGTCGGCTATGCCCCCGGCCCGTCTCTGGCCGTTGCTGCGGATGACGCCACCGCCCGGCACCTGGACGGCATTCTGGAGACGCTTCAGGCCCGCGCCCTGCCCGGCGAACGGCTGGACATCGCCGCCGCCCGTGCCATCGAGCCCGCCCTCTCCCCGGACTTGCGCGGCGCCCTGCGGCTGGAAACCGATGGCCATGTCAACAATCGCGCCGTTGTTTCCGCGCTGATCGCCCTGTGCGAACGCCACCCCGCCATCACGCTCGAACAGTCCGCAGCCCCGATCCGCTCCACCGGCAGCGCGCTGACCATTGACGGCCACGACCTTTTGCTCGTCACCGCCGGCTGGCAAAGCGCCGCGCTGAAAGTGACCGAACACGGCAAACACTTCAGCCTCGTGAACTGGGAAACCGCCCTGGACGAGATCGACACGTTTGGTGGCCAGATGCTGTCAGTCGCCCGTCGGGCCAGCCATCCTGACACGACGCTGCGCGCCGGGCCGATCTACATGGTGCCGCGTGGCCGGGAACTCGTCATTGGCGCAACGATGGAACCGGGCCGCACCACCGGCATGCCGAACACGGACGATATCGCCGCGCTTCTGTCGCGCGCCGCAACCATTGTGCCGTCGCTGGCGAATGCGCAGATTACGTCCACCTGGTCCGGCGTCCGCCCCGGCACGCCGGATCTCGCCCCCTTCCTCGGACAGACGCGCCAGCCGAACATGTTCGTCGCCGCGGGCCACTATCGCAATGGCATCCTGCTGACCCCGATCACCGCCCGCATCATCGCCGACCTGATGCTGGGGGAGACCGCAAATCCCCTCGCCGAGGCATTCACGCCGAACCGGAAATTGCCCGCGCAGGCCTGATTTTGCTTGAACTGCGCCGCGGAATGCGTATGTAGACGCCTCGATCCGCAGAGACACCATCCCGAGACAATATTGGAGGCCAGAGACATGGATTACGCAAAGCCCACCGCTTCGCTGACCCGTTCCATGATCATCCGGCCTGCCCATGTCTTCTCTTCTCACGCTCGATTCGCTTTCCCTCACTGCGCCTGACGGCACCCCGCTCTTTGACGGGCTGAGCCTGTCGCTTGGCCGCGAACGCATTGGCCTTGTCGGGCGCAATGGCTGTGGCAAGTCCACGCTGCTGCGCGCCATTGCCGGCGAGATCACGCCCGCGCGCGGCACGCTGTCCGTACACGCCCGGCTGGGCCGCCTTGCCCAGATTGCCGATGAGTCGCTGACCCTCAGCGAAACCCTCGGCGTGGCGGAAGACCTTGCCCGGCTCGCGAGTCTGGCGGCGGGCGATGGCACGCTGGAAGATGCTGAGCTGGCCGACTGGACGCTGGAAGCCCGGCTGGAAGAGACCCTCGCCTCTACCGGCCTGCGCGACATGCCGCTTGATACCCCCATGTCACAGCTCAGCGGCGGCGAACGCACACGCGTGATGATCGCCCGCCTGCTTCTGGAACAGCCGGACATCCTGCTGCTGGACGAGCCAACCAACAATCTCGATACGGACGGGCGGCGCGCCATCGCCGACCTGCTCGCCCAGTGGCGCGGCGGCGCACTCATCGCCAGTCATGACCGGGACCTGTTGGAACAGGTCGACCGGATCGTGGAATTGACCCCCATCGGCGTCACGATCTTCGGCGGCGGCTGGAGCGCCTTTCGCGACGCGCGCGACGCGGCCCGCGCCCAGGCCGAAGCCGACCTCACCCGCTCCGCCAGCGCCCTCAAGCGCGCCGAAACCGACGCCCAGCGCGCCCGCGAGAAACAGGACCGGCGCGAGAAGCTGGGCCGGGCGACCCGCGCGCGCGGATCCCAGCCAAAGCTCGTGCTGAATGCCCGCGCCGAACGCGCCGAACACACATCCGCCCGCGGCGACCATCTCGCCGGCCGCCTGGTTGGCGACGCCGCAGACGCCTTCGAGGCTGCGCGCGCCAGGGTCGAAATCACCGCGCCCATCTCGATGGATGTGCCGCGCGTCGACCTGCCCAGTTCGAAAGATATCCTCCGCCTGAAGAACGCCGTCGCCGCCTTCGGGGATCGTCACCTGTTCGGCCCGCTCTCGTTTGAGCTGCGCGGCCCGCAACGCGTCGCCATTTCCGGCCCCAATGGTTCGGGCAAGTCGACGCTGATGCGGATGATCCTCGGCGAGATCGCCCCCGTCTCCGGCACGGTCGAAACGCTGACGCCGCGCATCGCCCGGCTCGACCAGCATGTCAGCCTTCTGCCGCAAGAAGGCTCCATCCTCGACGCGCTCCACGCCGTCCAGCCGCACCTTACCCGCAACGCCGCCCATGCCGCCCTCGCCCGCTTTGCCTTCCGCAATGAGGCCGCCCACCAGCCCGTGGCGACGCTCAGCGGCGGCGAACGCCTGCGCGCGGGCCTCGCCGCCATCTTCGCCGCGCCCGAGCCGCCCGAACTCCTCCTGCTGGACGAGCCGACCAACCATCTCGACATGGCCACGATCGAAACCCTCGAAGCCGCGCTCAACGCCTATACCGGCGCCCTTCTCGTCATCAGCCACGACCCGGCCTTCCTGGCGGCCATCGGCATCACGGACCAGATTGCGCTCCCCTGACGCAGGGCCATCGCTGGACGGGCTTGCCTGCCCGGCCTAAGTCTGGGCGTCAGGAGGATACCGTCACATGCACCAGATCGCGCCGATGAGTGAAGACCAGGCCGCCATCAAGGCCGCCGTCGAGAAAACGCTCGAACCCTTCGGGGATGAGTATTGGGCGAAGACCGACGAGACCGGCAACTGGCCGGAGGAATTCTGCGACGCCATGGCCGCGGGCGGCTGGCTGGGCATCGCCTTCCCCGAAGAATATGGCGGCGCGGGCCTCGGCCTGACCGAAGCGGCGCTGATGATGCAGACCGTCACGCGGACCGGCGCGGGCTATTCCGGCGCCTCGGCCATCCACCTCAACATTTTCGGGCCCAAGCCCCTGGAGCGGTTCGGCAATCCGGAGCAGAAGCGCGAAAACCTGCCCAAGATCATCTCCGGCGAGGAGAAGATGTGCTTTGCCGTGACCGAGCCGAATTCCGGCCTCGACACGTCCAGCCTGGAGACCAAGGCCGAGCGCACCAATACCGGCTATGTCATCAATGGCCGCAAGATCTGGACGACCGGGGCCCAGCGCGCCGACAAGATCCTGATCATCGCGCGCACCACGCCCAAGGACCAGTGCGCCAAGCCGTATCTCGGCCTGTCCCTGTTCTACACAGACCTCGACCCGAACAAGATCGAGCGCCAGCCGATCCCGAAAATGGGCCGCAAGGCGGTGGAGTGCAACATGCTCTACATTGACGGTCTGGAAGTGCCGAAAGACCACCTCATCGGCGAGGAAGGCGAAGGCTTCAAATACCTGCTTCAGGGCCTGAACCCCGAGCGTGTCCTGTTCGCGGTGGAATCCATCGGCCTCGGCTTTGCGGCGCTGGAACGTGCGGCGACCTATGCGAAAGAGCGCGTCGTCTTTGGCCGTCCGATTGGCCAGAACCAGGGCATCCAGCATCCGCTGGCCAGGGCCTGGGCCGAACTGTCGGCCGCCGAAATGCTCGCCTACAAGGCTGCCGGCCTCTATGATGCCGGGCAGGATTGCGGGGCCGAAGCGAACGCCGCGAAATATCTCGGCACCGAGGCCGGCTTCCGCGCCTGCGAGACCGCCGTGCTGACACATGGCGGCATGGGCTATGCCAAGGAGTACCATGTCGAGCGCATGATGCGCGAAGCCATGCTCGCCCGCATCGCCCCGGTCAGCCGCGAGATGATCCTCAACTTCATCGCCGAACGCGTCCTCGGCCTGCCGAAGAGTTACTGATTGATCCGGGGACAGATTTCGACCTCTCCCCGGCCCTGAACACCGAAAACCCCTGATCTGCCAAGCAGGTCAGGGGTTTTTCCTTGGCCGCTATCCGGCAGGGCCCTGACGTGTGGCAGGCTGTCACGCATGGACACGCTGTTTGCCCCTGTTGCCCTGACGCACCGGGATCTGGAGCCCTACCGGTTCTGGATCTGGCTGCAGGTCGTGGCGCTGCGCCTCTATGTGCGCGCGGTCCGGGGCAAGGGCGTCATCTTCAGCGTCCTCATTGACCGGCATGGCAATGTCGAACTGAACTGGATCGGGAAGCCGCCCGAAGCCCTGACGCCAGACCCGCTCAGCTTCACCCCCTCCAAAGCCTATCAGGCCGCCCTCACCGGCCCCGAGCCCGCTCATCCCGGCGCAAGCCGGGACCTCCTGCAAATTGCCGCGCTGCCTCAGCACTGCAGCGCGAGCACCCTGCACATCATCACGCGGCACCCGCTGCCCCTGCCGGACACCTGACCGGGCTTTTCCCTGTAGAAAATTCAGCCCACGATCGAAGCGCCCTCACAGGCGTCGCACGTGCTGGTGCAGTTGCTTGTCTTTCTACAGATCGTCTGCCTTCTTCATATGCTCGAAGAATTCTTCCTTGCTGTTGGTTCGCGGATAGGGCGCGTCCGGGACCGGCACGCCGAGGAAGGCGCAGAGGGGCGCCCAGCCCTCCTTCGCCGAATGCACCAGAAGGCGCCCGGCCGGAATGGCGGCCTTCACCGCGGCCTCATGCGCCTCGAAGGCGGCGATGATGCCATCCCGGTCGCGCGCGGTGCCCAGGCTGCGCTCCAGCACCTTGGAAACCATGCGGAACCAGTCCACTGCGGGTGGCGGCCAGGATGCCTCATCCCAGACCGTGGCCAGGATGGTCTCGGAAATACTGTTGTACCAGCTTTCGGCCGAACGAGACGACAGGATCACTTTCGCATCCGGATAGGCGACTGCCAGTTCCTGCCAGAAGGCGGCCGTCGGCCAGTCCACCGCTGCGCCATAGCCTGAATAGATCGCCTCGAAGTCCGGCTCGCCGTTCAGGGCCGCATTCCAGAGCGGCACCTGCGCATCGCCATTCCCGATCACCTCGATCATGTGGTGACATGGCCCGAAACCCAGTTGTTCCAGGGCCAGTTTCAGGGACATTGTCCCTGTGCGCCCGAACCCGGCGCTGAATACCGATAGTGTCATGTTTTCCCTCACCTGCCTGTCTGCGGCGTCCCGGGAAAACCCCTATCACGGAAAATCCGGCCGGCACAGGAAAATCGATTCCCGTGCAGACCGTTTGAGGTCAGGCCACGTCCCGCGCCTGCAGCGGCAGTGCCGAGCCGAGCCCGTCAAAGGTCAGCTCCCCTTCCAGATAGGGCTGCATCTTTTCGGCCGTCAGCGGCGTGGAGAAATAATAGCCCTGCACCAGATGGCATCCGGCAGACCGGACATAATCCAGCTCTTCCCGCGTCTCGACACCTTCGGCCACACAGGCGATGGAGAGCGAGCGGCACAGGCGGCTGATCGTCCGCACGAGGCCGAAACTCTTCTCCTTGAAGTCGATCGAGGCAATGAAGCTGCGGTCGATCTTCACAATGTCGAATTCCAGTTCCTGCAGATAGCGCAACGAGGAAAAGCCGGTTCCGAAATCATCGAGCGCGATCTTCACGCCCAGTTCGCGGAACTTCATCAGATTGTTGCGCACTTCCTTGAAGTCCGTCAGCAGCGAGGATTCGGTCACCTCGATACAGATGCGTTTGCGCAGGTCCGGCGACTGGCGGATCAGCATGGAGGCCAGCAGGTCCGTGCACTGGCGGCTGTTTACGTCCTGCGCGGACAGGTTCACGGCAATGCGCGCCGTCTCCGGCCACACTTTCAGCTGGGCAATCACCTTGCGGAACACGGCCAGGGTCATTTCCTGTGTCATGCCGGCCTTTTCCGCAATCGGAACAAACTCGCTCGGCGGCACCATGCCGATTTCCGGATTGTCCCACCGGGCCAGCGCTTCGCAGCGGCGGATCGCGCCGTCCCGCGTGTCGATGATCGGCTGGAACACAAGGTGGATTTCCCGGTCCAGGTCGGCATTCTTGAAGGCCTGGTGCACCAGGACTTCGCGGCGCTTGCTGGCGGCATGATTGGACGAGAATTCGACCACAGAGCCCACCGCGCTCTCCTTGGCACGGAACAGGGCAAAATCGGCCTGCTCCAGCAAATCCTTCGCCGAGGACACTTCGAAGCTGCGCGACGACAGGCCGACCGAAGCGGAGACGCGGCTGGTGTCACCGCTTGGCAGCATCACCGGATTGCTGATTGCAAACACCAGATCGTTCGAACATTTCAGCGCATCGTCGCGCGACGTGTTCCAGGGCAGCACATAGGCAAACTCGTCGCCGCCAAGCCGGGCGACCGTGCCGCCGAAGCGGGCGGCGGCCGCCTTCATGCGGCTGGCGGTCTCGACCAGGACCGCATCGCCGGCCGAATGTCCGAAGACGTCATTCAGCGGCTTGAACCCGTCCAGGTCGACCAGTCCGACAATCGGCAGCTCCCCGTCCGGCGCGCGCTCGAAAAACAGATTGATCTGTTCGAAGAACCGGCGGCGGTTCGGCAGGCCGGTCAGCGTGTCCGACAGGGCCAGGAAGCGGTTCGATTCCGCCAGCCCGGATGCCCGCTCGTTTTCGGAAATCAGTTCATTGTGCAGCATCACAGACTGAACGATGCGCTGCTTGTAGTTGTAGGAGACCTTGAAGAACACGCCATAGGACACCGCCATCGGCACGACCATGAAGCCGTAGAAATACGGATCATGCGCCACAAAGACGAGGCAGAAGACCAGCAGCGTGCCGGTGAGGCCGACCGCCACGATTCGCGGACGTGGCATCGAACACATCATGCCGACCGGTCCTATCAGGCCGGTGAACAGGGCCAGCTGCGATTCCTGGACGCCCAGCGCATACGGCCACAGCATGGCCACCCAGCCGCCGATGACGGCGAAGATGACCAGTGACCCGTATTCGATCACTTTGAAATCGCGCCGGGCGCGATCGGGGTCGATGACATCGACATGCGAGTCGCGCCAGTGATTGATCCGCAGGATGCTGGCGACGATGAACAGGCAGGGCAGACCGATGGTCAGATAGAGCGGCGCCCGGTCCAGAAAGCTCAGCCCGAGCGAAAGCGACGCGACGCACAGCATCGAGTACAGGGCGGTCAGGTTTTGCGATGTCGCACGCATTTGCTCCATCATCACGGCCTCATCGAGGGACCGCGCGTTCTGAAGCATCGTTCTGTAATGCTTGATGTCGGAGAGATTTCTCATGACAACCCACTTTGTTGTGCATTGTCCATTACAGGCTGTTCCATAAGGCCCGGTTTAGTTGCAGGCAAATTCCACAAGGCCTTGTTAACCCTGCCTTCATGGTCTGGAACCGGCGCGCCCTTGCGCAAATCCCCTTGCAATTCCCGCCGTCGCTGGCAAAGAGCGGGACATGACTGACACGCTCCCAGACCGCCTCGCCCTCGACCCGGCCAGCAAGTATCACGACGCAGACCTGCTGCAGCGGGAAATCGGCGTGCGCTTCAACGGCACCGAGAAGACCAATGTCGAGGAATACTGCATTTCCGAAGGCTGGATCCGCGTCGCCGCCGGCAAGGCCGTCGACCGCAAGGGCAAGCCGCTGACGCTGAAATTGAAGGGCGACGTGGAAGTCTGGTTCAAGGATTCGGGCGACGCCTAGCGCTTCCGGCTTTCCCGGCTGCCAGACTCCGCCTAGTCTGCCGCCCGGGAGGACATTGCCATGCCATATCTGATTGCCGGACTGGTCCTGTTTTTCGGGATCCACCTGTATTCGGCATTCCGCAGCCGCGCGCCGGGACGGGATTTGCGCCGGCGGCTTGGCTACGCGCCCTTCATGGGCCTTTACAGCCTTGTCGCCATCGCGGGATTTGCACTGATCATCTACGGTTACGATCAGGCCCGCTGGATGGGATCGCTCTATTTCGCGCCGGACTGGGGCCGTCATGTCACGATGGCGCTGATGCTGCCGGCCATGATTGCGCTGGCGGCTGCCTATCTGCCGACCGGCCGCATCCGGAAAGCGCTCAAGCACCCCATGCTGGTCGCCGTGAAGCTGTGGGCGCTCGGCCACCTGATCGCCAATGGCGAGTGGAATTCGGTCATCCTCTTCACCAGTTTCCTCGCCTATGCGGTGATCGACCGGATCGCCGTGAAGAAGCGCGGCGACACCGGCCCCGATCCGGACACGCCGCCCTCCACGCTGGGGGATGTCGGCGCCCTGGTCATCGGCACCGGCGTCTATCTCGCCCTCGTCTTCCATTTGCACCAATGGCTGATCGGCGTGCCGGTCCTGCTGCGGGGATAGGCCATGCAAGCCCGGTGTGCCTGCGGACAGCTGACGGTCACCCTGCCCGATGACCTGACGCCCGCCGTGGTGGCGTGTCATTGCACGGCCTGCCAAAGACGGTCGGGCTCCCCCTTCGGTGTCGGCGCCTACTATCCCCGCGCCACGCTCGCCTTTTCAGGAGACACCCGGTCCTGGACCCGGCACGCCGACAGCGGCGGCGCTTTCACGACCCATTTCTGCCCGGTCTGCGGGTCCAGCGTCTACTGGACCACGGAGAAGCATCCGGATGCGGTGGGCATAGCGGTCGGGGCCATCGCGGACCCGCATTTTCCGGCGCCTGTCCGGTCTGTCTGGGAAGAGACCCGGCATGACTGGGTCGAGATCACGCCGGCCACCCAGCACTTTCCCCGCGGCCGCAGCTGACCGACCGGCTGCGGCGCCATCCGAGGGTGCCGCTTGCCCGCCCGTCTGAGGCAGGCTAAGCCGCTGGCCATGTCGAAACAAACCCGCATCACCCGCAAGACCGTCAAGGACATCGCCGCCGCAAAGGGAGGCAAGCCACTGGTCTGCCTGACCGCCTATGACGCGCCGATGGCCGAAATCATGGACCCGCATGCCGATCTCATTCTGGTCGGCGACAGCCTTGGCATGGTGGTGCATGGCCTGCCTTCCACGGTCGGCGTCACGATGGACATGATGATCCTGCACGGTCAGGCCGTCATGCGCGGCAGCCAGCAGGCCTTCGTGGTGGTGGACATGCCCTTTGGCAGCTACGAAACCAGCGAGGACCAGGCCTTCCTCAATGCGGCGCGGATCATGAAGGAAACCGGCTGCCAGGCCGTGAAGATCGAGAGCGGCGCCTATGCAGCCACCCAGATCGCCCATCTGGTCGAGCGTGGCATCCCGGTCATGGGCCATGTCGGCCTGCGCCCGCAGGCGGTCAATGTCGATGGCGGCTTCCGCGCCAAGGGCCGTACCGGGTCCGAACGCGATATCGTGCTGAACGAGGCCCGCGCGGCCGACCGGGCCGGCGCCTTTGCCATCGTCATTGAGGGCGTGGCACGGGATCTGGCCGACGAGATCACCGCCGAAGTCAGCTGCCCCACCATCGGCATCGGTGCCTCGGCCAGCTGTGACGGTCAGGTTCTGGTGACCCAGGACATGCTGGGCCTGTTCGACTGGGCCCCGAAATTCGTGCGCCGCTATGGTGATTTGCGCAGCGAGATCGATGCCGCCATCGGCCAGTTCGCCGCCGATGTCCGCGCCCGCGACTTCCCCGGGGATGCGGAGACCTATTCCCTGCGAAAACCTGACGCCAAACAGCCCTGACTCATTGCAGCGGCGCGCCGGCGCGTCTAGGTTCCCCCACGATATCAGATTACCCGATCGGAGCGCCCCGTTGAGCGACATTTTTGACGAAGTCGATGAAAGCATCCGCCAGGACAAGATGGAGAGCCTGTGGAAGCGCTACAGACCCTTCATCTATGGCGCGGCAGCCTTGCTGGTCGGCGCCGTGGCGCTGAACGAATTCGTATTGCGCCCGCAGGCCGAACAGGCCCGGACAGACCGCGCCATGGCTTTCGAGACCGCCGTGAACCTGCTGGAAGACGACAAATATGTCGAAGCCGAAGCGGCCTTCCGCGAACTGGCCGAGGGCAATGGCCGGATTGCGCCGCTGGCCGCGCAATATCTGGCCCAGACCCAGTATGAAGGCGGCGGCGATGCCGCCGGCGCCACACGCACGCTGTCGACCGTGGCGGCCGTCGAAGGCAGCCCGTTCGAACGCCTCTCGATCCTGAAGACCGCGTATTTCTCGGTCGACAACCAGTCCCTGGCAGACCTCGAAGCCACGCTCGGCAGCCTGGTTGACGAGAGCAGCCCGCTCGGCGCTCTCGCTCGCGAACTGGTCGCCGCCAAGGCATTCGAGACGGGCGAGACGGCCCGCGCACGCCAGATGTTCAATCGCCTGCGCTTTGACGCTGCCGCGACCGAAGGCGTGAAACGCCGCGCCGAAATCGCGCTGGAAGCCATCCCGCCTGCCCCGGCTGGCGAGGAAGATGAAACACCTGACCTGACGGATGCGGGCGCTGCGCCCACCGACACCGCCGACATCGAGGAGACTGGCCAATGAGGCTTTCGCGCCCACTCAAGCTGACCGCAACCGCTTCGGCGCTGGTCGCGCTGGCGGCCTGCAGCAGTGTGCCCTTCTTCGGCAGCTCCGGAGACAAGGACAAGGAACAGGTCGACAAGGCCGGCCGGGTCACAATGGTGCTGACGGAGGAGGCCATCGAGCCGAAGCCGGAACTGGCCACGGAATCCATTGAATTGCTGCCCGCTGCCGACATGGCCTCCTGGCCCGAAGCCGGCGGAACGCCCTCGAAAGTGCCCGGCCATGTGATTGCCGCACCGCAGCTCAAGGTCGCGTGGCGCAATTCCGTCGGCAAGGGATCCAGCAACAAGTCTGCTGTCAGCACCCCCCCGGTCGCAAGTGAAACGGCCATCTTCACGCTCGACGCCGACCAGACCATCTACGCCACCGAACTCTCATCCGGACGCACGCTCTGGAAGAAAGAACTGAAAGGCCTGACCAAGCGGGACAAGACGGCCCTTGGCGGCGGTCTCGCCATCAGCGGGGACACGCTGATCGTGGCCAGCGGCTTCGGGTATGTGGCCCGGCTCAACGCAGCCGATGGCAGCGAAGTCTGGAAGCGCGAACTCGGCGTGCCGATGACCGGCGCCCCGACGGTGAAGGATGGCAGCATCTTCGTGGCCTCCAACAATAACGAGATCTTCTCTCTGGACCTGCAGACCGGCGACACCGAATGGAGCGACCAGGCCATCTCCGAATCGGCGCGCGTGCTCGGCAGCCCGAGCCCTGCCGCGATCGAGGATTTTGTCATCGCCCCCTATTCGTCCGGCGAGATCATTGCCTACCTGGCCAACAATGGCCGGCGCCTCTGGACCGATGCGATCTCGCAGGCGGGACGGTTCACCCCGATCTCCGAAATCAACGATATCGGCTCGCGTCCGGTCCTGGCAGGCGGACTGGTGTTTGCGTCCAGCCAGTCCGGCATCACGGTCGCAATTGACGGCCGGTCCGGAAACCGGGTCTGGGCCCGCCCGATCGGGTCCACCCAGGCACCGGCGCTCAGCGGCCAGCAATTGTTCGTCATCGGCACCAACGCCACTCTGGCGGCGCTCAATGCCGGTACCGGCGATGCCTACTGGGTGACCGAACTGCGCCAATACGAAAACGAGAAGAAAAAGAAGAAGCGGATCAGCTATGCCGGGCCGCTGCTCGCATCAGACCGCATCCTGATCGTTTCCTCGCGGGGGGAAGTGCTCGCCTTTGATCCGCAGACCGGTGAACAGACCGGCTCTCTGGACATCAAGGACACGGTCTATATCGAACCCATCGCCGTTCAGGGGAAAGTCTTCCTGCTGACAGACGATGCCAAACTGGTTGCCATTCAGTAACGGGCTGCGCCGGGCTGGCGCGCCTCGCCTGATGGCCTTTAAGCAGGCAGAGCCATGCCACTGAAACTTGCCATTGTCGGACGCCCCAATGTGGGCAAGTCGACCCTGTTCAACCGCCTCGTGGGCAAGAAGATCGCGCTGGTCGACGACCAGCCGGGCGTCACGCGCGACCGCAAGCAGGCCGAAGGGCGGCTTGCCTCCCTGCCGCTGATCCTGATCGACACGGCCGGCTATGAAACGGCCTATGATGACAGCCTCGAATCCCGCATGCGCCAACAGACCGAGGCCGCAATTGCCGAGGCCGAACTGGCCCTGTTCCTGATCGATGCCCGCGTCGGCGTGACGCCGGAGGACGAGAACTTCGCCGCCCTGCTGCGCAAGGCCAACATCCCGATCGTCCTGGCTGCCAACAAGGCCGAAGGCAAACAGGGCACCCAGGGCGTGATGGAAGCCTGGTCGCTCGGCCTGGGCGAACCGGTCGGCCTGTCGGCAGAGCATGGCGAAGGCATGGCCGAACTGTTCGAGGCCATCCGTCAGGCGCTCGGCGACGAAGCCTTCGAACTGGCGCTGCAGGAGGCCGAGCCGGATTATGATCCGCGGGCCGCCGAAGACATTATCGAAAAGCTCGCCCATATCGACATCGACGATATGAGCGTGTCTGACGATGATCTGGTCGCAGCCATCGAGGCGGCGGACGTCGACATCGCGCCGGAGCCGAAAAAGGACGACAAGCCGATCAAGCTGGCCATTGTCGGCCGCCCGAATGCCGGCAAGTCGACCCTGATCAACCAGCTGCTGAAATCCGACCGCCTGCTGACGGGGCCGGAGGCCGGGATCACGCGCGACTCCATCTCGATTGACTGGGAATGGGAAGGCCGCCGCATCCGCCTCGTCGATACGGCTGGCCTGCGCCGCAAGAACAAGGTGCAGGAGCGCCTTGAACGCATGTCGACGGGCGAGACGATCCGCTCGCTGAAATATGCCGATGTGATCGCGCTGGTGATGGACGCGCATGAGGCGATGGAAAAGCAGGATCTGCTGATCGCCGACCTCGCCCTGCGCGAAGGACGCGGCATCGTGCTGGTCATCTCCAAATGGGACACGGTCAAGAAACCGGACGAGGCCGCCCGTCACATCCGCGATCTGGCCAATCGGCAGATGCCGAATGCCGGGGGCGCGCCGGTCGTGTTCCTGTCCGGCCTCACCGGCAAGCATACCGACAAGCTGATGCCCGCCGTCGCAAAGGTCTATGAAGACTGGACGGCGCGCGTGAAGACCGGCGACCTGAACCGCTGGTTGCGCCACACAATCGAGCGCCACCCTCCTCCGGCCGTCCAGGGCAAGCGCATCAAGCCGCGCTACATGGCCCAGATGAAAGCGCGTCCGCCGACCTTTGTGCTGATCGCATCACGCGGCGACCAGATGCCGGAAACCTACAAACGCTATCTGATCAACAATCTGCGCGACGCATTCGACCTGCACGGCGTGCCGATCCGCCTGTTCGTGCGGCAGGGAAAGAACCCCTATGCCGACAAGGCAGACGGCGCCCGCAAGCCCCAGCCCAAGGGCCCCTACAGGGGTAAACCCAAGCGCTGACAGCCCCACACGCATCCGTGACTGGCAACGCCCTGCGCGGCGGCCTAGGGTCTGGCGCAATCAGATACGGAGCGTGACATGAACCAGATGCAGGATGTGGTCAAAACCTATTATGGCGAGACCCTGACGAGTTCGTCAGACCTGAAGACCGATGCCTGCACGACAGATGCCCGGCCCCCGGCCCATGTCTCCGCCGCGCTGGCGGCCGTGCATGATGAGGTCGCCGCGCGCTACTATGGCTGCGGCCTCGCCATTCCGGCGGCGCTCGACGGGCTGAATGTGCTGGACCTTGGCAGTGGCGCGGGGCGCGATGTCTTTGCCCTGGCAAAACTGGTTGGCCCGGACGGGCATGTGACCGGCGTGGACATGACCGACGAACAGCTGGATATCGCCCGCGCGCACGAAGCCTGGCACGCAGAAAAGTTCGGCTATGCGGCTCCCAATACGCGCTTTGTGAAAGGCGAGCTGGAAAAGCTCGGCGAACTGGACCTCGCACCGAACTCATTCGATCTGATCATCTCGAATTGCGTCATCAATCTCTGCACGGACAAGCCGGAAGTGTTCCGCCAGGCCCACCGTCTGCTGAAGCCGGGCGGCGAGCTTTACTTTTCGGATGTCTATGCCGACCGCCGCATTCCGCAGGCATTGGTCAACGATCCCATCCTGTATGGCGAATGCCTGTCCGGCGCGCTCTATTGGGACGACTATCAGGCCATTGCCCGCGCGGCCGGTTTTGCCGATCCGCGGGTCGTCTCCCACAGGCGTCTCGGCATCATCGACCCGCAGCTGAAGGCGCGTGTCGACCCGATCCGGTTCGCCTCGGTCACGGCCCGCCTGATGAAGCTGGACGGGCTCGAACCTGCCTGCGAGGATTACGGCCAGGCCGTGATCTACAAGGGCGGCGTGGAAGGCATGGAGCGGGTGTTCGTGCTCGACGCCGAACATGAGATCGAAGCGGGCCGCGTTTTCCCGGTCTGCGGAAACACGCTGGCCATGCTGAAACAAACCCGGTTCGCGCCCTTTTTTGAAGTGGTCGGCGACGGGCAGACCCATTTCGGCGTGTTCCCGGGCTGCGCCGCACCGGACGTGTTCGCCGAAACGCAGGCCACATCCGGCCCCGCCCCGGTCGGCGGCTGCTGCTAGGCGCGCCTCACTCGGTCGGGTCGACGCTGCCGCGCAGCGACTTGATTTCGCCCCGACGTTTCTTCGCCGCGATGCGGCGTTTGACGCTGCCATAGGTCGGCTTTGTCTTGATCCGCCGCTTCGGTTTGCGCGAGGCCCGGAGGATCATCTCGGCCAGCCGTTTGCGCGCAGCCTCCCGGTTCAGGGCCTGGCTGCGATGCTCGGACGCTTCCAGCACCAGCCGCCCATCCTTGGTGATCCGGTTGGCATACAATTTGGCGAAGCGTGCCTTCACATCGGCAGGCAGGGAGGACGCCTCCACATGCCAGGTCAGCTGAACCGCCGTGGACACCTTGTTCACATTCTGGCCGCCCGGGCCAGAGGCGCGCACAAACGCTTCCGACACCTCCCAGGCAGGCAGGGTCAGCGCGTCATTGATGCGGATATCTCCGAACTCGGCCATGGACTTTCCTTAACATGGTGTTCAGCGGCAGTTCAGCCCCACCAGCCTAGCGTCACCGTCACACACCCGCCGCATGCGGGAATGCCTGCCGGCGCATCCCAGTTCCGGCAAGCGGCACTAGTCGGAGGCTAATTCGGCCATGAAACTGTTCAAGACATTAACGACGCTGGTCGCGACCACGGCAACGCTCGGCCTTCTGGCCGCCCCGGCGGCTTATGCAGATCGCGGGCGCGGTGACCATCACCGCGGCGGCGGATACCATGATGGCGGCCATCGTGGCGGAGACCGGGGACATCGCGACCACCGTTCCCGGGGCGATCACCATCGCGGGGATCGCCGCGACTATCATCGCGGCCATCGCGATAACCGTCACTACAATCGCGGCCACCACGCCAAACCGCATCACTACCGGCCGCCTCCGCGCCATGTCCATCGCGCGCCGCCGCCCCGGGCCTATCGGCATTACGCCCCGCCGCGCCACAGCTATGCCCGCTACAGCCGTGCCTATGGCCCCTATTTCCGCCATGGCTACACGCCGCGCTATCATGTGGGCGGCTGGTATCGACCGCACCAGCACACGGTCTACATCACCGACTATCATGCCTATGGCCTCTACGCGCCGCCCCCCGGCCATTACTGGGTCCGCGACCATCACAGCGGGGATGCGGTGCTCGCCTCGGTCGCGACCGGCGCCATTATCGGCCTCGTTATCGGTGCCCTGGCCTACGACTGAGCCACGCACCCGAATTGACCGTCAGGAAACGCCCGGACCCCTGTCCGGGCGTTTTTTGTGCGTCACGAAATCGTCACCCTAAAAAGCCGGATTGTTAACTTTGTAATGGCGCAAATCATGCTTAACTTGATCCTGTCCGAAACGGTTTCGGACAAAGTTCGTGCCTGTTGCACGCTTGAAAGGAGGTGATTCATGTCGAGTGAGAAAACCAGAGGGATCAATAAGTTCATATCCTGTGGTGCCCGGCCGGAGCAGCCTCCTGTCGGCGCATAGAGATATTTGAAGGCAAGCTGAAACGCTGCCGGACTTGTTGGGTCCCGAGGACTCACGGAAGCCGCCCCAAAGGGCGGCTTCTTTGTATCCGGCATGCGTGAACACGGCGGGTTACGTTTTGCCCGAAACAGCGCTATTTGCTGGCAAAACCCCTGAGCGGAGCACACCCCATGAACGCGCTGACCCACAAGACGTCCGGCTGGACCATCGGCACCGGCAAGCCGCTATCGGTAATCGCCGGCCTGAACGTGCTGGAAGACGAGGGCCTGGCCCTGGAAATCGGCAGCGAACTGAAGCGCATCTGTGACGCGCTGGGCCTGCCCTATGTCTTCAAGGCCAGCTTCGACAAGGCGAACCGCTCCTCGATCAAATCCTATCGGGGTCCCGGCCTGGAAAACGGCCTGCGGACCCTTGCCAGCGTCAAGGCGAAGCTTGGCGTGCCGATCTGCACCGATTTGCACGAGCCCGGCCAGGCCGAAGCCGTGGCCGAAATTGCCGACATCGTCCAGATCCCGGCCTTCCTGTGCCGCCAGACCGATCTGGTCGTCGCGACGGCGCAGGCAACCGCCGCAGCCGGGGGCATCATTCAGGTCAAGAAGGCGCAATTCATTGCCCCCTGGGACACCAAGAACATCGTCTCGAAGATCGGCGAAGCGGCCGATGTCGGCGTGATCCTGTGCGAGCGCGGCGCCAGCTTCGGCTACAACAATCTCGTCGTCGACATGCTCGCCATTCCGGAAATGCAGAAACTTGGCTGCCCGGTGACGATCGATGCCACCCATGCCGTCCAGTTGCCGGGGGCTGATCCGCGCACCGGCGGCGCCTCCACAGGCGGTCGGCGGGATGGCGTCGCCATTATCGCCAAGTCAGCGATTGCCGCAGGGGCTGATGGCGTCTTCCTCGAATTCCATACCGATCCCGACAAGGCACTGTGCGACGGGCCAAGCTGCCTGCCGATCGCCTCGGCCGAGAGCCTGCTGCGTACGCTGAAATCCCTGCACGAGGTCGTCAACGCGTGATCCGGGAGGGTGTGGCAACAGACCGGGAGGCCCTTGCCGACATCCTGTTTCGCGCCAGTCGGGAAGTGTTCCCGCTGGCAGGCATCGACCGAATCGACGCGGCGGAGTTCGACCGGCAGACGGCCGGCGAAAGCCTGCTGGTTGCCGAACATGGCCACCGCCCGGTCGGCTTTTCCAGCGTCTGGGAACCTGACGAATTCCTGCATCACTTCTTCATTGATCCGGATCATCACCGGAAGGGCATCGGCCGTGCCCTCATGGTGGCAACCCTGATGCGGCATGGCAGCTCCCTTTCGCTGAAATGCAACACGGCCAACACACGGGCACGCGCCTTCTACCGCGCCATGGGCTGGATCGAGACCGAAGAGCCGGGCGGCACCAGTGACGGCACCGGCAACTGGATCTGGATTCGCACACGCGCCGCCGCCGCCGCGCGCGGCCTGTTGCCGGACGAGACGTCCGAATGACCCGCCTCGTCGCTTTCAACAAACCCTTCAACGTCCTGTCCCAGTTCACCGACAAGGGCACGCTGGCCAGTTCGCGCGAAACCCTGTCGGACTATATGGACATTCCGCGGGTCTACCCTGCCGGACGCCTCGACCGGGACAGTGAGGGCCTTCTCCTGCTGACCGATGACGGGCGTCTGCAGGCCCGGATCACCGATCCCAAGCACAAGCTGCCGAAAACCTACTGGGTCCAGGTGGAGGGCCTGCCCGATGCCGACGCGCTTGCCGCCCTGCAGGCGGGTGTGGACCTGAAGGATGGCCGCACCGCCCCCGCAGAGGCACGCCGCATGGATCCGCCGGCAGGGCTCTGGCCACGCACGCCGCCGATCAGGGTGCGCAAATCCGTGCCCGATTGCTGGATCGAACTGACCATACGCGAAGGCCGCAACCGACAGGTCCGGCGCATGACGGCCGCTGTCGGGCACCCCACGCTGCGCCTGATCCGCGCCAGCATCGGAGACTGGAGCCTCGACGGCCTCGCCCCGGGCGAGTGGCGCGACATCAAGCCCTGACCCGCGAGCCTTCACAGGCCGGGGAACTCACCTTAGCAAACGGCACTCCACCCTTCCGGGCCCGGCCCGGTCAACATGATGGAGCCGGACATGGAAGATTCCCAATTGCCCGACTGGTTTGCAAACGCTGCCCCGGACTGGGCCCTCGAACCCGCAGCCTTCATTGCCAGCGTCTGGAATGACGGGGCCTATGGACTGACCTATGGCGAGATCACCATCGCCGTCCTCATCATCATGATTGCATTGATGGTGCGGGGCGTGTTCGCGCGTATCATTGTGAAGACGGTCATGCGGTTTGCATCCGGCACGAAATCCGGCTTCGACGACGCCCTCGTCAAATCCATCGCCACGCCGCTCAAGATCGTGCCGGTCATCATCGGCATCTACATCGCATTGCAGGTGACCAATATTTCCGGCGAGGCGGAAATCTACGCCACGCGGGTCCTGCGCTCGATCATCACGCTGGCGGTCTTCTGGACCCTGTCGCGCGCAGTGCATGCCTTCGAATTCCTGTTCAGCGGACTGCGGTCCGCCCTGTCGCCGGCGGCCGTCGACTGGATGGTCAAGGCCTTGCAGATCATCCTGATCGTGCTGGGCCTCGGGGCCGTGGCCGAGCAATGGGGCATCCAGATCGCCCCCCTTCTCGCCGGCCTCGGCGTGCTCGGCATTGCGGTCGGCCTCGGCGCACAGGATCTGTTCAAGAACCTCATTTCCGGCCTGCTGATCATCTCCGAGAAGCGGTTCATTCCCGGCGAATGGATCCAGGTGGATGGCGTGGTCGAAGGCACGGTCGAGAAGATCAATTTCCGCTCCACCCTGGTACGCCGGTTCGACAAGAGCCCGGTCTATGTGCCCAACAGCGCGCTGTCGGACGCCGCGGTGACCAATTTCTCCCGCATGACCCACCGCCGCATCAAATGGGTGGTGGGTGTCGAGTACCGCACCACGGTCGACCAGCTGAAATACATTCGCGACGAGATCGAGGCCTGGCTGTGGAATGATGACCGCTTCGCCAAGCCGCCGGAAGCCGCCCTGTTCGTGCGCGTCGACAGCTTCAATGCCAGTTCCATCGACTTCCTGATCTACGCCTTCACCCACACGAAGAATTGGGGCGAGTGGCTTGAGATCAAGGAAGAATTCGCGGTCGCCGTGATGGAGATCATCGAACGGGCCGGGACCGGCTTCGCCTTTCCGAGCCGCACCATCTACCTGCAGGAAACAGACCCGCCGGAAATCATGGCCCCGCCCGCGCGCAGCGACGCGGTCGCCCGCGCACAGGCCGCCAAGGCCGGCAAACTGCAGACCACCGGCATCGGTGAGGCCAATGATGATGGCTGATCGGGCGCCGTCCTACCGGACCCACACACCCGGGGCATTGGTCCGGTATCCGAGCGACTGGTAGGCCGCATCGATCAGGCTCTGGGCGCGGTCATTGACCAGGATGCCATTGCCCATCTGGTTCATCGTGTAGCTGAAGGCGAGGCCCGCTTCGGGGTCTGCGAACCCGATGGACCCGCCGGCCCCGACATGGCCAAAGGCGCGCTCACCCATGATGACGCTGGTTCCCGGGCCCAGATTGAGCGCGCGATTGTCCATGGATTTCATGAAGCCCGGACCGAACCGTGTGGGGATCAGCAAGGTGGCGTCGCGCTGGGTTGCCGTCGTCACCATGCTCATCGCCTGAAGCCGGTCCCGGGACACCAGGGTGCCATCATTGAGGGCCAGCGGCGTGTACATCGCCACCTGACCGCGCGCATTCGACAGGCCGCCGCCGCCGCCGATCTCGGCCGCCTGCGATTTGCGGTCGTTGAAGTCCCAGCCGCCATTGTTCATGAAACTCTTGTGCTGGATCGAGTCGGGATCCGTCATCAGCCGGATCCCGAATTCGGTCGGCACATCATCCGGCTTCGGCGCATAGGGAATGATCGGGGCGATGTGCACCTCTTCGCTTTCCGGCAGGCCGAGCCAGAAACGGGCACCCGTCTTGTCGGCCACTTCCTCGCGGAAGAAAGTGCCGAGCGACTTGCCGGACACACGACGAACCAGTTCGCCAACCGTCCAGCCGAAATTGATCATGTGATAGCCATTGCGCGTCCCCGGCTCCCAAAACGCTTCCTCGTCTTCCATGCGCTGGATCATGTACTCCCAGTCGGTGAAGCCGCCGGGGCGTACGGGCTCCCTCAACGTGGGCAAGGCGCTCTCATGGTTGAGCATCATGCGGACGGTCGTCTTTTCTTTGCCGTTCCTGGCGAATTCGGGCCAGTATTTCGAGACCAGCGCATCAGGATCCAGTTCGCCCCGATCGATCAGGATGTGCGCGCACAGGGCCGTCGCGGCCTTGGAGCAGGAGAACACGATGGAGATCGTGTCTTCCCGCCACGGATCCCGGGACTCCGGATTGGCCATGCCGCCCCACAGGTCGACCTGTGTTTCCCCGTTCACCGACAGGCAGACCGACGCGCCCACTTCGCCCCGCTCTGCAAAATTGCGTTCGAACGCTTCCTTCACCGCGGCGAATTTCGGTTCGCACGCGCCACTGACGCCAACTGACATGTGATTTCCTCCCGTTTTGCCGGAAAGGATACCCGCCTTGCCGGAATGCAAAAGGGCTGCCCCACGGGCAGCCCTTCCAAATCAGTCCGAAAATGACCGGCAGTCTCAGGCCGGCTCTTCGGCGGAGCCTTTCTTGGCAGCCGGCTTTTTCTTCTTCGGCTTCTCGGCGACATATTTGAACGAGAGCTTTTCCTCGTCCTCCTTGTCGATATCGATCTGGACCACGCCGCCCTTCTGCAGGGATCCGAACAGGAGCTCCTCCGCCATCGGCTTCTTGACGTGTTCCTGGATCGTTCGGGCCAGCGGGCGGGCACCCATATCGGCATCGAAGCCACGTTTGGCCAGCCAGTCGCGCGCAGCCTTGGTGATCTTGATCGAGACGTTCCGGTCTTCCAGCTGGACTTCCAGCTGAAGGATGAACTTCTCGACCACACGGTCGATGATTTCCGGCGTCAGGCCACCAAAGGTGATGGTCGCGTCGAGACGGTTGCGGAATTCCGGCGTGAACAGGCGTTTCAGCGCCTCTTCCTGCTCGTCATCCTTCTTGCCACGGCCGAATCCGATCGAATGCTTGGACGCATCCGCCGCACCGGCATTGGTGGTCATGATCAAGATGACATTCCGGAAATCCACCTTGCGGCCATTGGCATCCGTCAGGGCGCCATTGTCCATCACCTGCAGCAGGATGTTGAACAGGTCCGGATGGGCCTTCTCGATTTCGTCCAGCAACAGGACACAATGCGGATGCTGGTCCACACCATCTGTCAGAAGGCCGCCCTCATCATACCCGACATAGCCCGGAGGCGCGCCGATCAGACGGGACACGGTGTGGCGCTCCATGTATTCCGACATGTCGAAACGCAGCATCTCGACCCCCATGATGGAGGCGAGTTGCTTGGCCACTTCCGTCTTGCCGACCCCGGTCGGCCCGGTGAAGAGGTACGATCCGATCGGCTTGTTCGGCTCGCGCAGCCCGGCCCGGGCCAGCTTGATTGACGCCGACAGGGCCTCGATGGCCTCGGTCTGGCCGAACACCACGCGCTTGAGATCGGTCTCCAGGGATTTGAGCGCCGCCGCGTCGTCGGTCGAAACCTGTTTGGGAGGAATGCGGGCAATTTTGGCCACGACAGCCTCAATGTCCTTCTGGCCCACCGTCTTCTTGCGTTTGGACGCGGGCAGCAGCCATTGCGCGGCACCGGCCTCGTCGATCACGTCGATGGCCTTGTCCGGCAGTTTGCGGTCCGTGATGTACCGATCTGCCAGTTCGACCGCCGCCTTGATGGCGTCATTGGTGTAGCGCAGCCCGTGGAAGTCCTCGAACCGGGATTTCAGGCCGGTCAGGATCTTCACCGTGTCCGGAACAGTCGGTTCCACGACATCGATCTTCCGGAACCGGCGGGACAGGGCCCGGTCCTTTTCGAAATGCTGCTTGTATTCCTTGAACGTGGTCGATCCCATGCACCGCAGGCCACCGGACTGCAGCGCCGGTTTCAGCAGGTTCGACGCATCCATCGCACCGCCGGACGTGGCCCCGGCGCCGATGATCGTGTGGATCTCGTCAATGAACAGGATGGCCTTTTCCTGCTGTTCCAGTTCCTTCATCACGGATTTGAGGCGTTCCTCGAAATCACCGCGATACCGCGTGCCGGCCAGCAGGGCGCCCATGTCGAGCGACCAGATCACCGCATCGTCCAGAATTTCCGGGGCTTCGCCGTCGACGATCTTCTTGGCCAGACCTTCGGCGATGGCCGTCTTGCCGACGCCCGGGTCCCCGACCAGGATCGGATTGTTCTTGCTGCGGCGGCACAACACCTCGATGCAGCGATTCACTTCCAGATCCCGGCCGATCAACGGGTCGATCTTGCCGGAGCGGGCCTTGTCATTGAGGTTCACGCAATAGGCGTCGAGCGCCTCATGCCCCTGCTTGACGGGCTCCTCTTCCGTGCCTTCCGATCCGCGCGGGCTGGACGGGCGGGACATGCCCGGCTGCTTCGCCACGCCATGCGAAATGAAGTTCACGGCGTCGTACCGCGTCATGTCCTGCTCCTGCAGGAAGTAGGCGGCATGGCTTTCACGCTCGGAAAAGATCGACACCAGGACATTGGCACCGGTCACTTCGTCCCGGCCGGAACTCTCGACATGCAGGATGGCGCGCTGCACGACGCGCTGGAAGGCAGCGGTCGGCTGTACACGGCCTTCCCCGTCATCGACGGTCAGGCTGGAAAGTTCTTCATCAATATAGCGGCTGAGATCGGCGCTGAGGGCTTCAATATCGACCTTGCAGGCGCCCATGACTTCCCGGGCATGCTCATCTTCCGTCAGCGCGAGCAGCAAATGCTCCAATGTGGCGTATTCATGATCACGCTCAGAGGCGAAAGTCAGGGCCTTTTCAAGGGCGGTCTCTAAGGAGGGGGACAAGCGTGGCAAAGGGTTGGCCTTCCGGGATGAGTGTTTCTAGTCGTCTTTCTCCATGACACATTGGAGAGGATGTTCATGGCGTTTGGCAAGGTCCAATACCTGCGCGACCTTCGTTTCGGCCACTTCGTAGGTATAAACCCCGCACAGCCCCACACCCTTCTGGTGGACATGGAGCATGATGCGCGTCGCCTGTTCCCGGGAGCGGTTGAAGAACTGTTCCAGGATGTAAACCACGAACTCCATCGGCGTGTAGTCGTCGTTCAGCAGCAGCACACGATAGAGCGACGGCTTCTTCGTCCGCACACGCGTTTGCGTGGACAGGCCGAAATTCGTTCCATCCTCGTCACCGGTCTGGCCGCCCCCCGGAGGGCCGCCCGGTCCCGGCTCATTGAGCCGGGGCGGAGTCTGGATTGCATGAATCATGTCGCCGCTCATGTTTATCAAGATATACGTTCTTGCCGGACTTTGAAGGGCACAAGCATGGCAAAAGCACAAACTGCCCGATTTCAAGTCAGCGCAGGCTGGTGAGAATCTCGCCAACACGTTTCGCATTCGCCCCGAGATCGCTGTAACCGACGCGCGAGGCAGAGTAGATCGCCAGTGTGGAACCGTCGGCATCATCACCTGCTGGCAATACCGCAATGTCGACATCATCCTTGAAGCGGAAGAACCGGGTGACGGCAATGAAGCTGATCCGGCCCGCCTGGGCATCCAGCGCCTTCAACCGCCAATCCTTGCGCGAGGCGACCAGCGCCTCCACCTGGCTGAACAGTTCGGCCTGTGTGCAGTCGAATACGGGGCTCTCCGCATCCGGTGATGCCTCATCGGCAAAGCCGGACGGGGCCAGCAGATAGGTGTTGGGAGAAGTCGGCCGGGCCAATGCCTGGAAGTCGAGGAAATCGGTCATGCAGACAATCTAGGCCAATCCCGGCAGTTTGCACCCGCGACGTCAGGGAAAGCCGCAAAAAAAGAACCGGGCCAATCAGGCCCGGCTCCATTCAGTCTACGCCACTCTACGCCCCGACCTGACTGCCAGACCGGGAAAAGCGGGTCTTACTTGCTGGCGAACGCCATGAAAGGCTTCGCGGCGTCGCGCCACGCAGCCATGCAGAGTTCAGCCTGTGCGCTCATTTCGGACGTGTAGGCCGAGAACAGGTTCTTGGCAAAGCCGGACTGGATTTCCATCGCTTCGCGCGGGTCTTTCGCGCTCGTCAGCGACTGGGTGGCTTCCACGCCCTGTTCCAGGGTGCGTGCAAAGAAATCCATGTTGCGCGCGCCAAGCGTCCGCATCATTTCGGAGGAGGAGGCTGCCTGCTCGGCGAATGCCTTGAAGCCGCCTTCGGCATAGTCGCCGAACTTGTCTGCGAAACCGGTCATCTTTTCCATGCCTTCATCAATCATCTTGGTCGCCGAGTCGGCCACGCGCGCTTCCGCTTTGGCTTTCGGGGCAGACTTCGGGGTGGTCTTCTTTGCAGTCGCCATGAGGGAGATCCTTTATCACGCTATGTCCGCTAACCTAGCGTAAATTATGAGCAATTGCAACAATTATTGTGCGGTGCAGCATTTAAAATTTCGCACGAAACTTGCATCCCCTAAAAATAGATTACGGATTTGTCAGGCGGACCCCTGTGTTAACATCTGGTCAACCGATTTGCCGGACTCTAGTTTAGGCTCCGGGGCTCGGGGTTAACTCAATTCTTGGAGAGAACACGATGCGGCTTGCCCTCTCACCTGTTGTCAAAGCACTTGCCCTGGCGGTGACGCTTTTGGCGGCGGGCCTGGTTGCCCAGACAGCATCGGCCGAAAAGTACGCCTCGATCGTGATCGACGCGGACACGCATGAAGTGCTGCACGCCCGCAATGCGGATGAAGCGCGCTATCCGGCCTCCCTCACCAAGGTCATGACCCTCTACATGCTGTTCGATGCCCTCAAGGCCGGTGAGGTCTCCCTCGACGAACGCCTTGTCGTGTCGCGTCATGCGGCCAGCCAGCCGCCATCCAATCTCAAATTGCGCACCGGCTCGACCATTACCGTGCGCGACGCAATCGGCGCCCTTGTCAGCAAGTCCGCGAATGACGTGGCCGTTGTCGTGGCCGAACGGCTCGGCCGGTCTGAAAGCCGGTTTGCCCAGCTGATGACCGTGAAGGCCAAATCGCTCGGCATGCACAACACCCGCTTCCGCAACGCCTCCGGGCTGCCTGACACGCAGCAGATGAGCACGGCGCGCGACCTGGCCATCCTCGCTGACGCCATGCTCACCGACCATGCAGACTACTACCACTATTTCTCGTCCCGCAGTTTCAAATGGGCTGGACGCACCTACAAGAACCACAACGAACTGCTCGGAAATGTCGATGGCGTCGACGGCATCAAGACCGGCTACACGCGTGCATCGGGCTTCAATCTGATGACCTCCGCAAAGCGCGACGGCCGCCGGGTCATCGCGATCATGCTGGGCGGCAACACGTCCCGGTCTCGCAATTCGCATGTCGAGGATCTGGTCGAAGCCGCCTTCACGACACTCAACGACCCGGCCCATGACACCCAACTCGCCTTCGCCGGCGTCCTGACGCCGATACATCCCAATGATGCGGCAGAACCCATGCTGAATGGCAAGCGTATCAGCGTGATCATTGCCGAAGGCGGTAGCGACGACGCGTCAGACGCGTCAGACCCCGCGGAGGAGACGCCGGTTCAGGAAATCGCCGCCCACGCCAAGCTCGAAACACCGGTCGAACCGGTGGAGCAACCGGAAACGCGCGTCATGAGCGTGGCGGAATACGAAGCCCGCCAGATGGGCCTCATCAAGTAAACGGCACCGCTTCCGCGCAACACGCGACGCCGGGCCACGGGAATTTCCGTCTTGTCAGTCACAGGCTCCTGACCCAGAACGCGGGGCAGGAAGCAGGAGCAGGACATTGACCACCGAATCCGATCTCGACCTCGCACGAAACGTCATACGGATCGAGCGAAACGCGCTGGAACAGCTTGAAACCGGGCTGGACGAATCGATCGAGAAAGCCGCGGACCTTATCATGGCCACGGACCGGCATGTCATCGTGGCCGGCGTCGGTAAGTCCGGCCACATCGCGCAGAAGATTGCTGCCAGCCTGGC
The DNA here is from genome assembly GCF_017792385.1 of Hyphomonas sp. Classification (NCBI taxonomy): domain Bacteria; kingdom Pseudomonadati; phylum Pseudomonadota; class Alphaproteobacteria; order Hyphomonadales; family Hyphomonadaceae; genus Hyphomonas; species Hyphomonas sp. Next base: position 2,117,193 of record NZ_CP051230.1, on the reverse strand, counting down.
CTCGACCGGAACACCCTCCTTCTTCCTGCACCCCACCGAAGCCAGCCATGGCGATCTCGGCATGATCGTGCCCGGCTCGGTCGTGATCGCAATTTCCTATTCCGGCGAGAGCCGCGAACTGGTGGACCTGCTGCGCTATTGCCGCAGCAACGCCATCCCGGTCATCAGCATGACCCGGGCCCCGGAATCGACCCTGGGCCGGTATTCGGATGTGCGCCTGCTGCTGCCCAGCGTGGCGGAAGCCTGCCCGAATGGCCTGGCTCCAACATCGTCCACGACCATGTCACTTGCCCTCGGCGACGCCCTGACCATCGTGCTGATGGCCCGGCGCGGCTTCTCTCGGGAAGAATTCGGCTTCCGGCATCCGGGCGGAAAGCTCGGCCGGTCCCTGCAGACAGCCGGCGACTATGTGGCCGCCCGTACCGATGATTTGCCATCCGTCCCCAGCAACGCCGCCGTGGAGGAAGTCATTCTCGCCATTTCCGAAGGCCGCAAGGGCTGTGCGGCCGTGCTGGACCCATCCGGCCTCATGGTCGGCATGGTCACTGATGGTGATCTGCGCCGGGCCATGCTGGCGGGCAAGCTGTCGGCTGATGCCGCTTCGATCATGACGGAATCCCCCAGGACGATCTCGCCGGAAGAGCGCATGTCCACCGTCATCAAGCGGCTGACCGAGCACCGCATCTCCAACGCATTCGTGGTTGAAGACGGACGCCCGGTCGGCATTGTCGACATGAAGGACCTTCTTGCCGAAGGCTATGTCTGAGGCAGTTACCGGGCCAGTTCGAACCGGATGCTGACATTCGCGGAATAGGTCAGCTCACCGCCGGAAATGGGCGTGGACGTCATGTCGGCAGATTCGCTCATCGCCATCATCCGGCCCATGGGTGCCGGCGCGGGTTCAAAACCGCCGCTTTCCGAGATGCTCACAATGCGGGCCACGCGCATGCCGACGGCGTCGGCATACAGCTCCGCCCTGGCCATCGCGTCGGCAACCGCCTTGCGCCGCGCTTCGTCACGCGCCTCGCTGGAATCCTCAAGCCCGAAGCTCAGGCCGGAAAACGTATTGCCACCGGCCGCGACCAGGCTGTCCAGCGTTTCGCCCAGCCCGTCCAGATCGGTCACTTTCACGGTCAGCTGATTGGAGGCTGCATAGCCCCGCAATACCTGCTTGCCGCTGCGCCGGCCCGCTCTGTCGGTTTCCTCGACATAGTCGTAGACCGGGTTGAGGGAGATGTTGGAGGTCTGCATGTCCTTGTCAGCGATCCCCGCCGATTTGAGCGCATCCATCATGCTGGACATCGCACGGGCCTGCGCGGCCATCGCGGCAACAGCCGTCTCGGCCTCTTCGTTCACGCCGGCGGTAATGTAGGCAATGTCGGGTGCCCGCTGGACCTTGGCATTTGCCGAAATGTCGAGCGTGGTTTCAGGCTGGATCGAATTCGGATGATAGGTCATCTGGCTGCTGCCTCCAGAAGGTGACAAGGCACTCGTCTGCGCGCAGGCAGGCAAGGTGGCCGCCATGATGGCAGCGCTGGATGCAATGAGCAGGTTCCGGAAATTTCGCATAGGGTCTCCTCCATTCGCGGACCGACCCAGTGGCTAGCAGTGCATTGTGTCGAACTTGCGATCACGCCGCCCCGATTTTGACGTCGGGATAGCCGTTCGGGTTCCCGCTCTGCCATGCCCACTGGTCCCGGCACATGTCTTCCAGCGTCAAACGGGTCTGCCAGCCCAGAAGTTCCATCGCATGGGTCGGATCGGCCCAGTAGGCCGGCAGGTCGCCGGGCCTGCGGTCGACGAATTCGAGTGGAATGTCCCGCCCGCTGGCCTGCTCGAATGCTTTCACGACGTCCAGCACAGAATGGCCGATGCCGGAGCCGAGATTGACGGTGAAACTGTCCGGCGACGCCAGCAGCTTTTCCAGCGCCGCAATGTGCGCTTCGGCCAGGTCCACGACATGGATATAGTCCCGCACCCCGGTGCCGTCCGGCGTGTCATAGTCATTGCCGAACACGTTCAGGTGAGGGCGCCGCCCCACGGCCACTTGTGCCACGAAGGGCATCAGATTGTTTGGCACGCCATTCGGGTCTTCCCCGATCAGGCCGGAGGGATGGGCGCCGATCGGATTGAAATAGCGCAGAATGCCGGCATTGATCCCGGCCCTGGACGCGACGAGATCGTTCAACATCAGCTCGACGGCATATTTGGTCATGCCATAGGGATTGGTCGGCGCCAGCGGATGGCTCTCCGTATAGGGAAGCGACACCGGCGTGCCATACACGGTCGCCGAGGATGAGAAGACGATGTGCCCGGTTCCGGCCTGCTTCATCGCTTCCAGTAGGCTCAGCGATCCCTGAACATTGTTGCTGTAATAGTCGAGCGGCTGGGCGGTCGACTCCCCGACCGCCTTCAGGCCCGCAAAATGAATGACGGCCTCACATTCGTGCTCGCGCAGAACTCGAACCATCTCGGCCGTGTCGCGAATATCAGCCTCGATCACAGGCACATCATTGGCGCCGGTGATCTGACGGATCCGGTCCACCGAAGCGATGCTGGAATTGACAAAATTGTCGACAATCACCGGCGTGTAGCCCCGATTGATCAGTTCGACACAAGTGTGAGAGCCGATATAGCCGGCTCCACCCGGCACGAGAATGCGTTTTGACCGTCCCTGCATGAAGTTCGTAATCCCTGCCATGAAGCGCCCCGTGTCTCGTCTAGGTGTTGCGACGGGGCCATGCAACATGCCTGCCACAAAATCCGGCCGGGATGCGGTTTTGCCAAAGCATTCAGCACATTGCCAAGGCAGGGAAGCACGTTAAAACAGGCCGCTGGGGCCTGTAGCTCAGTTGGTTAGAGCGGACCGCTCATAACGGTTTGGTCGCGGGTTCAAATCCTGCCGGGCCCACCATCAAATCCAGGTTTGCTTCGCGACATAATCGATCCGGAGGATCAGACGTTCGGATTTGATGCCTGACCGGGGCCTTAGGCCGTGAGGCTCACCCCAGCATCGCCTGCACTTCTTTTTCGAAATACGCGATTGTGGGCTTCAACCCATCTTCCAGCGGCACAGTCGGTGCCCAGTCCAGTGTCTGGCGGGCCCGTGTGATATCCGGCTGTCGCTGACGTGGATCATCCTGCGGCAGCGGCAGATGGACCAGTTTCGAGCGGGCGCCCGTCAACTCGATGATCTTCTCGGCCAGTTGCCGGATCGTGAACTCCCCCGGATTGCCGAGATTGATCGGCCCGGTGACCTCATCGCCGGTATTCATCAACCGGATCAGCCCGTCGACAAGGTCAGACACGAAACAGAAACTGCGCGTCTGCTCGCCATCGCCATACAATGTGATGTCTTCCCCCTTCAGGGCCTGGACGATGAAATTCGATACGACGCGACCATCATTCGGATGCATGCGCGGACCATAGGTATTGAAGATCCGGGCGACCTTGATCTTCACCTGGTGCTGGCGGTGGTAATCGAAGAACAGGGTCTCTGCACACCGCTTGCCTTCATCATAACAGGCACGCGGACCGAGCGGGTTCACATTGCCCCAGTACTCCTCGGTCTGCGGGTGAATCTCCGGATCCCCATAGACTTCCGATGTCGAGGCCTGAAGGATTTTCGCCCGCGTACGCTTGGCCAGGCCCAGCATGTTGATCGCACCATGGACGCTCGTCTTCGTGGTCTGAACCGGATCGAACTGATAGTGAACCGGGCTCGCCGGGCACGCCAGATTGTAGATCTGGTCCACTTCGACAAACAGCGGCACGGTCACGTCGTGACGCATCACCTCGAACCGGGGATTGTCCAGCAGGTGGGCGACATTGGTGCGTCGCCCCGTGAAGAAATTGTCGACGCAGAGCACTTCCGCGCCCGTGTCCAGAAGACGCTCGCAAAGGAAGGAGCCAATGAAACCGGCACCGCCGGTCACGAGAATTCGGGGAACATAATGCATACTCCAGCGATCCCCGCTTTTCCCTGCCCGGTCAAGGCTCTTGGACAATTGAAGCAGTTGGGACAATGTGCCTGGCAGGAGGCTCCATGACCCCATTTGACCGCATCATCGATCTGGCGGCGCACCATCATGGCGACCGCGCGACGGTGCTGGACCTGTCCCGCAACACACATCTCGTGGACAGGCTCGAAACCGTGCCCGATGACCGGCTGCTCGCGACCATGACCCGCTGCGTGTTCAATGCGGGCTTCAACTGGAAAGTCATCGACGCAAAATGGGATGGTTTCGAAGCGGCCTTTGAAGGGTTCGATCCAGCTCGGCTCTCCTTTTTTGCAGAAGACCTGATGGACCGTCTGGTTTCCGATACACGGATCGTGCGCAATGGCCAGAAAATCCGGGCCACGCTGGAGAATGCCAAATTCGTGGCCGACACCGCCAGGGAACATGGCAGTTTCGGCGCGTTTCTCGCGTCCTGGCCCGCCGACGACCAGACCGGCCTGCTTGCTCTGCTGCGTCGCAAGGGATCACGCCTCGGCGGCGCAACCGGACAGTACTTTCTTCGGTTTGCGGGCTGGGACGCCTGGATCACATCCCGTGACGTCTGTGCGGCGCTTGTGCGCGAACGTGTGCTGGACTCAGCGGAGGCATCAACAGCAAGAGCGTTGAAGTCGGTCCAGCACGCCTTCAATCACTGGCACACGGAAAGCGGATTGCCATATTCGCAGATCAGCCGGGTGCTCGCGCTCAGCGTCGGCTAGACTCCCACCTTGTCCCGGAAATAGTCCAGCGTGCCCCGATGGATCAATTTGTCCTCCGGCACGGTCTCGTGGGCGTCTATGTCGGCTTGGAACTTCACCTTTCCATACACATCGCCAAAATCCTGGTAACAGGCCTCCAGCAACGCATCGAAACTGTCGATCACGAAATAGGTCTGCTGGAAATCGTCGATGATGTAGCTGGTGCGCATGATGCGCTGCAGGTCGAAGGCAATCCGGTTCGGACTGTCATCTTCCAGTGCGAAAACTGTCTCGCGCGGGCTCGACAGAATGCCTGCCCCATAGATGCGCAAGCCTTGCGGTTCGCGTATCAGTCCAAATTCGACCGTGTACCAATAGAGCCGAGCGAGATGATGCAACTGGCCGAGTTTCATGGCGCGCTGGCCGCCCTTGCCATACGCTTCCATGAAATCCGCGAACACGTCGTTCGCCAGCAACGGCACATGTCCGAAGATGTCGTGGAAGATATCTGGCTCTTGCAGATAGTCGAATTCGGCTTCCGGCCGGATGAAGGCACCGGCCGGAAAGCGGCGATTGGCAAGATGGTCGAAGAACACTTCGTCCGGCACCAGCCCGGCCACCGGCACAACCCGCCATCCCGTAATGGATTCCAGACGGTCCGACAGAACATTCATGTCGGGAATACCGGAGGCCGAAAGCTCCAGCTCGGCCATCGCGCGCAGGGCCGTCTCGCTGGCGCGGCCCTTTGCGATCTCGCGCTGGCGCCGGAACAAGCGGTCCCATCGGTCATGCTCGGCGGCGCTATAGGTATGCCAGGCCTGATCAATGGTGAAGTCGGCCGCGCGCGGCGCGTTCTCGTATCTGTTCTTGCCCTCGAAATGCGTCATGCGGGGAGCCTAGCGCAGATCGCTATATAGTTCCATATGTAACCAACTGGTCGTCCCACCGGATTGCGGAGGTTACAACTTGACCAAAAGGTGGAAACCGCGCCACCAAGACAATTCGGTCCGGGGGGACTCTGTCGGCATTCAGGTCCGCCGCCAGCAATCGACAAGAAGCTTCCTATGCAAAGCCCCACCTTTTCGGTCATCATCGTGAATTATAATGGCGGCCACTTCCTGCAGGATGCCGTCCGGTCGCTGTCCAGACAGACCTTCCGGGATTTTGAGCTGATCGTCCTCGACAATGCCTCGACAGACGGGTCTGCCGACGCGCTGGACCTGACGGGTCTTCCCAATGCGCAGCTTGTGAGGAATGACGACAATCTGGGGTTTGCGGCCGCCAACAATCTGGGCGCAGGATTGGCCCGTGGACGATGGCTGGCGCTTCTCAATCCGGATGCTGTTGCGGCGCCGGACTGGCTCGATCAGGTGATGTCAGCGAGCCAGCGGCATCCTGATTGCCGCGTTTTTGCGTCCGCCCAATATGATTTGCAGGATCCGGAAATCATCGATGGCGCCGGCGACGCCTATCTGATCATGGGCATTCCCTGGCGTGGCGGATTCGGCCATCCTCGTACGGCCATGCCGGGTGAAGGCGAATGCTTCAGCCCCTGCGGGGCGGCAGCAATCATCGATCGCCAATTGTTCCTCAACCATAACGGGTTCGACGAGCGGTTCTTCTGCTATTGCGAGGATGTCGATCTGGGCTTCCGCTTCCAATTGGCGGGCGAGCCTTGCTGGTTCCTGCCGGATGCCAAAGTATACCATGCCGGCAGCGCCATTTCCGGGGTCGGCAGCCCGTTTTCCACCTATCACGGCACGCGCAACAGGCTGTGGACCTATGTGAAGAACATGCCGCTGCCATTGTTGCTGCTGACCCTGCCGATGCATATCGTGTTGTGTCTTTACCTGATCGCACGGAACGCCTTGCTGGGCAGGCTGGTGCCCACGCTCAAGGGAAATTGGGACGGGCTGCGCGGTCTTCCGGACGTGCTGTCCGGCGCGAAGTGGCGCGTTCGCGAACGAAAGGTGTCGATCGGCCAGTTGGCGCGCACGATGATGTGGAACCCGTTGCGGATGAGCCGAAGGGTACCGCATGTCCGCATGCCGGTTCAGGGCATTCAGACCATTCCGGTGCGGGATCAGGAAGTTTCCTGAACGTCCGCCCGGCCGGGGTGTTCAAGGAACCGGAGCGCCCCTGCCTGAACCGCAGCAATTCCGCAGATGGCATTGATATGCTGCGCCGCCCGTTCGGCAAGACTGCGCGCCAGATCCGGCTCGGCCTCCAGCTGGCGCAGCCAGTCCGCCGCCACCTCGACGTCCGGCTCGGCCCACTCAGCCCCGACGAGATCATAGTGCGCGCATCCTTCGGGCACCGGCACGCGCTCATAGGGAACAAGCGCGGCGGAATTCGTGTCCATGAACAGCAGATTGCCGGACCAGTTGGTGGCAATTACCGGGACACCGAGAGTCATTGCTTCGGCCGGCCCCAGTCCGAACCCTTCTGCCCGGTGCAATGACATCAGGATATCGGCCCCGGAAATGAGCGACATCTGTTCTGCTTCGGACAAGGAACCCTGAACCAGGTCGATATTGGCTGCGTCCCCGATTTCGGCCAGCAAACTGGCACGGGCTTCGGGCGCCGTGTCGAGATTCCGGACCTTGAGGATGAGCCGGCAATCAGTGCGGTCGGCAAACGCCAAGCGGAACGCGCGGATTGCGCCAACCGGGTTTTTGCGCTCCAGAGTCGACAGGGCGTCGGCCATGACCAGCACGGTATAGGGGCGTTCGCTTGGCCGGTCTTGAGGACGCACCGCTCCGTCCGGGGCAACGGCGATGGGTAACACACGCACCGGCGGCGCGGCCTCGTGACGACGGAAGGCGGCCGCAGCGAAATCCGACAGGGCCCAGATTTCGGACAGGAAGGGAAAGGCCTCCTCCCATCCGGCGGGAAAGATTTCGAGTTCCCAGGCCCACGCGCCGATGACCCGCCACCGACGGCCGCGGCGCAGGCCCAGCATGCGCAGGCAATATTGCGTTTCCGGCCCGTTCACATGCAGGATCAGGGTGCCGGTCGGGTCCGCCGGAAACGGAGAGAAGGGAATGTCGCACTCAAGATCTGCAACTGACAGGTACTCGCTGACATCCACTGCAACGACGTCAAACCCGGCCTGCTTGAGAATGCGATAATTCGACCGGGCCCAGGCACCAAGGCCGCTGGCAGAGCGGAACATGCCGGCGATCACGACCCGGTCGCCAGGCTCGATGCCCGGCGGCGAGACCGGGGGACGGGCCAGCGAAGCCTGATGGAACCAGCCCCAGAAACCGGTTCGGATCGGAGCAGGAAGGGCGCGCCAGAGCGGCTGGATGAACTTGGCCACCATAGATAAGGAATCTGCCTGCCCGGTTACTGTACGAATGCAAGAATTACGACAGTCATAGGAGAGTTCGTGGCGAAAACAAGACGCGGAGCAGGCGGCCGCGCGGAGCCTCGGACAGGGCACCCTTTTGGTGTGCCCTCGCGGTTGACTTAGGCCGTCAGACCGACGATCAACCTCCTCTGCTTCTGCCGTCCGGGAGGAAAGATGTCGCTAGCCGTTTACGAATTGGGCAAGGGTCAGCGTGCGGCCGCGATCCAGGACATTGCCGACGGTTTTTCGAGGTGGCGCCTGTGGATGGCGCTGGCGATCGAGGACATCAACCGGCGGTTCAAGCGGACTTATATCGGCGTGTTGTGGACGACCTTGTCGTTCGCCCTGTTCGTGGGCGTCAAGGTGCTGATCTTCGGCCGGATGGCGCCGACGGATGATGCGTTTTTTACAAATTATGTTGCGCTGGGCTTCTTTGCCTGGATGTATATAAGCTCGTCCGTTGCGGACGGCAGCAATGTGTTTGTGGTGTCGGAAGGATGGATCAAGGGCGGGCGATTGCCGCTGACGCTGTTTGTCTGCATCAGCATCACGCGATCGCTGATCCTGGCCTTCTACAATTTTCTCGTCGTGGTGGCGCTGCTGGCGATCTACAAGGTGGCGCCAACCTGGACGGCGCTATGGTCCGTAGTCGCGTTTTCCCTGTTCATTTTGTGCTCATTTGCGATCCATTTCATTCTCGGCACCCTGTGCACGCGGTTTCGCGACGTGTCACATCTCATTCAGGCCATCATGCGGGTCATGTTCTTCCTGACCCCGATCTTCTGGCTTCCCGAGCAGATCGGCCCGCTGTGGAGATATCTCCAGTATAATCCCTTCGCGCACTTCGTGATGGCTTTCCGGGACCCGCTGCTGACGGGTACGGTGCCGGTGCAGAGTTTCCAGATCGTGCTGGCGATCACGGCGGTGCTTCTGGTGTCGTCCTTCACCCTTCTCGTTTTCGCCCGGCGGCGAATCATCTTCTGGCTCTGACGACATGGCTTCGATCCTGCTCCAGAATGTCACCCTGTCGTATCCGATCCTGGGATCGGATCGCTCCAAGGTCATGCCGGAAGATCGGCTGAGCGGCGCCGGCTCTCTGATCCGGGACGATTCCAGCCGCACGCGCAGTGTGGTGGCGCTGGAGAACATCTCGCTGGACCTGAAGGACGGCGACCGTCTGGGCCTGATTGGCCGCAACGGGTCAGGCAAATCGACCCTGCTGCGCGTGATCGCCGGCGTGTTCGAGCCGCTTGAAGGCTATATCCGCGTGGAAGGCCACATTGCGGGCCTGTTCTCGCTGGGCCTCGGCATCCAGCCGGAAGCGACCGGATACAAGAACATTCTCATCTCCGGCCTGATGGCAGGGTTCCGCCGCGAGGAAGTGCTCGAAAAGCTTCCGGAAATCATCGATTTCTGCGAACTGGGCGAATATCTGGACATGCCCGTGCGGACCTATTCGAACGGCATGGCGATGCGGCTGAAATTCGCCTGCGCAACGGCCTTCAATGCCGACATCCTGTTGATGGACGAATGGCTGGGCGCCGGAGACCCGGAGTTCCAGGACAAGGCCCAGAAACGCCTGCGCAAGCTGGTGGACGAGGCGGGCATCATGATCCTGGCCTCGCACAACCACTCGGTCATTCGCCGGTCCTGCAACAAGCTCGCCTGGCTGGACCGGGGCCAGCTGCGCGCCTTCGGCACGGTCGAGGACGTGCTGGAGATCTATGAAACCGCACATCTGACGCCAGAGGAAATTGCCGAGCGCGAGGCTGCACGCGAAGAGGCTCGCCGCAAGCGACGGGTCGAGGCCAGTCGTGCGCGGAGACGGGAAGCCAAGCGCGAAGAAGTCCGAGAAGCCAAACGGGACGACGCGCGCCGTCAAAAACGGATCGAAGCCAGACGTGAGAAACGGCGCGAGGAGGCCCGCGAGGCAAGGCGCGAGGAATTGCGCGCGCAGCGACGCCAAGCCGAGCGTGTGGAACAGCAAGGCAAACCGTCCGGCAAGGGCACAAAGCCCCGCCCCGCCAAACAGCGCACTGAGGCGAACGAGGACGCCCCCAAGCGCCGGAAAGCTGGCCGCAAGCAGCTGAACCCGACGTCGGAGCGGTGAGCGGCGTGACGGAGGGGACTTCCCGCCCTTGGCTCGTTTCGCACGGATCGGAGCGGACGACGCGCGGCGGACCGACGACGCGGATCGGACAGATCGAGCGGGAAATCCACCAGCGGGGCGGCGATGCCACCTGGACCGCCGCCATTCAGGATGCGCTCGCCGCCGATGCGTCGCCAAGCCTGATCCATGTGTTCAATTCCTGGCCCCTCAAGACGGCGCTGCAGACACTGGCACTGGCCCGGCGCACGGGGGCCCCGGTCGTGTTCTCGCCGATCATGCTGAACCTGGCCGACCGGGCCTTCTACGATACCGCCGTTAAGCACTTGCTGCGGGATTCGATCTCTGACCGCCAGGTGGAGGATGGCGCCCAGCTGATCATGGAAATGACGCCGCTCTGGGACCCTGACAGCGCGATTCCGCCCCGGCAGGGCGAGTCGGGTCATTTCGACATGATCCGGCGTCAGGTCGCGCTGGCCGACCATGTGATCTGCCTCAGCCAGTACGAACAGGGGCTGTTGCGCGCCATCGGCGCCGATGTCAGCCAGTGTCAAATCGTTCCAAACGGTGTCGATGCGGCCACCATGGTGTCAGGCGATGCCAGCCTGTTCACAGACGCGTTCGGCGTGCGCGACTTTTTCCTGATGGTGGGCCGGATCGAACCGCGCAAGAATCAGGCGCTGACCGCCTTCGCCCTGCGTGAGCTGGATGTGCCGCTGGTCTGCATCGGCCATGTCGGGGACGCCGACTATTTCGCCGAACTCAAGCGCTGGGCGGGACCGAAATTCATTCATATTGAACGCATCGACGACCGCGCCCTGCTGGCCAGCGCCTACAAGGCGGCGCGGGCCATGCTGCTGCCAAGCTGGAGCGAGGGGGCGCCGCTTGTGGCACTGGAGGCCGGGGCGGCCGGCACGCCGCTGATCCTGTCGGCGACCTCATCCGAGCGGGAATATTTCGGGGACTGGGCCCGCTATGCCCATCCGTGCGACCTGATCGCCATTCGGGACGCTGCCCAGGCCCAGCTGGATACGCCGGACTCCGATGAACGCCGCCAGCAGCGCTCGGCCTATACAAGCGAGCGCTACAGCATCGAGCGGCACGTGGACAATACGCTGGCAGTCTACGATGCGGCGCAATGCCGGAGCGTGGACCAGACCGATGCCGTGCTGCTGGACGCGACACATCTGGCGCACCAGTTTCGCAATGACAAACCGCTGACCGGGGTGCCGCGCGTGGAGCTGGATTTGGGCCGCGCGCTGCATGACCGGAAGCCGGATCTCAAGACCATCGCCTGGAGTTCCCTGGCGCGGCGGCATTTCGATGTGCCGGCCGACCAGTTCGGCACGCCGGCCATGGGCCCGCTGGCGGACCGGCCCGCCCCCGACCCGGACGCCCATGACATTCTGTGCCGCCCGGCCGAGATCCGCATATCGCCCGTATCGGCCGGCCGTCTGACCCTGAAGCCGGAGCGCGGCCCGGGCCCGGCGCGGCGCGGGCTGACCCTGTTCAAGCACACGCTGAACGCCCTGCCCGGCGGCCTCAACCGGTCTGCCCTTGGCCTGTTGCGCCGCGCGAAACCCGGCTTTTCCCCCGTGGTCCTGCCGGAACACCATTTGCTGGAACGCGCGCGGAAAGGCCCGGCCCGCACGCGGCATGATGATGCCAGCCTGGGACAGGTCCGTCTGGGCGTCAGCCTGGTGCCGGAACCGCGCACCCGCCTGCCGGACCTGCCGCGTGGCGCGCGGCTGGTGGTGCTGGGCCATCCCTGGATCTCGAATGACCGGTATCTGGACGATCTGGCCGAGACGGTGGCGCGCAACGCGCTGAAACTGCACGTACATGTGCCGGACATTCTCTATGTCACCCGCCCCGACACGTTCGACGCCGAGACCTCAGCCGCGTTCAAGGCCCGCCTGCTCCGCCTGCTCCAGATCTGTGACACAGTGCTGACCATTTCCCAGCAATCGGAGGACGAGATCAGGGCGTTCGCGGCCGCGCACGGGCTGGACCGGCCGATCCGCCGGATCCTGCCCGGCATGGCCGACCTGCCGGACACGCCGGCGGCGCATGAACCTCCTGCAGACATTGCCGCGCCCTATGCGCTGTATGTGGCCACCATGAGCGAGCGCAAGCGGCATGATTTCCTGATCGATTGCTGGCGCGCCGCCCGCGAGGCGAGCGCGGCGGCGCAGTCTGCCCGGCTGGTTCTGGTGGGCCGTCCGCTGCCCGGCTTCGAACGGTTTCAGGACCCGGCCCATCAGGCCCGGCTGCGCGAAGACGGGGTGATCATCCTGAACAATTGCCCGCAGGAACAGTTGGCCGCGCTGTACCGGCATGCTGCCTTCACCGTGTACCCGTCGGCCGCCGAAGGCTGGGGCCTGCCGCCGGTGGAAAGCCTGATTGCGGGGACACCCTGCCTCGTATCCGCAGATTTGCCGGTGGCACGGGAGCTGGCCAGTGAGGGCATGCGGCGACTGCCGGCAGATGATGCCGCCGCGTGGACACGCGCCCTGCAGGACTGGCTGGACTCCCCGGACCAACTGGCCGGAGCGGCGGCGCAGGCCCGCGCCTTCACGCCGCCGCAATGGGATGACGCGGCGCAGGTCATTCTCGCGCCCTGAGGCCCGGTGCGCGGCGGCGGGCCGCGCCCCAATCCGACGCGCCTGCGCCCATGTCATGCTGGACGGCCATCCTGAAGGAGCGTTCGCATGACTGATTTCTCGCCGCGGCTCGGCCTGCCCTATCTCCAGCCGTCACAGGCGCAAAAGCACGTCACCGTCAATGAGTCGCTGGCCGCGCTGGACGTTCACGTCCAGCTGGTGGTGCAGGCGCGGGACCTTGCCACCCCGCCCGCCGCGCCGAATGAGGGCGATGGCTATCTGCTGCCGGAAGGCGCCACGGGCGCATGGGACGGCCGGGCCGCCGCCGAGATCGCCAGCTGGCAGGACGGGGCCTGGACGTTCCGCACGCCGCAGGCCGGCTGGCGCGCCTGGTGCATCGCAGACGACACGCTGTTGCTGTATGATGGCGCAGGCTGGGCCAGCCTGTTCACCGCCGACACAGACCAGGGCCGCCTCGGCATCGGCACCGACACCCCGGCCTATACGCTGGATGTTGGGGGGCTAGTTGCGTCTAGCGGAGGAAGTCCGGGATTCTATTTGGTAGAGACCGATTATGCTCCAGATGAGCGCATCTGGCGCGTGACCAGCGGGAGCGGAAACTTCTTTGTGCAGACCATGAACGACGCAGGGACCGTAGCTCAACAAGCGCTCGTGTTTACGCGCTCTAGCACCGCGGTGGACAGTATTCGATTGCTTACGGAGGGGACCATCGCTCTGTATATCGACTCCACTCAAAATGTCAGCGTCGGGCATACTAGTCCTAGCACACGCCTCCATGTGAATGGTCCAGCAAGAGTCGGGCAATTTGCAGTTGGTTCATTGCCAGATGCCTCGGTCGTTGGAGCCGGCACTATCGCCTACGCTACGGATGTTGTTGGAGGGGCTCAGCTAGTCTATTCAGATGGGATCAGTTGGAAGACTATTAGAAACGGTAGCGACATATCGGAATAGGAATTCTGTTCGATTACCCTATTGCGAGATTCTTGCGGCACAGCACACAATCAGTTAGACGGCTGCCAATCTAGGGAATCACAGTTCTGTGAATCCTACGGTCGATAAACCCCTTAGGATTAAACCTCTTATGGCCAAACCTTTCTTGATTGGTGGCGCATCTATGCCACGTTCAGGGCATCACTTTCTCCATAGAATATTGATGACCTATCTGGGAGAAGAGTTTGGTTATTGCTCTTTCTATTTCCCGTGGGCACACGACTACTTTGACAACTGTTGCAAGAGCATTCCTTGCTCGAAATATCAAAATGAGCCGATCAAGGTCTTCCTACAAAAAAGCCATGACTTCGAACTCACAGACCCGATGGATTCGGCGGACCTGAACCTTGTTCAAGTAAGACGCCCCATTGAACGACTTTACTCAAACTTTGATCTCCATGTGCGCAAGCATCCGAAGAACGATACCGTGAGACACTTTCGGCAGTTCGCTCTCCGAGAGTACTATTATTATGTGGCGTTCTGGCAAAAGTGGATCACGAACGGCCCCCAAAACACGATGGTGCTCTGCTACGAAGGCCTAAAAGAATCGCCCGTTCGGGAAATCAGACGAGTTGTGCAAGCCACGGGACTTGCTGCGGACGAGACCAAAATTCAACAAGCCATTGAAAAGCAAAAAGTTTCCAAGGGCGGGAACTCGAAATACAAACCAAGGGTCGTTCAGGATCACAAATACTTCGATCCAGAATGGACGCAGAAGTACAGCGCCAACATTCGCAATGCCTGCGCCGACTTCACCCGATACTATCCTTGAATATCAGGAACGAGCTTTGTTTCTCTTGCCCGCAAGAGGAAACGGTGGCAGCGAACCGTAGATGACCCAAGTAGCGTTTCTCCATGTGCCGAAGACGGCTGGCACGACCCTTCACAAGCTGATCGAAGAGAATCTCGGGCCGGTGGCCTTTTATCCGCCCCGGTCCAGCCCGGAGGTCCAGGAACGGTTCGGGACCGTCTTCTCGGACTTCATCACGCGGGCCGAGGCGGCCGATCCCGAGGCACGGGCCGCGCTGCTGGAGGCCTTTCACAAGCATCCGGCCGTAGGCGGGCACACCACGTCTGCCATCCTGCCCTATCTCAGCCCGGACCGCTTCGTGTTCACCAGTTTGCGCGAGCCGGGCGACCGGCTGGTGTCGTGGTATTTCCACTATGTGCATCCCGATGATCCGGAAAAGATGCACCGCCCCTTCCGCGAGCAGACAAAGGATATGAGCTTCGACCAGTTCGTTCGCTTCAAGCCGATGATGAGCGAGAATGACAATGTCATGGTGCGCTATTTCGCGAATGTCGACGGCAAGACACCGGTCAGTGCCGAACACCTCGAACAGGCCAAGACAACGCTCGCCTCGCTCGACATGATCCTGTTCCAGAAAGCCCAGACCGAAGGCCAGAAGGCGCTGGGCGAGAAGCTGGGATGGAACATTCCGGAGGAAGCCGAAAAACTGAAGCGGTCGCGCAATCGCGTGCGCCTCGGCAAGGGCTTTGGCTACACCAAATCGATCATGAACCGGTACATCAAGTTCGACCGTCAATTGCTCGAATTTGCGCGTCAACTGCCGCAGGCTGTTAACGCTGATCAAACCCGTCAAACCGCCTGATTCCCGCCCATTCCGCCGGAAATATGACAGGCTTGTTTCGCTTGCAGCGGCGGGTCAGGTTTTTGCTGGCCTTGGCCGGACCTGCCCGCTAGACACTTCGGCACAGACATGTCCCCGGGGCAACACAAGGTGGCGCCGGGGATGAAACCGTAGGGGAATTTTTGTATGGCTAAGACGGCGCTCATCACCGGCATTACGGGACAGGACGGTGCATATCTGGCAAAATTGCTGCTGGAAAAGGGCTATGAAGTGCATGGCGGCGTGCGCCGCATCGGCGTGATCAGCACGGGCCGCCTCGACGAACTGGGCATCACCGATTCGCTGCACCTGCATGATTTCGAACTGCTGGAAGAATCGAACATCCGCCGTGTGCTGGAAAAGTCGGCGCCGGACGAGGTCTACAATCTCGCCGCGCAGAGCTTTGTCGGCGTGTCGTTCGAGCAGCCGCTCTACACGTCCAATGCCGACGCGCTGGGCGTGATGCGCATTCTCGAATCGCTCCGCTCGCTGGGTGGCAAGACGCGGTTCTACCAGGCGTCCACATCGGAAATGTTCGGCAAGGTACAGGCCATTCCGCAAACCGAATCGACCCCCTTCTATCCGCGCAGCCCGTATGGCGTCGCCAAGCTGTTCGCCCACTGGGCCACCGTGAACTATCGCGAAAGCTTCGACATGTTCGCCTGCAGCGGCATCCTGTTCAATCATGAAAGCCCGCTGCGCGGGAAGGAATTCGTGACCCGCAAGATCACGCTGGCCTTCGCCCGCATCGCTGCCGGCAAGCAGGACGTGCTGGAGCTCGGCAATCTCGATGCACAGCGCGACTGGGGCTATGCCGCCGACTATGTCGAGGGCATGTGGCGGATGCTGCAGCAGGACACGCCGGACGATTACGTGCTGGCCACGGGCGAAACGCACACGATCCGCTCCTTCGTCGACGCTGCCGGCGCCTATTTCGGCTGGGAGTTCGACTGGCAGGGCGAAGGCGAGAACGAGGTCGGCATCGAGCGCAAGTCCGGCAAGACGCTGGTGCGCGTGAACCCGGCCTTCTTCCGGCCTGCGGAAGTGGAATTGCTGATCGGCTCGCCTGCGAAAGCGGACGAAAAGCTCGGCTGGAAGCGCGAAGTGGACCTGAACGGATTGGTGCAACTGATGTGCGAAGCTGATGAAAAGCGCGTCAAGGCCGGTCCGATCGCATTTTGATCCAGCCTGCCGGGCGGACAGGCTTGCCACATCCTGATGTCTTGCGGCAGTCCATCCGGCGGGATGCCTCCGGGCAGGTATAATTGGGGATAGAGAGCAGCCATGTCATTTCGCACGCACATCACGATCGCCGATCGGGGCTGGATTCTGGAGAAGCTGGCCCGGGAGATCGCCGTGCGGTCGAATTCGGTGTCCTATGGCACCGAGCCCGACCCGTCTGCCGACCTGCACTATTACATCAATTATTCCTGCCGCCACCGACGCGCCGGGCCGGTCGAGATCGCCTTCTTCACGCATTCGGAAAACGACCCGAATGCCCGCAAGCGCTATTTCGACATCGCCTCCGATGTCGAGCATTCGGTCTGCATGTCCCGGCGCTATGCCGAGGAACTGGCCGAGGCCGGCATCAAGAATGTGACCACGATCACGCCGGGTGTCGATCTCGACGCGTTCACGCCGAAAGTGCGGATCGGCGTCATCGGGCGGACCTATCATACCGGCCGCAAGGGCGAGGCACTGGTTGCCGACGTGATGGATGTACCGGGCATCGAATGGCGCTTTACCGGCCAGGGCTGGCCGGGGCCGTCCACCTTCATCAGCGACGGCAAGATGCCGGATTTCTACAATGATCTGGACTATGTCCTGGTCCCTGCCCTGTATGAGGGCGGCCCGATGTGCGTGCTCGAGGCGCTGGCCTGCGGCAAGCCCGTGATCGCCTCCGATGTCGGCTGGGTGGACGAGTATCCGCATATCCCCTTCGAGACCGGCAATGCCGACTCCCTGCGCAAGGTGCTGACCGGTCTGGTCGATGAGCGCCTGAAACTGCGCGAGGCGGTGGCCCACCGGACCTGGTCGGCCTGGGGGAATGCGCATATCGACCTGTTCGACAAGGTCGCCCGCCAGCACGGCATCGTGTCAAAGTCCGGAAAGGCCCCGGCCGCGGCGGCGAGAGCCAATGGCGCCGCCAGGACGAGCTCGGACAAGATCTCCGCATTGCTGCTGACGCATGGCGGCGAAGGCACAACCCTGGGCGGACCCTCCGTACGCGTCCCAAGGACGGCCGGGGAACTGGCGCGCATCGGCGTCGGGGCCTCGCTGGCCAAGGATTCGCCGGCCGCGAAGGCGAAAGCCGATGTCGTTCACGTCTTCAATTGCTGGCCACTCGAATCGGCCTTCAGCACGCTTTCGAGTGCAAGGCGGGCCGGCAAGCCGACCGTTTTCTCGCCGATCTTTCTGAACCTTACACCGCGCGAGACCTATGACCGGTCGATCCCGGCCCTGATTGCCCACAATCTGAACTCCCCCGGTGTGATCAAGTCCGGCCTGAACGCGCTGAAGGAGGAGATCCTGGCGTCCGACAGCCGCCCCCCGGCAGAGCCCTTCCCGGGCTATGTCGACAAGCTGGCGACCTGCCTGCACGAAGCCGACCACCTCATCTTCCTGAGCGAATATGAGAAGCGCTGCGTCGAGCAGATGACGGGCATTCCGAAACCCGCCTCGATCGTGCGCAACCCGGTCGATGCCGGACGGTTCGACCGGGCCGATCCGGACCTGTTCCGGACCGAGTTCGGCCTCGACAAGTACATCCTGTGCGTGGGGCGCATCGAGTCCCGCAAGAACCAGTTGCTGCTGGCCTATGCCGCCCGCAGCCTGGATGTGCCGGTTGTCTTCATCGGCCATGACGGCAATGCAGGTTATGGCAAGCTGGTCCGCGAAGTGGCACCGGACTCCGCCATTTTCGTGCCGCGTATCGAACCGAATGATCCGCGTCTGGCGTCTGCGTTTGCCGGGGCGTCAGCCTTCTGCCTGCCGAGCTGGGCGGAGGGCGCGCCGCTGGCCGCTCTGGAAGCCTGCGCGGCAGGCGCGCCACTCGTGCTGAGCGACCGGTCCTCCGAAGAAGAGTATTTCGGCGACCTGGGCCGTTATGTGAACCCGGCCGATCTCGACGGGCTGATCGCCGCGCTGAACGCCGCGGTCGGCGAAGCTGGCGACGAGGCCCTGCGCGAGAAGCGCAAGCAGCTCGCCCGCAAGGAGTTCACCTGGGCCAAGCATGTGAAGGAAACCGCCGAGGTCTATGACAAGGCGATTGCGGCACATGATGCGGCCGCAGGCACCCTTCCCGCCATCGCCCCCGGCGACGGCAAGATCTATGTCGACCTGACGACGTCCTGGCACCATTCCGGTCATCCAACCGGCATCGCCCGCGTTGAGGAAAAGGCCCTTGGAGCCTTGCTCAGCGTCTATGGCGCCCGCATCGTGCCGATTGTCTGGAATTCCAAGACCCACAATTATCTCAGGCTGAGCATCGCTGATGCGTTGGCCAGTGGCGATACCGAACACCTGACCCAGCTCGAGGCGACCGGAAAGGCCGTGCGGCTCGATTCCCAAACCGTCGAGCCCGGACGTATCCTGATGTTCGGCGGCGCCTGGATCCGCAATTCCAATTTCATCTCGGCGCTGCGCCAGCTGAAGATCGCGAGCGGGCTCAACCTCACCCTGCTGGTCCACGACATCATTCAGTATGCCGCCCGGCATCTCTACCCGTCCGACGTGGCCGACGTGTTCGTGCAGAACCTTGCCGACATGGTGGATTGCGCCGATTCCTTCCTGGCCTATTCCGACTGCACGATACGTGACCTGACGGCGTACCTGGCCACGCAGGGCGAGCACCTGAAGCCGATCCAGAAATTCCGTCTGGGAGATATTCGTTCCGAAGAGGCTGAACTCAGCGATGACCTTCTGGACCGTAGCGACACCTGCGCCGCGCTGCAGGATCAGGAATTCGTCATCTATGTGAGTTCGCTCGATCTCAGAAAGAACCACATCCTGCTGATCAATGTCTGGCGCCGTCTGGTCCAGCAGCGCGGCAACCGCGCACCGCAGCTCCTCCTGGTCGGACGGAACATGTGGCGCGGCGAACAGATCATGGAACTGGTTGCGGGCGAGCCGCAATTGGCCCGCAAGGTGAAGTTCCTGCAGGATGTCGACGACGAGGAGCTTCACTGGCTCTACAGCAACTGCAAATTCACCCTGTACCCGTCCCTGTATGAGGGCTGGGGCCTGCCGGTTGCCGAGAGCCTCGCCAATGGCAAGGTCTGCCTTGCCTCCAGCAGCACATCGACGGCGGAAATCGCGCCGGACCTGACCGAACTGCTCGACCCGTACGACTTCAAGGCCTGGCTGGAAAAGGTCTGCCATTTCATCGACAATCCCGCGGCGCTGACCGCACGCGAGGAAGAAATCCGCAGCACTTTCTCCTTCGTCGACTGGGACGAGAGCGTCAGCCAGATCGTCTCGGCCGTCGATACTGTGCCGCTGAGGGACCAGCACCTGCCGGTTGTCTGGGCGCAGTCGAGCCTGTGCTTTTCGGAGAAGACCGATCACAAGCGTCTGATCGACATTATCCGGGGCGACAATTGGGGGCGGCTCGAACGCTCTGGCTGCTGGACCACCGGCAAAAAAGCCCCGCTCGAATTCTCGACTTCGGTCCGCGGAAACGAGCGGATCTTCCTGCGCATTCAGGGCTTCGCATTCACTGAGCCGGGCGTTCCGGTCCGGTCGATTCACATGCGAATTGGCGATACATTCTTCGAGACGTACATGGTCTCCACCCGGCCCGGTTTCATCGACATCGAGATCGATCCGGCCACCCTGCCCCAGTCAGACCCGGGATTTGGTGATATCCGCCTGTCCATCGAGACGGATCAGGAACTGTGTCCGGCCTCCCTGACAAGCTCTTCCGACCGCCGGATCCTGGGCTTCCATCTCATGCAGATCGCCATTGCGCGCTCTGCCGAGGCGCTGGACCAAATGCTGCCGGCAACGACGGGGCCACGCTGGCTCACCGAAGCCGAACAGGCAAACCGGGCCGTCCTCTATCCGAGCCAGAAAGTTCAGGCAGGCTTGTCGACACAGCAGAAGCGGTCCCTTGAAGAGGTCATGGCGATTCTAGACACGCCGAAGACTCTGCAGCCGACCAATCCCCTCTTCAAAATCCTGCATGCCCTTAAAGCTGACGTATTCCTGTTGAAAGTATACGGGAAAATGACCGGAAGAACTCATGACGCACTTCGCAGAACCATTTCTACGATTGTAAATGAGGATCAATAACCGCTACGATTGGCGGACAGACGCATAATTCAAGGAACAGAACTGACCATGCCGCAAACGGTAATGACCCGCCTGATTTCGTCGGAAGGACTGGAAGCCCGGTCAAAAGATCTCATCGACCCGGAGTTCACGGCCCGCCGGCCGGACTGGATCGGGGGCAATATTTCCGACTATGACGTGTCGTTCCTGTCTGGCCTTGTCAGCTTTGCCCGCCCGAAGACATCGGTGGAAATCGGCGTCGCCAGCGGATGGAGTTCGGCCGTCCTGCTGCATGCCCTGACCAAGACGCTCGGCAAGGACGGGTTCAACCTGCACGCCATCGACCTGTTCGAGGATTTCTACCTCAAGCCCGAATACAAGACGGGACAGGCCGTGACCGAGGCGGTGCCGCAATACCTGCCGAACTACAAGCTGCATACGGGCAAGATCGCGCTGGAAGCCATGAAGGATGTCGGCCGGGTCGAGTTCGCGTTCATTGACGCGCACCACTACCATCCTTGGGCAGCCCTGGACTTTCTGGCTGTGCTGCCTTTCATGGAAAAAGGCCGCTGGGTGGCCTTCCACGACATCAATCTGTGCACTTTCGAACGGCACAAGCACACCAATCGCGGTCCGTTCTACATGTTCCACATGTGGCAGGACACAAAGCTGCAATCGACCCAAAACCCGTCCATGATCGGTGCGGTGATGCTGGAGCGCCAGCCCCAGCAATACCTGCGCGACCTGCTTGAAATCCTGCACACGCCATGGGAACTATCCCTGTCGCCGGAAGACATCGAGTCGGTTGTTTCCTTTGTGGGTGAACATTTCGGGGACGCCTGGAAGGCAAAATTTGCCGACCTGTGCGAAAAGCGGAACAACGATATCCATCTCGCCAAGGCCTCGTGATTTCCGGCTGACCCGGCGAAGCGCAGAAAAAACGGAACCCTTCGCTGATGAAATTCCTCGTTACAGGTGCCGCCGGCTTCATCGGATTTCATACGGCCCAACGCCTGATCAACGAAGGCCATGATGTCCTGGGTGTCGACAATCTCAACGCCTATTACAGCCCGCGCCTGAAACAGGCGCGCCTGGCGGAGCTTGATGCTGCCGCCGCCACCGCATCCGGCAATTGGTCTTTCCTGCGGGGAGACCTGGCCGACAAGGCATTTGTGGAGACCCTGTTCTCGGACAACCGGTTTGACCGCGTGATTCATCTGGCGGCGCAGGCGGGCGTTCGCCACAGCCTGGACCATCCGGACGAGTATGTGCAAAGCAACATTGTCGCCTTTGTCCACCTGCTGGAAGCGTGTCGCCATGCCGGTATGCCGCATCTCGTCTATGCGTCCACCTCGAGCGTGTACGGAGCGAACACCAAGGTGCCCTTCTCGGAAACGGATGCGGTCGATCATCCGCTCCAGCTTTATGCAGCCACGAAGCGCGCCAATGAACTCATGGCGCACAGCTACAGCCACCTGTTCGGCCTGCCGACCACAGGGCTGCGGTTTTTCACAGTGTACGGACCTTGGGGTCGCCCGGACATGGCGCCCTGGCTGTTTGCCGATGCCATCCAGAATGGTCGGCCGATTACCCTGTTCAACAATGGAATCCATTCCCGCGATTTCACCTATGTCGGCGATATCGTGGACGGCATCCTGCGGTCCGCCGAGGCCATCCCGGAGGCTGGCGGCGCCTATTCCGCACCCGACCGGTCTTCTGCGCCGTTCCAGGTATTCAATATCGGGAACAGCCGCCCGGCCACGCTGATGGATTTCGTGACCGCGCTGGAGTCGGCGCTGGGGAAAACCGCCGACAAGAAATTTGCGCCTCTCCAGCCGGGCGACGTGGTCGATACGTTTGCGGATGTATCCCGCCTGTCCGACGCCACCGGATATGCCCCGAAGGTTGATCTCGAGGAAGGCGTCCAGCGCTTCATCGACTGGTTCGTGGAATACAACGCCCTGACCGACTCCTGATCCGCGCACCATGGTGCATTTGTAACAAGTCGTGAATTGTGCGCTCCCGCCCCACCGCCTAGGTGAACCGGGACAATCCAAGCCTTTCGAGGAATCCTGCCGTGTCCCTTCCCTTCATCGACCTGCAAGCCCAGCGCAAACGCATCGAGTCCGACATCAATGCCGCCATTCAGTCGGTGGTGGAGAGCGGTCGTTATGTGCTCGGCCCGGAAGTTACGGAACTCGAAACACAGCTGGCGGACTGGTGCGGGGCCTCGCATTCGGTCAGCTGCGCGAACGGCACCGACGCGCTGGCACTTGCCCTGATGGCATGGGAACTAAAACCCGGCGACGCGGTCTTCTGCCCGTCCTTCACCTTTGTTGCGACAGCGCAAGTCGTGCCATGGCTCGGTGCAGCGCCAGTTTTCGTCGACATCCTGCCAGACACCTACAACATGGACCCAGCGCATCTGCGCCAGCAGATCGAGGCGGTGAAAGCCGAGGGTAAACTGACGCCGAAAGTGGTAATCGCGGTCGACCTGTTCGGCCAGCCGGCCAACTATCCCGAAATCCGCGCCATTTGTGACGAGTTCGGCCTGAAGCTGATTGCCGACACGGCGCAGGGCTATGGCTGTACCCTGAACGGCAAGCATCCCTCAGACTGGGCCGACATCGCCACGACCAGCTTTTTCCCGGCAAAGCCGCTGGGTTGTTACGGCGATGGCGGCGCGATCATCACGAACGACGCCAAGCTCGCCGAGCGCATCGAATCCCTGCGCGTCTACGGCAAGGTGACGCCGACAGACGCTGCCGAGCGCAATTTCCACCATGACCCGAAATATCTCTCCCTGCGCGTCGGCATGAACTCACGGCTCGACACGATCCAGGCTGCGGTGCTGCTGGAAAAGCTCAAAATCTTCGCGGACGAGATCGAGAAACGCCAGATTGTGGCAGACCGCTATGCGGAGGGCCTGACCGGACATGTGAAGCGCGTGCCCAGCGTCATCACGGGTGGCAAGAGCGTCTGGGCACAATATGTCATTGAGCACGAGGATCGTGACGGCCTGCAGGCGCATCTCTCCGGTCAGGGCATCCCGACCGCCGTCTATTACCCCGTACCAATCCACGAACAGGATTTCTGCGCCCGCTTCAAACCCGCCGACGGCACCCTCCCCGTCACGGAAGCCGCGAGCAAACACGTCATCGCGCTGCCGATGCACCCCTATCTGGAAGAAGCCGACCAGACACGCGTCATGGATGCGATCCGGGCGTTTGGCGGGTAACCAACATCAGATGCACGTCCAATCAAGGCAACGCGCACTTCGCGCGTTGCCTTTTAACGTGCACCATGCTAGCCGCGATACAAACGTATAAAGGATCATTGATATGGCCGAAAATTATCGCGTCGCAGATATTTCCCTTGCAGAGTTTGGCCGCAAGGAAATCGCCATCGCAGAAACGGAAATGCCGGGCCTGATGGCCGCGCGCGAGGAGTTCGGTCCGTCGCAGCCCCTGAAGGGCGCGAAGATTGCCGGCTCGCTGCACATGACCATCCAGACGGCCGTCCTGATCCAGACGCTGGAGGCCCTCGGCGCGGACGTCCAGTGGGTGTCGTGCAATATCTACTCAACTCAGGACCATGCCGCTGCGGCGGTTGCGGCGAATGGCACGCCGGTCTTCGCCTACAAGGGGGAAACGCTGGAAGAGTACTGGGAATTCACCGACCGCATGTTCCACTGGCATGATGGCACCGGCGCCAATCTGATCCTGGATGATGGCGGCGACGCGACCATGTATCTGATCCTCGGCGAGCGCGCCGAATCCGATCCGTCCTTCCTGGAAAAGCCGGGCTCGGAAGAGGAGAAATTCCTGTTCGCCCAGATCAAGAAGCGCCTGGCAGCGTCCCCCGGCTGGTTCGCCAAGACCAAGGCCGCCATTCGCGGCGTATCCGAGGAAACGACGACCGGCGTGAACCGTCTGTACCAGCTCGAGAAGAAGGGCGAACTCCCCTTCCCGGCGATCAATGTCAACGACTCGGTCACCAAGTCGAAATTCGACAACAAGTATGGCTGCAAGGAATCTCTGGTCGATGCGATCCGGCGCGGCACGGACGTGATGATGGCCGGCAAGAAAGCCTTCGTTGCCGGCTATGGCGACGTGGGCAAAGGCTCTGCCGCCTCCCTCGCAGGTTCCGGTGCGCGCGTGTCCGTCTCCGAAGTCGATCCGATCTGCGCCCTTCAGGCCGCCATGGATGGCTATGAAGTGGTGACGCTGGACGAAGCAGCGCCGAAGTTCGACATCTTCGTCACGGCGACCGGCAACAAGGACATCATCACCGTCGACCATATGCGCGCGATGAAGGACATGGCCATCGTCTGCAATATCGGCCATTTCGACAATGAAATTCAGGTCGAGGGCCTGCGCAATTTCGAATGGACGAACATCAAGCCGCAAGTCGACATGATCACCTTCCCGGATGGCAAGCGGATCATTCTTCTTTCGGAAGGCCGTCTCGTGAACCTCGGCAATGCCACGGGTCACCCCTCCTTCGTGATGTCCGCCTCCTTCACCAACCAGACGCTTGCCCAGATCGAGCTGCACACGCGTGGCGACCAGTATGAGAACAAGGTCTACACGCTGCCCAAGCACCTCGACGAAAAGGTCGCGATGCTTCACCTCGAAAAACTGGGCGTGCAGCTGACCGAACTGTCCGGCGAGCAGGCCGATTATATCGGCGTGGATGCGGCCGGTCCGTTCAAGCCCGAACACTATCGTTACTAGGGCGGCTCCGAACCGTGTCGCGTTCGCATATCCTGAAGTTTGCCTGTCCGGACCGGGTCGGTCTCGTCGCCGGACTGGCAAAACTGATGGAGCGCCATGATTGCTTCATCGCCGCGTCCCGGACATTTGGCGACGCGGAAACCGGCCGCTTCTTTGCGCGCCTTGTGTTTCATGGCACATCGGATGCCCTGCCGTCCGGCCTTGAAGCCGATCTGGAATCCATGGCCCGGGAGCTCGGCGCAGACTGGTCGGTTCATCCGGAAGGCGAAGCCGTCCGTACCCTGCTCATGGTGTCCAAGTCGGAGCATTGCGCAAACACGCTGCTCTATGCGGCCCGACGGCGCGAACTGCCCATCGACATTGTCGGGATCGTCTCGAACAATGAAACGCTGAAGGACGATTTCGCCCATTGGGGACTGCCCTGGTTCCATGTGCCCGTGACGAAGGAAACCAAACCGGAAGCCGAAGCCCGCCTGTTCGACATTGTCGAGGAAACCGGAGCCGACCTTGTCGTGCTCGCCCGTTACATGCAGGTGCTCAGCGATGATGCCTGCCGACGGCTCGAGCTGAAATGCATCAACATCCACCACTCGTTCCTGCCGGGCTTTAAGGGTGCGCGTCCCTATCATCAGGCCCATGCGCGCGGCGTGAAGATGATCGGCGCAACGGCCCACTATGTGACGGCAGACCTTGATGAAGGCCCGATCATCACGCAGCTGACCGAAGCGGTCGACCACACATTCAGCCCGGCTGACATGATTGAAAGCGGCCGCCATCTGGAAGGCAACGCCCTGCTACGCGCGGTGAAGGCTCATGCCGAACATCGCATTTTCATCAACTCCGGGAAAACCGTCGTTTTTGCCCGCTAGGCAAGACCAAGAACAGAAAGACAGGACCCATGAAACTCGCCAGCCACGAATTTACCAGTGAAAGCGTTTCCGAAGGCCATCCCGACAAGGTCTCCGACCAGATTTCGGACGCCATTGTCGACCTGTTCCTGTCGCGCGATCCCACCGCAAAGGTGGCTGTTGAAACCCTGACCACCACCAATCGCGTCGTGCTGGCCGGCGAAGTCCGCACGAACAATGGTGCCGAGATCACGCACGAGGAAATGAATCAGACGGCGCGGGATGTGGTGAAACGGATCGGCTATGAGCAGGATGGTTTCCATTGGGAAAACATGGAAATCGCCAATCATGTTCACGGCCAGTCGGTGGAAATTGCCCAGGGCGTTGAAGAGGGCCAAGGCCTGTTTGCCGAGGAAGGCGCGGGCGATCAGGGCATCATGTTCGGTTACGCCACCAATGAGACGCCGGAACTGATGCCGGCAACGCTGGTCTATTCGCACCAGATCCTGCAGCGGCTTGCCCAGTTGCGGCACGACGGCACGCACCCGGAACTCGAGCCGGACGCAAAGAGCCAGGTGACGCTGCAATATGACGGTTCCAAGCCTGTCGGCGTGAACGCGCTTGTCGTATCTCATCAGCACAAGGACAGTGCGACCCTCGACCAGCTGCGCGAAATCATTCGTCCGGTCATCAAGGACGTGCTGCCGGAAGGCTGGTTCCCGCCGGAAGACAAGTTCTATGTCAACCCGACGGGACGTTTCGTCATTGGCGGGCCTGACGGTGATGCCGGCCTGACCGGGCGCAAGATCATTGTCGACACCTATGGTGGCGCGGCTCCGCAT
Organism: Hyphomonas sp.; assembly: GCF_017792385.1. NCBI lineage: Bacteria > Pseudomonadati > Pseudomonadota > Alphaproteobacteria > Hyphomonadales > Hyphomonadaceae > Hyphomonas > Hyphomonas sp. The sequence continues at coordinate 2,090,096 of NZ_CP051230.1, read as the reverse complement.
GGCGGCGGCGCCTTCTCCGGCAAGGACCCATCCAAGGTCGACCGGTCGGCGGCCTATGCAACACGCTATCTGGCCAAGAACATCGTCGCCGCAGGACTGGCGGACCGCTGCACCATCCAGGTCAGCTACGCCATTGGTGTGGCACAGCCCCTGTCGATCTATGTCGATACCTATGACACCGGCAAGGTGGACGAAGTCCGCATCGCCAAGGCCCTGCGCGACCTGTTCGACCTGTCCCCGCGCGGGATCCGCACCCATCTGAAGCTCAACCGGCCGATCTACGGCCCGTCAGCAGCCTATGGCCATTTCGGCCGCACGCCGACCGAAGATGGCGGATTCAGCTGGGAACGCACGGACCTGGTTGACGAGTTGCGCAGCCTCGTAAGCTGACCGGCCGCACCGGTCAGTAGGCGACTGTAATCTTGTCGATGAATGCCACGGTCTTGCCGTGGCATTCTATTTCCACCTGCTGCGGCAGCGGCTTTCGCGACTGCTGGTAGGCAGCTGTGCCGGCCACGGACGGCCCCCCCTCTGACAGGGTCAGGTGCAATCGTCCTGCATCATCCTGAGTGCCGGGAGAAAGTTTCCAGGCCTGGTCATCGGCCAGCCGGACCACGACGTGCAGCTTGCCCCCCGATTGCCCCGGCCCGGGCATGCGATTGACCCAGGCCGATGTCTCGACGATCTCCGGACAGGCCGGCTCGCCGAACGGCAGCCAGGTGCATCCGGTCAGGACAAGGCCGGAAGCGAAACCGGTCACGCTCCAGCGCCTCACCATGGCGTCGACAGGCGCATCCAGACCGCCTCCTCCGCATCGGCCCCGTAAATATGGTTTGGCGAGGTCGATACAACCGCCGCAGCCTCACCGGACCAGCTGTCCGTCAGACCGAACACATAGCGTGTTTCGAAATCCAGCTGGCGCCCGCTCGGGGTCAGGTCTGCCTGAACCAGATCCCGGATCAATTGTCCGTCAAGGTCGACTCCGACCGGCGCATCGAGGTTCAGGTGCCCCGTCTCGGCCCGCCGCGGCTGGGCCAGAATGACATGCAGACGCCCTTCCCCCAGTGCCCGGTCGGCTCCGAGTGACCAGCGGCTCGTCCAGATGCCGTCCGTGTCGATGCCCGGCAGGTCCACGCTGGCAAATTCCAGTCCGGATGACAGCACCCATCCCTGCCCGGCAAACATCGCTCCCTCGACCGAATAGGCGGTCATCAGGGTTGCATCCTGCGCGCCGAACCGTGCCTGAAGCGTGCCCCCCAGCGCAGATTCCTCATCCCGAAGGAAGGACGCGCCGGCCCGGACCGACCAGCGGTGCGCATCCCGGCCGAACATGAAACCGGACTGGCTGCGACCGTCCTGCTCGGCGGAGAAGATATCCATGACCAGACCATCATTCAGGGCATGGCTGAACTTGGCCCAGCTCCCGCCCGTCGAGAAGGCGTTGCCGACACCCGGCTCATTCAGCAGGGACACGTCCGGCGCAAGATGGGTCAGCGCACCGCCCCGTCCGACTTCGACCTGACTGTCCCCGAAGCTGTAGCGCATCTGGAAGGTGGATTGCGGGTCATCCTGATAGGGCGCCGTCGGGTCTTCTGTCAGGCGGGCCTGCGCCCAGCTGAAGGAGACATTTCCGGCGTCGACCCTGTGCGAGGTCCCGGCGGCCCAGTCGGCGCGGCTACCGAAATCGGCCAGTCGCGACCCAAGCGTATCGCCGGGCAGGCGCGCAGCCAGCGCATCCGCGTCAAACCGAAATCCACGCTCATACCGATCCTGAAAAACCAGCCCATTGAACGCGCCGGAATTGGTCGCCCAATCGCCGAACGCGCCACCACTGGGCGCCAGCGCTTCCACAAAACCGACCTTTTCCATGCCTAAATCCAGGTTCTGTTGCCCCTGGGGACGGAAGGCTTCCTCAAGGTTCATGATCCCCACACCGGAAACACTGTCGGTACCAGTACCGGCAACCTGGCCGGTAATCAGGTCGGGGGACGCGTCCACATAGTCTGTTGCGGTATCCAGCAGGATCTGCAGCGCAACTTCCGGCTGAGACCGCAGATTCGGGAAGGCATCCAGCAGCAAGGCCAGCGCACCGGCTACATAAGGAGCTGCAAAGGAGGTGCCCGAGATTCGGTAATAGTCGCCGTCGCTATCGGCGTCATTGGTCGGATCGCCCGGAAACGCGACGTCATCATCCGGGCCTGTTGAGATAATGTCCTCCCCCGGAGCAAGCAGATAGTAATTCTGCGCCGAGCTGCCGGCCCGGTTCGAGAAATCGGAAATCACGCCGTTTGGATCTATCGACCCCACCGCGACAACACGGCCAAGAGACGAAGCTTCCCCGGCAATATGGGCTGGCTCGGTCGGCTGGAACCCGGTCGCCTCGGTCGGATTGTTGTTCTCATCGGTCCCGGCCGGCTCGGCCTCGTTGCCGGCGGAGATAACCACCAGCACGCCCGCTGCCGCCGCCGCCCGGACGGCATTCTCCAGCGTCGGGTCCGCGTCAATCTCGCCGCCAAGGGACATGTTGATGATGGTTGCGCCCTGCGCCACCGCATAGTCGATCGCGCGAACGAGTGTATTGTCGTTGTACACACAATCGTCATCTTCACCGGCGCGGCCGCAACTGCCGGGAGAATCCGCGCGGATGTCCAGGATCGACGCCTCATAGGCCGCGCCCTGTATGCCGTTCGGCACATTATCATCGACCGACGTGGTGAAATCGTCCTGCCGGCGTGCTGCGATCACGCCGGAGACAAGCGTGCCATGGCCGCCGGAATCGATATCCCCCGGCTGGCGCGTGATGTTCACCCGGTCCCCATTCGCATTGAACCCCGGGCAGGCCGTGTCGGCGCACACATCGAAGACCTGCACCACAGCGCCCTGCAGATCCGGATGATCGGCATCCGTGCCGGTATCGATGACGGCAATGGTCTGTCCCTGCCCGGTTGCCCCGATGGCATAGGCGGTCGAGGCGCCGAGGATCGGCAATCCGACCGTGGCATTGTATTCGCGCGTCTCGAACTGGGACCGCTCGGCAATCGTGTCCGGAAACGGGTTTGACGGCGGAGGCGGAGGCGGTGGCGGAGGCGGCATGGGCGTGACGGACGAGCTGCGGCCCCCGCCTCCCCCTCCTGCACATGCGGCCAGCGTCACGGCGGACACACTCATCAAGACGACGGCCAGCAGGGAACGCTGCGTGCGTCCGGTGGACCTTTCCTTGCGAGCAATCATCATGGGCGTCTCCTCTCCCCAGGCACAAAGTCTTTCGTGCACTGTCTCCGGAAACATCAAGTTCACCCGAAACATGAAGATCGGGCAAACACTTCAATCAGTTGGTCATGAAAACTCGACCCGCTCCTGGGAGAAGTAAAACAGGGACCGGGTCTCTTCATCTAGTCCGTCGCTGGATGCCTGCAGCAGTGTATTCATGGCATGCTTGCGGTCTTTCAGGGCGTGCTCAAAATCAGCTTCGATCAGCTGATCCACGCCTGTCCGGATCATCGCATCGCGTACTTCCATATACAGCGTCAGCGATCCGCCGAGGAACATGGACTCATACGCAATCTTGCTCGCAATCTTGTCGTGAATGTCTGAATACTGGAACTGGCGCTCCATGACGGATTTGCGTTTGCAGATGAAGTCGATCTCGTGGCGATGCTCGGGATGACGCAGGTAAAAATTCTTCAGTGCGGTCATCTCCGTGTCGATCCGGTCCTGCACATCATCCGGAAGCGACTCGCTGAGAATGATGATGATATCGATATCAGATCCTTTCACCATCTCACCCGTGGCCATGTGCTCGCGCGGCTCGTTGTGCGCGAGATAGTAGGACAGGTCACCTGCAATGAAGGCGCAGAGCTGGCTGCGGATCTCCCGCCCCAGCGTCACGAAGACCTGCTTCATCGCGGCCTGCGCGACCGACAGCTTCTCGCGGCTGATCTCGCGGTGCATGTTGGACAATGTGCCCTGCCGCTCGATCATCTTGTCACGCTGTCCCGGCAGGCCGAACAGGGTGAAGGACAGGAAATCCCTCAGGATGGAGGGGCTGAGCCGGACCTGGTCTTCGCGCGTGATGTCGAAGCGAAGATAGTAGCTCGCAAAATGAGAGACGTGCAGTTTGCGGCTTTGGTAACAGGCCTGCCACAATGCCAGGTTCGAAACATCGTAGAGATCAGCCGCCAGTTCCTTGCCGAGCCGGGGCCCCTTCTCCGCCAGATTTGCCTCGATCCTGGCTTCGATTTCTTTCAGGTCGTAAGTGGCCACGCGCGACTCCTTTCCCGCCCAGCTTAGGCCGGTTCAGGCCGGAGCGTCCAGAAGGGTCAGGAGATAGTCACGATACTCGTTCCCGTAATCATCCGCCAGCGCCCGCATCTGCGCGTCAGAGATCAGGCCGCGCCGCCAGGCGACCTCTTCAAGACACGCCACTTTCAGCCCTTGCCGCTTCTCCACGGTCTGCACGAAATGGGAGGCTTCCAGCATGCTGTCGAAGGTGCCGGCGTCAAGCCAGGTCGAACCGCGTGGCAGTCGGCTGACAATCAGTTCCCCGCGGTTGAAATAGGCCTGGTTCACGCAGGTGATTTCCAGTTCGCCGCGTTCCGACGGGGTCACCTGTTCGGCGACCTCGACCACGTCCGGTCCATAGAAATACAGGCCGGGTACTGCCCAATTGCTGCGCGGCGCACTGGGCTTTTCCTCAAGCGATACAGGGCGTCCCTCCCCGTCCAGTTCCACGATGCCGAACCTCTGGGGATCATTGACCTGGTAGGCGAATACCGCCGCGCCCTGTGTCAGGCCGGCCAGCTCCTGCAATTGTCCCGACAGGCCGGCGCCATAGAAGATGTTGTCCCCCAGCGCCAGGGCGCAGGGCTGCCCGTCAAGGAAATCCTTGCCGATCAGGAAGGCTTCGGCCAGCCCGTTGGCCTTGTCCTGCTGGGCGTAGGATATTGAAATGCCCCACTGGCTGCCATCTCCCAGCAGGCGCTCATAGGCGCCGGCATGTTCCGGCGTGGAGATGACCAGGATGTCCCGAATACCTGCCAGCATCAGGGTGGAGATCGGGTAGTGGATCAGTGGCTTGTCATAGATCAGCAGCAAGTGCTTGGACACGCCGCGGGTGGCCGGGTAGAGGCGACTGCCCTTTCCGCCCGCCAGAACAATTCCCTTCATCATGCCTGCTCCGTAACCAGTTGGCGGACCGTCTGTTCCAGCCCGTCCGTCCAGTCGGGCAATCCGGTTCCGAATACACGCACCGTGTCCGACATGTCGAGCCGGGCATTCAGTGGCCGCCGGGCGGGCGTCGGATAGTCCACGGTCGCCACGCCGCGCACCCTGGCAACCGGCCCGCCATGGCGGGCACTCTCGCGGAAGATGCGCTCCGCCATGCTGGCACGATCCGTCTCTCCGGCGCCGGCGAGGTGATAGACGCCCCATGCCTCGAAATCCGGCCGCGCTGCAGCAGACGCGATCTCCAGAAGGGCTGCGGCGAGTGCCGGCGCGAAGGTCGGGCACCCATACTGGTCATTGACGACGGACACCTCGTCGCGTGTCCGGGCCAACCGCAACATGGTGGCGACGAAATTGCTGCCGAACTGCGAAAAGATCCAAGACACGCGCACGATCAGGGATCGGGGCGCCACAGCCAGGACCACGCGCTCCCCATCCAGCTTGCTGCGGCCATAAACGCCCAGCGGCGCTGTGGCATCCTGCGGACGGTAGGGCGTATCCCGGTCACCATCAAACACACAATCCGTAGACAGATGTACGAGTGGAATTTCGCGCTCGGCACACAGCCGCGCCAGCGCCTCAGGGCCGTCCACATTGAGCGCGCGGCAAGCCTCCGGTTCGGACTCCGCGCCATCCACGGATGTGTACGCACCTGCATTGATCACGCTGTTAGGCCCGTGCCTGTCCAGCGCGGCTGCAAGGGATTGCGGATCGAGTAGGTCAGCCTCATCGCGGCCGGCACAATGCACACGGGCCCCGCCGACATGGGCAAGCGCCTGGGCCAATTGGCCGTTCCGCCCGATTACCAGAAACTCGCTCATGCCGTCCTGCCCAGACGCTGGCCGCGATAGACGCGCTCCTGCAGGGGGCGCCACCAGGAATCATTGGCCAGATACCAGTCCACTGTTTCCGCCAGGCCGGTTTCGAAGTCGCGCGCGGGGGTCCAGCCAAGTTCACGATGGATCTTCCCGGCATCGATGGCATAGCGATAGTCATGCCCCGGCCGGTCTTCCACGAACGTGATCAGACGCTGGTGCGGCGCCGCCTCCGGAAACCGCTCATCCATCAGCCTGCAGATTGTTTCCACGATCTGCAGATTGGTGCGTTCGGCCCCTCCTCCGACACAATACGTCTCGCCCGGCGTGCCCGTCTGCGCCATTATCAGCAATGCCCTGGCATGGTCTTCGGCGTGCAGCCAATCGCGTACATTAAGGCCGCTGCCATAGACAGGCATCGGCTCACCCGCCAGGCATTTCAGGATCATCAGGGGGATGAGCTTTTCGGGGAATTGCCGCGGGCCGTAATTGTTCGAGCAATTGGACACGATCACCGGCAAGCCATAGGTATGATGCCAGGCACGGGCCAGATGGTCAGCGCCGGCCTTGCTGGCCGAATAGGGGGACGATGGCGCGTAGGGCGTGGTTTCCCGGAAGGCCCCCTCCTCGCCCAGCGATCCGAACACTTCATCCGTCGAGACATGCACAAACCGGAACGCGTCGCGCTGGTCGCCACTCAGCCCGCCATGATAGGCGCGCGCCGCTTCCAGCATGGCGCCCGTCCCGCCGAGATTGGTGGAGACGAAATCCGCAGGCCCGTCAATGGACCGGTCGACATGCGTTTCCGCGGCCAGATGGAAGATGGCCGCAGGCCGGGTCTCTGCCACCAGGTCGGTCATCCGCGACTGATCCACAATGTCGGCTTCAACCAGTCGCAGCCTGCCCGTGGCCTCTAGCCCCTCAATGGAGGCCCGATTGCCCGCATAGGTCAGCTTGTCGACCACGATGATCGGCGCATCACTCACGTCTGCCAGATAGTGGCAGAGCGCTGACCCGATGAAACCGGCCCCGCCGGTCACCAGCCAGGTCATGGCCGGGTCACTCCGGCTTCGACCGGCGGAAACAGTTCCCGCAGTGTCGGCAGGGCCCGATCCTTGTCCGACAAGGTCCGGGTATCCGGCGGATATGGCCAGTCGATCCCGATTGCCGGATCATCATGCGCGATTCCCCGATCCTGTTCCGGCGCATAATAGGCATCGGTCTTGTAAACGACCTCCACCCCGTCCTCGAGCGTGCAGAAACCATGCGCAAAACCACGCGGGATGAACACCATGGCCCCGCTGGCGGCGTCCAGTTCGACCTGCATCACCCGGCCGAACCCGGGCGATTGCGGCCGGATGTCGACCGCCACATCCAGCATGCGCCCGCGCACGCAGCGGACCAGCTTGCCCTGCGCGTTCGGCTCAGCCTGGAAATGCAGGCCACGGATGGTTCCGGCGGGCGCCGAACAGGAATGATTGTCCTGCACGAACGGCCCTTCGATACCGGCCGCCGCGAAGACATCGGCACGGAAGGTTTCCGCAAACCACCCACGGGAATCGCCAAAGCGCCTGGGGCGCACATGGATCACTTCAGGCAGGATCGCGTCTGGCTTGAATTCGAACGACATGATTCCCCGTTTATGACAGGTTTTCGCTGGCTGGGGCTATAGCATGAACTGCAGCTGTCGCAATCGCGCCTATTCGACGGTCACCGACTTGGCAAGGTTGCGCGGCTGGTCCACATCGGTCCCCTTCGCGACGGCCACGTGATAGGCCAGCAACTGCAGGGGAATCGCCGCCAGAACGGGTAGACTCACATCGTCACCTTCCGGGAGGCAGATGGCATGATCTGCGCGGCTTCCGGCCGCTTCGATTCCCGCGCGGTCCGAGATCAGGATGATCCGGGCGCCGCGCGCGCGAATTTCCTCGACATTGGAAATGGTTTTCTCGAACAGCTCATCCTTCGGTGCCACGACCACCACTGGCAGGTCCTTCTCGATCAACGCGATCGGGCCGTGCTTCAGCTCGCCGGCCGCATACCCCTCTGCGTGGATGTAGGACACTTCCTTCAGCTTCAGGGCACCTTCCATGGCCAGCGGATAGTAGCGGCCCCGCCCGAGGAACAGCACATCCCGGCAGTGCACCAGGGTCTTGGCGATCTCGCGGATATCGTCCTGCGCCTCCAGCGCTTCGGTCACCTTGCGCGGCAGGGCCAGAAGGCTCTTCACGGCGGCGGCCTCGTCTCCCGGCAGAAGATGCCCCCGCGCCTTCGCCGCGTTGAGGGCCAGAACGGCCAGGACGGACAATTGCGCGGTAAAGGCCTTGGTGGATGCAACCCCGATCTCCGGCCCGGCATGGGTCGGGACAATGGCAGCGGCTTCGCGGGCAATCGAACTTTCAGGGACGTTCACGACGGCCACTGCCGGCGTGCCGTTCTGGCGGCAATAGCGCAATGCGGCCAGCGTGTCGGCAGTCTCGCCGGACTGGCTGACGAACAGGGCAGGCCCGGATTGCGGCAGCACAGGTGCGCGATAGCGGAATTCCGAGGCAATGTCGGTCTCCAGCGCGAGCCGGGCTTTTTGCTCAAACCAGTATTTCGCGGTGTGGGCGGCATAATAGGCCGTGCCGCATGCAATCGCCACGGCGCGATCGGCTTCCGCAAACAGCTTGTCGGCGACGTCCCCCAGCTCGATCGCCTGGCTCGCCTGGTTGATATAGGGAAGGATCGAACGCGCCAGAGATTCCGGCTGTTCGTGGATTTCCTTCAGCATGAAGTGATCATATTCGCCCCGTTCGATCAGGGCGTCGTTGACGGCTGAGGTGACACGCGGACGGTTCACCCGCGTGCCATCGGCGCTGCGTATGTCATGGCTGCGCGGCGTCAGGACGACCCAGTCCCCCTCTTCCAGATAGGTGACGTCACGGGTAAACGGCGCCAGCGCGATGGCATCGGAGCCAAGAAACATCTCCCCGTCGCCATAGCCCAGCACCAGCGGGCTGCCCCGCCGCGCACCAATCAGCAAATCGTCGCGGTCGGTAAAGATGGCGGCGATGGCAAATGCCCCGGTCAATTTCGCCAGAGCGGCCTCGAAGGCGTCCACGGGGTCCATGCCGGCCTGCATGTTCAGGTCGATCAGCTGCGCAATCACTTCGCTGTCGGTTTCGGATTCGAACACGCGCCCCTGCACCTGCAAATCGTCGCGCAATTCCCGGAAATTCTCGATGATGCCATTGTGTACAATGGCGACCTTGCCGGAGAGGTGAGGGTGAGCATTGGTCTCGTTCGGCTTGCCATGCGTCGCCCAGCGCGTGTGGGCAATGCCCGTCGGGCCATCGGCGGGCCGCTCGGCCATCAGCGCTTCGAGATTGACGATCTTGCCACTTGCCCGGCGGCGCTCGATGGCATTGCCCGCCAATACGGCAACACCAGCACTGTCATAACCGCGATACTCCAGACGCTTCAGGCCATCGACAAGGCGTCCGCTGACTGTATCCGTGCCGGTGATGGCAACGATTCCGCACATACTCTACCTCCATTTGGGTAAAGCATATTTAGACCAGTTGAATGGGCCAGGATAATGACACTTTATGTAGGAATACGACAAAACACCGGCGTTCCTGCCACATGGCAGGCATATTGCATCCTTTAGCAGCGCTCAACAATCTAGTTATGGATATGGCCGACATTCCGGACTATCGCCCTCACTGCCCCCCCTTTATCTGGGACACCGCGACCTTACCTCCACCGCCAAAGCTTGAAGGAAACCCCGCGTTTTGAAGACCCTTACCCACCTCGACAGGCTGGAGGCTGAAAGCCTGCACATCATCCGCGAAGTTGCCGCGGAGTGTGAAAACCCGGTCATGCTGTATTCCGTCGGCAAGGATTCCGCCGTGATGCTTCATCTGGCAATGAAGGCGTTCTATCCATCGCGCCCGCCCTTCCCGCTGATGCATGTCGATACGACCTGGAAATTCCGCGAAATGATCGAGTTCCGCGACCGCAAGGCGAAGGAACTCGGGTTTGACCTTCTGGTCCACATCAATGAGGACGGCGTGCGCGAGGGCGTCGGACCGTTCAGCCATGGCTCTGCCGTTCACACGGATGTCATGAAGACCCAGGCCCTGAAACAGGCCCTCGACAAGTACAGGTTCGACGCAGCCTTCGGCGGCGCGCGCCGGGACGAGGAAAAATCCCGCGCCAAGGAGCGTATCTTCTCGTTCCGCTCGGCCGAGCATCGCTGGGATCCGAAGCGCCAGCGCCCGGAACCGTGGAACGTCTACAATACGCGCATCAATCAGGGCGAAAGCGTTCGCGTCTTCCCGCTGTCGAACTGGACCGAACTCGACATCTGGCAGTATATCCGCCGCGAAAACATCGAAATCGTTCCGCTCTATTTCGCCGCGCCGCGCCCGGTCGTGAACTGGAACGGCGTGGACATCATGGTGGACGACGACCGGATGCCCGAAGACCTGGCCGCAACAGCTGTCACCAAATCCGTGCGGTTCCGCACGCTGGGCTGCTATCCGCTGACTGGCGCGGTCGAGAGCACGGCCGACACGCTCGAAGACATCATCCAGGAAATGCTCCTGACCACGACATCCGAACGCCAGGGTCGCGTGATTGACGCTGACCAGTCCGGATCCATGGAAAAGAAAAAACAGGAAGGCTATTTCTGATGCGCCTCAATGACGACCTGATTGAATCGGATATCGCCGCCTATCTTGAAAAGCACGAGCACAAGTCCCTGCTCCGCTTCATCACATGTGGCTCGGTGGATGATGGCAAGTCGACGCTGATCGGCCGCCTCCTCTACGATTCGAAAATGATCTTCGAAGACCAGCTGGCATCGCTCGAAAGCGATTCCAAAAAGGTCGGCACGCAAGGTGAGAACATCGATTTCGCCCTGCTCGTGGACGGCCTGACGGCCGAACGCGAACAAGGCATCACGATTGATGTCGCCTACCGCTTCTTCGCCACCGACAAGCGCAAATTCATTGTCGCGGACACGCCGGGCCATGAACAGTATACGCGCAATATGGCCACCGGCGCCTCGACCGCCGATGTCGCCATCCTGATGGTCGATGCGCGCAAGGGCATTCTCACCCAGACGCGCCGCCATAGCTTCATCACCACGCTTCTTGGCATCCGCAAGCTGGTGCTGGCCGTGAACAAGATGGATCTGGTCGACTACAACCAGACCGTATTCGACGATATCGTCGACGATTTCTACGCCTTCGCCGACGAACTGGCGACGGATCTGGAAATTCAGCCCATTCCCATGTCGGCTCTGGCCGGCGTGAACATTACCGACCGGTCGAACGAGACCGATTGGTATGAAGGCCCCAGCCTGATGGAATATCTGGAAACCGTTCCGGTCGGCGACCGCCGCCTGAACGCGTCGTTCCGGATGCCGGTTCAGTGGGTCAACCGTCCCAATCTCGATTTCCGCGGTTTTTCAGGCCAGATCGCCGCCGGCACGATCAAGCCGGGCGACCGGGTGAAGTCCATGCCCTCGGGCAAGCAATCCACCATTGAGCGGATTGTCACTGCGACCGGCGATCTCGACGAGGCCATTGCCGGCCAGTCCGTGACCCTGACCCTGAATGACGAAATCGACTGTTCCCGCGGAGACGTCATCGTTTCGGCCGAGGATCCCGCCGAAGTCTCCGACCAGTTCCAGGTTCGCATTCTCTGGATGAACGACACGCCGCTTCTGCCGGGACGCCGCTATCTGCTGAAGATGGGCGCAAAGACGGTTACGGCGACGGTCAACGCCCCGAAATACGGCATTGATGTCAATACGTTGAACGATGTTCCTGCGAAGACGCTGGAGCTCAACCAGATTGGCGTAACGACCCTGTCGCTTGACCAGGCCATTCCATTCGATCCGTATGATGTCAATCGGGAGATGGGGGGCTTCATCCTGATCGACCGGATGACCAACGACACGGTTGGTCTGGGCCTGATCGACTTTGCCCTGCGCCGTGCCTCGAACATTCACTGGCAGGCCATGGATATCGACCGTGCCGCGCTGGCTGAACAGAAAGGCCAGAAGCCGGCTGTGCTGTGGTTCACTGGCCTGTCCGGTTCCGGCAAGTCGACCATTGCCAACGCCCTGCAGCGCCTTCTGTTTGCACAGGGCAAGCACACATTCACGCTGGACGGCGACAATGTGCGTCATGGTCTCAATCGCGATCTTGGCTTCACCGATGCCGACCGGGTCGAGAATATCCGCCGGGTGGCCAATGTCGCCCGCCTGATGACCGATGCCGGTCTGATCACGCTGGTCTCCTTCATCTCGCCCTTCCGCTCCGAGCGCCAGATGGCCCGCAACCTGATGGCAGACGGAGAGTTCATCGAAGTGCACGTGGACACGCCGCTCAGCGTTGCCGAGGAGCGGGATGTGAAAGGCCTCTACAAGAAGGCCCGGGCCGGTGAGATCAAGAATTTCACAGGCATCGACAGCCCGTACGAGCCGCCGAAGGACCCGGAAATCCGGATCGACACGGTCGACAAGTCGCCGGAGGAAGCTGCGGAAATCATCCTCGATTTCATGCGCGAGAAGGGCTTGCTCAACGGCAGCTAGACAGTCGCTGGACCCGCCGTCCCTGTACCCTCAGGGGCGGTGACCCCTTCCCCGACGTCCCGGGTCGCCTTGCCAATCATTGCACGCTAGGGATCGTTCGAAAGAACGATGAGGGAGCGTGTCATGGCAAAAGGCGATCTGCCGGTTCTGGTTGGCGTAGGCCAAAGTCTCAGCCAGTGGGATGGAACAAGCGGACCGGACGGGGCGCCTTCGCCGCTGTCTCTCATGGTGGATGCCTCACGCGCGGCCATTTCGGATTCCGGCGCCGAAGGACTGAGCACCAGCATCGACACGATTGCCGTCGTCCGCATCTTCGAGGATTCCGTTGGCGGAGCCCCGCATCCGCACGGGCACAATACCAATTTGCCCGGCACGCTCGCCCGGGACATCGGCGCAGCGCCGGCGAAGCTGATCTATGAAACCGTGGGCGGACAAAGTCCGCAGGCTCTGGTCAACGAAATGGCTGCCCGCATCCATGCCGGCGAGGCCGACTGTGTGCTGATCTCGGGATCCGAAGCCAATCGCGCGTCCAAGGGGGCCCGCCGCCATGGCGTCGAGATCGACTGGGCCGACAGCGCCGAGGCCGATTATGAAGATCGCGGCATGGGGCCGATGATGCTGTCCCGCGAGGAGATCAAGCACGGCATCATTGCGCCTGCCTATTTCTACGCCCTGTTCGAAAACGCCATCGCTGCGCGCGAAGGCCGCTCCCGCAGCGACCATCGCAAGGCCATGGCTGAACTGTTCCAGCCCTTCACCGCCGTGGCGGCATCGAATCCCTACTCGCAATTCCCGCAGGAACATTCGATCGACTTCCTGTCGACGCCATCAAAGGCGAATTACGAATATGCCGATCCGTTCCTGAAATGGTTCATCGCACAGGACGCCGTGAACCAGGGGGCAGCCGCCATCCTGATGAGCAGTTCAAAGGCCGACGCGCTGGGCATTGCGGAAGACAAGCGCATCTACATCCATGGCGCCGGCGAAGCCGCTGACGACCTGATTTCCCTGCGCCCGCGCCTCGACGGGTCTTGGGCCATGAAAACCGCCATTGCGCGCGCGCTGGACCAGGCTGGCAAGTCTTCAGCAGACCTGCAGCATTTCGACCTCTACTCCTGCTTCCCGTGCGCGGTCTTCTCTTCGACGGCAGAGCTCGGGATCGACTGGAAAACAGACCCGCGTCCGCTGACCCTGACGGGCGGCCTGCCCTTCTTTGGCGGCCCTGGCAATAATTACTCCTTGCACGGCATTGCTGAAATGGTGAGCAAACTGCGTGCGAACCCGGCCGATTTCGGCCTCGTCCTGGCCAATGGCGGCTGGATGACGAAGGAAGCAGTCGGCGTGTACTCCGCGCAGAAGCCCGCCGACTTCGTCCCGGCAGAGCCCTATGCCACGCCAACCAAACAGGTCACCCTTTGCAAGGAGGATTGCGACGGCACGCTTGAGACCTTCACGGTAACGCATGGCAAGGCAGGCCCCGAAAAAGGCATCGCCTTTATCCGTCTGGCCGATGGTCGCCGGGCACTGGCCGTTGCCAGCCCGGAAGCGATGACCGTGCTTCGCGAGGATGCCAGCCCTGTGGGCCGCAAGGTATCCGTCACCGTGAATGCGGAAAAGGAACGGGGCACGTTCAATTTCATCTGACGGCACTGCTTGCCCCGCCTGACGGTTTCGACCAATCTCCGGCGCATGACGAAACACTTCAAGACATTCGGCGTCATCGGCGGCGGCGCATGGGGCACGGCAATTGCCCAGATGCTGACCCGCGCCGATCAGGACGTGCTGATCTGGTGCCGCGAAACCGAGGTCGCCGAAGCGATCAATTCGCGGCATGAAAATACGGTATTCCTGCCGGACGTGCCGCTGAACCCGGCCCTCAAGGCCACATCCGACCTCGCCGACCTGCATCTGATGGATGCCTTGTTTGCCGTGGCCCCGGCCCAGCATACACGTGCCACACTGCGGGCGTTGAAGACGCATATCCGCCCCGGCACGCCGGTCGTGCTGTGCTCGAAGGGGATCGAGCTGGCGACCGGCGAATTCATGACCCAGGTCCTTGCCGATGAATTGCCGGAGGCCATCCCGGCTGTCATGTCCGGTCCCAGCTTCGCCATCGATGTTGCCAAGGGCCTGCCGACGGCCGTCACGTTTGCCATCGCGGATGAAACGCTCGGCACCGAACTGATCACGGCCGTCGCAACCCCGAATTTCCGGCCCTATCTCGCCCACGACCTGCTGGGCGCAGAGATTGGCGGCGCGGTGAAGAACGTACTCGCCATCGCGTGTGGCATCGCACTTGGCAAGGGGCTTGGCCGGTCGGCCCATGCGGCCCTGATTGCGCGGGGCAGCGCCGAGATGACACGACTGGCCCTGGCCCTCGGCGCCGAACGGGAAACGCTGGCCGGCCTGTCCGGTCTGGGCGATCTTGTGCTCACCTGCTCGTCGGAAACCAGCCGCAACATGAGTTGCGGCCTCGCGCTGGGCCGGGGGGAGTCCCTGGAAGCCATTCTGGGTGCACGCAATGCCGTCACCGAAGGCGTGGCCACCGCGCCGGTCTTGCGCAAGCTGGCTGCCCGGCATGGCGTGGATATGCCGATCTGTGATGCTGTCGCGGATGTGATCGAAGGGGCGATCAGTGTGGATGAGGCGATCCAGCGCCTCCTGATGCGCCCCAACAAGGTCGAGACGGTCTAGGCCGTTTACCCTGACTGAGCCTGTCAGGCGGCGGATTTCACCAGTTCGAAGTGCGATCGCACCGTCGGGCTTTCGTCCGGCGTTGCCACGATGCCGGTCTTTACCAGTTCGATCATGTGTCCCAGCACGGACATGGCCGCAGCCGGATGGAGACGCGGCTCGACATCCGCATACATGATCTTCACCATTTCCGGGATCGAGGACTGGCCGCTGCGCAGCTGCTCAAGGATGGCCGCTTCGCGCGCACGGCGGTGTTTGGCGTATTCGGTGATGAAGTGCTCGACGAATTCCTGGCCCTTCACCGGGCTGCCATGGGTTGGCCAGAGTGTGTCGAACTTCATGGCCTTG
Source organism: Hyphomonas sp. (assembly GCF_017792385.1). NCBI lineage: Bacteria > Pseudomonadati > Pseudomonadota > Alphaproteobacteria > Hyphomonadales > Hyphomonadaceae > Hyphomonas > Hyphomonas sp. The sequence continues at coordinate 2,074,427 of NZ_CP051230.1, read as the reverse complement.
ATCTTGTCGAGGCTGCGCATGTAGTCGCCCATGTCACCATCCGGCGGCGCCACCACCGTGGTCGACCACCCCATGATGTGATCGCCGGACAGGCAGGCATTCTCTTCCCGCAGGCCGAAGCACAGATGGTTGCAGGTATGACCCGGCGTCTCGATGACATCCAGCGTCCAGCCCGGCCCCGAAATCACGTCGCCGTCGCCGACCTTCACATCCGGCATGAAACCGAGATCATCCGCGCTGCCAAGTTCGCCCTTGGCAGTCGGCACGCCGCAATTCTTCGCATAGGTCTTGCAGCCCGCCCATTCCGCCAGCGGGGTTGCCAGGGGCGAGTGATCGGAATGTCCATGGCTGACCAGAACATGCGTGACCGTCTCCCCGTCCAGGGCGCGCTTCAGGGCATCAAAATGCACCTTATCTTCCGGACCGGGATCGATGACGGCAACGTCGCCATGGCCGATGATGTAGACGCCGGTCCCGACATAGGTGAACGGACCGGGATTGTTCGCGATCACCCGGCGGATCAGCGGAGATACCTGCTCCACAACGCCATACTCAAACTCGATTTCGCGAACGTAGGGAATTGCCATTTATTCTAGTCTCTTGCAGCGATACTGACCTGCCGGGGCGAGATCACCGCTTCTTCGATGCAAACGCCACGGCGAAGGCCTGAGCCATGCGGCGGGTGGCGCGAAGCTTGGCGGCCAGTTTCAGGGCCACAGGCGGGCCCATATCCGTCTTGTTCGCATCGACGATGAAGATTCGTCCGGTTTCCCGGTCACGTAGGACGTCGACACCGCCCCAGTCCAGCCCGATCGATGCAGCAAAGCGCTCAATCACGGCAATTTCATCGCTCGTGTAGCAATTGCGAGGCTCGTCGAGCAAAACCTGGACATTCTCGTTGAGGAAGCGGCGCTCCAGCGGGCGGCGCTTGCGAAACACCACCACAGGGGACCCCGCCACGATGCAGCAGCGCAGATCCTCGACCAGCCCGCCTTCGATTTCATTGTCCACGAGGCGCTGATAGGTCTTGCCCGGCAGCGGCGTGTCCAGCGGACCTTCCAGGATGCGGCCATCATGGGCAGCGTTCAGCTCGGACTTTTCCACCATGCGGCCCTGATGCGTCGTCGGATCGACAGACAGGGAATACCCGGCCGCCTGCTCGAAGGCCGCGGCCACGGTGGATTTGGAAATGTCATCGCAGGCGAAGTTCACCAGCTTCGCGCCATCTTTCACAACCGGCACGGAATTGTCGGTCTCGGTGGAATCGTCGAACTGCATGACAATGTCGGCGGTCGCCACATCATCGATCAGCTTGGCCCCGGAGACGTGCATCACCGGCCAGATGAAATACCATGGGCGCGGCTTGTCCGGATAGAAGGCGATGGTGGGGCGCTTGTGGCCGGTCAGGCGGCGCCAGGTGCGCCAGGTCTGGGCGAAGAAGTAGAAACAGAACCAGGTAAAGATGTCATGCGCGAGCGAGAAGGTCAGCGGGACGCGGTGCCCGGTCTTCTTCACCAGCATGGCGCCATCATCATATTTGAAGTCGGTGATCCACAGACGATCGCTCATCCAATCCACTCCTGTCGCGCCTTCGGCCCCTCGGCCAGCGCCTCCCGGGTCCCGCCTTCGCACGGCCCGTGATCACTGACAACACACATAATGCGGCGCTAGTGTGACCACTTGCTCACAAAAAGGCAATCCCGGACATCAAAGCAGGGACTGCAGGCTGGACAGATCATAGCCTGCATCTGCGGCAGCATCGACGATTTCCTGCCCTGTCCCCTGCCCGGCATGGGTGAGGGCCCAGGCCGTGATGCACCGCGTGCCGGTGCGGCAATACGCCAGCACGGGCTGCGGCGCTTCGTTCAGGATATTGCTCATCCTTTCAACCACTTCCGGGGTTGGCGCGCCGGAGAATGGCAGGGCGACAAAGGTCAGTCCCAGTGATTCGGCCTTGGCGCGGATCGCGCCCATGCGCGGCTGGTCCACGCCGCCTTCGCCATCCGGACGATTGGCAACAATGGTTTTGAACCCGGAGGCCGCGATCTCGGCAACATCCTCCTCATTGATCTGCGGGGCGACAGCAAAAGCTTCCGTAACGCGGCGAATGTCGGCCATAATTTCGTGTCCCTGCCTGTGTCTTCGGTCTTGATCGGCTGTCGCTACAAGCTAAGGATTGCAATCCGCAATGCCAAGCGCGTGCATGGCTCTCGCGACCAGATTCCTCTTACCCGCAACGGAATAGCAAAAAAGAACGTGTCCTCTTTTCAACGAGCCATTCGCCGGATTCCGTGGGCCTATACGTTCAGGCGCCTGCTGATTGCAATCCCCACCATGCTGGCCATCATCACGATGGCCTTCCTCATGATGCGCGCGGCGCCAGGCGGCCCGTTCGACGGTGAGCGGAAGCTCCCCCCTGCAACCGAAGCCGCGATCGCCGCCAAGTTCGGCTTGGACAAGCCGCTGCACGAGCAATACTTCAATTATGTCGGCGGCGTGCTGGTTGGGGATTTCGGCCCGTCCTACAAGACGCTCGGCAAGAGCGTGAATGATCTCATCGCCGATGGCCTGCCGATTTCGCTGACCATCGGCTTCCTCGCCATGGGGCTCGGCATTCTGATCGGCACGCTGCTCGGAGTGTTTGCCGGGCTCAGGCAGAATACGAGCGCAGATTATGGCGTCATGGGCATCGCCATGGCGGGCATATCCATCCCGACCTTTGTCACCGGCCCCATCCTGATCCTGATCTTCGCGCTCGGCGCCGGTATCTTCGCGGTCGGTGGCCTCGGCACCTATCCCAATATCGGCATGAGCTGGCACAACATGACCCTGCCGGTCATCACGCTCGCCCTGCCGCAGATCGCCATCATCTCGCGCCTGATGCGCGCCTCGATCATCGAGACGATGCGGTCCAACCATATCCGCACGGCCCGATCAAAAGGCCTGACCGAACGCCAGGTCATCACACGGCACGCGCTGCCGGCGGCCATGTTGCCCCTGATATCCTATGCCGGCCCCGCCATGGCCCGCGTCATGACAGGCTCGGTCGTGATCGAGAAGATATTCGGCCTGCCGGGTCTCGGCACCTATTTCGTCGATGGCGCGCTCAACCGGGACTACACGCTCGTGATGGGCGCAATCATTGTCTATGCGGGCCTGATCGTCCTGCTGAACCTTCTGGCAGACATTCTCTACGCCCTGCTCGATCCGAAAGTGAAGTACGACTGATGACGGATCTCGACCCTCTTCTCGACCCCACCGGCCGCACCCAGCCGGTCCAGCAAGCCATTGTCGGCGGACGTTCGCTGTGGGACGACGCCCGCGCGCGCCTGTTCCGCAACCGGGCCGCCGTGATCTCCATGTGGATACTCGGCGCCCTGGTCCTGATCGCCATCTTCGGCCCGATGCTCTGGGTCCACAAATACAGCACCATTTCGGATCTGCGCACCATTGCGCCGACGCTGGACGGCATGCACCCGCTGGGCACCGACCTGCAGGGCCGGGACCTGCTGGCCCGCCTGATGATCGGCTTGCGCATCTCACTTCTCGTGGGTGTGGTTGCCACGGCCGTCAGTCTCGTGATCGGCGTCAGCTGGGGGGCCACGGCCGGCTATCTTGGCGGGCGTGTCGACAATTTCATGATGCGCATCGTCGACGTCCTCTACGCCCTGCCCTTCATCTTCTTCGTGATCCTGCTGCTCACCGTGTTCGAGCGGAACATTGTCCTCATCTTCGCAGCCATCGGTGCCATCGAATGGCTCACCATGGCGCGCATCGTGCGCGGCCAGACCCTGGCCATCAAGGGCAAGGAATTCATCGAGGCGGCGCGCGCGTCCGGGGTCAGCCGCCGCGACATTATCCTGCGCCACATCCTGCCGAACGTGATTGGCCCTGTGGCGGTTTATGTCACGCTGACGATTCCGGTCGTCATCCTTGCGGAAAGCTTCCTGTCCTTTCTGGGTCTGGGGGTGAATGAGCCGCTGACCTCCCTGGGCGTGCTGATCTCCGATGGCGCCGACCGGATGGAGGAAAAACCCTGGATGCTGCTGGCGCCGGCCCTGACCATGGCCGTCACCCTGCTCTGCCTGAATTTCATCGGGGACGGCCTGCGCGACGCGCTGGACCCGAAAGAACGCTAGCCCGTCTCGGGACGGCAATTTTTCAGCGTCCGGGCTGGCCATTCCGGGCCTGTTGGGCCAAGAGAGTCGCAGGCGACTAGTGAGGTTCTTTCATGGCAACTCCGGCAAGCAGCATTGTCCCGATTCTGATGTGTGGCGGGTCAGGCACCCGGCTCTGGCCCCTCTCCCGCAAGAGTTACCCCAAGCAGTTCGCCCCCCTGATCGGCTCAACCTCGCTTTTCCAGGCATCCGCCCAAAGGTTGACCGGCGAAGCTTTCGCCTCACCGCTGATTCTCACCAATTCGGATTTCCGCTTCATTGTGAAGGAACAACTGGCCGACATCGGGATCGAGGATGCCACGATCATGATCGAGCCGGAGGCCCGCAACACTGCACCGGCCATTCTCGCCGCGGCGCTGCACCTTCAGAAAACCCAGCCGGACGCCCTCATGCTGGTGGCGCCGTCTGACCAGGTCATTCCCGACACGGCCGCCTTTCATGCCTCCATCGAGGCGGCGGTCGGCGCCGCGCGGAAGGGCCAGCTCGTCACGTTCGGCATCCAGCCCACCTATCCGGAAACGGGCTATGGCTATCTCGAGCTCAGCGAACCTGTGGTGGACGGCAGCCTGTCGCCCATCCAGTTGAAGAAGTTTGTCGAAAAACCGTCGGCCAAGAACGCGCAGAAGATGCTGAAGAGCGGCAATTTCCTCTGGAATGCCGGCATCTTCCTGTTCAGCGTCAAGAGTATTGTCGACGCATTCCGCAAGCATGAACCCGACATGGTCAAACTGGTCGACGAATCGGTGCACGGCGCGCAGGCCGATCTTGGCTTCGCGCGGCTGGAGCCGGAAAGCTGGAATGGCATCGAATCCATTTCGATCGACTATGCCGTCATGGAACGGACCGACAATCTCAGCGTCGTGCCCTTTGCGGGCGGATGGTCGGACCTCGGCGGCTGGGACGCTGTGCGCCGCGAGACCGGGCCTGACAAGAACGGCGTCTCGACCAGCGGCCATGTAACGGCGATGGAATGCAAGGACTCGCTGCTGCGGTCGGAGGACGAAAGCCTCGAACTGGTCGGTATCGGGCTCGACAACATCATTGCCGTGGCCATGCCGGATGCGGTGCTCGTCGCCGATGGCTCCCGCGCGCAGGACGTCAAGCTCGCCGTCAGCGAACTGAAGGCCAAGAAGGCCAAGCAGGCCGAACAATTCCCGCGGGACTATCGCCCCTGGGGCTGGTTCGAGTCGATTGCCGTGGGGGACCGCTTCCAGGTCAAGCGCATTCAGGTGAAGCCCGGCCAGTCGCTGTCGCTGCAGTCGCACCATCACCGCGCCGAACACTGGATCGTCGTCTCCGGCACCGCCCAGGTGACCATTGACGAGAAGGTGCAGCTCGTCACCGAAAACCAGTCCGTATACATCCCGGTCGGTTCGGTTCACCGTCTCGAAAACCCCGGCAAGCTGCCGGTCGTCCTGATCGAGGTCCAGACGGGAAGCTATCTCGGCGAAGACGATATTATCCGCTACGAAGACAAATACGCCCGCAACTGATCGGTTTTCTCACTCCTGAGGACGCGCGCCGCCTTGAAGTGACGCACAGGCAGACTTTATCTGTAGGACGTTCAACAAGTTCTGTCAGGGAGTCCCGGTGTATCTATTTGTCTTCCTGTGCAGCCTGATCATCTTTGTCAGTTTTGCCTTCATGCCGGTGGCGCGCAGGGCCGGGGCCCCCTTCCTGCTGATCGCGCTGATCATCGGCATGCTGCTCGGAGAAGACGGCCCTGGCCGGATCGAGTTCAGCAATTTCAATTTCGCCTTTGACCTTGGCAGCGTGGCGCTGGCCGTGATCCTGTTTGCCGGCGGCCTTGAGACAGACCGGCGTGTCTTCCGGTCCGCCGGGGCTCCGGCGACGTCCCTGGCAACACTGGGCGTGCTGGTCACGGCCGGTGTGACAGGCCTGGCCGCCGCCCTGCTGCTTCAGGTCCCGTGGCAGGTCGCCCTGCTGCTCGGCGCGGCAGTGGCGTCGACAGATGCCGCGGCAACCTTCCTGCTGATCCAGCAAAGCGGTATCGGGCTGCGCCCGCGCCTGAAAGACACGCTGCTGCTGGAATCCGGCCTCAATGATCCGATGGCGATCTTTCTGACGGTTACGATGACCACTCTGGTCGCGACGCTGCAGACGGCCGGGTCCTTCGACTTCGCCGCCATGGGCCTTTTGCTGGTGATGCAGGCCGGGATCGGCATTCTGGGCGGCATCTTCGGCGGCCGCCTGCTGGCGCGTCTGCTGGACACCTTGTCCCTGCCCGTCGGGACCTATCCGGTGATGACGCTGGCAGGCGCCCTTGTCATCTTTGCCGGCGTGTCCCTGCTTGGCGGGAGCGGCTTTCTGGCTGCCTACCTCGCCGGCATCAGCCTGAAGGCAAAACTCAATCGCCCGATAGACCGCATTGTCGACTTCAACGAAGCCTTCCAGTGGCTGTGCCAGCTCGTCCTGTTCCTGACGCTGGGCCTGCTGGTGACTCCGAGCGCCCTGTTGCAGGACATCTGGCCCACCATCGCCATCGCGGCCGTCCTGATGCTGGTCGCCCGTCCGCTGGCCGTGTTCATCTCGGTCGGATGGATGGGCTTCACCCTGCGCGAGAATGTGTTCCTCAGCTGGGTGGGCCTGCGCGGCGCCGTGCCGATCCTGCTGGCGATCTACCCGGTCATTTCGCCCGGGCCGATCACGGTTGGCTTCTTCAATGTGGTCTTCGTGATCGTGGCCATCTCCCTCACCACGCAGGGCTGGACCATCGGCCCGGTGGCGCGCCTGCTCGGCCTTGGCCCCCAACCGCCGAAAAAGGAAGACTCGTCCGGGCCGGCCGCCTAGTGCAACGCCGTCTCGATCTCATCGAGCAGGTTGCGTACCCGTTTGGCGTTCGCGCCGAGATCCGACAGGCCGACACGGCTGGTTGACCGCACATCAATGCGCGACCCGCCCTCTTCCGTTGGCAGGATACGGATCATGATGTCGTCCTTGAAGTCGAACCAGAAACTCGTCTCGGTCGCCTCGATGCGTCCCTCACCGGGATTGGCAGTTACCACGTCCCAGCCGCGTTCGTCCACAATGGCGAGAATGGCCTCGAAAGCCGCATCCGGCGCGGCACCTGTCATATAGGAATCCAGCTTCGGATACGGCGCATCGACAGGGTCTTCCTGAACCGCCGGGTCGAATTCGGCTTCTTCCTGCAATTCCGATACGAGCCGCCCGGGCGTACCCGGCCAGCGCGCTTCGGCATAGTCCGGCACGGTCGGCGCCGCCAAGACCGGGTTCCCTGCATCGGTGGCCGCGCGGGCCGCTAGCAGGGCTTCGCTGGGCAGGATCGGATTCGACCAATCGGTCTGGACGTCATGAATGGGGGGCAGGCGCGAAGCCTGGCCGCTGAAGGCGGCGATCCGGCCGAAGCTCAGTCCCGCAATCAGCAGGGCCGCAAAGGCCAGGATGAAGGCACGCTTGCGCGGAGCCATGATCAGGGACAGAACCAGCGCAATCACGGACACGCCCGACGCGAGGAAGATCAGCTTCAGGCCCCAGTCGATGGTCATCTTGCCCAGCCCGAACTGCCAGCCCCAGAGGCCCAGCTTGGTGCCCAGCGCAGCTGCAATGAACCAGAATACCGTAAAAATCGACAGGGCCAGGGACGCCTTGGCCACCATACCTCGCCAGCCGGCATCCTGTGTCTGTTCCGTCGTGTCCATGTCTCGTCCGCCCTCTCCGGAATTGCGTGTTCCAACTGACATAGATCAGCGCCCTCGCCCGAACCAGTCACCGGCCTCAGAAAAATCCGGAACAGGGCCGCGGCCTTCGCGTTCGCAAAGACATCGCGCAACACGCCTCTGGAAGGAAAGACCATGGACCATTCCGGCAGCTACCGCCGGTTTGGGCTGATGATCGCCACCTCCGCCATCATCATGTTCGGCCTTATGTATCTCAACACATATGCCTTGCCCCATGTGCACTGGAGCGAGACACGCTTTTTCATGACGCTGATCATGGCGGCGGCCATGGCCGTCGTGATGCTGTCCTTCATGCTGAACATGTACAAGGACACCCGCCTCAACCTCGCCATCTATGCCGGCAGCGCGTTGCTGTTCCTGCTCGCCCTATTCCTTGTCCGCTCACAGGCGACGGTCGGGGACAAGGCTTACATGAAAGCCATGATCCCGCACCACTCGATTGCCATCATGACCAGCGAACGCGCCGGCATCGAGGATGTCCGCGTCCGGAAACTGGCGAATGAAATTCTTCAGGCCCAGAAAGTCGAGATCGCCGAAATGGAATGGCTGATTGATGATATCTCGCGAAATGGAAAGGCGACGACTCCCAAGCAAGCCGCCGCCCGCCCGGTTCCGGATTTCAGCGCTGATGCGGACTAGGCCGTCGGCAGCTTGTAGTCCTTGAACTGGTTGCGCAGGGCCAGCTTGTTGATCTTGCCGGTCGCGCCAAGCGGGATCTCGTCCACGAACACCACATCATCCGGTGTCCACCATTTCGCGATCTTGCCCTCGAGTTGGGCCAGAACGTCTTCCTTGGTCGGAGTTTCCCCCGGAGCCGGCTGGACGACCAGAAGCGGACGCTCATCCCATTTCGGGTGATAGATGCCAATCGCCGCAGCATTGGCAACCTGCGGGTGGCCGACTGCAATGTTCTCGATATCGATCGAGGAGATCCATTCGCCGCCGGACTTGATGACATCCTTGGCGCGGTCGGTGATGGTCATCGTGCCGAATTCGTCGATATTGGCGACATCGCCCGTGTCGAAATATCCGTTATCGTCCAGCACATTGCCGCCGACACCCTTGAAATAGCCCGCCGCGATAGCCGCCCCGCGCACCATCAGGCGGCCGGACGTTTCGCCATCATTCGGCAGGTCCTTGCCTTCATCATCCACGATCTTCAGCTCAACACCGAAGGGCGGACGGCCCTGCTTCAGCTTCTGGCCCATGCGCGTGTCGATATCGGCATCGACCAGGTGCGGCGGCAGCGTGCCCAGCGTACCCAGCGGCGAGGTCTCGGTCATGCCCCAGGCGTGGACCACATCGACTTCATAATCTTCCTCGAAGGCCCGAAGGATGCGCTCCGGAACGGCTGACCCGCCGATCACCACTTTCTGGAGGTGCGGCAGCTTGAGGTCGTTTTCCTGAAGATGGTTGAGCAGCATGAGCCACACAGTCGGCACGGCCGCCGTGATGGTCACCTTTTCCGTGTCCAGCAATTCATAGATCGAGGCGCCATCCATCTGCGCACCCGGCATCACCATGTTGGAGCCAACCGCCGGACAGGAGAGTGCCAGTCCCCAGGCATTGGCGTGGAACATCGGCACAACCGGCAGGACCACATCATTGGCGCCCATGCCGATGGCATCGCGCTGCATCGTGATCAGCGTGTGAAGCACATTGGAGCGGTGCGAATACAGCACGCCCTTCGGGTCGCCCGTTGTGCCGGATGTGTAGCAAAGGCCGCAGGCAGTATCTTCCGGGAAGTCGCCCCAGCGCACATCTGTGGACCGGCCATCGATCCAGATGTCGAACGGCACCGCGCCCAGATTGTTCTCCGGCATCGTGTCCGCATCCGCATAGATCACGAAGGTCTCGACCGTCTGGAGGTGGTCCTTGATCGCCTCGACAATCGGCAGGAAGGTCTTGTCGAAGATCAGCACCTTGTCTTCGGCATGGTTCGCAATCCAGGCGATCTGCTCGGGGTGCAGGCGCGGATTGATCGTGTGCAGGACGGCGCCAATCCCCATCGCGCCATACCAGGATGCCATGTGGCGTTCCGAATTCCAGCCCAGCGTGGCCACGCGATCACCCAGCTTGATGCCGCCATCGATGAGCGCATTTGAAACCTGACGGGACTGGTTGAACAGGTCTGCATAGGTCGTGCGGACGATATTGCCTTCCACGCGGCGGGTGATGATCTCCCGGCCGGGATTGATGCGGTTGGCGTGTTCCAGAATCTTGTTAACCGTCAGCGGCCAGTCCTGCATGATCCCCAGCATGGTGAAGTCTCCCTGTATGTTTTCGTTTTCGGCAATACACGCCTGATTTAGAAAAGGTTTATGCGCGCATTTGCTGCGGCGCAAGAAGAGGACCCCCGAATGACCCGATCCGCGCTGCTTGTTACCGCTCTCATCGCCCTGACCGGCTGCACCCCCGCCGGGGATGCGACGCCGCCAGCTGAAGCCGTCTCTGCAGCCGAGACCGCACCGGCCCGCCTGCCCCTGCCCGACTATTTCGACTGCCTGCGCGAGCATGGCGGGATCGTGATCGCGGCGCATCGCGGCGGGCCTGCGCCCGGCTATCCGGAAAACGCCATAGAGACGATGCAGTACAATTTCGACCATGGCGTGCGGGTGTTCGAGATCGATGTTGCCGAAACACGCGACGGCGTGCTGACGCTGATGCATGATGATCGCCTGAACCGGACCACGACGGGCCGCGGCTACGTGTCAGACATTCGCTGGGAAGACCTTTCCGGCCTCTCCTTGGTCGACAATGACGGCCGCCGTACCGACTACTCGCCGCCCAAGCTGACCGATGCCTTGATCTGGGCGCGCAACACCGGCGCCATCCTTGAACTGGACCGCAAGAAGACGACCAGTTTCGCCAACATTGCCAAGGCCGTCTACGCTGCGGGCGCTGAAGAGAACATCATCATGATCTCCTACAATGATGATGAAGCGGCAGACATCGCTGCCATAGACCCCGATTTCATGCTGACCGCATCGGCCCGTGGCGGACGGGACATTGCCGCCCTGGAAGCCCGCGGCGTGGATGCCCGGCGCCTGATCGGCTGGACCGGCACGGCGCGGCCGGACGCCGCCGCCTGGGACCGGAATGCCCGCAATGATGTGGAATCCGCTTTCGGCACACTTGGCCGGTCCGGGGAGCGGCTTGACGACATCTACCTGGCAGACGGCGACGGATCCGAGTTTCAGGACCTGGCCGAAGATGGGCTGGTGATGCTTGCCACGGATCGCCCGCTGGAGTCCGCCGCTGCAATGCGCGCGGACGATGTTGGAATCGAGGCCTGCGGACGTTGACGACCTGCCTTTCCCGGCTTATGGGAGCGGCAGGTTTGAGCCACCTGCCGCTTGCCGGGATGTCCCGAGGGTGAAGTGCTCACAGGCGCCCGGTTGGCGGCTGTTTTCAAAGGATGCTGACGCTTCTTTTCCAGCGGTCCAGCGGCAAGGCAAGCCCCGTGCACACTGACCGCGCCGGAATGAAGGGAAAGGATCCCCACCCATGACTCAAACCATCACCACGCGCGATGCCGCCAAGGCCCGTGCCCGCGAACTGCGCCTGGAGGCCGGCACAGCGGGACACACGATTTCCCACTCGAAGGCATTGGAACTGGTCGCTGCCGAACTCGGCTATCGCGACTGGAACACCGCCTCTGCCCGCCTGTCCAACACGCCGGAAGCCCCCTGCCAACTTGGAGACCAGGTGGCGGGACGCTATCTGAAACAGCCCTTCGAGGGCCGCGTCCTTGCGATCCGGGAACTTGCCGGCGGCATGGGCTATGAAGTGACCCTGCACTTTGACGTGCCGGTTGATGTCGTCGCGTTCGACAGCTTCTCTGCCCATCGCCAGCGTGTCTCGGCCATGGTTGGCGGCGACGGCAAATCCTGGGCGAAGACCAGCGATGGCCAGCCGCACCTGATCATCGAACAGGTGCTCAACGGCACCGTCTGACCGATCAGGGATACAGCCTTCCCGATGACCAGCCAGCGCCCGACCGGGTGAATTTGAGGCGGTCATGCATGCGGAAGGCCTGGTCCTGCCAGAACTCGATCTCGACTGGCACGACACGGAACCCGCCCCAGAATTCGGGGCGGGGAATGTCCGGTCCGTCGCCGAAGATTTCAGACAATTCGGCCACGCGCTGTTCGAATTCGGTCCGGTCCGTCAGCGGGCGGGACTGGTCGGACGCGATGGCACTGATCCGGCTCTGGGCGGCGCGGGTTGCAAAATACGCATCCGCCGCCGCTTCCGACACCGGCTCGACCGTGCCGCGCACGCGCACCTGGCGGCGCTGGCTTTTCCAGTGAAAGCCCAGGGCCGCTTTTGGAGTCCGCTCCAATTGCTGTCCCTTCGCGCTTTCCAGATTGGTGAAGAAGACGAACCCTTCCTCGGTGACCTCTTTCAGGAGCACGACCCGGACGTCCGGCATGCCATCCGCACCGATCGTGGCCAGCGACATGGCGTTGGAGTCATTGAGCTCCGTCTCCCGCGCTGCCGCCATCCACTCCTTGAACAGCGCAATCGGGTCCGTCACGTCCGGAATGAGCGGCTTGCCATTCGGGTCGGTCGCGTAATCCGTTGCGCTGGGCGATGGCGGGATGATGTCGGGTTTGTCGGTGGGGCTCATCACTCTGTCCGGTTCAGGCAGCTGCAGGTCTGGCCGTGATATAGGCCAATCCGGGCCGGAGTCCTACTGCGATACCTTGCCCGACCCGCCGCCATCCTGCGGCATAGGCGCATGCCCGCTTGCCCTTCGGTGACAAATTCGCCATTGATGCCGCGAAATCACCTGCAAGAAGGACACTCCCATGAAAAAGCCCGTGAAAGTCGCTGTCACCGGCGCTGCCGGCCAGATCGGTTACGCCCTCCTGTTCCGCATCGCCGCTGGCGACATGCTTGGCACGGACCAGCCGGTTGACCTTCACCTGCTGGAAATCACCCCGGCGCTCGGCGCGCTGAACGGGGTGGTCATGGAACTCAACGATTGTGCCTTCCCGCTGCTCAACAATATCGTCGCCACCGACGATCCGAATGTTGCCTTCAAGGATTGCGACTATGCCCTGCTCGTCGGCGCCATGCCGCGCAAAGCCGGCATGGAGCGCAAGGACCTCCTGTCCGCCAATGGCGGCATCTTCGGCCCGCAGGGCAAGGCCATCAACGACCACGCATCGCGGGATGTGAAAGTGCTCGTTGTCGGCAACCCCGCCAACACCAATGCCCTGATCGCCCAGCAGAATGCTCCCGATCTCGATCCGAAATGCTTCACGGCCATGGTGCGCCTCGACCACAATCGCGCGATGAGCCAGCTGGCCGAGAAGACTGGCTCGCACAATACAGACATCAAGAATGTCATCATCTGGGGCAACCACTCGGCCACCCAGTATCCGGACATTCACCACGCGACTGTGAAAGGCGATGCTGCCAAGCCGCAAGTCGATGATGCCTGGTACCAGGACACCTTCATTCCGGACGTTCAGCAGCGCGGCGCGGCCATCATCAAGGCACGCGGCGCCTCTTCCGCCGCTTCGGCTGCGTCTGCCGCCATCGACCATATGCGCAGCTGGGCCCTCGGTACGCCGGAAGGCGAATGGGTCTCAATGGGCATTCCATCCGATGGGTCCTATGGCATCGCACCGGGCGTAATCTACGGCTATCCGTGCACCTGCAAGGACGGCAAGTACGAGATTGTCCAGGGACTCGACATCAATGAGTTCTCGCGCGCCAAGATGGACGCCACCGACGCAGAGCTCCGCGAAGAACGCGCGGCCGTCGAGCACCTGTTCGGCTAGGGGCCAACCTTCAGGGGGCAGCCATGTCTCACAATACGTTCGGCCACCTCTTCCGCGTGACGACCTGGGGCGAAAGCCACGGGCCGGCCCTCGGATGCGTGGTCGATGGCTGCCCGCCCAACCTGCCGCTGGATGCGGCTTTCATCCAGCGCTTCCTGGATCAGCGGCGCCCCGGAACATCCCGGTTCGTCACACAGCGCCAGGAACCGGACCAGGTGAAGATCCTGTCCGGCGTATTCGAGGATGATCGCACCGGTGGCCCCGTCACGACGGGCACGCCGATCTCGCTGATGATCGAGAATACCGACCAGCGCTCGAAGGATTATCGCGAAATCCGGGACCGCTACCGGCCGGGTCATGCCGACTTCTCCTATGACGCCAAATATGGTGTGCGCGACTATCGCGGTGGCGGACGGTCCAGCGCACGGGAAACAGCCGCCCGCGTGGCAGCCGGCGCCGTGGCGCGCCGCGTGCTCGGCGATGGAATCACGCTGAGGGGCGCCGTTGTGCAGATCGGCCCGCACGCCATCGATCGGTCCCGCTGGAACTGGGACATCACCGAAGACAATCCCTTCTGGTGCCCGGACGCCGACATGGTGCCCGTCTGGGAGGCATTCCTGGATGAGACCCGCAAGGCCGGCAGTTCTGCTGGAGCCATTGTCGAGGTCGAAGCCACCGGTGTTCCGGCCGGCTGGGGCGCCCCGGTCTACGGAAAGCTGGATTCCGAACTCGCCGCCGCCCTGATGAGCATCAATGCCGCCAAGGGCGTCGAAATCGGCGAAGGCTTTGCCGCCGCCGCCCTGTCCGGCGAGCAGAATGCTGACGAAATGCGCAGCGGAAATGATGGCGTACGCTTCCTGGCCAACCACAATGGCGGCATTGCGGGCGGCATATCGACCGGCCAGCCCGTCGTCGCGCGAATCGCTATCAAGCCGACCTCGTCGATTCTGAATCCCGTCCGGTCGGTGACCCGTGACAGCGAAGAGGTAGACGTCCGCACCATCGGGCGGCATGATCCCTGTGTCGGCATTCGTGCCGTGCCGGTCGCCGAAGCCATGCTGGCCTGCGTATTGGCAGATGCGAAGTTGCGTCACAGGGGGCAAACGGGCAGATGACTGCGAAAGCGCGTGTCACAGTAAGTTCACAAACCTGCTATCGGCAATGCACAGTGAACCTGCTAACTCGCGTTCAGTCTTCTACAAGCAGTGATGGGTTGATGGCATGGGTGGCGTAGAGATTTTCGGCCTCATAGGCTTTGTGCTGGCTGCATACGCCGTCGTGGCAAACGACTCGATCCAGACCCTCGGCACATTCCTCTCCTCGAACGCAAGCCGTCCTTGGTGGGTCCTGTGGCTGTTCGCCAGCGCCATCCTGCTCGTCGTCATCTTCTACGGCTATTTCCACGGCCAGGGCGATGTCGCCTATGACCGTCTCGACAAGCTGTCCGTTTTGCCCGGAGAGGGCGACCGTACGCAACTTCTCATGCCGGGTATCCAGTGGTGGCATGCCCTGCCCCCGCTCGTCCTGCTGTTCCTGACCCGGTTCGGCATTCCGGTCTCGACCACCTTCCTTGTGTTGACGCTGTTCGCCCTGTCCGGCGGCTCGGCAAGTGAAGGCATTCTCGAAAAGATGATCATCAAGTCCGCCATGGGCTATGTCGTGGCCTTTGCATGCGGCGCGATCATCTGGATCATCATCTCCCGCACCTTCGAGCGCTGGGTGTTCCACACAAAGGACGAACTGCCCTGGCCTTACTGGGTCACGTTCCAGTGGCTCACCACGACGTTCCTGTGGTCACAATGGCTGATGCAGGATCTCGCCAACATCTTCGTCTACCTGCCGCGCACGGTAACGGTGACGGGCGACGAGACCCATGTCGCCTTCTCGCTGGGTTATGTGGTCTTCGGGGCCATCCTGCTGGTGGCGATCCAGGGCTACATCTTCGCGACGCGGGGCGGAGAAATTCAGAAGATCGTGCAAAGCAAGATCAACACGGTGGACGTGCGCGCAGCCACCATCGTCGACCTGATCTATGGCGTCATCCTGTTCATCTTCAAGGAAGTCAGCAATGTGCCGATGAGCACGACCTGGGTGTTCCTCGGCCTGCTGGCCGGGCGGGAACTGGCGATTTCCTATGTCGCCCAGTTGCGGGCAAAGAATGAGGCCGTGAAAGACGTCGTCGGCGATGCCGGACGTGCCTTCCTCGGCCTCATCATTTCCATCATTCTTGCTTATGCCATGCCCATTCTGGGAACTGGCAAGCTGCCAAGCTTCTGACCGGTCGCCGTATCAGGCAAACAGGTTGAAGAGCGGATCGACCGCAATCGCAAGACTGACCCCGACGATACCCGCCAAGGTCAACATTGCCCCCCGCAGGACACGCAGGTGCGACTCGCTGAGAGCGTGGTCCCTGTGCGCCAGCCAGGAAACATGGTTATCATTATGATCTAGGACGGCCATTGGTGCCTCCTTTCCTTCCTGGTTCATAGTTCGTGTCACATGACCGTAACGTAACTGTCATATTACTGTCATGTTCCATTCGCGCAAATCAATATTTCTTCATCCGGGAGCAAGCTACGCTCACTCCCGAAGAAAACAGTTCACTTACAAGGCGCTAGGATTCGCGGCGAAAACTGCTGATTTTCGTCAGAAATGCCAATGATTGCCGTTCAGGCAGCAATTCGGCAGATTCGCACGCTTTTCGGACATCCCAGGAGAGGTACCCCTTATAGTAGGGCTCATGGAAGCCGTGCGGGAAGTATTCCAGCAATCCGTCCATCTCCGGATAGTCGCCGAACTGGGCACTGTCGGCGATGATCAGCAATCCGCCCGGCTTCAGCACGCGCCGCATCTCCGCCAGCACGAGCGGGCGCACGCGCGGCGGCAATTCATGGAACAGGAAGATCGACACGATCAGGTCCTGGCTGTCATCTTCGAGCGGCATGGTTTCCGCCGCCTCATGCAGGATCTCGACCTGTTTCCATGGCGCGAGCCGCGTGCGCGCCGCGTCTGTATAGGTCGGCGACAAATCCAGACCGGTCGCCTTCAGCTTCGGATAAACCTGCATCACCTGCGACAGGAACCGGCCATTGCCGCATGCCACATCCAGCAGGCTGATCCTGCGCTGGTCGCGGCCCTTCATCTCCCGGGAGATCTCGGCCAGGACCGCCCGCCGCATCGCATCGGCCGTGCCTGTGAACAGGGCTTCCACCTGTGTGTCGTACAGGTCTGCACTGTCCTCGGTGAACCAGCCGCCCGACTGATAGTGAAAATTCTGCAGATAATAAGCCGGATACCGGTTCTGGCCGTCCGGCACTTGCTGGCGCACTTCGGTCCCGTTTCGCTCCAGACGGCGGCGATCCACCTCTGCCACATCGTCTAGGAAAGCCCGCGCCGACCGCAACGCCCTTGGCAGGTCTTTCAGGCGCACATCCTTTGGTGCGGGATACAGACCCGCCTCGACATTCAGCCGATCCTGTATGAACAGATCCAGATACGCCCGGCGCAGGACAGTCAGGTCTGGCTTCCCCCGGGTCGGCCGGAACGCGGGCTCCCCGGGGCGGTCAAACCCGGTGGCGCTGCGTCGGGCCGCGCCCATTTGGGTGCCATACCAGGCTGACCGAAGCCCCTGCGCGGCGGCATAGCGCGCGCGGCCCACAGTACGGGTGGCTAGATCAAACACGCTCATGTCCCGAATATGTGGCGCACATCCTGCTTCGTCCAGCTTTCACCTCGTGTTCAGGTTCACAATGAGACTGTCGGGGATTGTTGAGGGTGAGCGTGTCTGCACCAAGGAGTCATTCGATGAAAAGCAGGTCCCTGATCATCGGCGCGTTTGCCGCCGCCAGTCTTGCAATCCCGGCCACCGCGTCGGCCCAGAGCGGCTACACCTACAATGCCCCGGTCCAGAATGTTCAGTGCGAACGCCAGCGCAAGGATGACAAGCTTGCGGGCGTGCTTGTCGGCGCCGTGGCGGGTGGCCTGATCGGCGGCGCCATCGGCAACAATGTCGATGATGGCGACGCGCACTGGCACAGGGGCCATCGTGGCCATCGCGGATACCGGGGGTATCGCGGGCATCGCCGGCATGGCGGCTATTATCATGGCAATGGCAATTCCGACGAAGTCGCAGCCGGGGCAATCCTTGGCGCAATCGTCGGCGGCCTGGCCGGCGGCGCCATTGCCGAGGACACGGCCCGCCCCTGCCATGTTGCAACCCCATACGGCACGTCGATGGGCACAGCCTATCCGCAAGGTGGCATTCCACGGACAACCGATGGATTGTATGGCGGCCCGGAAGTCATGACCTATCCGAACACGGCCCCGCCCAGCCGCACCTATCCGGTCTCGACCGTGCCGGGACCGACCCTGCCGCCCCAGGCCGGTACGGATATCGAATGCCGCACGATCGAGCGCGAGACACGCCTGCCGGATGGGCAGGTCATTCGGGACCCGATCACCGCCTGCCGCGATCCGTATGACGGCACATGGGAAATCCACGATTCCTTCGACGAGACCGGCTACTAGGCCCGTACCGCATGGAACAGGCGCTCGGCGTTGCCGTCGCCGCCCGTGATCGGGCTTTCGGTCCAGGCCCGAATGGGCCAGCCCTGCCCCGCCATCCAGCTTGCAATCGCTTCGGCCGCCCGGTCTGAGGCCTCCCGGTCGGTGACGAGGCCGCCCTTGCCCACATGCTCGCGGCCGACCTGAAATTGCGGCTTGAACAGGCCGACAAATTCCGCAGCCCGGTCCGCCAGCGACAAGGGTACCGCCAGCAATTTCTCCAATGCAATAAAACTGGCATCGCAGACCAGCAGCGTCGGCGCCTCACCCACAAGACGTGCTGTCAGGGTTCTGGCATCCTGCGCCTCCAGGCTGGTCACGCGGGGATCGCCGGCCAGCGAATGATGGAACTGGCCTCGTCCCACATCCACTGCCACGACATGCCGCGCCCCTGCCCGCAAGAGGACATCGGTAAAGCCGCCGGTGGACGCGCCGATATCGAGGCAGCAACGCCCCGCCGGATCCACACCGAACACGGCAAGTCCATGGGCCAGTTTCAGACCGCCACGCGACACATAGGGATGCGCTGGTGTTGCGGTGATATCGTCATCGCTCGACAGCGTTTGGGACGGCTTTGCGACACGGACGCCTGCCGCTGTCACCCGGCCGGCCTCGATGGCGGCCCGGGCAGCAGCCCGGCTTTCGAACAGGCCAAGGCTTACGAGTAATTTATCCGCACGATCCTTCACGCGATGGAGCCTTCCTGCCACATAGACGTATCACCCTATATCAGACCCAATCTGACAGGAGACCCCGAACATGACCCGAACTGCCATCGCCTGCCTCGCCGTCGCCCTTGCTGCGTGCGGACAACAGGGCGCGACACCCCAGGAAATGCCCGAGGACTCAAACGGCCTGCCCACGGCGCAGGACATGCCGGGCCCCGATGAAGGTGTGTTCCCGTCGATGATGACTGCGTCCGCCACGCTGGTCGGCAGCGAAGGCACGGAGATCGGCACGGCCCGGTTCCTGGATGGTCCGAACGGCGAACTGATCCGCATCGAGCTCGATCCCGGCAGCCTGAGCCCGGGCTGGCACGGCCTGCACCTGCATGCGGTGGGTACCTGCGAGGATGTCGGCAAGTTCACCGCTTCCGGCGGCCATCATGGCAAGGTCGAAGGCGCGCATGGCCTGCTGAACCCGAAAGGGCCCGAAGCGGGCGACCTGCCGAATATATGGGTCGCGGGAGACGGCTCTGCCGGGTACGAGGCGTTCACACGCCTGACCGCACTCGATTCGCTGCTCGACGAAGACGGGTCGGCCATCATCATTCACGAAGCCGAAGACGACCACCTGACCCAGCCCATTGGCGGCGCTGGTGCGCGGGTGGCCTGCGGCGTGATTCAATAGGCACCACCCCGCCCCGATTTCCTGAAGACCGCGTTGAAAAGCGCGGTCTTTTCCTGTTTTGACGCTTGCAGTTTGCGCGTTCGCGTTTCACGCTCCGCTCCAGGGAATTGGGAGGAGTGAAAGACATGACCAGATTTTCTCGGCGCGAAGCCTTGTTCGGAGGCGCAGCCGTGGCAGCGCTTGCAGCCTGCGGCCAGAAGGCTGCCGATACGCTGACACCCGCCACAAGTCCGGTCGCCGCCAAGGCAGTGCCGCCGGCAGGGTGGGAAAGCGGCCTGACCATTGCGGGCCGCATCAAGACGGGCGAAACAACCTCGTTGGCAGAGGTCGACAAGGCCATCGCGCGGGCAAAGGCCGTGAATGGCCAGATCAATGCCATCGCGACCGATTCCTTCACGCAGGCACGCCTCGATGCGGAATCCCCGCTGGACGGGCCCTTCAGCGGCGTACCCACCTTCATCAAGGATCTCGTCGGCTGGAAAGGCACCCAATCCCTGTGGGGCAGCCGGGCGTTCGTGGGCAATATCTCCGAGACAGACTCGCCCTTCGCGGCCTCATGGCGCGAAGCGGGTGTGGTCTCCCTCGGCAAGTCTACGACCCCGGAAGTGGGTCTGATCTCGTCGACCGAACCCCTTGTCACAGGCGCCACGCGCAACCCCTGGGACCTTTCCCGCATCCCGGGCGGGTCTTCCGGCGGCGCCGCTGCCCTGGTCGCGGCCCGCGTTGTGCCCTTCGCCCATGCCAGTGACGGGGGTGGCTCCATCCGCATCCCGGCATCCACTTGCGGCGTGTTCGGCCTGAAGCCGTCCCGGGGGCGTCTGGACAAGCGCACCCCCGCAGACGCGCCGCCGGTCGATATCGCCGTCAATCATGCCGTCACGATCACGGTGCGCGATTCCATCGAACTACTCCGGGTCGCCGAAGTGAATGATGGCACCTATACGCCACTGGCCGAGATTGCTCCGCTGGACCGCCCGTTGCGGATCGGTTTTGCGCCGGACACGATCAGCGGCACCCGTGTTTCGCCAGAAACCACCGCCGCGCTGGAAGACGTGGCGCAGCTGTGCCGTGAGCTCGGCCATGACGTCGTGGACTTCACGGTGCCAATCAATGGAGAAGAATTCACCGACCGGTTCCTGCTCTACTGGGCCGCGGGGGCAGCCTCCTTCACTCAGGCCGCCAGCGCCTATTCCGGAAAACCCGTCGGGCCCGACATCGTCGAGCCGTGGACGCTCGGCCTTGCCACCATGTTCCAGGCCCGACAGGCCGAGATGCCGGAAACGGTCGAATACCTCCTCGCCTTCGAGGCCGCCTACAATGAATGGTTCAGCAACATCGACGTTTTGCTCACACCGGTCACCGGCAGCCCGGCCGTTCCGATTGGCGAACAGGCGCCCGATGGCGATTTCGACAAGGTGATGGAAAATGTCCTGAACTTCGCCGCCTTCACCGCGCCGATGAATGTTGCTGGCGCTGCATCCATGAGTGTCCCGCTGTCCTGGTCGTCCGGCGGCTTGCCTATCGGCTCCATGTTCTCGGCGAAGCGCGGAGAAGACGCGTTACTGTTCGAACTTGCCCTGCAGCTTGAAATGGCCCGCCCCTGGATTTCCCGCACCCCACCGGTCTCGGCGCTCTGATCAGATGGCAGCGCCTGCCCCCCCGGCTCCAGACACCGGCAATGCCCCGCTCGTCTTCGGTTACGGATTCGGCGTCGATGGCACCGCCACGGCGCTGACCTGGGCAGACGTCATCAATGGCCGGCTGACAGAGTTCAGCCGCTACTGGCTGCACCTCAATCGCCGGTCGCCCGATGTACGCGACTGGCTGGCGGGCCGCAGCGGGCTGGACGCGCTGGCAACCGAAGCGCTGCTGCAGGAAGACACGCGGCCCCGCGCCGTGCGGCACGGGGCGGGGTTCCTCGTCAACTTTCGGGGCATGAACCTGAATGAGGGCGAAGCGCTGGAAGACATGCTCGCCTTGCGCATGTGGGCCAGTGACACGGCACTGATCACGCTCCGGGCCAAACCCATCCGGGGTGCCCGGGATGTGGAAACCCAGATCAGGGACGGCAAGGCCCCCCACTCCACCGGCGGGCTGATTGCGGCACTGGCTGATGCCCTGACCGACCGCATGGAGCCGGAAGTCTCGCGCTTCGATGAACAGGCCGACCAGTTCGAGGAAGACCTGCTCGATCCGGCCATCAAGCTGCCACGCTCCACGCTGTCGGAATTCCGGCGTCGCGTGCTGCAGGTCCGGCGCTATATCCTGCCGCAACGCGAAGCCCTCGCCCAGCTGGTGCGGGAGGGCGCACAGTCCGGCCTGTTCACGGATCATGACCTGCTCTACCTGCGGGAATCCGCAGACCGTGTGACGCGCCTGGCCGAAGAACTCGATACCATTCGGGACCGGTCCTCGGTGTTGCAGGAACAGGTGATCGAGGAACGCGCCGAAGTGATGAACCAGCGCCTGTTCGTGCTGTCCATCCTGTCAGCGGTGTTCCTGCCCATCAGCTTCGTAACCGGCCTGTTCGGCGTGAATGTCGGCGGCATGCCGGGCGTGGAGAGCTCCACCGCCTTTGCCCTGCTCGTCCTCGGACTGCTCGGCACCACGCTGCTCCTCGTGATCATCCTGCGCTGGCGGCGCTGGATCTGATCACGCGACAGCCTTCCGAGGGCATTCATTAATCATAGGTTTCGCGAAACCCGCAATTCGCGCAGGCAGCTTTGCCGGATTGCAACAATCCCCTGTTAACTACACTTGCGCGGCGCGCTTAAAGCGACGACGCGGCCGCCTATATCTGCTAGAAGCACTGCTGTGCGAAAGACTGAACCGTGAACCGATCCGTTAAAATTGCCATCGCCATCTTCGTCGGCCTTCTGGCCTGGTTTGTTGTCCGCAGTGTGATCCGCGGTGACATCAGCACCCAGCAGGAAGAAGTCCGCGCGACCCAGGACACGGCGGCCCCGGAGGCCGTGACGTTCACCGTCTCTGCCCAGACCCATGGCATCCGGCTCAAGTCCAAGGGGCTGACCGAGCCCGACAAGTCCGTCACCGTGAAAGCCGGAACGGCAGGCAATGTCGTGTCGACCCCGGTGCGCGAAGGCACGCGCGTCTCCCGCGGCACGCTTCTGTGTGGGCTGGACGTGGAAGCGCGTGCGGCACGGCTGGAAGAAGCCGAAGCCCGCCGCGACGCGGCACGGATCGATTTCGAGGCGGCCAGAACCCTGGCGGAAAAGGGACTTGCCCCGGCCAACAATGAAGCAGCCGCCAAGGCGGCGCTGGATGCGGCCGAAGCCTCCGTGAACGCTGCCCGCGTGGAATTGTCCAAGACACAGATCCGCGCCCCCTTTGACGGCATTTTCGAAACGCGCCTTGCCGAGGCCGGTGACTATCTCTCACCCGGGCAGGCCTGCGGCACCATGGTCGACATGGATCCGGTGATCGTCGCAGTGGAAGTGGCCGAGGCGAATGCCGGCCAGCTGAAGACCGGCATGACCGGCACGGCGCGCCTGCCGAGCGGCAAGACCTATCCCGCCAGCCTGCGCTATGTGTCCCGCACGGCGCAGGAAGGCACCCGCACCTTCCGCATCGAGGCAGAACTCGATACCGGCGACGATCCGGTCGCCGCCGGCGTCACGGCCGAACTCTTCATCCCGATGGGCGAGGTGCCCGCCACGCTGATCTCGCCGGGCCTGCTGACCCTGTCCGATGCCGGCGATCTGGGCGTGCGCTATGTCGACGATCAGAACATTGTCCGCTTTGCGCCGATCGCCGTGATCGACGAGACACCGGAAGGCGCCTGGGTCACGGGCCTGCCATCCCCCGCCCGGCTGATCGCGATTGGCCAGGACTATCTGGCCGAGGGCGTCGAAGTCCGTCCGGCACCGCAGGGCGGGGCCCAGCCATGACCCGCATCGTCGAAGGCGCCATTGGCCGCGCCCGGATGGTTCTGTCCATCCTGATCTGCGCGATCATCGCCGGCACCGCCACCTATGTCGGCCTGCCCAAGGAAGCCGACCCGGACATTCCGATCCCGTTTGTCGGCATCACCGTGCCGCTCGCCGGCGTGACGCCGGAAGACGCCGAACGCCTTCTGGTCAAGCCGATCGAGCAGGAAATCCAGTCCCTTGAAGGCCTCAAGACCTTTATCGGGATCGGGGCCGAGGGGGCCGGCCAGCTGATCCTCGAATTCGAGATCGACTCCGACATCGACCAGGCCGTTCTGGATGTGAAGGACAAGGTCGACCTCGCCAAACGCTTCTTCCCGGACGATGCCCGCGAGCCGATCATCACCGAGGTGAATGCCTCGCAATTCCCGATCATGGTGGTGAACCTGTTCGGCCAGGCGCCGGAACGGGGCCTCAACGACATCGCCGAAACCCTGCAGGACCTGCTGGAACGAAATCCCGGCATTCTCGAGGCCAACATCATCGGCCAGCGCGAGGATGTGCTGGAAATCGTTGTCGATCCGGTGAAGCTCGAAACCTACAATCTGTCCTATCAGGACATCTACGCCGTCGTGACGGCCAACAACCAGCTCGTTCCGGCCGGCCAGATCGATACCGGCGAAGGCAGTTTCGCCGTGAAGGTGCCCGGCCTGATCCGCACCGCACAGGACGCCTTGAACCTGCCGGTCAAACGCTCCGAAACGGCAACCGTCACCCTGTCGGACGTGGCCGAAATCCGCCGCACCTACAAGGATGCCACTGGCTATGCCACCTTCAATGGCGCGCCTGCCCTCCAGCTGCAGATCGTGAAACGCTCCGGTGCCAACATTCTCGACACCGCCAATTTCGTGCGCGACACGGTCGCCGCGCAGAAGGAGTCATGGCCCAGCACGGTCGATGTCCGCATCACGTCCGATGCCTCCGAACTGATCGGGGACCAGCTGGGGCAGCTGCAGAACTCCATCATCACCGCCGTCGTGCTGGTGATGATCATCTGTGTCGCGGCGCTCGGCCTGCGCTCTGCGCTCCTCGTCGGCATTTCCATTCCGGCCTCCTTCGTGATGGCCTTCCTTCTGCTCGGCGCCTTCGGCTACACGATCAACATGATGGTCATGTTCGGCATGGTCATCGCGGTCGGCATCCTGGTGGATGGCGCCATCGTCGTGACCGAATATGCCGACCGGAAAATGGCCGAGGGCCTGAACCGGAAGGACGCCTATGGCATGGCCGGCAAGCGCATGTTCTGGCCGGTCGTCGCCTCCACCGCCACCACACTGGCCGCCTTCGTGCCCTTCCTGTTCTGGAATTCCATGCCCGGCAAGTTTATGGCCTATCTGCCGATCACGCTGATCTTCGTCCTGTCGGCCTCGCTGGTCATGGCATTGATCTTCCTGCCGGTGCTGGGCTCTGTCATTGGGGCGCGCCCCGGCGGCACCGATGAAAGCCTTGCCGCGCTGGCAGCCGATGCCGATCCCGAAGCCGCCACCGGCTGGCTCGGCGGCTATGTCCGCCTGCTCAAATCCCTCATCGCGCGGCCCCTGGCCGTGACCGGTGTCGCCATTGCCGGCGTGATCGCCATCTTCATCTGGTTCGGCTCCACACCGCACAAATCCGAACTGTTCTTGGACGTCGAGCCGGAACAGGCCTTCGTCTTTGTCCAGGCCCAGGGCAGCCTGTCCACAGCGGAACAATTGTCTCTGGTCAAGCGCGCCGAAGCGGCCATTACTGGCATGGACGGCGTCAAGGACATCTCGACCGAGGCGGGCGGGTCCGGCGGCGCAATCTTTTCGCCGGACGGATCGTCCAGCAAGCCCATCGATACGGTCGGCCAGCTCCTGATCGACCTTGCCACCGCAGACGGCGTGCACAATGGCCGTCGCACGCTCGCAAACATCCGTGAACGGCTCAGCCAGGTGCCCGGCCTGCGCTTCGAGATTGCGGCCCGCGAACAGGGGCCGCCATCGGGCAAGGACGTCCAGATCGCGCTGCTCTCCGAAGACGCCGCTGCGCTCAATTCAACCGCACGCCTTGTGCGCGACTATCTCGAAACCCGGCCGGACCTGCGCGAAGTCGAGGACACGCGCCCCCTGCCCGGCATCGAATACCAGCTCGAAGTCGACCGTGCCGAAGCCGGCAAGTACGGCCTCGACATCAGCCAGGTCGGCGCCGCCGTCCAGTTGATCACGGAAGGCGTTCTCGTCGGGCGCTACCGCCCGGATGACGCGCAGGACGAAGTCGATATCCGCGTGCGCTTCCCGCAGGCAGACCGCAGCGCCAGCGCGATCGACGATCTGCGCATCGCCACGCCGCGCGGTAATGTGCCCCTCTCCCTGTTTGTCGAGCGTGTGCCCGCGCCGCGCGTCAGCCAGATCACGCGCCGCGACGGGGCACGTGTGATCGATGTACGCGCCAACGCCGTTGAACAGGGCGCAGGCGCGGCCATTGTCGAAGAGATCAAGACCTGGATCGCTCAGCAGGACATTCCCGGTACGGTCGAAGTGCGCTTTGAAGGCGCAGACGAGGACAGTGCAGACGCTGCGGCCTTCTTCCAGGGCGCACTTCTGGCCATGCTGTTCATGATGGCCATCATTCTCCTGTGGGAGTTCAACAATTTCTGGCAGGTCTTCCTGACCCTGACGGCTGTCATCATGTCAACGGCTGGCGTGGTGATCGGCATCCAGCTGATCCTGCCCTATGTCTCGCAGCTGATGATCGGCACTGGCATCGTCGCACTGGCCGGCATTGTGGTGAACAACAATATCGTGCTGATCGACACCTATAATCGACTGCTCAGCGACGGCCGCACCCCGGAAGAAGCCGCCATCGCGACAGCCGCCCAGCGGATCCGCCCGATCCTGCTGACAACCGGCACGACGATCTGCGGCCTGCTGCCGATGATCATCCAGATGAATGTCAATTTCTTCGAAGGCTCCATCAATTTCGGCGGCGCAAGTTCCGAATGGTGGGTCCAGCTGGCCACGGCCGTGGTGTTCGGCCTCGGCTTCTCGACCCTGATGATCCTTCTGGTGACGCCGGTCTGGCTTCTGGCCCCGCACCGGGTCAGGCGCTGGGCGGGCCGGATGAAGGATCGCGTTCGCGGCAAGCGCGCCGCGCGGCGCCAGTCGGCAGCGCCGCAATCGGCGAACGAGAATGATCCCGCCAGCCAATCCCTGCCGGCGGCCGAATAGGGTCGCAAGATGAGCGGCAGATGAACGCCGCATTCGGTTTGCGTTCGCCCGGCCTGTGGGAAACAGGATCCTGCAGCGTCGGGTTGGCCCTCGCCCTTGTCGGCAAGCGCATCCACCCATCGCGCTTCGAGGCTGGCCTGACTTTCCCTCCCCCTGACCCAGGCCCCCGGCGCTGCTAGCCTTTCCGGACAGTTCGGCTCAGCCCTTTGACGGGACCTCCGGTGCCACAACGGCCTGCTTGGCTTTCTCCGCCTCGGCGCGAAACATCTGCGGGTGGGCCATGTTGGGGAAATTGATATGGGTTTCGCCCCGCCCATGTACCGACAGGCGTCCAAAGCCGAAAATGCGGCCGACAATCCCCTGATTCAGGGAACTGCCTTCAATCGCATCCAGCGCAATTTCGTTGACGTCGGCTGACCACAATCCGGTCTTCATGACCACCCGCCGGTCTGTCACCACGAATTCGGTTGTGTTCAGTCGCACCATTTCCGCAATGAAATAGATGATGCCGAAGATCAGGATGCCGAACACGATCAGCATCAGCCAGGCTTTCGCATGTTCCAGCCAGTGAAACTGGCCGCGATACCGCAGCGTCTCGCCTTCATACAGCCGTTTCTCGATATAGCCGGCCATTCACGCCTCGCCGCTCTGCCCCGGTCATCCAATTCCGAAAGCCCGGTCCGGTCAACCTCTAGGCCGGCTGCACGAAGGTGGCGATCACTTTCTTCCGGCCGGACTTCTCGAAATCCACGGTCAGCTTGTTGCCCTCGGTGTGCGCCACACGACCATAGCCGAACTTGTCATGGAAGATGCGCGTGCCGACCTTGAAGCCCGACGGTCCGCCAGACGTCGCCGAAAGATTGGTCGCGTCGCGCGGCGGGCGAGTGTCGAACTTGCCCGCATTCTCTTTCAGGCGCTGCCAGCCCGGACTCTTGTAGTTGGACCGCTCGCCCAGATCCTCGACCGTGCCCGTAAAGCCGGTGTCGCCACCGGGCATACCCGAATAGCCGGTTTCTGACACGGCCTCGACATGTTCGTGAGGCAACTCGTCCACGAAACGGCTCGGCAGTACGCTTTGCCAGCGGCCATAGATCTGCCGGTTCGCGACAAACGAGATATAGGCGTGCTGGCGCGCGCGCGTGATGCCGACATAGGCAAGCCGACGCTCCTCTTCGAGGCCCTTCATGCCACTCTCGTCCAGGCTGCGCCGGGAAGGAAACACTTCCTCCTCCCAGCCCGGCAGAAACACGACTGGCCACTCAAGACCTTTCGCGCCGTGCAGGGTCAGGATCTGCACCTGGTCCTCGCCGGCTCCGCCGGTCGAGGCATCCATGACCAGTTCGATATGCTCCAGGAAACCGGCCAGCGAGTCGAACTCGCCCATGGCCCGGACCAGTTCCTTGAGGTTGTCCAGCCGGGTCTGCGCCTGAGGGCTGCGATCCTTCTGCAGCATGTCGGTATAGCCGGATTCTTCCAGGATCGTCTCGGCAAGCTCTGTATGCGGCATGCCATTCGCCAGCTTGTCACGCCACAGATTGATCTGGTCGATGAACTGGGTCAGGCCCCGCTTGGCGCCACCCTTGATCTCGTCGGTCTGCAAGACCATCGGGGTCAGAACGAACAGGCTGCGCCCATCCTCCCGGGCATAGGATTGCAGCTTGGCCAGTGACGTGTTCCCGATCCCCCGCTTTGGCTGGTTCACGACGCGCTCGAAGGCCAGATCGTCATCCGGAGAGCGTATCAGGCGCAGATAGGCCAGCGCGTCTCGGATCTCGGCACGTTCGAAGAAGCGCGGTCCGCCAATGACCCGATAGGGAATGCCCAGCATGATGAAGCGTTCCTCGAACGCCCGCATCTGCCAGGACGCCCGCACCAGAACGGCGCAATCCTCGTGGCTGCCGCCTTTCGACACCCAGCTCTCGATATCGTCGGCAATCAGGCGGCTTTCGGCTTCGCCATCCCACAGGCCGCGCACTTTCACCTTGGAGGCGTCGATATCATCGATGGAATTGTCGTCGCCGACATAGAGCGTCTTGCCGAGCCGACTCTTGTTGTGGCTGATCACGGAAGACGCGGCGGCCAGGATGTGCTTGGTGGAGCGGTAATTCTTTTCCAGCCGGATCACATGCGCCCCGGGAAAATCCTTCTCGAAGCGGAGGATATTGTCGACTTCCGCACCCCGCCAGCCATAGATCGACTGATCGTCATCGCCGACACAGCAGATGTTCTGGGATCCCTGCGCCAGCAGGCGCAGCCACAGATACTGCGCCACGTTTGTATCCTGATACTCGTCCACCAGGATGTACCGGAACTTGTCGTGATATTCTTTCAGCAAATCAGGGTTGTTCTGGAAGATGATGATGTTGTGGATCAGCAGGTCGCCGAAATCACACGCGTTCAGAACCTTCAGCCGCGCCTGGTAGATCTGGTAACAGGTGATGCCCTTGCCGTCTGCGAACTGGTGCGCCTCCTCCGGCGGTACCTTGTCCGGAGTGAGGGCGCGGTTCTTCCAGCCATCGATGAGACTGGCCAGATAGCGCGGCGTCCAGCGTTTCGGGTCAATGTTTTCGGCCTGGATGATCTGCTTGCACAGGCGGATCTGATCATCGGTGTCGATGATGGTGAAAGTGGATTTCAGCCCTGCCAGTTCAGCATGCTTGCGCAGGATCTGCGCGCTGATCGAGTGGAACGTGCCAAGCCAGCGCAGCCCCTCGCCCGCCTCGCCCAGCATGGACAGGGCCCGCTCGCGCATCTCCCGCGCGGCCTTGTTGGTAAAGGTCACGGTCAGGGTCTGCGACGGCCAGGCCAGCCGCGTGCCGATAATGTGCGCCAGTCGGGTGGTCAGCACGCGCGTCTTGCCCGTGCCCGCGCCCGCCAGCACCAGCAACGGGCCTTCAGTGGTCAACACGGCTTCGCGCTGCTCAGGGTTCAGGCCGTCCAGATAGGCGGCGTCCCCCTGTGCAACCGGCGGCTTGGCCGCCGCCATCTGGGAAATGGACAGTCGATTCGGATTGGAACTCATGGCGAACATATAGCACCGAATGCCCCGTTGGGCAGGGTTTGCGGCACACGCGACTGTTGCGATCAGGTTCGCTTCATGAGACCCTCTCCAAGGTTGAAATTGAAGGCACCCCAAGATGAAACGGATCGAGTGCTGCGTAATCTCCTTGTTCCTTGTGGCCCTGAGCCAGCCGCCAGCATGGGCAGACGACGGGAACCGGATGAGTTTCCAGCTCGACCCCGGTGAAAGCCGCACAGTGTTCGCCAGCGGACGCGGCGACGCATCCATGATCCAGGTTTTCAAGATATGTGTGGCATCCCCCACCGAGTACGGTGCCAGCGTGACAATGCTGGAATCCGGCAAGGGCCCTGCAAATGCTGCAAACGAAGCGATCGCTTCGGGAGCCTGTGTGTTCGCAGCAGGAAGCACGATTATTGTCACAGCCGACAAGGCCCCTTCTCCAGAAGCTTTGGCCAATCGCCAAGAGGCAGCCAGACGAGCGCGGCTCTGGCTGGAAGATCGTGTCGCGACCCTGAAAGCCGCCCCAGAACGAAGTGAAGACCAAGACGCCTTGCTCAAAGGGTTCGAAACGCGGCTGGAGGAAATGAACCGCTACAAAACGGCCATGACCGACAACACCGGGGCGGCTGGCACGTTCGAGGCGGAACACCGCAAGGCCGTTT
Source organism: Hyphomonas sp. (assembly GCF_017792385.1). Taxonomy (NCBI): domain Bacteria; kingdom Pseudomonadati; phylum Pseudomonadota; class Alphaproteobacteria; order Hyphomonadales; family Hyphomonadaceae; genus Hyphomonas; species Hyphomonas sp. The sequence goes on along the minus strand of NZ_CP051230.1, from coordinate 2,044,003 downwards.
CCGTGCGGGTCACCCGCCTGAATCCCTGAGAAATTCGGTCAACTCAATCGGGTTGACTCACGCCCATTTATGTAATTTAGTAATTACATGATTACAGATCACGATATGTCTGCCGTCTTCCACGCGCTCGCTCATGAGAGCCGGCGGCAGATTCTGGACATTCTGAAAGCGACCCCCGGCATTCCCGTCGGCGAGCTCGCCCGCCATTTCGATGTCAGCCGCATTGCGGTGATGAATCATCTGGCCGTGCTGGAAAAGGCCGGCCTCGTTGTCAGCGAGAAAGACGGCCGCAGCCGTCGGCTCTATCTCAATGCGGCGCCCATCCAGATGATCCAGGACCGCTGGATGAGCGCGTATTCCAGCCAGTTCGCCAGCCGGGTCACCGGCCTGAAATATGCCGCCGAGGCGGCCGCCCGGCAGAAGGAGGACCCAAAATGACTGCCACATCCGCCGACGCGGCCGCGCTTGCCGACCGCGCCATCTATGAAGTCTTCATCGATGCCCCGATCCGCATCGTCTGGGACACGCTGGTCAGGACAGACGAGGCCCTGCCCTTTTTCTTCGGGGCGGTCTGCGACACGGCAGACGGGCTGAAACCCGGAAAGCCGATGCGCATGATCACACCGGACCGCAAATTCGCATCGGTTGTCGGCGAAGTGCTCGAATTTTCGCCGCCGCACCGCTATGCGCACACGATGAAATTCACCCAGTTCGAGGATGCGCCCTGCACGGTCATCTACGAGCTGAGTGAAACGGAGGGCGGCACGCGGTTCCGCCTGATCACGGAAAATGTGCCTGCCGGCACGAAGACCGAAAAATCCATGGTGCCCGGGGGCAAGTTCATCACCGAGAACCTCAAGGCGCTGGTCGAGACCGGCAAGCCGAAATTCTCCGGTCGCATGGTGATGATGCTGGGGCCGGTCATGGCCCTGTTCACACCCGCGCAATGCCGCCTCGAACACTGGCCGCTGGTCACGCCGACCCTGGAAATGCCCGCCCCCGAAAAGGAGACACCCCATGGCTAATTCGCCGGACAAGATGCTGGAAAGCATGAAAACGGGCCTGCTGGAAAAAACCGGCAAGCCGCTGGATCACTGGACCGATCTGGTCCGCAGGAGCGGGCTGGAAAAATTCGGGGAGCAGATGAACCTGCTCAAGACCGAACACGGCCTGACACATGGCTATGCCAATCTTGTCTGCCAGGCCGCCAAGGGGAACCTCGACGCCGACCAAGACGACCTGCTCGAAGCTCAATACAAGGGCAAGGACAGCCTGCGCCCGATCTATGACACTCTCGCAGAGCAGGCCCGCTCATTCGGCAAGGATGTCGAAATCGCCCCGAAGAAAACCTCCGTGGCCTTCCGCCGGTCGAAAAATTTCGCCGTGGTCACCCCCGCCACGAAGTCCCGCGTGGATCTCGGTCTGAACCTCAAGGGTGTTCCGGGCACAGACCGGCTGCTGGAGGAGAAACCCGGCAGCATGTGCACGCACAAGGTGCGCCTGACTTCCGTGGACGAGATTGATGGAGACGTGCTGGCATGGCTGGCCGACGCCTATGGGAAGGCCTGACACTCCATGACACGATCTGAAACATAAAAAGACCCTGCAGGAACGCGTCGGTGTGCGGGACGCGGCCCTGCAGGGTCAAGCGAGATGCTGGTGTGAAGGCATCTCACCGGGGTGCAGGCACCGCCTGCGTCAGAAGGGGGAAAAGTCCATCCGCACAAAAGGCTGCCGGCATTCAGGGAGACCGGCCGCGCGCGAAAACCATGTGTTCGGGTCCCCCACATGGCGTCGCATCAGATTGTGACTGGATGGTTCAAATACGTCCCCACCATCCAGCTGGCCCACAGCGGTCAAGGGCAATCGGCCGCCACCGGTCCAGCTGGATTTACCAAAACCACTCCTTGCGTCCCGGCGCAAGGAAAAATCGACCTAAGATAGCGTTGCGAGGCTCGCTGCATTGTAATCAGCCAGTTCGTCATGCCGGCCCTCATGGACCTTGCGCGCCCATTCCGGATCCTGCAGCAGAGCCCGGCCAACCGCGACCAGGTCGAACTCGTCGCGTGCCAGCCGCTCCTCCAGATCATCCAGGGACCGCGTACCCGAGCCTTCGCCCTGGAATGCCTTGATGAAATCGCCCGACAGCCCGACCGATCCGACCGTGATTGTGGGCAGGCCGGTGATCTTCTTCGCCCAGCCGGCGCCATTCAGGCCCTGCTCGCCGTCGATCTCCGGGAATTCCGGCTCCCAGTAACGGCGTTGCGAGACGTGCAGCACATCCACACCGGCATCGACAAAAACCTTTAGGAAGGCTTCCAGATCCTTCGGCGTCGTGGCCAGGCGGGCGCCGTAATCCTGCTGCTTCCATTGCGAATACCGCAGAATGATGGGGAAGTCGTCCGACACGCGCTTGCGAATTTCCTTCAGGATGTCGGAGGCAAAACTTGCTCGATCAACAAGCGATGTGCCGCCAAACTTGTCGTCCCGCTTGTTCATCACGTCCCAGAAGAACTGGTCGATCAGATAGCCATGCGCGCCATGCACCTCGACACAGTCGAAGCCCAGCTTCTCTGCTTCGGCCGCTGCGTCGGCATAGGCCAGCACCATGTCGTCGATCTCGGCAGAACTCGGGGCATCGATGACCTGCTTGCCGGTATGCGTCATGCCGGACGGGCTGTCGGTGGGCGCCTCCGGATTGGGGCCGCTGCCAGCCTTGCGCACCATGCCCATATGCCAGATTTGCGGGGCGATCTTGCCGCCCTTTGCATGCACCTTCTCGACCACATTCTGCCATCCGGCCAGTGAGTCCGCCTCGTGGAAATTCGGGACGTTGGGATCGTTGGAAGCTCCGCCCCGGCGAATGGTGGTGCCTTCGGTGACGATCAGGCCGACTTCGTTTTCCGCCCGGCGGGCATAATACTCCGCCACATCATTGCCCGGCACCCCATTCGGAGACTTCGACCGCGTCATCGGGGCCATCACGATACGGTTCGGCAAGTCGAGGGATTTGATCTTGAAAGGGGTGAACAGTGAACTTGTCATTTAGGGCTCCATCAATGTTGCGAGACAGGTGGCGGTGCCCTCTCCCCGCGTCAAGAATTTACCCTACGCAAACACAGCCATTGCACGGTTCAGAGTGTGTTCAGTATCTCTCAACCCTACTCTCTTGAAACTGTTGAAGGCTCGCCACATGAGACACGCCCCGATCCTGCTCCTGCCCGCCCTCGCCGCTGCTTGCGCCACACCCGGATATGACTACGAGGCCCGCATGGCGCCCGGCTTCCCGGAGGCTGCGGAATATCGCGATGTCGTTGTTGGCCCGTTCCGGGGGCCGGCCGGCAATGTCGCCGAAACCGAATTTTCGGACATGATCGACGAAATCCGGATTGATGGCGATTACTGGTTCATCCAGACTCAGGGCCAGCCGCAGGGCACGTATCAAGGCCGCGTGGACATCGAGACCTGGGATGCAGAAACCCGGTTCGAGCGGGAGAAGAAATGCGTCGAGTATGATGGCCTGTTCGATTGCGAGCACCGGGCCATCGTGGAAACCGAATGCCGTGAGGAGACCGTCGAAGTCGTCGTGACGGCGGAGCTGATTGACTACCGGACCGGCCGCCGGGTGTTCAGCCAGCAGCAACTCGGCGGGGCGAGCCGCGAAAGCTGCGTTGATGTCGCCGAATATGAGGACCGTGGCCAGGACCTGGGCGTCTGGCGCGACCCGCACCATTCCAGCTACGATCCCTACAATGCGCCCATCGGCATGGTGCAGGACGCGACCGTCGAGGCGGTGCGCCGTTTCCGCAATGACATCGCGCCCTATTACCAGACCATGCGGGCGGAAATCATGACCGACGGGCTGACCCCGGAAGCGCAGAATGATCCCCGTTTCGCCGCTGCAGTGAAGGCAACAAAGAACGGCAATTTCACCGGCGCCTGCGCGCAATGGGATGAACTTGGACGGGAATGGACCCTCGCTCCGGCGGTGATCCACAATCTCGGCGCCTGCGCCGAGGCGCGCGGCGACATGGCCACGGCCCAGCTGCGCTATGCCCGGGCTGCCGAGCTTGCCCAGTCCATTCCGCTCGTCGAGGAGAAAAGGGTCCGTCCGATTTTTGCGGCGCTGGAACGCGTCTCAGGCCGCCGGATGGATGACCAGTTGATCAACTCGATCCTGCATCCGGGTGTTGAAGCTCCCGATAGCTAGAGCCAATCCGTATCCAGCAGCCGTCGATATTCGGCGACAGCTGCGTCGGTGTCGGCATCGGGAGACTCTTGCCCCACTCCGGGTGCGGCATGACTGCGACGTTGCGGAAAAGCGGTCAGAAACCTGCCAGCGCCGAGAGCGGCACGCCTGCTTCAGCCGCTTCGGCGATGACGCCCCAGGTGATGCCAGCCGCAAACGCGATGCCAGCCAGAACGAGTTTTCCCAGAATGCGTCCCATCAGTATGTCCTCCCGCTTTGAGACAAAGTCGGGAGTCGTTCTGCAAGTCAGGGGCCGTCCGGTAATGTTTGATTAACCATGCTCGTCCGGTGGGGTGTCCAGCCTGTGGGCCTCTGCCTCGTCGCGGGCCTTGTTGGAGCGGGCCGTGTCGAGGTCTTTCTCCGCCTTGGTGCGACCGAATTTGGCGCGGTTTTCCTTGGCGCGCTGCGCCTTGTCAGCCTTTGCCCTGGCTTTGCGGAACTTGTTCAGATTGATCGGCTCCGTCATCAGGAGGCTCCCTCAAATGCTGCCAGCCGCGCATCGAGGCCAGCCTTCACTGCCGGCCACTCACGCGCGAGGATCGAGAACACCACGGTCGTGCGGACAAATCCATCCGGCAGGACCCGGTTGTCGCGCAGAAGGCCCTCTTGGACCGCGCCCAGCTTCAACACCGCCGCGCGGGACCGGGCATTGCGTTCATCGACATGGAAATAGACGCGCAAGGCCCCCTGCCCGAACGCATGCCCCAGCAGGAGATGTTTGCAGGCCGGGTTGATCACGCCGCCCTGGAGGTCCGGAGCATAAAACGTCATGCCGATCTCGACATTGCGGTGCCCGGCATCCGGATTGAGGAACGCGGTCATGCCCGCAAACCGGCCATCGCCAAGGTAAACAGCAAACGGCACGAGTGTCCCGGCCGCCACGCGAGACCGCAGCGTCTCCAGCCAGGGGGCCAGCCAGCCTGTTCCGGCGACGAAGACCGGCCAGGTGCCAAGTCGCGCGCCGGTCTGTTCCGACAGGGCGACCAGTTGCGGCCCGTGATGGTCCGGCTCGAACGGCACGAGCCGCACAAACCGGTTTTCCAGCGTCAGGGGCCGGATCAGCATGTCGCCCCGCCGCTAATCGTCGGAATGGGTCTCGCGCCACTGTTCCATGGCCAGCGAGATGGCAAAGGTTTCGCGGTATTTCGGGCTGGACGCCGGACGCGGCGCCTTGGCCGAGGTCAGCGCCATGATCTCTGCCAGCTTATTGTGGGCCGCACCCGCCTGCCCCGCGCCGATATAGGCATGCAGTTCGACCAGCGCCGATGACAGCGGGTCATTTGCCCGGATCACGAAATAGGGCTCGTCATCGGCCAGCTTGCTGAGAATGTCGAATTGGGACGGGTTGGATTTCGATCCAACGGGAGCATTTGCCATGAGCACGGCCTTTCTTGGCGGGAAGTGATTCTCTTTCGCGCAGTCTAGACACCGCCGCGCCGTTCGCCAGTCCTCACAACACCGCGCCTGACTCCAGCGCGCGGCGGCGATAGGCGCTCGGCGTCATGCCAGTATGCGCCTTGAACGCGCGATTGAACGGCCCGATCGAGCCAAACCCGCACTCCATCGCAATTGACAGAATTGGCTGGTCCGCCAGATCCGGCCGCACCAGCTGGGCACGGGCCTCTTGAATCCGATACGAATTGATCAATTGGTTGAAGTTCGCGAAGCCGAGATCCGACACAATACTCTGGCTGACTCTGTAGTCGGGTGTTCGCAGGCGCAACGCGGCATCGGCCACTTTGATGTTCGGTTCCAGATAAATCCGGTCGACTTCAAGCAATGCCGTCAACCGTGCCGCCAGCGCCGGATCGCACGGCACGCTGCGGCTACGGTCCGCTTTGCGGGTTTTGCTGTCTTCCAGAGGGTTGCGACGCCGATACAGCACGGCAAGGGTCGCCCCCATCAAGGCAAAGGACGCCGCAACGATACGAAACTCGTCTTGCCACGCATCCAGTCCCGGCTGGTCTGCAAGCAACGATACGGTGACAAGCCCGGCATACCCGCCAGCAAAACCGAGTCGAAACCTTCGCTCCGGCGCTGACGCGTTCATCCCGTCAATCGCTTCGACAAATGTCATCAGCAACATGGCTGACCCGATCAGGGACTGCATGCTGGCCACGACGCCCAGCATCCCGCCAACCTGGGAGTCAGGCGTCAGGTAATTGATCAGGCAGGTCAGGTACAGAACCGCGACGACCAGCGCGGGCCAGGCCTTACGCTCGGCCTCCTTGCGGAACAGTTCCCGCGACAACAGCCAGGCCAGTCCGCAGGGCACAAAACTGATCAACACCAGCAAGACACCGAGTTGGGGCACATGGTTGCCAACGAAATATTCGGCGATGAAAGCTGCAACCGACAGCGCAAAGGCCGCCCAGTAGATCGCCAGAGGCAATACCGGCCCGGACGGCAGGCTCCGCCGAAGCGTCCCGAGATTCCCTAGCGAAGCACGCGCAATGTTCATGAGGCATTGTCCTGATATCGGCTGTCTGGGGCGAGCTTACGCGTTCAAGGCGCCGAATTCGATGTTTTTCTGCTGAAATCCTCGCCGATTTCCAAATCGGCAAGACGCCCCGACCGGTTCCGGTCAGCTCTTTCAGGCTTCATACCTGAAAGGACTCACCGTGACCTCGCCCCCCAACTCCCTCTCCATCTGGAACAAGATTCTCGGCCGCGCTGGCATTGCCTGGTTCTGCGTCGCGGCCATTGGACAGATCGCATTCATCATCTTCATTACGAACTATTATGGCGTGCGTACTGCCACTGGAAACTATGCCGGCTGGAACGACAAGAGCCTGATCAAAGGACATGTCCCGGGTGATGATGCAGGCAATCTGATGTTTGCGATGCACGTCCTGCTCGCCGCCGTGATGACTCTGACAGGGCTCATTCAGCTGGTGCCCCTGCTTCGCCGGAAATTCCCGAAACTGCACAGATGGTCAGGGCGCATATTTCTGGTGCTGGCCTGTTTCCTCGCTCTGGGCGGGCTCTGGCTGACCTGGGGACGGGGCACATATTTGTCGCTCGTTTCAGCCGTCAGCGTCTCTTTGAATGCCGTGCTGATCCTCGTCTGCGCCGTCTATACCTTGCGATTTGCTTTGTCGCGCCGCTTTGCCGATCATCAGCGCTGGGCCATGCGCCTGTTCATGGTCGCCAATGGCGTCTGGTTCATCCGCGTCGGTCTGATGGGCTGGATCATGATCAACCAGTCTCCGCGCTGGATGAACAATTCGATGAGCGGGCCTGCCGATATCGTCATCAGCTATGGCAGCTACCTGATCCCGCTGGCCGTGCTGGAACTGTACGCCGCCGCGCGCCGCAGTCGCTCCGTGCCCGCGAAGGCCGCGGCCAGCCTGCTCGTCGCAGGGGCCACGGTCTTTACCGGCATCGGCATATTCGGCGCGTCAATGTTCCTCTGGTTCTAGCTGGAGGAAACGATCCCACCATCGCAAGGCACGGTGTGGCCGGTGATGTAGTTCGATGCCCTGGACGACAGGAACATGGCGAGGCCCGCGATGTCGGATGGCTGGCCGACCCGTCCTGACGGGTTCTGGTCACCAATCTTCTGCCAGTCGACGCCTTCAGTTTCGCCTTTGAAGCCGACGCCGGTGGAAAGCATGTAGGTCGGGAACGGTCCGGGCGCGATGCCATTGCAAAGAATGTGCTCACCCGCCAGATGCGCCCCCATGAACCGCGTCAGATGGATCACGGCGGCCTTTGACGTGCCATAGGCAAAGCCGCTCATCGGAGAGGTGTGCATGCCATCGATTGAGGCGATGTTGATGACCCGGGCCGGATTGTCGGCGCTCGCCGCCTTGCGCAGCAACGGCATCAGCTTCTGCGTCAGGAAGAACAGGCCCTTCACATTGACGTCCATCACTTTGTCCCAGCCATGTTCCGGGAAGTCTTCCAGCTTCGCGCCCCACGCCACGCCGGCATTGTTGATCAGCACATCGACCTTGTCTTCCCGCTCGGCAATTTCCTTGGCGAGGTGCTCAATACCGACCATCTGGCCCACATCGGACGGAATGGCATAGATTTCACCGCCATACTGGCCCTTCAGGCGCTCAACCGTTTCCTCACAGGCGTCCGCCTTGCAGAAATGCGTCCTGTTCCGCGCGAGCCACCGGTCACGACCACGGTCTTGCCGGCCACCGAGAACAAATCGCTGAAATCCATTTCCATCTGACGTTCCTCCACGTTTCTGATCGGCGTTCCTGATGGCGGAACAACCGGCCCGGTGCAAGGAGATTAGGTCGCAGGAAGGATCAGTGGCCGCCGCCGAAAACGCCGGTTCGCACAGAATAGTCGACGGCCACGGCATATTCCGGATCATCATCGGAATCGACCATCAGCTGGCCGGCCTTGGCCAGCAGTTTGTGGCAATCGCGCGACAGATGGCGCAGCTGCAGCGTCTTGCCTAGCGCCTCATAGCGCCGGGCGAGATCTTCAATCGCCTGCAGGGCCGACTGATCCACGATGCGCGAGCGCATGAAGTCGACGATCACCACGTCCGGATCGGTTTCCGGATGGAAGAGTTCTGCAAAGCCGTCTGTGGACCCGAAGAACAGCGGCCCTTCGATCTCGTAGACATGCGCGCCCGGCGTGCGGACACTGTCGCGCTCGATGACGCGGATGCGCCGGGCATTGTTCCAGGCATAGGCCAGCGCAGACACGATCACGCCGACCACAACCGCCGTAGCGAGGTCGTAGAAGACCGTCACGATCGTCACCAGAACGATGACCGCCGCGTCCAGAAACGGAATGCGCGTCATGATGCGCAGACTGTTCCAGGCAAACGTGCCGATCACGACCATGAACATGACCCCGACCAGGGCGGCGAGCGGGATCTGCTCGATCAGGCTGGATCCGACCAGGATGAAGGCGAGCAGGAAAAGCGCCGCCGCAATGCCGGCAAGCCGGGTACGGCCACCGGATTTCACATTGATCATGGACTGGCCGATCATGGCGCAGCCGCCCATGCCACCGAAAAAGCCGGTGATGACATTGGCCGCGCCCTGCGCAACGCATTCCTGGCTGGCTCCGCCTCGTTTGCCTGTGATCTCACCCACCAGGTTCAGCGTCAGAAGGCTCTCGATCAGTCCGATGGCTGCCAGGATGACCGCATAAGGCAGGATGATTTCCAGCGTTGCCCAGTTCAGCGGCACGGCTGGCAGGTGGAATTGCGGGAGGCCCCCCTCGATCGAGGCCATGTCGCCCACGCGCGGCACGTCCAGCCCGAACGCAATCACGACGCCCGCCACAATGGCGATGCCGGCCAGCGGCGCGGGAATGATTTTGGTGAATTTCGGCAGCGCCCAGATGATCGCCATGGTCAGGGCCACCAGAGCGAGCATCAGCGCCAGCGGCCAGCCGCTCATCCATTCACCGCCCGACATGCCATGCCCGGACACTTCCGCCGTCCCCGGCACCTGGAATTGGGTCAGCTGCGCCATGAAGATCACGATGGCGAGCCCGTTCACGAAGCCGAGCATCACAGGGTGCGGCACCAGACGTATGAACTTCCCGAACCGGAAGATGCCCGCCAGAAGCTGCAGGATCCCCATCAGCACCACGGTGGCGAACAGGTATTCAACGCCATGCTGCGAGACCAGAGACACCATGACGACAGCCAGCGCGCCGGTCGCCCCCGAAATCATGCCAGGACGCCCGCCAAATACGGCGGTCACCAGCCCGACAATAAAGGCTGCATAGAGGCCGACCAGCGGATGCACACCGGCGACGAAAGCAAAGGCCACCGCCTCCGGCACCAGCGCAAGCGCCACGGTCAGGCCCGACAGCAACTCGATCTTGATACGGTCGGGCGTGAATTTCGACAGATTGGCCTGCGAGAAATTCTGCGCACCAAGACGGTCGGCAAAGGCAGAGAATGTCGTTTTTACCACGGCAGGAGACTCTTCAGTGTGAGGGCAGGAAGATGTTTGCCGCCGTATGGCCATCTTCATGGCATGGCGCAACCGCAGGCGTGAGAAAACCAATGCGTTTCCAACCCCTGCCCGCCGCTTGGGCGACAGTCAATTCCCAAAGAACAAACGCGACAGCGCGCGGGAGATTTCGTATTCATAGGCAACCAGATTGCCGATATTTTCGGACAATGCTGACTTGCGGATTCCTGCCAGCAAATGCGTGCCGACCAGATATGTTTTCCCGTCGAGTTCAACTTCCGGCGTTATGACATTTATCGGCCGGGCGGCCCCCGTCGGATAAAGAGGTGCTGCAAATACAAAATCGCCCGTATCTATATCAGGATATTGCAGGATCACGACCGGCGGCTTGCTGCCGCTCAGGCGGTATACGGCAAAGCGCTGCAAGTTAGAAAGCCCTGAGCCCGTCAGACCACAGCCCTTCACGCTCAACCAGCTTGTTCCAGCTGTCGACAGCCTCCCGATTTTCCTCGTTCCAGCGCCGGATGCGCTCGGCCTTCACGGCCTCCTCAACAGCCTTGCGGGCGGTCCCAGCCACATCAATACCGTATCGCGCGGCTTCTTCGAGAATTTCTGGATGAATATCCAGTCCGGCTCCTTCAAAGGGTGTCCTGTTTTCCGCAACACCCTGCCGCCTGCCCTCAAGGGCGGCTTCAACCGCGGCATGGGCAGATGCCCGGAGGCTTCCGGTTGCCCCGGAGACAAAACTGTAAAGGGTTGTCGGCGCAATCCCTGCCGTTTTTGCCAAGCGAGCGACAGGCTGGTGGGACTCTCTGATCGCGCGGCGTAATTCATCAGGGGCAAGCATGTACGGAATTTACGATATTCCGTACATGCCGTAAACCGGAATCACCCCGGCGAGATCATCTTCGACGGATCGACGATATTGTCGAAATCCTCGCCGGGAATGCCGTCCTTGATGGCCTCCTCGCGAAGCGTCGTGCCATTCTCGTGCGCCGTCTTGGCGATCTTGGCGGCGCGGTCGTAGCCATATTTCTCCTTCAGCGGCGTCACCAGCATGAGGGAATTCTCGAGGCCGCGCTGGATATTGTCGAGCCGCGGCTCGATGCCGACAACGCAATTCTCCGTGAAGCTGACTGCCGCATCGGCCAGCAGGCGCACCGACTGCAGGAAATTGTAGGCCATCATCGGGTTGAACACGTTCAGCTCGAAATGCCCCTGGCTGCCGGCAAAGCCGATGGCGGCATTGTTGCCGTGAATGTGCGCGCAGACCTGGGTCAGCGCTTCGCACTGGGTCGGGTTCACCTTGCCCGGCATGATGGAGCTGCCCGGCTCGTTTTCCGGCAGGGCCAGTTCGCCAAGGCCGGAGCGCGGGCCGGACCCGAGGAAGCGGATGTCATTGGCAATCTTGAAACAGGACATCGCGACGGTTGTGATCGCGCCATGCGTGAACACCATCGCATCATGCGCAGCGAGGGCTTCAAACTTGTTCGGCGCGGTCGTGAATTTCAGGCCGGTGATGTCGGCAATCTTCTCGGCAACCTTTTCCGCAAAGCCGACCGGCGAGGCTAGGCCGGTGCCGACCGCGGTGCCGCCCTGGGCCAGTTCCATCAGCTTCGGCAAGGTCAGCTGGATCCGCTCGATGCCATTGGCCAGCTGCTGGGCATAGCCGGAGAATTCCTGGCCCAGCGTCACCGGCGTCGCATCCTGCGTATGCGTTCGTCCGATCTTGATGATATCCGCCCATTCGCGCGCTTTCGAATCGAGCGCGTTCTGGAGCACTTCCAGAGACGGGATCAGCCGGTGGACCACTTCTTCCGCGCAGGCGATATGCATCGCGGTCGGGAATGTGTCGTTCGAGGATTGGGACATGTTCACATGGTCATTCGGGTGAACCGGCGTCTTGGACCCCTTTTCACCACCGAGCAGTTCGATCGACCGGTTCGAGATGACCTCGTTCGAGTTCATGTTGGACTGCGTGCCAGAGCCCGTCTGCCAGACGACGAGCGGGAAATGATCGTTCAGCTTGCCGTCGATCACTTCTTCGGCAGCCTGCACGATCACCTTGCCCAGCTCCGGATCCATCTTGCCAAGATCCATGTTCGCTTCCGCTGCGGCCTTTTTCACAATGCCAAGCGCGCGAATGATGGGCTCAGGCTGTTTTTCCCAGCCGATCTTGAAGTTTCCGAGGCTGCGCTGGGCCTGCGCGCCCCAATAGGCGTCGCTGGAGACTTCGATTGGGCCCATCGTGTCGGTTTCGGTCCGCGTCGTCATGGTCTTGAATCCTCATGCGTGGAAAAGCTTTCGCGCCGGGTTTAGCCAAGTGGGCGCACAAGACAAGATGCGCCGCGTCCGTCGGCCGCATCCGCCGCAGGCTCACCCTCCCCCATTCGCGCCTTGCGCTTTCCCTTGGGCCCCGCCTAGATTGTCAGACAGAGGGGCCGTGGGGCCCGGCCACAAGATATGTCCCGGAGGGGCCTCGACCGCTCATGAACGCTCTTGCCCAAGCGCTCTCACAACCGGCAACGCTGATCCTTGTCGCGCTGGCCTTCGGGCTCGGCTTTCTGGTGCGCGGCATCGGGGTGAATGCCAAGTCGCCGCCGATCCTGACCCAGGCACAGGTCGAGGATGCCCTTTCCCGCGTGACCAAGGCCCGCTGGGCAGAGATCGACCGCGCGATTGATGACCGCAAGAAGCTGCTGGCCATCAAGTTGCTCCGCGAACAGACCGGGCTTGGCCTCAAAGCCTCCAAGGAAGCCATCGAGGCCCGCATGCAGTCACGTCACCGGATGCGGGGATGAGCCTGTCGGACTGGGTCAGCGCTGGAAAAGTGCGCGCGCGCATCACTGATGAAGGCGCGCTGGAAGTGCGCTGCGCAGGCCTGACGACCCAGACAAAATACTACAAGACCCTGCTCAAGGAATTCTTCCGCAAGGAATTCCATCCGTTGCGGCCCGGTTATGGCGACTACTCCGTTCACATCATGATGGAGTATACAGGCGATGCCCCCTGGATGGATCTGGACAATCTGGCCAAGGCGCTGCTCGACAGCCTGACAGGCAATGTATTCGAGGACGACCACCAGGTCGCCCGCCTCCTGGTCGAACGCCGCGTCGGCGAACGCGAAGGCATCTGGCTGAAGGCAGAGGCAATCGACACCTAGTGCAGTCCGGATCAGCCTCCACCCGGATTCAAGCCAATGAATTCCGCCCGAAAGCGGACCTCTCCCGACAAAACCCACAAATGCTGAGACACCCGTGAAACATCCGTAGAAGGTTCTTTAGAGCCGGTTCACCAATCGAACCTACCTCTGATTAGACAGTATTCTGATTTTTACCTTCTGACGGAGATCAAAATGAAGTTCCCCACCAAATCCATTGGCGGCGCGCTCCTTGGGGCGATTTGCATCCTCGCCCCAACCCAGGCTCACGCCGGCGAAGAGTTTCGCATCAAGAACTGCTCGAACCACACATTTTCAGTGGATATTGCCATGGCTGACTGGTTCAAGGATTCACACAAGAATCTGGCACGCCACGGTGACGTGACGCTGCACTGCATCTCCTCGAAGTGCAATATCGGGATCACTTGGGGAGCCAATGACGACGAGCCAGGCATGTTCTTTGAACATCTGTACACCAACTTGCACCATGGAGACTATGTTCTGCAATTGAAGACTGCCAAGAGCACACAACCTCTGCCATCCATCTACTGTATCAAGGCATTCGCCCTCAAGAAGGGCAAGAGTTGCGACATATTCGATGACGATTTCGATGAATACGACAAGCTGAGCAGCGTTCTTGGCAGCATTCCGAGGTGCCACTAGCTCTCATCCACCGATCCGGATCCGGGAAGTCTCAGAGATTTCGGGAGTTCTTCCCCGCACTGACGGCACACCCGCCGGATTGGCTCGAAACCACAGTCACGCGGCCGCTGGCACTCCTTGCCACAAGGGCTTGAGCACCAGATGATCGCCAGGCAGCCAGCCGGATATCACCCTCTTGCTTCCCGGACGTCAGACATGAAACCCATATTGAAGCCACTTGGTGGCGCGCTCCTTGCGGCACTCTGCATTCTCGCCCCCACCCAGGCTCACGCCGGCGAAGAATTTCACATCCAGAACTGCTCCAATCACAAGTTTTCTGTCGATGTCGCCATTGCCGATTGGTTCAAACCGTCCATTGAACAACTCGGGCGCCACGAAAGCGTGACGATGCATTGCATGACATCGGAATGCAATCTCGGGATCACTTGGTCTGGCGGGACATCCGACGCCACCTCGTTCGAGCATCTGTACACAGACCTGCACCACGGAAGCTACGTTCTGTACATGAAGACCGGCCTGTCCCAGGGCTCGTCCATTCCATCGAGATACTGCGTGAAGGCATTTGCGCTGCGCAGAGGCGAAAGCTGTGACATCTTCGATGAAGACTATAGCGAGATCGACACTCTGCGAAACATCGCCGCCAAGATGAAATCGTGCAGCTAGCCCCCAGGCTCCTCGAGACAGAGTGAGACGCTCGTGCAATCGGCGCCGTCTTCCCGTTTAGAACCAGTTCACCTCCCGCCCTTAGCCTAGTTGGCACACAAATGAATTGCGAACCGAGGACCCGATCATGCGCCATTCTCGTCACCTGCTCAGCGCCGCAACTCTTGGAGCGCTATGCCTGCTGGCTCCCGTCCAGGCGCATGCTGGAGAAAAGTTCTATATCAAGAACTGCTCAAATCATGCCTTCTCTGTCGATATTGCGATCGTCGACTGGTTCAAAGCGTCCCGCAAGACACTGCACAGACATGACAGCGTCACCATGGACTGCATCAGCTCAAAGTGCAATGTCGGCGTGACGTGGTCGGCCGATGGCGATGAAGGCACGTCCTTCGAACATTTGTACACCGACTTGAACCATGGTCATTACGTGATCCAGATGAAGACAAAGCGCACGGGCGGAACTCCCTCTGTGTACTGCATCAAGACCTACGCGATGAAAAAGGGTGACAGCTGCGACGTCTTCGACGAAGACTCGACCGAGTATCATCAGAAGCTCTACAGCATGATCGGAGCCGTCAAGCACTGCAACTAGTCCGGCGACCAGGGCTGTTACTCAAATCGGCCGCTCTGCGTCATCAGACCTGCTGCAGATTGAAGGAATGAGCTGCACATCCCCCGAACGGGGTCCCTGATCGCAGGATTCCGAGGAGGCATGTACGCCACCTCCCAGGCGCGAAACCTCACACCCTATCCGCATCCGCACTTGAACCTGAGAGCCAAGGAGACCATCATGCCGAACTTCCCGAAACTGGTACGCGGCCTTGTCTTCGCTACACTTTGGGCCGCAACCCCGGGACTGGCTTTCGCCGGAACGGAGTTTCACATCAAGAATTGCTCGAACCACGAATTCCAGCTCGATATCGCCGTCGCGGACTGGTTCAAACCGGCAGACCTGCACCTTGACCGACACGACAGTGTCACGATGCATTGCATGACATCGAAGTGCAATCTCGGTGTCACCTGGGCCGGCCTGAATGATATGGGTGAGTCATTCGAACATTTGTACACGGATCTGGAGCACGGACATTATGTCCTGCAAATGAAGACCGGGCATGCCTCCAGGAGCGGAACCCCCTCCTCCTATTGCATCAAGACCTACGCGATGAAGAAGGGTGACAATTGCGACGTCTTCGATGCCGATCCGACCGAATACACGCAGAAGCTCGGCAACATGATCGGCCACATCCTGCCCTGTGACTGATGCACTCCCGAGCGCCCGCCGCGGGCGGCAAAGGCACGCTCGCACATCCCCCTAGAACGGATTGAGCGTGTAGCCGTCCTGCTGCAGCTGCGCATGCGCCGTCATGGCAGACAGGGCCAGTTCCACGCCCGGCAGGAGATCACCCCTGGCTACATCGCGATACGCTGCCGTCTGGCCGCACAGGATGATCCTGACGCGGTTCTTCCGAAGGGCAGCGATCAAGGGCGCGCTGGCATTGTCGTCCCGCTGCAACAGGTCCGCATAAGCCCCACCATGCACGACAACGGCCAGTTTGATATTGGCGGCCGGTATGCCCACGGCCTCATGCATGTTCAGAAAGCGCGCCGCGCTCTCCAGCGTGCGATTCACCTTTCCGGGCTCCGCCGCAATGGCCGTATCAAACGCCACCTTGAAGACGGCATCCTTTGACAGGCGCTCGGCGTCTGGCACGGCGGCCACCTTGCCATAAGCCGGAATGGCCGGCCCCGGCTGGAAGTCTTCCGGGCCGGCCTGCGCCGACAGGACGAGCGTTCCGGCTGCGGCGGCGGAAACGAGACAACGGATCATGGGACACCCTCCTCTGAACCGGAACAGACTAGGCCGCCCGGCCAGCGACGTCGAGCCGCATCCCGCTAGGGAGTTTCCCCTACTCCCCGCCTGCCGCGCGATTGGTAGGAAAACGCCATGAAACAGGCATGGATCCCCTTCGCATCGCGTCCCGTCCCGCGCTATACCAGCTACCCAACGGCAGCAGATTTCACACAGAACGTGGCGGAACCCGATGCCCGACTCTGGGCCAGCGCCATGACGCCGGACAAGCCGATCTCGGTCTACATCCACATCCCGTTCTGCGAGAAGCTCTGTTTCTATTGCGGCTGCGCGACCAGCGTGCCGAACGGCTATTCTAGGATCGCGTCCTATCTCGAAACCCTGCACCGCGAGATAGACCTGTGGGCCGCCGCCCTGGGCGATCATGCCGGCATGGCGCACCTCCATTTCGGGGGTGGCTCGCCCAATGCACTCTCGGCAACCGACTTTCAGGAGCTTGTTGCCCACGCCGCCCGCGCCTTCAGACTGCGCCCGGATGCAGAAATCGCCGTCGAAATCGACCCACGCAACCTGTCACCAGACTTCGTTCAAGCCATGGCCACGTCCGGGGTCAGCCGGGTCAGTTTCGGCGTGCAGACCCTGTCCCAGAAAGTCCAGGAAGCCGTCGGGAGGGTTCAGCCAAAAATCCTGCTGAGCGAAGGCATTGAGCGCCTGCATGCGGCGGGCATTCGGGACATCAATATGGATCTGATGTACGGCCTGCCCCATCAGACCGTCACGGATGTCGAGGAGGCTGCACATTTCGCGGCCGAGATGGGCGCCGCCAGAATTTCCCTGTTCGGCTATGCCCATGTGCCCTGGTTTGCAAAACACCAGAAAGCCATCGATGAAGATGCCCTGCCCGGCCTTCAGGCCCGGTTCGAACAGGCCGAAGCCGGCGCGCACACGCTCGAACTTGCTGGCTACCAGGCCATCGGTCTCGACCATTTCGCCCGCGCAGGGGACTCTCTCGCCATCGCCGCGCGCGCCGGAACCCTGCAGCGCAATTTTCAAGGCTATACCGACGATCCCTGCGACACGCTGATCGGCATCGGCAGCACGGCAATTTCCCAGTTTTCAGAGGGGTATGCCCAGAACTTCAAGGATCGGCCGAGCTGGCAAAACGCCATTCATGCCGGTCGGCTTCCGGTTGAGCGCGGCGTGGCCATCACCGAAGATGACCGTCTGCGCGCACGCGCCATCGAGCGACTGATGTGCGACCTGGAAGTGGATGTTGACGCCATCTGCGACGAGATGGGCGCCCCACGCGGCAGTCTCGCCGACGCGCTGGAAACGGCCCGTTTCCTGCAGTCTGCCGGGCTTTGCCAGCTTGACCGCACAACCATTCGTGTGCCTACAGAAGCGCGCCTGTTCCTGCGCACAGTCGCCCAGAGCCTCGACGGCCGCTACAAGCCCGCCACCCGGCGCCACGCCAAGGCGGTCTAGGGATCAGGCGCCCAGCGCCCGCGCATGATGGGCGATGTGTTCGTCCATATAGGTCGCAATGAAATAATAGTCGTGGCCGTAGCCATCGCGCAGATTGTAATCCAGTCGCTGGCCGTGCCTGGCGCAGGCTTCGGTGAAGATTTCCGGCTTCAGCTCCCGCTCCAGGAAACTGTCTGCCGTGCCTGTGTCGACAAGGATCGTCGCCTTGGTCTGGCGTTCCTTGACAAGCTCGGTCGCGTCATACTGCTCCCATGCAACCGAAGGCGCGCCGAGATAGGCATTGAATGCCTTCTGGCCCCATGGCACCCGCGCCGGGCTGGTGATCGGGCTGAACGCAGAACAGGACTTGTACACATCCGGATGCTTCAGGTGCAGCGTGATCGCGCCATGCCCGCCCATCGAGTGGCCGAAGATTCCCTGACGGCTCATGTCAGCATGGGGGAAGTGTTCCGCGATCAGTTTGGGAAGTTCCTCGGTGATGTACTGGTCCATCTTGTAGTGTTTGGCCCACGGCTCCTGCGTCGCTGTCAGATAGAACCCCGCGCCCTGCCCCAGGTCATAGGACTCATCATCCGGCACATCGTCGCCGCGCGGGCTGGTGTCTGGTGCGATGATCATGATGCCGTGCTTCGAGGCCGCGCGCTGCAACCCGGACTTCTCCATCACATTGGCCCAGGTACAGGTCAGGCCCGACAGGTACCACAAGACGGGCACCTTTTCCGGATCCGCCTGCGACGGCGTGTAGACCGCGAACCGCATCGTGCAGTTTTGCAAGGCGCTTTCATGATCATGGACAGACAGCGTGCCGCCAAAGGATTGCCACGAAGAAACTTCAATTGGTTGCACGCCATAATCCTTTTCGGTTTTGCTTTCGTGGCTGCCGCTCCTCGAGGTTCAGCACCCTGTTGGCCCTCGAATACGCCACTCCACGCATGTTGGCGATAGTGGCCCAAAGCCCCCCCCAAGTAAAACGAAGACAATCGGAAAAAACAGGCTCAACTCGCTGAAACCGCGAAACTTGGGATTCCCTTCGACTTCGCCTCTGGTACAAGGAGACGATCATCACAGGTCGCACCGGTCTGGATTCCGAAAACACCAGGGATGCGGCCCCACAAAACATGCATGCTTAAGGGGACAAGTATGATCCGGATTTTGCTGGCTCTTTTGGGTCTTGTAGCGGCGTTTGCGGCGAGTGCCCGGGCGCAGACCGTCCAGCGGGACTGGACGCCCTATGAGCAGAACAAGCAGTGCATGATCTCCGAGAATTTTTACAATCCGACGTATCAGAGGGATGGCACGAAGTACTGGCTGATCCCGGATAATTCGATGGCGACGATAATATTGAAATGGCATGTCAGCGGCGATCAGTTCCTGAATGAAGTGCAATACGTGTCCCGAAAGAGTTTTGCGGCGTGCTTCAACGGTGAGCGCGAATGCGGACTGCCGCTGAATTATGATATTGCAAATGAGTTGAGCCAGTTTGACCTGCCGGAAAACGGCGTCTCGACGGCCTATTTCAAGACCCCGCCCCCCACGAGCGCCGTGCGCAACGCCATGGCAGTTGTTGGCGATTGTTTCGGCCCTGCAGGCGAGGGCATCTATCTCGATGAGCTCGGACTGACCGAGACGGACCTGCCCATTGATGTCTGTTATCGCGCCGGAAATACAATGTTCTACCGCGGCGAACGCGATCGCAGTGAAGCGCCGGTGATGACCGACGCCCAGATCGCCAAATATCGCGAATGGGGCATGCTTGCCTATTCCCTGATCAATCAGCTACACAACAAGCCCGATGAAGGCGCGACGCGGTGCGGCGTCGCGCCAGCAGAGCTGATACCGTCGTTCATGCAATACTATGACGACAATGGGTATGGCCTCCTGGAAGACCCGGAATATATCGCTGCGCAGGAAGCAGAGGCTGCTGCAGCGGCTCAAGCTGCCGCCGAGAAACAGGCCCGCGAAGACGAATACCTGCGCAAGGCCAAGCGCGAGCGCCTTCTGGCCCGCAACGACTATGAGCGTTTCGGCACGCTCGATGGCTGCCAGATCGCCTATTCCTACGTCTTCGGTGGCATCAACCGGGACAAGATGAGTTTCATCGTCGATCCGGTGCCGGACAGCGGAATCAGCTGGGCCCTGAAATACGAGCAGACCCAAGCCGCCGGACAGTCATGCCCCGCCATGCCGCAGGAGCTGGGTGACTGGATGGCCCGGCAGGATCCAGACCTGTTTGAAGCCTATGGCGCCGAGGAGGAGTTCCGGAACAACAAGCCGAATATCTGGAATGACAATGACTGGAAGGCCTTTGTCGAACGCTGGATGTGGCGCAACCAGACCTTTGCGGAATCCTATGTTCAGGGCGGCAATTGCCAGGCGGCTGTCTGGTACGCGCGCAACATCGCCCATGATTGGGACGCCTTCAATCAGGCTGAGCTGGATTTTGTCGGCCTCGCCCGCGTCTTTGGACGCTGGGGCGCCCCCGACCAGGCCCTTTGCGCCGCCATCCCGCCGGATGTGCTGCCGCTGGCCCGAAAGACCTGGGAGCGGCACTACAATCAGGTGATGCGCGAGAAAGCCCGGCAACAGGCCGAATGGGACGAAGCCAATCGCCGCGAGGCTGCCCGCCGCGCCGAGATCGACGCTGCCTATGATGAACTCCTCAATTGGAAACCGCCCTATCAGAAGCAGTCCGAATTGCGCTGCTACAATGTTGAAGAGACGAAATATGGCACGCGTCAAAGGTGCTTCAGCGACTAGGGTGTGAGCCTCCTTCAGCAGACTGCACAAAATCGACTACACAGGAACGAAAACCGTATCATGCCAGATTACACACTCTACGGCGCCGAGGTCAGCTATTTCACCGGCAAGGCGCGCGCCTATCTCGACTGGCGCGGCGTGGATTATGTCGAGGAGCTGGCAACGCAACAGGTCTATCGTGACATCATTCTGCCCTCGGTCGGCTGGCCGGTCATCCCGGTGATGAAAACTCCGAGTGGAGAGATCGTTCAGGACACGGCCGACATCATCGCCCATGTCGAGGCGGCAGAAGGCCTCTCCCCACCCGCAATTCCGGACACGCCGGTTCAGGCCTTTGTCGCGCAGCTGCTGCAGCTCTATGGCGATGAATGGCTCGTCCTGCCGGCGATGCATTATCGCTGGAATTACAATGAAGACTGGGCCTATCAGGAATTCGGCGCGATCTCTGCGCCCGACCGTCCGGCCCCCGAACAATACGACATCGGCAAGCGCAATGGCGAGCGCTTCAAGGGCGCGCTGCCGCCGCTCGGCATCTCCCCCACGACTGCCCCCGCAATCGAGCGCAGCTATGAAGCCTTCCTGCGCGAATTTTCCACGCATCTGGAAGTACACCCCTATGCGCTCGGCGGACGCGCCACGCTGGCGGACTTTGCGCTCTACGGTCCGCTTTACGCCCATCTCTATCGTGACCCGTCATCCGGTGACCTGATGAAACGCTACGCGCCGAAGGTTGCCGACTGGGTGGAGCGCGTGAAGGCGGGCTCTCCGTTTGACGGCGACCTGCTGCCGAATGACGAGATCCCCGTCACGCTGGTGCCAATCCTTGCCCGCCAGATGCGGGAGCAATTCCCCGCACTTCACCAGACCGCAGAATTGTTCGGCGCCTGGGCCGAAACCGCCTCCCCCGGCACGCATGTGCCAAGGGCCGTCGGCCAGATCGAGATCGACATCGAGGACACGCAAGGCCCTGCGGCGGCGCGCACCTTCCCGCTCTGGCGCCTTCAGGCGGCGCTCGATTCCCATGCGGCGCTGGAGGGCGATGCACTCGCCCGCGCGGATGATCTGCTGGAGCGTATTCGCGGTACCGCCCTGAAGGAATTCAGCCTGCCCGCCCGTCTTGCCCGGGCGGACTATCGGCTAGCCCTCGCCCCCTAATGGATGGTGGCGTTGCCGATATCGTCTTCGTCGTCATCCTCGTCCACCATGTCCGTATATGACGTAAACTGAACGTCATAGCCAAAGGGTTGGTCCTCGGCAGCAATTTCCGGCTCGGTTCGGTAGACCTGCAATTCGCCATCCACGTGAAACCCAAGTCGCTTGCCGATCTGCACGATCATGTCGGCGGCCTGTTCGGCGTCTTCCGCCCAGACCTTCATGCCCATCACGCAGGGGCCGATCTCCGTGCCGTAGTTTTCGTTCGGCTCGAACACCTGCCCGTCGGCAATCAAGGTGAAATGCGTGAACTCTGTCATCCTCGAACCATGCCGCGCTTTTGGCCGGAAATCGAGCCCGTATCTTGGGTTTTGCAAGCCTGCCCCACGAAAAAGGGCGACGCCAGCGCGCCGCCCTCAAGCTTTGGCAATTCTGCCCGGCCTAGCCGCGCATCATGGTGCAGATCTTGTTGCCGTCCGGATCGCGCAGATAGGCAAGGTACAGCTTCATGCCATTGCCTTCGCGCCAGCCCGGCGGGTCTTCAATCGCCGTGCCGCCGGCCTCGATCCCGGCCTTGTGCCAGGCATCGGCCTGTTCGGTGCTGTCGACCGCAAACCCGATCGTGCCGCCATTGGCATGGCAGGCTGGCTGGCCATCAATTGGCGGCGTCACAAGGAACGTCCCGCCATTGTGCAGATAGATCAGGCGGCCTTTCGGGTCCGTGATCGCCTCGCGCCCGCCCAGCGCCTTGAATAGCGCATCATAGAATTTCTTCGATTTCTCAAGGTCGTTCGTGCCGACCATGACGTGACTGAACATGTATGCGTTTCCTCTTAAGTTGCTCTCAATTATTTATAGCTGACTCTCAACGTCGTACAGCCGTCGAATCCGCAATCACTTTTTTCCCACTTTATGTCCACTGTGGCGCCCTTGTAGATTTCGGAGGCAGATTGAGGCCGGGCATTTTCGTCAAACACGTCGATCTTGATTGCATGACGAGACGAGAGACACGCTACGGAGTACTCGGCCAGTTCATCGATGGACACATAATGAGTCAGGGGCGCGACTGCTTCAACGAAGGCTTCATCGGCCGCATCGTCGCACGCCTCACATTCGGTATTCCAGCCGAGTGAATACATGCAGATTCGTCCTTCGCCGCACCCGGCTTGAAACAGTGTCACATGGCGTTCATCCGCCTCAGACTCGGGCACCGCATGGATCCACGTTTTAAATGCGTTGCAATAGGCTTGCTCCATAGGTGTTGAACTGTCGGTCGTCGAACAAGCCGTCAGCGTCAGAACGAAGAAGAAGATTGTGCAGGTTCGCATCAATAAACCACCACGCTCCGGATGCTTTCGCCCGCATGCATCAGGTCAAACGCGTCATTGATCTTGTCCAGCTTCATGACATGCGTGATCATCGGGTCGATCTGGATCTTGCCGTTCATGTACCAGTCAACGATCTTCGGCACATCGGTGCGCCCCTTCGCGCCGCCAAAGGCCGTGCCGCGCCAATTGCGGCCCGTCACCAGCTGGAAGGGACGTGTGCTGATTTCCTTGCCTGCCTCGGCCACACCGATGATGACGCTCGTGCCCCAGCCGCGATGGCAACATTCCAGCGCCTGGCGCATCACATCCGTATTGCCGGTGCAATCAAACGAATAATCCGCGCCGCCATCGGTCAGCTCGACGATATGCGCAACCACATCGGCGGTTTCCTTCGGATTGACGAAATGCGTCATCCCGAATTTCTCGCCCCATTCCTTCTTGGACGGGTTGATATCGACGCCAACAATCATGTCCGCCCCGGCCATCTTCGCGCCCTGGATCACGTTCAGGCCGATGCCGCCCAGGCCAAACACGACGACATTGTCGCCAACCTGAACCTGAGCCGTGTTCACCACGGCGCCAACGCCCGTCGTCACGCCGCAGCCGACATAGCAGGCCTTGTCGAAGGGCGCGTCGGTACGGATTTTCGCCACGGCGATTTCCGGCAGAACGGTAAAATTCGAAAACGTGGAACACCCCATATAGTGATAGATCGGCTGGCCCTTGTAGCTGAAGCGCGTCGTGCCATCCGGCATCAGCCCCTTGCCCTGCGTCGCGCGTATCGCCGTGCAGAGATTGGTCTTGCCCGAAAGACAGCTTTTGCACTGGCGGCATTCCGGCGTGTAGAGCGGGATCACATGATCGCCTGGCTGCACACTGGTCACGCCCGCGCCCACTTCGCGCACAATGCCGGCGCCCTCATGGCCCAGCACGCTGGGGAAGATGCCCTCTGAGTCGAGCCCGTCCAGCGTGTAGGCATCGGTGTGGCAAATGCCGGTCGCCATGATCTCGACCAGGACTTCACCGGCCTTCGGGCCTTCCAGGTCGAGTTCGACGATTTCCAGCGGTTTCTTGGCTTCAAAAGCGACAGCGGCGCGCGTTTTCATGAGGGAACTCCATTCAGTTTACGCGCCATACTACTCTTGCGAATTCAGCGATAAAGTGGGTAATTCGAAATTCATTGTTGCAGGATTGGGATAATGCGCACGAATTGGGATGGCATTGAGGAGTTCGTGGCTGTGGCCACCTGCATGGGCTTCAAACCTGCGGCACAGATGCTGAATGTCTCGACGTCCCATGTCAGCCGCGCAGTGACCAGGCTTGAGAATGCGATTGGCGCTCCCCTGCTCTATCGCACGACGCGGAAAGTCTCCCTCACGGATACAGGCCGCACCGTGCTCAGCCAGTGCGAAAGCCTGATCCGCGCCCGGGACGAATTGTTCGCAGTCGTGGGCGGCAATACAGAGCCCCAGGGCGAACTCAAGATCACCTGCTCCACCTCACTTGGCGAGCGCTACATCTCGCCCATTGTCCGGCAATTCTGCCAGGACTATCCAAAAGTGGAAATCACGCTGGATTTGTCGAACCGGCTCGTGGACCTGATTGCCGAGGGGTTCGACCTCGCCATCCGCACCGGCCAGCTGGAAGATTCCCGCCTGGTCAGCTCCCGGGTCGCGACGCGCCAATTCCTTGTCTGCGCAGCCCCCGCCTATCTCGCCGCCAATGGCACGCCAGACCGGCTGGATGATCTGAAGGCGCACAATTGTATTATCGGTTCGTCCAGCAACTGGCGGTTCCGGCAGGGCGGCCAGCATGAAACGATCCGCCCACGGGGAAATTTGAAATGCAATTCCGGCGCCTCCGTGCTCGACGCCCTGCTGGCCGGGGCCGGCATCGGCCAGTTGCCCTATTTCTATGTCGCGCCGCATCTGGCGAGCGGTGATCTTGTGGAACTGTTTCCGGATGTCAGGCCCGAGCCTGAACCCATCTGGGCGGTCTATCCCCAGGCCCGCCACCATCAGTCAAAGGTCCACCTCCTGGTCGACCGGATCCGCGCCGAGTTGCGGCGGGAATTCGACACGCCAGCCTGACTTCGCGCCCGCCCGGGCTCAGCTGCAAGCATTTGCGTGTGATTTGAACTCACCCATCCGGGTCAGGCGCGGGCCGTCGCTGAGCAAATCGCACCGGTCCACCATGACATCAGCCGACTCCATCCGGATCAGGTTGAAGGATGGCGGCTCGGCGCGCAGCCGGACGGACAATGTCCCGGATGACACGGCCAGATAGCATCCATTGGCGCGTTCCCTGAGCGTCACCGATGGTGTGTGCACATGGCCGGTCAGGACGATCTGCACATGGCTGGCGGCAACCTTGTCGCTGGCTCGCCGCCCGCGCCGCGTCCGCGTGCGCAAAGGCGCTCCAGGCAGGGAGTGAAACGGATGGTGGCATGCCAGCAGTTTCAACGCCGCATCAGTTTCTGCGGCGCGGAACAGGGCCTCGTCCAGCTGCGTCAGGTTCACCGTGCCCTCGGCCCAGTTCTTGCGGGCCTGCCATCCGCGCGCCGTGTTCAGGCCCACGGCAATCGCCTGCCCGGCCTCGGCGGATTCAAAATACCGGCTGAAACGCTGCTTGAACCGTTTGAAAGGCTCGGCCGCCCGCGCAGCCAGATTGAACATCGGCGTATCATGATTTCCGGGTACGATCAGTTTGGGCAGGTCGAACCGGTCCAGCCAGTCTGCAGCAGCATCGAATTCCCGCGTGCGGCCGCGCTGGGTCAGGTCGCCACACACCACCAGCATGTCCGGCCTTGCTTCCTTGATACAGGCCTCTGCATCGGCGATGGCCGAATCGTCTTCGGCGCCGAAATGAATATCGGCAATTTGCGCAATCAAGGTCATGGGATCAGGACAGGTCCGGCACAAAAATCTTCACGGCGGCATCGACCCGGCAGAAACGCAGCGGTGTTTCCATCTCGCGCAATTCGCCATCCAGCGTCACGCTGACCCGCCCCTTGTCCATATGGTGCACCTCGATCTCGTCCATCCGGACAAGGTCGACATCGTCCGCATTGCGCCAGCCATCCACCAGCATCTCGATCCCAATCCGTGCCAGGTCCAACAGGCCCTGCGGGTCAACACTGGCAATCTCCAGCTTCCCGGGCGTGTCAGGATTGATGTTCACGGTCAGCGCCGTGGATGTCCGCTTGGGCGCGCCGGGCGCAGACCATTCGAGATTGGATTTCAGGGCCAGCGCCGTGGAATCGTGCACGATCTCGGTTGCCTCCAGCAGTTTGCCTTCCCGCAGCGCCTCGCGGGAATTGGTAAACCGCGTCATGTCGCCCAGCATCGCCGCCACGAAAAAGCGCGGTCCGCCAATGATTTCGCCGCACGGCATCGGTCGTACCCGCCCGCCCCGCAACGCGGCCTCGACGAGGGTTTCCCAGTCATGGTCTCCGCCAAGTGCCCTTGTCGGCAGCATGTTCATAGTGCCGCCCGGCAGCGGCAGCACGGCCGGGCCCGTCATGCCGGCATGCGACAGGGCACAGGCGATCGTGCCGTCCCCGCCCCAGGCGATCAGCGTGTCCGGCTCATCGGCCAGGGCTTGTTCCACCAGCAAGGGCAAATCCCCCTCCCCGGCAACATGAATGCGGGGATCATCCGGCAGGCCGGACAGCTTTTCCCGGATCAGGCCTGCGGCGCCCTCCGGCGTGCTGCCGGACAGGGGATTGATCACGCAGGAGACACGGCCGAGGCGCGAGAGGACATCTGTTGGGGTCATGGCAGTAAAACGCTGTCGCCCACAAATTTGTTCCGCGCGCCCGCACGGCTCTCGCCCTCGGCGATTTCCCCGCTATAACGGCGCGATGACTGACCCGACCCCTTCCGATTCGCTGCGCGTGGCCATTGCCGGTGTGGCAGGCCGCATGGGCCGACAGCTTGTCGGCGCCGCGCTGGATTCCGGCCTCTCCGTCACGGGCGGCAGCGAAGCGCCCGCATCCGAACACCTTGCCGATGATATCGGCGAACTTGCCGGCCGCCGCCTGTTGGACCTGAAGCCTGCCACGGATCCCGTCGCCGCTGCCAGCAATGCCGATGTCTGGATCGATTTCACCCGTCCGGCCGCCACGCTCGCTGCCCTGGACTCGCTGAAACATACCAGCGTGCGGGCCGTCATCATCGGCACAACGGGGTTTTCAGATGCCGAAGAAGCCGAAATCGCTCAGGCAGCGCAATCGCTCGCCATTGTGAAAGCCGGGAATTTCTCGGTCGGAATCAACCTGCTTCAGGCCCTGACGCGCATGGCGGCAGACCGGCTCGGGCCGGACTGGGATATTGAAATTCTGGAAACCCATCATCGCCGCAAGGTGGATGCGCCCTCCGGCACGGCCCTGATGGTGGGTGAAGCCGCCGCCGCCGGTCGGGGCAAACCCCTGTCGGAGCTGCGCGCAGCGCCCTATGACGGGCCGGACGCCCGCCGCCGTGCCGGCAGCATCGGCTTTGCCGTGCGCCGCTCCGGCGGCGTGATCGGCGAGCATGAAGTCAGTTTCGGCTCCGACATGGAGATCCTCACACTCAGCCACACGGCGCTGGACCGGGCCGTCTTTGCGCATGGCGCCCTCGGCGCCGCAGCCTGGGCCGTGCAGCAGGATCCGGGCCTGTATGACATGAATGACGTGCTGGGGCTTTCCGGCAACGCCCTGGCGTAAGCACTCCCCCAGCAGCTGAATCAGGGTTGACGCTCCAGTTCGCAGTGGCAGCATGACAAGTTCGTTAAGTTTGTGCACTGGGACCGGCTCATGATCGGAATTGTGGTTGTCAGCCACGGAAAGCTCGCCCGCGAACTCGTCGCCGCCACCGAGCATGTGGTGGGCGAGCAGGACCGGTTCCGCTCCATCTCCATCGAGGTCGAGGACGACATCGAGGCGCGTCGCGACCAGATTCGCGAAACCGCCAAATCCTGCGACAATGGCAAGGGCGTCATCATTCTCACCGACATGTTCGGCGGCACCCCGTCCAATCTGGCCATGTCGGTCATGAATACCGGAAATGTCGAGGTCCTGTCGGGGGTCAACCTTCCGATGCTGATCAAGTTGGCGGAAGTGCGCGGCGAGCTGTCCCTGAAAGAGGCCGCAAAGGTTGCCGCGGAAGCGGGGCGTAAATACATCAACATCGCCTCCGAACTCCTCGCAAAGTCGAATTGATGCCAGACACCGAAACCCTCACCGCCAGCCAGCGCGCCACCATCGTCAACCGCAAGGGCCTGCACGCCCGCGCCTCGGCGCGCCTGTCCCGCCTCGCCGGTGAATTCGAATCCCGCATCATCGTCTCGCATGAGGGCGAGACCGCCGATGCCCGCTCGATCATGGATCTGATGATGCTGGTTGCACATACGGGCTGCGAAGTGGAGATCAACGCCGAAGGCCCCGACGCCGCCGAGGCCGTCACCGCCATCGCCAGCCTCATCGCCGACGGCTTCGGCGAACAGGGCGAAGCCGACACGGTGTGTTGAGGGACCACGGCCAACGGCTTTAGTGTCCGACGCCTCTGCTGAGTACGACATTACCTGTTGCTGGACATGGCAACCCAGGATTTATATTCGTTTGTGATGCGGATTTTCCTTTGCCTTGTTTTCCTCGGCCTCCTGATCGGCACAGAAACGGCCGTTGCTGAGAAGTACACGCTGAAGTCGGGCGAAACCCTGGCAAATTCTGAATACTCGACACTGTATCCATTGGGCGGGAAGAAAGCCCTGACTCTGGAAGTCACATTTCAGAGCAACGCGACGGACCCGGATCTTCGTAACGCATCGCTGATAGAGATTCTGCTCGAACACCTCCTGCCGAAGGCTGTTGCGGAGGGCTATTCGGAAGCCTCTATTTGGGAGACCAAAATTGATGCCTCCTCTGGAGCAGGGAAAAATCCATTCTTCTCTTTCGGGGTCAAAGCCAGCGCGCACGAGAACTACGACTTCAGCCTGCAGGACAAATGGATATGGGCACAAACTGCCGGTCCGGAGCTGGACCTGTCGTCGGTCACGATTTCGGAATTCACCTATGATGAAGATTTGGACCTGTTCACTACACAGGTGTTTCCGAGACAATTGTCTGATGGGAATACCATTTTGGAGGTCTGGGCCAACGCTCCGGGCGCATCGCCTGCCGAGTCCATCGTGAAGGCGAATGAACTTTTTAGGTCTCTGTCAGGCTGCGTTGAGGACGGCGTACCAATCAGTGAAGACAGCCCTATGGCGGACGAGGGTGCCATCGCCTTGAGAATGTATCTCTTGCCCCATGTCACTGCATCGGCGCTACAGTACCAACCGCGCGTCAAGCTCACCTACGGCCACAAAGATGGCGTCGCAACATGCTACACGATGACGAATGACGGGTATGGAACTTGGGAAGAAATCTATGCGTCGCTGAGCAAATAGTCCTCATGGCACCGCGAGCTCCGGCCACCTCACAGTTGACACCCTCCCCCCTTCCAACGCCCGCAAATCATCCCTATATTGGTCCTGTCTTCGGACTATGGCGATAAACGCGCGTGTAATAAGCGGTTCGGACCCGGGGGCGGTACCCGGCGGCTCCACCACAAGCAGGCTCAGGCATTCACCAGCCTGTTTCTGACGGGGCCGAAACAGGATCGACGGACGTGTAAAGACGATGCCTTCGCCGGATTGGGCCCCCTCAGAAGCCCAAATCAACATAGTTGCAAATGACAACTTTGCTGAAGGTGAACTGCTCGCAGCGTAAGCTGTGCTCGGTAAACCGACTTAACTCCTAGGGTTTCAGACCCCTAGGCGGGGCCCGGAGGCGCCTGGCAACAGAAGCCTCCACCTTCTCCCCTTCCAGTTCGGTATGCCCGGTTTTCGTCACACATCCGGCCAGAATGCTGGTATGGTGCCTCCTGCGACATGGGAGGCAAATCATGGCCAACAGCACGCTGACAGGCTTCGTGAAGGAGGCTCTCGAAAAGGGCGAGGGCCGCGACGGCATCCGCGCCGCCCTGCTCAGCGCCGGCTGGCGGGCCGACGAGGTGGACGAGGCCCTGACCGCCTTTTCCGATGTCGCCTTCCCCGTCGCCGTGCCCAGGCCGCAGGCCTACCTCTCGGCGCGCGAGGCTTTCTTCTACCTCCTCTTCTTCATCCTGCTCGGCGTTGTCGCCTACAATCTCGGTTCGCTGCTCTTCGCCCTGATCGACTATGCCATCGTCGACAATATCGAGCGGGCGGATTACTGGCACCGGTCCCTCGATTATCAGATCCGCGGGGCAATCGCCGGCCTGGTCGTCGGCACGCCGATCTTCCTCTGGCTCGCCCGCATCCTGCTCAAGGCGCGCAAGGCAAACCCCGCCCTCCAGCGCTCCCGCATCCGCAAATGGCTGATCTATGTCAGCCTCGTCATCGCCGGGTCGGTCCTCGTCGGCGACGCCATCTCGCTGGTCTACAATTTCCTCAATGGCGACCTCACCCTGCGCTTCACGCTGAAATCCCTGATTGTCGCCGCCATTGCCGGATCAATCTTCGGCTATTTCATCACCCATGCCGAGAAGGACGAAGCCGATGGCATTTGACCGTCACACCCTGATCGGCGGCGCACTGGTCGGCGTCATCGCCATTGCCTGCATCGCCGGCCTCCTCATCACGGGCGGTCCCGGCGAGGCCCGCAAACAGAAAGAGGATGCCGCGCGGCTGACCGCTGTATCCGAAACCGCAGTTGCCCTCGCCTGCTATCATCAGGCCCATGGCAGCATCCCGGCTGACACGGCGCAGGTCGAAAGCGAGTTCGCAGACGCGGCTTCGGCCAGCCGGCGCGTGAAGGGGTGCGCCTCGGCCCGATTCGAAAATGACGCGGTGACTGGTGAGCCATTCCACCTGCGCAGGGATGACACGGGCACCGTCACCCAAATCTGCGCGGAGTTTGCGACCTCCAAATCGATTGGTGGGCGCGTCCGATATGGCTCCGCCATGGCGATCGTGCCGGATCTCCGCGAAGCCCGCGAAACGCCCGGCGAACACTGTTTCGCGCTCAATCTCGACGCAGACCTCGACTAGGTCATCTCCGCCCACTGGCCTTCTGCCCCTGCCCCCTTTACATCTATGCGGAGAGAGCAAGGGGCAGAAACCATGAAACAGCTGATCACCGCCGCCATGTCAGCGCTCGCCCTGGCCGCATGCTCGCCCGCCGAAAGGCCTGGCACAGGAGAGACGCCCATGCCGGACAGCAAACCGCCCGTCAGCTATGCCGCCGAAGGCTGGCCCGCCAAATCCCTGCCGGAACTGGCCGAGGCCCTGAAAGCCGGCGAGGTCTCCGCCGAAGCCCTGACCCAGGCCTATCTCGACCGGATCGAACAGGTCGACCGGAGCGGCCCCACGCTGCAGGCGGTCCTCACCCTGAACCCGGACGCGCTGGAGGCCGCCCGCGCCCTCGATGCCAAACGCGAGGCCGGCGAGCCGCTCGGCGCACTGCACGGCCTGCCTCTCCTGATCAAGGACAATATCGAAACCGCCGACGCCATGCCCACCACGGCGGGCGCGCTGGCCCTGAAGGACAATCTCACCGGGCGAGACTCGCCGCTGATTGCGGGCCTACGCGCGGAAGGCGCGATCATTCTCGGCAAGTCCAATCTCAGCCAGTGGGCGAATTTCCGCTCGAACAGCTCGATGAGCGGCTGGTCTGCCCTGGGCGGTCAGGTCCGAAATCCGCACATGCTGGACCGCAATCCCTGCGGCTCCAGTTCCGGGTCCGGCGCGGCGGCCGCCGCCTCCCTCGCCGCCGGAACCGTTGGTACGGAGACCAATGGCTCGATCATCTGCCCCTCCAATGTGAACGGCGTGGTCGGCTTCAAGCCTACGGTCGGCCTTGTCTCGCAGGATTTCATCATCCCGATTTCTTCCTCACAGGACACGGCCGGCCCGATGACGAAAACGGTCATGGGCGCAGCCATGATGCTCAACGCCATGGCGACCGGCGAGGCAAAGACGGACTATGCTGGCGCGCTCGACGCAGCCTCCCTTGAGGGCGCCCGCATCGGCGTGCTGCGCAGCGCGCAGGGCAGCAACCCGCACATCCAGGCGCGCTTTGACGCCGCTCTGGCCGACCTCGAAGCCGCAGGCGCAATTCTCGTCGACATTGACTCCTTCGACATGCCGGACGGTTTCTGGGGCCAGGCGTTTGACGTCCTGAAGTACGAATTCAAGGCCACGCTGAACACCTACCTGGCCACCACGCCGGACGCAGTCACCGCCCGCTCCCTGACGGATCTGATTGCGTTCAACACCCAGAATGCCGACACGGAACTGGCCCTGTTCAACCAGGACATTTTCGAACAATCCGACGCGATGGAATCCCTCGATTCCGATGGCTACCGTGAGGCCCTCGCCGTCGTCCAGTCCGCCACGCGCGAGAATGGCATTGACCGCCTGCTGACGGAACATGATGTGGTTGCCCTCGTCGCTCCGTCCGGTCCGCTCGCCCCGCGCGTCGACCCGGTCAATGGCGATGTCTGGCCGGATTGGGCGGGCGCCGGTTATCTCGCCGCCATTGCCGGATACCCGCACCTGACCGTGCCCATGGGCCGTGTACGGGGCATCCCGATCGGCCTGTCCTTCATGGGCGGCAAGGATCAGGACGCGCGCATCCTCTCCCTGGGATACGCCTATGAACAGCGGACTCAGGCGCGTGCCGAACCGCAATACTATCAGACGGCAGAGGACCTGCCCGAAATCGCCGAGGCCATGCGCCGCCGCGACTAGGCGCTAGAGCAGGATCGTGCCCTTGCCATCCTTCTCCAGCGCGCGCTGATAGGAGGGATAGGCCCGCATCTGCTGCAGGAAACGGTGCGCATTCGGATAGTTTCCGGCATCCATTCCGGCCCGGTGCGCGGCCAGCTCCATGGAATACCCCATCACGATGTCGGCGGCGGTCAGAGTGTCGCCGGCAAACCAGGTATGTTTGCCCAATGCTTTCTCTATCTCGGTCATGAAGGCGCTGAGGCGCGGCCCGAAAAAGGCCTTGTCCAGGCCGCCGACCAGCATCTTCGCGGCTGGCTTCAGGAAAAAGGGCGCCCGGGCCGTCATCGCCATCATGACGAATTTGTTGGTCAGCAAGGGTTGCAGGCTGCCTTGCGAGGCGTGGAACCAGAACAGATAGTCCGCCCGGTTCGGCGTGCCCGGCGCCGGGCGCAGACGCCCATCATCATGCTTGTCCAGGATATAGTCGACAATCGCATTGGTCTCCGCCAGCGTGACATCGCCTTCACTGATACAGGGCGCGGTGCCGAGTGGCGATACGGCCTTGTATTCTGCCGGGGCCAGCCGTGTTTTCGGGTCGCGGTCATACAGTTTGACCTCATACGGCACACCCAGCTCTTCCAGCAGCCACAGGATGCGGATGGATTGCGACTTTTCGAGATGATGCAGCGTGATCATGGATTGGCCCCTCAGCCCAACAGGAATGACAGGTCAGACTGTAGGGCGCGGCGCGTCCGCGTCCAGCCGGGATCACGTGGGGGAAATGCGAATTTCCCGCTACAGGTCCAGCGGAATCTCGCGCCCTTCCGCTGCAGACCGGTAGATCGCCTCGATCAACGCCATGTCGCGCAGGCCCATCTCGCCCGGCGTGATGATCTCGGTGTCATCGCGGATCGCATCGGCCAGATGATCGCACTGGCGGGCAAACTGCACATTCGGATCGCCGGGGTTCAGATCATCCACCATGCCGTCCCGCGTCAGCCGCATCTTGTGGCCGCCATAGCCGGTTGCCGGTTGCATCAGCAAAGTGCCGGCCTCTCCGTCCACACGCGCCATATTGTTGCCGGGCGAGGTATCATAGGAGGTGAACAGATGCGCCGTGGCCCCGGACGGGAAGCGCAGATCGGTCGTCACTTTCGAAAAGATCTGTTCGAAGCGCGGATCCCCCGCAGGCTGTTCGGTCACGGCCTTTACCGCCACCGGCATCTCGCCGGACAGGTAGAGCGCAGACTGAAGGCCATAGATGCCGTAATCCTCCAGCGGTCCACCCCCGGCCAGCGCCCGCACGACGCGCCAGTTTTCAGATACGCTGGTCGGCCCCATGCGATAGGTCTGTGCCGTCTCGATATGCTTGATCTTGCCGACTGCGCCCTCTCGCATCAGCGCCATGGCGCGCAAATTGAACGGCTCGAAATGACAGCGATAGGCAATCATCAGCTTGCGGTTCGCGGCCTCGGACGCGGCAATCATCTGCGCGCATTCTGCCGCTGACATCGCCATCGGCTTTTCGCACAGGACATGCTTGCCGGCCGCAAAACTCTTTTCCGTCCATTCCAGGTGCAGGCCCGTCGGCAGCACATTATAGACCGCTTCGACGCGGTCATCCTCCGCGATGCGGTCAAAATCCTCATACGAATAGATCGCATCTTCCGGCAGGCCATAGGCCGCGGCCACCTTTGCCGCCTTTTCCGGGTTGCCGGACACCACTGCCGCGACATGGCACCGGTCCGCGGCGGCCAGGGCGGGCAGCACCTTGCCGATACCATAACCGCCCAGTCCCATCACCGCGAAGCCCACGCTGCCCGCTTTTGGTGCAGGCGGCGGACTGTCCGGCAGTTCGCCCCAATTCGGCCACGGCATGCCGATGGCCTTTGCCGGGATCGCGCCGCCGCCTTCCGCGCTGGCACAGCCCGCGATCCACGGGGCCGCCGCCAATGTCGCGGAACTCAGCGCGATGAACTGCCTGCGAGAGTGAATCAAACCGGTCATGAAGGCCTCCCTGAAAGTCGCCTTTTTGTTAGCGCTACCCAGAGAGAACCGCAGGCTGCCGGGTCGGTCAAGGCGAAAGCCGGTGTGCGGCGATCACGATCCGGTCAGAGCAAGCCGGGCCCTGACTTTCTCAGTCGCTCGACCACGGCGCCGACATGATACTTCATTGCATCCGGTCCCATCGGGGCCTGCCGGGCAAATTCGTCACGGACTTCATCGGCCCGCTTCTCCGCCGCCAGCCAGGCAGACGGTTCCGGCACAATCAGGAATGTGCCGCGCGCAATCTCGTCCAGCGTGTGCCGCGCCACCTCCAGCGGCGGTTTGCCTTCTGCCATCACGGCGCGCGCCAGCGCGCTGCGGCCCTCATCGGCAGACATCCCGGTCGCCGCCGGGCTGGTGTCCGGCATGTGGGTTGCGGTCAGGCCGGGGCACAGCACGCTGACGCCGATGCTCTCTGGCAGCTCGGCGCGGAATACATCCCCCAGCGCCAGTACGCCATGCTTCGACGCCGTGTAGAACCCGTTGCCCGGATGCTGCAGGCCCAGCGCATGTTCCGATGCGGTCAGGCAGAGATGCCCGGCATGATCGGCCTCGATCATCCGCGCAGCAAACGCTTTCGCCGTCGCCCAGACGCCCTTCAGGTTGACGCCCATCGTCACGTCGAATTCGGCCTCGCTGGCCTTCATCAGGGGACGCGCCACGCTGATCCCGGCATTGGCGAAAACGAGGTCCACACCGCCCAGCCAGTCCCAGGCATCTCCGGCCATGGCCTCGACGCCGGCAACATCCGCCACATTGCAGGCAATGGCCCGGGCGGCATCGCCCAGCTTTGCCGCCTGCGCTTCGGCGGCGTCCTTGTTGATGTCCACGATCACGACACGGCCGCCATCGGCCACCATCGCCTCGGCCAACGCCGCGCCGATGCCGCTTGCACCGCCCGTAATGACCGCCGTCCTGCCCCGGGTTTCCATCCCGTCTCCTCCCCTTTTATCCGTCGTCTAGCTGTAGCGCGCCTCGACCTTCTCGCCGGCCTTGCCCGCCTTCACGGCGTCCAGGCTCGCTTCCAGATCAGCCAGATACGCGTCCGCCACATCGGCATGTTTCGGGCTCAGCATCAGGTGCAGGCTCGGCGGCTCCTTGGTCACGGAGGTAAACCAGCCGCGCCGGAAGATTTCGCCATACACCGCGAAGGCATGGGCATCGGGATGGTAAAAGGCCATCAGGCCCAGCATCGGGTTTCCGACAATCTCGAAGCCGAGCCGCCTGACCCCTTCCTCCATTGTCTCGCGTGTCGCGCAGACCTGACCCTGCAGCCTTTTGTAGCCTTCGACGCCCAGCGTGTTCATCACGCCCCAGGCCGCAGAGATCGCCCCGCCCGGCCGTGTACCGGCCAGCGTCGGCGTCTTCATCGGTGCGCCGCTCCAGCCGGCCATGTCGAACGGCATGTGCGCGTAGAATTCCTCGGACCGGAACAGCACGGTCGAGGCGCCCTTGGCGCAATAGCCGTATTTGTGCAAATCCGCGCTCATCGACTTCACGGCCGGCACCTCGAAATCGAAGGCCGGCACCGGCACACCATTCATCCGTGCAAAGGGCGCGAAATAACCGCCAACGCAGGCATCGACATGCAGCCAGACATCCTTCTGGCCCGCCACGTCTCCCAGCTCCTCTATCGGATCGATGATGCCATGCGGAAAGTTCGGGGCCGAGCCAACCATCATGATCGTGGCCGAATCCACGGCCGCGCCCATCGCCGCCGGATCGGCTTCATAACTGCCATCCGTCTTCAGCGGCACGCGCCGGATCTCGATATCCATCAGGTGCGCCGCCTTGTCGAAGGCCAGGTGCGCCGATTGCGGCAGCACGACATTCTGGCCTTCGCGCGGCTGGCCCCGGCTGCGCGCAAAGTCACGCGCCGTCTTCATCGCCATGGTGATCGAATCGGTGCCGCCCGACGTCATCGCCCCGGTGGCCCCATCCGGCCCGTGCAGCAGGGAGAGGCCCATGCCGATGACCTCCTTCTCCATCTGCGCCAGGCTCGGAAAGGCCAGCGGGCCGAGCCCGTTCTCCGCCATGTAGAGTCCATAGGCCTCGTGCTGGACCTTCGAGATGTCCGGTCCGGCATTGAAGACATAAACCGCCGTGCGTCCGTTGCGCCATTGCGCATCGCCTCCGCCGCGCGCGATCATTTCGGCGCGCACCTCGCTCCAGTCACGCCCCTGTTCCGGCATGGTGATCATGTGTCGTGTCCTCCCTCGTGCCGGTGCTCCGGTCTGCTGTCTCCAGCCTAGAGGGATTGCGCCGCGACGCAACCAACCGCGCCGGAATGCGTTGACCCGGCATGAAGGAGAATCCCATGACCCAGCAAGCTGACCCGAAAGACCGCAAGCGTGACGACGACACGCCGCCCCATCACAAGGAAGTCCGCCCGGCAGGCGCGGAGAACATGGAACACCCGCCCGAGGAATGGGACGAAGTGGATGAGGAACTCGACGAATCCTTTCCCGCTTCAGACCCGCCGGCGAATTACTAACAGGATTTAACATGGCCCGCGCGGCCGTCCGGACCCCTGTGACAACAGGGACTTATCCACAAGGACTGCCGCGCGAGCCGCATTTTTTTCCTCGCCCCTTGTGCGAAGCCCGTTGCGGCCCCCTGCCCGCGCCCTTACTGTAGGCCTCTCAGAAAAGACCATGACAGACCCGGGGAAACGGCGCGCCCATGACTGACTATATCGGCTACGAAGCACTCACCCAGGCAGCCATGCGCGGCGTCGTCCGCGAAGCCCTGCGCCAAGGCTGCAACAGCAACGGCCTGCCGGGCGAGCATCATTTCTACCTCACCTTCCGCACCCGCGCGCCGGGCGTGAAGATCGCCGACTATCTGATCGAGCGGTTTCCGGAAGAGATGACCATCGTCATCCAGCATCAGTATTGGGACCTCGAAGTGCATGACAGCCATTTCGAGATCATCCTCAAATTCTCCGGCGTGCCACAGCATCTGCACATCCCGTACGCAGCCATCACGCGCTTCGTCGACCCGTCCGTCAATTTCGGCCTTACCTTCGAATCGCCCGACAAGGACGCCTCCGTCATTTCGCCTGCCGGGGAAATGGATGCGCCGGAAGCCGGCAGCGCCGCGCCCGCAGAGGATGAGCCCGGCACGGTCGTCAATCTCGACGCATTCCGCCGGAAATAGGGCCCGGCACATTCCATGTCTGACACGGAAAAACCCCGCGTCTCGGACGCCGAGATGCTCGCACGCTTCCAGAACTCGAAGAAGCGCCCGCCCTGCTCCGACACGCTCGGCATGCGCCTCGTCGAGGTCGAACAGGACGCCCAGCGCATCCGCATGGACTTCGATGTCTCGCCAAGTTTCGCAAACCCGACCGGCGCGGTGCAGGGCGGCTTCATCTCCGCCATGATGGACGAAGCGATGAGCACCTGCGTGATCATTGCTTCCAACATCACGATGACGGCGCCAACGCTTGAGATGAAGACCAGCTATCTGCGTCGTCTGATGCCTGGCAAGGCTAGCGTCGACGCCCGCATCCTGCGCATGGGCAAGTCGGCCGCCTTCATGGAGGCCGAATGTTTTGACGCTGACGGCAAGCTGGTCGCCAAGGCGACCGCCACGGCCATCCCGATGCTGTTCAAGCGGCTGGGCTGATGGGATTCGACAAGCGCGCCTTCTGGCAGGATCTCCTGACGCGCGACGACCTGCCTGCCGCTGCGAAGTTTCTCAATTTTCAACTGGTTGATCTGGATGTGAAGGAAGGCTGGGTCGAGGCCGCCTTCACCCTGCCCCCCGAAGCGGGCAATCCGGCCGGCGACGGTCAGGGCGGCTTTGTCTCTGCCATGCTGGACGAGGTGATGAGCATTGCCGGCTCGATCGTACAGGACGGCCCGGCCATGGCGCCCACCCTGCAGATGACGACCAGCTATATCCGGCCCGTTCCTGTCGGCCAGCGCCTGATCGGCCGTGGCGAGTGCGTCCGGCGGGGGCGCGCCGGCATCTTCACCCAGGGCTTCCTGCGCCGCGAAGACGGCGCCCTGCTCGCCCAGGCCACCGCCAGCTGCATTCCCCGCGCCCTCGGCTGAGCCAAAAGCGCGCCATTTCAGGCCAAAATCCGCACGCATCCTTGATCCCGCCTGCACAGACCATATCTGTGATTGAGAATTATTCTCAATACAAGAATGCCTGTCCATGTCCTCACCCGGTTTCGCCGAAGCCCTTGTCCTGCGCACTCAGCAGCTGACCCCGCACATGTATCGCCTGACCTTCCGGTCAGAGTTCGCGGCAGATTTCACGCTCGGCGCGCCCGGCCAATACCTGAAAGTTCTGGCCCCTGCCCTCGGCGAGGCTGGCCCGCCCGTCTTCGATCCCGACACCTACAAGTCCCGGATGCGCACCTACACGCTGCGCCATGTCCGCCCGCAGGTGCAGGAATTCGACATCGATTTCGTCGTGCATGGCGAGGAGGGCATTGCCGGGCCGTGGGCAAAACAGGCCAAGGCTGGCGACCGTATCCTGATCTCGCGCCCCGGCACGCTGAAATTCACCGGCGAAGGGGCCGACTGGCATCTGTTCGTGGCGGACATGGCCGCCATCCCGGCGGCCGCCATCGAACTCGAAGGCCTGCCAGAGCATGCGGTCGGCGATGCCTTCTTCGAAATCCTCAGCGAGGCAGATCGCCAGCCCGTGCGTGCGCCAGCCGGAATCAACATCCACTGGATCATCAAGGCCGACTCCCACGCGCCGAGTGACGAGCTGATCGATGCTGTCCGATCCGTCACCTGGCGTGACGGCGCGCCCAGCGTATTCGTGGCCGGCGAATTCTCGATCGCCGGCACCTTGCGTTCATTCTTCCGCAAGGAACGCCCCACACGGAAGGACCTGACCTATGTCAGCTCCTACTGGAAACTCGGACTGATCGAACCCGAACACAAGATGTTCAAGGCGCAGGCGGCGGCCTAGGCCGTCTCCATCGCCTTGACCTGCACCCGGGTCGGGCGCGACTTGCCCTTGCCGTACAGATTGACCTTCAGCTTCGAGATCGCGTGGACCAGCGCGTTCGGCCCATATTTGATCTCTCCGGTAAACTCGACGTCCGGGAAGCGCTGGAAAATCTGCTCATAGGCCACACGCAGCTGCATCTGCGCCACGCGGGAGCCGAGGCATTTATGGATGCCATGGCCGAAGGCAATATGCTTGTCGACATTGTCGCGCATCATGTCGAACCGGTCCGGGTCCGGGAAGATGTCCGCATCCCGATTGCCTGCGCCATACCACATGACCACTTTCTCATCCCTGGCGATCCGCTGGCCGTTCAGTTCGGTATCTTCCAGCGCGGTGCGGCGCATGTGTTTCACCGGCGAAATCAGGCGCAGCGCCTCATCCGACATGCGCGGGATCAGCGACGGATCGTCCAGCACCATGGCGCGCTGGTCCGGCCATTCGGTCATCAGCTTGATCGTGCCAGACAGCGAATTGCGCGTCGTGTCATTGCCCGCAAAGATGATCAGCAACCAGGAGCCATCGAGAAATTCCTGTGGCAGGTCTTCATCGTCCAGCTTGGAATGGGCGATCACGGTCAACAGGTCTTCCCGCGGATTGGCGCGGCGGTCGGCCATCACCTGCGCGCCATAGGCAAACATGTCCTCGACCACTTTCTTGAAGCGCAGCGGGAACAGCGGCTCCCCCAGGAATGTCCGCCATGGATTGGCCATGAACTGGCTGGCCATTTCAAGATAATGCATCCAGTGCACAATCTTCTGGCGGTCGGCCTCGTCCACGCCCAGCATTTCGCACAGGGTGAACAGCGGCAACTGGTTCGAGAACAGCTTGACGAAATCGACCTCCGGCCCGTTCGCTTCCAGATCGTCCAGCAATGACTCGACCTTGACGCTGACCTTTTCGCGCAGCTGCTTCACATAGGCCGGAATGAAGAAATCCTTCTGCTGGATGCGCATCTGCATGTGGCGCGGCTCGTCCATGGAAATCAGATTGTCCATCGCCGCCCGCACGAGAATTTCCGGTTTCCAGTGCTTGCGCGGCGGAACGGCCAGATTGATCCCGCCCCGCTCTGACGAAAAGATCTGCGGCTGCAGCTCGACGGCCTTGATGTCTTCATAGCGAGAGACCGACCAGAAGCCCGTGCCGCCCCGCCCCATCCTGGACCACATGACCGGCGCTTCGCTGCGCATTCGGGCATAGAGGTCGTAAGGGTGGCCCTGCGTCCAGGAATTCGGATTCCACAGCTCGAAATCCGTTTCCAGCATGGGATAGGCAAGTGGGTTTGCCGGCAGTTCCGCGCCGGTATCCTCAAGAATGGCGTCGCTGACCAGTCTCGTCATGGCTTCCTCCGAGTCATGTTATGCGTTGCAGTATCCGCCGCTGTCCCTACGACACTCAAGGGGCCAATCCGGCTTTTTCCATGTCCCGCCGAAACGGCCTTCGCGCAGCGTCACCCGCGATTTCCGGTCTGATCCATGTTACATGTTGCGGATCGATCCGGCGCAAAGACCGGACAGGGAGGAAAACATGGCCGACGACCAGCGCACGCCGCCGCTGCCGCAATCCATTATCGAGGTCACAGCATTTGCGCCGGATGCGCGCTCCGATCCGCACCCGAAACTCGAAGCCCTGCGCCACAATTGCCCTGTCATGCGCGACGAAATCGCAAAGACCTGGTTCCTGACGCGCTATGCCGACATTCGCGAAACCGTGAACGACCGCAGCTTCGTCCGCCATCCGCTGAATTCCGAAGAAGGCTCGATCTCGCGCCAGCTGATCGAGGACGATGAAAACCCGCGCCGCACCTCCATCCTCTTCCTGGATGACCCGGATCATGCCCGTGTCCGCCCGCCCCTGGCGAAAGCCTTCTATGCGCGCATCCAGAAGATGAAGCCCCAGATCGAGGCGATCATTGACGAGACCATCAACGCCGCGCCGGCATCCGGCCGGTTCGACCTGATGGCCGACATCGCCGTGCCGATCCCGGTGACGGTCATTGCGCGCATTCTCGGCGTGGACGAGGAACGCCTGCCCGATTTCCGGCAATGGTCTGAAGACATCATCCTCAGCCTCAATCCCGTGCGCACCCCGGAAGAGACCGAACGCATGGAACGCGGCAGCCACGCGCTCGACGCCTATTTCACCGAACTGATGGAGGCCCGCCGCAAGGTTCCCGGCGATGATCTCATCACGGACATGGTCCAGTTGCAGGCGAGCGGCGACGCGCCCCTGTCAGATGACGAGCTGCGCATCAATCTCGGCGCGCTGCTTGTCGGCGGCAACCTCACCACGACCGACCTGATCGGCAATGGCGTCTGGCTGTTCCTGACCCATCCGGATCAACTGGCCGCGTTCAAGGCTGACCCGGCCCTTGGCGCCCAGGCCGTCGAGGAAGTCCTGCGCTATGAAGCCCCGGTCTCGGCCACGTCCCGCATTGTCGAGGCTGACAAGCCGGTTGCCGGCTGTCCGATGAAGGCACGTCAGGTCGTCTTCTGCTCGCTCGCCTCCGCCAATCGCGACGAGTCCGTCTTTGATGCGCCCGAGGCCTTCGACATCACGCAAAAACGCGCCAGCCATATCGCCTTTGGCGGCGGCCCCCATATCTGCATAGGCGCGCCCCTGGCCCGTATCGAAGCCCGCCGCGTCTTCGAAAAACTCTTCGCGCGCTATCCGGACATGCGCCTGCCGGACCAGGACCTCACCTGGCGCGCCCTCCCCTTCTTCCGCGGCCTCGAGCGACTGGACGTGGAGGTTTGAGTTTCACTTCGCAAGATTGGGAGAGGAATGGCTTCACTCTCCCAAACCGCACTCCCCGGGCTTGACCCGGGGCCCCATGCGGTGGCTCCGCCGGGCCGACCGCAGGAGACGGAACAAGACAGGTCCCGGATAGACACGGTCCATTCTCCACGGATGAAAGAACTACGTTCAAATTGTCATCCCGGAATTTGCGCCAGCAAATATCCGGGACCCACCAGCGGACTCTCCCCTCACCCCCCAACCACCCACCTGCGCGCGGTTTATGGCGCGCCGGGCAAAAACGTGTCATAGGGGCCGAAATCTTCCCGCGCTGCGCACGCTGCTGCGCCCTTAGCGCCCCTGAAAGTCCCTGCCCCATGACCGACACCTCCCTTATCCCATCGGCGCTTGCCGAGGCCCTCGCGCAGCGTGGATACGACACGCTGACCCAGGTCCAGTCCGCCGTGATCGAACAGGATCTCGCCGGTCAGGACCTGCTCGTCTCCGCGCAGACCGGTTCCGGCAAGACCGTCGCCTTCGGTCTCGCCATGGCCGCCGACCTGCTGGACGGCAATGAGCGATTTGACCGCCCGGACACACCGCTGGCCATCATCGTCGCCCCGACGCGGGAGCTGGCGCAGCAGGTCTCCCGCGAACTGGACTGGCTCTATGCGCCCTCCGGCGCGCGCCTGACGACCTGCGTCGGCGGCATGGACATGCGCGACGAACGCCGGGCGCTGGGCCGCGGGGTCCACATTGTTGTCGGCACGCCGGGCCGCCTTTCAGACCATATCCGCCGTGGCTCGCTCGACGCTTCAAAGGTGCGCGTCGTCGTGCTGGACGAAGCGGACGAAATGCTGGACATGGGCTTCCGCGAAGAACTGGAACACATCCTCGACGGCACACCGGAAACCCGCCGTACCCTGATGTTTTCCGCCACGGTTCCGAAAGGCATCGCCGCCCTCGCATCGCGCTACCAGAAGG
Organism: Hyphomonas sp.; assembly: GCF_017792385.1. NCBI lineage: Bacteria > Pseudomonadati > Pseudomonadota > Alphaproteobacteria > Hyphomonadales > Hyphomonadaceae > Hyphomonas > Hyphomonas sp. The sequence continues at coordinate 2,000,358 of NZ_CP051230.1, read as the reverse complement.
ATGCGCGGCGCATCACCACGGCAGCAGAGAAGTCCCAGCATGTCGACATCGACTATCGCGCCTTGCTGGTCGCGCCGGGCGACGAGGAAAACGCCATCGTCAACATCGTCCGCCATTCCGACAGTGAAACCGCCATCGTCTTCTGCACGACGCGCGCCGCCGTGAACAAGCTGATGAGCCGCATGGGCAATCGCGGCTTCCCGGTCGTCGCCCTGTCGGGAGAGCTCAGCCAGAAAGAACGCTTCAATGCGCTGCAGGCCCTGCGGGACGGCCGCGCGCGCGTCTGCATCGCGACCGATGTTGCTGCGCGCGGGCTGGATCTCGAAAATCTCGGCCTTGTCATCCATGCAGACCTGCCGCGCGATCCCGCCACGCTGCTCCACCGGTCCGGCCGGACAGGCCGCGCTGGCCGCAAGGGTGTCAGCGCCCTTCTGGTCACTCCGCGCGCCCGCCGGCGGGTCGAACGCCTGCTGCGCGATGCAAAGATCGAGGCCAGTTGGGGAAAACCGCCGTCTGCAGATGAAATCAATGCACTGGACGATGCCCGCCTGATGGCCGACCCGATCTTCACCGAAGATGCCAGCGCCAATGAGGCAGAACTTGCCCGTACACTGATCGACACCTATGGCGCAGAACAGATCGCCGCCGCCTTCATCCGCCGCCAGCGCGCCGGGCGCACGGCCCCGGAAGACCTGCAGGACGTGGATGACCGCCCGCCATCGCGTGATCGGCGTGAGCGCAATGATCGCCGCGACCGGGACGATCGCGGCCCCAGAGAACCCCGCGAACGCCGCCCGCGCGAGCCCCAGCCCGGTTTCGAAAATGCCACATGGATCGGCCTCAATGTCGGGCGCCGCAAGAATGCCGAGCCGCGCTGGCTGCTGCCCATGCTGTGCAAGGCCGGCGGCCTGTCACGCGACGACATCGGCGCGATCCGCATCAATCCGGCCGACACCCATGTCGAGTTGAAGCCTGAAGCCGCCAAACGCCTGTTCGACACGATCAAGCCGGACGGCACGCTGGAGAAAGGCCTGCGCGCCTTCTCGCTGGATGGCCCGCCTGCCCCGCACGTGCCCGCCTCCGAAGCAAGGGAAGACCGCCCGCCGCCCCGCCGTGAGCGCAAGACCCCGAAGCCACCGGCCGCCGCAAAGGAAAAACCCTTCGATCCGCTGACCGACTACATCCAGGATGACCGCCCGGCCAAGAAAGCCCGCAAGGCGCCCCACATCCGCGCCAAGGACAAGCCGAAAGGCGGCAAACCCAAAGGCGGCGACCAGACCTACAAGCGCCCCATCAAGAAAAAGCCCTTCAAGAAGGGCCCGAAGAAGCCGCAGGGGTGAGGCGCTGACGGGGTCCCGGAATTTGGCTGCTGCACATTCCGGAATGACAAGTCAGGCGTGCACCAAATTCCTGTCATCCCGGAAAACGCGCAGCGTTTATCCGGGACCCGCTCCGGTCCACCTCCCCGGGCTCGACCCGGGGCCTCCCGAGGCGGCTCCGTACAGCCAGCCGCACGGGACTCCGGGTCAAGCCCAGAGATACGGGACCTATTCCCCCCTTCCCGCACCGTCAGAGATTGACGCCCGGCGCGCCAGCCCGCACACCCCTGCGGGCAACAAGACGCGGAGCGCCCCATGACAGACCACATCCAGACCAGCCTCGACAACCAGATCCTGACGCTCACCATCAACCGGCCCGAGCGCAAGAACGCCCTGACCCAGGCCATGTATGGCGCCCTGGCCGATGCCATTGTCGGCGCGAATGATGACAAGGCGGTCCGCGCCATCATCATCACCGGCGCAGGCGACATGTTCACCGCCGGCAATGATTTGGGCGATTTCGCTTCCGACATGGAGCGCAGCTCCGGCGAGCCGCCCGTCACGCGCTTCCTGAATGCCATTCGCGACGCCGACAAGCCGCTGATCGCCGCCGTCAACGGCCCGGCCATCGGCGTTGGCCTGACCATGCTCCTGCACTGTGACATCGCCTATGCGGCCGAGAGCGCCAATTTCCGCGCGCCCTTCACCGCGCTCGGCCTCGTGCCGGAAGCGGGCTCCTCGCTGCTCCTGCCGCTGTCTGTGGGCAATTCCATGGCCAATGAGATCCTGCTGGCGGGCCGCATCCTGACCGCGCAGGAAGCGCTCGACTGCGGCCTCGTCTCCCGCGTGGTGCCGGATGCCGGCCTGCTGGCCGCCGCCACTGCCTGCGCCCAGCAGGTCGCCGCCGCCGCGCCCACCGCCATCCGCCGCTCGAAGGCGCTGATCCGCGCCAATCGCGACGCCGTGAAACAGCGCATGGCCGAAGAGGGCAAGGCCTTCGCCGAACAGCTCAAATCGCCCGATTTCGCCGAAGCTGCCGCCGCCTTCGCGCAAAAGCGCAAACCGGTCTTCCAGGACTGATCTTTCGCAACAGCTCTGGGTCCCGGATAAACGCTACGCGTTTTCCGGGATGACAAGACGAGAAATCATATCCCCCTCCATTGTCATCCCGGAATTTGCGCTAGCAAAATTCCGGGACCCACTGCCCTCTCCCGCCGCCCGGACCTGATGCCGAGCGCGGGTATTCTGGCCGTTTCAGCCCCCTCTGACAGCCCCGTAATCGGGCCTGATTCCGGGGTTTTTTGACGCTTTTTCGCCCCGCTCCTCCGCAGACGGACGCACGGCCCGCCAAATTCCCCCACAACACCCTGTTTTAATAGAGTTTTCCGGGCTGCAAAATCCCCCTCTCCTCTGTGGCCTTTGCCCCCCAAACCCCCTATAAACAAAGGCGAATCCACGAATCGATGAGGAGGCCTTTATGGCCGAAGGCACGCAAGCTGAATCCCCCGAATATGGCGCCGGCTCGATCAAGGTCCTGAAGGGCCTGGAAGCGGTCCGCAAACGCCCCGGCATGTATATCGGCGACACCGATGACGGGTCCGGCCTGCACCACATGATCTACGAAGTCGTCGACAATGCGATCGACGAGGCGCTGGCTGGCCATGCCGACCGTGTCACGGTCACGCTTTTCCCCGATGGCTCCGCCGAAATCACCGACAATGGCCGCGGCATCCCGGTCGACATGCACCCGACCGAGGGCGTCTCGGCCGCCGAAGTGATCATGACCCAGCTGCATGCGGGCGGGAAGTTTGATTCAAACTCCTACAAGGTCTCCGGCGGCCTGCACGGCGTCGGCGTGTCCGTCGTGAACGCGCTGTCGGACTGGCTGGAGCTGACCATTCACCGCAATGGCAAGGAACACTGGGTCCGCTTCATCGAGGGCGGCCGCGTGGAGGCGCCTCTGGTCGAGCGGGGCGAATCCCCCAACCGCGACAATGGCAAGCCCTATACAGGCACGGCCGTGCGCTTCCTCGCCTCGCCGGCGACCTTCACCAAGACCGATTATGACCGCAAGACGCTGGAACACCGCCTGCGCGAGCTGGCCTTCCTGAACTCCGGCGTGAAGATCATCTTCCGCGACGAGCGCGACGCCGAGCCCTATGAAGTGACCCTCGAATATGAGGGCGGCGTGAAGGCGTTCGTCGAACACCTCGACAAGACCAAGTCGAAGCTGATCCCGGAGCCGGTCTATGCCATCGGCGAGAAGGACGGCATCACGGTCGAGGTCGCGATGGAGTGGAATGACAGCTATCACGAGAATGTGCTCTGCTTCACCAACAACATCCCCCAGCGCGATGGCGGCACCCATCTGGCCGGCTTCCGCGGCGCGCTGACCCGCCTGATCAACAAATATGCCAACGAGACCGGCATTGCGAAGAAATCGAAGGTCGAGATTTCCGGCGATGATGCGCGCGAGGGCCTGACCTGCGTCCTGTCCGTGAAAGTCCCGGATCCGAAATTCAGCTCCCAGACGAAAGACAAGCTCGTCTCCTCCGAAGTGCGCCCCGTGGTCGAGAGCCTGATGGGCGAAAAACTCGCCGAATGGTTCGAGGAACACCCGAAGGAAGCGCAGGAGATCATGCAGAAGATCGTCGAGGCGGCGGCGGCGCGCGAAGCGGCCCGCAAGGCCCGCGAGCTGACGCGCCGCAAGTCTGCGCTCGACATCACCTCCCTGCCCGGCAAGCTGGCCGACTGTCAGGAGAAAGACCCGGCGAAATCCGAACTCTTCATCGTCGAGGGTGACTCGGCTGGCGGCTCTGCCAAACAGGGCCGCGAGCGACAGAACCAGGCCATCCTGCCCCTGCGCGGGAAAATCCTGAACGTGGAACGCGCACGCTTTGACAAGATGCTGTCCTCCGATCAGGTCGGCACACTGATCATGGCGCTCGGCGCGGGCATCGGCCGGGACGAGTTCGACATCAACAAGCTGCGCTATCACAAGATCATCATCATGACCGATGCTGATGTCGACGGCGCGCACATCCGTACCCTGCTGCTGACCTTCTTCTATCGTCAGATGCCGGAGCTGATCGAGAAGGGCTATCTCTACATTGCCCAGCCGCCGCTCTACAAGGTCTCGCGCGGCAAGTCCGAACGGTACCTGAAGGATGATGCGGAGCTTGATTCCTACCTCATCGACGAGGGCACGTCCGGCGAGGCGCTGATCCTGCCGGACGGCACCCAGATTGCCGGCGAAGACCTGCGCGACCGCGTGCGCGCCGCCTCGAACTTCAAGGCGAACCTCGCCCGGCTCGCCCTGCGCGCCCCGGCAGACCTGCTGGAACAGGCCGCCATGGCCGGCGCAATGGCCGCCGGCGCCGGAGAGGCCGAAGCACAGAAGACCGCTGAACGCCTCAACCGCATCGCCGAAGAGGGCGAGGACAATTGGCAGGGTCGCTTCGCCGAAGGCAGCCTCGTTCTGCAGCGCACTGTGCGCGGCGTGGACGAAACCGCCGTCCTGCCGGCCGCCCTTCTGGCCAGCCAGGATGCCATCCGTCTGGCCGAGCGCGCCGAAAGCCTGCGTGAGCTGTATGACCAGCCGCTGATCCTGCGTCGTGACAAGGGTGGAGACTTTACCGTCCACGGACCATGCGCCCTGTTCCAGGCCGTGCTGACCGCGGGCCGCGACGGCATCAAGATCCAGCGCTACAAGGGCCTCGGTGAGATGAACGCCGACCAGCTCTGGGAAACCACGCTCGACTCCAACGCCCGCACCCTCCTCCAGGTCCGCGTCGACCATATGGAAGAGGCCGACGAAATGTTCACCAAACTCATGGGCGACATCGTCGAACCCCGCCGCGAATTCATCGAGGAATTCGCGCTGGAAGCCGAGGTGGATGTTTAACCCGTGGGGCGGGTCATGACCCGCCACCTCTTCCATGTCGGCGGGTTACGCTTCGCTAACCCGCCCTACGCCTCCCCCACACACCGCATCCGTAGGGTGGGTTGAGGCAACGCCGATACCCACCATGCCATACAGTGACCCACATAGCCCATGGTGGGTATCGCTCCGCTCAACCCACCCTACATTTCCCCCAACTCCGCCTCCCCGGGCTTGACCCGGGGCCTCCCGCGGCGGCTCCGCATCGCCAGCCGCACGGGACTCCGGCATGCGCCGGAGATGCGGCGGGGGCGGGCCGGGAACCCATCCCTCTCTCCCCCGTTCCTTCCGCGAGACCCATGCGCGAAGGAGCCCTCCATGCCTGCCGTATCCGAAGCCCAGCAGAAGGCCGCCGGCGCGGCGCTGTCCGCCAAGCGCGGCGAGACAAAGGTCAGCGACCTGCAAGGCGCGTCGAAGGAGATGTACGATTCGATGAGCGAGTCCGAGCTCGAAGACCTGGCCTCCACCCAGCATGACGACATTCCGGAAAAGAAAGGCAACTGATGGCGACCGACGGCTACACTATCGGCACAAAGGTGGAATGGGACTGGGGCGACGGCACCGCCACCGGCAAGGTGGATGAGCGCTTCACAGACACCGTCACCCGCACGATCAAGGGAAACGAAGTAAAACGGAATGCAACACAGGACGATCCCGCCTACCTCATCAAGCAGGAAGACGGCGACCGCGTCCTGAAATCCCACTCCGAACTCCGCAAGGCATGAGGCCATCCCCACACCGCATCCGTAGGGTGGGTTGAGGCAACGCCGATACCCACCATGCCATACAGTGACCCCCATAGCCCATGGTGGGTATCGCTCCGCTCAACCCACCCTACATTTCCCCCCCCCACACCCCGCGTCCCCGGGCTCGCCCCGGAGACACTGGTTGGACTCGCTTGTCATCACGGAGAATCCGCGAGGGTTTTTCTCGGGCCCATTTGACGTTCTGACACATCGTCAGAATCGCAAGGCTTGCTACTCTGGCGGGAATTCCGGAGACTCCCCTGTATGACTGATCGCCACGGCCCCGCGCCCGACATATATGAACCCGCCTATGTGAAGGACATTTTCGACCGGTGCTCCGGTCGGTACATCGCGTTCAGCTATGCCTGTTCGTTCGGCTTCACAGAGCGCTGGAGACGCCAATGCGTCGCCGCCTTGCCATTGCCCGGGAGCGGGCTGGCCCTCGGATACGATCTGATGGCGGGCACCGGTGAAGCGTGGCCCCACCTCCTGAAACGCTTCCCGGACTTGGGCGCTATCACCGCCATCGATATCTCGACCGGCATGCACGAACACGCCATGGCGCGACTGCATCAACACAGAGCGCACAAGATTGCCTTCATTGAAGACAATGTATTCAACAGCCAACTGCCGGACGAGAGCGCAGACTTCCTGGTCTCGACCTTTGGACTCAAAACATTCAACCCGTCCCAGCAGGCCGACCTCGCCAGACTGGTCGCCCGCGTCCTTAAACCCGGCGGGACTTTTTCTTTCATTGAAGCGTCTGATCCGTCCGGCTGGATGCTTCGGCCATTGTACCGGTTTCACATGACCGGCGTGCTTCCGATGGTCGAAAGGCTGTTCCTTCAGGGCGCGAAGGATTTCTCGATGATTGGACAGTACACGGCAAATTTTGGGAATGCACGGAATTTCGCCGCAGAGCTGGAAGCTGCCGGACTTCAAACGGACTATCACGAATACTTTTTCGGGTGTGCCTCGGGTGTATCGGGGCGCAAACCTGTCTGACACAGCCCGGCCGTGCGGCGCTCTCCCTGTTGCGGCCCGGGCGTTCCCCTTCCACACACCCCGGGGATACGCTGCCGCGAATCCGGCGCGTCCGGTCAGCCCGCATCATCGGCCTCATGACCCAGACCGCAAATCCCGTCGTGCATGCCGTGCGCTTCAGCCTCGACCGGCTGGACTGGCTGACCGGCCAGATGGGCCGCACGCTCGGCCTGGGCCGCCTGCCCTGCCTGCCCTTCCTGGCGCGCCATCAGCTGCGGCACCTGACGCAATTCCTCGGATGGGCCGAGCCGCTGATGCGCCGGTTGATCCTGCTGATGGCGGCCGATCTCGGCGTGCTGCCGCCGCGCCCCGCCCTGCCGGCAGGCCCCGTTCCCGGACCGGTCCCGCAGAGCCGTCCCCCCGCCCGGCCACTTTTCCCCCAGCCGCATTTCCGCCTTTGCGAAGGGCGCGCTGCGCCGGAGCGGCCTCCCGCCCCGCCGCCGAAACGCTTCCGCACCGGTCCGCGCATCCGCCTGCTGGATGAGGAGACGCCCGTCGATCTCGCCGAATATCCCGCCCAGCCGCAGGACCTGCTGCCGGCCGGGCGACAGGTGCGCCGCCTGCTGGCGCTCGGCCATGCGCTCGATCACCTGCCCCGCTATGTCGAGGCGATGCGCCGCCTCATGTGCGGACCGCGTCCGGTGATTGCCCGGGCCCTGCCGCGTGCCTTTTGCCGCCTGCCCGTCACCCAGGCCGAGCATGAAACCCTCGCCCTGCTGCATCGGGTGGCGGCCGAGGATTGTCTCGATACGTCCTGAATCGCGCGCAAGGCCTCCCACAGGATCAGGGGCTCCGGCGCATGCCGGAGCTATGGGTGCTGGAGAAAAGGAAATCGCGCATCTTCGGGCGGAGTGAGCGACGCGGTACCCCCCGCTCCCGCAGGATCGACGCGCTTCATGCCAGCAGGCTCAGCCCCACGCCGGCAAAGCGGATTTCCCGACCGTCCACATCCAGCCCCATCGTTTCGGCGCGCGACAGGATGGCGTCTGCATCCGGACGGTAGAGGCCAAAGGCGGCAAGCTTTTCGACCGGCCCTTCGCGGAACAGGATGGCGGCATCTTCGAGATACAGCACCCGCTCATCCACGGTCAGGCCCAGCGCCAGCGCCCAGCGTGCGGCCAGCGCGTCCGGGTCCGGCGCCTCCATGGCTGCGCTGACCAGGCGTCCGGGCACGGCATTGTCGCGCCAGGCCGGGCCGCCCCAGCGCCAGCTGCCCGCCGGGCGCGCTTCGTCCACAGAGACAATCGCCCCGCCAATATCGGCCGGGTGCAGATGACTGGCAGAAATGTCCGGCAAATCGATGTTCCAGACGCGGCGAATGCCCATCCCGTCCACCCGGGCCCGAAGGGCATTGAGGTCATCGGTCTGGAAGATTGCCATGTATCCGCCCTCGCCCATCCGGTCGATAAAGCGTCGCGCAGGCGCCGTGTCCGCCATCGGCACGACCACTTCCAGGAACTGGTCGCCCAGGGAATAGACCCGGTTTTCGAGGCCGAACTCGGTCACGCCGGGATCCACGAACGGCGCGCCCAGCCCCAGCAGGTCGCCCAGCTGGTCGGCGGCCTCCAGCGTGTCGGCAGCAATCACCAATTGGCGTAGGCGTGGTGCGGTCATCTCGTCCTCCCTCATCATGGCCGCGCGGCTCAGGCGCAGCCTGACAGCCTTCCTATCATACCTGCCCCGGCGGCACACACGCATCGCGCCGGGAAATCCGTTTCCGCCCGGTGCGGATCGGTCTAGGGTCCGCCCCTCATGATCGCCCGCCTCCTCTCCGCCCCCATGCTGATCGCCGCGTTCGCCATTCTGGTGGGCACCGGCGTGGACGCGCTGGTCAAGGGCGTCGCGCCGGGCGCCGGGCTGCACCACCTCCTGGCCTGGCGCTTCCTGTTCGGCGCGCTGCTGTCACTGGCGGTCTTCCTCGCCCTGCGCAAACCTGTGCCCGGCTGGGAGGCGGTCCGCTTCCACACTTTGCGCGGCCTGCTGCAGCTGTTCTGCGCCTTCACCTTCTTCTATGCCCTGACCCAGCTGCCGCTGGCCGTGGCCACCACGCTGGGCTTTACGGCGGCCTTGCTGGTGGCGCCCGTCGCCCGCCTCCTGCTGGGGGAAAAGATCAGCCCGATTGCTGCGGGTGCCACCCTGCTCGGCTTTGCGGGCGTTGCCTTTGCCCTGTCCGGCCAGTCCGGCGCGGGCGACGGCGCCGGCAACCAGACGCTGGGCCTGATCTCATTGTTCAGCTCCACGATCGGCTATGCGTTCGTGCTCGTCCTGTTGCGCATGCGGGCCCTGATCGAGGACGCCACCACGATTGCGCTGTTCACCAATATCGTGCCCGCGCTGGCCATGCTGCCGGTCACGTTCGGCCTGTTCGGCGCGCCGGACTGGAGGGATTTGCCGGTCTTCGCGCTGCTGGGCCTGCTCGGCTATGGGGTCTGGTATCTGGCAACGCTGGCCTATGGCCGCGCCCCGGCGCAACGGTTGGCTCCGCTGGAATACACCTCGCTGGTCTGGTCGGCCCTGCTCGGCCTGGTCTTCTTCGACGAGATGCCCGGCTGGCAGCTCTGGGTCGGCGCGGTCGTGATCATTGCCGCCTGCCTGATCGTCGCCTTCGAGGGCCGGTTCCGCACCCGCCGCGAAGCGCGCCTGCCCGCCAGCGACCTGCCGGAATAGGGCCGGGCCTGTTGCCAATGCTATAGCGTCACGATCGCAACGCTATCACAGGCTGATTGACCCCTCCCCCAAGAGCCGCCACACAGATGGCATGAGTGAACACGCCCATTCCCACGCGCATGATCATGGCCACCAACATGGACATGGCCACAATCATGACCATCACGACCATGCGCATCATGCCGACATGACCAGCGCTGATTCCCGGCGCCGTGTCGCCCTTGCCGGCCTGCTGACGGCAGTCTTCATGATCGCCGAAGTGGTGGGCGGGGTCATCTCGGGCTCCCTCGCCCTGCTGGCCGATGCCGCCCACATGCTGACCGATGCGGGCTCGCTCGCCCTCGCCTGGGTCGGCTACAAGCTGGCTGAGCGCCCGGCCGATTCCCGGCGCTCCTACGGGTTCGCGCGGATGAAGATCCTTGCCGCCTTCACCAATGGCATCCTGCTCGTCCTGCTCTCGCTCTGGATCGTGTGGGAGGCCATCCACCGCCTGCTCGAGCCGGTCGAGGTGATGGGCAATGTGCTGATGGCCGTCGCGGTTGGCGGCCTTCTCGTCAACATCATCGCCTTCGCCATCCTGCATGGCGGCAGCAAGGAAGACCTGAACCTGCAGGGCGCGCTGTGGCATGTGGCCGGGGATCTCCTCGGCTCGGTCGCCGCCATCGGTGCAGCGGTGATCATCATGACCACGGGCTGGATGGCGGCAGACCCGATCCTGTCGGTGCTCGTCGCGCTCCTCGTCCTGTTTGCCGGTGTGCGCATCGCCCGGAAATCCGGCCACATCCTGCTGGAAGGCACGCCGGCCGGGCTGGAGCCGGAGGAAATCCTCGCCGACCTCGCCGCGATTGAAGGCGTGGCCGCCGTTGACCATTTCCACGCCTGGGCCCTGACCGAAGCCAAGCCCCTGATCACGCTGGAAGTCACCGCCGCCGACGGCGCCGATCCGGACCAGCTGCGCCGCGCGGTCAAGGATCGGCTGGCTGACCGGTTCCAGGTCTCCCACGCCACGGTTGAAGTCGTCTGTACGGGCAATGGCACAGCTTCCGGCCCCGCCGGGCAGTGTTCACATTGATATGAGCCGGCATGTATCCAGTTCGTCTGAGAATCGTGCATGCGAAGATGCAGTCACTCGAGGAAGAATGAGTTGATATTCACGATCGACGGCAGGGAGATACTCACCTCCAACGACTTCCATGCGAAACTGAAGGCTTGCTCGGCAGTTCCCGATTTTTACGGCCAGAATCTGGATGCCCTTAGCGATACGCTTTTTGGCCTAGTCGAGCGTCCCTTCATGATTGTCTGGACAAATGCTTCCGTTTCGCAGGCGAATCTCGGTGAAGAGTTCGATAAAATCACTGAGATTATGGCCGAAGCTGCCAAGCACGACGAGGATATGGGATTGGAGGAGAGATTTGAATTTGAACTCGTTGATTGACGAGGACTTTCGGTCTGACACCTCTCACGTATGAGCCCGTCCGGAAGTTTCTTTTACGTATGCCGTACTTGGCGAAATCGCACTCCTAGCGATCAATCACAATCACAAACAGCCACACAGCTTGCCTCACATTGATATGAAGCCCACAGCGCTTTAAGGCTCGGTCAACGCTCCCTATATGGCGGGCCGAACAACAAGAACAGATGGCGGAGCCTTCCGAAATGGCTGACACGAAACACACCGAAATCCTGATCATCGGCTCCGGCCCTGCCGGCTGGACCGCCGCCGTCTATGGCGCGCGCGCCATGCGCGATGTCACCGTGGTGACCGGCATGCAGCCCGGCGGCCAGCTGACCATCACGACAGAGGTCGAGAACTATCCCGGCTTCACCGAGATCCAGGGCCCGGAACTGATGGTGAAGATGCAGGAACACGCCGAAGCCATGGGCGCGACCGTCATCAATGACCATATCGCGGACGTCGATTTCTCCTCGCGCCCCTTCAAGGCAGTCGGCGAGAGCGGCACCACCTACACCGCCGATTCCGTCGTCATCTCCACAGGCGCGCAGGCCAAATGGCTGGGCATCCCGTCAGAGGAAAAATACAAGGGCTTCGGCGTCTCCGCATGCGCCACCTGTGACGGCTTCTTCTATCGCGGCAAGGACGTCCTCGTCGTTGGCGGCGGCAATACGGCCGTCGAAGAAGCGCTGTTCCTCACCAACTTCGCCTCCAAGGTCACCGTCGTGCATCGCCGCGACAGCTTCCGCGCCGAGAAGATCCTGCAGGACCGCCTGTTCAAGAATCCCAAGGTCGAAGTGGTCTGGAACACGGTTCTGGATGAAGTGCTCGGCGAAGGGGATCCGCCCGGCGTGACCGGCGCGCGCCTGAAGCATGTCGACACCGGCGAGACGACGGACATTCCGGTCCATGGCGTCTTCATTGCCATCGGCCACGCCCCTTCGACCGAATTGTTCAAGGGCAAGCTCGCCATGAAGGACAATGGCTATCTGATCACGGCGCCGGATTCGACCGCCACCGAAATTCCCGGCGTGTTCGCAGCCGGTGACGTGACGGACGAAACCTATCGCCAGGCTGTCACTGCCGCCGGCATGGGCTGCATGGCCGCGCTCGAGGCCGAACGCTTCCTGTCGGAACAGGAAGCCCATGCCGAGGCCGTCGCCGCCGAATAGGCCGGGTCACAGCATCCGCGCCGCCAGCTCCCCGGCCCGGCGCGGGTCCTGCAGCATTTCCGTCTTCAGCAGCGCCGCACGGGCCTGCATGGTGCGCTCCAGTTCGGACTCCACCGGGCAGGCCAGCGCCGCATCCAGCGCGGCCAGCACATCGGCCCGGTATTTCCGCGCATTCAGCGCCGCCAGCGCCCGCGCCCATTGCCAGTGCACCGAGGCATCATCCGGCATGGCTGCAATCGCGGCCTCGTAATGGTCGCGGCCATCGGAGACGCCTGCCCCCATGATCAGCGCCCCGATGCGGCCGCCGCGATTGACCACCTCCACATTCCAGACCGACAGGAAGCCGTGCGCATAGACATTGGCCGGCTCATCCGCCAGCACGCTGCGCGCCAGATCCCGTGCCTCCTCGGCCCAGCCGGTCTTGCGCGCCTCGCGCGTCGTCATCGGCCGCAGGATCAAGGACAGGGCAATGGCCCGTTGCAGGCGGGCCTCGGCATGGGCAGGGTCTCTCGCCAGCGCAGCATTGGCCTGGTCCAGTGCCCGGTGCAGCAGCACCTCCGGCGGATCGGCCGGCCCAGACATCGCCCCGGCCAGCAGGGTCCGCGCCCGGAAGGCCAGCGCGTCGGCCGACTCGCTATCCGCCAGCGCTGTCAGCGCCGCATCATATTCCCCACGCACAAAAGCCGCCTCGGCCGTCGCCTGATCGGCCACCGCCACAGGCGCGAGGCCCAGGGAAAGACATGCAAGAAGGAGCGCCATCCTCATGATCGCACATACTAAGCCGCCCCGGCCCACCCGACCAGCCAAACCCGCGATTTTCAGAGAATGGTGGTTCGGGGGAGACTTGAACTCCCGACCTCGCGATTATGAGTCGCGCGCTCTAACCAGCTGAGCTACCGAACCGATCGCCTGTGGCGAAGCGCGCCTATTACACGCGGTTTCGCGCCTCTGCAAGCATCTGACCTGCACGCGATGCAGGTCGTTTGCCCGCTCATTGCACGGGCACCGCGCTGAAGCTGCGGCTCTCGCGCAGATCACCCGCGGAATAGCGGATGTTCAGCGCGTCGAACGAGGCGGTTTCGCCGGAGAAACGGTGCTCGATCGTCGTGGTCAGCCCGGGGGGGATCTCGCCGGAAAAATCATTGTTCATGACGACCACCGCATTTGCCGACCGGACGTCCTGCCCGCCCGCCTGCGTGGCTTCGGCGCGGCCGGCGGAGACTTTGACATAGGCGTCGGTCGTGTTGCGGACATCGGTGCGGCACACCGGTTTCAGCGTGTCCTGACAGCCCATGAACGCGAACTCGACCCCGCCGATCTCGAAATAGCCATCGGGCCCGAACGCCGCTGCCGCATCCAGCGTCTTGACCTCTGGCATGGGCCCGTCGCCAAGGGACAGATCTCGATAGGAGCGCCGGATCCGGTCACCATTCACCTCGATCGAAGCCCGGTATTCCTGGAAATAGGACGCGGGCTTCCGGAAATTGACAGTCCAGCCGGTCGTGATCCCGGACGGCACCTCGCCGCGATAATCCCCGCTGATGTCCAGTTCGGGACGCACCGACTCGATCCCCACACCCTCATGATCATAGGCCATATCCGATCTGACATTGATGACAGCCGTTTCCGGGCCATTGTTGATCAGGTCAAACCGGCAGACCGGCGCATCCGGATTTCCACATCCCAGGAAATGAAACTGCACGCCCGACACCGAAAACGCCCGCTCGGGATGAGACGGATCAATCGGCCGCATCTGGCGCACCTGAACATCCCGGCCCCCGCGCACCGCAATATCACGGAACGTCTTCCTGTAGGACACATTGTCCACATGCAGATCGAAGTTCAGATACTGGAGAATGTTGGCCGCCCGCCCGAACGACACATCAATCTGCGACGCCTCGAGCGACGGAATGGTCCAGGTATAGTGATCGGAGGCGCGGACATTGCGGCGCGTGTCCTGCATCCATCGGCTGTGTTCGTCGATGGCCCAGACGCTGCGCGTGAACAGATGCTTCTCGTCGGGCGTCGTGTTGGTCACCGACAGGACGCATTTCAGTGTCTCCCCGGTCTCGCAACCTTCGAATTCGAACAGCAGGCCATCAAACTCGAACTGGGCATTCGGGATCGCGGCAACCGTGTTGGCTGCAGCGGTCTGGGCCGACAATTGCTGAATGCGTGTCGCGAGGATCTGATTGTCCGGATCCAGCTGCTGCGCCTTGCGATAGGCTGCCAGCGCCTTGTCCGGATCGGATGGCACCAGAATGTCCCCGGCGCTGCGCAACAGGCTGGCGCGGTCCCGTTCCGGAATCGGCTCGGCCTCGCCGGAGGTCAGTTCGGCCAGCGTCACCAATTCCTCGGCCGCCGCTTCAGGCTGACCGGACAGGGCCAGGAATTTCGCATCATTGAAGGTCGGGTCTTCCGATGCCAGCAGGGAGGTCAGCGCCGCTTCATAATTGACCTGCTCATCGGCAGACACCGTCGTGCCGCGGGATTCGGCATCGGCCAGCGCGGTCGAGATGGAGGATTGCACGACGGCGGCGATCCGTTCCTCGCTGAGGCGCATCTGCTCCTGCACATCGGCCCGCGTGGCGGGGGCCAGATCCGGGAACACGCGCGCGCGCACCTCGTCATTCACATAGACGACAATGCCCAGCACTGCCGAGACGAAACCGACGATCAGGGCCAGTCGGCCAAACCATTTTCCCACGGATGTTTCCCCACACTTAAATCACTGGATGCAAGTGAGAGCGAAATCTGTCGGCAAGATCAACCCCAAACCGGCCTCTGCCCCGCCGGCAATCTCGTCTACTCGCCCGCCCCTTTCCGGCCTGCCACCCACAGCGCCGCAATGAAGGCGCCTTTCATGCGCGGCAGCAGGAGCAGGACGGCGCCGGTCACGATCAGGGTTGCCGCAGGCAGGCTCAGCCAGAGCGGAATTTCGGCGAAGGACACGAAAAAGGTGACCGCGACCAGCAAGGGGCCGAGCGTCAGCACAGTCAGCCAGGCCGGGCCATCATCGGCGCGGATATCCCCGAGCGCCGCGCCGCAGACGTCACAGGTGTCGACCTGTTTGAGATATGTACGAAACAATTTCCCCCGGCCACAGGCCGGGCAGCATTGGCGCAGACCGCGTCCGACGGCCCGCGCAAGACCGGGCGTATCGGTCACACCGCCCTCAGGCCAGCTGGCGCTGGACAGCCTCGGCGGCGGCCGCCTTGTCTGCCAGCAGGATGTCGACCAGCGAAGCCACCAGCGCCCGCGGGCGGATGGGCTTCTCGATCATTGTCGTGAAGCCGGCCGCCTCGCAGGCAAGGCGGCGTTCGGGGCTGACATCGGCCGTCACCGCGATGATCGGGACCAGCGCATTCGGCCCGTCCGCGCCGCGAATGGCGGACAGCACTTCCTCCCCCATCATGCCGGGCAGGTGGATGTCGGTGAGGATCGCCTGATAGGATTGGTGCAGGGCGCGGTCGATCGCATCCTCGGCGGTCTGCACCGAGTCGACTTCCCACCCGGCCGCAGACAGGGCGCGCGTGACGACCAGCGCGCTGACGGCGTGGTCCTCGGCCAGAAGGATGCGGCCCAGTTCGAATGCCTTCATGCGCGGACGCGGCGGCGCACCGGTCACCGCAAGGCGCGGGCCTGCACGGCGCACCGGCAGGGTCACGGTGAAGATGGACCCGCCCTCCGGATTGTCGGCCAGGACGATCTCCCCGCCCAGCCGGCGGGCCAGCCCCTTGGCAATGGATAGGCCGAGGCCCGATCCGCCATGCGTGCCGGCCGTCGAGGCCCGGGCCTGCTCGAACGCCTCGAACAGACGCGCCTTGTCGGCATCCGAAATGCCACAGCCAGTGTCTTCCACTGTCATGCGCAGTTTCAGCGTGCCTGCCGCCTCGAAAGTGGACAATTCCACGCCGATATAGCCGCGCTCGGTAAATTTCAGCGCATTGCTCATCAGGTTGAACAGGATCTGACGGATGCGCATGGCATCCGATTCCAGCCGCGCCACACAATCGCCTGCCACCTTGATGCGCAGGTCCAGCCGCTTGCCGGCAATGCGCGACTGCCACAAATCCCGCGCTTCGGTCGCGAAGGCGTGCAGGTCGAAGGGCGCACTGTTCACGGCCAGCTTGCCCGCCTCCAGCCGCGACAGGTCGAGCAGGTCGCTCAACAGGCGGTCAAGATGGTGTCCGCTCTCGGAAATGGTCCGGGCCAGCCGTTTCGGCTCAGTGCCGTGCACACTGTCCTGCAACAAATCGGCCACGCCGAGAATGCCGGTCAGCGGCGTGCGGATCTCATGTCCCACAAAGGACAGGAACCGGGCCTTTTCCTGCTCGAAGGCGCCGGCCTCGTTCCGCGATTTCTGGAGTTTCTTCTGTGCGGCCTGCATGGCCCGGGCGCGCGCGGCATTCTCCTGCGCGACCGCCTTGAGCAGGTCCGACGGGCTGATCAACCCGGAATAGCGTCCGTCATTCAGCACAATGACGCCATCGGTCAGTGCTGCGTTAGACTGGTCTGCCGCCAGCTTCGCCACAAGCCCCACCGGCGTGCCCGCTTCACACATGACCGGGTGGCGCACCATGATCCGCGTGACATGGGCCGGCCCGTTCGCCTCGCGTCCGGCCAGTGTCGCCAACGCCTCGAGAACCGCACGGCGCGTGACCATTCCCAGCGCCGCACCATCGCTGACGATCGGCAGGGCAAACAGGTCGGGATGGGCCAGGAACCGGGTGGAGACACCCGAAATGGTGGCGGCGGCGGGAACAGGTCGCACGGCGACCGCGATGTCTTCTACTCTGACCGGCATGGGAAGCGGCGGGTCCTTACACAGGTTAAGAACCCAGCTTGCGCCATAAACCTTTACGCGCGGCAAACACATGCCTAACGAAACATGAACGCCCGGCCATCAGGGATGACCGGGCGTCTGAAATCAGGACTGGGCGAGGGCCTAGCCGATATCGCTGCGATGGTTCACGATCTTGCCGACAAGGCCGTAATCGACCGCTTCCTGGGCGCTCATCCAGAAGTCGCGATCAGTATCTTCCTTGATCTGTTCCAGCGACTTGCCGGTGGCCGCCGCAAAGATCTTGTTGAGGCGTTCGCGCATCTTGATGATCTCGCGCGCCTGGATTTCCACATCCGTGGCCTGGCCACCCACGCCGCCGCGCGGTTCATGAAGCAGGAAGCGTGTGTTCGGCAGGCAGAAGCGGTTTTCCTTCTTGGCCGCCGAATAGATCAGCGCGCCGGCCGAGGCGACCCAGCCGGTGCCGAGAATCTTCACCGGCGCTTCCACGAACTTGATCATGTCATGGATCATGTCACCGCTCTCGACATGGCCACCCGGAGAGGACAGGACCAGCAGGATCGGCTCCTTGCTTTCCGAGGACAGGGCCAGAAGACGCTGGCTGACCCGGCGGGCCGCGTGGAAATCGATGCCGCCGGTCAGCAGGATCGTGCGGGCCTTGAACAGCGCTTCCTCGAGGAAGGCGTTGGGCTCGGCCTGGGTCTTTTCGTCTGTCTCGTCATCGAGGCGGTGCAAAAGGTTCATGAGAACTCCGAAAGGCGGGAAATCTGGTTGGCTCTATAGGTGAGGCGCGCTGCGCGCCGGGTCAAGTGCGGGAGTGCCAATCTCCACCTTGTTCGATTTGGTGGAATGGCGCGGCCATACGGTGTGTCGGCCGGTTCGGGCGGCCCCCATACCACACCGGCCCTGTAAACCCGAAATTGCCAATCGACGCCGTCATATTCCTGTGACATAGTATCCGGAAATCCGTAACTAGCCGGATAGTGTGGGGAGACACGTCATGGTGAGATCGGCGTCTGCGGACGTGGTGGGCCTTCCGCGCACCTTGCACATTCCTGCGCGCAGGATTGGCTACGTCCTGATCGCAATCACAAGCTTTCTGCTGGCCGCCCAGATCGGCTTGCTCGTCCTGAAATATGCGTTCGGGAATTCCTATGCCTGGGGCCTGACCGGCCTGTTCCGCATGAATTCCGAAGGAAACATCCCTGCACTGACCTCTGCCATGCTGATCCTGTCCTGCGGGCTGGTGGCGCTGCTCACCGGCGGCCTGCAGGCGCGCGCCAGCCGGGACCGCCTGCCATGGCTGGTGCTCGGCGCGGTCATGATCTTCCTCGCCTATGACGAGGGCGCGCGGCTGCACGAACAGATCGGCGACACGATGCATGCCCGCCTCGACGCCGCCTGGCTGCCCGACTATGCCTTTCTCCTCCCGTATGGCGCTGCGATGCTGATCCTCGCCATCGTCCTGATCCCGTGGTTCTTCCGGCTGGACCGGGTGAGCCAGATCCTGTTCGCCGTGGCAGGGACCGTCTTCGTGACCGGCGCAGCGGGCTTTGAAATTCTCGAGCGCGAACACCTCCTTGCTGTCGGTCAGTCGGAATCGGCGCTCACGGATGTGATGGTGACGATCGAGGAGACACTGGAACTTGGCGGCATGGCATTGTTCCTGTTCGCCATGGTGAGGCGCCTCGGTGGCCTGACCGTCTCCACCAGCCTGCCGGCCCCGGCCGCAGCCAGCCCGGCAGAGCCCTACGCCGCCTCGGACACGATCCGCGAGACATCCGCCGCATAGCGCTGCGCCTTCTTTTCCCCCACGCCGCTGATCAGGCGCAGCTCGTCGGCATCGGTCGGGCGTTCGCGGGCGATTTCGGCGAGGGTGCGGTCGTGGAAGATCACATAGGGCGGCACGCCGCGGGTCTTGGCCGTTTCGGTGCGCCAGGTGCGCAAACTGTCGAACAGGGCCTGATCGCGCTCCGACATGTCGGCCAGGGCCTGCGCAGCAACCCGGCTCTTGCCCTTTGAACGCTTGCGCGTGGCGGCGGGATCGGCGCGCAGCATCAGCGTGCGCTCCCCCCGGAACAGGGCGCGGGCCGCCTCGGCATCCGGCACGATCATGGCCGGCCGGTTCATCTCCCCGCCCTCGGCCAGAACGCCATCATAGAGCAAAGCATCGAACACACGGCTCCAGCCCTGTTTCGGCATATTCTTGCCGATGCCATAGGTCGACTGGGTGGAGAGCTCCTCGTCGAAACTGTCCTTCGCCTGCCCCAGCAAATGGTTGATCAGGCGGCCGCGCCCGATCTTCTGGCCGCAGCGCAGAACAGCCGAAACTGCCATCTGCGCCCAGCGCGTCGCATCATGGGGCTCGCCACTCTCGCCCCGGCAGATATCGCAGGCCCCGCAGGCCTCCACCCCCTCTTCCCCGAAATAACGACGCACAGCCGCGCGGCGGCACTCATCCCCATCGAAGAAGGCAAACAATTGCCTCGTCTTGGTGATTTGCACGCGCTTGACGGCTTCCGGTGCATCGCTCTCATAGGTCCAACTGAGCGAGCGGCGCATGTCGGCCGGGCCATAGAGGGCCACGCCTTCGGCTGGTTCCCCGTCCCGGCCCGCACGGCCGACTTCCTGCCAATAGGCTTCCATCGTCTTCGGTGGATCGGCATGGATGACGAAGCGCACATCCGGCTTGTCGACGCCCATGCCGAAGGCGACCGTCGCGCACATGACCAGCCCGTCTTCCAGCAGGAAGCGCCGCTGGCGCTCGGCCCGCACCTCCGCATCAAGGCCCGCATGATAGGCGAGCGCGGAAATGCCGGCCCGCTCCAGCGCTTCGGCCAGATCCTCGGTGGCGTTGCGGGTGGCGGCATAGACAATGCCGGACAGGCCCGGCCGCGCCTTGACGAGGGACACGACGCGCTGGGCGCGGTTGCCTTCCTTCGGCTCGGCGGCAAGGGCCAGGTTCGGCCGGTCAAAGCTCGCTACATGAACGGCGGGCTTCGTCAGGTCGAGTTGCTCAAGAATATCCTCGCGCGTGCGGGTGTCTGCCGTGGCGGTCACCGCAAGGCGCGGCACGCCGGGGAACAAATCCTTCAGCCGCCCCAGCGCGCGATAGTCCGGGCGGAAATCATGCCCCCACTGGCTGACACAGTGCGCCTCGTCCACGGCGATCAGCGAGATGTTCATCTGGGCAAGGCGCTGGGCGAGCCCCGTGCCCATGCCTTCGGGCGAGACATAGAGCAGGTCCATCTCGCCGCGCGCGGCCGCCTCCAGCGCTTCGGCGCGGGCATTGAAATCCATGGAGGAATCGAGCCGCTCGGCCCGCACGCCGACCTGTTTCAGCGCGTCGACCTGATCCGCCATCAGCGCGATCAGCGGCGACACGACGATGCCGACCCCGTCCCGCAGCAGCGCCGGGATCTGGTAGCAGAGCGACTTGCCGCCGCCGGTCGGCAGTACGGCAAGGCCATCCCTGCCGGCCAGCGTGTCCGAGATGACCGCCTCCTGCAACCCCCGGAAGGCATCATAGCCATAGACGCGCTTCAGCAGCGCGCGGGCATCGTCGAGGGTTGGCTGGGCAGGCATGTGGTTCTTGTGGCGGCGCAAGTGAGTCGGGGCAAGAGCGGCGTCTGCAACACCTTGCGGAACACGCCTGTCGCCCCCAGATTGAATACAGGGAGGGATGACAGAACATGACATCCGGCAATACGCCGAACCGGGATCACACCGAAAGCCTCAGGCGCCTGCTCCGCCGCCGTGGACGGCGAAACAAGCCGGGTGCGAATCCCAAAACGACCGTCAAGACCTGGGCCGAGTACAGCAATGTGGAATACACGCCGACAGGTGACTCATCCCGTCCGAATTTGATTGTCGGATTGGCAATTGGAGCATTGCTGATTTTCGGGTTTCCCTTGTCGTTCGCCTTGCTGCAATCAGACGAGGTCGCTGGGGTCGGGGACATGCCCGGCTGGCTGGTCTGGTTCTTCGCGGCCATGTTCGGACTGGCCGTGCTGATCATCCTGCTCGCCCCCGTCCTGCTGGTCGTGCAATCAGTCCGCGACGGGCTGGAAAGCCGCGCCGACCGCCTCCACCAGAAACGTATGGCGCCGGGCGACAGCGCGGGCGTCGCGGGCATAGCCGCCGCCGAGGACGCCGCAGAGCGGGATACCGGCTGAGCGGCAGGCCTTGGCCACGAAACCGTCCCGCGCGCGCAGGCCCTCATCACTGAGGGACAACAGGCCCAGACGGTCTTCTGCATGCGGATCGACCCCGGCATTGTAGAAGACAATATCCGGCGAGGTGCCGAGCGCGGCCTCGACGAGATGCTCCAACGCGGAGAGATATTCCGCATCGCCCGTGCCCTTCGGAAGGCCGACATCGAGATCGGATGGCGGCTTTTCGCGCGGCCAGTTCTGTTCGCAATGCAGCGAGGCGGTAAAGACGCGCGGATCATAGCGGAAGATCAGCGCCGTGCCGTCGCCATGATGCACGTCGCAATCGATGACGGCCACCCGGCGCACTTCCTTCGTTTCCAGCAGCAGCTTTCCGGCAACGCCAACATCATTGAACACACAGAATCCTGCCCCGCCCTCCGGCCCGGCATGATGGCTGCCGCCGGCAAGGTTCACCGCGGCCCCCTGCTCCAGTGCAAGCCGCGCGGCAAGGCATGTGCCGCCCACGGACGCCGCTGACCTGCGAGCGATCGCGGGCGTGATTTCGAAGCCGACCTTGCGGGCGGCCTTTGCATCAAGTGTCTGGGTCAGGATGGCGGTGACATAGGCCTCGTCATGGGCGAGATACAGCCAGTCTTCGGGCGCGGCCTCCGGCAGGATGAAACCGTGTCCGGCGGCCCGCAGCAATTCGGCCACAAGGGCATATTTGCGCATCGGAAACCGGTGATCATCGGCAACCGTCTTCGCGTCATAATCGGCATGGTGAATAATGGGCAGGCGCATCAGGGGCGGAACCTAGCGGGTTTTGCGCCTGTTTCCACTTATGCACGGCATGCATAGGTGTGATGGCTGGCCACAGCCTACAGGCCGGGCGCGGAAGCGTCATATTCGCTGCAACACGAGCGAAAGGATATCGCCATGATTGACCACAGACCCTTCAAGCAGCTTGGCCGGTTTCGGAACGACTGGCTGAACGCCAATTATCACTTCTCCTTCTCGGGCTACCACGATCCAGAGCGGATGGGCGAAGGCGCCCTGCGCGTCTGGAATGATGACACGATCCAGCCCCATTCCGGCTTCCCGCCGCACGGCCATCACTCGATGGAAATCATCACCTATGTCCGCTCCGGTGCGATCACGCACAAGGATTCCATGGGCAATACCGGCCGCACCGAAGCCGGCGATGTGCAGGTGATGAGTGCCGGTGACGGCATCCAGCACTCCGAATGGAATGCCGAGGACGAAGAGACGACCCTGTTCCAGATCTGGATCCTGCCCCGTACCGCCGGCGGCAAGCCCGGCTGGGGCGCACGGAAATTCCCGAAAGGCGACCGGTCCGGCAAGTGGGCCGTTCTCGCCTCCGGCACTGGCGAGCAGGACAGCCTCGTCATCAATCAGGATGCCCAGGTTCTGGGGGCCACGCTGAAGCAGGGCGAGACGCTGACCTATGAAGTCGAAGCCGGCCGGCATGGCTATCTTGTTCTCGCCGCAGGCGCGGTTGAGCTGAACGGCATCCGGATGGAGGCCCGCGACGGCGCCGCGATCAGCGGCACCGAATCGCTCGAGCTGAAGGGTCTGGAAGACGCCGAGATCGTATTTGTCGACACGGTCTGACCCGGCTTCACGCGGCTGTGACTTCTTCGGGCCAGGGCGGCGTGTTATGCTTGTGCAACAACAGTTCAGGAGATGCTCCGATGAAACGTTTTGCCCCGCTCGCCGCCCTTGCCCTGATGACGGCTCCCGCTGCCATTGCGGGTGATATTCATGTCGGTCTCAGCCCGGAATTTACCGAGGAACTCGAAGATGAGTACGGCATGCGCGAGGCCGATTACCTGGTCGAGGAAGTGCAGGAAGACCTGACACGTGAACTGGCCAAGGCCGGTCTCGACATTGCCCGCATCGATGTAACCATCGTCGACGCAATGCCGAACAAGCCCACCTTCAAGCAATTGGGAGACACGCCCGGTCTCGACTATGGCGGCTCCAAGAGCATTGGCGGCATGAAGCTCTCCGCCACCGCCTATGATGCGGCCGGCAACACGCTGGGTGAGCTGACCTATGACTGGTACGAAACCGACATCCGAAATGCCGGGATCAGCACCTGGCAGGACGCCAAGCGCGCCTCTGACAAATTTGCCCGCAAATTCGTGAAACAGCTGTCCGCCGGTTCGCCCTCCGGCAGCTGACCCCTTCCTTCCCTGCCGCCTCCGGACATGCCGTTCGGGGGCGCCATGGGGGACGACCCCCATGAGCAAGCCTCACCTTCGGGACGACCCGCCAATAGCCGAAAGGTGCGCTTATGGCCTGGGTCTGTCTCCTGCTTGCAGGATTTCTTGAAATCGCGTGGGCCACCGGCCTGAAACTGTCGGACGGGTTCTCCCGTCCGGTGATCACGGCCCTGACGCTGGTCTGCATGGCCGCCTCGTTCGCGCTGCTTGCGATGGCCCTGCGCGCCCTGCCGATCGGCAGCGCCTATGCGGTGTGGACCGGAATCGGCACGATCGGCACGGCAATTGTCGGGATCGTCTGGTTTGCCGAAGCCGCCACGCTGGCGCGCCTGGCTTTCATCGGACTGATTGTCGTAGGCATTGCCGGGCTGAAACTGACCAGCTAGCGGCCGGTTAAAGCACCAGTTCGCAACGCTCGTTCAGGCTGGGCCGGGCAATTGCCACTTTCGACAGACCCGGCAGCTCCGCCGCCAGATCTGCCGCCACCCAGAGGCAGATACGCTCGAGGGTCGGCACTTCGAGACCTTCGATCTCGTTCAGCAGCTTGTGGTCAAGCTTGGCAGCAGTGGCCTGCAGACAGGCCGTCAGATGGGAGAAATCCTCCACCCATTGCTCACCCGGCTTCACGGTGCCTGCCACGGTCGCTTCCAGCAGGAAGGAATGCCCGTGCACATTGCGATAGGGATGCCCTTCCGGCTTGCCACCCATATAGTGGGCCGCCTCGAAATTCACCGATTTCGAGATCGCGAACACGCGGCCTTCCGGGCTCGTGGCCGCGTGTGACAGGCTGGTCTGGTCGGTCTGGGTCGTCATCGGTTCAAGTCAGGTCTGGTATGGGTCCGGCCATATTGGCTTCAAGGGGCCCCCAATACCGGAAAAAGGCCCGAAAAGTCCAGTTGTTATGGCGGTTGCTTGTGCAGCGCCGGGCGCGCCCTCAGCGGGCCGATTTCCATTGCTGCCAGCCTCGCGCCCGCAATTCGCAGGCCGGGCATGTGCCACACCCATACCCCCATTCGTGCCGGTGCTCCCTGTCGCCGAGATAGCAGGTATGCGTGTCCTCCGCGATCAGATCGATCAGAGCCTGTCCGCCAAGCTCATCGGCCAGCGCCCAGGTCCCCGCCTTGTCGACATACATGAGGGGAGTCTCGATCTGCATGGGAACATCCAGGCCCAGCCGCAGCGTCTCGGCCTGGGCCGCCATCGTGGTCGCCCGGCAGTCGGGATAGCCGGAATAGTCGGTTTCACACATTCCGCCCACAAGGACGGAAATGCCCCGGCGGCTTGCCAGGGCCCCGGCCAGGGTGAGGAACAGGAGATTGCGTCCCGGCACGAAGGTGGAAGGCAGTCCGGCCTCGGTCATCTCGATGCTGACCTCATGAGTCATCGCCGTCTCGCCAAGCGATTTCAGCACCGTTGCATCCAGCAGGTGATCCGGGCCAAGACGGGCCTTCCAGCCCGCGTCCATCCCGGCCAGTCCGGCGCGGACCGTGTCCCGGCACTCCAGTTCGATCCGGTGGCGCTGGCCGTAATCGAAGCCGACGGTTTCGACTCGCTCGAAACGCGAAAGCGCCCAGGCCAGGCAGGTGGTGGAATCCTGTCCCCCGGAAAAGAGAACAAGTGCAGCAGCGGGCTTTTGTGACATGTCTGCGCCTGTAACAGGCATGGGCGAGGCGGCCAAGCTGGGCCGTTACATTTTTGACACCCCGATTTTTAAACGCATCATTGCCGCTGCGTCATGTTGACAGACCCGTCACGAATGCATTCTGATGCTCAATGAAGCAGGCCCGCAAGAGGCCAGCTCGGCAAAAATTGCTCGAGGTCAGCAATCAAGCGGCCCGAGGGGAGGAAACAAAACATGCGAAATATCAGACACTCGAAGTGCGTCTGGCTGGCAGGTGCGTCCGCACTTGTCGTGGGACTCGCAGGGCCGGTGGCGACCGCCCAGGACGATTCCAACGACACCCAGCGCACACTGTCCACCGTGACGGTGACGACCCAGAAAACCGAGGAATCCATCCAGGACGTTCCGATCGCCGTTTCGGCCTTCGATGAAGATGCCCTGAACCGGCTGCAGTTGGCCGGCGGTCCCGACCTGGTCAAGTCGATCCCGAATGTCAGCTTCACCAAGGGCAATTTCACCAGCTTCAACTTCAAGATCCGCGGCATTGGTGCAGATGTTGTGGCGCAGTCCGGTGATGCCGGCGTGGGTATTCACCAGAACGACATTCCGCTCACGGCCAACCGCCTGTTCGAAGCCGAATTCTACGATGTGGAACGCGTCGAGGTTCTGCGCGGTCCGCAGGGTACGCTCTATGGCCGGAACGCCACGGGCGGCGTGTTCAACCTGATCACGGCAAAACCGGTTCTGGGGGAATTCCAGGCTGATGCCGAGCTGACCTATGGCAACTACAACACGTTCAAGGGCAAGGGCATGGTCAACCTGCCCATCGGCGATGCAGCTGCCCTGCGTCTTGCCGGCTCCTATCTCAGCCGCGACGGCTATGTGGACAATCTGGTCACCGGCAATGATGTCGATGATCGCGACCTGTACAGCTTCCGCGCCACCTTCGCCGTCGAGCCGACCGACTGGGCCCGCGGCTGGATTTCCGTCGAGCATTTCGAGGAAGACGATACCCGTCTGCGCTCCGGCAAGCAGCTTTGCGCCAAGGATCCGGGCTTTGACACGTTCATGGGCCTGCCGGTCTCGGCCGTCGACCAGCTCGCCACGTCGCTGGGGTGTGTGGACGCCCCGCTCGACCAGTCGAATGATCGCGTGAACTCGCAGGCCACACTGGCCGGCGGCCTCGGCATCTTTGCCGGCCTGCTCAATGGCGATGTCTATCTCGATCCGGCCATTTCCGATCTGCGCAAGATCGAATCGGCCTTCGATCCGATGTACGAGGCCGAACAGACACTCTATTCCTGGAAAGCCGAGGCCGATATCGGCGACAATCTGCTGCTGACCTATCTGGGCAGCTATTCGGAATCCTCGGTCGTCTCCATCGAGGACTACAACAAGGTCGCCCCGACAATCGAATTCAACGCGACGGCCGGCCCCTTCATAAACCCGGCCCTTGCACCGCTCTACGGCCTGCTCTTCCCGGGTGGTGTCGTGTCCGATCCGGAACTGGGCGATTCCAACGTCTTCCGTACGTTCGACCTGTCTGGTGCAGACAGCGAGCAGACCACGCACGAACTGCGCCTGCAGTCCGACTATGATGGTCCGTTCAACTTCAACCTCGGCGCCATCAAGGTGGATTTCGAATCTGTTGACGCCTTCAACCCGACCGACGGCTATTACGTGCTGTCGAACGCCCTGACCGCGCTGACCCAGATCAACAACGCGTCCGGCGGTGCCCTGTTCGGCGGCGTCGTTCCGCTCGACAGCGGGTCCACCTCCTCTTCCGGCGCGTCCCTGTTCACAGGCGGCCTTGCAGGTGATGGCGGCAACTATTTCCGGTCGCTGTCCCCCTACAAGCTGGAATCCTTCGCGGTCTTCGGGGAAGGCTATTTCGACGTCAATGACGACCTCCAGCTCACCCTGGGCCTTCGTTACACGGACGACCAGAAGGAACAGAAGATTGTTCCGACCTATCTGTTCACGCCTCAGGCGACTGGCGCAGATCCGCGTGAATCCCAGGGCCTGCTGAAAGCAGACTTCCAGGAGATCACCGGTCGTATCGGGTTCGACTACACAGCCGATCTCGGCTTCACTGACGACACGCTGATCTATGGCTTCTACTCCAAGGGCTACAAGGGCGGCGGCATCAACCCGCCGCAGCCGGCAGGTGCCAATCTGTTCCCGCAGACCTTCGATCCGGAATTCATCAACTCGTATGAAATCGGTACGAAGAACACGTTTGCGGGCGGCACCGCCCAGCTGAACCTGACCGGCTTCCTGTATGATTATGAAGGCTATCAGATCACGCAGATCATCAACCGCTCTTCGGTGAACATCAACGTGGACGCCGAACTTCAGGGGATCGAACTGGAAGGCCTGTGGACGCCGGCTGACAATTGGCTGCTGACGGCCAATCTCGGCCTGCTGAACGCAGAAGTTGCCGACACATACGGCATCGACGTGCTCGACCGCACCAATGGTCGTTCCGATCTGGTCGCGTTGAAGAATTCCAGCACCTATTCCAACTGTGTCGTCTCGGCCCAGGGCTATGCCACCGTGCTGGGTGCGATCCAGGGCGGACTGCTCGCCCCGGGCTCGACGCTCGGCCTCTGCACCGGCGCCTTTGCCGGACAGGAAGCCGCCTTCGGCCTCGACGGCGTGACCGTCACCTACACCGATGCCAACGGCAACACGCAGACGGCCACCGCCCTGCAGCCGATCGAAGGTGACGCCAAGAACCTGGATGGCAATTCAATGCCGGGTGCGCCGGAAATGACGCTGAACCTCGCAGCGGAATACACATTCCAATCCCTCGGCAACTCCGATTGGGACATGACGATCCGCGGCGACTACTACATGCAGTCCGACAGCTATAGCCGGATCTGGAACACCCCACGCGACGAACTGGACTCCTGGTCCAACGTCAACCTGTCGATCCTCTTCAACAATGAGGAAAGCGGCTGGGGCGTTGAAGTATTCGCCAAGAATTTGACTGATGAGGAAGTCATCACCGGTACATATCTCACCGACGACTCCTCCGGCCTGTTCACCAACGCCTTCCTGACCGAGCCGGCCCTGTACGGCGTGACGGTCAAGAAGTCCTGGTAGGACCGGACTGACAAACTACAGAAGGGCGGCCCTCTCAGGCCGCCCTTTTTGTTTGGCCATTCGGGCGCCGCGCCCTAGTATCCCGGCCAACTGCCCCCCATCGGAGGATCCCTCATGCGCCATATCACCCCCCTGCTCCCGCTGGCCCTGATTGCCGCTGCCTGCGGCGGCCCGGCGGAAACCACGCCGGCGGCCACCAGCACATTCGACGTGGCCCTCACGCCCATCGTGACCGAAGCCGAATGGCCCTGGGGCATGGCCTTCCTGCCGAATGGGGACCTGTTGTTCACCGAGAAGGAAGGCGGCCTGAAATTCGTGGCTGGCGGCGAAGGCACGCCGCGCCCGGTTGCCGGCCTTCCGGACGCCTATGTCGAGGGCCAGGCCGGATATCTCGGCATCACACTGGCGCCCGATTTCGACACCAGCCGCATGGTCTACATCGCCTATGCCAAGGGCGATGATGGTGCCAATGCCACCGCCGTGATCCGTGGCCGGCTCAGCGATGATGCCGCCACTCTTGAGGGCGTCGAGGAAATCTTCTGGGCCGATGCCCGCGATACCGCCTATCATTACGGCGCACGGCTGCAATTCGCGAATGACGGCACCCTGTTCGTGTCCCTGGGCGAAGGCTTCAAATACATGAAGGACTCGCAGGACCCGTCAAACACGCATGGCAAGATCGTCCGCATCAATGCAGATGGCTCCATTCCCGCAGACAACCCGTTTGCCGATGGCGAAGCCGGCAAGCCATCGGTCTGGTCCTACGGCCATCGCAACGTTCAGGGGCTCTATTATGATGCCGCCACCGGCACCCTGTATGAAACCGAGCATGGCCCGAAGGGCGGCGACGAGCTGAATCTCGTCACGCCGGGCACCAATTATGGTTGGCCTGAAATCACCTATGGCGTGAATTATGACGGCACGATCATCACGACCAAGACCGAAGCCGAAGGCATGGCCCAGCCCATGACCTATTGGGTGCCGTCGATCGCTCCCTCCGGCCTCGTCATGCTGACCAGCGATGTCTATCCGGGCTGGAAAGGCGATCTCTTCACCGGTGGCATGAATGGTCCGGCAGGCCTCGAATTGACCCGCATCGATCTGGAAGACGGCGAAGTTGCCGGCAAGGAATCGCTGTTCGATGGCGAATATGCGATCCGCGACGTCGTGCAGGGACCGGATGGTCATCTCTATGTTGCGACAAAGGATTTCGACGGCATTTTCCGCGTCGATATTGTTGAGGCGGAATAGCGCCCGGCCTAGATATCCCGGCGGGACCGCAATGCGGCGGCGAGCGTGCCATCATCGAGATGGTCGAGTTCGCCGCCCACCGGCACGCCATGTGCCAGCCGGGTGACGCTGACTCCCGTCCCTTCCAGCAATTCGGCCACGTAATGCGCCGTGGTCTGGCCATCGACCGTGGCATTCAGCGCCAGGATTACCTCGCGTACCCCACCGGCCTCGACCCGTGTCACCAGTGACGGGATGTTCAGGTCTTCCGGCGTGATGCCGTCAATCGCCGACAACACGCCGCCCAGCACGTGATAGCGGCCGCGGAACGCCCCGCCCCGCTCCAGGGCCCACAGGTCCGGCACATCTTCCACGACACAGACCAGCCCGTCATCCCGGCCGTCGGCCTGACAGACCGCGCAGGGCTGAACCGTGTCGAAATTCCCGCAGGTCCGGCATTTCTCGATTTTCTCACCCGCCTCGGCCAGGGCGTCCGCCAGCGGCTTCAACAAGGTGTCCCGCCGCTTCAGCAGGAACAGCGCCACGCGGCGCGCAGACCGGGGCCCGAGGCCCGGCAGGCGCGATATCAGTTCGATCAGGCGGAGAATTTCAGGACCGGCGGAATTCTGGGACATGACGCCAATGTCAGCTGTTTGCGGCCCGTGGCAAGCCGCTGGTCTGAAAAAGCTTCACTGCGGATGGCCCGCGCAAGCGAAAAACCCCGGCCGATGGGCCGGGGTTTCGGGAGCACTCTTGAAGCTCGGTGCGAGGGGTCAGGCCGCCTCTTCGATCTCGTTCGATTTCGAGCTCGGGCGTGGATCGCGCAGCACATAGCCGCGGCCCCAGACCGTCTCGATATAGTGATTGCCGCCAGTGGCATTCTGCAGCTTCTTGCGCAGCTTGCAGATGAAGACGTCGATGATCTTCAGTTCCGGCTCGTCCATGCCGCCATACAGGTGGTTGAGGAACATTTCCTTGGTCAGGGTCGTGCCCTTCCGCAGGGAAAGCAGCTCGAACATCTGGTATTCCTTGCCGGTCAGGTGAACGCGCTCATCGTCGACTTCCACCGTCTTGGCATCAAGGTTCACAACGATTTCACCGGTGCGGATCACGCTCTCGGCATGGCCTTTGGAGCGGCGCACAATGGCAGTGATGCGGGCGATCAGCTCGTCCTTGTTGAACGGCTTGGTCAGATAGTCGTCAGCGCCATAGCCGAGCGTCTTGACCTTGGCTTCGATGTCCGGATTGCCGGACAGGATCATGACCGGCGTGTTCACGCGGCCCATGCGCAGCTGTTTGAGCACTTCGTATCCGGAAATATCCGGCAGGGAGAGGTCGAGCACGATCATGTCGTATTCGTAGACCTTGCCGAGGTCCACGCCCTCTTCCCCAAGGTCGGTCGTGTAGATGTTGAAGCCTGCAGCCTTCAGCATCAGCTCGATGGAACGCGCCACCGCGCTATCGTCTTCAATCAGCAGGACGCGCATCTCTCGTCTCCCGAATCATCTCTACGACCAAGCTAGCCGCATTTCCTGTCAATGTGAATCCTACGGGCTGATCCTTTAACGAAGGTTAACAAGCCGTACGAATCGCTCTCGAAACTTCTACTTTCTTCACACAGATTAATAGCCAAGATCCGCACCCTGGCGGCCGCCGATCAGCATCTGGGAGATCGCGATCGCATCCTGGATGGGCTGGGCCTGCTGGTCGGTGGAGATCAGCGTTTTCTGGCAACGAATGGCGTCCCGCACCTTCGGGTCCCGCATCACGATGCCGGCCAGATGCGGCCGGAACCCGAGGAAGGTCTGGCATGCCCGGGCAATGGCTTCGTATGTCCGCTGTCCGGCAGCGCGCGACTCGGCCTGGTTGATACAGATCACCGGCTCGACATTCGGTGCATAGCCGCGCAGCACCTTGATGAAGGCATAGGCGTCCGTCATCGAGGTCGGCTCGTCGGTGATCACCATCAGGGCCTTGTCAGCCGCACGGGCCAGCCGCATGCAATTGGCTTCGATCCCGGCGCCGAGATCCACCACAACCTGGTCATATTGCAATGCCAGCGCCGACAGGCCGGCTGCCAGGCGGGCAACCTCTTCCGGCGGCAGTTCAGCCAGCGCGCCCGAGCCGGACCGGCCGGGCAGCACATCGAACCCGCCTTCTGCCGCGCCGCCATCTACCGGCGTGACGGCATCATCCAGCTCGACCCAGCCGGCAATCACGGCGGCGAGGTCGGTTTCCGGGGCGATGCCCAGCTGGACATCCACATTGGCGAGCCCGAGATCCCCATCAACCAGCAGCGTGCGCTTGCCGGCCTGTGCAAAGGCCGAAGCCAGCGTGATGGCCATGAAGGTCTTTCCAACACCGCCCTTGCCGCTTGCCACGGCAATGATGGAGGCTGGCGCGACGCGCGGAGCCGGGCGCTGGGCCGGGCGTTCCTGCGATTTTCGAAGCATGAAGCTCATAAGTCTACGCAGCTCCTTTCAGGGCGATGACGTCGCCGGGGGCATCTTCCATCAGCAGGGCAGCGAGCCGCGAGGGCGCTGCCGGTACCAGTCCGCCCCCGATAAAGGGCGTCACGGCAAGATGCGAGAAGGCGATCCCCGCAGACGACAGGGCCGAGATGACCCCTCCCCGCCGGCGGGCAATATCGAGTTTGGTCAGGATGGCGCGGCGGATGCCCGCGCGGGCAAAGATGCGGGCGGCGTCGGCCTGGTCTTCCGGATGGCCTTCTGCCGACATGACCAGGACCGGTTCGGCGCGCACAACCTGGATTAGGTCCTGCAGGCTCGCCATGTCGTCCTGGTCAAACGGGTTGATTGCCGGAAGGTCGATGACGCAGCGCTGACCGGCCTCGCGGGCAGCGCGCAACATGTCGAACAGGGCATCAGGCGTGGCCGCTGTGCGGATCTGGCTGCGCTCCTGCTCAAGATAGGCGGCCAGCTGCTCGCCACCGGCGGTGCCGTCCAGATCGGCCGCCACGGGCAGGATGGCGGTGCGGGCCACTGCGGCGCGACGCGTCAGCTTGGCGGCGGTCGCGGTGCGTCCATGTCCCGGCGGGCCAACCAGAATGATGTCCTTCTCCAGTCGGGCCGCAATCGGATCACAGGTGACAATCCGTTCCAGGCCGGCAGCAATCGAATCTTCCGGCGAAGCGCCGGGAACTGCAGCCTTGCCGGCGCCCTCATTGGCAACCCGGTCGGCAAAACGCTGCGGCGCGCCATGCCACAGAAGGGCGTCGCGGACACGGCTGTAAAGCGGGTTTTCGGATCCGCGGCCATGGCCTCCGCGGGCTTCGCGCAGGAACAGCGGCTCGCTTGGAACAACCCCTCCCCCCAGCTTGTCCGTGGCGGCCCGGACCTCGACTCCCCCGTCGATCTCCCGCTCTGACAGGATGACGGCGTCGGCGCCCATCTCGGCAAAAATCATCGCCTTGGCGGCCTCGAGGGTCTCCGCGGCGAACATCTTCATGCGCATGTCTGCATGTTTCCCTGTGTTAATCACCCCGCCGAGTGCCACCCCAGTCGTCCGGCAGGACATGCTTCGTTAGGATGAGTTAACACCGCGAAAGGTTAACAACTTCCTTTCTTCCGTTAGGAATTGGGCGGTGTTGCAGGGATTTAATGTAGTGCCTGAAGCTCAGGCTGCTGCACGTTCATCAACGATTTCCGACAGGGTCACGCCGAGCTGGCCATCGGCAATGACCAGCTTGCCGCGCGCCATGAGGCGGTCGGAAAGGTAAATGTCCACGGGCTCGTTCGTGTGGCGCTCGAGCGCAACAATGTCGCCCTCCGCCATGGCCATCAATTCCTCGATCGGCATGCGCACCTCGCCCAGAACCACGTCCACGCGCACCGGCACGTCCATCAGGCTTTTCTTCAGGGCGGGATTGGCAGGCTCAGTCATGGCGTTCCTTCAAGCGTTCCGGTCTTCAGGGAATGCTGGGCGGCGAACAGGTCGCCCTGCCCGTCCAGTATGGTGCGGGCTGTGGCCCTTACTAGCGCATGGGCCCGCTCGCTGAAACCCTCCTCATAGGCGCAGGCCTCCAGATGGCCGGTCAGCGCAACGAGATTGGCGAGCGCCTCGTTGAGCGCATTCGTGGCCGTCTGCAAGTGGGCGAGGTCGGCGCGGGCGGCCTCCGCCTTGGCCATCTCAGCCCCTTCGGCGCGCGCTTCGGCCAGCATTTGCAGCAGTTCCGGCGTGGTCAGGCTGACGGCCGGGTCCGGATCAGCCTGGACCGGCTGCGCAGGGGAAAAGTCGCTGCGGAAATCAAATGGCGTAACGGATTTGACGGCCCGGTGGATCATTCGACGAGTTCATCCTCGTCTTCCCGGCGTCCCGTACGGATGTCACCGCGTTCCATCAGCGTTCGTGCCAGATCAACCAGTTCCATCCGCGCCGATTCGATTTCACTGCGTCTCACACTGCCGAGCATCGTGATCTCTTCCTTCAGCAATTCACCGGCGCGCTGGGTCATGTTGCGGAAGAAGGCCGCACTTGTCGCATCCTGCGCACCCTTCAGGGCATAGGTCAGGCGCGAACGGTCCGCCGCCGCCAGCAGCGTCTGCAGGCCACCGGCATCCAGCCCGGCGAGATCGTCGAAGGTGAACATCAGGTCCCGCACGCGTTTGCCGGCACCCGGCTGTGCGGTTTCGAGCGCTGACAGGAGGCTTTTTTCCGACCGGCTGTCCAGACGGTCGAAGATTCGCGCCACGCCTTCATGTCCACCGGCATGCGCGGATGGGGCCGCATTGGCCAGCCAGGCCGAAACCGCCGTTTCCAGCGCCGATACGGCCGCAGGATGAACCGGCCCGAGATGCAGCAGGCGCTGCATGACATCCACTGCAACCGGACGGTCCAGCGCTTTCAGAAGCCGGGCGGCGGCCGCACCGTCCAGGCGCGACAGGATCAGGGCCAGGGCTTGCGGATGTTGGCCTCCGGCCAGGTTCAGCAGGTCCCGTGTCTCAAGCTCCGACACTTGCGCCCAGACCGGC
Organism: Hyphomonas sp.; assembly: GCF_017792385.1. Classification (NCBI taxonomy): domain Bacteria; kingdom Pseudomonadati; phylum Pseudomonadota; class Alphaproteobacteria; order Hyphomonadales; family Hyphomonadaceae; genus Hyphomonas; species Hyphomonas sp. The sequence continues at coordinate 1,965,863 of NZ_CP051230.1, read as the reverse complement.
GGAGCCTGAAACGCGTCGCGATCCTGTCGGGCATGATCCTGCCGGTAGCGGTCCAGCGTGGCGGTTTCTTCCCGTGGATTGTCCGCCAGCGCATCCATGGCCAGGGACAGGGCCCGCGCTTCCTGCGGGCTGAGTTCGTTCCAGACTGGTGCAGCATCCGGGCCGAGCGCGCGCATCAGGCGGGCGGACCGGGCAAGCCCCTGTGCGGGGCGGGGTCGGGCGAGGGCCAGCGCGCTCATGCGGCATCCCCTTCCCCGCGCATCCAGCTGCGCAGGATGGAGGCCGTGCGGGCGGGATCCTTGCGCACGAGTTGCGCTGTGTCGGGATCGGCGGCCTGGCGCGCAGGATGCGGCGCGGGCGCCGCGATCAGCTCCGCCGGTCCCGCGGGCAGCGGCGCGTGCGTCGGCGCAGTGTGGGTCATTTGTCCGGCGGGGGCCGTCTCATGAGGCGTGCGAATGGCAGTCCAGGCGAGCAGGCCGCACAGAAGCGCGTAGAGCCCCAGCTCCGTCCAGCCTGCGGCGTCCGGGCGGCCGGCCACGCCGCGAGCGAATTCGGCGTGTTCGATAATCAGCTGGTCCCCTGCTTCCGGCGACAGGAGCAGGGCCGAGCTTGCCAGTCTCTGAAGGGTCGGCGCCGTGTCGGCAATATCGGACGAGATCAGGATCAGCACGGACTGGCCCGGACCGTTGCCGTCGGTGACGGACAGGCGGATGTTCCCCTGGCCCGCAACCGGTTCGAGGATTCCCATCAGCGAGGCTTCGATGGGCGATCCGGGCACCCAGGCTTCGGCGGGATGGGTAAACAGGTCCGTTGCGCGCCAGCTTCCAAGGACCAGTGCGATCAGCAACGCAAACAGCGCGACTGCCCGTGTGGAGAGCATCGCGCTGCCTTGGAGTTTCGTCAGCTTGTGGTCCATCTGCAGCTCCCGGCGCCGGGGAGGAAACCCGGCAATAGAGAGCCTTGATAGGCGCTGGCGTGTAAATTTCGGTTTAACGAAGCAAGGCTTCGTTAAACATGTCCCTGCCCTAGCGGCGGTATTGCTGCAGGCGGGTCGTGCGCAGGCCCTTGGTGCCGTGGCGGCTGTAGAGCTTTTCCCAGGTCTCGAATTCTTCCTCGCTCAGGCTGTAGCGGTCGCAGGCCGCTTTGCGGGAAATCAGTCCGCCGGAAACCGCAGCCACGACTTCAGCCTTGCGACGGGTAACCCAGCGCGAAATGTTGGGAGACGGGAGATCCGCCAGGGTCAGCATCTGGCCATCCGGGCCGGGGACGCTGAGACTACGTGCATTCTGCTGTTCCATATCCACACCATGTTTATTCTTGTGAACGGAGTGCCCGGCTTCTCCGGGCGCCATGGACAGGAACATACAGGGTGGGGTTTAAGCTGACGCATAAGCGACCCCGACAGTTTCACCCCCCCGGTTAGAGGAATGTTTGGAAACCTGTACCGGGGCGGGACACTCGGCGGGAATTTCCCGAAATCATTACAGAACGTAAAGTTTTGGGGCGTCAGGCGGGCAACAGGCTCAGGGCGTCGGTCTCCCGCGCCTGGGCCGCATGCCGGCGCAGCATCGTCAGGAACATCTCGTCGCCACGCTCGGTCTGCTTCACCAGCATGGCCGCCCCGAAGGCCACCGACATGCCGTAGAAACTGAACCAGCGATAATGGTCGTACAGTGCCTCGAACGGATAGTCCCGGATGCCGGCCTCTTCCAGACGCGCATGATAGTAACGTAGCAAGGCCTGCTCATGCCCGGGCCGGTCCTCTCGGGTCAGCCCGGCGCCGATGAAATAGGCCACATCCCCGGCCGGCGCCCCTTTCCCGGCCGTCTGCCAGTCCACCACCGCCAGCGGCTTGGGCGCGGTGTCGGCCCCGAACAGCATGTTGTCCAGCCGGAAATCATTGTGCGTCAGGGCGTGCGGCCCGTCATACCCCTCGCTCCAGGCCGGCAGGACAGAGGCATAGGCATCGCCCACCAGAATGTCATCTGCTGCCAGTCGATCCCCATACCGGTCCTTGAACCCCTGCCACAGGCCCTGCACTGCTTCTGGCGCCAGAGCGGGCGGCGGGGCGAGGACACTCCCCTGCAGCCAGGCATAATTGTCCAGTTCAGGATCATTCCAGTGCGCCGCGTGCAGGATCGCTGCGGCGGACAGGGCCCGCTCGGCCTCTGCCACGCTGCAGCCTTTCAGCTGATCACCCTGCTGCGACGGCGCCATGTCTTCCATGATCAGGGCGAACCGGTTCGTTTCCGGATCATAATCGGTATAAAAGGCCTTCGGCGTGATAATGCCCGCAACTTTCGGGAATGTGCGATAGAAGTTCACCTCGCGCTCATAATGGCCGAGCATCTTTGCCGTCATCAGGCTTTCCGGACTGTCCGAGGGGAACTTGCCGACCAGCGAATCCGGCGCGCCCGCGCCCTTGTGGGCATAGTCGAACACGAACCGGACATTCTCGCCAATCTGGCCTGTGCCGATGGATTTAGCGGTCAGGCCTTTGACGTCGGCCTCAATGCCGATCTCGTTGAAAAGCGCATTGAACCAGTCCGCTCCGAGTGTGAGCGGGTTCGCGTCGAGGCCAGGTCGGCTCATTCATGTTTCCTCCGGTGTCGTTTCCTCATCGGCAGTGTTCCCCTGCCCTTGTCTTTCCCCAGCCGGTGAAGCGCTGCAGCTGCTCCATCCGGTCCTCGGCGTCGCGCAATCCCTTGTCGAGCGCCGCCATGGTCAGCGCGAAATCACCACTGGTCTCGCGGCGCCATGCGCGTTCCGCCTTGTCGATGACATAGCCGATGGCGACGGCCTTCAGCCCGGCCGGTGCGCCGGACCGGTTATCCAGCCCGGCCGACACCAGCGCCCAGTCGGCGCTGCGCTTGCGGGCCAGCGGCAAGGCCAGCAATTGGGCGGGGGTCCGGTCGCGATGCTTCATCAGCGAGATCAGGCCGGGCCGGAAGGCTTCCATCGCCTCGAAGCGCAACATGATGACATCAAACAGCCGTTCCCGCGGACTTTCATCGGAAGACACGCCCTCTTCCGACATGGCCCGGTCAAAATAGGGGTCGGCATGGGCCGCAAGCTCGTCCTTGCCGGCCAGTCCGTGAAACTCCGACAGATCCAGTTCCGCCTGGCGGGCAATGGCTGACAGGGTCAGGTCGGCCCAGGGCGTTTCGGCGGCGAGTTCCAGCGCGGCGACCAGGCCCTTGTCCAAAATGCCTGCCTGCCTCGTCATCTGTCTCGTCCCTTAATCCGGCTCTCTGGAAAGCTCCCGATCCCGCGTCACCGCAGCCCGCAGGGCCTTCCGCATCAGGATAGGCATCCCACCGTCATCCATGAGGATGTCAAGGGCCGCCTGGGTAATGCCGCCGGGTGAGGTGACCATTTTCCTGAGCTCGTTTGGCGTCAGGCCGGATTTTTCCATCAGCGCCGCAGCGCCGATAATCGTTTCCACGGCAAGGCGAGCCGCCGTCTCTTTCGGCACGCCCTCGGCCTCGCCGGCTTCCGCCATCACTTCGGCCAGGAGGAACACATAGGCCGGGCCGCAGCCGGAGATGCCCGTAGCAGCCACCATGATCTTTTCATCCATCGGACCCTCGACGACCCCCAGCGGGGTGAGCAGCTTGCGCGCCGCCTCCATGTCGGTTTCGGCGAGCGACGGCGCGGCCGCCAATAGCGTGACTCCCTTGCCGACCGATCCGGGCGTGTTCGGCATGGCACGGATCACACGCGACGTGCCGAGCCGGTCTTCCAGCTGCGACAGGCGGATCCCGCCCATCACCGAAACGACGAGCGTCTTTTCACCGATAAAGGCCTTCACGCTCTCGGCCGCGCGGGCGAATTGCTGAGGCTTGATCGCCAGAACGACAATCGTGGCAGGGGCCGGATCCGGATTGAGCTGAACCCGGCCCGCCTCGGCCCAGTCCTTCACTTGTGCCGTCGGACGCGGCGCCACAATTGACAGGTTCGGCTTTGACCGGCCGGACAGCCAGCCTGATGCAAGCGCGCCGCCCATGCGGCCGGCCCCGATCAGGACAATCGATTTTCCCCCCGCCATGCGCCGGGTCTCAGGCTTCGCCCTGGGTTTCGAACATCACCGCGTCGATGGCCTCGCGCGGGCTTTTGCCGGCCCAGATCAGGAAGTTGAACGCCGGCACGAACCGGTCGACGGCGCTGACCGCAGCCGCAATGGTGGAGCGAATTTCGCCCAGGCTCGCTTCATCGCGGTCCATCATGGAAAAGGTGTAGCGGAAAATCACGACGCCCTCGTCGGCCCAATAGTCGAAATGGCCGAGCCAGAGCCGCTCATTCGCCATGATGATCAATTCGGAGAGCTGGCTGCGCTTGGCTGCAACCGGCTTCACATCAAGGGTGACAGAAAAATGGATGGCGGCCGGTTCAGGGCGGAAGGCGAACAAGGCGCCCATATCGCCCCAGCGTGTCTCGGCCACGGCCTGGATCGTTCCTTCCTCGTCGCGCTCATGCTGCCATCCGGCAATCTCGAGCGCCTCTTCGACGCGGTCGAGCGGGTCGATGCCCGAAAATTCTTCTCGCGAAAGATCAAGGCTCATGAAAGTCTCCCCTTCTTTCTGAAGTCATGGACACAGGATTCGTGTCCGATGGCCATCCCTGTTGAAACGCGCCAGCGCATTGGCGTCCACCCCTGGTCAACAGGCAGGCAGTGATTGGCTGTGAGGTCTGCTAGTCGGATGTCGACGCCGCTTCCAGCTCGGCGACGCGGGCCTCGAGCGCCTCGACCCGCTCCAGCGCGGCGGTGGCAAGCGCCTTCAGCGCCTCCACCTCGTCCCGGCCAGCCAGATCCATATCGGCGATCAGGCCCTTCACGCGCGCCTGCGCAGCGGTCCGTGCCTCCTCGCCAGCGGCCCGTGCAGCGCCCATTGCGCCTGTCATCAGGCCGGCAATGTCATCTAGCAGTGGATTTGTTGTGGCCATGCGGCTACTCCTTCGCGGCATCGGGCGGACAAGTTCTCGGTCCCCTAACAGATAGGTCCTGATCCATACAGGGAAAAGACGCTGCATGCTGGATATGATGAGCTTCGCCGCACAACTCCTGCCCGCCGCGGCGCTGACCTTCCCGGATGTCAGCCCGGCCCTGGTCTCGATCGACCTCGGTTTTCTCGGTCTCGGCAAGTTCCATCTGCGCTGGTACGCGCTGGGATACATGGCCGGAATCGCCCTGGCCTGGTGGTACGCCTCGGCCATGATCCGTCGGCCGAACCTGTTCGGCGGCACCAGCCCGCTGACCAAAGACCAACTCGACGACATCATGTTCTGGATCATTGTCGGCATCATACTCGGCGGGCGGTTCGGCTATGTCCTCTTCTACATGGTGCCCTACCAGTTCGACCTGATCGCGCAGGATCCGCTGACCATCTTCAAGATCTGGGATGGTGGCATGGCGTTTCATGGCGGCATTCTCGGCGTCACCATCGCGCTGGTCCTGTTTGCGTATCGCCGCAAGGTGTCCCTGCTCTCGATCGGGGACATTGCCGGCGTGGTTGCCCCGATCGGGATCGCGCTGGTCCGGCTGGCCAATTTCGTCAATGCCGAACTCTATGGCCGCCACACCGATGCCTCCGTCGGCATGGTGTTTCCCGAAGGCTATGTGCGCGGCTCCACCCCGCCTGCCTACAATTGGGAGACCGGCGATTGGGTCTATACCGGCGCGGAAACGGCGCGTCATCCCAGCCAGCTTTATGAAAGCGTACTGGAGGGCTGGCTGCCGCTCATCCTCCTGTCGCTCCTGATCTGGCGGTTCGGCGCGCTCAAACGCCCGGGCCTCGTTGCGGGCCTGTTCCTGCTGATCTATGCGACCGGCCGCACCATAGTGGAGAATTTCCGTCTGCCCGACAGTTTCGTCGACGGCCTGCCGGACTGGATCACGATGGGCCAGCTGCTCTCGATCCCGATGTGGATCGGCGGGGCATGGCTCGTCTGGAATGCCCTGAAGCCAAAGCCTGCCCCCACCGCCTGACCTGACCATGACCCTCAAAGACCGCATTCTCCGCCTGATCGAAACCGGCGGCCCGATCCCGGTTTCGACCTATATGCAGCTGGCGCTGCATGATCCGGCCCAGGGCTATTACGCCACGCGGTCCGGCCTCGGCACCGATTTCATCACCGCTCCGGAAGTCAGCCAGGTGTTCGGCGAACTGATCGGCCTGTGGGTGGTGCATGAATGGCGGGCCATGGGGACCCCTGACGAATTCCAGCTTGTCGAGATCGGACCGGGCCGCGGCACGCTGATGGCGGATGCGCTGCGCCTCGCCTACGTCGCCGGCGGACGGGAGTTCGCCCGCGCCGCCCGCCTGACCCTGGTTGAGCCGAGCCCGGATTTGCGCACGGTGCAGGCCGACCGCCTGAAGGACTATGCGCCGGATTTTGCCGATACGCTTGCCGCCGTGCCGGCCGGGCCGATGATCCTGGTCGCGAACGAATATCTGGACTGCCTGCCGGTGCGCCAGTTCCGCAAGGCGGATGGTCAGTGGCGCGAATGCGTGGTCGGCCTGGACGCAGCCGGCGAGCTTGCCCTCGGCCTTGCTGCCGACGAGCAGCGCCCGCCCGAAGGCGCGGCGGAGTCGGTTGAGGCTGTGGAAGTCCAGACGGGGTTCGACCTTCTTGTGGCAGACCTTGTGACCCGGCCTGCGCCGATGCGGGCGCTGTTTGTGGATTATGGTCCGGCCGATGCGACGCCCGGCGACAGTTTGCGTGCCTTCAGCCAGGGCGAGCAGATCTCGCCCCTCTCCCGGCCGGGCGAGACCGATCTCACCGTAGACGTGGATTTCGGCCGCCTGAAACGCCTCGCCGGGAAGATCGGGCTGGAGGTGGCCGGCCCGACCCCGCAGGGCATGTTCCTGATGGGGCTCGGCGCACAGGCGCGGCTGAACCAGCTGGTCGAGGCCAATCCGGACCATGCCGAGGCGATCTTCAACAATGCCCAGCGCCTGATCGACCCGAAGGACATGGGCAGCCGCTTCAAGGCGATCTGCCTGTCCAGTCCCGGCCTGCCACTCCCGGTCGGATTCTAGCGCGGCTATTCGGCCTCCGGGCCGATATGCTGGTCCACGAACGATGCCATGGCCCGCAGCGTCTCGATCCGGGTTTCTCCATCCGACAGCCAGTGATCCTGGCCATCCAGCTTGAGGAAGGTCACATCCTTGCCGGCCTGTTCAAGGGCCCGGTCCATGATCTCGCTCTGCCTGATCGGCACGACGGTGTCGTCCTTGCCATGGATCAACAGGACTGGCGCCTTGAAGTTTTCCGGCACCCTGGCGGGTGAGATCGCGTTCAGCTTCTCGCGCTCTTCCTCCAGACCCCCCATGTTCTCCTGCCAGTAGTCCAGCGCCCAATGCTTGCGCCCGCGATCCCATTTGACGTCAACAAGGAACCGTCTCAGATCGGTGACCGGCGCTATGGCGACGACGCATTTGTACAGGTCCGGCGTGAAAGCGCCTCCGGCGAGGGCCGCATAGCCACCATAGCTGGCGCCGACGATGCAGACACGATCCGGATCGGCCAGCCCCTGGTCCACCAGCGTCTGCACCCCATCGGTGATGTCGTCCTGCATCTTGCCGCCCCACTCTCCATGGCCGAGGTTCTGGTGTTCGATGCCGAAGCCGGTCGATCCACGGAAATTCGGCTGCACAACGAGATAGCCACGATTGGCAAAATACTGCGCCATCCAGTCAAAGGTCACGGCATCATAGGAGGCCGGCCCGCCATGCGGCAGTACGATCAGGGGGAGATTGCCGGCGGTCTGGGGGTCCGCGCCTGCAGGCCAGGTCAGGATGGTCGGAATGTCGAGCCCGTCCCTTGCCTTATAGGTCACCGAAACCATCAGGCCGACCGCATCCGGCGGAATGTCGTCGCGCTCATCGGCGATGAGAATCAATTCGCCCGAGTCGCGATCCTGCAGGACATAGCTGCCCGGCGTGTCGCTGCCATAGATCTTGTAGAGCAGTTTGGACCAGTCATCCGTCCAGGATTCGAGATGGACGGCCGCCGTGGAGAACTGGTTCACCATGCTGGCGACAGCCGCGTCCACGTCCGGGTCGGCAAATTTGTAGGACGGGAGCGGTCCGGCATATTCCACGCCGAGCATGAACCGGTTCCCGTCCCGGATGACCCGTTCAATCATGCCTCCCTGCCCGCCAAGAGACACCGGCGTCAGGTTTCCGGAGAAATCCATTTCGTAGACATTCCCGGACTCCTCGTCGTCATCGCCGTCGGAGAACAGCAAGGCGGACCGGTCTGCCCTGATCCCCGTCACACCTGGGGGCGGCTGCGATGTCTTCAGTTCATAGATCAGCTCACGCTTTCCGTTCACATAGGTGAACACCTTGTAGGTGTCGGTGTTGTTGTCATAGTCTTCCCGCGCCAGCACGGTTCCGTCCGTGTCGACGAACCAGTCGATCGTGTCGCCTGTGCCGCTCTTGAAACGGCGCCCCTTGCCCGTCTTCATGTTTACGCGCAGCAGGCTGTAGTTCGGGTCCGAGTACCGGTCGCCCACCAAGGCCGGCATGAAGATGTATCCGGGGTCGGCATCGTCACCGACAATCCGCCCGAGACCACTCTGCGCCGGGTAGATATTGTCCGTGCCCCTCAGCAGGAATTTCAGCTTCTTCGTCTTGAGATTGTAGGAGAACGCGCCGGAATATTCGAACTCGCCGCGGAATCCGATCACGAATTTCGTTTCGGAAGCGAGGATGATGATATTGTCCTCGTCGGCATACCAGATGTTCCGCGTGGCCACTTCATCGATCTTGACGTGATACGTTTTCTTCCGCGTCGCGAAATCGAACGTGACGAGATAGTCCGATCCGTTCCGGCGTTCGGCAAAGGCCACGTTCGTGCCGTCCGGCGACAAGTCCATGTAGCGGATCGATGGCAGGTCGCCATAGGCTTCGAGGGGTGGATGGCTGACTTCGGCCCGTGCCAGGCCAGGGCAAAAGCCCAGTATTGCCGCCAGAACGGCCAGAACAAGAACTCGCATACATTACTCCCCGAAGTGAGCGGTCAGGCTATTTTGAATGGAAAGCCGGTGCAATGATCAATTGCCCGCCTGCGGCCAATTCACCCCTTCCACTGCGCCAGTCGGGCTTGGCATCCGGCGCGCGCTCCCCATGTCTTGGCGGAGCAAGACAAGGGGCCGGACCGTGGCGGAACTCTCAATCCTGGAACTCGGACGCGTGCGCGAAGGCTTCACCAGGGCCGACGCCCTGAATGATGCGCGGCGCGTCGCCCGGCATGCCGAGCAATTCGGCTACAAGCGCTTCTGGGTGGCAGAGCATCACAACATGAAGGCTGTCACCACGGCGGCGACCTCCCTCGTTATCTCGCACATTGCAGCCGGCACAACCTCGATCCGGGTCGGGGCCGGCGGCATCATGCTGCCCAATCACGCGCCCTACATCATTGCCGAACAGTTCGGCACGCTGGAGGCGCTCTATCCCGGCCGGATCGATCTCGGCCTTGGCCGGGCGCCCGGCACCGACCAGATGACCTTGCGCGCCCTGCGCAGGGATCCGGCAAGCGCCGACCGGTTCCCGCAGGATGTCCTGGAATTGCAGGCCTGGCTCGGTCCGGTCGAGGAAGGCCAGAGGATCGAGGCCGTGCCCGGCTCGAACTCCAATGTCCCGCTCTGGATTCTCGGCTCCAGCCTGTTCGGCGCGCAGGTCGCGGCCGCTTACGGCCTGCCTTACGGATTTGCCTCACATTTTGCGCCGCAAGCCCTCGACGACGCCCTGGCCACCTATCGCGCCAATTTCCAGCCCTCTGCCCAGCTGGACAAACCCCATGCATTGATCGGCGTGAACATCATCGCCGCCGAAACAACCGAGGAAGCGAAATATCTCGCCACATCCCAGCAGATGTCCTTTGCCAATCTCGTGCGCGGGGACCGGAAACTCACCCAGCCGCCCATCGAGGATATCGACACCTACTGGACCGAAGACGAGAAAATCCGCGCTGCGCAGATGCTGGCGGTCAGCATCATTGGCGACCGGAACAAGGTGAAAGAGGGCATCGACAGGCTGCTGGCCCGGACTCGCGCCGACGAATTGATGATCGTGTCGGACATGTATGATGTCGACAAGCGCATACGCTCCTTCGAGATCATATCAGAGGTCGTGAACGGGTGATGTCAGGGGCCGGACCGGCCGGGATCAGGCGGGGCGCTTGATCTCGTTGTGGTCGTCCAGCAGCACGACGGTTGGCGCATGCTGGCGGGCCTTGTCGGCCTCGACGCCCGCAAAGGCCGCAATAATGACCTTGTCACCGGCTGCGAAATGGCGGGCCGCTGCACCGTTCACACCGATCGTCTTCGATCCGCGCGGCGCTTCCAGCGCATAGGTCTGGATCCGCGCACCATTGGTGACGTTCCAGATGTCCACGCGCTCATTCGGCAGGATACCGGATGCGTCCAGCAGGTCCTGGTCGATCGAGACCGATCCCTCATAGTGCAGGTCGCACTGGGTGACGGTTGCGGAATGCAGCTTGGCTTTCAGCATATTGAGCAACAAGGATGTATCCTCCCGGATTTATTATCGGCGCGGCATTATGCTCACATTGAGCATATAAGAGGGGCTGCGCCGCTGCGCAAGGGCTTATTGCATCGCAACATAGGCGAGTAAAGGCGGTATCGGCGGCAGGATCGTCACGTTTTCGCGCGCAGGGCAAATGTCGTCGCTCCGATGCCCCATACCCGGGAAAACTGTCCCGCAATGGCTCGCCTTCGGGGAATCTGTCTGTTAACAATTGGTAAGTCTGGGGAGAGACGAAGGGGACAATCGGAATGAAACAGGCATCGGCAGCTGGACTGGTCGCAACACTGATGCTGGCGGGGTGCGCCACAAGTCCGGCGTCCGCGCCCTCCTCACCCCCCGGCGCGCAGCCCCCTGCTCCGACCGGGCCGGTGCGTGGCATCCCCAATCCCAGTGATGACGACTTTCTCGGCGCGCCCACGCCAACGGTGAACCGGCCGACCGGCCGGTCGGTCGGGGGCGCCGTGCCGGCCAAGGACTACCTGCCCTATATCGACGTCGCCATTGACGAGGCTGCCGTCTATTCCGAATTCGGCGACATGCTGCAGGATCGCTACACCCGGATCCAGATCGTCACGCTGAAACCCGACGCGTATGACATGGATGGCGTCATGTCCGGCGTGCGCAGCCAGGAAATCGAGGCGCGCAATTACGACAAGGAAAGCCGCAACTGGCTCTCGCGGATGATGTCCTCGCGCAGCATCACGCGTACGCTGATCGCCGAATTCGACGTTGCGAAGCCGGACATCACGGCCACCAATGCGTTGTTCTCCTCCACCTTCTCCTCGAACAATCAGGAGGGCGAAAGCTGGACCACGAATGAGAGCCTGTCGATCTACGCAACGCCCTATTTCAAGGTCGGCCCGAACACCACCATCGAGGCGCGATTCCGCCTTCAGCTGTCGGACGAAAAGGAATCCTCCGCCAGCGCAAACGTGATGGGGGCGCTGACCACGGCGGCAAATCTGATCGCGCCGACCTCCACCCTGGTCACCTATTTCAACGCGCCCCTGATGCAGGAAGCCTCGACCTTCCTGAACACGTCGACCAGCACGCTGTTCGGCCAGTCGATCACCGAGCAGTCCGTCAGCGCATTTTCCGTGAAGTCCTGGACCGACAAGCCGATCCTCGTCGTCTCGGCCCAGATGCCGGACGCCAATGACATCAAGGACACCCGCAAGAAGGGCGCCATCGGACAATGGGCGGTCTATCTGGACCAGCCGATCCCCTCGATCTTTACGGCCGGCGTGTCCGATGCCGGGTACCCGGACTATACCGGCGTCACCTCGGGCGACATTCTGGCCTTCGATGTCGGCGAGGACCTGACCGTCTATGACTATATCTTTTCACGCCTCGACCTGGCGGACCGGATTGCCTATCTCAACAGTTCGGCAGACGAGGATGTGGCGGGACTGATCTGCAACCGGATCGAACGTGGCCTGTCCGAAATCGGCTTCACCTCCTATGACGCCTCTGCCGCGGTGTGGGCGGCGTCCGTCTCGGACCAGTTCAATGGCGGCGCCAAGGCGGCCTTCCAGGGCGAGAATGTGTGCGAGGCCATGGTCCGCTGGAAAGCGCTGGGCGGTTAGGCACATATAATCGGAACGATTCTGCGACCGCAGCGTCAATGGAAGCGTAGCCAGTTCAGGAGCGCCCCATGCCGACATCCGTCAAAATTCTCCACACCGAACCCGTCACACATGATGTGCGGCGTTACCGGGTCGAAAAACCGGACGGATTTTCCTTCGAGCCCGGACAAGCCACGGATGTTGCGCTCGACCAGGCAGGCTGGCGCGAGGAAACGCGGCCCTTCACCTTCACGGCCCTCCCGGACGCCGATACGCTCGAATTCACCATCAAATCCTATCATGATCATGACGGCGTCACGCATCAGCTCTGGTCCACACAGCCGGGCGACGCGCTGCTGATCGACGAGTCCTGGGGCACGATCACCTATAAGGGCCCCGGCGTGTTCATTGCCGGGGGCGCAGGGGTCACCCCTTTCATCGCCATTCTGCGGAAGCTGGCCGCGGACGGACGCCTCGACGGGCACACGCTGATCGCCTCACACAGGACCGAAGAGGACATCATTCTGCGGGATGAATTCGAGGCGATGCCTGGCCTTACCTGTATCTGGACGGTGACGGGTGAGGAGTCCTCCCCGCTCAATCGCGGCAAGATCGACAAGGGATTTCTGCAGCATCATGTCAAATCCTTCGACCAGAATTTCTATGTCTGCGGACCAGACCAGATGATCGATGACATCAAGGCGACGCTGAAGGATCTCGGCGCGGACGCTGACGGCATCACGTTCGAGGAATAAGCCCGGCGCGTCAGCAACGCTTACAAGGCCCTGAACTTGATATTCCGGCCGATCGATGCCAGTCCGCCCGACATGCCTCATGTCCTCATCGTCAACGGCCACCAGCCCTTTCCCACATCACCGGGCGGCTTGAACGCCGCCTTTGTCCAGCGCGCCCGGGATTTCTTCACGGCCTCCGGCTGGACCGTGCGCCTGAGAAGCGTGGCAGATGGATGGGACACGGAAGAAGAAGTACACAACCAGGTCTGGGCCGATGTGATCCTGTTCCAGTTTCCGCTCAATTCAATGGGCCTGCCCTGGTCACTGAAACGGTATCTCGACGAGGTCTACACCGCGGGCATGGATGGCCGCCTGTCCAAGGGAGACGGACGCAGCCGCAAGGATGCGTCGCGCCAGTATGGCAGCGGCGGCCGAATGACCGGGACGCGATACATGCTGTCGCTCACCCTCAATGCCCCCCGTTCGGCCTTTGACGATCCGGCGCAGACCTTTTTTGAAGGTCGCTCCGTGGAAGACCTGCTGTGGCCGGTCCACCTGAACTTCCGCTTTTTCGGCATGCAGCCCATGCCCAGTTTTGCCGCCCATGATGTGTCGAAGGCTCCGGATATCGACCGGGACTTTCTGCGCTTTGACGCCCATCTGGCGCATGCCTTTGGGGCTGACGGTTCAGCCTGACGCGAGAAAATGCGCCACAATGCGACGTGTGTGCGGGGCGTCGCGATGTTCGAACAGGTAGAGTCCCTGCCAGGTACCCAATGCCAAGCGTCCGCCGGAAACCGGGATGGACAGGGAGGATTGGGTCAGCGCGGCCTTGATATGCGCCGGCATGTCGTCCGGCCCTTCGGTGCGATGCACCAGATACCCCATGGACGGATCATCGGCATGCGGCACGAGCCGGCGGAAAAAGGCCTGCAGGTCCTGTTGAACGTCCGGGTCCGCATTCTCCTGGACCAGCAAGGAACAGGAGGTGTGCTGGCAGAACAGGGTGAGGAGACCATCCCCCTGCCCGGACACAAAACCAGCCGCCTCGCCGGTAAATTCGTAGAGGCCGGAACCACGGCTCTGTATCGTGAGTTGGGTCTGCATGCATCTCGCTTACAGGCTCGCCCCGCACCGGGCAATCACAGCCTGCCATTGCGGGGTGACGGTGCGGGCGCCAGCCTGTATTTCAGACATGACTTGTATCAATCGGCATGACGGAGGTGGGACATGCGCTGGAAAGGTGGACGCAGGGGCGGAAACGTCGAAGACCGGCGCGGCATGAGCGGCGGCAAGCTGGCAGGCGGCGGCATCGGGTTTGTCCTGATCGCGCTGGTTGTATCCTATTTCCTGGGCATTGACCCCCAGCCTCTGCTCGAGGCCGGCAGCGGCATGTCCAGCCAGCAGCAATCAGGAGACGTCGGAACCCCGGAAGACGAGGCTGGCCAGTTCGTCGACGTGGTCGGCACGAATGTAAACGATGTCTGGGCGGGCCTGTATGATGGCTACCGGAAACCGAATGTCGTCATCTACACGCAAGGCACCGGAACGGGCTGCGGCTATGGCCAGGCCGCCATGGGCCCCTTCTACTGCCCGGCCGACCAGACCATCTATCTGGACCTGTCCTTCTGGCAGCAGATGGAGACCCAACTCGGCGCATCCGGCGCGGATTTCGCCCGCGCCTATGTCATCGCGCACGAATTTGGCCATCATGTTCAAACCCTTACCGGCGCGTCCCAGCAGGTGCGCCAGGCCCAGCAGCGGGCCAAAAGCCAGGCCGAGGCCAACAAATATTCCGTCGCGCTGGAACTGCAGGCGGACTGCTATGCCGGGGTCTGGGCCGCGCATGCCGCCACGGCATCGAACGGAAGGGTTGCGCTGGAACGCGGCGACATGGAAGAAGGGCTGAAAACGGCCAATGCCATTGGCGATGACATGCTGCAGAAACGCTCCCAGGGCCGCGTCACCCCGGAAGCGTTCACGCACGGCTCTGCCGAACAGCGCATGGAATGGCTAAGCCGCGGCTATCAGACCGGCGATCCACGCCAGTGTGACACGTTCAACTGAGCCCATCCGTTTCGGCGGCGGGCCGAGACAGGAAGGGAGACGCCGCGATGACCGACGGCAAGCCAATGGGGTTCGACACCCTGCAGATTCATGCCGGAGCAAACCCGGATCCGGCCACCGGCGCCCGCCAGGTGCCGATCTACCAGACGACTGCCTATGTGTTCCGCGACGCGGACCATGCGGCGGCCCTCTTCGGCCTCCAGGAAGTCGGCTATATCTATTCCCGCCTGACCAACCCGACCGTTGGCGCGTTGGGCGACCGGATCGCGGCCCTTGAGGGCGGGGCTGGCGCCGTCTGCTGCTCGTCGGGGCACGCAGCCCAGATCATGGCCCTCTTCCCGCTTATGGCTCCGGGCCGCAACATCGTCGCCTCCACGCGCCTCTATGGCGGCACGATCACGCAGTTCAGCCAGACCTTCAAACGCTTCGGCTGGTCCTGCACCTTTGTGGACTTTGATGATCTGGACGCCGTGAAGGCCGCGATCAATGATGATACGCGCGCCATCTTCTGCGAGACCATCGCCAATCCGGGCGGCTACATCACCGACCTCGACGCCATCGCTAAAATCGCCGACGGCGCGGGCATCCCGCTGATCGTCGACAATACGACAGCCACGCCCTATCTCTGCCGCCCGATCGAACATGGCGCGACGCTGGTCGTGCACTCGCTGACCAAATACATGACCGGCAATGGCACGGTCACCGGCGGCGTGGTGGTCGACTCCGGCAAGTTCGACTGGTCCGCCTCGGACAAGTTCCCGTCCCTCTCCCAGCCGGAACCGGCCTATCACGGCCTGAATTTCCATGAAACGTTCGGCCCGGCGGCCTTCACCTTTCACGGCATCGCCATCGGCCTGCGCGACCTCGGCATGACGCTGAACCCGCAGGCGGCGCATTACACACTGATGGGCATCGAGACGCTCTCCATGCGGATGGAAAAGCATGTCGCGAATGCGAAGAAGATTGCCGCCTGGCTGGAAAGCCATGACGCCGTGGCGGGCGTCACCTATGCCGGGCTGGACTCCTCGCCCTACAAGGACCGCGTTCCGAAGATCTGCCCGAAAGGCGCAGGGGCCCTGTTTACAGTCCAGTTGAAGGACGGCTATGAGGGCTGCACCAAATTTGTCGGCGCGCTGAACCTGTTCAGCCATGTGGCAAACCTTGGCGACGCGCGCAGCCTGGTCATCCACCCGGCCTCGACCACACACCGCCAGCTGACTCAGGCCCAGCAGATCGCCGCCGGCGCGGCCCCCGACACGGTCCGCCTGTCCATCGGCATCGAAGACGCCGACGATCTGATCGCGGACCTGGACCAGGCGCTGAAGGCCTGAATAATACGAGCTGCGAGCCCGGCTCGCAGCTCATTCATCCTGCCAGTCTTCGCGCCCTTGACGGATACGGAGCACAAGGACCGTATCGTCCTCAATCGTATAAATGATCACATGGGCGCCGTAAGTATGCGCGCGAATGGGCCTGCGCATATACGTTCTCTCGGGATTGGCTAGTGGAAACTCTGCTAGCAGCTCAAAAGCATGGGCAAGACCTTGCGCATAGGCTTGCGCCTGCTTCACGCCGAATAGGCGGATACCTTCCCTGTTGATGTGTGCGATGTCTGCTTCCGCTGCGTGCGAGAAGTCAATCTTCACGACTGCGCAGCCTTCCAGCTGTCCGCCATGACCTCCTTGATCGACTTGCCGGAGAAACCGCTGGCATAAGCCTCGTCCACGCGCTCTTCCATAGCGGTAATTTTCGCGCGCTTCTCCGCATCTCGCCGGATCAGGTCACGAACATAGTCGGATGAGTTTGCATACTTGCCGTCGGCCGTCTGGGATTCGACCCAATCCTTCATCTGCTGTGGCAGGGAAATGTTCATCGTCGCCATGGGCTTGCTCCTTCAAATGAAAAATTTGGGCACTTTGGCAAAGTTTGTCAACCGCCGCACTTGCGAGCCTGGCGCTCTGGTTGCGGGAGCCACGGACAAACAAAAAAAGGCGGCCTCAATAGCCGCCTCTTTTCATTCTGATTGCCTGAAGCCTTACGTATCCAGGAAGCTGCGCAGCTTCCTCGACCGGCTCGGATGCTTCAGCTTGCGAAGCGCTTTGGCCTCGATTTGGCGGATACGTTCGCGGGTCACGCTGAACTGCTGGCCGACTTCTTCCAGCGTGTGGTCCGTGTTCATGCCGATGCCGAAACGCATGCGCAGCACGCGTTCCTCGCGCGGGGTGAGCGAGGCGAGCACGCGCGTCGTCGTTTCGCGAAGGTTCGACTGGATCGCAGCGTCGACGGGCAGAAGCGCCATCTTGTCCTCGATGAAGTCACCGAGGTTTGAATCCTCGTCGTCGCCAATTGGCGTTTCCAGCGAGATCGGCTCTTTCGCGATCTTCAGGACCTTGCGGATCTTCTCCAGCGGCAGGCCCAGCTTCTCGGCCAGTTCCTCCGGGGTCGGCTCGCGGCCGATCTCGTGCAACATCTGGCGCTGAGTACGGATGATCTTGTTGATCGTCTCGATCATGTGCACCGGAATACGGATCGTGCGGGCCTGATCCGCGATGGACCGGGTGATCGCCTGACGAATCCACCAGGTGGCATAGGTCGAGAATTTGTAGCCGCGGCGATACTCGAATTTATCGACCGCCTTCATCAGGCCGATATTGCCCTCCTGGATGAGATCCAGAAATTGCAGGCCGCGATTGGTGTACTTCTTGGCAATGGAGATCACGAGGCGAAGGTTGGCCTCAACCATCTCCTTCTTCGCGATACGTGCCTCGCGCTCGCCTTTCTGCACCGTCTGGACGATGCGGCGGAAATCATCGATCGGAATGCCGATCTCCTGCGCGATCTCGGAGATATTGTCCCGGCTCTCGGTGATTTCGGCTTCCTTGCCTTCGGCAAAGCGTTTCCACTTGGCGGAAATGCCCTTCACCTGATCGATCCAGTCCGGCTCCAGTTCGCGTCCGAAATAGTTCTCGAGGAATTCCTTGCGCGGCACGCCATAGGCATCGCCCATGCGCATCAGCTTGCCTTCCATGCCCATCAGCTTCTTGTTGATGGCATAGAGCTGTTCGACCAGCGCCTCGATCCGGGCATTGTTGATGTGGATCGTCTTCAGATTCTCGACGATGGAATTGGACAGGGCGTCATAGTCCTCCTGCGCCTTCGGCGTCAGGTCCTTGCCCTCCAGACGGCGGGCCACAAGCTTGTCCTGCAGCTTGCGATACTTGGCAAAATCGTCCGCTATCTCGTCGAGCTTGGCCAGAACGCCGTCGCGCAATTCCGCTTCCATCGCGGACATGGACATCGCCGCGGCGTCATCCTCGTCCTCGTCATCATCATCGTCGGACGAGTCCTCACCTTCGGCTTTCGCCTCGTCGGCTTCGTCATCCTCATCCTTGGCCTTCGGCTCCGGCGGCGGGTTTTCCGCGCCATAGGTCGCCTCAAGGTCGATCAGGTCGCGCAGCAGGATCCGCTCGTTCACGAGCTCGTCGCGCCACACCATCATGGCTTCGAAAGTCAGCGGGCTTTCGCACAGGCCGCGGATCATCGCATCCCGGCCGGCCTCGATGCGCTTGGCAATCGCGATCTCGCCTTCGCGGGACAGCAATTCCACCGCGCCCATCTCGCGCAGATACATGCGCACCGGATCATCGGTCCGGTCGGACCCGCGGGCATTGCCCTTCTTGGCGACGACCTTCTTGTCCTCGATCTTGGTGAGGGCCTTGCCTTCGGCCTCGGCCTCTTCCTCGCTCTCGACCACGGCAATGCCCATTTCGGAGATCTGGGACATCACATCCTCGATCTGGTCCGAGGTCATTTCATCATTCGGAAGAAGGGCGTTGATTTCATCATGGGTGATGAAGCCGCGCTTCTGGGCGCGCTTCAGGACCTTCTTGACGTCCGTTGCCGTGAAATCGACCAGGCCGTTCTCATTGTCCTTGTCGTCTTCGCCGTCGCCATCGCCGGAAACGTTCTTCTTCTTGGTGGCTGTTGCCATTCAATTCTCTCCTGTGAGGGACCGGCTGCGCCTGCCGGGGACCCCTCCCGAATTATTGCCTGCCCTGTTAGCTTTCGCCGACTCTTCCTGCTGCCTCGTTCATGCGGCCCCGTCGGGCCGTCCGGTTCTCAACGGACTGATGACGCCTGTGCCATATGCATGGCAACAGGGTCGATCCCTCACTCGCAGCATCTTCCGTGCCAGAGTCAGGACCAGCCTCGTGCGAACGTCCGGCTGCCATGGATTGCTCGAAGGCCTTTGGCCGTTCCTTTGCCTCGGGTCCTCGGACCGCGTTCAGAGGCGTCGCAGGTGAGTGTTTGAGCAGTTTGGCAGCGCACATGTTCCCAAGATACTGTAAATGGGCACTGTTTGCGTAGCGGTCAATAGGGATTTCTGTGTTTGGGGCCCCTGTGACTAATTCCCGGACCCGTCTGACTTGAACCAGGGGTTCTTGGCTTCGAACTGTTTCCAGAAATCGCCGATATTGGCCTTGCCCATCGCCTTCTCCTGCTGGTCGACGAGGATGCGCTCCTCATGCGCCTTGCGGCGCTCGGCAACGAGACGGCGTTTCAGCTTGAGACGCCGCACTTCGTCATCCGCAGATGGGGCGGTTTCCACCGGAATGAAGACCTCCACCGCAGCCTTCCAGGACCGGTAGGCCGGCTCGTCGGTGCGAATCCGGGATATGCGGGACACATCGATATGGGACAGGTCCGCCTCATGCCCCTCCCGCCTCAGCTCGTCGACCACCGCCTCGAAGGTCAGGTCGCGGTCATCAATCAGGAAATCCACGATCACGTCCCGCAGCCGATTGGACGTCTCATTCCGGAAATCCGCCGCGATCAGCGTTTCCTCCATGCCCGACAGGATGTCCGGATTGGCGATGGCCTGCATCAGCAGGAGCATGCCGGGGTTCTGGCGGCCGCTGGCCTGTGTGGGCAGTCCGGCCTGTGCGCCCATCCCCGGCCCCCGTCCGCCGGGCTTGCCCTTGGTAAATCCGCCTTGCCGCTTGGCCTGCCGGATCTGCCAGAAATGGTCGCGCATGCGCGCGCGCAAATCGCGCTCATAGGCCGCCTTCACGCCGGGATGCCGGATCTGGGCGGCGGCCTGCATCAGCCGCGCCTCCAGCCCCGCCTGGCGCTCCGGCGTGTCCAGCGGTTCGGCATCGCGCTCCCGCAGCCACAAGAGTTCCGACAGGGCAATCCGCGCCTCGAGCGCCTCTCCCATGGCTGCCGGTCCGCGCTCGCGGATCAGATCGTCGGGATCCATGCCGTCCGGCAGCAGTACGAAGAACAGGGACCGGCCGGGCTCGACATGCGGCAGGGCCCGGTCCACCGCGCGATAGGCCGCGCCCAGTCCGGCACGGTCGCCATCGAAGCACAGGACCGGCTCCGGTCCGGCCCGCCACAACAGGCTGATTTGCTCTTCGGTCAGCGCCGTGCCGAGCGGCGCCACCGCCTGGCCGAAGCCCGCCTCTGTCAGCGCAATGGCGTCCATATAGCCTTCGCAGACGATCAAGCCGCCGTCTTCGCCATGGCCCAGCGCTTCACGCGCCGCCTTGTAGCGATACAGCACGCGGGATTTGTGGAAGAGCGGCGTGTCGCCGGAGTTCAGGTATTTGGGCTTGGCATCCGGGGTCAGGCCCCGGCCGCCGAAGGCAATGATACCGCCCCGGCTGTCGGGAATCGGGAACATCAGCCGCCCGCGGAACGCATCATAGGGCTCTCCGCCCCGGTCGCTTTCCTTT
Source organism: Hyphomonas sp. (assembly GCF_017792385.1). Taxonomy (NCBI): domain Bacteria; kingdom Pseudomonadati; phylum Pseudomonadota; class Alphaproteobacteria; order Hyphomonadales; family Hyphomonadaceae; genus Hyphomonas; species Hyphomonas sp. Next base: position 1,945,203 of record NZ_CP051230.1, on the reverse strand, counting down.
GCCAGGCCGGCCTCCAGGATTTCCGCCTGCGTGAAACCCTCGGATTTCAGGTGGTTGATCGTCTTGCGCCAGTCATCCGGCGCATAGCCGAGCCGATGACGTTTCCAGGCGAGCGGCTTGAGCCCCCTGCCCTCGAGATAGTCGCGCGCGGCGCTGCCTTCCGACGACTGCAGGCGCTCCTCGAAATAGGCCGCTGCCGCTTCGCAGACTTCCTGCAACCGCTTGCGATGATCATAGGCCTCTGCGGCGCGCGGATCGGCCTTGGGCAGTTCCATGCCCGCCTCTTCGGCCAGCTTCTCCACCGCTTCCATGAAGGACAGGCGCTCGGTCTCCATGATGAAGCTGATCACGTCCCCGCCCATGCCGGACGAAAAGCATTTGAAGATGCGCTTCTGGTCATTGACGTAGAAGCTCGGCGTCTTCTCATTCGTGAATGGCGACAGGCCGACCCATTCCTTGCCCTTCTTCGTCAGCTTCACCTTGCGGCCGATCACATCCGATGGCCGGATGCGGGCCTTCAGCTCATCGACAAAGCCATCAGGGATGCGGACAGAGGAACTCATGCCGGCGCAGTGTAGCCTCATTGGGGAAAAGGGGGAACGGGCCGCAGTCTGCTGGGCACGCTGAATCCCACAAAAAAGGCCCCGCACTGGCGGGGCCTTCTGTCAGGTTTGCTGCAGCAGATCAGTCGAGATCAGCCGTGAAGCTCATGGCGCTGGCATATTCCTGCTCGGTCAGGTCGATCACCATGCTGCCATCGCCATCGCCCTGGGAAATCAGGATCTTGGCCGGGTCGATCAGCATGCGCTCCTCGGTGACAGCGTCCACAATGCCATCGGACACGACCGCATACTTCACCTGCCCGTCGGACTTCATGATCAGGTCCGTGATCCGCACATCCTTGTCATTGAAGGCCAGGCTGACATTCGTTCCGGTCATCTCCGAAGCCAGGCGATAATCATTCAGGCCGTCCTGTTCGAACTCCTGCAGATCGTCGAGCATCTCCTCGGTCAGATCCATATAGGCTTCCGGCTCGTTTTCCTCATCAAACCGGATCGAAGCCTGGTCGAAGGACACGGTGTGGAGATCTCCGGCAAATCCGTCACGGATGACCAGCATCGGCTGCATGGTGCCGGATGCCAGCAGGACATCCTCAACTTCGCCAACTTCCTTGCCATTCGCATCGGTCACGTCCTCACCGATCAGTTCAGAGGTCAGGAATTCGCCAGACGCCAGCGTGTATTCGGCACGCTCAATGTCAGCTCGCTCGATCTCGCGGTCTTCCATGTCACGGTCGATGTCCATGTCGCCGGTCATACCGTTTTCGCTCGTATAGTCGCGATCATAGGTGGCGGTTTCGGTCATCGTGGCCGATTCGGTCTGTGCCGTTTGGGTTGGGGTGTCTGCACCGGAACAGGCTGCTGCGCCAAGCATCAGGGCTGCCGCACTCGTAGTCAGAAAAAGCCGTTTCATTTCAAAGTCCTTTCGTTGTGTTCAACACACAATCAACGGACCCCTCGGAGGCTTTGTTCCAACCTTTCGCAGAATTAACCAGCGCGGCAGGCGCCTATTTGGTGGCGGCTTTTCCGCTTGTCAGCGCCTTGCGCATGGCCTTGCCGGCCGTGCCGGATTCGATCTTGCCGGGATAGCGCTTTTTCAGCGCCGACATGCAGCGCCCGATATCCTTCAGCTTCGTGGCCCCCAGATCCTCGACCACTTCGTCCACGGCCGCCTGCAAATCCTTGGTGCACAGCGGCTCCGGCAGGAAAGCGCGGATGATCTCGATTTCCTCGCGCTCGCGGATGGCATCCTCGATCCGGCCGGCGTCATCATGCTCACGCGCTGCGGTTTCGCGCTGCGCAATCATCGTGTCGAGCACATTGCGGACATCGGCTTCCGGACAGCCTTCGCTGTCGCCGCGCCCGCGGGCACACACATCCCGGTCGCGAATGGCAGCATCAATCAGGCGCAGGGTCGACAGGCGCGTGGTGCAGCCTTCGTTCTTTTCCTGCTCTGTCTTGAGTGCCTGAGCCACGCGCGCTTTCAGCGACATGACTTCAGTTTTATCTTCCTGGCCCATTCAAAATACGCCTTTCACACCAGCAACGCTCGACGACGCTTGACGTTGCAGGGACTCAGTCCCATTACCCGGAAAAACTGTCGTCGGAGAGAGTTAACCGTCTGACAATGATCCCGGAAGGCAAGCGAAATATGTCCGATCAGAGCAAAAAGCAAGCCAGCTCAACCGCGACGGGAGCCATCGCCCTCGCCGATGGTACCGTTTTTCTCGGCACAGGCGCGGGTGCGGAAGGGGTTCATGTCGGCGAATTGTGTTTCAATACAGCGATTACGGGCTATCAGGAAATCCTCACGGACCCGTCCTACGCGTCGCAGATCGTGCTGTTCACATTTCCGCATATCGGCAATGTCGGCGCCAATCCGGACGATCATGAGGAATCCTCGGTGCCCGGTGCCGGCGGGGCCTGCGGCACGATTTTCCGCGAGCCGATCACGCCGGCCTCGAACTGGCGGTCCGGGCAGGAATTCGGGGACTGGCTGGCAGACCGCAACATTGTGGCCCTGTCCGGTGTGGATACGCGCGCCATTACGCGCGGCGTGCGTGAAAAGGGCATGCAGAACGCCGCGATCTGCCACAAGGCGGACGGCAATATCGATCTCGACGCCCTGATCGAGGCGGCCCGTGCTTGGCAGGGTCTGGAAGCGGCCGATCTGGCGGCGGGGGTCGACACCGACACGCCCTTCGAGAATGCCCAGCGCCTCTGGCAAGTGTCCGGCGGCTACAGCGACATGGAAGACGCCCTGCACCATGTCGTCGTGGTCGATTTCGGCGTGAAGAAGAACATTCTGCGGAATCTGGCCCAGGCCGGCATCCGCACCAGCATCGTCAACGGCGATGCCACGGCTGAAGAAATCTTCGCCCTCAATCCGGACGGCGTCGTCTTCTCCAACGGCCCCGGCGATCCGGCAGCCACAATTGCCCGGTCCGGCGACATGATCCGTGCGGTCATCGACAAGGGCCTGCCCATTCTCGGCATCTGTCTGGGTCACCAGCTTCTGGCACTCGCCCTCGGCGCGAAGACGATGAAAATGCCCCAGGGCCATCACGGCGCCAACCATCCGGTCAAGGATCTGGTGACCGGCAAGGTCGAGATCGTGTCGATGAATCATGGCTTCACTGTCGATCCGGCGACCCTGCCGGAGGGCGTGGAAGAGAGCCACCGCTCCCTGTTCGACGGCACCAATTCCGGCCTCGCCGTCAAGGACCGGCCAATCATATCGGTACAGCATCACCCCGAAGCCAGCCCCGGCCCGCAGGACAGTTTCTACCTGTTCCAGCGGTTCGCCGACCTGATGACGGCCCACAAGGGCTGACGCGCGGCAGACGCCCGCGACAATCCGGCCCCTGATGACCGCGCCCCTTCCCCTGCCGGGTGACAACCGTGTCGGCTGCGTGATCGATGATCTCGTTGGCAAGGGCTGGTCCTGGCAGCCCGGCCTGCTGCCCGACGCCTTGCTGGCGGCGCTGCGCGAGGAGATTCACCTGCTGGACGCAGAGGCCGCCCTCGCGCCTGCCGGGATTGGCCGGGATGACAGTTTCCAGGTCGACCGCTCCGTCCGCAAGACCCGGATCACCTGGCTGGATGGCGCCAGCGCAGCGCAGGCCGCCTTCATGACGTGGGCGGAGCAATGGCGGGAAACGCTGAACCGCGCCCTGATGCTGGGCCTGTTCGAATTCGAGGCCTGCTACGCGGTCTATCCGGAGGGTGGTTTCTATGACCGGCACCTCGACAGTTTCGAAGGCGCCCGCAACCGGATCCTGTCCATGGTGCTCTATCTCAACAAGGCCTGGCACGCCGATCTCGGCGGCGCGCTTGTGATCTGGCCGGAAGGCGCAGGCGACGCCGATCCGTCCGCGGCCCGGATTGTGCCCGAAGGCGGCGGCGTCGTGTTCATGCTGTCCGAAACCATCCCGCATGCGGTCGAGCCCACAGCGCAGCTCCGCTACGGAATTGCCGGCTGGTGGCGCGTCAACCAGGCGGCGGACGGATTGGCCATCCCGATCGCCTGACCTCGCCCGGGCGCCCGCCTCAGTCGAGCTTGCGCAGGAGTCGTTCGAACACGTCGAAAATGGACTCCATCGTGACGCCCGGCAGTTTTCGGGTAAGCGCGATGCCCGCGCCGTGCAGCGCGCCCTGGATGATCGCCGCCACGGGCGCCGCCCGCTCCGGTGCAATCAGTCCCCGTTCGACGAGATAGTCGACCGCCCCCAATATGTTCTGCCGACTGATATCCCGGTCGGAGGACATCCATTCGGACATGCCCAGCACGCCCCTTCCCTCGATCAGCACGATCCGCTGGAAGTCCGGGCGTGACACCCATTCCAGATACCGCCGGCAGCCCGCCAGGATGGCCTGGTAGGGGTCTTCCACGGACCGGTTCTGCATGGCCACCAATTGCGTGTCCCGGTCCATTTCGGTCTGCAGATTGCGCCACACTTCAAGGTAAAGCGCCTGCTTGTTTTCGAAATGATGGAACAGCGCACCCTTGGTAATCCCGGCATCCATGACGATGCTGGACAGGCTCGCTTCGAAGCCTTCATCAGCGAAACGCTGGCGGGCTGCCTCCAGAATGGCGGCGCGCGTTTCGCTGGCTCTTTTGGATCTCGGGCTGGCCATACTAGCTTTTCGGTTGTCGAGCTAACATACCAGTGGTATGTAAATTTACCAATGTGGAGTTTCGGAAACGCAATGTTTCCGACCCGGTACCGCCAACGAGACACCAGGCTGGGTGGCATTCCGATACCGCATTGCCAAAGTGGGACGCGGGACGGTTACGGAGACGGGCAGCATGTCTTGCTCCGTAACCGTCTTTCCATTTTCGGGCGCAGGCCGCTACAGCTAGCAATTCAAAGCCCCCCAAACCCATCGGATCCCAACCCATTACTGTACTAATTACTACAGTAATGGAATCCAGATGCAAGTCATTCGCAATCGTTTTCAATAAACCCCAAAGAAAAAGGGGCCCTCCGACTGGAAGGCCCCCTGATATGTTCAGACTGTGCGACGACTGTCTGGCGCGTGGTTCAGCCGCCAGGCTTGAAGCGCACAGTCGCGCTTTTGAAAGCCACTTCGGCATGAGCGCCCGGCTGTCCACCGCCAATGCTCACGATTGCCTCCCCGGCCTCCGGCGTCACGAACTGCCCGTCCGTGTCGTAATAACCGAGCCGCTCGGGCGAAAGGTCAAAGTGAAGCGTCTCGCTCGCGCCGGGTGCCAGATCGACCACCTCGAAGGCGGCCAGTTCGATTCGCGGCACAGACGCATGCGCCCGGTCCTTGTGCTGGATGTAGACCTGGACAACTTCCTTGCCCGGCATGTTGCCGGTATTCGTCACTGTCACGCTGACCGGCATTGCGGCAGAGGCATCATGCTCTGACGGCACCGAAAGGTCGCCATATCCGAACCCGGTATAGGACAGGCCGTGACCGAACGGATAGAGCGGCTCCCCCTCGAAATATTTGTAGGTCCGGTTGGCCATCGAATAATCGAGGAAGTCCGGCAGATCCTCCACGGATTTGTAGAAGGTCACCGGCAGCCGGCCCGACGGGCTGAACTCGCCCCAGAGCAGATCTGCGATGGCCTTGCCGGCCTGCTCGCCCGGATAGAAGGCCTGCACAATGGCCGGCAGGTTTTCGTCCTCCCAGTTCAGCGCCATGGCCGAGCCGGAGAAATTCACCATCACGACCGGCTTGCCGGTGGCATGCAGCTTCTTCAGCAGCTTTTCCTGGCTTTCCGGCAGCTTGATGTGCGTGCGGTCGCCGCCGAGGAAGCCGTCCAGTTCCACGCCCATCTCTTCGCCCTCGAGATTGGCATCGATGCCGCCGAAGAACAGGATGACGTCTGCGTCCTCGGTCGCGGCCATGGCTTCGGCTTCGAGATCGCGCGACACATCGGTCCAGTTGAGATAGGCATATTTGTCCAGCTGGTCGCGCGGCCAGCCGCTGTCGAATTTCAGCACCATGTGCACGGTATGCGCTTCGCCGGCCTTCATCTCGATACCGTCCATCTCACCGACGGTTTCGCCATTGATCTCGACTTCAGTCCAGCGCGAAGGCTGGAAGCGGTAAACCCCATCGGCCTCGGGAACAATCACGCCATCCCAGGTCGCGCTGAACTCGTCATTCAGCCCGCCCGTGCTGGGAGTGCGGTCCCAGTAGAAGTCGATATTCGCCTCGACCTGCTCCAGCGTTGGCGCGCCTTCAAGTTCCTTGTTGTCGTAATAGGCCGCCTTCACGCCCGGCACGAGATTGCCGTCGGCATCTTCATGGTAGAGGGCCGATGCGGGCACAGGCTTGTAATCCGAATAATTGTCGCCTGCGATGGTCGAGCCGACCGCATAGGTGACATTCTCCGCGCCGATCTTCGCCTTGATGCCTTCCAGGGCCGTCACCGGCTGGGTCGGGCGGCCGTAATAATTGGCCACCAGTGTCCACCAATTGTCTGCATTCGGACCGATCACGGCAACTTTGGTATCCGCTGCCAGAGGCAGGATGCCGTCATTCTTCAACAGCACCAGGGACTGCCGCGCCGCATCCGCCGACAGATCGATATGCGGCTGACTGGCCACGATATCGCGCGGCGTCTGTGCCCAGTGCACGTCTGCCGGATCATCATACATGCCCAGCCGGAACAGCGCGGTGTAGAGCCGCTCGACGGACTGATCGATGGTCGCCTCGTCGATCAGGCCCTGCGCCACAGCCTCCGGCAGGGCATCCATCTTGTTGCCTTCGCCATCGCCGCAATTCAGGTCCGTGCCCATTTTCACGGCCAGCGCGGCGGCCTCGGCACGGGTGTCGACATAATCATGCGCCGCATACGGGGCTTCGCCCGCCGCATGCTTTTCCTCATCATAGTAGAAGTCGCCAATCGCGCCGCAATCAGAGACGACATAGCCGTCAAACTTCAACTCGTCGCGCAACAGGTCGACCATCAGGCGTTCGCTGCCACAGGCCGGCGCGCCCCAGACGGCATTGTAGGCACACATGACCGAGCCGACATCGGTCTCGTCAAAGGCCATCTTGAAGGCCGGCAGATAGGTTTCCCAGAGGTCGGCATCAGACGCGTGATAGTCGTCCCGGTGGCGCGACGGCTCCGGCCCGGAATGGACGGCATAATGCTTCACCGTTGCGATGGCCTTCAGGTATTTTTCGTCATTGCCCTGAATGCCATTGATGAAGTTCACGGCCATGCGGCCGGTCAGGAACGGGTCCTCGCCATAGGTTTCCTGCCCCCTGCCCCAGCGCGGGTCGCGGAAGATATTGATGTTGGGCGACCAGAAAGTCAGGCCGCCATACATGGCGTAGACGCCTTCAGAGGCGTAATAATGGTGCTTGGCCCGGCCCTCATCGGAGATCACCGTCGCCACATCCAGCATCAGGTCTTCATCCCAGGTGGCCGCCATGCCGATGGCCTGCGGGAAAACCGTGGCGTGGCCCGCGCGCGCCACGCCATGCAGCGCCTCGTTCCACCAATTGTACTCATGAATGCCGAGGCGCGGGATCGCGGCGGCCTTGTCGTACATCTGGCTGGCTTTTTCCTCCAGCGTCATCCGGCTGACCAGGTCTTTTGCCCGTGCTTCAGGGCTGAGGGAGGCGTCCATATAGGGTGGAATCTGCGGCGCCACCTCGGCCTGCGCCTCCACGGCATCTGCCTCTGGCGCTCCGGCCGGCTCGGTGGCGCAACCCGCCAGCAGAGCCACCGAGGCCGCAGCCCCCAACAGATTGAATTTATTGAGTATTCCATGCCGACGCATAGCCATGTCGCTCTCCCTGTGACGTTTCTCAGGGGCGAACACGTCTCGAAACACCCCCTTATCGAGGCGTATTGTTGCACGCTAACATTTTTTGCGCCAGACGCTTTTCGAGCTTTTTTCGAGCGACCTCAAACGGGCTTCAGCGTCTTCGGGTCCAGCCCGCCCATGCGGCAGACTTCCTTCCATTCATTCGCCTTCACGGGCTGTACCGACAGGCGGAACGAAGTCACCAGGCTCATGTCTTCCAGTTTCGGATTGGCCTTCACATCCTTCAGCTTCACCGGCGTCGGCATGTCGGCCAGCGCCTTGACATGGACACAGTCCCAGCGCGGATCGTCGGTTGTGGAATCCGGCGCGCTCTCGGCACAGATCTCCACCACGCCAACCACTTCCAGCCCCTTGTTGGAGTGATAGAAGAATCCCCGGTCGCCGATCTTCATCTCGCGCATGAAATTGCGGGCCTGGTAATTGCGGATGCCATTCCATTCCTCGCCTTCATCGCCCTTGGCCTTTTGCTGGTCCCAGCTCCACGCGTCGGGTTCGGATTTGAACAGCCAGTATTTCATCGATCCTGCCTCATCATGTCTTGCCAGTTCAGGACCTAACGGGATTCCGGGCTGCGTCCAGTGCAGCCGCGATCAGGCGCTCATAGAGCTGCCAGCCCTTGTAGCGATACATGGCCGGATCGACCTGCTTCCAGGCCGCCTCGAAGGCGTCCACATGACCGGGTCCGGCCAGCGCGGTGCGCAGCGGATCCATCACCACGCGGATCGTGAACAGGACGGTGCCGGTCTCCGGCAGCTTGCAGATGGTCTGGCGCTCCACCCGCAAGTGCAGCTGGTCCAGCGCATCCGCCGCATCCATTCCGGCCGCAAGCGCCTTCAAGGGCGCCGAACTGGGCGTGAAGCGGTCGGCGCCAGGCTGGACCGACCAGTTGCAGCGCTCCAGCAGCATGCCAGGCCGCAACCCGTCAAAGATCCGGGAAATCCGTCTCGCCAGCCCCGGATCGCCGCCCGGCACGGGATTGTGCAGCCCGCCCAGCGGCTGGTTGAACTTCACCGCGAGCTGCCAATAGGTCGGTGCGCACAGGCTCGCGGCGCGCAGCCGCCACAGGCCGTCCTCGCCGCGGATCATTACGCAAAGATCATCCGACACCATCGATGATGCCGCTTCCAGCGGCGTGGGCCAGGTCCCGCTCGCCGGCCCGGTGACCGCCAGCACGGCGGCGGCGCATTCGGCCATCTCGGCGTCTGCCTCCAGCGCGGCGAAAACATCCTTGCGCTGCCGGGTCATCAGGGCCCGCTTCGCGTCCAGCCAAGCCCCGGCTTCGGAATCCGGCAGCAGCCAGTCATCCTGCGCGATCGGTTTCAGGCCCGGCGCGATGCCGGGCGGACCGTCCAGAAAGGGCAAGAAGGGAGGTCGGCGCATCGGTGGGGTCATACCGGAATGGCAGAACCCCAGCTGACAAAGCCGGCAATCCTGGGCGTCGAAGGCAGATACATGGTCTCGGCTTGGTCCAGGCGGAACCCGGCAGCGGCAAACATGGCCTCGGTGTCCCGGGTCAGATGGCAGCCGCCCGCCAGTGGCTTCCAGACCGGCTCGACCCGGCGCTGCCATTTCGCAACGCCTTCGTCCGGGGCCAGTCCATGCTCCGAGAACAGAATTCGCCCGCCGGGCTTCAGCACACGGCGCACTTCTTTCAGAGAGGCTTCCCAGTCCGGAATGGTACACAGCACAAATGTGATCACCACCGTATCTACGCTGTCATCTTCCAGCGGAATGGCTTCCGCCCCGGTCTGCAGGAATTCGATATGATGGCCGATGCCAAGCCGCCCGGCCTCGCGACGGGCCTTGCCCACCATTACTTCGGATGGCTCCAGTGCGTAGAGCTGGTCCACCTTGTTGCCGTCATAGAGCGCAAAATTGGTGCCGGACCCGCAGCCGATTTCCAGTACGCATCCGCTGGCCTGAGGCACCACTTTCTGGCGCTGCTTCATGATCGGCTTCGTGCTGCAGGCGCACGAGACCAGGTGCGGGACGACATAACGGTCCCACGGGTTCACTGATCCGGCTCCATCGAGTTGAAGCCCGGATAGTCCTGCTTCTGCAGGCGCGCCTTGGTCGCCTCGGTCGGGCGAGCAATCAGGGCATCCTGCGTGATGTTCACAACATATTCGAACCCGTCCCCCATCGGCTGGTAGGACGCGGAGCCGTATTGCGCATCAATGCCGAACCGTCCGCCCTGCTCCTGCGCCATGCGGTGCACGTCCAGCCCCGGATTGGCGGCCAGCGCAATGCCGTTCGTGGTCGCCTCGGTCACCGAATCCGGCGTGAAACGACGCGACAGGCGGCCCTCGATGAAATCCAGGCGATAGATCGAGTCATAGCCCAGCATGTTGGCCATCGGCTTGAACTTGATCACCTGTGCGCCGATCTCGAACTCGTTGCCGCGCAGCACGGGCTGGGCCCCGTTGGCCTGTACCAGCTTGCGTCCATCGGAGAAGGTCAGGTCCAGCGTGTAGGCATTGGTCTCCCCCTCTACGGCCGTGAATTTCACATTGGCGGCGTAGCGTTCCTTGGTCAGGCGCTTGTAGGTCTGAAGGTTCAGTCCGGCGAAGGCGACCACACCGGCCAGCGCCAGGAAACCCGCCCCGAAGGTCAGGCGAACGGCGCCCGATCCCGCTTTCAGTTTCGCCAGCTTGCCAAAGCCCGCAAACAGCAACATCAGGCCGATCACAGCCGCAATCGCTGGCAAAATCCACCAGATCAGTCCCATTACACCACCTCCTGTTGAGCAGGCGCCCTCCCCGGCGACCGCCCATGCCTGTCACCCAACCCGCGCACATTAACCTCTAATAAGCGCTTCACCTAGGGGTCAGTTCCAGCCGGGAATAAGCGCTACATAATGGCCCCGGTACCCAGGCAGTTGATGCGTTCGACCTTGTCCCGGTTGAACTCACCGCCATCCTCCATCGCAAAGGCAATGGGATAGACAATACCATGGCGCGCGCCAGGCGTATTGGTGCCGGGCACATCAGTCACTTTGAACTTTGCGGCCATCATTCCGTCCAGCGCCGCCTTGCAAAACACGGCGCTGGAACAGGACAGGTCGTCAATGCTCATTTCCTTGCCGTAATTATACAGGCTGAACCGCACCTCGCAGTAGCCTTCCGCGCGGAATGCCGCCGCAATCCCGGGATATTCAGGTGCCGGCGGCTGCACCACTTCAACATCGTTCGACGGCACATCGTCCGGGCCTTCATCGCCGACAGCGCGCCCGACCGCTCCCGTCAGGGCGATGACTGCAACAAGGCAAACAGCGTGGCGGACCATGCAGAACTCCTCCTGGTTGACAGGAAAGCCTAGCGGCGCGCCTGAAAATGGAAACCCTTATTTCCCCTGCCCAGCCCGGATAAATCCTGCTAACGCCCAGAATATGTCATTTCGCGATTTCGTCCTTCTCTTCGCCGTCTGCCTTGTCTGGGGCCTCAACATCGTCATCACGCGCTGGATCGTGGCTGATGTCGGCGTGCCGCCCATCTTCTTCGCAGCCACGCGCTTCGCCGGCGTCGCCCTGTTCCTGGTCGCCTTCCTGCGCCCGCGGCCGGAAGACCTGAAAATGCTGTTCATGATCGCCATGTTCATCGGCGCGCTGCATTTCGCCCTGCTCTTCATCGGCCTCCAGAATGCCGAAGCCTCGGCCGCCTCGATCACCGGCCAGCTTGGCGCGCCCTTCTCCACGCTGATGAGCATGGCCTTTCTCGGCGAGACGATCGGCTGGCGGCGCGGGCTCGGCATCATGCTGTCCTTTGCCGGTGTCATCCTGATCGCGTTCGATCCGGAAAGCTTCAACACGTCGATCGGGCTCCTGTTCATCGCCATTGCCGCCTTTGTCGGCTCGGTCGGCGGAATCCTGATGAAACGCATGGCCCCCATCAAGGCACTGCGCCTGCAGGCCTGGGTCGGCCTGTTCAGCTTCGCCCCCCTCTTCATCACATCCGGATTGCTGGAATCCGGCCAGCTGGACTCGGTGACACGGGGCGGCTGGCAGCTCGGCCTGGCCTGGCTCTTCGCCGTGGTCGGCGTGTCCATATTCGGCCATGGCGGCTTCTATACACTGATCAAGAAATACGACATTTCCCTGCTCTCGCCGCTCACCCTGATGACCCCCATCTGGGGCGTCGTGTTCGGCATCATCCTCCTGAACGAGCCGATCACCGCCCGGCTCGTACTCGGCTCGGTCATCTCCCTGACCGGTGTGTTCGTGATTGCCGTGCGCCAGAACAAGACCTTGCCGGATGCCGCCATCGTCAAGAAGATGGGCTCGGGAGGCAGCTGATGCAGGTCACGCGCATCGACAGTCCGAACTTCAATGAGCGCAAGCATCCGCTCGACATGCTGGTGCTGCATTATACCGGCATGGCCACAGGGGATGACGCGCTGGAGCGCATGTGCGATCCGGAGGCTGAAGTCTCCGCCCATTACATGGTCGGGGAAGACGGCCACATCACGCAACTGATCGACGAGGACAAGCGCGCCTGGCATGCGGGCGTCGCCAGCTGGCAGGGACAGCAGGATCTGAACTCCCGCTCCATAGGCATCGAGATCGTCAATGGCGGGCATGATTTCCGCGCGCCGGATGGCAGCCTGCCGCCCTATCCGCGGCCACAGATCCATGCCCTGCTGGATCTGGTCCACGACATTCTCGGCCGCCACGCCATCCCCGCCACACGCATCCTCGGCCATTCCGACATCGCCCCCCTGCGCAAGCAGGACCCCGGCGAACATTTCCCGTGGGAGCGCCTCGCCCGCGCCGGAATCAGCCTTTGGCCGGATTTCGACGGCACGACGAAAGAAATCATCGGCAAGGGGCTCGAACGCGGCACGTCCGGCTCCAGCGTGTGGCGGCTTCAGACCATGCTGTCAGAGATTGGCTATGGCTTTGACGTGACCGACATCTATGGCGAGGCCTGCGAGAAGATCGTCACCGCCTTCCAGCGCCGCTGGCTGCCAGAGCAAGTCACCGGTCAGGCGGATTTGACCACGCTGCGCCGCATCGGCGTCATTCACGCGCTGTTCGCCGCCTGATCCTCGACGGCGTCCATCTCGTCCTCGTCGGCTTCGGCAATCACCTCTTCCCGCTGCATGCGCGCCGCCCATTCGACCGCCAATGCCGCGCCGAACAACAGCGATGACACCGAAACCGACAGCCAGATGAAACCGAGGATCACCGAGGCGAGCGCACCATAGAATGTGTCGAGCGAACTGAATTTCAGATACAGGTGATAGCCCCAGGTCGCGACCAGCCAGGCCAGCGCCCCGGCAGCCGCCCCCATCGCCTTCGCCCTGTGTCCGCTGACCCGTCCGTGCAGCGACAGGGCAATGATCAGATAGAACACCGCGAAACAGGCAACCCCCTTCCCCAGCCACAGGGTGGAGGCAATGTCCGACACGGTCTGCGCCAGTTCGAACGCGATATAGCCGTCGCGCTCGGTGACCAGCGACAGGATCAGCTGCAGGGCGCCGAGGATCCAGACGGCCAGGATCAACAATGCCGTCATCAGGATCGACACGCCCTGAAACCGGATGATCCGCGTGCGGCGCTCGCTGCCGGCCACCATGCGAATGCCGGTGATGGCCGCCTTGGCCCCGGAACTCGCCGTATAGAACACAACGATCAGGGCCAGCACCGCCCGCAGGGTCACGGCCTGCGGCGTGGCGTCATGGATCACGTCCAGGTCTGCCTTGCTCAGCGGGGCAACGGCCGACACCAGAACCTGGTCCACCGTATCGCCCAGCTGGCGGCTGATATCCGCCGGCAACAGGGCGAACAACAGGGTCAGCGTCAGATAGACGATCGGAAAGATGGAAAACAGCGCATAGAAGCTGATGCCACCCGTCACGATGCGCACTTCCGGCTTGGACAGGCGCACAATCGCGCACCAGAGCGGCGCAAACATCCAGTGCCGCACAGGCTGGGGCACGGGCAGTTTCTTGATCCAGTTCAGCATGCGGCCTCCGATCATGAACCCCCTGTATGGCGTAATTCGCGCAACACTCCCAGCTTTTCGGCCACGCCCTTTTTGATCCGGTCTTGCCGCGCGATGCCCTTTCGCGGTATGCAGGCGCTTCCTCGTATTGCCGCGGCTGCTGACCCGCACAATCGAGGACAAGCAAATGACACACCCCGAAAACCGGGCCGCGCGACGCGTGGCCGCTCGCAAGCATGGCGACCGCAAGCGGGCGCCGACCCATCGTGGCTTTGAGCAAAAGAACTGGAAACTGCTTTATCTGCGCCATAACAAGCTGCATCGGGCGCGCCAGCTCGGAAAGATCTGGCCGCCAAAGGAATGGAAGAAACTGATGGCAGACATCGAACCGGTGAACGTGCTTTTCATCTGCTCGAAGAACCAGTGGCGCAGCCCGACGGGCGAGGCCGTCTTCGCCCGCATGGACGGTGTGGCCACCCGGTCTGCCGGCACAGCGAAATCTGCCCGTCGGCAGGTTTCCGTGGCGGATATCCGCTGGGCTGACGTGATACTCGTCATGGAAGACAAGCATGCCAACCGCCTGCGCGCAGACTTCCGCCAGGAAGTCGCCTACAAGCCGGTGCATGTGCTCGATATTCCGGACGATTATCAGTATATGGATGAAGACCTGGTCGACCTGATCCGCAAAAAGTCAGAGCCGCTGATCTTCCCGAATGGCTGAGGGTGCGCGCGCCGCCCTCACACCATTCCCGCATCCGTCGGCAAATCCAGCAGCAGCCGCCCGGTCAGCTCCCATGTCGCAGGCGCAGTTACAATATGCTGCGTCATGGCATGGGAGTCCCTAAACCGGCGCTGCAGGTCAGAGGCTTCGAACAGCGCCGCGCCGCCGCCGAGGTCATACAGCGCGCGGCAGATGTCCGCGCCGGTCCGTGTCATGTGCGTACATGCCATACGCAGCGCCGCCCGGCGCTCTACCGGAATGCCCTCTCCGGGCTTCACGGCCTGCGCCACAGTCCAGGTCTCGTCCAGCTCTGCCATCATGTAGGCGCGGGCGGCCCGCCATTTCGCCTCGGCCTCCGCATAGGCCGCCTGAATGGTCTGGCGCTCGGCCAGCGTCTTCTTGCTGCCCTGGCTTTTCTTTCCGGCGGCCAGGTCCTTGAATGCATCAAGGCTCGCCCGCGCATTGCCCATCGCCACCGCCGACACGCCCAGCGACAACAGGCCAAAGGCCGGGAATGTGTACAGCGGCCCGGTCTCGTGCGGCGTATCGGTGACCAGGGACACTGAGCGCGCCTTCGGCACGAATATCCCGTCTACGGACAGGTCGCCACTGCCCGTCCCCTTCAGGCCCATGACATGCCAGGTATCGTGCAGCGTCGCATCGCTCGCCGGGAAAACCATCATCCGCTGGTCCGGCGCACCGGAGGGCAGCCGCTTCATCTCGCCCTTCTCGAACACCATGCAGCCGCCGGCCAGCCAGCTGCAATTGGCTGAGCCTGAGCCCCACTGCCAGCGCCCGGTGACGCGATAGCCATCGCCATCCACCTCGGCCCGGCCCATCGGTGCGAACACGCCGCCCGTGATTGTCATCGGAGAGGCATAGATCTCTGCCGCCATGTCCGGCGCCATATAGGCCGCATTCATGGAGGTCGTGCAGGCGATCATGGAACACCATCCCGCGCTCGCATTGGCCCGCGCGATCCGCTCGACGCCCTCGACAAATTCCCGCGCCGACAGCTCCAGCCCGCCATAGGTCTTTGGCGTCATCATGCGGAACGCCCCGGCCTGCGCCATCTTGTCCGCAAGGTCAGCCGGCAGGCGGCGCACCTCTTCCATCTCGGCGGCCCGCTCGGCCAGTTCCGGTGCCAGCGCGTCCAGCGCCGCCATCATCGAGTCGTAACTTTCAATATCGAACATAGGCACAGCTATACCAGCCGTCTTTCTCCTGCACAGCCCTGACGTCGGGCGATGGGATCTAGAATTGCTCGAGGGCCACCTTCCGGCTCGCATCATTGGCGACTTTCACGGACTCCAGCAGCGCATCCAGCGCGTCGCGGTCCAGCCGGCGCCCATCCAGCACGACCATGTCGATCTCCTGCGTCGCGGCAATGTCCTCCAGCGGATTGCCACGCAGCAGAACGAGGTCCGCCTCTCGCCCGGCTTCGATACGCCCGGCATTCGACCCCATATAATCGGACGGCACCGATGTCGCCGACGCCAGGATTTGCGCCGGGCTCATCTCGGCCGCCTGCAATGCCACGAATTCCTCATGCAGCGAGAAGCCCGGCACACGCACCGGCACATTGGCGTCCGTCCCCGCCATGATCGGCACACCGGCCTTCAGGAAGGCATCAAACAGGATATGCTGCGCGTCGGCATAGGCCTGCCAATAGACCCGGCTGCGCACCTTGCGGTCATCGGTCAGCCCCTCCGGCCAGCGATAGATATTAACCTCCGGCAGCCACCCCATGCCCCGCGAGGTAATCACCGTGCCTTCGGCAATGCCCGGATTTTCGTAGGCCAGTTCGGCCGCATCCAGTTCGCTATGCAGGTCGGTCTTCTGCCGCTGAAAACTGTCGACCAGCGCCAGCGTCGAGGTCACGGAAATGCCCTGCTCGATCATGCGGGCCGAGACATCCCCGCTCCGCTCCCGGACATATTCGAGGAACGCGTCGGCCTCGTCTGGCCCGTATCCGCCAAACTCCCGGTCCAGAATTTTCACGAATTCCTCGACATGCGCCACTTCGCTCTGATTCGATGCCCAGAGGTCGTCCAGTCCGATGGCAATCGGCAGATGCCCGACCAGCTTGATGCCCTGCGCACGGGTCGCGTCGCTCATCGCCTCATAGCCGGCCTTGTCCAGAAAGCTGCTCGCCTTGACCGCATCATATCCCTCATCCGAGAACTCCTTCACGGCATCGTGCACCTGATCCCCGGTACGGACGATGGTCTTGCGCTGGGTCCAGCCGACAAAGGCGCCCTCCATCGGGCCAAAGGTCGCAAATTGCGGCGCAACGGCAAAGATGTCCGGCCCGATCCGGCCTTCTTCAATCTCTGCCCGCCAGCGCAGATTGACCGGCACCGTGTTCATGTCGCGCACCTGCGTCACACCATTGGCGACATAGACCAGAAGGTCATTCTCGCTTTGCCAGAGATGGACATGGGAATCCGTCAGGCCGGGGATCAGATAGCGCCCCTGCCCGTCGACGGTCTCGAGCCCCGCCGGCACGGAGTCTGCGGGCACGACAGACCGGACCAGGCCCGCGTCCACCACGACCGCCTGCCCCGGCACGAACACATCCCCCTCCGGCGCAAGCACGTTCACATCCACCAGCGCATACGCTCCCGGCCCCGGTGGCGGCAAGTCCGGCTCGGCCACTTCGACGAAGGCTCCATACATCCGGTTCAACTCGCGGTCGATAAAGACATAGGTCGACACCATGCCCAGAAGGGCAAGCACGCACAGGCCCAGCCCTATTCGAACGATCCATTTCAACATCCCAAATCCACTTATCTTGTCACTGTCTAGATTTTCCCCTAAACGAAACATCTAGACAGTGTCAAGTTATGAATTATGGTACGCACATGACCGCATCAAAAACCGCTTCGCGCCGTGCCTCAAAAGACCGCTACCATCATGGCGACCTGAAAACGGCGCTCTTGCGCGCGGCGGAAGCTGAACTGGCGGAGAATGGCATCGAATCCTTCTCGCTGCGCGCTGTGGCCAAACGGGCCGGCGTCAGCCATGGCGCCCCGGCCCATCATTTCAAGGATGCCAAGGGCCTGCTGACGGCCCTCGCCGCCTCCGGCTTTCGTCGCCTGGTCGAGGCGCAGGAGACCCGGCAGGCCAGGGCAGACAGCGATGTGCGCGCCCAGCAGATCGCGGCAGGCCTCGGCTATATCGACTTCGCGCTGGAAAACCCGGCCCTGTTCCGCCTGATGTTCAGTTCGGAAAAGCCCGACCGCAGTGTCGCCGAACTCGGAGAGGCGTCCATCGCCGCCTATGAAAAGCTGATGTCGGGCGTGCGCAGCGTGGTCGGAGAGAACCCGCCGGATGATCCCGGCGCGATGAAACTCATCATGGCCTCCTGGGCAATGGCACACGGGCTGGCGGATCTCGTCGTTTCCGGCCGGGCCGAACGTCCCCTGAATTTCAGCGCGCTCTCGCAGGAGGAACGCGACACGCTCCTGTCAGACCTGATGGGGCGGTCGCTGACCTCCTGATCGATGGTTGACTTCCCGCCGTCCGCGCCCTGATCCTGAAAGCAATAGAAAACACGCCGAAAATGGCGGTTGGCCGGACGGGAGGACATATGCCGGACACACCCACGACAGAACGCTTTGGCGACTTCATCACGCTGGAACGCTCCGGCCGCCTCGTCACGATCACCTATGATCGCGGCGACGGGCTGAACGCCCTGTCCATTAAGGGCATGACCGAGCTGCGGGATGTGGCGCGGGCGCTCGCGGATGATGATTCCAGCTCTGTCATCGTGCTCACCGGCACATCCGTTTTCTCTGCCGGGGCAGACCTGAAGGATCCCGACCGCAAGGGCCGGGACGAAATGACCCTGCTGCAGCAGCGCAGCGCTGTCCGGCTCGGCCCGGACATGTGCCAGGCCTGGGCCGATCTTGAACAGGTCACCATCGCCGCCATTGACGGCTTCTGCATCGGCGGCGGTCTGGCGCTGGTGGCCGCCTGTGACCACCGAATCTGTTCGGACACGGCAGAATTCCGCCTGCCGGAAGTGCCGCTCGGCATGAATATGAGCTGGCGCTCGGTCCCCCGGCTCGTCGCCCTGATGGGGCCGTCGCGCGCAAAGCAGCTGATCATGCTGGGCCGCAAGCTGACGGCGCAGACCGCGCTGGACTGGGGGCTTGTGGACGAGGTGGCCGCATCGGGCAAGGCGATCATGGCTGCCAATGCCCTTGCCCGTGCCTATGCGGTCCTCCCCCCGATCGCGCTGCGCATGACCAAACAGGCCATCGACACGGCGGCCCAGCCTCTCGCCTTCGCCACCAGCTTCATGGACCGCGACCAGTTCCTTCTGGCTAGCCAGTCCAATGACCAGGCCGAAGCCATCCGCGCCTTCCTAGAAAAACGCGCGCCGGATTTCTCCGGCGACTGAAAATTTTGCTCTAACAAGCGCCAAAATCTAACTCTAAAGGCTCTATCGAACGTCACAGTAATGATTACCGCATTGGCTGGACACGACCCTCTAACTCTGGTCAGCATTTACAGGCGCAACGATTCAACCCTACGATCATAATAATTCTCGCTCACTAGGAAAACAAATTGGGGGTTCTTCGAATGTTGGGTACAGCACTATATCATCCTACCATAGATATCAGAGACTCTGCGTGGCTAAAGTCCGCAGTGCTATTTTGGGACCATATCCAAACCATAGTGCCTTCTGAAATCGCTCAACCATATCGAAACACTGATGCTCATGTTTGTGCTACGGAAGGGTTTCTATCACCACTTCACTGCGATCAGCACCCGGAGTTTGCCGAAGAACTTGGAACAAAAATACTTAGACTTTCGAAACCCCGTGGCTCTATCCGATACGCAATGCAGCAAGTGGGTCGAGATTATCGGAATCCATCGATTGATGCAGTTTCAAGTTTGGCAAGAAAGCTACAATCCGCACTCACCACACGTGACCAATTCGGCGATTACAACACAGTCAGTCAACCTACAGACGTGATGGAACGGATCTCCACCACAAAATTGTCTCCGGATGTACACAACCTTCTGAATGAGTTGTCGTTGGCGCGAATGCACCCGCAGAAACTACCATCATTTCTTCGTAGTCAACCACGCACGTATAGTGATCAAGACGGCGAGTGGCTTCTGGTCGATAAGAGCTTCGCAAATTCGTACATGACGGCTTTAGCCGCGAAACTCGCTTCGAAACTCTCACTAACCCCACTAACAAGTAAGACGTTGTCGCATGGACTTAGTTCTCAGTTCCTCTTCGAAGATGATGTCGACACAACCCATAATCGTGCATCAGGAGCGCTTATAGATGTAGCGTTTCGCTCTCTGAAAGTTGATCCAACTACGCCAATTTCAAGACTACTTAAATTCCGCAGGAGAAGAGAAACGCAATTTCAGGAACTGTCCATAGAATTTCAGAACTTCAGAAACATTATTTCAGAGGTCGAGTCTGATGAACCAATCGAGAAACGAGCCCAACAAATATATCAAACTAACATTGACCCCAAAATGAAGGCACTCAAGAAAGAAGCCAGCCTGAATTCAATTGAGACCGTATGGGACGGCGCAATCCGTGCACTAACCGTTTCGGCACCAGCCGGCGGTGCCTTGGCTGTATTTTCGCAGCTTGGCACTCCGGTCGCACTTGGGGCAGGCGCCGCAATCGCAGCAATTGATCTCGGAGTAAAATCCTACCTATCGGGCAAAAAGCTAAAAGTCTCCAATCCTTATTCGTATCTTCATGATTTGGAGAACACGTATGGCTTGCCAAGACTGTACGACTAGCGACGGTCGGCCTCTGACGCTATTGCAGCAAAGATGATTGCATTGCTTCCACACCTTGCATATTTCAACATCAGCTTTATGTACCGCTCCTTGACCAGACGGCCGGGCAGCCGCTGGCAGGCTGGTAACGGCCTGTTGGAGGAAAGTCCGGGCTCCAGGGAAACAGGGCGACGGCTAATGGCCGCCCGGCGCGAGCCGAGGGAAAGTGCCACAGAAAGCAAACCGCCGCTTCTTCATGGAGCGGTAAGGGTGAAAGGGTGGGGTAAGAGCCCACCGCGGGACTGGCGACAGGACCGGCACGGTAAACCCCGCCCGGAGCAAGACCGAATAGGGGGCGCGCATGGGCCGTTTTCCGCCCGCGCCCCGGGTGTGTCGCGTGAGGTGCCTGGCAACAGGCATCCCAGAGGAATGGCTGCCAGATCCCGCAAGGGACGAACAGAACCCGGCTTACAGGCCGTCTGGTCTTTTTCCCCGGTCGCGCAAAGCGCGACAATTCGATCGAGGATCGAATTGAGGGGAAAAAGGCCTGCAGCGTAAGCAAGGGCTGCTCCCGGTGCCGCAAAGCGGCAGCATTTGATCTAGGATCAAATGCAGGGAAACAAGGCCCGAAGCGCAAGCGAGGGCTCCACTGCCCGCACCGCGCCCGCCATGAAACCGCATGACATGCCGTGACACGATCTGAAACGCCATGAGACTCGCTCTAGGCTTCCAGCATCGTCTCGAACCCGCCAAAGATCAGGCGGGAGCCATCGAACGGCATCTCCATGCCCTGCATCCGCGCATCGGCCTCCATCTGGGCCCACGCCGCATCCCGCACCTCTTTCGAGGGCCAGGTCACCCAGGAAAACACGATCCCTTCATCGGCCTCGCGCATCACCGCCAGATGCATGGAGGTCTTCTTGCCCTCCGGCACATCCACGCCCCAGCATTCGGTAATGCTGAGCGCGCCGTGCTCTTTCATCATGCCGGCCATCATCTTCGCCTGCGTCAGGTAGGCCGACTTGTTCGCCTCCGGCACGGCCGCCATGAAACAATCGACATAGGTCATCTTCTCTCCTCCCCAATGATCCGGCAGCTGCCTGCCCGGGCACGAGGGTACGCCAGATGAACGTCCTGTCCCACACTTTCCTGCGCTGCCTGTGCCGTGAACACTGATCCGGACAGAAACCTTGTCCACCCCCCTGGCGGCCTGGCGTATACTGGCGCGCATGGACCGGCTGTTTGCCCCGCTCGCTTTTGACCTGCCGCCGCATCTCGAACCCGTCCGGTTCTGGATCTGGCTGCAGGTCGTGGCACTGCGTTTTCACGTGCGCACGCGGCATGGCCGGCGCGTCCCGTTCCAGGTCTCGATTGACGTGCAGGGCCAGGTCCGTCTGGTCCGTATCGGCCGGCGCGCGGAAGACCTGACGCCCGATCCCTTCAGCTTCACCCCTTCAAATGCCTGGCGCCGGGCCCTCACAGGCGGCTGCCCGATGCATCCCGGTGAACAGCGCGACAGCGCGCCGCTCGTCATTGCCCGCAAGCCACGCCGCCCGCGCCGGATCGCGGAGCGCGCGCTGCCTCTGCCGGACACCTGACCCGCGCAGCCCTGATGAAAATACAGACTGTCCCCGAAGCGCCCTCACAGGCGTCGCATGTGCAGCAAAACCAGTCGCGTCAGACGCTGCCGGCCTGCATTTCCGCGATGAAGGCATCGGCCTCTGCGATGGACCGTTCCATTTCCGCAATCAGCGAGGCCACATCGGTCTCGATGTCGCGCGTTTCATCGCCAAGCGCCGCAATTGCCCGCGCATTCAGATTGTGCTTCAGGAACAGGACCCGGTCCTTGAATACGGCCAGGACGGGGTCCATCGAGGCGGCGGCCCGGTCCATCTTCTCGACCAGAACGGCATAGCGGTCGCGGGTCGCTTCCAATTGCTCGGCCGAGGCGCGGCGCAGGCTCGGATCGGAATATTCCTCCAACTCCTTGCGCCATTCCACGAACAGGTCCCGCGAGACGTTCTTCATGTCCTTGATCCGGTCGCGCACGCGGTCTGCCTTTTCCTCGGATCGTTCATAGGCGCGGTTCAGCGAGTCATAGGAGGCTTCCAGTTCGCCGCCATCGAAATTCACCACCGAACGGAACGCTTCCAGGGCGGTTGTGAATTCCTGTTTCGCATCGGCCTGCGCATCGGCCGCATCATTGACCCGCGAAACCAGCAGGTCGCGCTTCTGATAGCCGAACTGTTCCATGGCGCCGTAATAGGCGGTCGAACAGGCCGTCAGGGACGTGGTGGCGAAAGCCGCGGCAAGCATCACCGCGCGAATGCGACTGGACATGATGGACAAAGACCCCTTCCCGTGAGTTCCAACCGCCCCTCTTTGCCGTGCGTCGCCCGATCCGTCCAGAGCAAGGCCGGAAAGCTGAAAATTTACCCGGTCAGCACGCCCAGCAGCGCGTCCACCTCCTCCGGCTGCGTGGCCCAGGAACAAACGAGCCGCTGGCTGCCGCCCATCCAAGGATAGAACACCGCGCCTGCCGCGCGCAGGGCCGTAACCTGATCGTCCGACAGCAGCGCGAACACTTCATTGCCCTGCGGCGCAAAGGCCAGCGATATGCCCCGCGCCTCCAGCCCGCCGGCCAACTTCTGCGCCATCGCATTCGCCTGCGCGGCCAGCTCCAGCCACAAATCCTCCGCCAGCATCGCCTCGGCCTGCGCCGCCAGATAACGCATCTTGGGCGGCATGTGGCCGGACCGTTTGGCCCGCGCCTCCAACTCGCGCCGCTTCTCCCGCGCCGGGCCGAACAGCAGGATGATCTCGCATCCCATCGCACCTGTCTTGGTCAGGCCGAAGGTCAGCACATCCACACCGGCCTGCCAGCTCATCTCCGCCGGGCTCGCCCCGGTCGCCACCAGCGCATTGCCCAGCCGCGCCCCGTCCAGATGCACCACCAAATCCGACGCATGGGCCTTTGCGGCATACTCCGTGATCTCGGCCACGCTGTAGGCTGTGCCGTTCTCGGTGAGATTTGTCAGGGAGAGGACATGTGCCGGTGTCTCGTGAACGAAATCATGATTGATCCGCGCCAGCGCCTCATCCAGCTGGGCCGGGCCGATCTTGCCGTCCGGTCCGCGCAGCAGGTGCAGCTTGCCGCCGCCGGAGAAGAATTCCGGCGCACCGCGCTCATCCACGGCGATGTGCGCCCCGGCATGGCACAGCACGGCACCCGTCGGCGGGCAGAAGCAGGACAATGCCAGCGCATTCGATGCGGTACCCGATGCCGTCATCCAGTAATCGAAATCGTCCGTGCCGAACGCCTCTGCCAGATGGCCACGCAGGCGCTGCGTGACGCTGTCATTGCCATAGCTCGCTTCGAGCCCCGCATTGGCCGCCAGGACGGCCTCCAGAACGCGCGGATGGGCGGGGGCAGACGTGTCGGACGAAAAATTCATCAGACCTGCGTATCCGGTGTCTGCCACATCAGATGCTGCCCGCCATCGCTGGCGATCATCTGCCCCGTCACGCTGCTGGCAGACACCAGGTATCGCAGCGCATTGACGATCTCGTCCGGGCTCGACCCCTCCCCCGTCAGCGTCGCCTCTGTCTCGGCGGCAAATTCGTCATCGCTCTGATGTTTCGATTTCAAGGTCGGCCCCGGCCCGATGGCATTAACCCGGACATGCGGGGCCAATGCCTGCGCCAGCGTCTTCGTGGCCTGCCACAGCGCGGCCTTGGACAGCGTATAGGTGAAGAAGTTCGGCGTCAGCTTCCAGACGCGCTGGTCGATCATGTTGACGACCAGCCCCTTCTCGCCCCGGGGCAAGGCCTCGGCAAAGGCCTGCGCCAGATGAATCGGCGCGCGCAGATTGGCATTCATGTGCAGGTCCCAGCTTTCCCGCGTATGGTCGAGGGCGCTGTCTTCCTCGAACACGGAGGCGGAATTCACCAGCAGCGTCACCGGCTGGCCGGCTTTCTCCGCTGCGTGCAGGATCAAGTCGCCGGTGGCCGCCTCGTCCGAAAGGTCCGCCTGCAGCGTGATCGCCTGTCCGCCGGCCGCACGGATGGCGCCAGCAGTTTGCTCTGCGCCTTCGGACGACGAATTGTAGTGGACGACCACCAGCCAGCCATCCTTGCCCAGCGCTTCGGCCATGGCCCGGCCCAGCCGCGCTCCGGCCCCGGTAACCAGCGCCGCGCCCGGCCTCATGCCGGGGCGCTCTGGAACAGGCCGAGAAAATTCAGCCCGCTCACGAGGCCATAGATATAGACAGCATAGATCAGCAGCATCAGCACTCCCATCAGGCGGCCCAGCCGGGCGCGCGTCAGGATGAATCCACCAATCAGCAGCGCCGCGAAAGCCATGACCCAATGATCATATTGCGTGAATGTGGGCGCAATCTCAATCGGCCCGAAGAGGGAGATGATGCCGCCGGCCCCCAGAATGTTGAACACATTGGAGCCGAGCACATTGCCGATGGCCACTTCACCATGCCGGCGCAGGGCAGCGGCAATGGCTGCGCCGATTTCCGGCAGGGAGGTCCCGAAGGCCAGCAGGGTCAGGCCGATCCATTCCTGCGGCACATGGTAGAATTCGGCGATGCCGACACCGCCCGCAATGATGAGGTGTGCGCCCAGCACCAGGCCGCCAATGCCCAGCACGATATAGGCGAGCGAACGGCCGAGGCTCAGCCCGTCGGGCATGTCATCAAGGTCCACGCCCGGATCCTCTCCGGTCGCGACGGCTTGCCGGGCCATGTAGAATGTGACGATGCAATAGGCCACGAGGATGGCCAGGAACAGGATACCGCCGAGCACGGTCAGCGGCCCCATGGCGGTGAGCAGGATCCAGACACTGGTGGCCACCAGCATGGCGGTCAGTGCCCGGCCCTGCCCATGGCCGCCAGCCACGAATGGCATGATCAGCGCAGGCACACCCAGCACCAGAAAGATGTTGGCGATGTTGGAGCCGACAATATTGCCGAGAGCCAGCCCGGCCCGATCCTCCAGCGCCGCGTTCAGCGAGACGACCATTTCGGGGGCAGATGTGCCGAAACCGACAATGAAAATGCCCGCAATCAGCTTGGACACGCCGAGCCGCCGGGCAATCGCGACGGCGCCGCTTACCAGGAAATCCCCCGCAAACGCCAATATGACAAGCCCCCCGATCAGGGCGGCAATCAGGGCCAAATCAGGCATGCGCCGGGGTCGCTCCTAGTCGAGGCGCTTGTATTCAATCAGGTTCAGAATGCCGAACACGACCACAATGGCGCCGATAGCAAGCAGTGAAGGATGGATCATGGTGCCGTCTCGCTGTTGTTTTCTTGAGCATTTCCATGCTTTCGCACCGCTCATAACGCGCGTTGCCCCGCTTGGCGAGCCCGAATTCTCAGGAAGTTTGCCCGCCCTTTGCAGAAAGTTTCACATTGTCCGGACGCCATGCCCCGCGCTAGGGAACGCCATGCCTTCACTGCGAACCCGGCTTTTCCATGTCTATGCGCGCCTGCGCCGGCCCATGACGCTGGGCGTGCGCGGACTGGTCGAGAATGCCGAGGGGCACATCCTTCTCGTGCGCCACACCTATATCGGCGGCTGGCACATGCCCGGCGGCGGCGTGGAGCGGGGCGAACCCTGTATCGAAGCACTGCGCCGGGAGATGGCGGAGGAAGCCGGCATTCTCCTGCAGGGGCGCCCGGCCCTGTCCGGCATCTTTTCCAACCACGCCACTTTTCCGAATGACCACGTCCTGCTCTATCATGTACCGGCTCCCATCTGGACGCAGGGAAAGGCGACAGCCGTGGCCGAGATTGCAGAAATCCGCTGGTGCCCCCCGTCCGACCTGCCCGACGGCACGACGGCCGGGACCCGGCTCAGACTGTCGGAATTCTACGGGGATGCGGCGCCGACACCCTTCTGGTCAGGTCGCGCGTGATGAGGTCAGGCCCCGGCCAGGGCCAGGAAGGCCGGAAGACACAGGAACATCATGGCCGCCAGGGCCACAATGACCAATCGGGTCGTGGGGGAGGTGCGCGATCTCATGGGCCTGTTGTCGACGCGGATTGAGTCGCAATGCAGGCCGATTGCCGAAATCTTCGTGGAAATGATGCCCCATTCGGGCCGCAAGTCTTAACGGAACTTTTGCCGGTCCGGGCGATTGTGTTTCCGTGGTGGGTGAGCGTGCTTCTGGATCCTGCTGCAAGACTGTCTGTTCCGGCCGACGGGTTTTCCCCTCTTCCCGCGGCAGGAGATGAAATGCGGAATGCCGGCTCTTTCCCCTTGGAGCCGGCATTCTTTTCAGCGGGACTCCGTTCCGGCCGCTTTCATGTATTGGCCGGCGGTCAGCCAGGACAGCGCTGCCGCCACCCACAACAGGCCCACCACCGCCACCGTTGCGACAATCGCCAGCACCGGGGAGCCGTCTGTGAGAGGTTCGCCCGCATCCATCCGCAATACGGCCAAAGGCAGGATCAGGCCGATGATGGCCGCCATTTCAAATCCGGTTTTCCATTTGGCCAGGCTGGAGGGCACAACGACGCTGCGCCCGCGCGGCGTGGCGCGAAACCAGGTCATGAACACGTCCCGGGCGATGATCATCGCCGCCGGTATGTAGATCAGCCAGGTCCGGAACTCGAGCGCCAGTCCAAGCAGGGCCGCCGCGATCAGAAGCTTGTCGGCAATCGGGTCCAGCCAGACCCCGAAGCGGCTGTGCGCGTCCAGCCGCCGTGCCAGCCAGCCATCCAGAAAGTCGGTCAGGGCTCCGGCCAGAAAGGCAAAGAACGCAAACTGGTACCAGAGCTGCTGCAGGGTTGCCCGGCGGGACAATTCCTCTGGCGACAGGCCGGTCAGGGTCAGGTCCAGCGACATTGCCTGCCAGAAGCCGACAAGGACGAAGCCCGCAAACAGGCAGCGGGCGATCGTCAATGCATTGGGAAGCCATTTGAAATTCATGGCTGCCACCTGTGCCAGTGCCCGCCCGATGGCGCAATCACGAAACTGTGGAGGTGCCTAGTTCACATCCCCGGTCACATCGGCCACGAGGATGTCGTAGTGACGATTGCAGAACTGGCAATCGATGCCCAGCGTGCCGTCTGCCTCAGCCATTTCGCGCAGAGATTCGTCCGGCATCTGCTTCAGCGTCTCGACCAGCCGCTCCTGATTGCAGGTGCATCGGTCATCCAGCGCCTGAGGCGTTTCCATCGTCACGCCCTGCTCGTGGAACAGGCGGTACAGAAGCTGCTCCATGGGCAGATCCGCATCAGCCAGTTCGCCATCGGTCAGTGTGGCAAACAGGGCTTCGGCTTCACGCCAGGGCTCCTCTGTCTCGCCGCGCGTCTCGTCGGCGGCGATCCGCTGCACCATCATCCCGCCGGACACCCAGACCGGATGACCATCCTTCCGGTCCAGCTCCGCGACCGACAGTTTCAGCCGCGTCGGCACTTGCTCCGACATAGCAAAATAGTCTTCCGCACATTCGCTCAAAGTGCCCTTCGAAAGCGGCACAATGCCCTGATAGGGCTGGATGGCCGGATTGTCCTGGATGATGATCAGGCCCAGCCGCCCGTTCGGGCCGAACAGTTGCGGCATGTGGGGCGCTGCGCCCTTGTTCACCTTGTCCAGTTGCGCCCACGCCTCGGCATCGAACCGGGCATAGCCGCGCACCCCGCCATCGGACCGGTATTCACCGACCAGCATCGAGACCGGCCCGTCACCTTCGGCCTGCACCAGAAGGCGGCCCTCGAATTTGAGGGAGGCACCGACCAGCGTGGCCAGTGTCACGGCCTCGCCGAGGATGCGGGCCAGATTCTTGGGATAGTCATGTCGCTGGAGAATGCCCGACAGGCTGCCCTCGCCCATACGAACGGCGCGCCCGCGAATGGGGCGGTCGACGATCTGGAAGTTCGTGACAAAATCGGTGACGGCATAGGCGGCGTCGGTCATGGGAGGTTACCTCGAATTGGTGCCCCCATGTGGCAGCGCCCTGCCCCCACCGCAAGAGGCGCGCCTGCCAGCCGCCTCTTCAGGCCGAGCAGCTGCCCCCGCCAAGCACGCAGAAGCTGGCGCACCAGGGATGATTCAGCTTCACGGGATCTGCCGTTGCTTCTTCAAGCGTGCCGCCAAGTTCGAAGGCCGGATCGTCGACCAGCAACGTGCAGGCGGTCACCGTTGCCTTGCCCGCGCCTTTGCGGCGGATCACCATGCGCTGATTGGCACACATGATGTCGTCAGGTGACTTGTTCAGAATTCCCCAGCACGCCGTCGTGATCTCGGGCGGATCATCACGGGCGACCATTTCGGGAAACAGGACGAGTTGTCTTGTGTCGGACGGGTCGAGGCCCAGCCCCAGGGATGCCACCAATGCGCCATACGCCGTGCGGGCGGTCGCATCATCCTCGGTCAGCGTCTGGCGTCCCGCGATTGCCACTTGTACGCCGCGTTCGCCCAGCCAGCGCAATCCCTTGCAGGCCTCTTCGAACGCGCCCGCACCCCGCTCTTCGTCATGGATGCGCCGGTCATGCGAATCCAGAGAGACACGCAGGACCATCCGGTCTCCATATGTCGCGGCCAGCCGCTCGATACCCTGCTGGATGCGCGGCCGCATCATCGGTCGCATGGCATTGGTGAGCAGCAACAGGCTGTGCCCGCGCGAGAGAACATCCTCCATGATGGCCAGGATGTCCGGGCACATGAAGGGCTCCCCGCCTGTGATGCCGACTTCTATGGGCCGGTCAATTTCTTCCAGAAACGGGCGAACGTCGTCCTGGCTGAGATAGACAAGCCGGTCATTGCGCGGCGAGCTTTCGATATAGCAATTGACACATTCGATATTGCACAGCGTGCCGGTGTTCAGCCACAGCGTCTTAAGCCCCGTCCAGCCGACGCTGGCGCGTGTCTCGCCCTTGGCGGTCACATCGGGATCGGAGAATTTGGCGGGAAGAAATTCACTGTCGGGCATATTCCCATGTGTAACGCGATCTGCGCGCCCTTCCAGCTGTTTTGTCGGAACACACTCAAACGTGAATATTGCCAGCCGGCAGGGCCGCGCTATTTTGCGCTTCATGGCTGAAAACACTCAGGAACTTGTCTTTGAAATGCTCACCTCTGGAGATGAGGGGCGCGTTTGCATGGATATCCCTGACAGTGCCTGCAAAGAAGAAGCGGGCAATTTTTTCACGCATGTCACCAGCCTGTCGACCAGCAAGGTCTCTGACGGGCTGATAGATCCCAAACTCGTGCTCAGCTGGCTGCTGACCACCATTGGCGCCCCCACCTGGCTGATTGGCCTGCTCGTGCCGGTGCGGGAGGCAGGCGCCTTGCTGCCGCAACTGTTCACCGCTGCCGCGCTTCGGGAACTGCCCCAGCGCAAATGGGCCTGGGCCGCAGGTTCCGCCATTCAGGGCCTGGCCGCCGCGAGCATGGGCCTCGCCGCCTTCTTTCTGGACGGCGCCGCTGCAGGCTATGCCGTTCTGATCGCGCTGGCCGTTCTCGCGCTCGCCCGCTCAGTCTGCTCGGTGACCTACAAGGATGTACTTGGAAAGACCGTCTCGAAATCGCGTCGGGGCACGGCCACGGGTACGGCAAGTACGGTCGGGGCCGCAGCCGTCCTGATCTACGGCGCCTTGCTGACCGTTGGATGGATCGACCGGATGAGCCTCGTCATTGGCGGTCTGCTGCTGGCCGGAGGTCTGTGGATGACCGGCGCTGTCCTGTTCACAACGCTGAAGGAGGAACCAGGCTCCACTGAGGGCGGCGGCAATCCGTTCAAATCCTTCCGGGACAATTTCGGGCTGCTTGCCGACGACAAGCAGCTGCGCCGGTTCATCCTGACGCGCGGCCTCCTGATTTCGACCGCCCTTGCCCCGCCCTTCATGGTGGCGCTCGGCACGAATACCGACGAGGCAAGCCAGATGTTCGGCGGGCTTGGCCTTCTGGTCATTGCCTCTGCCGGGGCCGGCCTGCTCAGCTCTTATGTCTGGGGACGGCTGGCCGACCGGTCGAGCCGGAAAGTACTGATCCTGACGGCAGCCGCAGCCACCCTCGCCCTGCTCGCGACACTCGGCCTGAACGCCGCAGGATTGCTGCAGGATGTCTGGGCACTGCCGCTCGTTCTGTTCGTCCTGATGATTGCCTATCAGGGCGTACGGCTGGGCCGTTCCACACATCTGGTCGACATGGCCAGCCAGGACAATCGCGCGGCCTATACGGCGCTTTCCAACACAATCATCGGCACATTGCTGATCCTCGGCGGCGGCTTCAGCCTGGTGGCCCACCTGGCGGGTGAGATGGTCGTGATCGGCCTGCTGGCGCTGATGAGCGCGCTGGCCGTCCCGGTCGCCTTCGGGCTCGAGGAAGTGCAGGCCAGCTAGGCCGGGCCTATTTTCCGAGGCACCAGCGCAGCACGGCCTTCTGGGCATGGAGTCGATTCTCGGCCTCATCGAAGACAAGGCTCTGCGGGCCATCAATGACCTCGGCGTCCACTTCCTCGCCGCGGTGCGCTGGCAGGCAGTGCAGGAATTTGGCGCCCGGACTGGCAAGGTCCATCAGATCTTCTGTCACGGCGTAGGGTTCGAGGATTTCCAGTCGGCGTTCAGCGTCTGCATCTCCCATCGATACAAACGTGTCCGCGATGACCACATCAGCCCCGGCGACGGCTTCTTCGGCCGTCTCGAACAGGTCAATCCGTCCCTGCAGGTCCCGGGCGATTTCAATATCCTCGTCATCCGGCGCAAAACGCGCAGGGGTGCCCACGGCCAGGGAAAAGCCGAACTTGGCTGCGGCATGAATGAAGCTGGCGCACACATTGTTACCATCGCCGACCCAGGCAAGCCGGGCGCCGTTCAGGGTCAGGCCGTGTTCTTCGAGCGTCTGCAGGTCCGCCATGATCTGGCAGGGATGAGAGCGGTCGGTCAGGCCGTTGATGACCGGCACGCTGGCATTCTCGGCAAAGGCCTCGACATCGGAATGGTCATTGGCGCGGATCATTACCGCGTCCACAAAGCGCGACAGGACGCGCGCAGTGTCTTCCACCGTTTCCCCTCGTCCCAGTTGCATGTCATTCGAGGTCGCCGTGATCGATGACCCGCCAAGTTGGCGCATGGCCATGTCAAACGAGAACCGGGTCCGGGTGGACGATTTCTCGAAGATCATTGCCAGTGTGTGCCCTTCGAGCGGCGCCCCGGTATCGACCCGCCCTTTCGGCCAGCCGGCACGTGCCTTCTTCATCGCATGGGCCATGTCGAGAATCTCGCGCAGGTCGGCGGATTCCAGATGCCAGAGGTCGATGAAATGGCGCGGGGCGGCTGAAGAGGTCATCCGGAGGCACTCCTGAGGCGAACACGAAAGCGGGGCAGATAGCCTGTTTTCGCCAATAATTCCAGTGAAGGCCATTGGAAACGAAGGCGGTGCCGGGCAGATGGACAAATTCTAATTGAGAATGACTTGCAAGTTGCCCTGGCCTATGAGACAAAGGCTTGAGAATGAGTCGCAAAACAGAGGGATTTGCCCATGTGTCTGCCGATTGATGATGCCGCCATGCTGTGCTGGCTGAAGAGCCAGAAAAGCGTTCTGGAAGCGTGGCGGAACGAGTTGACCTGTCGGCCGGATACGACCGACAGCCTGATCGACCGCGTGGAACAGCACTATAACTGGCTGAGCGACGAAATTCAGCGGCTCGACATGCCCCGGCGCGCCGCCTGATACAGTTTTGCCGCAGCGCAGGGCGAGGTTTTGCCCACCTCGTTTCCTCCCACACGCTCACCTGCGCTGCGGCAATTCCCTCTCCGGGCCTGCCCTCATATCCGCTCTGGCGAAGGCTGCATGATTGCCCTATGTGACGGGCAAGTCAGTGCCCATCCAGCCACGGAGCTTCATCACTCATGGACAATGTTCTCATCATCGGTGCCGGTGCCGCCGGATCCGTCGTCGCCCAGAAATGCGCGATGGACCGCGACACGTTCAAACATATCCATCTTGCCTCCCGTCGGCTGGAAAGCTGCGAGAAAGTGGCAAGGCTCTGCAAGACGCCGATCGAGATCAGCCAGGTCGATGCCGACAATGTTGAAGAGGTTGTCGCACTGATCAACAAGGTGAAGCCAGATCTGCTGATCAACATGGCCCTGCCCTATCAGGACCTGCCGATCATGGATGCCTGCCTCGAAGCAGGCTGCAACTATATGGACACGGCAAACTATGAACCGCGCGATGTCGCCAAATTCGAATACTCCTGGCAATGGGCCTATCAGGACCGGTTCAAGGAAGCCGGCCTGACCGCCATTCTCGGCTGCGGGTTCGATCCGGGCGTGACCAATATCTACTGCGCCTATGCCCAGCAGGAAGGCCTGTTCGACGAGATCGAATTCATCGACATCGTGGACTGCAATGCCGGCGACCACGGCAAGACCTTCGCCACGAACTTCAATCCGGAGATCAATCTCCGAGAAGTCACGCAGGACGGCAAATACTGGAAAGATGGCGAGTGGATCGAGATCCCGGCCCTGTCGATCAAGACGATGATCGACTATCCGGAAGTCGGCCCGAAGGCCTCCTACCTGATCTATCACGAGGAAGAGGAAAGCCTGGTCAAGCATATCAAGGGCCTGAAGCAGATCCGCTTCTGGATGACCTTTGGCGAGGCCTATATCAAGCACCTCGAAGTGTTCAAATCCATCGGCCTGATCGGTCTGGAGCCGATCAAGCACAAGGGGATGGACATCATTCCGATGGAGTTCCTCAAAGACCTGCTGCCGCCGCCCTCCTCGCTGGCCGAAAACTACACCGGCAAGACGTCGATCGGCGTCATCCTGCGCGGCACGAAGGATGGCCAGCCAGTCTCCAAGATGATCTACAACGTGTCCGACCACGCCAAGACGAATGAGGAAGTCTCGGCGCAGGCCGTATCCTACACGACGGGCGTGCCGCCGGTTTCCGGCGCAGCCATGTTCTTCCGCGGCGAATGGTCCGGACACGGCGTTTTCAATGTCGAGCAGTTCCCGGCCAAACCCTTCCTGGAAGATGTCGCCCAGCGTGGCCTGCCGTGGCACGTCATCGACGTCGATGGCGGCGATCAGGAAGACCTGTTCGCAGTGGAGACGTAAGTCCGATGCAGCTTCCCGAACACATTCCCACGCCTGTCTTCGTACTGGATGCAGCGCGCCTGCGCGCGAACCTTGAAACGGCGAAACGTGTTCGGGAGGAAGCCGGCTGCAAGATCCTGCTGGCAACCAAGGCATTTTCCCTGCCTGCCGCCTTTCCGATGATGACGGACTATCTGGACGGCACCACGGCCAGCGGCGAGCATGAGGCCATCATGGGACATGAGAGCTTTGGCAAGGAAGTGCATGTATACTCGCCCGCCTACACACAGGCCGAGGTGGAACGCCTGACCGAAGTGGCCGAGCACATCTATTTCAACTCCATCGAACAACTGGACCGGTTTGCGGACATTGCCCGCAATGCCGGCGCCAAGGTCGGCCTGCGGGTCAATCCTGGCTACTCCAATGCGACGCTGGGCGGAGACCTGTACAATCCGTGCGCGCCGGGCAGCCGGTTTGGCGAAGTGCCGTCGAAACTGGATCAGGTGAACTGGTCCGGCATCGACATCTTCCACGTCCACGCCCTGTGCGAGAGCCTGCACGAAGGGTCTGTCGGCCTGATCGAATTCGTAGCCGACAATTTCGGGCAATACATCGAACAGGTCAGTACCGTGAATTTCGGCGGCGGGCACTTCCTGAACAAGGAAGGTTACGATGTCGACGCGCTGATCGCGGCCATCAAGGCGTTCAAGGCGCGATTTGGCGTGAAGGTTGTTCTGGAGCCCGGCGCGGGCCTTGTTGTGAATACGGGCGAGCTTTACGCCACCGTCCTCGCCCTGCACTGGAATGAGGTGGATCTGGCGATCCTCGACGCCTCGGCCTCCACCCATATGCCCGACGTGCTGGAAGTGCCCTACCGGCCGGACGTGATCGGCGCCGGCCAGCCCGGCCAGAAGGCCCACACCTATCGCTTCGGCGGCAAGACCTGCATGACGGGTGACGTGATCGGCGACTACTCCTTTGACGCACCCCTCAAGCCCGGCGATACGATCATCTTCACAGACCAGATGCATTATTCCTTCGTCAAGACTAACACGTTCAATGGCACGCCGCTGGCAAATCTGGCGGTGCGCTGGGAGGATGGCATCATCGAAAGCCTGTCCGATTTCGGCTACGAGGAATTTCGGCGCCGCCTGGGGCGCTGATTGATCAGTTTTCGAACTTGATCATCTGATCATTCCCGAGCGAAGGAATGCGCCCTCGCGCCTTCGCCACGGCGTCCAGGTCAAGGTCGGCCAGGATCACACCGGGTGCATCGTCCGCCTTTTCCGCCAGCACATCTCCCCAGGGCGAGACGATCAGGGAATGGCCGAAGGTCTCCCGGCCATCTTCATGGCGCCCGCCCTGCGCGGGGGCAATGACGAAACTGCCGGTCTCGATGGCACGGGCCCGGACGAGGACATGCCAGTGTGCCTGACCCGTCACCCGCGTGAAGGCCGCCGGAATGGTCAGGATGTCGGCGCCCGCCTGCGCCAGTCTGCGATACAGGTGCGGGAAGCGGACATCATAGCAGATCGTCATCCCTAGCGTGCCGAACTCGGTCTCCGCCAGCACAGCGCGCTCCCCCGGCCGATAGGACCGGCTTTCGCGATAGCTTTGCCCGTCGCCTACTTCGACATCGAACATGTGGATCTTGTCATAGCGCGCGCGGATGGAGCCATCGGACGCGATCAGGAAGGAGCGGTTTGCGAGGCGGTCCTCGCCCTCCAGCGTCACCGCGAGGGAGCCGATGAGGAGCCAGATGCCAAGCTCCGCCGCCAGCGCACGCAGTGCGGCCAAGGTCTGATCGTCCGCCTCCGCAACAATCTTCGGCCGCGCCATGCCGGGGCGGATGTCCAGCAAATTGGTCATTTCCGGTGTTGCAACCAGCTGCGCCCCCTTCCCCGCCGCCTCACGGATGAGGGCAGATGTCGCCTCGATGTTCGGGGCCACTTCCACACCGGAGCGCAACTGGACACAGGCAATTCGAAGCTGGGTCATGGCGCAACCCTATCGCAGAACGCCCGGTCTGACAGCTGGATTCGCAAACTCCGCGAACCAGTCCAGCGCCGCTTGCAAGGCAAGGTCTGGCCCATCGCCATTGTCTGCCAGAACAATGTGAGGCGGCGACCAGACATGGCGCGGCGTGCCGTCCAGATGCGCCAGATCATAAGTGGGAATGCGGATGGGGTACCCTGTCCGGCTGAGCGTGAAGGTTTCGACGCCGCCAGCCAACCGTGCCATGTCGCTGCCGAAAACGTCTCCCCGCCCGGCGCCGTCGAACCCGACCGCAAGGCCTTCCCCCATGCTGCCGGTCCACCGCCCGACCAGCACGGCAACCGGCCCTTCGGCCGTCCAGGCACCATGGGGTTCGGCGACCTTGACCCATTCAGGACCATCCGTGGGCCGAATGCGCTGATAGGCGGCTGAATCTGACAGAAACCGGCCAAGAATGGGTTCAGCGATATCCGTGCTGCCCCCGCCGGGCGTATCCCGGAGATCCAGAATCCAGAACCGCGCTCCCCGCAGCGAGTCCATGGCCGCATCGAATGCAACAACCGTCGAGGTCTCGCCGAGGGAATCATTGAGGCGAATGTATCCGACTGCCCCGTCGATCATGCGAGCCGTGAGCGGCGATTCAGGTGGGACGACCGCACGACCTTCCAGGGTCAACTCATGGGACTGGCCATCACGCAGAATGGTTACGGATCTGGGCTCATCCCGATAGCCGGCCGCCGCAGCGTTGAGGGCCCAGTTCCGCTGCGCTTCGGAGGCGGCAGTGTCCGGGGGCTGAAGGCGGGATCGCAAGGCATCGCCCAGCGTGCGGCCGTTCACGGAGACAATCTGATCCCCCACCGCCAGCCCTGCCTGCGCGGCAGCGCTGCCTGCGCGCACAGCGATGACCCGATCCTCCTCCAGCCAGTAATCTGCCCCGGACGGCACAAGACGTGGTGAAATCGATGAATTGGTCCCGAACGTAATGTGCGGATCATGCAGCGCGTCGGTCAGGGTCTCCAGAACGCGCAATTGCTCCGGCCGGGTCGACACGTGACCCGCTTGATCCGGCAGGTGGCGGCAGGTTGCATCCCAGCCCGGTTGCCGCTTGTCCAGATAGACATAGTTCGCGCGGACCAGGTCACACAGTTCCTGTCCGTCCGCCAGTGTGTCCTGCTGAATGTCCGTCAAGGGCGCAACATGTGCGCACCCTGACAGAATTGCCGTCAGCAGGCAGAGCCCAAGCCTCATCCTTCCCAGTCGCTGAGCGCGGCGTCCAGGATCCCCGTCGCCTCACGGACATTCTCATCCGTGATCACCAGCGGGGGGGCCATGCGCAACACATTGGCGCCTGCGACCCCGACCAGAAGATTCTTCTCGCGGCAGACACCCTGAAGGCTTTTCGGATCGGACTTCATCTTGAGGCCGGTCAGCAGGCCCTTGCCGGTGACCGAGTCCACCTTGTCCGGATGGCTGTCGGCGAGGCTTTTCAGTCCCTGCGCCAGCGTGCCGGACACGCGGCGCACTTCGGCAAGAAATTCCTCGCTGGCGATGATATCCCAGACGACATTGCCGACGGCCATGGCCAGCGGATTGCCGCCATAGGTGGAGCCGTGGCTGCCGGGCTGCATGTGCTCACCGACTGCTTCAGTGGTCAGGCATGCGCCGAACGGGAAGCCGCCGCCGATCCCCTTTGCCGAGCAGAGAATGTCCGGCGCGGCCCCGTCCACCCATTCGTGGGCGAACAGTTTGCCGGTCCGGCCCATGCCGCACTGGACCTCGTCATAGATCAGCAGGATGCCGTGCTCGTCGCAAAGCTCGCGCAGTCCTTTCAGACAGGCATCGGGCATGGCACGCACACCGCCCTCTCCCTGCACGGGCTCGACAAAGACCGCCGCCGTCGTCGGCTGCGCCGCGGCCGCCTTCAGCGCGTCATGGTCACCCCATTCAAGATGCACGAAGCCCGGCAGTTTCGGGCCGAAGCCTTCCAGGTATTTCGGATTGCCGCCGGCATTGATGGCGCCGAGCGAGCGGCCATGGAACGCGCCGGTGAAGGTGATGATGTCGATGCGCTCTTCATTGCCATTGGCCCAATGATATTTCCGGGCCGACTTGATGGCGCATTCGACAGCCTCAGTGCCGGAATTTGTGAAGAAGACCCGGTCGGCAAACGTGTCGCGGCAGATCTTGTCGGACAATTCCTCGGCGCCCCGCACACGGAACATGTTGGATGTGTGCCAGAGCTTGCCGGCCTGGTCCTGAAGGGCTTCGACCATGGCCGGGTGGGCATGGCCGAGCGCGTTCACCGCGATGCCGGCAATGAAGTCGAGATATCGCGTGCCGTCCTCGGTGAAGAGGTAGACGCCCTCCCCCTTCTCGAAAACCTGTTCCGGCGGCCGGTAGACCGGCATGATGTGCTGGCGCGGATCGCTCATGATAACTCCCTTGCGTGCGCAATACCTTGTTTGGCTCCACGCTTGGCCGCGCCGCTGGGGGAAGTCAACTCACGGGCTGGCAGCCGCAGGGGGCGCGATGGCCCTTGAGCAAGGCTAATGAATTGCATGAAAAAAATTTAATCGAAAAACGATAATAATGATTGACGTTTTTCGATAAGGTCTTATTGATAATCAAGAAGCCAAGACGGGCCGGGGTGATGTCCAAAAACGCCCCCTACCTCACCTGAGCCGTTGCTCCGGAACGTCTTGGTGGACCCCAGCCCGCCCGCGCGATGAAAAAAGGCGCGGAGAGCTTCCACCAGCTTCCGCGCCTTCCACCGTTTGCAGCGTTTCCTCCCAGAAACTTGCCGTGTCATATGGCCGCGCTTTAACGCGTGTGTCAAGATTGTGAATTCAAATTTTTCAATCCGAGCAGTTCTTCAACTTTTGCTGCAGTGCGCAATAAAGACAGGGACTTGCGCGCCGCCGGATTCCAGTCGGCATGGGCAGAGGCGGCGAGCACCGCCTCGCTTTTCAGGATTATTCCATCTGAAACTATTTTGAGCCCGTTTGCCTTCAGCGTGGCCCCGGTAGACGTGATGTCCACGATCACGTCCGCGGCGCCTGTGGCGGGGGCCGCTTCGGTTGCCCCGGCGCTTTCCACGAGGCGGTATTCCCCCACGGACTTGGCCGCAAAGAAGCGCCGCGTCAGGCGCATATATTTGGTTGCCACCCTCAAACGCCGGTGATGCGCTTTCCGGAAGGCCGCGCCGGCCGCTTCAAGGTCTGCCATCGTGTCCACATCGAGCCAGGCCTGGGGCACTGCCACAATTACATCCGCGCCGCCGAAGCCGAGTCGCTCCAAAACGTGGAAATCCTCCGGCCCGGTCGGGGCAAGGTCATGCAGCAAGTCTTCACCGGTCACACCGGCATGTATGCTTCCATCGACCAGCCCCTGCGCAATCTCGCGGGCGGACAGGAGACGCATGTCCACCTCGCCCAGTCCGGTGATCTCGGCCTGATAGCCTCGCTCCCCGCCGATCTGGCGAACTTCGAACCCCTGCGCGCGCAGCCAGGCCTCGGACTTTTCCTTCAGCCGCCCCTTGGACGGAATTGCCAGCGACAGGATGCTCATGCCGTCTCTCCTTTTGCACGCAGGATCCGGTCGGGACGCACCACGCCGCCAATGCCGGACGCGGCGGCCCTGGACCGGGACAGGCCCTCGATCAGGCCGTCATACCGCCCGCCCGACGCGAAGGGCTGGCGGGAGCTGAGATTCTGGCCGAATGTCTCGAAGACGAAGCCGTCATAATAGGTGAACCGGCGGCCGAAGCCTGACCGGAACCGGGCTTCCGTTGTCAGTTCGGGGGCTGCGGCGAGCATGGCATCCATGCGCCGGGCGACACGCTCGATCGCATCATGCATCCGGTCAAGGCCATGCCGGCCAGCAATGGCGCCCAGAACATCTGCCGCCTCACCCGCCGGGCAGTTGACGCCTGCCAGGTCAGAAAGCGCTGCCCGCGCGGCCTCCGGGATGCCGCCAGCGGCGTGGACTGCCGCCTGGCCACGCAGGCCGGCGACGATTTCGGCCACGCTTCGCGTGCCGATCATGGGAATGCCGCGTGCGGCGATCACGGTCAGAAAGGCTGCCTCGGCCTCTTTCGCGCTTGCCGCGTCCAGCACGGGCTGCAGATCCTCTGCCGGGGCCTGCGGCGCTGCGGCCAACAAATCGCTGACCCCGCCTTCCTGCCGAAAGGCCCGCTTCAGCAGGTCTGTCGTGATCCGCGCCAGGCCGAGCGCATCGACAAAGGCCGGAAAGATCGAGAGATCGCCCATCTCGGTCGCGGCGGGAGTCACGTCACAGGCCGCGACGGCCTCCCGCACCAGCGCAAACGCCTCGGCATCACACGCGGCGCTGCTGTCCTTGCCGAACCATTCGAAGCCGACCTGAGTGAACTCCATCGGATCGCCCCCGGCAGCCGGCAGGCGGAAGGCCCGGGCCGCATAGGTGTAGGCCTTTGCGCCGTCGCCGCCTGCGGCCCGGCGGTCCGCTTCCAGTCCCGCCACCGGCAGAGTCAGGTCGGGCCGCATGACCATTTCACTTCCGCGATGATCGGAAAACACACAAAGGCGGGCGCGCACTGCCTCCCCCGACAATTCCAGCGGGATGTCGGACGGCAGGATGTAGGCCGGGTCGACCGGCTCGGCGCCTGTCGCCTCGAAAACGCCGCGGGCCGCCGCGACGAGGGCGTCATGTGTCATTTCTGGGCCTCGACGATCTTGCGGATGGCCTCGACCATGTCTGCACGCGGCACCTCGAACTGGCCGGGGCGCGCTTCGCGATACTCTTCATTGGACTTGATGGCCTTGGCCTTCAAAGCGCCCATCTCAAGATCCTTGATCGTGACCGTGCCCTTGGCGAGTTCATCTTCGCCCACCATGATGGCGGCGGGAGACGATCTGCGGTCGGCATATTTCATCTGCGGCCGCATGCCGGACGATCCCATATAGGCTTCGGCCCGAATGCCCGCGCGGCGCAGCTCGGTTGCGATCTGCAAAGCGATTGACGGGTCTTCCTTGTCGAAATTCAGGACAACGACCGGGCCATCCAGCTTCTCGGTCTCTCCCATGATGTGCATCGCAGCAGCAAGCCGCGAGATGCCGATGGAGAAGCCGGTCGCCGGCACGGTTTCTCCGGTGAAGCGGGCGACCAGGTCATCATAGCGACCGCCGCCGCCGATCGAGCCGATGCGATAGGTCTTGCCATCCTCACCGGTCACTTCGCGCAGCAGCTCGGCTTCATAAACAGGGCCGGTATAGTATTCGAGGCCGCGCACGACCGACGGGTCGATCACGACGTCCCCTTCAGGCGCACCAAGCGCTTCCAGCGCCTTTGCGATGGCTGCGAGTTCCGCAAGTCCGGTCTTGCCTTCTTCGGTGTCACCGGTGGCCTTGGCCAGATTCTCGAGCGTTTCGGCCCGTGTGTCCGCGCCCGCCTGCGCGAAGGCAAGCACGCGCTTGACTTCCGCCGCGCCGAGCCCTGCGCCTTTTGTATAGTCGCCGCTTTCATCCATGCGGCCATCGCCGAGCAGGTCCGCGACGCCGTCAACGCCCAACCGGTCCAGCTTGTCGAGGGCCCGCAGGATCGCGAGGCGCGTTTCGGCCTTCGCCGCACCCACGCCATCCAGCACCCCGTTCAACAGGCGGCGCGTGTTCACACGGATCACGAACTCGCCCGTCTCCATACCGACTGCGCGCAGCGCCTCGGCGCCCATCGCGATCATTTCTGCATCGGCGTGAAAGCCCGGCGCGCCAATCGTATCGGCATCGCATTGCCAGAACTCGCGGAAGCGGCCCGGTCCGGGCTTCTCGTTGCGCCAGACCGGCCCGGCAGCATACCGGCGGAACGGTTTGCCCAGCGACTGGCCCGCCTCCGCCACGAAGCGCGCGAGCGGCGCCGTCAGATCATAGCGCAGCGCCATCCATTGCTCGTCATCATCCTGAATGGCGAAGACGCCTGCATTCGGGCGATCATCATCCGGCAGGAATTTGCCGAGCGCATCGGCATATTCGAATGCGCCCGTCTCCAGCGCCTCGAACCCCCATTGGCGGTAGACGCCCGTGATGGTCTCGACCAGTCCGGCCTGCGCGTGAATTAGGCTTTCACGCTTGTCCGGGAAGCCTCGCGGCTTGCGGGCGAGGTCCTTGCCTGTGAGGGGCGGTGTGTCCTTGTCGCTCATGGTCGTCTCTGGTCCTGGTTGCCGACGCGCCCCGCATAGACGGAGACGCCCCGATTGGAAAGGCAACACGACGGCGCGGCACGGACCGGGGCGCAGCCTGCCTCATCTGATCTGGTTCCGGGAAATGAACACTTGCAGGAGACGCAGCCGAACCGGTTCGCGCCTCATCGGCGCGTCACGAATGGTGATGATGGTGGTGCAGTGCAATGTTCATTGCGTTGGCGGATACTGACGCCCTTGGCCGGAGTCAAGCTTGGTCGCGGGCCTCAAGCCTTGTCGCCCGGACGGACAAAGGGTTTCTGTGCACCATCGCGGCGCTCGATCACCTTGAAGATGCCGGTGCCGCGCATCAGCAGCTTGTCGCCGGTCCAGATGCGGCCTTCCACGGTGAAGACATCATCCTGACGGCCCACAACTTCGCCCTTGCCCTCGACAAAGCTGCCCATCGGCGCGCCGGACAGAAAGTCACACAGAAGGCGAACCGTGACCCACCAGGTGTCTTCATCCTTCTCCACCGCGGCGCCCCAGGCCATGTCCGCAAAGGTCATGACCATTCCACCA
This sequence comes from Hyphomonas sp., assembly GCF_017792385.1. NCBI lineage: Bacteria > Pseudomonadati > Pseudomonadota > Alphaproteobacteria > Hyphomonadales > Hyphomonadaceae > Hyphomonas > Hyphomonas sp. Next base: position 1,903,103 of record NZ_CP051230.1, on the reverse strand, counting down.
TGCGCATTCATCATGCCGTTCGTGTGGTATTCTTCCACTCGGAAGGCGCGATAGACGCCGGTCTCGTCCCGCTTTTCGAACAGCGGCCCGATCTGTCGGCCGAAGCCGCGATGCCATGGCAGGATGGAATAGCCCTCGGGCGTTTCGAAAGTCTGGTTTCGGGTCAGGTCATCGCTCATGCGAAGCGGATTAGCGCCAAGTTTGCGCGAGGGCCAGAACTAACCATGCGTCAGTCGAGACCAACCGCCGCCTTGGCGCTCGCCTGGCGTTTGGCAACTGCCGCGACATCGAACCCTTCCAGGCTTTCATTGAACAGGCGATAGAAATTGAGCTCCGCCCCCAGGCGCAGGTACGCCGCGCCGAGTCCGATGGCGGCCCGGTCCATGAAGACGAACTCCCGCGGGATCTTCACCGGCCCCTTTTCCTTGAGCAGCCTGCGCACCTCAAAGGCTTCCTTGCGGCCATACTCGCCGGGACTGACGCCATCGGCGACGGACCGCACGCGATCATCCAGCAGAGGGCCATAGATGAAGCGCGCCCAGATATTGAGCACTTCCACCAGCTCCTTCGACAGGCCGCTGAACCCCCATTTTTCGTAGGCTGCATAGGCCGCGTCGAAATCATCCGCCAGGATGGCGCGGTAGAGGTCCACAACGCCGCTGACGAATTGCGGGGGGAAGATGCGGATGCAGCCGAAGTCCAGCAGGTTTAGGCCGGTGCCCTCCCCCGTCACCTGATAATTGCCGAGATGCGGGTCGCCATGAATGACGGCATGGGCGTTGAACGGCCCCCACCATGTCCAGAACAGCATTTCTGCGATCCGGTTGCGCACCTCCTGTGGTGCATCCTCGAACGCGTCGAGCCGCTGACCCGACACCCAGCTCATGGTCAGGAGCCGGTCCGTCGACAGGTCTTCCACCGGATCGGGAACCGTCACGAAATCCCGCTCCGAAAGCATATGGGCATAAAGCGCCATATGCTTTGCCTCGCGCGCATAGTCGAGTTCCTCGCGAAGCCGGTCAGTGATCTCGTCCACCATCTCGCTGGGGTCGATCGAGCCATCCATCCGCCGGAACAGGCCCAGCATGGTCTTCAACTGGCCGACATCGGATTCCACCGCGCTGGCCATGTCCGGATATTGCAGCTTGCAGGCGACCTGACGCCCGTCATGCAGCGTGGCGCGATGAACCTGCCCCAGGGAGGCGGCGTGCGCGGCCTCCTTTTCAAACCCTGCGAACTTCTCCTGCCAGCCTGGCCCCAGTTCGGCGCGCATGCGGCGCTTCACGAACGGCCAGCCCATGGCCGGCGCTTCGGCCTGCAGCTGGCTCAGTTCGGCGGCGTATTCCGGCGGCAGGAAATCCGGAATGGTCGAAACCATCTGGGCCACTTTCATCAGGGGCCCTTTCGACTTGCCAAGCGCCGCCGCCAGGGCACGTGCGATCTTCTCGTCGCCCTGATCGCCGCCAAACAGGCTCTGGGTGGCAAATGTCAGGCCCGCTCCGGACAGATTTGCACCAACCCGGGCCGTTCGGGCTATGCGTCCGGCAAGGCGATTGCGTTCCGGGTCTCGAAATGTTTGGCTGTCATCACTCATGGGCGGGATATAGGTCGCCGCCCGCCGAACAGCCACTGGGGAATGAATGGGGGCCATGCGGCATATGACTCACGCCAGATGACAAACCCGTCATGTTTGGAGTATAGGCCCGCCTTCGCGATTTCCCGCGACAAGAACACTGACCGCCCAGAGAGTCTCCGGCCCGGGCACCGGACGTTAGAGTGTCCCGAATTCAAACGGCAGCGGCATGCAGAGTGCCAGCGCCAAACCGCGACCAGCAGGATTATCCGAATGTCTTACAAAACGCCCCTCACCGAGATTGACGAAGAGGCCGGCTTTGCCGTCGTCACGCTCAATCGCGCCGAGAGCCTGAATGCCTTGTGCGAAGAGATGATGAACGAACTGACCCATGCGCTGGACCGGTTCGAGGCGGACGAGAATATCGGCTGCATCATCCTGACCGGCTCGAAGAAAGCCTTTTCCGGCGGGGCGGACATCAAGGAGATCCAGGAAAAGACCTATCCGGAATCCTATTATGAGGATTTCATCAGCCGCAACTGGGAACGGGCTGCGCGCGCCCGCAAACCGGTCATCGCTGCGGTGGCGGGCTATGCCATCGGGGGGGGCTGCGAACTGGCGCTGATGTGCGACATCATCCTGGCGGCCGACAATGCCCGGTTCGGGCAGCCTGAAGTGCGCCTCGGCGTGATGCCCGGGGCGGGCGGCACGCAGCGCCTTGCACGTGTCATCGGCAAGTCAAAGACAATGGAATTGTGCCTTACCGGCCGGATGATGGATGCCGACGAAGCCGAACGCTGCGGCCTGGTCAGCCGCGTGGTGCCTGCCGACGAATTGCTGGACGCCGCCCGGGACATGGCGCGCACCATCGCTTCCATGCCGCTGGCCGCGGCCATGATGACGAAGGAAGCGGTCAAGATCGCCTATGAAACGCCCCTTTCCCAGGGCATCCAGTTCGAACGCCGTCTCTTCCAGTCCCTCTTCTCGACCGATGACCAGAAAGAAGGCATGGCGGCCTATGTCGAAAAGCGTTCAGCGCACTTCAAAGACAAGTGATGTAGAAAGCCCCGTCACACCTGCTATTTCCTGCCATCAGGCCCAATTGCGCTGTTGACGCCTCCGCGCCGTTTATGTATTCCCCCGCCTTCAGCCCGAAGGGACCCCTTCGGGCCACAGGAGTTTGTTATGGCTAATACTCGTTCTGCCAAGAAAATGGTCCGCAAGATTGCGCGCCGCACTGAAGTGAACAAGGCCCGCCGCTCGCGCGTGCGCACCTTCGTTCGCAAGGTCGAGGAAGCAATCGAGGCTGGCGACAAGTCGGCAGCCCAGGAAGCCCTGCGCAATGCGCAGCCGGAACTGATGCGCGCCGTCACCAAGGGTGTGATGCACAAGAACACGTCATCCCGGAAAGTTTCCCGCCTGTCCGCCCGCGTCAAGGCAATGGGCTGAGCTGACCGTTTCACGGCTTTAAAGTTGAAACCCGCCTGATTGGTCAGGCGGGTTTTTTCGTGTCAAGATTGCCAATCCAGAAATCTGGACGTCTGCTCCGCCAGCCTCCTTGCTCATGGACATTTGATGGAAGGATTGCGAATTTGATCTTACTGGCAGGCTCCGCGATGCAGTAATGTGAGTGGTTTGCATTTTTGCATTTTCAACGGTGTCTTTTTTCTGGAAATCCACAGGCTTGTACGCTTGCCCCCTGTTGACAGAACAGTTGCGAACAAAAGTGCGAATCGACTCACTCACAAAAAAAGAGCAGGGCTCAACCTCCTGATTTATATGCGGTTTGAGGTACACGAAAAAGAGTCAACCAGCCAAAACCCGCTGTCAAAAAAAAGTAGCACTTGTCAGCAAAACACCGGTTGAGTAACTTCAATTTACCAACAGAAAAGTTCTCCCGACACGGAGTATTTGTGTGTCCGGATCCAGGTTCGGAACGGGAACTGTGTGCCAGTTGGTCAGGGTGAAATATAATTAGAAAATGGGGCTCGGCATGGACGGGAACAGACTCTTTGATTCAAAAACTGGCGTAGACTTCAACGACAACAAGAACAACAAGAACGCTCCGGGCAAAGAGATTTGGCTCTCCGTCAAGGCGCACCTCGCAACGATCCTGAACAAGGCGGACTATGACCGCTGGATCGACGGACTCCGGCTGGTGGCCGAGTTCAATGGCGAAATGGTGATTGCCGCGCGCGACCCGCTGGATTTCGACCGGGTGGACGGCACACACCGGCATGCGATCCAGCGCATCTGGCGCGAGCATGATCCGGCCCGGCGCGCCGTCAAGCTGGTTTGCTGGCGCAATGCTCCGGCCGACCTGGTGGAAAATGTCGAGGACCCCTGGGCCCGTGACGAGACACCTGTGGTCGAAACTACCGAAGCTGCCTCGACCGGCGTCGCCACCGGTGCCCCGGTGATGAGCTTCGACACGCTGGTCACCGGCGAGGCCAATGAACTGGCCGTGCAGATGGCCAGACGCATTGCGGGCGGATTGCCGGTCGGGACGCTGACAACCTTGTTCTACGGGCTTCAGGGCACCGGCAAGACGCATATTCTTCACGCGCTGAAAGCCGCCGCCGAGCGTCGCAGCGATGACTGCCATGTCGTCTACCTGACGGCAGAGGAATTCCTGTCATCCTATACCGACGGGGTGAAGGTGAAGGATACGAGCGCGCTGAAGAAGCGGCTGCGGGCCGCCACGATCCTGATGATCGATGACCTGCACCGCATCAGCGGCAAGCCGGGCACGGAAACCGAGCTGTTCCAGAACATCCGCGAAGTCACCGCAAATGGCGGGCATGTCGTGCTGGCCGGTGACAAGGCGCCCGGGGACGTGACCGGCTTCAGCCCCCGCATGATCAGTGAGCTGAAAGGGGCCACCACTGTCGAGGTCGGCGCTCCCGATGCCGGCATGCGCCAGCAGATCATGCGGAGCCTGGCCGACCATATCCAGGCTGGCCATCCGGACTTTGTGGTGAGCGACGAGATGATCGCCGAGTTCAATGCCGGCATTCGCGGACAGGCCCGCGAAATGACGGGCGCCATCTGGAACCTCTACACAGAGGCCGCCTTCGGCATCCGCACGCCCACGCTGGACATGGTCCGCAAGATCATCCGCCGGACCGAAGGCGATGTCCGCCAACCCTCGATCGAACTGGTCAAGAAGGCCGCCATGAAGGTCTTCGACGTGACCAAGGCCGACATGGAAAGCCCCAGCAAGGCGCGCGCCGTGGTGTATCCACGCCAGATCGCCATGTATCTGTGCCGCGAACTGACCGGGAAATCCTTCCCGCAGATCGGCTACAGCTTCGGCAAGCGCGATCACACGACAATCCTCTACGCCCACCGCAAGGTGACCAAGGCGCTGAAGTCGGACACGGAACTGGCGACCGACATCAAGGCCGTCAGCGAAACCATTCTGGAGCTCCAGGCTGCGGGCATGAATTAGGGCATCTGCTGCCATTCCCACAGAAATGGTGATCGGCGCTTGGCTTTTACACGCGTTTGAGTAAGTGTGCTCGGCCCGCTCTTCCTTGAGAGCGGGCCGATTCCGCACCGGACAGTCAGGTTCGGGCGAAACCGGCTGGATTGGCGAACACTTCCGGGCCGCGTCCTGACGGCCCTCGACGAACGGAACGGACGATGAAACTGACGATTGAACGCGGCGACCTGCTCAACGCGCTGTCCCATGTGCAGAATGTGGTCGAGCGCCGCAACACGATTCCGATCCTCTCCAACGTCCTGCTGCAGGCAGGCAATGGCGAGCTGAAGCTGACGGCAACCGATCTCGACATCGAGGCCGTCGACAGCGCCGACGCCACTGTTGCCCGAGACGGCGCGATCACTGCGCCGGCCGGAACGCTGTTCGACGTCGTCCGGAAACTGCCGGCCGGGTCCGAGGTGGAACTGGAAGTCCAGCCGGAAGGCCAGCGCCTCATGATCACGGCCGGGCGTTCGCACTTCGAGCTGCCCACCCTGCCCGCCTCCGACTTCCAGACCATGAGTTCGGACGACACGGCCACGAAATTCTCACTGGGCGGCAAGGAGTTCGCCCGCCTGATCGACAAGACCCGTTTCGCCATCTCCACCGAAGAGACCCGGTATTATCTCAATGGCGTGTACCTGCATGGCGCCAAGGCCGATGACGGCAATGCCGTGCTGCGCACCGTGGCCACGGATGGTCACCGCCTGGCCCTGGCGGAACTGCCCGCACCCGCCGGATCGGAAAACCTTGAAGGCATCATCGTGCCGCGCAAGGCGATTGCCGAAGCCCGCCGCCTGGTGGATGGCGTCGAGGACGATGTCGAGATCGAGGTGTCCGACACCAAGATCGTCGTGCGCGCCGGACGTGCCGTGCTGACCTCGAAACTGATCGATGGCTCGTTCCCGGACTATGGCCGCGTCATTCCGAAAGGCAATGACAAGCGCCTGACCATCGACAACAAGGCCTTCGAAGCTGCGGTCGACCGTGTGTCCACCGTGTCGGCAGAGCGCTCGCGGTCGGTGAAGATGTCCCTGTCGGATGGCAAACTGGTTCTGGCCGTGAACCATGCCGAAACCGGCGTCGGCAATGAAGAGCTGGAAGCCGAGTATGGGTCGGACGCAATGGAGATCGGCTTCAATGCGAAATACCTGCTCGACATTGCCGGCCAGATTGAAGCGGTCGAAGCGGAATTCATGTTCAGCGATCCGGCCTCGCCGGCCCTCGTGCTCGACCCGTCGGATGACAGCGCCCGCTATGTTCTGATGCCGCTGCGCGTCTAGCCTGCCAATGGCCGGGCCTGCCCGGCATGGGCTGCCCGGACGAATGGAATGACCGCGCTCACCCGCCTGACCTTGACCGATTTCCGCAATTATGCGTCGCTCAGCCTGCCCCTCGACGGGCGGCATGTCTGCCTCTACGGCGCGAACGGGGCGGGCAAGACCAATCTGCTCGAGGCCGTCAGCCAGTTGGGCCCGGGCCGGGGCCTGCGCTCTGCCACGCTGCAGGACATGACGCGCAAGGATGCGCCCGCCGGATGGGCCGTGTCTGCCCGCCTTGCATCCGACCAACGGATTGGCGTGGGTCTCGAGACCAGCCCGAGCACGAAACGGACGGTCCGCATAGATGGGGCACCGGCCACCGCGTCCGACCTCGCCGAACTTGTCCGCATTGTCTGGCTGACCCCCGCCATGGACGGCGTGTTCCGGGGCAGTACGTCTGACCGCCGGCGCTTCTTCGACCGGCAGGTGATGGCACACATGCCCACGCATGGTGCGGCGGCGGCGCGATACGAAAAGGCCATGCGCGAGCGCAATGCATTGCTGGAACGTGGCCATGTCGACCCGGCATGGGCTGACGCGATCGAGGCGCGCATGGCAGAGGCGGGCGCCGAGATGGCAATCAACCGTGCGCATGTGCTGGAAGCGCTGCAGGCAGCCATCAATGCACGGCCGGAAGGCTATTTTCCGAAAGCAGACCTCGCCCTGGAGGGCAGGTCCGAAGCGGCTGCAGGCGCAGGGGATGATTTCAAATCCATTTTCGAAGCGCTGGCAGACACGTTCCGCACGACCCGGCGCCGTGACATGGCCGCCGGCCGCACGATAGACGGGCCGCACCGCTCCGACCTGTCCGTGATTCACAGGCCAACCGGGGCCCCCGCAAAGGACGCCTCAACCGGCCAGCAGAAGGCGTTGCTGATCGGTCTGATCCTCGCATCTGCCGCCGCCTTGCGGGCAGAGGGAGACGGACCCTCTCCCCTGCTCCTGCTGGATGAGGCCGCAGCCCATCTGGATGCGGATCGCCGAGCAGCCCTGTTCGATGAACTGACCGCACTTGGCGGCCAGGCCTGGCTGACCGGAACGGAGGCCTTCCTGTTCGAAGCCTTTGGCGACCGGGCGCAGACCATCCGGATCGAGGATGGCCACGCCGCCAGCGATGCCTAGCTCTTGATGCGCAGGTCCGAAATCGACTTGGCGATCTCGCGATAGACTTCCTTCAGCTCTTCGCCATTGGAGGCGTCGAAGGCAAAGGCCGGGCTGGTCGCGCAATATTCCATGATGGTCCGGCCATCCGATGTCTTCTGGACATAGTCCGGCACCTGGAAACCTACCGTGTAGACCTGAACATTCGACGGCTCCGATTTCATCGCGTCACACAGATCCTTGGCCTGCTGGAACGAATTCTTGCTCGCGGTGGGATGGGTCACATTGAAATCGCCGTCCGTCATCAGGATGACGGCCTTCGTGACATTCACCTCATCATACTCCCAGGGCGTGGCGGTTTCCGGCCAGATGTCCTTCCAGTTCGGGGAAACGAGATACCAGCCCCAGGCCACGCCCAGATGGCCCGCCGTGCCGCCATTGGCCGTCATGCTGTTCACATGGGCGGTCAGGGCCGCCTTGTCCTCGGTCAGCGGAACAGGTCCGGTCTGGCGGCAGGTGGCATAGTAGAAATCAAGCGCTCCGGTGGACCCGTTCGCCCCGCCATTCTCGATTTCATTCTCGCCGCGATACTTGTCCCGGTCTCTGTCATAGAAATTCCAGCGCGGATTGCCGGCCCCGATCCAGGCGAAGCTTCCGGGTGCGGCATCGCTGTCTGCCTGAGATCCGGTCCGCTCATAGACGCATGTGTCGCGCGCCGACGAGTCTTCCCAGAACCAGCGCGCCACGTCCCAGTCATAGTCGCCATGCTGGTTGCAATCATCCGGATCGGATTCGGTACAGGTCCCGGTCTCGTAATACATGAATCGCTTGCCGGTGGCCTGATCATACATCCGGGCACCATTGTAGGAATTGTAGTTGCTGATGCCATTGCTGTTCGACGTGTCCGCCGGGATGGTGACGCCGCGCGTCACATCATCGAACCAGGCCCCGGCATTGACCGCATTGTTGTAGGTGACAATCCCCAGCCGGACGCTTCCATCGCGCACCTGATCGTCGGGCAACAATTCGTCAAAGGCCGTCACCGCCGCCGTCTTGAGGGATGACAGCCGGTTGTTGCTGTTCATCGACCCCGAAACATCGAACACGAAGGCCACATCGATCTTGCCGACCGAAAAGGTCGATGTGGACGACACGTTGAAGCTCATATCGTCATTTCCGAACAAGGTGGAAATGAAAGTCGGCTGGGTGCAGCGCATCTTGCCAAGAATGTCTTCGCTGTCCTCGGAGAAGGTGACGGAGACGGCCGTACAGTTCATGCCGCCGCCGGCTGAGTCGATCAGGGGCGACATGTAGGTACGGATGTCCGCGATCACTTCCTCGTCGGTTGCGCCCGCCTGGCGGGACAACGCCCCGGCCAGTACCGCCGAATCCATCGCATACTGGACCCGGGCCTGCTGGCGGAAGATGAATTCCAGATCAACGGCCAGCCCCACCAATGCGACGAGGGACGCCAGGATGAAGGCTGTCAGCATGGTGATATTGCCCCGGACGTCCCGGGCCAGCAGCTGCACGTTCCGAATGACGGCGCGAATGGACACGATGCGGACTCCCCTGTTTCCGGCTTTCCCGACAGCCGCCGGATTGTCCGACTTTCCGGTTTCGCGCCCCTTCACCCGATCCGGTAAAATCCCGGCCGGCGCGAAAGCACGCATTTACCAAGCGGATGCCCGGTCCGCCTTGGCCAAATGGACTGCGGGCGCTTGCCCTCGGGGCGGCATTCCGTGATATCGTGACCTCCGGATACCGATTCCCAGCCGAGGCAGACATGCAGCAATATCTCGATCTCCTGCAGGACATTCTGGACAATGGCCATGATCGCGCCGACCGCACCGGAACCGGCACGCGCGCCGTATTCGGACGCCAGATGCGCTTTGACCTGGCCGACGGCTTTCCGATGGTGACGACGAAGAAGCTGCATCTGCGGTCCATCATCATCGAACTGCTCTGGTTCCTGAAGGGCGACACCAACATCAGGTATCTGAAGGACAACAAGGTCTCGATCTGGGATGAATGGGCCGACGAGAATGGCGACCTTGGCCCGGTCTATGGCAAACAATGGCGCAGCTGGGCCGCGCCGGATGGCCGTGTGATCGACCAGATCCAGTGGGTATTGGACGAAATCCGCACCAATCCCAATTCCCGGCGCCTGATTGTGTCAGCCTGGAACCCGGCCGACGTGAATGACATGGCCCTGCCCCCCTGCCACTGCCTGTTCCAGTTCAACGTGATGGACGGCAAGCTGAACTGCCAGCTCTATCAGCGCTCAGCCGACGTCTTTCTGGGCGTACCGTTCAACATCGCGTCCTATGCGTTGCTGACAATGATGATGGCGCGGGCCACGGGGCTGGAGCCAGGCGAGTTTGTGCACACATTCGGCGACGCGCATCTATACCTGAACCATATGGAACAGGCACAGTTGCAGCTGACCCGTGCGCCGCGCGCATTGCCCCGGATGATCCTGAACCCGGACAAGACCGATTTGTTCGGATGGGAGTATGAGGATTTCACCGTCGAGGGCTACGAGCCCCACGCCCACATCAAGGCCCCGGTGGCCGTCTAGGCGTCTTTCAGCGCTTCCCATGCCGTCCAGGCGTCACCTGCATACATCAGGTTCGGGCCACCGCCCATATACACCGTCATGCCAAGCGTTTCGGCGACTTCCTCATCGGTTGCGCCAAGGCGCTTCAGGGCCTTGGTATGGAATCCGATGCAGCCATCGCATTGTTTCGCGACGCCGATGGCCAGAGCAATCAGTTCCTTGGTCTTGGTGTCCAATGCCCCTTCAGCCAGAGCCGCCTTGGCCATGGCGTTGAACTGATTGATCGTCTCCTTGGCGCCCGTGCCGCGCAGCCCGGAAATACCGGCACTGATCGCTCCGGTAATCGCGTCATAATCCTTTTTGCCGTCTGCCATGATCGACTCCTTATTTGCATATTTGCGCAAATATGCATGTTATTGGAGCATCAGCAATATGGAGAATTCCGGATTTCGCAGTCAGGCGGCCGCCGGATCGACCTTTCCCAAATCCTCCCGCCGCCGAATGATGGCCGACACGATCACCGCCCCCACCATCTTGCCGATCACGAAGACGATCCAGTTCCAGACATGCAGGGAATTGCCCGGGTCCATGCCGAGTTCCATCTGTTTGGCCAGATCCGCGCCATAGAGAAACACGGTTGTATCCACCGGGGCGGCGAGCGCGCTGGACAGGAGGATCCGCGTTGACAGGCGGTATTTGGTGAAAGTGAACAACAGCCAATCGACGCCCTCGGAGATCGCAAACGCCACGCCGCTTGCCAGCGCGATCACCGGCCAGGCGTAGTAGAACGACCAGGCAATCGCCAGGGCCATCACGATCAGCACCCGGTGCCCCATTTCCCGTTGCACGAAGTCACGGATCACGAACACCATGCCGGTCACCATGGTCATCGGGTGAAGGGACACGCCTTGCGCGGTCAGGCCGGTGCCTGTCGGAGCGACCACCTGAAACTCGGGAATGACGCCGAACGACCAGTTCAGGAAGGGAATCAGCGCCACATAGACAAGCGCCCAGCCACGTCCTCTCAACAGCCAGATCGCCAGGAACGACAACAGGAGGGCGGGCATGGCCCAGCCAATCTGGGCCGGGTTTCCATTCGTCAGGATGTCTACAAACGTTTTCATAACACCGAACTCCTGCCGAACTGCGTTTCCTGTTGTAAAAACTGAAGAAAGAAGGTTGCCTTCCCCCTGCGAAACCGTCTCTCCATGTATCACCACAGTCTCACGGGGTCACAAGGGCCTGCGGTGAATTCGATTAGTTTGTAGATTGGATCGGTCAGTATGCCGGCACATGTGAAACTCTGCCTCATCGCCGCCCGGGCCCGCAACAATGTGATTGGGGCGGCAGGTGATCTGCCCTGGCGCCTCAAGGGCGACCTGGCCTTCTTCAAGTCGGCCACGCTGGGCTGTCCCATCATCATGGGCCGCAAGACCTGGGAAAGCCTGCCGGTGCGCCCGCTGAAGGGCCGCGAGAACATCGTGATGACCCGCGACTGGGCCTATGATGCCGAAGGCGCGCGCGTCTATTCCAGTTTTCCCGCCGCGATCAACTCCGCGCGCGCCATCGCCGCCCGGACGGATGCCGACAAGGTGTTCGTGATTGGCGGGGAAACGCTCTACCGGATGGCCCTGCCCCTTGCCGACCGCCTCTATCTCACCGAAGTCGATGCCGAGCCCGAAGGGGATGCCTACTTCCCGGAGGTGGACACCAGCCTCTGGAAGGAAACCGGCGCCGAACGATATGAGGCCGACGAAGGCAATGATTTTGGCTTTACCATCCGCCAGTTGGACCGGGTCGGAGCGTTCACTTCTCCCTAGGATATCTGTTGTCGCGCTGAAGATCGCCGCCTAACCTCCTGTCAAAAACGGCAGGAGGAAACACGCCGATGGACTTCGAGATCATCACAACCGGATTGCGCTTTCCGGAAGGCCCGGTCGTCATGGCCGATGGCAGCATCATTGTTGTCGAGATCGAAAAGAAATGCATCACCCGGTGCTGGGGCGACGGCAAGACGGAAGTGATCGCCACACCGGGCGGCGGCCCGAACGGCCTCGCCATCGGACCTGATGGCGCGCTCTGGGTCTGCAATAATGGCGGATTCATCTACACCGAAATGGACGGGCTGCTGATCCCGGGGAACTGCCCGGACGACTATGATGGTGGTCGCATCGAGCGGATCGACCTGTCGACGGGCAAGGTCGAGCGCGTGCTCGACACGGTCGAGGGCCACAAGCTTAAAGGCCCGAACGATCTTGTCTTCGACAAGGCCGGAAACCTCTATTTCACCGATCACGGCAAGACCTATTCCCGCCATCGCGATTTCGGTGGCCTGTTCTTCCTGGCCAATGGCGCCAGCGAGGCCAGCGAACTCGACTTCCACTATACCAGCCCCAACGGCGTCGGCCTCTCGCCGGACGAACAGACCGTCTACATGGCCGATACGATGACCGGCCGGATGTGGGCCTTCGATCTGGAAAGCCCCGGTGTGATCAAGCCGGCCTCCCCGTTCAATGGCGGCCGCGTCGTCGCCACCATGCCCGGCCTGCAATATTTCGATAGCCTGGCCATGACAGCTGCCGGAAATGTCTGCGTCGCCACCATCCTGAATGGCGGCATCACGACCATCACCCCCGGCGGCGACTTCCACCATACGGCCTTCCCGGACCTGATCGTCACCAATATCGCCTTTGGCGGGGATGACATGCAGGATGCCTACATCACCCTGTCCAGCACGGGCCAGCTCGCCCGGTGCCGCTGGCCCGAACCCGGCCTGAAGCTGAACTTCAACGCCTGATACGGAACGGGTAAAATGGCGTGACTTGCAAACGGTCCAACGGTTCCGGCGAGATGGCTCGGAAACGACTGGACGGGTCGATAACCTCCAACCAGGTGCCTCTGTCATGAAGAACAAGATCATCGCAGCGCTGGCCGCGCTCCCGCTTCTGGCGACTGGCTGTGCAGCTGGCTCATCGCCTACAGCCCCGGTCGCTGCTTCAAAAGAATCCTCCGATTCTGGCGCGGACAATTTGACAACCCTGCTGGACGAGTTGGCGTTCTCAGGCACGCTCCTCGTCAGTAAGGGTGACGACATCCTGCTGCGCGAAGCGGTGAATGCGGCCCCGACCGAGGATGCTGCAGACGTCACCCTCGACACCCGCTTTCCCGTCGCCTCCATGACAAAGAGCTTCACGGCGGCATTGGTGCTGAAGCTGGTCGATGAGAAAAAGCTGGGACTGGACCAGACGCTGACCGAATTGTTGCCGGACTTTGATGCGCCCTATGCCGGCGAAGTCACGGTCCGCCACCTGCTGCAGAACCGGTCCGGCATTCCGCACTACATCGATATTCCCGGCTGGTTCAACAATGATGTGAAGCGCGCCTTCACGAACGAAACCTTCATCGAGGCGCTTGAGGGATTGGAACTGAAGTTCACCCCCGGCCGCGATTATCTGTACTCGAATGTCAATTACTTCCTGCTGGCGCTCATCATCGATCGCCATTCGGGAATGGATTACGAGACCCGTCTACAGACGCAGATCCTGGATCCGCTGGGCATGACCGAGACCCGTCAGCTCTACCAGGACAAGGGCGGCCTCGCCGTGAACTACCTGAAGAATGATGATGGCGTCTACGAAATCATCCCCGTCGTGAACCCGGTCCTGTTTCGCGGCACGGCCTCCATGGTGTCAACTGCGGACGATCTGAACATCTGGGGACATGCCGTCATGGATGGCGCTATCTATTCGGAGGCGGCCGCAGCAGAGGCCTTCCATACCGATACGCCCATGGCATGGAGCGTTTCGGAACTCCCTGTCTCGGACGACCGGAACGTCAGCGTCACCTACTATAATGGCCGCCTGATCGGCTATCTCAGCCTGATCATGCTGGTGCCGGAGGAGGATGGCGTGATCGTCATCCTCAACAACAATACGGTCGGCTATGACAACATGATCGGCCTTGCTGCGACGCTGGCCGCGGACCATTTCGGCGGCGAGGACTAATCCTCGAACACGATTTCCGGTGTCGGCCGCGAGGTCAGGCCGTCCAGTTCGATCGCCACGCGGTGGGCCAGTTCGTGAAACAGCTGTCCCGCGGCAGCGTCTGACAGAGCCGCAGGCTTGCCGGCATCGCCGCCTTCCCGGATGGCCTGCAACATCGGCAATTCGGCCAGCAGAGGCAGGCCCAGCGCAGCGGCAGTCGCGGCGCCGCCACCCTGCCCCATCAGGTAATGACGGGTGCCGGCCGGATCCTCGAACCAACTCATCGTCTCGACCACACCCAGCACAGGCACTTCAGTCTTGGCGAACATGGCCGCACCACGCCGCACATCCGCTAGCGCGACTTCCTGCGGCGTCGTCACGATCAGCGCCGCCGTCACCGGCACGCGCTGCGCAATCGTCAGCTGGGCATCACCGGTGCCCGGCGGCGTGTCGATGATCAGCACATCCAGCGGGGCGTCCTGTGTGCCCCAGTCAGCATCGTTCAGCATCTGCGTGATCGCGGACATCACGATCGGCCCGCGCCAGATCATCGGCGCATCCGGGTCGGACAGGTATCCGATGGACAGGGATTTCACCCCGCACGCCTCGACCGGTTGCAGCTTGCCGGTCTCCGGCGAGGTTTTCGGTTCGGCCGACACCGTCCCCAACATGGTCGGGATGGACGGCCCATAGATGTCGGCATCCATCAGGCCGACTTTCATGCCTGCCTTAGCCATGGCAATGGCCAGATTGACCGACACGGTGGACTTGCCGACCCCGCCCTTTGCGCTGGCGACCACGAGGATGCGCGAAATGCCCGGAAGGGATGATTTCGGCACGCTCGACGGTACGCGCCCCTGTTGCAACGCCTCGTCCGACAGCCGGGCGCCCTTCCCGACCCGCCGGGACGCAGGCGCAGGCGAGAGATTTACCTGTTTCTGCGGCGCTGCCGGCGCATGGGAGGAATGAGACGCATGCGCCGCGCGCTCGGCCGTGAGCACGCTGGTCACGGATTTCACGCCCGGGATCAGCTCCACCTTGCCCTCGGTCTCGATGCGGCGGGCCTCGGCGGCTTCCGGCGCTGCCGGATCGGCCTGGATGACCAGCACGGCGCGGCCATCCTCGCCAACCGAAACCGATTCGAGCCAGCCCGGCCGCCCGAGCACCTCGGCGATCTTTTCCTCGAGCTTTCGGCGTGATTTATCCTTCGATCCGAACAAACTGTGCGACTCCACTGCTCTTGATGCCTGCAAACAGGCATGCACTTATCATCAAAGCGCCTATATAGAACCCATGCACAGCAATACAGGGAGGGCTCATGCCCTGGGATGACAAGACGAAATCCAGCGGCCCATGGGGCGGCGAGGGTGGCAACAATGGAGGCGGCAAGGATGGCGGCTCTCCGTGGAACCGGCCCGGCGGCTCCGGGGGAAGCGGGGGCAATGACCTCGAAGACCAGATGCGGCGCATGCAGGAACGCTTCCGCCAGCGCGGAGGCGGCGGTGGCCGTCGCCGGGGTGGCGGCGGTGGCGGCGGGACCAATTTCGGCCCGCTCGGCTTCCTGGTCATCGCAGGTATCGCCCTGCTCGCCTGGCTCTCGACCAGCGTCGTGATGGTGGATCCGGGCCAGCAGGCCTCGGTGTTCCGGTTCGGCAAATGGCAGACCAATTTCGGCCCCGGCCTTCACTTCCACCTGCCTGCCCCCTTCGAGGAGCATGAACTGGTCGAGGTTGAAGCCCGCCGGACGACACAGATCGGCCAGACCATGGATGAAAGCCTCATGCTGACCGAAGACGAAAACATCGTCGACATCCAGTTTTCTGTGTTCTGGCGCGTGAAATCGGAAGCGCCGCAGGACTATATCCTGAACGTCAAACAGCCCGACATCGCCGTCGAGATGGTGGCGGAATCGGTGATGCGCGAAGTGGTCGGCAAGACCAAGCTGCAAAGCGTGATCACCACGGAACGGGACGTCGTGCAGACAGAAGTGGCCGAACAGGTCCAGACCCTGCTGAATGATTACCGCGCCGGCATCCGGATCCTGAGTGTCCAGATCGACAAGGCCGACCCGCCGCAACAGGTGATCGAGGCCTTCAACGATGTGAACGTGGCCGAACAGGACGCCGAGACCAACATCAACCGCGCCACGCAATATGCCAACCAGGTGGTCCCGCAGGCGCGTGGTACAGCCCAGCGCCTGCTGCAGGAAGCGGAAGGTTATCGTGACCAGATCGTCGCGGACGCACAGGGTGAAGCCTCGCGTTTCGAACAGATCTATGAGGAATACCGCAAGGCACCGCGTGTAACGCGGGAGCGCATGTATCTCGAAACGATGGAGCGCGTGCTCGAGCGGACTGACAAGACAATCCTGGACAACCGGGCCGGCGCAGTTCCCTACCTGCCGCTTGACCGCGTCCAGCCCGCAAACCGCGGAGGGCAGAACTGATGCGTAATCTGAGCTGGCTGGCACTGGCCGTCGGGGCGATCGTCCTCGTCGCCATTTTCAACTCCTTCTATGTCGTTCGCCAGGACGAGCAGGCCCTGATCCTGCAAGTTGGTGAACCCCGCGCCGTGATCAACGCGCCGGGCACGGACGAAGCAGGCCTGTATTTCAAGATTCCGGTCATCCAGACCGTCGAGAAACTGGACCGGAAGAATCTCGGGCTCGACATCGAGAACATCCAGGTCCTGGCGTCCGACCAGCGGCGCCTGGCGGTGGACGCCTTTGTACGGTGGCGCATCAGCGATCCGCTGAAATTCTATCAGAGCCTCCGCAACATCCGCGCGGCCGGCGACCAGCTGAACGATGTGACCAAGGCGTCCATCCGTGAAGTCATGGGTGACGTGCCGGTGCCGGAAATCATTTCCGGACAGCGCGCCATCCTGATGGACAGCATTCGCGAAAAGGTTGCCGCAGAACTGGCAGATGACGGCATTTCCATCATCGATGTGCGCATCCGCCAGGCCGACCTGCCGCGTGAAGTGGCGGACGGCGTCTACAGCCGGATGCAGACCGCCCGTAAGCAGGAAGCCGAACGGATCCGCGCTGAGGGTGAGGAACGCGCCCGCCTGATCCGGGCCCAGGCCGAACGGGAAAAGACCGTGATCGAGGCCCAGGCCCGTGAACAGTCAGAGATCATCCGCGGTGAAGGCGATGCCCGCTCCACGGAAATCTATGCCAATGCCTACAACAAGGATCCGGAATTCTTCCGCTTCCAGCGCGCGCTGATCGCCTGCGAGAATTCGATCAAGGATGACACGCGCATCATTGTCGGCCCGGATGCGCTTGGCCTTTGCGACGAGTTCATCGACCGGGCCCGCGCCAATGGCGGCTCGCGCTAGGGCGCGCCTGGCATGTCACTTCAACTGATCCTCATCGGGATCGGCATGTGGCTCTTGATTGAGGGGGTGGTCTATGCGGCCGCCCCCGATTTCATGCAGCGTCTGGCGGAGTATCTGTCGCGTATGCCGCCGCGCGAAATTGCCCTTGCCGGCATTGGGTCGGCGGCAATCGGCGCAATCTTCATCGTCATTGCAGTTCGGTTTCTCTGAACCGGTTGCAAGACGCCCGCAAAGCGCCATAGTTTACCCTGAATAGTGTACATTGTGCTTCGAAAGGAGGCTCAGCGGCCCATGCGCATTTCGGCCCTTGCTGCCTTGCTCCTCATCGGTTCGGCCTCCGCCGGACTGCCCGCCCACGCTCAGGAGAGCCTGTCGCAGCGTGTGGATGGCATCGACCAGAAGGTCCAGCCGCAAAGCTTCCGGGAATTGTCGAAGCGCCTGATGCCTGCCGTCGTCAACATCTCGACCTCGCAGACCATCGCCCCGGACGGCATGCCCACCTTTCCGGAGGGCTCGCCCATGGAACGGTTCAACGAGTTTTTCGGCCGGGACGAGGATGGCTTCCGCCGTGAAGGTTCGCTCGGGTCCGGGTTCGTGATTTCGGCAGACGGATACATCATCACCAACAATCACGTGATCGAGAATGCCGACGAGATCGACATCAATTTCTCGAATGGCCGCGTGCTGAAGGCCGACCTGATCGGCCGCGACCGCGACACGGATCTGGCTGTCCTGAAAGTCCGCTCCGACACGCCCCTGCCCTATGTGGACCTGGCCGACAGCGACCGGGCGGAAGTCGGCGACTGGGTGATCGCCATTGGCAACCCGTTCGGGTTTGGCGGCTCTGTCTCTGCCGGCATCATTTCCGCGCGCAACCGCGACCTGAATGCAGGCCGGTCGGACGATTTCATCCAGACTGACGCCGCCATCAATCGCGGCAATTCCGGCGGCCCGCTGTTCAATCTCGGCGGCGAGGTCGTTGGCGTGAACACGGCCATCATCTCGCCCACCGGCGGCTCGGTCGGCATCGGCTTTTCGGTACCCGCAAATCTGGTCAAGCGAATTTCGGACCAGCTCATCAAGGAAGGCCGGGTGCGCCGCGCCTGGCTGGGCGTCAATGTACAGGATGCGGACGAGGCGCTGGTCCGCGCCTACAAGGCCACCGGCAAGGGCGGCGTCATCATCACCCGCATCTCCGATGACGGCCCGGCCGCAAAATCCGACATGGAGGTGGGGGACCTCGTGCTGCGCTTTGATGGCGAGACCGTCACCAGCGTGCGTGAGCTGACCCGCATGATCAACGACACGCCGATTGGCCGCACCGTGCCTATCTCCCTGGTGCGCGACGGCAAGGCCCGCACCGTCAATGTCACGCTTGGCGAACTGGAAGACGAGGATGACACGCCGGCCGCCAATGCGGCGCTGGATGCTCCGGCGAGTTCCAACGATCTGGGCGCGGAACTGACCAGTCTCGATGATGATGTCCGCCGCCGCTACGGCATCCCGAAGGATGTCGATGGCGTGGTCGTCACCACCGTGTCGGCCCGTGGCCGCACCTTCGGAAAGCTCCAGCGGGGTGACGTGATCATCGAGGTGAACTTCGAACGCGTCTCGACGGTCACGGACACGATCAGCAATGTGGAGACCGCGATGACCACGCCGCGTCAGCCCCTATTGCTGCGCGTGAAGCGGCGTGGCGAAGCCGGCTGGTTCGATCAGTTCATTTCGGTCGACCTGACCAATTCCTGATCAGTCTGCGTCCACCAGTTTCAGGCTCACCCCTTCGACAAAGCCGGCATCATAGGCCGCGTCCCGGATCAGGGCGATGATTCCGACACGCGTCTTCGGCCGGACCTCCAGAACAATCATGGCGTCCGGCATTTCTGCCTTTACGCGTTCGATATTGGCGCCAACCGCCCCGATATCCGCATAGCGGCCATTGATCGAAATCAGCCCCTCTTCCGTGACCTGGATCAGCATCGCGCTGGACGGGTTTCCCCCGTCGGTCGGCGCAGGCGCCTCGATACCGATCGTCTCCTCGGCGGCAAATGTCGTGGTGACAATAAAGAAGATCAGCAGGATGAAGACGATGTCCAGCATCGGCGTCATCGCGACCTCTGCTGCACCATGCTGATGGCGACGAATGGATCTCATATTGGCCTCCCTCCGGTGTTGTCTGGGGGCAAGCCTAACACAAATGTAATTACATTACTAATTGTTCGCGAGCCCTTCGGGCCACTCCTGTCATGCGCCCGATCAGCCCGTGACGAAATCGTCCGCGCAGTAACCCTGGAAGAACAGGGCGGCATGCAGGTCGGTATGGTTGATCGCGGCATGCGCTTCTGCGGCGACAATCGGCTTGGCCTTGTAGGCAATGCCGAGACCGGCCGCCTGGATCATGGCAAGATCATTGGCCCCATCGCCCAGCGCCAGCGCGTCGTTGCGGCCCAGTCCTGCAGCGGCCGAGAACTCGTCCAGTGCCGACAATTTCGCCTCACGCCCGAGGATCGGCATCCCGACCTCTCCAGTCAGCGCAGCGCCATCATCGATCAGCGTGTTGCCGCGATGCGCGACGAAACCAGCCTCCTCGGCAACCCGCCCGGTGAAGAAGGTGAAGCCACCCGAGACCAGCACGGTCGTCGCGCCCTGCGCCTTCATCGTCTCCACAAGTGTCCGGGCGCCGGTGTTCAGGGAGATGCGGGCGTCATAGGCCTGCTGCAGCGCAGTCAGCGCCAGGCCTTTCAGCATGGCGACGCGCGTCGTCAACGCGCCCTCGAAATCCAGTTCGCCCCGCATGGCGCGTTCCGTGATCGCGGACACTTCCGCCTTCAGCCCGGCAAAATCGGCCAGTTCATCCAGGCATTCCTGTCCGATGATCGTGGAATCCATGTCGGAGATCAGCAGCCGCTTGCGCCGGTTTGCCACCGGCAGAAGGGCCGCGTCCATCTCCTCTGCATCCAGAGCCGACAGGATCTGTCCGGCCAGCGGCACGCCCGTTTCCGGCAGCGCAACCTCGACGGCGCCCACCTCCCCCGCCCGTCCGAGACGCCGTATCGGCGGCAGGCTTTCTGCCAGGCCCAGATCGCCCAGCAGCATGCCCAGACGCGAGGCAATATTGTTTTCCGGCGCGTTTGCGGCGGCCACGAGGATCATCGGGGTTTCTGCTTTCTCAACCATTCCCGCCTCATCACGGGTTTCCTCGCCGCTGACAAGCCCTTACCTCTATAAGCATGACACCTGCTATTCTCATTCACGGACCCACGGCCAGCGGAAAGACCGCCCTGGCCATAGAAGTGGCGCGCCGTCTGGGCGGGGAAGTGATCAATGCCGACTCCATGCAGGTCTATCGTGACCTGCGCGTGATTTCGGCCCGCCCCAGCGCCGCGGAAATGGACGGCGTCCCCCATCACCTGTTCGGTCATGTTGATGCGGCCCGGCGCTATTCCACCGGCGACTGGCTGGAAGATGTCCGCGCCACGATCCGCGCACTGGAACTGAAGGGCAAGCGCGCCATCGTTGTGGGCGGCACCGGCCTCTACCTGCTGGCGATGACAGAGGGCCTGTCCAACATTCCCCCCGTGCCGGATGACATCCGCGCCGATGTCCGCGCCATTGCCGATGCCGAAGGGGCCGAGGGCCTGCGCGCCCGGCTGGCCCCGGTCGATCCGGACACCGCCGACCGGCTCGGCACCGGCGACCGCCAGCGTCTCGCCCGCGCCTATGAGGTCTATCTCGCCACCGGCAAGCCGATCACCGATTTCCAGAAGGACCGGCAACCCCCTGTCCTGAAGCCCGGCGAATGGATCGGATTCGCCCTCACCCCGCCGCGTGCAAAACTCTATCAGAAGATCGACCGCCGATTCGAGGGCATGCTCATGCAGGGGGCCATGGAAGAGGCCCGCCAGCTGATCAGCCGCAATCTCGATCCCGAACTTCCTGCGATGAAAGCACATGGCATGCCCTGGCTGGCGGCCTTCGCACGCGGAGAGATCACGGCAGAATTTGCCGCAGAAAACGCGAAACGCGACACAAGACGCTACGCAAAGCGGCAATTCACGTGGATTGGTCGCCAGTTTCCGTTCTGGCCGCGCATTCCTTCACCTGATCCGGAGGACCGCTTGAGGGTTATTCTTGCCTTGTACAGGGAGATTGACACGGTGGTTGAGGCAGATTATTCCTGATCGCGACGTTGGAGGAAACGCACCGTGCGCAAATACGTAGTACTCGTTATTAAGCATCCGTAGCTGGCTTGTCTAAGCCGGTTGCGGATGCGCGCACATCAAGGGGCTCCGTTGGGGCCCTTTTTCTTTTTCGCTCCAGTCCAGACCCAGCCCGATCAGAGACCCTTCCATGACCACCGAGACAAAGACCAAGCCTGCCGCGGATGCAAAGACCATGACCGGCGCAGAAATCGTCATCAAGGCACTGAAGGAACAGGGTGTGGACACCATGTTCGGCTATCCCGGCGGTGCGGTCCTGCCGATCTATGACGCGCTCTACAATTCCGACGGCATCCGTCACATCCTGGTGCGCCACGAACAGGGCGCGGGCCACGCTGCCGAAGGCTATGCCCGCTCGACCGGCAAGCCGGGCGTCTGCCTCGTCACATCCGGACCGGGCGCCACCAACATGGTCACGCCGATCGCCGATGCGATGATGGATTCCATCCCGATGGTGGTCCTGACCGGCCAGGTCCCGACGCACCTGATCGGCACCGATGCCTTCCAGGAATGCGACACGACCGGCATCACGCGCACCTGCGCCAAGCACAATTATCTCGTCACCGATGTGAACCAGCTGGCCCGCACCATTCACGAGGCCTTTCTCATCGCCCGGTCCGGACGCCCCGGCCCGGTGGTCATCGACATTCCGAAGGACATCCAGTTCGCGACCGGCGCCTATATCGGCAAGGACGGGGTGCACAAGCCGACCTACCACCCGAACACGGCGGCCCATCCGGACGCCATCGCGGCCACGGTCGACTTGATGCTGCATGCCCGGCGCCCGGTCTTCTATACCGGCGGCGGCGTCATCAATTCCGGCCCGGAGGCCACACGCCTGCTGCGCGAGCTGCAGAAGGCGACCGGTTATCCGGTCACGTCCACCCTGATGGGGCTCGGCGCCTTCCCGGCCGGGCATCCGGACTGGCTGGGCATGGTCGGCATGCATGGCAGTTTCGAAGCCAATAATGCGATGCATGATTGCGACCTGATGATCTGTGTCGGCGCCCGGTTCGACGACCGCGTCACCGGCCGGATCGATGCCTTCTCCCCAAATTCCAAGAAGGTGCACATCGACATCGACCCCTCCTCCATCAACAAGATCGTGCGGGTCGACATTCCGGTCATCGCCGATTGCGCCGAAGCGCTGGGCGCCCTGTTGAAGGAATTCAAGAGCCGCAAGGGCAAGAAGCCGGACCTGAAACCCTGGAAACAGGAAATCGACATCTGGCGCGCGCGCAATTGCTTCGCCTATACGAACTCCGAATCCGTCATCAAGCCGCAATATGCGGTTCAGCGCCTCTACGAGCTGACGCGCGATCGCGACACCTACATCACGACCGAAGTCGGCCAGCACCAGATGTGGGCCGCGCAATTCTATCATTTCGACGAGCCGAACCGGTGGATGACGTCCGGCGGTCTCGGCACGATGGGATATGGCCTGCCGGCCGCCGTGGGCGTTCAGGCAGCCCATCCTGGCGCGCTGGTCATCGACATTGCCGGCGAAGCCTCGATCCAGATGATGATGCAGGAATTGTCGACCGCCGTGCAGCACAAGCTGCCCGTGAAAGTGTTCATCCTGAACAATGAATGGATGGGCATGGTGCGCCAGTGGCAGGAATTGCTGCATGGCGAGCGCTACTCCCACTCCTATTCCGACAGCCTGCCCGATTTCGTGAAACTTGCCGAGGCCTTGGGCGGCCATGGCATTCGCTGCGACAATCCAGTGGAACTGGACGACAAGATCCGCGAGATGATTGACCATCCGGGCCCCGTCCTGTTCGATTGCTGCGTTGAGAAGGCCGAGAACTGCCTGCCGATGATCCCGTCAGGTGCCGCGCACAATGAAATGATCCTGGGCGAGATCCGGGGAGATGAAATCGACGACGCGGGCAAGAAGCTGGTCTAGGGTGAGCGGGCCGGCCTGACAGGACAGGCCGGGGCGAAGGGGAAGTGTCGCGGAATGGAAAACGCGCTCGATCTTGAGGAAATGTTCCGTCGTCTCGGGCGGGCCGACTGGATCGCCATCGTCTCGGCGGTGGTCGCTGTCGCCTCCTTCCTGGCGAACTGGCGGATCGTGTCCCGCCAGTCCCGCATGCAGGCCGAAAATCTGCGCCTGGCCCATGATTCCGACGTCATCGCCTGGTTCCACGAAACGGTGAATGAGTTGTCGGACGCGCAGGAAACCCTGCGCGAAGCCGGCCGCAGCTTTCCCGCCGAGGACTTCGAGGCGCGCCGCTCGCGCGCCCGCACGCGCATCTCCGCCATGCTGGATCGCGGCCGCCTGTTCTTCCCGAATGTCGATCGCGGCGATGGCCATGGCGCGCAGCGCGAAGCCGGGTATCAGGGCTATCGACAGCCCTGCCTCGATCATCTCTATGCGTGTTACCGTCTCGTCTCCGACTGGCCCGCCCCGCTTCCCGTGGCAGCCATGAGCGATGCGCAGACACAGGAAAAATCGGAACGGATCAGCCAGCTGGTCACGGCCCGCCGGGCCTTTGTTTCAGAAGTGTTCAAGGCCATTGATCCGCGTCGCCGCGGACAAGTGCTGCAGGAGTTTTCATCATGAGCCCACAGGACCTCACAAAGGCGCAGGACCGCAGCGAGCCCGCATCCGCCTATGACATGTCCCATGCCGAGGAAACGGTCGAGCGGCGTACACTGGCCGTCATGGTCGACAATGAGCCCGGCGTGCTGGCCCGCGTCGTCGGCCTGTTCTCGGGCCGGGGCTACAATATCGACAGCCTCACCGTGGCCGAGGTCGATGCCAATGAACACCGGTCGCGCATCACGATCGTGACCCAGGGCACGCCTCATATCCTGGAACAGATCGAAGCCCAGCTTCTGCGCATCGTGCCGGTCGACAAGGTGATCGACATCACGAAGTCGAAGCGGGGCATCGAACGCGAACTCGCCCTGGTGAAAGTCGCGGGAAAAGGCGAGGCACGGGTCGAGGCACTGCGGATCTCTCAGATTTTCCGGGCAAATGTGATAGACACCACCAATGAGAGCTTCATTTTCGAACTGACGGGTGCGTCCGAAAAGATTACGCAATTTGTCGACCTGATGCGGCCTCTGGGCCTTGTCGAGGTCAGCCGTACGGGCGTCCTGTCGATCAAGAGGGGAAAGGAAAAGGGATGACACGCACCAGCCTTGCCGCACTTGGCGCCCTTTTTCTGGCCGCGAGCGCACACGCGCTCGAAGACCTGCCGGACAGCTGCGCAAGCGACCTGTCGAGCGCCGTCTACACGTCGCGCGACGAGGCCGACCAGGCCGAACTCCAGTGCGACATTGACCGCGCCGACCTGCTCGTGCGCCGCGCCGACACGATCTTTGTCACCGCCAAGACACCGCTGATGCGGATCGTGGATACGGCTGCGCCGAGCGGCGCTGCCTATGTCTATGACGTGGTCGATGCCTCGGGCACAATGATGCTGGACGCACGTACCGTGCCGGTTGGCGACGATGTGAAAGTGCCGATGTGCCGTCTGCAGACGCAGTTGCCGACAGCCGTGGCCAGCAAGGTCGCCCTGTCCCTGCTGACCGCCGGAGGCACCGATGTTCCGGCCTATGGCAACCGGCAGAAAATGGTCACCAATGCCGATGGCTCGCGCAGTTTCGAACTGCTCCTGTCGTCGCATGACGTGGTCACCCTGATCGAGACGACCAACGGACCAAGACATTTCTCGCGTCATGCCGAGGCAACCGACTCCATCGCCGAATTGAACCGCAGCGTCATCGGCGTGGCCAATTTTTCAGATGGCTGGGTGTGCAACACCAACTGATCTGAAGACCCTACCCCCAACAATCAAACCTCCAGCGGAGCAAGTAGAGGCCCATGAAAATCTATTACGAACAGGATGCGGATATCTCCCTCATCCAGAGCAAGAAAGTCGCCGTGATCGGCTATGGCAGCCAGGGGCATGCCCACATCCTCAACATGCGCGACAGCGGTGTGAAGAATGTGAAGGTCGGCCTGTATGAAGGCTCGCCCAGCCGCAAGAAGGCAGAGGCCGAGGGCCTTGAAGTGGTCACGCCCGCTGAAGCCGCCCAATGGGCTGACGTGATCATGATCCTGATCCCGGACGAGAAACAGGCCGTTCTCTACGCAAACGAGATCGAGCCGCACCTGCGCGCGGGCCAGCACCTGATGTTCGGCCATGGCTTCAACGTGCACTACAATCTGATCCGTCCGCGCCCGGATGTCGACGTGTCCCTGTCGGCCCCGAAAGGCCCCGGCCACACGCTGCGCGCCCAGTACCAGATGGGCTTCGGCCTGCCGGGCCTCGTGGCCATCCATCAGGACGCCACCGGCACGGCGAAAGACGTGGCCCTGTCCTATTCGAAAGCCATCGGCAATACGCGCGCCGGCGTCATCGAAACCTCCTTCCGCGAAGAGACCGAGACCGACCTGTTCGGCGAGCAGGCTGTGCTCTGCGGCGGCATCGTGGAACTGATCAAGGCTGGCTACGAAACGCTGGTTGAAGCCGGGTATGCGCCGGAAATGGCCTATTTCGAGTGCCTGCACGAGACCAAGCTGATCGTGGACCTGATCTATGAAGGCGGCATCGCCAACATGAACTACTCGATCTCCAACACGGCCGAGTATGGCGAATATGTTTCCGGCCCGCGCGTCGTGAACGCCGAAGCCAAGGCCAACATGAAGAAGGTTCTGGAAGACATCCAGAACGGCACGTTCGCGCGCAACTGGGTGCTGGAAAACCAGGCCGGCGCCCCCGGCTTCAACGCCATGCGCCAGCGCATGAACAGCCACGAGATCGAGGAAGTCGGCGAAAAACTGCGCGGCATGATGCACTGGGCGCAGAACGACCGCCTGGTCGACAAGGCCCGCAACTAGTCCTTATCCGGGTGGGCCGTCCGGCACGCGGTTCAGGTCCACCCGTCCCTCAATGCCCGGCACGCGGCCGGACATGGTGTATTGCCAGATGTCCGGCACGCGGCCGCTGCCCGTGCGTGGCAGGGTCTCGCCCAGACCGCGCAGCCAGAGCGGGTACGTATCGTACCGCTCTCCCAGCCAGTCGGCATGGAATTCCGGCGTTGTGTAGATCACGGGCCGCTGTCCGTACTCCGTCTCGAGCATGTCCAGAAATGTTTCGAGCTCCGCCAGCGTATCCGCCGGATTGCCGCGCGGTTTACAATTGTGGGCATATTCGAGATCCACAGCCGGCGGCAGCGTCCCTGCCCTGACTTCAACGGACTGGATGAAATTCTGCGCTTGTTCCGCTCCTGGCCGGCACAGGCGATAAAAATGATAGGCGCCGATCTTCCAGCCGCGGGCCTTGGCCTCGCGCCAATGGTCCAGGAAGCGCGGATCCTTCCAGCCGCTGCCTTCGGTGGCCTTGAAATAGATGAAGTCGACCGGCGCGGCCTCGAAGGCGTCCCAGTCGATGCGGCCATTATGGTGAGACAGGTCGAGACCGTTTGAACCGGGCTGCAACAAATTGAACGGATCTGAAACGGATTGGGACGATCTGGAACAGGCTGAAACAGGCAGGAATGACAGGAGAAGGAGCAGGCAGAGCAGGCGCATGCCGCAGTTCAACACGCGATCATGGCCACTTGGCGAGCAGAATTTGCCCGGATCTTGCAGGGGATTCTTCGCTCCGGCGCTGTGCGAAACCGGTTTTGCGCGCTATAAGGGCAATAAAATCAAATATCTGGCTCTGGATCAGAAGGATCTTGCCGCGTATCGGCAATCAGGGCGAGTGCATGGGAAAGTGTGGGCAATGGGTAAAAACGAGACGGATTTCGGGTCCAGCAAGGGCCAGTCCCGGTCCGGCCAGGGCAGTTTCATCGGCGCCGATTGCGCCCTGGAAGGCCAGTTCGACTTTTCCGGCCCCATCACCATTGCCGGCCATCTGAAGGGGCCGGTAAAATCCGACGGCATGGTGCTGATCGAGTCGTCAGGACATGTCGAAGGCTCGCTCGAGGCAGCCGTCATTGTCGTTCATGGCAGACTGACCGGAAATGTCACCGCGCATGAGAGCCTGGAAATCTGGAACGAGGCCCAGGTGACCGGAAAGGTCTTCGCCCGCAGCATTCGCGTCGATGCCGGCTCCCTGCTGACGGCGGATCTGAAAGTCTCCACCGACGGCCCTGTGCCGGCTCATGATGCGGCTGCGCCTGCTGATACGTCCACGCCGTCCAGTGGCCCCCAACCGGCCATTGATCCGAACCGGCCTGCCAGCCCGCTGCCGGGGTCAAACCTTGCGCGGAAACTGTCTGAAATGAACGACCGTCAGTAGCGCGACTTCGCGTCGTTCAGGCGGTCCCAGACGTCATTGTCCGACTGATAGGCACCCAGCCGGGTCAGGCGTTCGCACGCCCATTCATAGTCGCGGTCGCAGGCCTGCTGCAGCAGGCGCGTGCCCTCGCTGACATTCTTCGGTCCGCCCTGCCCGGTATAGACCATGTTGCCGTACGCCGCACAGCCGCTGACGTCGCCATAATCGCACGCCTTGTCATAAAGCTGCCGGGCCTGCACCAGATCGGCCTCCATGCCGCGTCCCTGCACGGTCAGATAGGCCAGTCCGGAACAGGCTTCCGCATGACGGCCATCGCAGGCCTTGCGATAGCTTTCTGCGGCCTTCTCATAGTCCTGGAGCCCGCCTATCCCGCGGCGGTACATGTCGCCCAGCTCGAAACAGGCCTCGTAATCCCGGACGCCACAGGCCCGGATGGCGTCGGCACGCGCGGCGCGGGTCTCCTTCAGGCTCGCGGCCGCTTCCTCAAGCGCGATTTCGGCCTGGGTACGTTCGACCTGGCCGTACTGGGCATGGGCCGGAAGCGCGGCCAGGGAGAGTGTGGCAAGGGACAGGATGGCGGCGAGGCTTCGCATGCGGTTTCTCCATTGGGATCATTCAGGATATAAGACCCCGAAAGGAAGGCGTCCATGTGACCGGCTGCTTACGAATCCGTAAGATCGGGCACGGGGTTCTTGCTGACCGCACACCAAAGTCCGCATAAGAGACATATCAGAAGGGGAAACACATGGCCGCACAAGATCAGGTACCGACCGGATCCGGATTTCACGCCAAATCCACCGCCAGCGAGGTCTTGGAGGGAATCGACCTTGCCGGTCGCAACGCCATCGTGACGGGCGGATATTCCGGCATCGGCCTCGAAACCGTCCGCGCCCTGGCCGCCGCAGGCGCCCGCGTGACTGTGCCGGCCCGCCGGGTCGATGCTGCCGAGGCCGCCCTGGCCAATGTGCCGGGCGAAATCGAGATTGCCGCCATGGATCTCGAAGACCTGCCCAGCGTGAAGAAGTTCGCTGCCGATTTCGACGAGACCGGACGCCCGCTCGACATCCTGATCAACAATGCCGGCATCATGGCTTGTCCGGAAACGCGCGTTGGCCCCGGCTGGGAGCGCCAGCTGGGCGTGAACCATCTGGCCCATATGGCGATGAGCCTCGCACTCGCGCCAGCTCTGGAGCGTGCTGACGGCGCGCGCCTGGTCGCACTGTCCTCGACCGCCCATGTCCGCTCCGACGTGATCTGGGACGATCCCAACTATGAGAGCCATCCTTATGACAAATGGGAGGCCTATGGACAGTCCAAGTCCGCCTGTGCGCTGTTTGCGCTCGGCGTGGACCGGCGCGGCCGCGATATTGGTGTGCGGGCCTTCTCAGTCCATCCCGGCGGGATTTTCACGCCGCTGCAGCGCCATCTGACCGATGAGGAGATGGCTGAACTTGGCTGGAAAAACCCGGACGGCACCATCCCGCCCATGGTACAGGCCATGTTCAAGACCCCGGAACAGGGCGCTTCGACCAGTGTCTGGGCCGCGACCTCCCCTGCACTGGACGGAAAGGGCGGCGTTTACTGCGAGGATTGCGATATCGCAAAACTTGCGACGGAAGACAGTCAGAGATGGGAACATGCCCGTCCCTGGATCTGCGACGACGAAAAGGCCGAACGCCTCTGGGACATCAGTGAGACCATGCTCAGCAAGGCCTGAGCCCCATCCAGGATAGATCCGTATGAGACCCATTTTCCTGCTTGCCCTCACCCTCGGCCTGACGGCCTGCAGTCCGCTTTCGACGCGGCAACAGGCCGTACCCGCAGGTTCCGCCCCCATTGCGGCGACCTTCGACTATGACACGGTCTTCGTGGAAGATGGCCGACCGGCGGATGATTTCGAGCAGTACCGGATCCGGAAATCCCGTGAAATCCTCGAATTCACCGGAGTCCTGCCCGGCATGACTGTCCTGGACATGGAAGCCGGGACCGGAATCTACACCGAACTTTTCTCGCTGGTCGTGGGAGAGGAAGGGAAGGTCTATCTGCAGAACCCGCCGGAATTCGAGACATTCCTCGGCGATGCGGTGGAAAAGCGCATGGATGGCCGTTTGAGAAACGTGACCCATATCCAGACCGCCTTCGATGATTTCGAGCCTATCGGGGACGCGGAAGTCGATCTCGTCACCTGGTTCCTCGGCCCGCACGAACTCTGGTACACGCCCGAAGGCTCCGCCCCCGGCGCGCTAGGCGATCCGGAAACATGTTTTGCGGAAATCGCCCGCGTCCTGAAGCGTGGCGGGCACTTCGTCGTGATCGACCATCGTGCTCCCGAGGGCGCGCCTCCGACAACGGGGGGCGACACCCATCGCCTCGCGCAGGACACGCTGATGGAGATGATGGCGGATGTCGGTCTCAGACTGGTCGCGGAAAGCGATTTGCTCGCCAATCCGGCAGATGATGGAACCGTCAACGTATTCGATCCGTCCATCCGGAGACAGACGGATCGCTACATTCTCAAATTCGAGAAGCCCTGACCATCCGGAGCGCTAGCTCGAGCCTTTGGGCTCCAGCTTGTCCTGCGTCCGGGTCTCGAAATCACTGGCATCATGCCGCTCACGCAATTGCGAGGCGGGGTCTCCGAATGTGCGGTTCACCATGCGGCCGCGCTGGACCGGCGTGCGGGCTGCCAATTGGTCCGTCCAGCGGATGACATTCGTGTATTCGTGGACCTGCAGGAATTCTCCGGCCTCATAGACAAGGCCCTTCACCAGCGCGCCATACCACGGCCAGATTGCCATATCGGCGATCGTGTATTCGTCACCGGCCATGAATTCGCGTTCGGCCAGATTGCGGTCCAGAACATCCAGCTGCCGCTTCACCTCCATGGCAAACCGGTTGATCGGATACTCGAATTTTTCCGGCGCATAAGCGTAGAAATGGCCAAAGCCCCCGCCCAGATAGGGCGCCGAGCCCATTTGCCAGAACAGCCAGTTCAGCGTTTCCGTCCGCTTGTTGTGGTCTGTCGGCAGGAACGCACCGAACTTCTCGGCAAGATAAAGAAGGATGGAACCGCTTTCGAACACGCGGGTCTTCGTGGTCGTATCGAACATGACCGGAATCTTGGAATTCGGGTTCAGGTCAACATAACCAGACCCGAACTGGTCCCCTTCCCCGATATTGATCAGCCAGGCATCATACTCGGCGTCGGAATGGCCGGCTGCGAGCAATTCCTCGAGCATGACCGTCACCTTCACCCCATTGGGTGTACCAAGTGAATAGAGCTGGAGAGGATGCTTGCCGACCGGCAATTCCTTGTCATGCGTCGGCCCGGCAATCGGACGGTTGATATTGGCAAACCGGCCCCCACTGGCCTTGTCCCAGGTCCAGACCTTTGGCGGTGTGTACGTCTTGTCAGCCATGTGGCGCGTCCTTCCTTCTGCGTGTCACGCAAACATGTAGGAGCCGATAGCCGATTGTCAGCAAACTTCTTTGTGAGAAATCCTAAACAGCGCTGAAGCCACACAAAGCATCACGCTCAGGCCGGCACGCTCTCCGTGAGCAGCAGATCCTGCGGCTGGGCCG
Source organism: Hyphomonas sp. (assembly GCF_017792385.1). Lineage (NCBI taxonomy): Bacteria > Pseudomonadati > Pseudomonadota > Alphaproteobacteria > Hyphomonadales > Hyphomonadaceae > Hyphomonas > Hyphomonas sp. Next base: position 1,871,670 of record NZ_CP051230.1, on the reverse strand, counting down.
ATTTCGTGACCTTCACGGGAAGCCAGCACGTCACTTCCAGTCCGCCCCCCTCGACCGGCTTCATGCCGACCGTGCCGCCATGCAGGTCGATGAAGTGCTTGACCAGCGCCAGTCCGAGACCGGCCCCTCTCTGATCACCCGACACGAAACTGTCGAAACTGGTTGCGCGCTTGTCGGCGGCCAGCCCGCGGCCATTGTCGCGCACTGACAAGGTGACCATGTCGCCGACACGTTGCGAGGACACCACGATTTCGCCACCGGAATCGGTGAAGCGCAGGGAGTTTGAGATCAGATTGAACAGGACCTGCCGGATGCGGCGCTCGTCCGCACGGATCGTGCCCAGATCGCCCGTGATGTCGGCGCGCACGGCAATCTGCGTGTCCTCGGCTTTCGATACGACCATGTCGATGCTTTCCTCGATCACATGGCCAAGGTCGACATCCTTCACATCCAGATCCATTCGCCCGGCTTCAATCATGGCCAGGTCCAGAATGTTCTCGATCAGCTTGGACAGGTGATCGGACGCAGACAGGATCGCGCTGACATAGTCAGACTGGCGCTCGGTCAGATCGCCATTGCGCTGGGTTTCCAGCAATTCCGCATAGCCGAAGATGACGGTCAGTGGGGAGCGCAACTGATAGGACACGTTGCGGACAAACTCTGTCTTCAGCCGGTCCGCTGCCTCGAACGCTTCGGCCCGGTCCCGCAGGGCTGACTCCACACGGCGTGTCGCGGTCACGTCTGCAAAGGCAATCAGCGTGTTTCCATCCGGCAGGGGGTGGGTGAGATAAGTCAGGATGGAGCCATCGGACCGGCGCATCTCACCGGTGGTCGACTGGCGTGCCCGGGCGGACGGATCGGTGATGTGGCGCTTGATGGCATCCCACACATCGAGATCGTGAAACAGTGGCACGCAATCCTCGATGACCGCGCTGTAGTCCGGCTGGTCCTTCAGCTTGTCATGGTCCAGCGTCCACAGGCGCTCGAAGGCCTTGTTGAACAGCTTCAACCGGCCATCTCCCCCGAACACGGCCACAGCCTCGTGCAGATTGTCCAGCGTCGAGGCCTGCGTTTTCACAATGGCATTGAACTTGGTCTTCAGGTCCAGTTCGCCGGTAATGTCCTTGAACAGGAGCAGAAGCCCCCCCATCGGGTGGCGCTGACGCGTCACGGACAGGGTCCGGTCATCTGGAAGCGACCAGGTGTCTTCCTTGACGCCGTCAATATCGAGATAATAGGACAATTCTTCGGCGCGCCATTCGGCATAATTCGTCCGCGCCGGCAGCTTGCGACGTTCACGCAGGCGGTCCAGCAACTGGCCATGGTTCGGGCGATCCAGCAGGAAGCTCTCATCAAGGTCCCACATGTCGCGGAATGCCTTGTTGTAGAAGGTCAGCTTGCGGTCGGCCCCGAAAATCGCCACCGCATCGGCGACATGGTTCAGCGTCTCATCATGGGCCCGGACGTGGCGGTTCAATTCTTCGCGGGCATTTTCCTGCGCGGTGACGTCAAAGGCCATGGCCCCTGCCCCGCCGGACAGAGGGAAGGTCAGCACCCGCATCGCGCGGCGCTCCCCATTCACCACCATGTGGCGAGTCTCGTCGATGTCGGCGCCTTCGGAAATCGTCTTGCGTGCCTGATCCGCCGAGGCCTGATCCAGCATGAGCTGGCGGTCCAGGACGCGGTCCAGATTCACGCCGTCCACCGCATCGATATAGGACGGGTTCACCCATTGCAGCTTGCCCATGCCCGAGACGCGCCAGGCCGGGAATGGTGCCTTGCCCAGCATGTCCAGAAATGCCGTGGGGTCGCGTGCAATGACCTGCCGGGCCTCTTCCAGCTTGCCGCGGGCCGAGCTTTCCTCCAGCCCCTTGATGGTCGTATCGGTTACCCAGACCACGGCGCGGGCCCCGGCTGTGCGGCCGTCCGCCTCCAGGAATCGGCCGGATGGGCCGATAATGGTCAAAGAGAATGCCTGTCCGGTATCGCGCAGTTCGCGCAGACGAATGCGCAGTGTCGTGTCTTGTCCGGAACTGTCGCGGGCTTCGAGATCGGCCAGGCCTTCGATGATCCGTACCGCCGGATCCGGCGAGATGGCGTCATCCGTAAAGCTGAGCAGACCGGCAAGCGCGACGGGTGATCCATACAGTTCCGGCGGCGTCATCTCATCGCTGTCTGGCTCGAGCGCGTCGCCCTGCCAGACGAGAATCACGCCCGGATGGGCCCCGAGAATGGACCGGTGTTCAGCCAGAAGCGTTTCGAGATCGGACGACCTGTCCTTGTATTTCCGGGCCGCACCGCGTGCCCCGTCGGACACGCGCAAGGCCCAGAGCAAGGCGGCGAGACCCAGCGCCGTTGCGCCGGCAGACATGATGATAGGTACCTGGTCCGCCGTGATTGCCATAATCTCTTCAATCCAAATCGCACGAATCGGACGCCGGGCGGCGACCGCAACTGGTTAACGGATTGCTCCCTTTGCGTTAAGGCGGCGTTAACGAGACGCTAATGCCGGACGCCCGCGCGGGCAAGATAACTGAAACGTCATGTTGCAAAAACGCCACACACGCATACTCTCCCCAATCGAACCGTCCCGGAGTGTGTTCATGCGCCACCTTTTGATTGTCCTGTCCGCAGCTGCCCTTGTCGGCCTCGCTGCTCCCGCCGCTGCCGGCTCGGGGGATGAAGGCGACGAACTGGTGCGCCTGCCCGGACAATCCTATCCCGGACCGGGGCAGCGCAAGGCACCGAAGAACCGTCATGCTCCGGAAAAGCTGGTCGCCGGCGGCGGCCTGATTGTCAGTTTCGACACTGATCTCGACGGCAAGGTGACGCCTGAGGAATTGGCCACCGGAATCCAGACTGCGTTTTCAGAGGCGGATACCAATCAGGACGGCTATCTCAGCCCGCTGGAACAATTGGCGTGGGCCGAACGCCAGCCGGTGCGGGATGACACGCTCGGCAATCCAGCGCGGTTCGATCCCAATCTGGACCGCAGGGCGAGCTATGATGAGTTCCAGACGGTAATCTCCAGCCTCGCGGACGATTACGCATCTGAATCCGGTGTGATCCAGGTTTCGGACCTGAAGGCTCCGAGACGCGAGAAACGGGAACTGGCCGAGAATGATCGGCCCGTGCGGCCGATGCCGCGAAACTAGGTCAGGATGTCATACAGGTCCGTCCGGCGATCCCGGAAGAACCCCCACGCCGCGCGCTCACGGTCGATTTCATCCAGATCGAATTCCGCCACCAGCACGCCCTGCTCTGTCCGGCCGAAATCGATCACGATCTCGCCGGTCTGGTCTGCAATGAAGCTCGTACCGTAAAACACCTGGCCCTCTTCATCACCGACGCGATTGGCGGCCACGACCGGGATGGTGTTGGACACGGCATGCCCCTGCATCGCCCGGCGCCAGCGTCCGGCAGTGTCCAGTGTGGAGTCCTGGGGCTCGGCCCCGATAGCAGTGGGATACAGCAGGGCGTCAGCGCCCATCAGCGCCATCGCGCGCGCAGCTTCCGGGAACCACTGATCCCAGCAGATGCCCACGCCGATACGGCCCTTCATCGTGTCCCAGACCCGGAATCCGGTGTCGCCCGGCCGGAAATAGAATTTTTCCTGATAGCCCGGCCCGTCGGGAATATGGCTCTTGCGATAGACGCCCAGCGCTGTTCCGTCTGCGTCGATCATGACGAGGGAATTGTAATAGAGCGGCCCGTCCTTTTCGTAGATCGAGACCGGGATCACCACGCCCAGTTCAGCTGCCAGGCCCGATAGCTGTTCGACCGCCGGGTGTTCGCGCCAGGGATATGCCCGGGCAAAATGCTCTTCTTCCTGCGTCTTGCAGAAATAGAAGCCGGTAAAGAGTTCCGGCGGCAGGATGACATCGGCCCCCTTCTCCGCAGCTTCCCGGACATGGCCGGCCACGCGGTCGATATTGTCCTGAATATCATCCGAGGGTGTAAACTGGATCGCGGCGAGCGTCAGGGATCGGGTCATGGTCGGGCTCCTGCGGGATCAGGCTGGAATTTCGCGGGTCATGCAATGGAAACTGCCCCCGCCATTGAGAATGTGACGTGCTGGCAGGCCGATCACCTTGCGGCCCTCGAACAGGGCGCTCAGTTCGGCCAGCGCCACCAGGCTGTAGCGATCCTCGTACACAGGGACCAGCACAACCCCGTTCGTGATGGTGAAGTTCATATGGCTCGCCGGCACGGGGTTGCCATCCTCATCCTTCACAAGACCGGGGGACGGTATCGTTGTCACTTCAAGGCCCGCCCGGCGCAGCGTGGTTTCGATCTGCTGCAGGGTCTCGGCATTCGGATCATCCGAACCCGAAGGATGCTGGCAGATCGCATGGCCGGGGGCGATGAAACGGGCGACATTGTCGACATGGCCGTCGGTATGATCGTTCAGGAGGCCGTCGCCAAGCCAGACATATTCTGAGATACCGAGCGCCTCTGTAATGGCGGCTTCGATTCCGGCCTGGTCGAGTTCCGGGTTCCGGTTAGGGTTCAACAGGCATTGTCCGGTCGTCAGGAGCCGTCCGGTGCCGTCCGCATCAATGCCACCGCCTTCCAGAATGATGTCATTCCGTTTCACGGCGATGCCTTCATGTGCCGCAATGGCGCCGGCCGTTTCAGTATCGCCCGGCATGAGATACTTCCCGCCCCAGCCATTGAACCGGAACACTTGCGCCCGGCGACCCTCGCCCGACCCTGTGATGATCGGGCCGGTGTCGCGCAGCCAGATGTCCCCGGTCGGAATGCGACAGATTTCTGCGCAATCGCCGACCGCGGCGCGGGCCGACGCTTCCGCCTCGTCGGACCCGGCCGCGACACGCACCGGGACGAAGCCGGAAGCCGCCCGGATGAAGCCGGCAATATCGGCGCGCGGCCCCTCAAGACTGCCGCCCCATTCCTCGACAAGGCGGGGCCAGCCGACCCAGAGGGCAGCATGCGGGGCCCATTCGGGCAGGAGGTGAGGTTTCATGTCAGACATTGAGCGCGCCATGCCACAGCTTGTTCCAAAGGAAAAGGGCGGCCCTTCGCAGAGCCGCCCTTCCCGATTTCATATCACGAAGTTCCGGAGACTAGAACTCGTAACGCAGGCCGAAGCGGATCTCGTAGCGCGATGCATCGCCCTGACGGGATTCACAATTCTGCGTCGGCGTGCCGGATGCATCGACGGTGCAGACGGACGGGAAGCCCGGCTCACGCAGGATGCCCCACTCGTCGTTCAGCAGGTTGGTGAAGTTGTCGACCACGATGAAGCCCGACGCCTTGTGGTCCAGGAAGCCCGGGAACTCCTGCTCCAGCTTGATGTCAACCTTGCCCCACCAGGAGCCTTCTTCACCGTTGCGCTCTGCGCCAGCCGCCAGGAAGGGGCTGCCTTCGAGGTAAGGCGTGAAGCCGGTGATGCTGTTCGGGTCGACGTCAGCAACGAGGCTGTACGGACGGCCCGACACGGCCTGGCCGAAGGCCGAGAACGTGGTCAGGTTGTCGCCGAAGAAGGCACGCTCATAATTGGCGAGCGCCGTGAAGCGGTGCTTCGTGTTGTAGTCAGACGTTGCTGCGCTGACATCCTGCGGATCACCGAAGGCACGGTTCACATAGTTGGAGAAGGCCACCGAAGAGGTCATCGGGTGGACGTCTTCCGCATCCGTGTACGCGTAGCCCAGGGACCAGTCGAGACCGAAGTCATAGGACTTCGAGATCGAGCCGGACACGAGCAGCGACTTGGCATCAGCCTTGGAGTTGGTCAGCACGAAGGCCGGCTCGCGAACGCTGCTGTAGGTCGGGTAGACGCGGCCGTCGACCGTGGTCGTGCCGGTCTGCTCGAGGTCGCCGCGGATCCAGACAGCGCTGTCCTGGCCGACCGTGTAGAGCACGTCGCCGGAGAGGACGTACTCGCCGCCAAGCGCCGGAGCGTCAGCATAGTACGTACCGCCGAAGGCGAACTTCCATTCGGACGGGATTTCGAAGTTCGGGTCGAGATAGTTGATCTCGAAGTTCGAACCTTCGCCAGCCGCCACAGCGTCGATCATGGCCTGCGGGACACAGTAGCCCGGTCCGGTCGGAACGCCGTCTTCACACATGCCGTAGTCGATGTCGAAGATGGACGGGCCACCATTCTGCTCCAGGCCGAACGCGCCACCGTCAGCACCGAACTGCAGCACATTGTTGCCGGAGTAGGTGTTGGACAGCCACACATTCGGGTTGCCGCCGGAGTAGAGGCCAACACCACCGCGCAGGTCGAGATTGTCGGAGAAGTCCCACTCGAAGCCGAGGCGCGGCTGAAGCAGGCCTTCACCGTCCAGCGTCTGGTTGTTGGAGAAGCCGTAGTCGGCGAGGAAGTCCGGGTTGGTTTCCGGAGCATCATCGGTCGTGTACCAGTCGTAACGCAGACCACCGATCACAACAACGCCATTGCCGAAGTCGATTTCGTCCTGGGCGTAGAGCGTGTTGATCTCGTAACCCCAGTCAGCTGCCGCATTGTTCGGGTCGCCGGTCGGGGAGTTGTTGTAGTTGATGTTGTCGGCATAACCGAAGCGGAAGTTCTCGATCGCCGGATCGAAGACGCCCGGCAGCGTGCCAGCATTCGCTGCGCCGCTGAATGCGTCGAAGTCGATTTCGGTTTCGACGTGCTGGACGAACATGTTGAACACGTCGAGGGCTTCACGCTCATAGCCGAAGCTGAAATTGTGGTTGCCCGTCGAGTAGTAACCTTTCAGCGCGAGGCTGAGGGTCTCGTAGTACAGCTTGTTGGCCTGACGGGAGTCATCGCCACCCAGGTAGACGTCAACATCGTCGGTTTCGATCGTGATCTCGCCGAAGTCAGTGCCGCCGACAGAGATCTGACGGTTGTCCAGTTCGGAATAGGCAACGCGGATCTCGGTGGAGAAATTGTCGGTCCAGTCGGAGTAGAGCGAACCGGCATAGGAGGTCAGCTCGGCGCCACGCTCATAGAGGTGGTTGGAGAATTCGAGCTCGTCGGAGTCACCGTCGGACTGGGCGATGTTGAAGCCATCATTCCAGTTGTAGGTGAAGGACGCGCGGTGATCATTGCTGATGTTCCAGTCGAGCTTGACCAGGATCTTCTCGTCGGAATTGTCAGCGCTGGTCGGGATCGTGCCCGGATCATAGCCATAGAGTTCCATGGCGATGTTGCGGATTTCGTCGACTTCAGCCTGCGTGATGTTGACTTCGTTGACGGCGCCGGAACCGAGCGGTCCGCGGTCGAACAGGTTCACGCCTTCAAGCTTCTCATAGGCCGCGAAGAAGAACAGCTTGTCCTTGATGATCGGGCCGCCGACGCCGAAACCGTAGCGGTATTCGTCATACTCGCCGGTGGTGATGTCGTCGCCTTCGAGGCTGTCGGCGCGCAGGCCGTCATTGGTGTAGTCGCCGAAGAGGTAGCCGTGGAATTCGTTGGTACCGGACTTCGTGACAGCGTTGATGTTACAAGCGGAGAAACCGCCATACTGAACGTCAAACGGGGCCAGTTCGACAGCAACCTGCTCGATGGCGTCGTAGGAGAACGGGATACGCTCGGTCGGGTAGCCGTTCGAATTCAGGCCGAAATTGTCGTTCATGCGAACGCCGTCAACGGTCAGCGAGTTGAAGCGGGAGTTTTTGCCGCCACACTGAACTGCGTTGATGTCGCCGCGGGATTCGTCGACATAGATACGCGGGTCGAGGCGCAGCACGTCGGTGATGTTGCGGTTGATGGCCGGCGCTTTCTGCAGCGTTTCCAGGCCGAAGGAGGCCGACGGGCCAGTTGCGGTCGGTGCGAGATCAGCGGCCGATGCGGTCACGACGATCGTTTCCTGACGCGCTTCGGAATCCGTGGAGAGGGTGAAGTTCACCTGGGTGGCGTCGCCGAGGCTGAGGCCAACGTCTTCAAGGTACTGGCCCTGCAGGTCGTCGGACGTGACGGACACGACATAGTCGCTGGAGATCGGCAGGCTGCGGATCGTGTACTGGCCAACATTGTTGGTGGTGGCGGTACGGGTCAGTCCGGTCGTCGGATCCGTAACAGTCACCAAGGCGCCGGCAACAGCCTGACCTTCATCATTCGTGACCTGTCCGCGAATGGACGAGGTCGTGACCTGCGCCATCGCGACGCCGGCCATGCTGAGCGCAACAGCAGATACAGCTGCTCCGCGCCCAAAAGTGGTCCAATTTTTCATGACTTTTCCCCTAGTCGGTGATGCGCCAGCAACCGCCCCTTGCGGGTCGCCGGTACTGCGGGTCGGATAACGACTCCGGATGACAGATTAGTGACAAGATCTTGAAGGTTCAGCACTAAAGTCTGCGATCACAGCCAATCCGTTTGCTGCGATGCAAAAAAGACACGGTTTGAGGGCAATACTGCTCGGAATGCGTGCGCTGCCGGGTGTATTGTGCCTTATGAGCCCGGCATAGGTCTCAAGTTGAGAAGGAACCCATGCCGATGACGGCCCATTCGCACGAATCGCCCGGTCCCTGGCAAACCGCAACGCTCGCCAGTCTCGCCGCCTTGCTTGTACTGCGCGTCGGCTTCAATCTCGTCTCCCCGCTGGATCTCTATGCGGACGAAGCGCAATACTGGCGCTGGGGCGATACGCTCGACTGGGGATACTATTCAAAACCCCCGATGATTGCCTGGGTGATCCATGGGGTCACCTCCATATTCGGCACGGCCGAATGGGCGGTCCGGCTGCCCGCAGCTTTCCTGCACACGATCGGCGCGGTCTTCATCTTCCATCTCGGACGGGACATGTACGGTCCACGCACAGGCATGTTCGCCAGTATCGGCTACGCCCTCATGCCGGCTGTCATTCTGTCTTCAGTGGTAATCTCGACAGACGGCGTGCTGATGCCGTTCTGGTGCGCGGCGCTGTGGAGCTTGTGGCGCATGCGCGACGGCACCGGCGGATGGGCCAGCGCGCTGGGACTGGGCGCCGCAATCGGGCTGGGTTTCCTTTCGAAATACGCGATGCTCTACTTCCTCATCGGGATTGCCCTTCTCCTGCTCATCGATGTGCAGACCCGGCGCGCGCTGCTCGGCTGGAAAGGGCTTGCCGCCCTGTGCGTCGGCACCGCCATATTCGCCCCGCACCTGTTGTGGAACGCAGCCAACGACTTCAAAACGGTCAGCCACACGGTCGACAATGCCAATCTTGGCGGCGAGCTGATCCATCCCGGGAACGCCCTCACCTTTCTCGTTGACCAATTGGGCGTGTTTGGCCCGATCAGCTTTCTGGCATTGTTGTGCGGCCTGGTGGTGATGCGCAGCGAAGATCAGGGCATTCTCGGGCGCGACCGCTGGCTGCTCTGCTTTATCCTGCCGGTGCTGCTGATCATCCTCGGTCAGGCCATACTGTCACGCGCCAACGCGAACTGGGCTGCCACCGCCTATCCGGCGGCAAGCGTTCTGGTTGCGGCCTGGCTGGTCCGGGCCCGTCCGAACCGGATGCTGTGGTATGTGATTGCAGGCATCTGCCTGATCGCCTTTCTGCTGGCACCGGACATGGCCCTGTCGGTACGCCTCGGCATCGGCCTCGTTGTGGCCGGTGCCCTGCTCGGCTTCGGGCATCTCATACGCCATGCCCCCTCCGGCCTGTTGTGGACGAGTTTTGCCCTGCACACGGTCCTGATGCTGGCCTTCATGACGATCGCCTTGTTGCCGGCATCGACCTCGTCCGCACTAGGCTTCGACAATGCGCTGAAACGGACCCGCGGCTGGGATGCGGCCGCCGAGCAAGTGTTCGCCCACGCCGAGGCGCTGGGCGCGACATCTGTTCTGGTGGATGAGCGGGAGGCCTGGCACGGTCTCGACTATTATGCCCGCGACCGTGACCTGCCATTGATCTCATGGCGCAGATATGCCGGCCCGAAAAGCTTCTCCGAATCCGTGCCGCTCGAGGGAGACTTGGCAGATCGCGTGCTTGTGGCCTCCCTGCATCCGGGCATGCGCCCGAGACTGCGCAGTGATTTCACAGACTTCGAACATGTTGGCACCGTGTCCATCCCGCTCGGCCATCGCAGCAATGGCTGCCCGATCGTACGGGAGTTCCAGCTCTATGTCGGCACGGGCCATGACCGGCAGGATCGCACGGCGGCATGGGAAGCGCGGTTCGACGGGCAGAGCGAGTTCAAGCCAGCCCCCTGCCCTGCACCCAAGGACTAGTGATCGCCGGCATTGCCCCAGAGCGCCTTGACCCGACCATCGCGGCCACATGCCGTACGGTAGTAGCGATACTTGATCGGGTTCTTCTTGTAATAATTCTGATGGTAGCCTTCGGCAGGCCAGAACGTATCGGCATCGATGATCCGGGTCATGACCGGGTCCTTCAGCACGCCCGACTCCTCGATGTCGGCAATCTCGGCTTCGGCCACGGCGCGCTCTTGCGGGCTGCCGACGAAAATCGCGGTACGATAGCTGTCGCCCTTGTCGCAGAACTGCCCGTAGGGATCGGTGGGGTCGACGTGCCGGAAGAAATAGTCGACCAGCGTTTCATAGCTGACCACTTCCGGGTCATACGTAACCTTCACGGCTTCATAATGCCCGGTATTCTCACGCGAGACCTGTTCATAGGTCGGGTTGGCCAGATCGCCGCCCGTATACCCCGAGATCGTGTCCACCACGCCATCGACCTTGTCGAAGTCTGCCTCGACGCACCAGAAACATCCTCCGGCAAACACCGCCGAAGAGAGGCGTTTGCCCTGGGTCTCCAGTGTGGGCTGGTCTTCAGCGCCCGCATTCGAAAAGAAGGCAAGCGCCATGGCCGCAAGGCCGGCGGCAATGGTCAGTGTGGGGGCAGACGGTGTACGCATGACGGGTCCGGTTACTCTAATACAATACAGCGGCAGACACACGCCGCTTCAGCTCCCCTCATATGGCGGTCCACCGCCCGCCGTGAAGGTCGCGTGGACAGTGTTGACACAATTGTGTTGTCGGCGTGTTGCCGAACTGCGTCAGCAATGGGGCGAAAGCTCCCTCAGGATGGCCCTGTGAGCACACGGACCCGGACCTGGCAGGACCGCCCCTGCGGGTCCACCGCCGTGATTGTGTAGAAGCCGGCCTGGCCCGGTCGCCAAACCGGCGCGCCCGCCCCGTCGGTGTCACTCGGCTGACCGTCTATGTACCAGGCAAGCCGCCCCTCGCCCCGGCCCGCCAGCACGAAGGGCCGGGCCGGACTGCCATCGACGCTGCCGGCCCACAATTCGGCATTGGCGGGCGGGAACAGGATTTCAGGCGGTGCATCCGGCAGGAAAGCCTGAAGGGCCTGTTGCGGATCGCGCCGGCGCTGAGTGGTCAGGCGTGTCCGGCCCTCGCCCTCGTCGCGCAAATGATGGGCGGTTCGGTCCGCAATTTCGAACAGCAGGGGCAATGCGGTCACCCGGCCGGTCTTGCCCGGGCGCGGGGCGCCATCGGCACGGCCCACCCAGACCACGATCGCATGCTGGCCGGATACGCCCGCCGCCCAGCTGTCGCGAAAGCCATAGGACGTTCCGGTCTTGAACGCGATCTGCGGCGCGCCCCGGGTCAGGCGGCCCGGCATGCGCCCCTCGGGCGTGGGGGCATTCTGCAGGATACGAATGATATCGGCGGCGCTTTCCTCGCTGACCAGACGACGGCCCATCCGCTCATGGCTGGCAGGCTCCTCGCCGGCACGCCAGACCAGCGGCTTGGCCACACCGCCATCGCCGAGCGCGGCATACAGCACTGCCAGTTCCCGCGCTGTCAGGCCTGCACCGCCGAGGGCCAGGGCAAGCCCCGCCTCATGACTGGCACCGCCCTGGATGCGCGGCCGGGCGCCGGCGAGCGCGAGCTGGGCGGCGAACCGTTCAGGTCCCACCCTGTCCAGCATCAGGACCGCTGGCACGTTCAGGGAATGCTGCAGCGCGTCCGACACGCGCACATCGCCCCGGAACATGCGGTCAAAATTCTCGGGCTGGTAGGACGCAAACCGTTTGGGCAGATCGGAGATGCGCGTATGGGGCGCGGCCTGTCCGTCATCGAAGGCCATGGCATAGATGAACGGTTTGAGCGTGGAACCGGGAGAGCGGGCCTGCGCCGTGAGGTCGAGCCAGCCGCCTGCCCGGTCGCGCGACGCGGATCCGGCGAGCGCCCGCACGCCGCGCGTCGGGATGTGGACGATCAGGGCCGCAACCTGTACCTCCGCGCCCTCGGCTTCTGCGGCGCGCAAGGCGATGGCCTCAAGCTCTGCCTGAAGACCGGCATCGAGCGTCGAGCGGACATCCTCGCGCGGACCGCTGGCCAGCGCCTTGGCGGTGCCATGCCAGGCCCGCATGGGAAAGTCACGCCGCCGGTCCGGCACCGGCAGCGAGGCAACGTCCTCGACATCGGCCGCGCTGAACACGCCGTACCGGCCGAGCTTGGTGGCCACCCAGTCACGCGCTTTTCGGGCCTGACCGGGACGGCGATCCGGGCGGCGGACTTCCGGCGATTGGGGCAGCGCGATCAGGAGGGCGATCTCGTCATCGGACAGGCGGTCCGCCTCATGCCCGAAATAGCTCCAGCTGGCCGCGCGCACACCTTCGAGATTGCCGCCATAGGGCGTCAGCGTCAGGTACAGCGCCAGGATCTCGTCCTTGGACAGGCGCCGCTCGATCTGCCAGGCGCGCGCGATCTCGATCAGTTTCGAGCCGACCGTGCGATCACGCGGTTCCAGCATCCGCGCCGTCTGCATGGTGATCGTCGATCCGCCGGACACGACTCGGCCAGCGCGGACCGAGTCGATCAGGGCACGTCCGAGACCGGCCCAGTCGGTCCCGCGATGGGCACGGAACCGCTTGTCTTCGACACGGATCAGCGCCTCGATGAATTCCGGGTCGATCTTGTCCAGGTCGCCATGAAACCGCCAGCGGCCGTCCGACGTCGGAAAGGCCCGCAGGGGTTTGCCTTCGCGGTCGGTCACGAGCGCGGAAATCTCTCCGGCCCGGTCCAGCGGCGGGGGCAGCAACATGTCAGCCAGGACGACCGCGAAGATCAGCGCGGTCATCCCGATGACGATACGCCGAGGCGTCAGCATGGCTTACTGGCCACCGCCCATCGTACCGGGCTGTGCGGTGATCGTGACCCGGCCTGCGCGAGAGCGGGCGAACACGTCCGGCCGATACATGTCTTCGGCGACAACGCCCGGCATCGCGAACTCACCCGGCGTGACCGCGCGCACGACATAGGCCAGCGTCACCGGCTCGGCATAGACGTCCACGGCGGCGACGAACCGGTCATCCTGAGCCTGTGCCGTCTGCGCGCTGGCGATCTTGCCGAGATAGGCAAACGCGCCCGATCCGCCATACTCCCGGCGGCCATCTGCCGGGGTCAGCACGGACTCGATCTCGAAGCCGGCCGGCAGCAGGTCGGCCACAATCACCGGATTGAGCCGGCGCTCGTGCGGAGACACGGTCAGGCGCACCACCAACTGGTCGCCCTGCCGGACGCGGGACAGGTCCACACGTCCCCCCGTCAGGGTAAAGTAGGTCTTGTCCGCCCCCAGCTTCGAAGAGGCCGAGGATGGCGGCGTTTCCGGTGCGCCGCTGACCAGAACCGTCCGGAACATTGGCGCCTTGCCTTCGAGCGTAAAGGTCACGCCGTCTTCGGCCTGCGCCTCTGTCAGGGCGTATTGGCGGTCATTGTTATTGCCACGGCCCAGTCCCTCGACTTTCAGGCGGAAACCTTCCGCGCCCCTGTTCAGGGAATCCACGGCCAGGAGCGCGAACGCCTTTTCCTGCGTGGTCAGACCGCTCGGGTCCGGCGCATCTTCCCCGAGCCGGGTTGCCAGGCGTTCCACGACTTCCAAGAGCCCGGCCTCTGACGCCAGCGCCAGTATGGCCGCCTCGTCCCGCAAGGGTGTCTGGTAGTAGTCGCCGGTATTGTTGTAGCCGAGCGCTTTCTCAGCTGCCTCAAAGGCAGAGGCGGCCCGCGCGCGATCGCCGAGCATCGCCAGGCCCGCACCGATGTGTGCCCGGGCCAGCGGACTGTCGATCGCATTCAGCTCCCGATCATGCAGATAGCGCAGGCGCGAAATATCGGCCTTGCCTGCCTTGGCCAGCACGTAGAGCGCATAGGCGGAGGACCGCTGCATCAGCTTTTCAGCCGTATCGTTGGAATACCGGCTTTCATACACATCCGTGTCATAGCCATAGACACGCCAGGCATCTCCGGTGGAGACAGCCCGCAGGGCGCCATAGGCGCGATCGAGCGACTCATCCGGCACGGCATAGCCCGCCTGCTTCGCGCGATACATGAAATCCGTCACATAGGCCCCCAGCCAGGGAGACGCATAGCCATCCCCTTCCCGCCACAGGCCGAAGGCACCATCAGAGCCCTGACGGTTCAATAGCGTGTTGACCGCCGTCTGGATACGGGTCTTCGGATCATCCCGGCTCTCGGGCGCGCCCATCGCGATCAGCTGCTCGGAATAGAGCAAGGGAATCGCCCGGCTGGTCGTCTGTTCGGTGCACCCATAGGGATACCGATCCAGGGACGCGTAGAGCGTTGCGGGGTCCATCGGAAGTGTCGAATACCCCACGCTGATCGAGGCGGATCCCGGCACAAGCCCGTCCAGGAGGTCTGCCGTGACAGAGTACGTATCGCTGGGCTGCATCATCTGACGGCTGATCTTTGTGACCGGCAGATAGGGAGACCGCGTCTGGATCTGGTAGGAACGCTCGGTTTCGAAATCATTCGGACCGGCGACTTCCAGCTTGACGGTCGCAATGCCTTCGGACGTCGCGTCCACCCGGACGGGCACATCCGCCCGCGCACCGGTGGCCAGAGACCGGGTCAACCGGCCATCGGCCACGTCGACAGGTCCTTGCGCCGATATCTCCGCGGTGAACTCCCCCGGACCTGCCTCGACATTGTCGATGCTGGCCGTGATCTGGGCTTCATCTCCCGGAGCCAGGAAACGCGGCATGATGAGATCAGACGGCGCTTTCTCCCGTACGATCATGCTGGCTTCGGCAGAGCCGAGGCCTGATTTCGACCATGCGACCGCCATCAGGCGTAATTCCCCATTGAACTCCGGCAGGTCGAACCGGACCTTTGCCTTTCCGGACCGGCCGACATCAACAAGCCCAGAGAACAGGGCAACGGATTTCACGGGGACCACAGACAGACCTTCGCCGCCCAATTGGTCGCCGCCGGTGCGCACTTCCGCCGGCAAGCCCATATTGGGATCCAGGAGCCGACCATAATCATCGTACATTTCGACCCCGAGGGCCTTCTTGCCATAATAGTAGCTGACCGGATCCGGGCTCTGGAATTTCGTGAGACGCAGGATGCCTTCATCGACAGCGGCCAGCGTCAGGAACACCGGTTCACGTGGGCCATTGTCTATCTCGACCTCGATCACCTGCTCGCCGACCGGGCGGGCCACATCTGGCGCATTGAGCGACATGTCGAATGTCCGCGAGCCAAGATCGACAGGCACATGAATCACACCGACGGCACGGCGCGGCTTGGCTCGCAGGATCGGGTCCCGTTCGGTATAGACCGACACCATCACATAGGCGCCTTCACCCCAATCATCCGTGACCGGCAGGGTGACATTGGTGCCCTGTGCACTGACGGAAAGATTCTGGACAGACAGGACGCGGTCGGTGGCGACAACAATCTGTGCCTGCCCCTCATAGGGCGGCACGATGGTTATGTCGGCGCTCTGGCCGGCCGAAGGCGCCTTGTCCGGCCCGATGACACGCACCCGGTCCGGGGCCTCGGCCCCATCTTCGGACACACCGCCGCCCCAACCGACATAGAAATCATCGCTGGCGGCCGCAGACGCATTCGCATCCGTGCCTTCCACAACAAGTTCGTGGCTGCCCCAGTCCAGTCCGGACACACGGATTTCCGCGCTGCCGCCCTCAGGTGTCGTGACGATGCCTTCATTGACTTTTGTGACTGTGCGGGAACGCCGCCAGCGCCACTGATCTCCGTCGCGATACCAGTCATAGTGATAGTCGATGGCCAGAAGCTTCCAGTTCAGCCTCTGGGCAATTGCCTGGCCGGCCTCATTGATGGCCACCACTTCATAGGCGGCGTCCTGGCCTTCTTCGACCGAATACTCAAATCCGGGCTTCATTCCCAGATAGAGGCGTTCCGGACGATACGGGACACGCACGCTTTCGGTGACGGCGCGCCCACCTGGTTCCAGAACGCTGACCACGGCATTGATGCGCAAGGGACGCCCGGCATTGCTGCCCGCATTTCCGGGGGCCAGATTGACAGTGGCCACCCCTGCCCCGTCTGTCGTCACATCATCCATTTCCAGAATGCGTTCGCGGAAGCTTTCGTCATGACGACCGAAGTGAAATCCGTCAAACGCCGGGAACGGGTTCGGCGCGGCCTCGATGCGCGCTTCGGATTTGACCGTCAGGCCAGCGCCCGGCGCACCGTAGAGGAAACGGGACGCGACCTCGACCTGCCGGGTCTCACCCAACAGGACCGGCGTGTCGGAATCCGTGCTCAGATCGACCGCAATGCGCTGCGGCACGAAATCCTCGACCGCGAAGCTGACACTGCCCGCCGCTTCGGAAACGCCATCGATTTCGACCGTGGCACGCCATTGCCCGCGCGAGGCGCCTTGCGCCAGTTCATACGCCTCGATGACGGCAGAAGCGTCCGGATCGTCGAAACGAATGCGGTCCGCCACCAGCCCGTTCGGGCGATAGATCACGAGATTGCCTGCACGATCCTCAATCGCCCGGCCGGCACGGTCACGCAGCATCGCGGTCAGATGAACCGTCTCGCCGGGACGGTAAATGCCCCGCTCGGTGTACATGAAGGCGTCAATGTCACCTGAGGTGCGCCGTCCACCCACCGCATATTCCGACAGATCAACCGGTGCGCGGGTCAGGTCCAGCACGGCCAGTTCGCCCTTCGCGCTGTAGGCGAGGATGAGCTTGGGTTCCATATTGCCCTGGCCATTGGTGATCGGCGCATCGAACGCGATGCGGCCCACCTCATTGGTTCGCCCTTCCGCCAGCACATCATTGTTGCGCGCCACCAGTTGAACCGTCGTGTCCGGAACGGGGCGGCCATCCTGAAGGGACCGCAGGGTGACATCCAGGCCATTGCCGCCCTCATAGGCGGTGATGGCGAGATCCGTCATCATGATCCAGCGGCTGGAGGATGCCGGAGGCTGCTCCGCGCTGCTCAGATCGGCCGCATCCTTGACGGTGACGTAATATGCGCCCGGCTCCAGCGGTCCGACGACATCCTGAAGCGGAAAGACGGACACGATGGGCGCGTTCTGCTCATTTGCGATGGCCATGCGGCCGTTGAACAGCACTTCCTGGACATCGTCCGGATTGTCCTCGCCCCATGTATAGCCGTAGCGGCCCTGAGCATTGGTCTGTCCCTGGGAGATCGACTTGAAGGCCAGCGCCCGGTCGTTGACCCGAGACACGGTGACTTCAACTTCGTCGACATTGACCGTTTCGATCGGCAGGCCATCGGCGTTCTCGCGTGGCAGGATAACACCCGCTCCCTTGAACCCGACATAGGGCGGGCGGTCAGCGAAATCGATCGGGACGGTTTCGCTATTCTTCAGCGTGCGCCCGTCCGCAGATGGCAGACCGGACAAAAGGGTCGCGGACCGTTCCGATCCGAATGTCAGGCCGCCAACGCACAATTCCCTTCCCTCCACGCTGAGGGCCGGACGGAACGCAGGGCGGAATTCGACATAGGGCGAATAATCGGTTTCCGGGTCCAGCGGCGCGGAAAAGACGAAACAGGCAAGCGGCTGTTCCGTACCGGTGTCGATGCGATACCGGAAATAGGTGAAATCCTGTTCGGCTTCGGCCTGGGCGGCCTGCCGTCGGCGCTCCCGCTGACGGGCGGCCACATTGTCGGACGGGGAACGCGTCACGATGGTGCCTTCATCGCTGGGCGTGTCCGACGTCCGGGTTTCCTTGTCGCCTCCGCACGCCGCAAGCGCGGCGATCAAGACGGCTGCGACCAAGGTCCGGCCAATTCCCCGCCCGCCCGATACGAAGTACGACATGAATCCCTCTCCTTTGAGCTTTCCTGCAACTCTTACACATCTTCGCGGCGGCGCGAACAGGGCGCGAATGGGTCAAATCAAAGAAATTTCTACAAATTCCAGCCGCATTCGACGGAAGCTTCCCCTGCAGGGGTTGCCAGTTGCCCGCGAGCGGGGAATGGGTTTTCCATGTGGTTCTGGCGCATAATCGGCAGTGTGGCGTTCGTGCTCGGGGCAATCGGGCTGGCCCTTCCCGTATGGCCAACGACGATATTCTGGATTGTTGCCGCCCTCGCCTTCGCCCGCTCCAATCCGCACTGGGCCGACTGGATCTATCGACAGCCGGGCGTCGGGGAACCCATACGGCAATTTTTGGAAACCGGCGCCATGGCGCGCCAAGCAAAGGTCGCCGCCCTTGGCGGCATGACCCTCGCCGCCGGGATCATCATCGTTTTCTGGCACCGTCATTCCTGGGTCATCGGACCGGGTCTGGGCCTGATTGTAGTCGGTGCCATCTTTGTCATCACCCGAAAGCGGCTGCCAGACGGGTGATCTCCTGAACCCGCCAGTACCAGCGCGCCTCCCCGGCCGAACAAGAAAGTGATTATTTTCTCACTTGCCTCATTTTCGCCCCGTTTCGACAGCAAACGCTCACTTACTGACTTCAGCAAGACCGTTTTCGACAGCAAGAAGGAGCTGACCCATGCCGGTCACCATTGTCGTAACTGCCCTCAAATCCGCCGCCTCTATCTTGGGCGGCCTGTTCCTCGCCGATTTCATTTCCGGCCTCATACACTGGTTCGAGGACCGATACGGAAATCCCAAATGGCCTGTCCTGGGTCATACCATCCGGGCGAACCAGGAGCACCATTTCCGGCCGCGCGCCTTCCTTGGAGGCTCGTTCCTGTCGCGGAACAGGGAAGTGTTCGTGCTCGGCACCCTGTTCCTGGCTGGTTTCTGGGTCACCGGAACGCTCAACCTGTTCACCGGATCGGCCGTGTTGTTCGGCATGTTCGCCAATGAATTTCATCGCGCCGCCCACCGCAGCCCCAAGGAAAACGGCCGCCTGATCACGGCTCTCCAGAAGACCGGGCTTGCCCAATCCTTCCAGCATCATGCCGCCCATCACCGTCAGGGCAAGGACACGCACTATTGCGTCGTCACGAACTACGCCAACCCGATTCTGGAACGCATCGGCTTCTTTCCGGCACTGGAGCGCATCGTCAAGGCGACAACCGGACGGGTGCCCCGGCTTGATGAAAGCGTGAATGCGCGGTTCCGCAAGGTCGCCTGACCTTTGCCTGATCGATCTTTTTCTCCCCGCCCTTCCTCAAGGGCGGGGATTTTCTTTGCCCCGCGCGCAGCTAGTCTGCCTTGCAAAAGCAAACAGGGAGACACGCTCATGGATCTGGGTCTGAAGGGAAAAACCGTCTTTGTCGCCGGTGCGAGCCGGGGCATCGGACTTGGCATTGCGGAAGCCTGCCTGGCAGAGGGCGCAAAGGTCGCGCTGGCCGCGCGCGGCGAGGACAGGCTGGAACAGGAGCGGGCGCGTCTCGCGGGTGAATTCGGGGACGACAATGTCTGGGCCCGGGCCGGAGACCTGCGCGACTCGCGAACCGTCGACACGATGATCGACACGATCGAGAACGAACTCGGCGAATTGTGGGGCGCAGTCGCCAATGTCGGCCTGCACCCCTGCCCGCCCGGGTTCGAGGTGGATGACGAGACTTGGGATGGCGGGATTTCCCAGAATCTCGACTCGGCCTTTTACCTGGCACGCTCTGCCTTGCGCCGGATGCATCCGCGCGGCGAAGGCGCCATTCTGATGATCTCGTCGATTGCCGGTCTTGGCGCGCTCGGCACGCCGCTGACCTATGGCACGTCCAAGGCGGCGATGAACCATCTGGCGAAGGAGATGGCGCGCATTGCCGGGGCTTCCGGCGTGCGCGTCAACGCGATTGCGCCCGGGAACATCATTTTTCCGGGCGGAGACTGGCAGCAGCGCATGGACGGGCCGCGCAGCGAAGCCTGGGGACGCTGGATCCAGAGGGAAGTGCCGATGCAACGCTATGGCAAACCCGAGGAAATCGGGGCCGCTGCTGCCTTCCTGCTCAGCGAGAAGGCGAGTTTCGTGACCGGCGCGGTCCTGCCAGTCGATGGCGGACAGACCCGGTAGGCATCAGCCGCCGATCAGTGTGGTGCGTCGCGCCGGGGCCTCCATTTCTTCCCGGCCGGCCGCTTCCAGGCCCATCTGGCCCATCAGGGCGTCGTCTTCGTCGATTTCCGGATTGTCCGTAGTCAGGAGACGGTCGCCGACGAAGATGGAATTGGCCCCGGCCAGCAGGCAGAGCGCCTGACCTTCCTCGGTCATGCCCTCGCGGCCGGCCGACAGGCGCACCCAGCTCTGCGGGAACACGATGCGGCAGACCGCAATGGCGCGGGCCATCTCGATGACCGAAATCGCCGGGCTTTCGCCCAAGGGCGTGCCGGCGATCGGGACCAGCATGTTTACGGGGACACTTTCAGGATGCGGCGTCAGTCTTGAAAGCTCGTGAATGAGTCCGATCCGATCCTCGCGGCTTTCCCCCATGCCAAGAATGCCGCCGCAGCACAGTTTCAGGCCGGCCGTGCGCGCCCGACCCAGCGTTTCCAGCCGGTCATCATAGGTGCGCGTCGAAACGACCTGGCCGTAGTATTCCGGCGAGGTATCGAGGTTGTGATTGTAGTAGTCCAGACCTGCAGCCTTCAGCGTTTCGGCCTGCCCCGGTTCCAGCATGCCGAGCGTCACACAGGTTTCGAGCCCTTCGGCCTTCACAGCTTCGATCATCGCCGCGACCTTCGGGACGTCGCGATCCTTCAGGCTGCGCCAGGCCGCGCCCATGCAGAACCGGTCTGCGCCATTGTCCTTTGCGCGGCGCGCGGCGGTTACCACCTCGTCCAGCGGCATCAGTTTCGAAGCATCAAGACCGGTATCGAAATGGGCCGACTGACTGCAATAGCCGCAGTCTTCCGCGCAGCCGCCCGTCTTGATGGACAGCAATTGGGATTTCTGGACCTTGCCGTCCGGCCAGTTGGCCTGCTTCACCGTCAGGGCCTGCGCCATGAGTGTGTCGAGCGGGAGTGTGTAGAGGCTGGCAATTTCCTCCCGGGTCCAGTCATGGCGAGGGGACAGGTCTGTCATGGGCGAGGATCCTTCCGGCAGTTCTCAATCGGCGGACTTCGTATCCGGGGGGCCGGGATCGATCAAGCGTTGCTGAATTTCACTTTGCCGCAGGCACCGGATTGCCGTAAATCGCCGGGACCCCGAAAGGCCGCTTATGGACACCCAGCCCGCCCCGAAAAAGATCCTCGATGCGAATGCCCGGCGCGGCGCGATCATCGGCGGCATCGCCCTGGCGGTGATCCTGGTGCTGTTCCTCATCGGCAAGACGACCAATCTGACCGATCTGGAAGCGGTTCAGACTGTCATGCAGGACATTGCGTCCAGCCCGTGGGCGCTTCCGGCACTGATCCTGCTGTTCGTCATCGGTGCCTTCATCGGCATTCCGCAATTTGCGCTTCTGGCGATCTCGGTTGCAGCCTTCGGACCGTGGCTGGGCGCCCTATTCGGCTGGATCGCGAACATGGCATCGGGCGCTGCCACGTTCTATGCGGGCCGGCTTGCCGGCGAGAAGACATTCCGGCGCTATGCCGGCGAAACGGCCAACAAGCTGTCCGGCTTTGTCGGGCGCAATGCCATGATGACCAGTGCCATTGTTCGCAACGTTCCAGCCGGCCCTGCCCTTCTCGTGAACATGGCCTTCGGGGTGAGCCACGCGAAATTCCTGCACTACTGGGCCGGTATGGGAGTCGGGATCATTCCGAAGATCGCGCTCATTGCCTTTGCCGGGCAGAGCCTGTTCGCGGCCCTGAAGGGCAATCCTCTGGCAGCCATCGGCGCGGCGGCCGCCGCGATCGGCGTCTATATCGCGATTGCCGCCTATGCACGGGCCCGCATGCGGAAATCCGGGCAATCTGTTGCGCTGATCGGGCAAAACGAGGTTGACAGGGCCGCGACATCGGACGATGTAACTTCGCATGTGGAATAAATTGCCTCTCACGCTACTGCTTACCGGCCCCTGGCCGGAGACGACTGCTCAGGAATAGCCAGGGCAGGCGCGCGGTCAGGGGTCCCTCACAGCCTCATTTTTCAGTCCCAGACCCGGTAGTTCCAACATGTCCACATCTGCGAAACCGCATATCCGTATTTTCGACACCACCTTGCGCGACGGCGAGCAATCGCCCGGCGCGTCCATGACGCACAATGAAAAGCTCGAGCTTGCCGAACTGATGGAGACCATGGGTGTCGACGTCATCGAGGCGGGTTTCCCGGCCGCTTCCGAAGGAGACTTCGCCGCCGTCAGTGCAATTGCCGAACAATCGAAATCGGCCATCATCTGCGGCCTTGCCCGCTCGACCCCGAATGATATCGACCGCTGCGCCGAAGCCGTGAAAAAATCCGCCCGGCCGCGCATTCACACTTTCATTTCCACCAGCCCGGTGCACATGAAGCACAAGCTGAAAATGGGTCCCAATGCTGTGCTCGAGGCCGTGGGACGTTCGGTTGCGCAGGCCCGCAATCATACTGACGACGTCGAATGGTCCGCCGAGGACGCGACACGGACTGAGTTCGATTTCCTGTGCAAATGCATCGACACGGCCATTGCCAGCGGTGCCACAACCATCAACCTGCCCGACACGGTCGGCTATTCCCATCCGGACGAATATGGTGCGCTGTTCCGGCGCGTGATTGAGACGATCCCGAATTCCGACAAGGTCATCTGGTCGGCACACTGTCACAATGATCTCGGCCTGGCGGTCGCGAACTCGATCAATGCTGTGGCAAATGGCGCGCGCCAGGTAGAGTGCGCCATCAATGGGCTCGGCGAGCGTGCGGGGAATGCTGCGCTGGAAGAGATCGTCATGGCGATGCGGGTGCGCGGCGATACGCTGCCTTTCGAGACCAATATCAAGCCGGCCTATTTGTCCCGCGCTTCGGCCATGGTGAGTCGCATCACCGGCTTCCCGGTTCAATACAACAAGGCCATCGTCGGCAAGAACGCGTTCGCGCATGAAAGCGGCATCCATCAGGATGGCATGCTGAAGAATGCCGAGACATATGAAATCATGCGACCGGAAGATGTCGGCGTCGCCAAGACGTCCCTGGTCATGGGCAAGCATTCCGGCCGTCACGCGTTCCGCGACAAGCTGGAAGCGCTTGGATACACGCTGGAAGGCGATGCACTGAATGATGCCTTCAAGCGGTTCAAGGATCTGGCAGACCGCAAGAAGCACGTCTTCGACGATGACATCATCGCCCTGGTAGACGATCAACTGGCCGCCGAAGGCGAACGGATCGCGTTCAAGCGGCTGCGCGTTGTGGCCGGAACGGACGGGCCCCAGACGGCCGAAATCGATCTGGTCGTGGACGGCGAGGACAAGTTCGCAATCGCCCGCGGCAATGGCCCGGTAGACGCCGTGTTCAATGCCATTCGCGAGATCATTCCGCATGACGGCAAGCTGGAACTCTACCAGGTGCATGCCGTGACCGGCGGAACGGATGCGCAGGCGACCGTGTCGGTCCGTCTCAACTGGGATGGCATCATGTCCACCGGACGGTCTTCCGATCCGGACACGCTGGTGGCGAGCGCAAAAGCCTATCTGCACGCGGTCAACAAGCTGGAAGCCCGCAAGGCGAAACGGTCTCAGGCCGCCTAGACCCGAACAGATTTCCCGGAATTCCGGATAAATGCCTGACTGGGTCCTGGCGACACTGGCGGCTGCGTTCTGCCAGAATTTGCGGTCTGCGTTTCAAAAACAGCTGAAACGCAGACTCAGCACTTGGGGCGCGACCGCCACACGATTTGTTTATGCCGCCCCGCTGGCAGCGGGCCTGTTGCTCATGTTGATTTGGGGGCGCGGAACGCCCCTGCCCGACGGGCCACCGCATTTCTTCGTCTATGCGGGAATCGGCGCCGTGGCCCAGATGATTGCGACGGGCCTGCTGGTGCACCTGTTCTCGCGCGCGAATTTCGCAACGGCGACCGCCTTCACCAAGACCGAGCCGATCCAGGCAGCCCTCATCGGTGCCCTGCTGCTGGGAGATACTCTCACACTGCCCGTGATGCTGGCCATCATTACGGGTATTTTCGGGGTCATCCTCATGTCCTTGCCGAAAACACCAGGTCATCCGGGCTGGCGGCTGGATGGTGCTGTATGGACCGGCCTGCTGTCAGGCGCCTGCTTCGCCGTATCGTCGGTCTCCCTGAGGGGGGCGTCGCTCTCTCTTGAGGGCGCGGACCTGTTGCTGGGCACGGCCACCACACTCGCCTTCGTGACGCTGCTCCAGTCAGCCCTGTTGCTGGGGTGGCTGGCCTGGCGCGAGCCCGGTCAGATCCGGAAACTGTTTGCCGCCTGGCGGCAAGCCGGCTGGGTAGGCGTGATCGGATTTGCCGGCTCCATGGCCTGGATCGCCGCCTTTACCCTGCAAGATGCGGCCAGTGTGAAGGCGGTCGGTCAGATCGAGATCGTGTTTACGCTGATCGCGTCTCGCCTGGTGTTTCGGGAACGCCTGCGAGCGGCCGAACTGGTCGGCATAACGCTGTTGGCGTCAGGCGTGGTCGGCATTGTCCTGCTGAACCGCTAGCGCGTCAGATCGCGGCATCCAGCAAGAGATAGGCAGCGAGGCGGGCACTGGCGTTGCGTCCGGTCTTCTGCGTCTGCTCCAGTGCGTGAAGGGCATCTTCGGATTCCATGTCCAGAAAGTCCCGTGCCAGATCCATGAGGTCGCGATCATTGCGCAGGCGCTGGGTGACCCGTTCGACCTGACGGCCAGCCTGGGCGAGAATGGCGGATTTACGCTCCTTCTCGCCACGGCGGGCGGCCTCGGCAATCTTGCGTTTGGCTTTCGGACGGAAGGTCTCCGGCAGGACGATGCCGGACGTCTGCAGGCGGTCGATGAGTTCCTCGGCCACATCTTCGCGGTCGCGAACCGGTCGCTCTTCGCGGCTCATGTCGGAGATGATGTCGCGCCACCCCATCTCGACGCCGGTTGCAGCAGGCGACGGGCGGACGGGCACGAGTGGTGCAGCCTGTTCGGTCGTCTCCTCCTCCCGTGCCTCGGGGAGAGGCTGCGGGAAGTCCGTGGAGCGCCGGCGCGGCGTATCCGGAAGCGATGGCGCCTCAAGCGGCGGGTCATCATGACGGCGGCGCAGCATGAGCGGATCCGGCTCCTCCCGGGCGGGCTCGTCCGGCAGGATGATTTCCGGCTCGTCCTCGAATACGGGATCTTCCGGTGTGTCGGTCAGGGCAGCGCTTGCCAGCGCATCTGCTGCCGCATCGAACAGCTCGTCTTCCATGCTGGGACGTGCCTCACGGCGCGGTGGCGTCGGGGGTGCCGGTTCCGGACGGGGCGTATCGCCTCCGTTCAGGCCATGCGCGTGCACGCCATGGGCGTGACCGTTTCCATTGCCGTTCCGCAGCGGCGGGTGTGGGGGCGTTTCCTCATCCAGACGTTCAGGCTCATCAAACACATCAGGCGCGGTATCGAAGACAGGCTGCGCGGCGTTCGACTCAACAGGAGCCGGCGTTTCCCTGGCGGGAGTTTGGCGCGGTTCGGCGGCCGGGGCCGGAACCTCTTCCGGCGCGGTCCGCGTCGCGGCCTGACGGACCTTGTTCTCGAGCCGGACCGTGTCGGCCTTGGCGGCATATTCGGCCGAGCGGATTGCGGAAGCGGCCTCGTCCCCGGCTTCCCGCAGACGGGCCAGCGCGCGGGCGGCATTTTCCGCTGCTTCGCGGGTGGAGGTGTTGATCTCGTGATTGGCGCGGCGGGCACCGTCCAGCGCGGAGGAGACGGCATCCTTGAGCGCGTCGCCCGTGGTCATTGCGGCCGCAGCGGCAATCTCGCCGGCCCGCACGGCGGCATCCACCGTGCGTCGGGACTGGTCAAGCTTTTCCTCAACGCGGCTGACCGCGAAGGTCAGCGTTTCAGTACGTGTCGCTGCGTCCCGTGCGAGTGCATCCAGTTCCACCAGTTTTTCCGACAGGGACCTGCCGGCCAGTTGCATGGACTCCAGACGCTGTTCCAATACCTCGTCGGCGCGCGAGACTTCTTCACTGGCATCCCGGGCCGCCTTCACCATCATCTGGGCCTGCCGGGGGATGGCCTCGTTCAAAGACTGCATGTGCGTGCGCAAGTCCCGGGCGAGACCTTCCAGCGCCTGGCGTTCCTGCGACAGTCGCTCTGTCAGGTCGCGGGCATTGTCGGCGCTGGCATAGGCGACCGATTCCAGGCGCAGGCGTTCATCTCCGATCTCGCCGGCCATGGCCTTCATGGCAGACAGCGCGTGCGCCATGGCGCGGTCCACTTCTGCGGCAGCCTGCTTCATCTGTTCGGCAAAGGTGATGCCTTCGGTGCCCGCTTCGCGCGCCGGCGCCATCAGGCGGACGGCAGCTTCCATGACGAGGGCGTTCGATGCGGCAGAGCGGCGATTGGTGCGGCCCATATAGCCCGCCATGATCATCAGCAGCGCCGGAACGATGGTGGCCATGGCCCCGCCGGCCAGAATCAAGGGGGGCAATTGCTTGAGCCCCTCCACGCCCCACAGGCCAATGGCCATGGCGGCGGCGCCGAAAATCCAGAAAAACGCGACGAGAAAACCGGTGATCACCATCCAGCTGCCCCCATGACGGGCAAGCTCGAAGTTTTCAGACGCCTCTTGCCTGACAAGCAGATCGCGGCCAGACGGGCGAGCGGCGGGCGTTTCGGTCATGGCAGCAGTATACCGCGACAATTCGCCCGGCGCGAGACCAGAATGTGTGCATTTCTGGGCCGTAATATTAAGGTCTTAGCGGCCGAGAAGCGCCGTCACCACGGTGTCCTGACGGGCCGTTTCCTGCTGGTCATCCTGATCGGGCGCAAATTCCAGCCCGAGCCAAGCCAGAGCGGCTGCCAGCACAAGATTACGAACCAGAACGATGAAACCCAACATCGTGAATCCCCAGAGACATAGAAATCGCCACGCGAAACTGCGTGCCGATGAACAATAGTTCAAAATTGTCTTTTCGACAATCGATAAATTCATGAATCCTGAAAAGTGAATGTGGTCTAGGGCGGCGTTAATGATTGATCAGGCGTCTCATGCAAACCTGCGCGTATCGGAGCGTTTATCCATGACCCAGACCCTTGCCCTGCTTGACCGCAACCATCTCAAGGCAATGACCGGCGGCGACACTGCACTGGCCATGGAAGTCATCGATATCTTCCGGGAACAGGCCGAAGTCTGGTCCCGCATGCTGGACCCGCTCGCTGAACCATCTCAATGGGCCGATGCGGCGCACACGCTGAAAGGCGCCAGCCTGGGCATTGGCGCGATTCGGCTGGCGGCGAGCTGCGAAAAGGCCGAAAAGGCGGGCCGGGCCGATGCGCCGCCCAGCCGAACCGGGGCGGCCGTGCTGATCGGCGATATCAAGGATGTGCTGGGAGAGACCCTCGAAGAGGCCGCGCAAGTGCTTTACGAATTTACGTCTCCACCCCCGCGACGCGCATCATAGCTGCGGAATTCATAGGCGATGCAGCGGTCAATCAGGGTGCGCCAGACAGGTTCGGCAATAGCGGGGGACAGGCCCGCCCCTTCGCATGCGGCCTTCACCTTGGAGACGACGTCCTCGATCCGGTCGGCATCATGCACCTTTGACCGGTCTGCCTTGATCCGGGCAGCGGCATCCATGAAGGACTGGCGCTCGGCGAGGATTTCCACGAGAAGCCGATCGATCCGGTCGATCTCATAGCGCACATCGGCCATGGATTCGGCGGTTTCGAACGTGTGGCGGCGCGGATCGGACGTGTAAGTGGTCATGCGGATACTGCCCCATTGCGAAGTGGCTTCGCGCTTACATGGCCCTCGGCCCGGCGGCAACAAAGCAGCTGCGACGAAGCGCCCCCGATTGTCGCTGCCGAACTGAAAAGGGCCGCCTGCGAGGGCGGCCCTTTCGGATTGAAGCTCTGAAACTTCCTAGCGCGTGCTGCGCCAGGATTCGAGGATCCTGGCCGCCCAGTCGCGACCGCCCCATCCAAAGGCGATGGCGAAGGCACCGGCAGCTCCGATCACCATCCATTTTGCAACGTCCAGAATGAACACGCCGCCTGTCGGGTCGAGGCCCATGCGGGAGATGCCGAGGATCACGGACAGGATGATGATGATCCATTTCATCACGCGCGCGGCGACATCCGTCGCCCCTGCCCCGGCCGAGTCCATGGCAGAGCTGACCAATCGCGCGATAAACACACCGGCGAAGATGATCAGCGCGCCAAAGATGATCTGCACGCCCATGTCGAGCACCACATTCATCGCATAGGTCAGGGATTCGATGCCCAGCACGTTCAGCGCCGCAACAAGCCCCAGAAGCACGATCAGGAACATGCTGACGCGGGAGATCACCGCGCTGGCGGTCAGGCCGGAATCGGCGCCCTTGAGCAGGCCAAGCTCGGACACAGCCGAATCCACCCCTGTCCCCGGGAGCGTTTTCATCACCAGATTCGACACGAACCGGCCGATCAGGACGAAGATGGCGAGGATCACGCCCGCCGCCAGGACGTTCGGAATGATGCCGATGATATCGGTCAACAAGGCGTTGGCCGGCGATGAGATCGCCTCGATGGCCAGCACGTCGAAGGCCATGATGGCCCCAATGATGATCAGCACGGCGAACGCGACGGACGCGACAATGCCGGAGATGTTGACGGGGCCGGTGGCCAGGCCGAACCGTTCCGGCATGCCATCACAGAATACGAGAACAGCCTTCAGCGTCTCGCGCACGACATTGGCAATGATCAGGAAAATGCCGAACAGGAGCGCTGCGCCGATGACCTTCGGCAGATAGGCCAGGATGGGATCGATCACGCCGTGCAAGGCACTCGAGATCTGGGTCGCGCCCGCAATGGCAAGCGCCTGCATCAGGCCAATCAGGATGGTCACCCAGAAGGCAGCCTGCGCGAGGCTGGCGCCGAGCGACTTGCTGTCGCTGGTCGCGGTGGAGGCATTGGCCTTCTTGGCAAGGCCGGTGCGGTCGATGGCGGCGGCAATCAGCCAGCGCACGATATAGGCGCCGATGATGAAAGCGATCATCACGAGCGCCGCCTTGATCAGTTGCGGACCATAGGTCTGCGCCTGGTCGACGGTATTTCGCCAGAATTCTTCCATGAGTTGTAGTCCCCTTTCCAGTGTTGCGCCAATTACGGCTCAATCAGATACGCACCGGGGGAGTTCGGGTTGCGCGCAGTTGCGCGAATCTGGACAGAAGTCTCGGTTCATCACAGGCCCACCCCACCGTTTGTGTGCGCTCACACACGGACGAAGCTGAAACCAATTTCGCCCTTTGAGCGCATCAAAGCGTACTGCTTTTGGTACGCTGGATCAAATGAACCTGAAATAACAACGCATTGGGGAAACGTTCAATCGCCTGCCCCTATGACTGCAACCTGTGTTGTGTCGCGTAACATTTGCAACACATCGCGGGCGGTGGGGACCTGCCGCAAGGCGGCCCGCGACAAGGGGACGACGCGACAGGGCGGGTGCAGCGATGCGCCCGCCCTCTTTGTGTTTCCAGTTGCAAGCGCAGCAAGCCACCCATAGAGTTATATTATAACTTTTTGGAGCCTGTTTCCCAATGTCCACTGATTTTGACGCGCTCGCCACGTTCGGCCCGGAGAATGCTGCGACCTATGATGACCGGTTCAAGGCGCTGCATGGCATCAAGGACATGATGCACCTGGCATTGGAATCCGCATTCGCACAGCTGCCTTCAGACGCCCGCATCCTGATCGCAGGCGCCGGGACCGGCGCCGAAGTGCGCCATCTGGCCCCCCTCTTCCCCACTTGGCATTTCACACTGGTGGACCCCGCACCGGCCATGCTGGAAATCGCCAGACGCCATGCCCAGGCCGAGGGATTCGCGGACCGGTGCACGTTCCACCCAACCTATGTGTCGGACGTCGAGGCGGATGGATTCGATGCCGCGACCAGCCTGCTCGTATCGCACTTCGTGCAGGACGAGGAGGCGCGAACAGACTATTTCCGCTCCATCGCCGAACGGCTGAAACCGGGCGCGCCGCTGTTCAATGCAGATCTCTGCGCGGATCCGTCAGGACCGGATTTCCAGTCACTGATGAGCTTCTGGCAGGGCATGATGGCCAAGGCCGGAATGACGCCGGAAGGCCGGGAACAATATGCCAGGAGTTTCGGAACCCTGTTTGCCTGTCACGGCCCGGCTGAAGTGGAAGCCATGATAGAGGCCGCAGGGTTCATCCCGCCTGTACACTGCGTACAGGCGGGACTGATCAAGGGCTGGTTGACCGCGAAAGCCTAGACTTCGAGGAGCATGCGCTCCGGATCTTCAAGGGCTTCCTTGACGCGGACCAGGAAGGTCACGGCTTCCTTGCCGTCAACGATCCGGTGGTCATAGGACAGCGCCAGGTACATCATCGGGCGGATCTTCACTTCGCCATTGATGGCCACCGGACGCTGTTCGATCCGGTGCATGCCGAGCACGCCGGATTGCGGGGGGTTCAGGATCGGCGTCGACATCAGCGACCCATAAATGCCGCCATTGGAGATGGTGAACGTGCCGCCCTGCATGTCGCCAATGGTCAGCGAGCCATCGCGGGCGCGCTTGCCGAGATCCGCGATGGATTTCTCGATGCCGGCGAGAGAGAGATCGTCAGAGTCCCGAACAACCGGAACCACGAGCCCCTTGTCCGTACCGACGGCAACGCCAATGTCGTAATAGTTCTTGTAGATGATGTCCTGACCATCAATCTCGGCATTGACCGCCGGGACTTCGCGCAGCGCGTTCACGCAGGCCTTCACGAAGAAGCTCATGAAGCCCAGCTTGATGCCGTGCTTTGCGACGAAGGCTTCCTGATGCTTCTTGCGCAGCGCCATGATGGCCGTCATGTCCACATCATTGAAGGTCGTCAGCATGGCCGCTGTGTCCTGTGCCTCTTTCAGGCGACGGGCGATGGTCTGACGCAGACGGGTCATGCGCACGCGCTCCTCGCGCGGACCGATGTCGCGCGGGGCTTTGGCTTCTGCCGGAGCGGCAGCGGCCTTCGGCGCCGAATTCACATAGTCGAGCGCATCGGCCTTGGTGGCCCGGCCATCGCGGCCCGTGCCCGGAATGTCGGCCGGGTTCACACCGGCTTCCGCAGAGATACGACGAACCGACGGTGCCACAGGACGCTCACCCGTTGCAGCGGGGGCAGATGCCGAGGCGGCCGGAGCAGCGGCTGCAGGAGCAGCTGCCGGCGCAGATCCGCCTGCGCTGATACGTGCAATGACGGAACCCGGCGTGACGGAGTCGCCTTCACCCACCAGCAATTCGGCCACGACGCCATCGGCCGGGGACGGGACTTCCAGGGCGACCTTGTCGGTCTCGATCTCGGCGATGGTTTCATCCTTCTTCACCGCGTCACCCGGTGCCTTGAGGAAAGTCGACAGAGTCCCCTCAGAGACGCTCTCCCCCATGGTCGGCACCTGAACATCGGTCAGTTCGCCCTTGTCCGCCTTGCCCGGGACGCCGCCCGGATCCTTTGGTCCGCCATGTTCCGGCAGTGCAGCCGCAGCGGTTTCCGCCTTCGCGCCACCCGCCCCTGCAGAGAGCTTGCCCAACAAAGCGCCGATCTCGACGGTGTCGCCTTCCTTGGCAATGATCTCGGACAGGACGCCGTCTTCGGTAGCGGAAACTTCGACAGACACCTTGTCTGTTTCGAGTTCGACCAGAACGTCGTCCTTTTTCACGGCATCGCCTGTGGCTTTCAGCCACTGGCCGACGGTGGCTTCGGTGATGCTCTCGCCGAGCGTAGGCACTGTGATATCGGTCATGAAATCAGTCCGTTTGCAAAAATCAAAATCAGGTGGCGACGATGTTGTCGTCGACCGGGTCCTTTCCAAGGGCGGTCGTGATCAGGGCGTTCTGCTCATCCTTGTGCTTCGACAGGAGGCCGGTGGCCGTGGCAGCCGAAGGCGGACGCCCGGCATAGGCAGGACGCGTGTGCTCCAGCCCGGCCTGGTTGGCGCACCATTCCAGCTCGTCACGGATGAAGGTCCAGCCGCCCATATTGCGCGGCTCTTCCTGGCACCAGACGATCTCGGCCTGCGGGAAACGTTTCAGTTCGTGGATCAGCGACTTGCGCGGCACGGGGTAGAATTGCTCGACGCGCAGCAGGTAGACATCATCCTCATCGCTCTCTTCGCGCGCTTCGAACAGGTCGTAGTAAACCTTGCCTGAACACAGCACGACGCGCCGGATCTTGTTGTCCTTGACCAGCTTCACCTTGCCTTCACGGCCCGGCGTCTCGGCGTCGTCCCACAGGATGCGGTGGAAGGATGACTTCGTGCTCATGTCATCCAGGCTGGACGTGGCCAGCTTGTGACGCAGAAGCGACTTCGGCGTCATGATGATCAGCGGCTTGCGGAAATCCCGGTGGATCTGGCGGCGCAGGGCGTGGAAATAATTCGCTGGCGTCGTCAGGTTGCACACTTGCCAATTGTCTTCCGCGCACATCTGCAGGAAGCGCTCAAGGCGGGCGGAGGAGTGCTCCGGACCCTGACCTTCATAGCCGTGCGGCAGGAGCACGACCAGGCCCGACATGCGCAGCCACTTGCGTTCTGCCGACGAAATGAACTGGTCGAAGAAGACCTGCGCGCCGTTCGAGAAGTCACCGAACTGGGCTTCCCACATGGTCAGCGTGTTCGGATCCGCCAGCGAATATCCGTACTCGTATCCAAGCACGGCCTCCTCTGACAGAAGCGAATCGATCACTTCATAATGGGCCTGTGTATCGCTGACATGGTTCAGCGGCGTGTAGCGTTCGCCCGTGGTCTGGTCGATGATGTGGCTGTGGCGCTGCGAGAAAGTCCCGCGGCCGCAATCCTGGCCGGACAGGCGGACCGGGAAGCCCTCGTCAAGCAGGGTCGCAAAGGCGAGGTGTTCTGCGGTAGCCCAGTCCAGACCCTTCCCTTTCGAGATCGCCGTCGCCCGTGCATCAATCACGCGGGCCAGCGTCTTGTGAATGTCCACGCCTTCCGGGATCGTCGTGATGGACTGGCCGATGGCCTGCATGCGCTTCTTAGCGACGCCGGTCTTGCCGCGGCGCTCGTCATCATCCGGCAGGCCGAGGCCTTTCCATTCGCCGTCCAGCCAGTCAGCTTTCTTGGCTTCGAACGTCTTGCCGGCCTCAAATTCGCGGTCGAGATAGGCCTCGAAATCGGCGACCTGCTGCTCGACCTGCTCGGCAGAGAGGATGCCTTCCTTCACCAGACGATCGGCATAGATTTCGCGCGTGGAGGCGTGCCCCTTGATCTTGGTGTACATCACCGGCTGGGTGAACATGGGCTCGTCGCCCTCATTGTGCCCGAAGCGGCGATAGCAGAACATGTCGATCACGACGTCCTTGCCGAATTTCTGGCGGTATTCCGTGGCCACCTTGGCCGCATAAGTGACCGCTTCCGGATCATCGCCATTCACGTGGAAGATGGGCGTCTGCACCATCAGGGCCACATCGGTCGGATAGGGCGAGGAGCGTGAGTAGATCGGGCTGGTCGTGAAGCCGATCTGGTTGTTCACGATGAAATGGATGGTGCCGCCGGTCCGGTATCCCTGCAGGCCGGAGAGGGCAAAACATTCCGCCACAACCCCCTGCCCGGCAAAGGCAGCATCACCGTGCAGCAGAAGTGGCAGGACCGCCGACCGATCCAGCGTGCCGCTTTCCCGGTGCAGCATTTCCTGCTTCGAGCGGGACTTGCCGAGGACCACGGGATCGACCGCTTCGAGGTGGGACGGGTTGGCGTTCATGGACAGGTGTACTTCATTGCCGTCGAACTCGCGATCGGACGACGCACCGAGATGGTATTTCACATCGCCGGACCCGAACTCGCCGGCGCCTTGCGTGTTGCCGCCCTGGAATTCATGGAAGATCTGCTCGTACGGCTTGCCCATGACGGCCGCGAGCATGTTGAGGCGGCCCCGGTGCGGCATGCCGACGACGATCTCGCGCACACCCAGCGCGCCACCGCGCTTGATGATCTGCTCCAGCGCCGGAACTGCGGCTTCTCCGCCGTCGAGACCGAAGCGTTTGGTGCCTGGATAGCGCTTGTGCAGGAAGCGTTCGAAGGTTTCCGCCTCGATCAGCTTGGCGAGAATTGCCTTCTTGCCCTGCTCGGTAAAGGCCACGCCCTTGTCCGGGCCTTCGATGCGTTCCTGCAGCCAGGCTTTCTCTTCCGGATCGGAAATGTGCATGAACTCGATGCCGATGGTCGAGCAGTAGGTCCGCTTCAGGATGTCCAGCATCTCGCGAACGGTCGCATGATCCAGGCCAAGATAGCCATCGATGAAGATCTTGCGATCCATGTCTTCGGCGCCGAATCCGTAGCTGACAGGATCGAGTTCCGGCTGCGCTTCCGGCGTATCGAGCGACAGGGGATCGAGCTGGGCCGCCAGATGTCCGCGCATGCGATAGGCGCGGATCATCATGATGGCGCGGATCGAATCCTTGACGTTCTGGGCGATTTCCTCTGCCGAGGCGCCGGGCTTGGCCGATTTGAGCTTCTTTTCCAGCTTCGGCTCGACCAGCGCCCAGTTGCCGTCAAAGGCGGCAACCTGCTCGTCGCTGACCGGACGGGGCCAGTCGCCCCGCTTCCAACTGGCGCCGTCGGCATTTTTCGCCGCATCGCCCGAATCATCATTCAGCTCAGCAAAGAAGGCGCGCCAGCTCTCGGGAACTGACGCGGGATTGCGCGCATAGGCCGCCTGCATCTGTTCCAGCCACATGGCTGAACCCCCATACAGGAATGCTGTTTCCAGCATGGCGCTGTTGCCTGCGCTGCGTGAGCCGTCTACCGGGCTGCCGTCATCTGCCATTTTTCTCATCCGTCCTTTGGGACCTGTTCCCTGACATTAAGGAACAAAAATCTTGCCCGGTTCCTACCGGGACTGAGGTTCTCCAGGACGGCCTGTGCGGGGACAGATGCTGGCCTCGCCAGACTGGCCCGGACGGGCCGTCCTGGCTTTAATGTGTATTGAAGGATTAACCCTTCAACACTTCGACCATGGTCGTACCGAGACGCGCTGGCGACGGGGAGACCTTGATACCGGCCTCTTCCATTGCGGCGATCTTGCTCTCGGCATCACCCTGGCCACCTGAAACGATAGCACCGGCATGGCCCATCGTGCGCCCCTTCGGTGCAGTCCGGCCCGCAATAAAGCCGACCATCGGCTTTTTCCGGCCCTTCTTCGCCTCGTCGATCAGGAATTGCGCAGCTTCCTCTTCGGCGCTGCCGCCAATTTCGCCGATCATGATGATCGACTGGGTCTCGTCATCGGACAGGAACATGTCCAGCACGTCGATGAATTCAGTGCCTTTGACCGGGTCGCCGCCGATACCGACAGCCGATGTCTGGCCGAGACCGGCCTGAGAGGTCTGGTAGACAGCCTCATAGGTCAGCGTACCGGAGCGCGAAACAACGCCGACGGAGCCCTTCTGGAAGATCTTGCCCGGCATGATGCCGATCTTGCACTGTTCCGGCGTCAGCAGGCCGGGGCAGTTCGGACCGATCAGGCGGGAGCTGGATTTGTCCAGCTTGGCCTTCACGCGCACCATATCGAGGACCGGAACGCCCTCGGTGATGCAGACGATCAGCGGGATTTCAGCGTCAATGGCCTCTTCAATGGCGGCCGCAGCGCCGGCAGGCGGCACATAGATCACGGACGCATTGGCGCCGGTGGCTTCCTTGGCTTCACCGGCATTGGCGAAGATCGGCAGCTCGGTGCCATTGTCGGCGACCCATTTCTGGCCAGCCTTCTTGGGATGCGTGCCCGCCACCATCTGGGTGCCGAAATATTCCAGCGCCTGATTGGTGTGGAACGAGCCCGTATTGCCGGTCAGGCCCTGGACGATGACTTTGGTATTCTTGTCGATGAGAATGGACATGTTTCCTTAGGCCTCTTTAACAGCGGCAACAATTTTCTGGGCGGCGTCGTCGAGGTCATCGGCCGGGATGACGTTCAGGCCGGAATTCTTGATGATTTCCTTGCCCATTTCGACGTTTGTACCTTCGAGACGGACAACCAGCGGCACAGCGAGGTTGGTTTCCTTGACGGCCGCGATCACGCCTTCGGCGATGACGTCGCATTTCATGATGCCGCCGAAGATGTTCACGAGGATGCCCTTCACGTTCGGGTCCTTCATGATGATCTTGAAGGCCGCTGCCACTTTCTCGGCATTGGCACCGCCGCCAACGTCACAGAAGTTTGCCGGCTCTTCGCCATACAGCTTGATGATGTCCATCGTCGCCATGGCGAGGCCAGCGCCGTTGACCATGCAGCCAATCGTGCCGTCGAGGGCGATATAGGCGAGATCCCACTCGGAGGCCTCGATCTCTTTCTCGTCTTCCTCGGTCGTGTCGCGCAGTTCAACGATGTCCGGGTGGCGGAACAGGGCGTTGCCGTCGAAGCTGACCTTGGCGTCGAGCACGCGCAGATGGCCATTCTCCATGACGATCAGCGGGTTGATCTCCAGCATGGCCATGTCCTTCTCGGTGAAGGCCTTGTAGAGGATCGGGAACAGTTTCATGCCGTCTTCGCGGGCGGCGCCGTCAAGCTTGAGCGCGTCGCACAGCTGCGCCGCATCCGCGTCGGTCACGCCCGTGGTCGGGTCGATTGGAAGCGTCAGGATTTTCTCTGGCGTCTCGTGCGCGACTTCCTCGATGTCCATGCCGCCTTCGGTGGAGGCCACGAAGGCCGGGCGGCCCGTGGCGCGGTCAACGAGAAGCGAGAGGTAGAGTTCGCGGGCAATGTCGGCGCCGTCTTCGATGTAGAGACGGTTGACCTGCTTGCCTTCCGCGCTGGTTTGCGCCGTGACGAGGTGATTGCCGAGCATCGCCTTGGCATGTTCCAGAACTTCCTCTTTCGAGAAAGCGAGGCGAACACCGCCCTTTTCGCCGGCGGCGGCTTCGATGAACTTGCCCTTGCCGCGACCACCTGCGTGGATTTGGGATTTCACAACCCAGAGCGGACCCGGAAGCGTGTCGACGGCCTTTTGCACGTCATCGAGAGAAAGAACGGGGACGCCGTCTGCCACCGGTGCGCCGAAGGATTTCAGCACGGCCTTGGCCTGGTATTCGTGTATGTTCATGGAAACTCGCCTTGTCTGCCCTGGCTTGCGGAAAGAGCCGGCAGCGCCGACCCGGTAAAACGTCCGGGCTATATAACAGGCTTGTCAGCCCCCGCAACTGGCTGGGTACGCAATGCCGTACTCAGCTTTCGCTTTCGCGTTCCGGATTGCGGGGATCCAGTTCCACACTGGCCAGGGGCGTGGGCAGGATCGGGCTCCAGTCTTCCTGCTCGTGCTCTTCCGGCGCGGCCCGCGCGGACACGCGCCAGACCATGATGAATGCCAACAGGATCAACAGGATTCCGGCCAGGCCGAACAGGCCCATGGCCCCTGCCCCGCGCATGGCCAGGCCCGACAGGAGCGGGCCGACAATCGATCCCCCCGCCCAGATGAACAGCAGACCCGACATGACCTGCGGAATCTTTCCTTTCGGCGTCCGGTCGATGGCGTGCGCCACGCAGAGTCCATAGAATGTCAGCGCCCCGCCGCCCCAGAGTACCAGCACCCCGATCACGCCCATTTCCCCGAAGCTGCGGCCGAATATCGCGATCACGAGCGCAGCCAGACCCGACACAGCCGCCAGAATGGCGATGACCAGACGGCGTTCGATTCGGTCCGACAAGCGTCCGGCGGGCCACTGGATAACGAGGCCACCAAGCCAGGCCGCCGCCAGCGCAACGGCGGCCGCGGCGGTCCCTCCCCCCACAATGGCGAAGCTTTCGAAATAGATGGGCAACAGCGCCAGCGTGCCGGTGTTCACCACGCCGGCAATCGCGACACCGATCACGGCGGCGGGTGCAAGCCGGTACAGGCGTCCGATCGGCATGGCGGTGCGGTCAGGGGTTTCCGGCTGTTCCTGCTGGGTCAGGCAGATCGGCACCAGGGCGAGGCTGAGAAACAGCGCCGCCCAGCTATAGGCCCGGCTATCCAGCGGCGACAGGCCGGCCACGAAAAAAGGCCCGATCATCAGGGAGAGTTTGGCGCCGGTATGATAGATGCCCATGACGCTGCCGCGCGACTTGTCCGGCACGGCCTGTCCCAGCCAGCTTTCGACACTGGTGAACATGTAGGCGAAGCTGACGCCCTGCACGATCCGGACGAGCGCCCAATAGCCGGGCTGGTACCAGAGCGACAGGCTGATCGACCCGGCTGCCGTGACGGCGGCCGCTGCGGCGAAGAGCCGGATGTTCCCGAAGCTTGCCAGCGCCGCCGGAGCACTCCACGCGCCCAGCATGAAGCCGGTGGCATAGAGCGCCGCAATGCCGCCAATCGCCTGAGGAGATGTTCCGAGCGCTTCCAGTCCGAGCGGCGTAAGCATCCCGAGAAGCCCGCCGGCGATCTGGAGGATCATTACCGCCAGAATGATGGCAGAGACATTACGTGTATCGGTCATGGTCTATTTGGGCCTCGTGATGGCCCGCGTCTTTGCCTACCGGAATTGGGCCTTAGTTTGGCGAACCGTTTCACCTGCGGCATTTTTGATTTCGAGATCCACGCTTCCTGCCTCCCAGTCGATGCCGATGGCTCCATAGTTCTCCGGCGGAAACCCGTCCCCGATCTGGGCGGAATCCCTTTCATCCGTCGTTTCCGCGAATGACACATTGAAAGAGGATGCGGTCAGTTCATGGACCGGATAGGGCAAGGCCGTCTCGCTGCGATAGAGAAACGCCGTGTGGCGATCACCGGACACGAACACGACTCCCTCGGCATTCGTGTCCCGGATCAGGTCGTAGAGGCGCTGCTGTTCTGCGGGCAAGCGCGACCAGGCCTCCCAACCATGCGCATCTGTGGGCAGGACCTGAATCGACGACACGATCAGGCGCAGGTCGGCCGGCTTCTGCAGCTGGTTTTCCAGCCAGGTCCACTGGTCATTGCCCAGCATGTTCTGGTTCGGGTCATCAGACGGGATGTAGCGTTCCTTGCCCGTTTCGCCATAGGCGTCGGTCGGTGTCAGCGCCGAACGGAAGAAGCGCGTGTCGAGCATGATGATCTGTGTCCGCTGGCCTGCCGGACCGAAGCTGCGGGCATAATAGGTTCCCGGCCAGGCGCCGACATCCTTGTTCTCAAGCCCCCAGAACCGTTCATGAATGCGCTCTGCCAGCCTGCGGAACGGAAACTCACGACCGGCATCATTCGCGCCGTAATCATGATCGTCCCACGCCACCATCATCGGGTGCGCGGCCCGGACCGCCTGAAAATCGCTGCGAGCAGCAAGTTCGGCGAAACTCTCGCGCAATTCGGTCAGGTCGGCCTGGTTGTTGACATAGGCCATGCCGTCGCGGTCACCGTAGACATTATCGCCCAGCATCAGGAACAGGTCGGCCTCCTCTGCCGCGACACGCATCAGGGCGCCCGTATCGCCGGGTACTTCCTCATCATGGCAGGAGCCGACGAGCACGCGCGACAGCGGGGCATCCGAGGGCGGGAGCGGCAGACCGGCAGGTGCGCGTGGATAGAACTCATCCGGCAGGGACTGGTAATAGGGTTCGAGAGCTTCCTCGGCGCTTTGCGGCGCTCGCGTGATCCCTGGAATGGAAATCGGCCCCGGTGCCTGACACGCGGCCAGACCTGCAACCAGCACTCCACAGACAAGTCGTTTCATGAACACCCCTCCAAACTACCGCCACACCGGATATCTGTAGCGGGCTTTGGAGGGGGCGATAAGGGCAAATGCGGGTCAGGCCACGAAGAAAATCGACCACATCATCCGGCCCGGCAGGAAGCTGAACAGCCCGGCCACCAGCATGCCGCCTGTGAACATGTTGGTCATATCCTTGCGGTGCTTGGCGATATCCTTCCGGCGCGCCGCCGCGATGGCCATGGGCAGGCCGATCAGCGTCCACGCTGACAGGCCATGGATCCAGCTGAACTGGTTGCCGTTCAGGCCGGTCAGGAAGAACGAGCTGATGGCCGTGACCGCCATGGCCGCCACCCAGGCGTAGCCAAGGCGCTTGTGGAGCGCCCTGCCCTTCACGCCCGCCATCAGCGCCGTGCCGATGCCGAAGGCCGCCAGCGCGCCGCCCACATGCAGTTTCAGCACGATGGAGGCTTCAACGAACCGCGCCGGATCGAACCGGAACCGTATCGGCGGCGTGTCAGCGGATTTCAAAATCATCCAGCTGACGGCCAGATAGGCCGCAACGGCGATCAGCAGCACGGCGCGCGGTGACGGGCGACCGGGTATGACGTGGCGCATCCGGGCCGGCAGGGCTTGAACAAAGCGGGTCATGGCGGCTCTCCTTTCCGGTCCCGATCAGCGCAGCGTGATGGTTTGCGACGCGCCGGTCTCGGTCAGTTCGAATCCGGCATCGGAGAATCTCGGCGGGCCGAACCGCACAGGGGCGTCATTGGAAAAGCCGTAGGGTTCACTCGGGATACCAAAATTGCCGAGGGCAAGTTCACCGTCACCGTTCAGGTCCTGAAACAGCTTGACGCCATAGGTGCCGGGGGCAAGGCCGTCGAACTGCGCGCTCGGGGCGGCGTCGGTCACGTCAATGCGGGCTGTTCCGACAGCCGAGTTGGTAGACCAGCCCGCCTCGTCGAACAGGGCGACATAGATGGTTCCGGAGGCTTCCTCCAGGCCGGTGACCTGCACGGTCAGATCGGCGGCCGATGCAAAAGCAGGCGTCAGGGTGCAGGCGGCGGCAAGTGCGGCAAGGGTGCGGTTGAAGTTCATGGACTGTCTCCTTAGGGTCTGGGCTGTCGCCCGGTTGCGGGTGATGGAGACAGGGTGTGGCGGACGCCTGGACGGCGCCACGGCATTTGCGCGGACAGGCTGGAATCCTTCGCCAAATACCGGCACATCCATTCACGAAGCGCGAAATGCAACGGATCAGACGGGATGGGATCAGCTCTCAGGGACACCGCAAAGACGCTTGGCATCGTGACCGTCCTGGCGGCCGGCTTCACCTGGTTCGGAGTGTATGGAACGGGCGGCCCGGTCTGGCTGAGATTCACGATGTGGTTCGTCACCATGCTCGTCGGGGCGGTGGCGTCCTATTGGGTGGTGCCTTTCGTGTTCCACACGCATCTCAAGACCGCGCATCCCGCGGTGCGCATCCTGGCCGCATCGATCCTGCTGGCCATCCCGGTCACGATCACGCTGGAAGTCTTTTTCGCCCTGATCGACGCGAATGCGGCGCTGCCCTTCCTGCCGATCCAGTTCGCCTATGTCTGGGCGGTCTGTCTGGTGATGACCATTGGCGGTTTCATCGTCGACCGGGCAAGGCGCCTGGCTGAACTCGAGGATGCCGAACCGGAAGACCGGATCGCCGGATTCCTTCAGCGGCTGCCGGTGAAGTATCGCGGCGCTGACCTGCTGGCTGTCTCCTCGGAGGACCATTATCTGCGGGTCCACACCGACCGGGGCGAGGAACTGATCCTGATGCGCCTGGCCGATGCCATGCGGGAACTGGGCGAGGACAATGGCCTGCAGACGCACCGGTCCTGGTGGGTGGCGCATCAGGGCGTGGCCGACTCCCGCCGGGAGAATGGCAAGCTGCTGTTGGTGCTGAAGTCAGGACGGGAAGCCCCAGTTTCCCGGACCTATCAGTCCAGTGTGAAGGCGGCGGGGCTGGTCTAGGCCCGGCGGGTGCCGCGCCGCTTGTTGCACAGGGCGTGGGTCAGCCGGAGATTGTCCAGATCGTCGGATCCGTGATGCGCACGTGGAATGATATGATCGAAAGTCGGCCGCCATTTCTTCCAGAGCGTGGCATGGGCCAGGTCGGCGCGGGAGCGCGGCATGGACCTGCCGCACAAGGCGCACACGCCCTGTTGCTGCTGCCAGAGCTGCCGGAATTCCGGCGTGTCCGGCGGCGCAAAGGACTGGCTCACAGGCCTTCCGGAACGTCCCAGCCGCGACGGGCACAGGCGGCCAGAACCGTGTTGCGCAGCAGGCAGGCAATGGTCATCGGGCCTACGCCACCGGGCACGGGCGTGATGTGACCGGCAACTTCCGCGCTGCCGGCATAGTCGGCATCGCCGACAAGTTTCGTCTTGCCTTCGCCCTTTTCCGGAGCGTCCACACGGTTGATCCCGACGTCTATGATTGTTGCACCTGGTTTCACCCAGTCCCGTTTCACCATCTCCGGACGTCCCACAGCAGGCACCAGAATGTCAGCTTCGCGACAGACCGCCGGCAAATCCCGCGTGCGGCTGTGCGCGATGGTGACGGTGCAGTTCTCGGCCAGGAACAGAAGCGCGGCCGGCTTGCCGACCAGGATGGAGCGGCCGATGACCACGACATGCTTTCCGGACAAATCATCCCCCAGCGCTCGTTTGGCGAGGATGACACAGCCCGCAGGTGTGCAGGGGCGCAGTCCGGGCTTGCCCAGGACGAGCCGGCCGGCAGACGTTTCGGTCAAGCCGTCCACATCCTTGTCCGGGGCGATCTTCTCAATGGCCGCACCCGCATTCAGCCCCTTTGGCAGGGGAAGCTGCAGCAGGATTCCATCCACACGATCATCCGCATTCAGGCGGGCGATCAGGTCTTCGACATCCGTCTGGCTGGCCGTATCCGGCAAATGGTGGTGCATCGAGACCATGCCGGCCGCTTCTGTCTGGCGCACCTTGTTGCGGACATAGACCTGGCTGGCCGGGTCTTCGCCCACAAGCACCACCGCCAGCGCGGGCTGGCCGGGCAACTGGCCGACGGCCCTAGCCACATTCGCGCGGACATCCGCCGCCACCGCTTTTCCGTCAATTACCTGCGCGCTCATCGCCCTGATCCCCGGCCAGTTTCGCCGCCAGTTCCGGCGGCCCATCAATGTCGAGGCCTTTTAGCCGGTTCTTTGCGCCCGTCACCACCCTGACCGCAGACTTTGGCAGGCCGAGCCATTTCGCGACGAGCTTCTCCACCGCTGCATTGGCCCTCCCGCCTTCCGGCACGGCGCGCACGCGCACCTTGAGATACGTGCGCCCGGCTGCATCCGTTTCCCACTGCTCGATCCGGTCAGCCGAAGCGTTCGGCTGGACGCGGATGGTCAGGCGGTGCACCGGATCAGGTCAGCGCGACGGGATACAGATTGTGGATGATGATCCGCTGCAGGAAGTAGATGATGAGCAGGACGACCATGGGCGTCAGATCCAGTCCGCCCATGGGCGGAAGAATGTTCCGGATCGGCCGGTAGACCGGCTCCGTGATGTTCTGGAGGCCTGACCAGATGCTGCGCATGGTCGGGTTCTGCAGGCTCAGCACATTGAAGGCGATCAGCCAGGACAGAATGGCCTGGATGACGATCACATAGAATGCGATCTGCAAAACAGCCATGACGAGATCAAGAATGGCGGCCATGAGGCATCGCTCCGAATTTATTCACGTATTGCCTTCACTTAGGGTGATGCCCCTACCCTGTGCAAGACGTTCTCTCTAGCTTTGGTGTGCAGCACTGATTCTGCGCGGCGCGGCGAGTGACTACGAAACATAAGAATTATAAGGGGAGAACGCGCATTGACGAAACATCAGGACAAGCCCCTGTTGCCGCTGACCGGCATGCAGAAAGCCATGATCGGTATCGCCATGGTGGCAATGGGCGCCGGCATGAGCATCAATTTCGTCGTCGTGGCGCCACTCGCCCGCAAGGCCGGCCTGACGGAGATCCAGGTGGCTGGCATCCTGACCCTGTCCGCAGCCATCTACGCCCTGATGATTCCGGCCTGGGGCCGGTGGGCGGACCAATTCGGGCGCAAGCGCATCATGATCTTCTCGCTCACCGCCATGGGCCTGACCAATATGGCGTTCCTGTTCGCGCTCAGCGCGGCACTCGCCGGACTGATCACGGGGCTGGTGGCGTTCTTCACCTTGGTCTTTGTCAGGCTGTGGTTCGGCCTGCTCTCCCCCGGGCTTCAACCCGCAGCCATGGCCGCCATGACCGATGCCACAACGCCGCTCGACCGCGCCGGCGGGCTCGGCATGCTGGGCGCCTGCATGAGCATCGGGTCGATCATCGGACCGGCCGGCGCTTCGGTGCTCGCGCCGTTCGGGGCGCTGATGCCGATCTGGGGCACGATCATCTTCAATCTCTCCGTGGCGGTATTGCTGGCGGTCACCCTGCCGCCGACGCGCAAGCGGGCAAAAACCGCCTCGCGGCCAAAACCGCTGGCCGTGCGGGACCCGCGCGTCTTCCCTCACCTGTCTTTCCTGTTCTGCTACTTTGTCGGCATCGGCATCGTGCAGCAGACAATCAGCTGGTTCATCGAGGACCGTTACCAGTTTGAGGACACGGCTGTGCGGACCGCCGACGAAGCCATCGTCCTGTATTCCGGTATCGCCTTCGCCTGTATCGCCGCAGGAATGATCCTGGTTCAATTCGGATACGTCCAGCCCCGGCGGCCTGATCCGCGCAGGATCCTGCCCCTGGGCCTGTCGATCGTGGCGCTTGGCTATGTCGCAGCAGACGTGTTCCATCCGTTCTGGATGCTGGCGCTGGCCTTCTTCGCTGTGGGCTGTGGCGCGGCCCTGGCGGTTCCGGCCGCAAATGCGCTGGGCAGCCTGTCGGTCTCGCGCGAGGAACAGGGCGCCGCCGCCGCGCTTCTGGCCGCTGCGCCGCCTGCCGGCTTCATCTTCGGCCCGCTGATCGGGGCAATGCTGTACTCATTCATGCCGGAACTTCCGCTCTACG
Organism: Hyphomonas sp.; assembly: GCF_017792385.1. Classification (NCBI taxonomy): domain Bacteria; kingdom Pseudomonadati; phylum Pseudomonadota; class Alphaproteobacteria; order Hyphomonadales; family Hyphomonadaceae; genus Hyphomonas; species Hyphomonas sp. Next base: position 1,826,851 of record NZ_CP051230.1, on the reverse strand, counting down.
TGTCCGCCGCCCTGGTCGGGACGCTGGCCATCTATGCCATCCTGGTGACGTCCAAGCGTCCGCTTACGCCATCGTGAAGGCGTTCAGCTTGTTGCCGTCCGGGTCCCGGAAATAAGCGGCATAGAAACCGTCTTCCCCGCGCGGGCCGGGGGCGCCCTCATCGCTGCCACCATGAGCCAGCGCAATCTCGTACAATTTGTGCACCTGATTCCGGTCCTTTGCCTGCAGGGCCACCATTGTGCCATTGCCGACCGTAGCCGGGTGGCCGTCAAAGGGCAGTGTCGCAGCGATGCCGGCAGGCCCGTCAGGCGTGCCCCACGCAATGAATGTGTCGAATTCCATCATCCGGCCCGTGCCAAGTTCAGCCGCAATGGCATCATAGAATTTTGCCGCGCGCGGTAAATCCGCCGTGCCGAGCGTTACGTAGCCAATCATCCTGTCCCTCCCATGATATGGATGAAAAGAACATAACAAGAACATGCTTCAGGTGCAAGCGGGCAGAGACGCCCTATTTCGTGAACGCGCCATGACAGGCTTCCGCTGCCGAGCGGGGCGTGCCGAGGGACACACCGTCAAACACGAGTCGCCCGTCCGACACGGTCGCTATCCCCGACGGCATCACATCCTCCGGCAGCTGGTTGCCGGACTCGACCGTCAGGGAAATAGCGCCGGTTTGGGCATCGAACGTGTAGCTGCCCCAATAATCCTTGTAGACTTCGAACGGCGTCCAGGTGACGGAGAAATCCCCGCCGCCGGTGAACACCAGTTCCTGAACGGCGCTGCCGGAAACGCAATCCCGGCCTTCCTGACGCCAGGTGCCCACAAGCGGATTGTCCGCCGCGCGAAACACTTCAACCAACCCGGTCAGCCCATGCCCGTTATACGCTCCGTCCAGACGCAGGCGCGTGCCGGCTTGGACGTCCGGGCCGATGGTCGCGATGGCGAGACCATCCTCCTGTCGGCTGAAAGCGGCCGTGCCTTCGGGGTAGACGCCGAGATCGCCCAGACAGCCTGGCGGCAGGCGATTGTAGCCACCCGGCATGTCCGTCCAGTAGGGGAACAATGCGACCGCATCGCCCGGCTCGACCGAGCGCGGCTCCATCCAGAAGAAATACGCCTTCTGACCCATGTCCGGGCAAGCGTCGCCGGACAGCGTGGCCTTGAGCGGATCCGGCGTGCTGGCATTGCCCGATGCCGGCGCGCCGCTCTGGCAACCGGCAACGCCCAGCAGCACGGCCATGCTGATGAATGGATACTTCATGCGGTCGTCCCCCCTCTTCCAAGGGGGCAGCCTACATCGCGGAAATCCCGCCATCCACCTTCAATTCGATGCCGGTGACGAGTTTCGATTCATCCGAGGCCAGATAAAGCACGGCATAGGCGATATCGTCCGGCTCACCGACCTTGCCGAGCGGAATCTGGCGGCCAAGTTTGGACAGGGCCTCTTCCTCGCCGAACATTTCCTTCGTGCGGTCGAGGATTGGCGTGTTGATGAAGACCGGATGCACCGAGTTGCAGCGGATCTGCCCCCCGGTCTTGGCACAATGGAGCGCAATCGACTTCGAGATGTGCCGCACCGCCGCCTTGGCGGTGTTGTAGGACACATAATTGCCGCTGGCGATGATGCCGGCAATGGAGGAGATGTTGATGATGGAGCCGAGCCCGTGGTCCCGCATCAGCGGGATGGCATATTTGCAGCCGAGAAAGATGGAATCGACGTCGACCGTCTGGACCTTCTTGAAGGTTTCGTAATTCTCGTCTTCGACCGAGCCGAGCGAGCCAATCCCGGCATTGTTCACGAGCACGTTGAGGCCACCCATGGCATCATGGGCCAATTTCAGAACCTCCTGCCAGCGCGCTTCATCTGTCACATCATGCTGCCAGGCAAAGGCCGTTCCGGCGCCATGGGCTTCGTTGATGGAGGCGGCGACAGATTCGGCACCGGCCCCGTTCACATCGGTTACGGTCACCTTGGCCCCTTCGCGCGCCATCATGCGCGCCGTGGCTTCGCCCAGCCCCTGCGCGCCGCCCGTGATGAATGCTTTTTTTCCGTCTACCCGGCCCATGCCTTATTTCCTCCATTTGGTTCTGGTCTGCCTAGCGACATTGAATGCCCGCGCCAAGCGATGTGTTTATCCTGATCTCGAAGATTGCCGCCGGGGAACGGCAAGGCGGGATCATTTGCAAGAAGGGGAACATCATGAAGCACTCAAATGTCATGCTGGCCGGTTTGTCGGCCCTTCTTCTGGCCGCCTGCAGCGCAAACACGCCCGAGACCGCGCCGCCCGAACCGGTCGAGTCAGATGAACCGGCACCCCCGGCGGAGGAGACGCTGGCCGGTCCCTTCGCCGCCGCCTTTCCAGCCTGGTACGAGCCCGCCGAGCCGTTCCGGGTGATCGGCAATATCTACCATGTCGGCCCCAAGGGGCTCGGCATCTTTTTCATCCCGACCGAGGACGGGCATATCCTGATCGATGGCGGCCTGCCGGAAAATGCCGATGGTGTCCTGAACAACATCCGGGCGCTGGGCCATGATCCGCGCGATGTGAAGTATTTGCTGAATACGCATGCGCATTTCGACCATTCCGGCGGCCTGGCACGCCTGAAAGCAGCGACCGGTGCGGCGCTCATATCCAGCGAAGGCGACCGATCCGCCCTGGAAGGCGGTTTCTATCTCGGCTTCGAGGACCGGCCGGAATTCAATGCCCCGCCCGTGAAAGTGGATGCGACGCTCGGCGATCGCGGCACGGTGGGCGTGGGCGGTACGGTGCTGACCGCCCTGCTCACGCCTGGTCATACGAGGGGATGCACATCCTGGCGGTTGACGGTGGAGGAGGCCGGAACCCCGTATGAGGTGCTGATCTTCTGCTCGGCATCGGTCGCGGCCAACCGGCTGGCTCCCGACCCGCAATATGAGGGCATCATTGCCGATTATGAATCGACCTTCGAGCGGGCGCGCGGCTGGCAGCCGGACGTTTTCCTCGCCAACCATCCCGAATTCTCGGGCCTGTGGCAGAAGCGGGCGGCACAGCTGGATGGCGATGCGCTCGCCTTTGTCGATCGCGATGCCTTTCCGGCCTACATGTCGAGAATGGAACAGGGGTTCCGCGAGCAATTGGCGAAGCAGACCAGCGAAGAATGAGGGTCAGCCCAGACGGTCTGCCAGCGCATCCATGAACCGGGCAAGCTCGACATCCTTTTCGGAGACCCCGTCGACATCATGGGTTGTCAGCGTGACGTCGACCTTGTTGTAGACATTGAACCATTCGGGATGGTGGTCCATCTGTTCGGCCTTCAGCGCCACCGAGCTCATGAAGCCCCAGGCTGTCTTGAAGTCCGCGAACTTGTAGGTCTTCACGATCGTGTCGCGCTCGCCGGGCCCCTTCTCCCATCCGCCGAGTTTCGCAAGCGCTGCATCTGCGCCAATCCTGCCTGACATGGCTTACTCCTCTTCCTCGCCCATGACGAAATAGACCCAGCGTCCATTCCCGGCGATCGCCGTGCGCATGCCGGGATAGCCTTCGCCTTGCCTTATGCGTTCTATGCCTTCCTCTCCGATCAGTTCCATCAGGCGCCGGCGGTCCTGGAAGGACAGTTTCTCGGGGATCAGATCCTGTGGATCGCGGGCCGCCAGATCCGGCCAGACGAACCAGACCTCGCCATCGATCTCGCGCATGCCGGGCTGCAGGTCGAACAATTCGCGCAGGCGACGGTTCGGGTCGGCGCCGATGCGGCGCATCAGGTCCCAATATTGCCGATGCGGCGCACCGCCGAGATTGGAGACGAAGCCGTCATTCGCATTGGCCACGCGCGACAGCCGTGTCAGGCTGCCCGCACGCGCATGCGACAGGAGTTCATCGCGCGTCTCTTCGGCTTCCGGGGTCAGCACAACCGGCCGGGGCGCTTGAGGCGGCTGGGTCAGGGACTCGTCGGGAATCGGCGGACCGGCCGGTTCGGCCGCAGGCGAGCACGCCACCAGCAGGACGCCGGCCAGCGCTGCAGACAGCGCGCTAGGCCAGCGCATATCCCGTGACGGCCTGAAGATCTGACAGCAACTGGTCTTCACCGAGCACCTTGATCGTTGTCATGCCCATGTCGCGGGCGGGTTTCAGATTGTGCCCGATATCATCCAGATAGACACAGTCTGCCGGATCGACATCAAGCGCCTCGCACATGAGAGCATAGATGCGGGGATCCGGCTTGCGGATACCGAGCTTCGAGCTTTCGATCACATGGTCGAACATGGCAAAGACTTCAGCCACCTGCTGCGCCTTTGCCTCGTCATTGGTCATTGAGGCGCCCTTCCCGACCGGCGCATTGTTGGTGATGCAGCCGACCCGGCCATGCCCCTTGCAGACGGTCAGGGCATTGACGACGCGCGGACGCAGGGACCCCGACAGGAGCGTCAGCACTTCTGCGCCTGACACTTCATGCCCCAGGGCCCTGGATTCTTCCCGAAACAACCCGTCAAATTCGGCGGCGGTCACCTGGCTCTGTTCCAGCTTGGCCCAGGCATTGTCCAGCGGGTTGGTGGCGTTGACGGTGCGGATGAAATCCTTCGGCAGGCCGCGCTCGGCCTCGTAGCGGGTGAAGGCGTCGAAGGGCGAGGTCGTGAACACGCCCCCGAAGTCCCAGATCACGGCTTTGAATGTCTTTGTCATGGCAGCACGTCTACCCGTCCCGGCGACAATTTCAAACCTTGAACATTACGGGCCGGGTTCTAGGGTGGCGGCGAATGCAACATAAAGGGAGTTTCGTCTGATGGGCGTACTGGAAGGAAAAGTGGTCCTGGTGACCGGCGGCGGCAATGGAATCGGAAAAGAGACCGCCCTGCTGGCAGCGCGCGAAGGCGCCAAAGTCGTCGTCAACGACCTCGGCGGCAGCCTGACCGGCGCCGATGAAGGCAGCGCCGGCCCAGCCGAAACCGTCGCCCAGGAAATCCGCGCAGCCGGTGGTGAAGCCGTGTCGAATTCCGACAGCGTCACCGACATGAAGGCGGTCGAGGGCATGATCGAGCAGGCCAAGGACGAGTTCGGCGACCTGCACTCGATCATCAACCCGGCCGGCATCCTCCGGGACGGCATGTTCCACAAGATGAGCGAAGACGATTGGGACAGCGTCATCGATGTGCATTTGCGCGGCAGCTTCAACGTCACCCGCGCGGCGATCGAAATGTTCCGCGAGCGCGAGGACGGCAATTTCGTGCTGTTCACCTCCACCTCCGGCCTGATCGGCAATATCGGCCAGGCCAATTACGCCGCCGCCAAGATGGGCATTGTCGGCCTGTCGCGGATCATTGCCATGGAGGGCGCGCGCAAGAATGTCCGCTCAAATGTCATCGCCCCCTTCGCCTGGACACGCATGATCGCCTCCATTCCGGTCAAGGACGAGGCAGGTGCAGAGCGCGTCGAGCGGATGAAGAATGGCATGCGCGCAGACCAGGTTGCCCAGCTGGCGGTGGCCCTGTGCGCCGACAAGGCAAAGGACACGTCCGGCCAGATTTTCGCCGTGCGCGGCAATGAAGTCGTGCTGTTCGACCAGCCTCGTCCGGTCAAGTCGCTGGCCCGTCTGGAGGGCTGGACGCCGGAAAGCCTGCTCGACCAGGCCCTGCCGGCCATGAAGGCGAATTTCTTCGATATGGGCGCCTCGGCCAGCGTCTTCCCCTACGACCCGGTCTAGACGGGGACCTGTTTGGCGGAAGACAGCATCACCTATCAGAAATGCATCACCGGCAGTGACGGCGAGACCTATTGCCGGCCGGTTGATGCGGCGGAAGCCACGGGCCAGACCAGTCAGCCCTCTGATGAGATCATTCCGCCGGTGGAGGACATCGTCAATCCACTGCTCAAATGGCTGGAGCCAGCCCGCCCGTTCCTTGACGATCCGGCGGGCTGGCTTTCGGCCAAGGCGCAGCAGCCCGAATTTCTTTACCCGATCGCAATCCAGCTGGCCTGCATCATCGTGGCGCTGGCATTGGGCGCGCTGCTCACCCCGCCCTTCAAGCGCCTGATCACGGTTACGCTGAGACGGTTTGTCGAGCCGCCCCGGCGCGAGGGGCTGGACATTCTGCACAAGGCCGTCCGCCCAGCGCTCTGGTCCATCCTTCTGGCCATAGCCGTTTCCTCGCTCGGCGCGATCGATCAGCCGGTCATCCTTGTGCGGACAGCCCTGTCGCTCGCCATTGCGTGGCTTGTGATCCGGGTGAGCCTCAGCTTCCTGCCGGAAGAATTGCGGGGCCTCGCCTCCTTCCTCACCTGGACCTTTGCGATCTTCTTCGCCCTGGGGGTTCTGCCGGATGTGATGGCCTGGCTGTCCAGTCTCGGTCCATCCTTTGGCAACCGCCGGATCAGTCCGGTGTTCATCTTTCAGGCCATCCTGACCGCCGCCGTCCTCCTGTTCATTGCCAATCGCGCGGCGAAATCCATGAAGCGGCGGGTCAATCACCTGCCGAAAGTGGAACCGTCCATCCGGATCCTGATCGGCAATGCGATCCAGATCGTGTTCCTCGTCGCAGCGGCGCTGCTGACACTGGCCGGGCTGGGCATCCCGCTGGGCGCGCTGACAGTGATCTCCGGTGCCATCGGCCTCGGTTTCGCATTCGGCATGCAGAAGGTTGTCTCGAACTTCGTGTCCGGGATCGTGCTTCTGTCGGAACGCTCGATCAAGCCGCAGGACGTGATCGAAGTGGGGGAAACCTTTGGCGTCGTGGAGTCGCTCGGCCTGCGCTACACATCGATCACGACCCAGGAAGGCAAGGAATTCCTGATACCAAACGAGAAGCTCATGACCGACACGGTCATCAATTGGAGCTTTTCCAACAAGCGGGTGCGCGTCCACAAGGAGTTGCGCATCGACTATACATCCGATCTGGAAGAAGCGATTGCCATAGTGATCGAAGCTGCAAAAGCGACCGATCGGGTGATCAGCTGGCCTCAGCCCAATTGCCTCGTGAAGGAGTTCACGGACGAATGCATTGTTCTGGAAGTGAGGTTCTGGATCGTGGACCCTCAGAATGGCACGGCCAATGTCGCCTCGAACATTCTGCGCGAAGTCTGGAAACGCTTCACTGAAAACGGCATGTCCGTGCCGCTGCGCCGCAAGGAGCTGTTCATTGAACCGGATTCGGCGCTCAAGGTGGAAATTTCCCGGCCAAAGCGGATGCCGGAGCCGGTCGCCCCCGAGGGCGCCGGCGAGCCAGGCGATGGATCGTCAGAACCGCCCTCCCCCGGGAAACCGCAGGCCGATTAGTCTTCCGGAAGATCCTCGACCGGTGTCTCCTCAACCGGCTCCAGCGGCTGGGGCCTCAGATCGGTGGGTCCGCCCTCACGGGCTTCCGAACGGCTGGCAGCAGCCTCCGGTTCGAGCGGTTCAGGCTCCTCGTCAATTGCCGGGGACTGGCCTGCGGCTTCGCCAAACCGTTCCTGCGCGCCCTCGAGAAACGCATCGAACTCGTCATCCGCAGGCTTTTCCGGCGGGATTTCAGCCTCAATGGCTTCCGGCCCGATTTCGGGTTCGGCCGGAAGGTCCGGCAGGGGCTGAGGTTGGGGAGCAGGCTGGCCTTGGGACGGCTGAGGCCGTGGCGGAGGCGGCGTGCCACCCAGCACGCAGGCGGCCAGTCCCTGACTGTGCACCACGCGCATGCGGGCCTGCAAAGTGCCTGCGCGCTTGCTGACATAGGGCCCGGGCGGATCAACACGCCACTTGTTGGGACTCGGAAGAACTGCCGCGAGCAACGCGGCTTCGCGCTCTGTGAGGTCGGCGGCAGACTTGCCAAACCGTGCCTGTGATGCGGCCTCGGCGCCAAACAGGCCATCGCCCCATTCCGCGACATTCAGATACGCCTCCATGACCCGTTCCTTGCCCCAGAACTGGTCAATGAAAACACCCATCCACATATCTCCCAGCTTCCGGGGAACACCGCCGCCATTCCAGAGGAAAACATTCTTGGCGGTCTGCTGGGTGATGGTGGAGGCGCCGCGGGTTCCCTTGCCCTGGCGCCGTTCCTCCAGCGCCTTTTCGATGGCCTCACGGTCGATGCCCTCATGCTCGCAGAAACGGGTATCTTCGGCCGCGATCACGGCGCGGACGAGGTGAGGTGAGATGTCCGACAGTGGCACGGCGTCGCGACGGACGTCTTGTCCTTGCAAGGCGCGCTGCATCATCAGGACCGTGCCCGGAACGGGCAGCCAGATCAGCGCCAGCGCATACAGGTGAAAGGCCACGAACAGTCCCGCAAGAATGCGTACCGCCCATTTCAGTACCGCCCAGAAACCGTTCATTCGCCAGCCATCCATTCTGCCAGAACGCCCGGATCGGTCTCGGGCTCCATACGGACGGCCTTTTCTTCGGCAAATCGGGCATGATCAAGGCGGCCAAGCGCCCAGATGGCTGCACCACGCACAACAGGTGACGGATCATCCAGAAGCGGCAATAGGCTGGAGACCAGCGTCTCCTCCCCCGAATTTCCGATGGCGATGCACACATTGCGGACGAACCGGTTCCGTCCGATGCGCTTGATGGGAGACCCGGAGAACACTTCCCGAAAGCCGGCGTCCTCGAGTGCGGCCAGTTCGTCCAGACCGGGTGTCTTGAGTTCCGCGCGCGCATGGAACGCGCTTTCCTGCGCGGCCTCTGCAAACTTGTTCCAGGGACAGATCGCTAGGCAATCGTCACAGCCATAGATGCGGTTTCCCATCGCCGCGCGAAACTCTTCCGGGATCGGGCCGGCATGCTCGATGGTCAGATAGGAGATGCAGCGACGCGCATCGAGTTGGTACGGCGCGGGGAATGCATTGGTGGGGCAAATGTCCTGGCATGCCCGGCACGAGCCGCAATGATCGGTTTCCGGCGTGTCGGGGTCCAGCTCCGCAGCGGTCAGCATCACGCCAAGAAAAAACCAGGAACCGAGGTCCCGGCTGACCAGATTGGTGTGCTTGCCCTGCCAGCCGAGCCCGGCCTTGTGGGCCAGAGGCTTTTCCATCAGCGGCGCGGTGTCCACGAACACCTTAACCTCCGCGCCGGTCTCTGCGACGAAGGCACGAGCGAGTTGCTTCAGGCGCTTCTTCAACGTGTCGTGATAATCCCGTCCCCGGGCATAGACCGAGATGTTGCCAAGCGTCTTGTGCGCGAGAGTCTCGAGCGGGTCATGGTCCGGGCCGTAATTCATCGCCACGACTACCGCCGACCTTGCCTCCGGCCACATGGCGGTCGGCGCCTTGCGTCGCTCAAGCGTCGTCTCCATCCATTCCATGCTGCCATGATGGCCTGCCTCGACGAAGGCTTCGAGCCGGTCTCCGGCCGTCCAGGCCTCGTCCACCCGCGCGATTGTCACGCCATCAAAGCCAAGCGACCGGGCGAGGTGCTTGACGCGGAGGTGAAGGGCATCGGGCAAGGTCTAGAAATCCAAATCCGTATAATGCGCGACTGGCCGGACAGCTTCGAGCCGGTCCGCCAGCAGGGGCCGGAAACTCGGCCGCGACTTGATCCGCGCATACCAATCCTTCAGTTCGGGCACGGCATTCCACTCGACATCGCCGAAATAGTCATAGGCCGACAAGTGGGCGGCTGCAGCCAGATCTGCCAGGGACAGGTCCCGGCACGCAAGATATCCGTTTACTTCAAGCAGGCCGTTCAGGAAGGTCAGCCGGCCGCGCAGCGCATGGGCGCCCCGGCGCAGACGGGCCGAGTCCGGGTGACGGTCCCGACGCACCCATTGCATCACGCGTTCAGTCAGCAGCGTGTCCGTGACCTCTTCGCACGCCGCCTCGACCCAGGCCCAGAGCCGACGGGCCTCAGCCCGGGCACCCGAATCGGCAGGCAGGAGCGCCCTGCCCTGCGAGGTTTCTTCAAGATGTTCGCAAATGGCCCGTGTGCCGCAGGCGAACATGCGCGGCTCACTACCGATTTCCACCAGGGCGGGTGCAACGGCCCCGTGCGCCAGGCGTGACACATCCGGATGCGCGGACCATGGCGGCGACTCCAGCACCTCGAATCCCTCGCCCTTCTCGCCGAGGGCGAGGCGGACCAGCCGGCCGGCCGGATCAAGGGGCCAGTGATAAAGCCGTTTCATGCCTGCCACTTTTCATAGCATGCCTGAAAAGGTTGTTAAATTCCGCTGCGATAGGTCGCTTTTGCAGAGGAACCGGATGTGGTTCCTTTCCCACCAAACTGTCTAGTGAATTACAGGACCAGCCTATCATGACACGATCCAGATTGCGCCTTGCCCTTGCCGGCGCGGCATCCCTCATTGCCCTGTACGCCTGCGGAAATCCGGGTGCCGGGCCTGACGGGACAGCCCATTCGGATGTGGAGCCGGTGCAGATCCAGATCCCTCCGGCAGGCCAGTTGCCGGACGGTGTGACGCCCATCGCCTACGACCTGGATCTGACGACCGACCCGGACGCGGGCGGCTTTTCCGGTGAAGTGCGAATCCAGGTGGCACTGAGCGCGCCGCATGCCCGCATCTGGCTGCACTCGATCGACCAGGACATTCTGTCGGCGCGGGCCATCCTGCCGAACGGCACGGCGATTCCGGCGACATTTACCGGCGACCAGGCCCCCGGGGGTGTGTCTCGCCTTGATTTTGAAAGCCCGGTTCCGGCTGGCAATGCCACGCTCGAACTCAGCTATACGGCCCCCTATAATTTCGGCCTCGCCGGCCTCTACAAGGCCGTCCAGTCGGATACCGACTACCTGGCCACGCAGATGGAGCCGATCGATGCCCGCCGGATGATGCCGTCTTTTGACGAGCCCCGCTTCAAGACTCCCTGGAGCGTGACAGTGACGGCGCCCTCGGGCATGGCCGTCGTGGCGAATGGTGCGGAAACCGGCAGTGCGCCGGCGGAAGAAGGCTGGACCCGGCATACGTTCCAGACCACACGCCCGATCCAGTCCTATCTCGTCGCCCTCGCGGTTGGGCCCTACGACATGCGGGTGGCTGCCGATATCCCGGCGACGGCCTTGCGGGCCGATCCGGTTTCGTTGCGCGGGTTCGCGGCCCGGGGCAAGGGTGACCAGCTGGCGGAGGCGCTGGACATCACCGACGAGATGCTGATCTGGCAGGAAAGCTATTTCGACTATCCGTACCCCTACGGAAAACTCGATCTCGTTGCAGCACCCGAATTTGCCTATGGTGCAATGGAAAATGCCGGCGCGATCATCTATCGCGAAGCTGCCCTTCTGATGAATGAGCAGACCAGCCTGCCCCGGCGGCGCGCGATCCTGACCACGCATGCCCACGAACTCGGCCACCAATGGTTCGGCAATCTGGTGACGCCGGAATGGTGGAACGATATCTGGCTGAACGAGGCCTTTGCGACCTGGATCAGCTACAAGACGATGGATGGCGTCGATCCGGACGGCGAATGGAACCTCAGCCCCATTCTGGCGGGCCTGTCGGCGATGGGGTCCGACAGCCTCGTGGCGGCGCGCCAGATCCGCAATCCGATCAATGCGAATGGCGACATCCTGGACGCCTTCGACGCGATCACCTATCGCAAGGGCGGCAGCGTGCTGAACATGTTCGAGACCTATCTCGGCGAGGCAGCCTTCCGGGACGGTATCCGCCTGCACATGCGCCGCTTCGAGGATGGCGTGGCGGATGCGGACGATTTCATGCAGAGCCTGGCAGACGGGTCCGGCCAGCCGGACGTCGTGTCAGCCTTCACGAGCTATATCAGCCAGCCCGGCATCCCCGGCCTTGATGTGGCCGTTTCGTGCCCCGCGCCGGATGTCGGCCTGATCACCATCACCCAGAAACGTTATGCGCCGCTCGGTTCGGACATCGATCCGGATGCGCAGCTTTGGGAAATTCCCTTTGCCGCTCGGCTCAAGGGGCCCTCCGGTGACCGTGTTATCCGGCAGATGCTCAAGGACCGCGTGACCGAGATCCCACTCGATGGCGACTGTCCGGACTGGGTCATGCCGAATGCCGACGGCGCCGGATACTGGCGCTTCGACACCGGGGCTGAAAACCTGTCCGCCCTCGCCGCGAATTTCGACAGCCTGTCCGCAGGCGAACAGATCATGCTGGCAGATGCCCTGACGTCCGGCTTCAAGGCCGGACGGATCAGCACAGACACGCTGCTGACCGGTCTGAAGGCCACGACAAGCGGCCATCCGCGCGCGGTTTCCGAAGGCGCGACGATCATTCCGGCGCTCTACAGGATGCTTGATGCGTCTGAACAACCGCAGATGCGGGCCTGGGTGCAGCGCACCTACGGGCCGCTGGCAGAGTATCTCGAATCCCGTCCCGCCACCGCGCTGAGCCAGCAGGAATTGCTGCTGCGCGACAAGATCTACAGCCTGTTGCTGGAATATGGGAACCGGCCGGATGACCGGAAGGCCCTGCTCTCGCGAGCGCAGCGCTATGTCGGCGCATCAGGCGCCGCCGACGCAACCGCCTTGCCGCCGGAGGATCTCTCCACGGCGATGAAGATCGGCGTCGAGGATGGCGGGCAGGACTTCCATGAGGCGGCAATGGCCTATCTGGAGACGACAAACAACCAGAATGAACGCGGCACGATCCTGGGCGTTCTGGCCGGACGGGGTGATGAATCCATCGTGACCGACCTGCTGACGCGCGTCATGAATGGCGACTATTCGACCGATGAATCCTATCGCGTCGTGGCAAGCGCCCTCGGCAATCCGTCCACACAGGACAAGGCATGGGACATGATCTCAGCCGACTTCGAAACACTCCTGTCGCGCCTGCCGGAAATCCGCAAGCCGCAGCTTGCCGGCACAACCGGGTATTTCTGCAGCATCCGGAAGGCTGCCGACGCCGAAGCCTTTTTCCAGGAGAACGCCACCCTCATTCCGGGCTATGAGCGATCCCTGGCGCAAGGCGTTGAGCGGGCCAGCCTGTGCAGCGCCCTGCGTGCGCAGCGGGCGCTTGACGTAAAGAACGTGTTCAAGAAGTGATCGCCACATCCTGACATTCCACAGTCAGACGGCGCCTGCAGACATGCGGGCGCCGTTTTTTCATTGACGGGATCAGTGACGCATGAACTGACGCAGCGCATCGGCAGCCAGCACGAACCGGGCAAAGGCCCAGTTCCGGTCCTTGCCGAGCGTGTGCAGCTCTGACAGCAACGCCAGCCGGGCATCATTGCGCGCGGCCAGCCAGGCTTCCGCCCCATTCCCGGACAGGGCCTTTTCCGTTGCATCGGCCTGCATGCGCACCAATTCGTTCAGCAGGCGCCGGCCGGCCACACGGTCCCAATAATCCGCATTCAACAGATTGTCGCGGGCAGTTGCCCGCAAACGGTCAATCCGCAACTGGTCGCCGATCGTGTAGAAAGCCTTCCCGGCCTCATGCACACCGATCTCCAGCTTGCCCGCAAGATCAACGATCAGCAGGCCTTGGGCAAAATGGCCCATTGCCGCAGCCCAGCGAGCCAGTTCTTCCGGCGCACCCCGTTTCATCAGGCTGCGGGCCTCGCGCTCAATGCGCGCGGCCGGGAATGGCGAATGAATGCTGGCCAGGATCGCCTTGAACTCGTTCAGGGGCGTTTGTGTATGCTTGACGGCGTCGCCGACATGCAGGTCCGGATGGGTTTCAATGAACCAGAGTGCAGCATCCACCATGGCCGTCGCAGCCAGCAGGCGCAAATCCGTCTGGACTTCTGCGGAAACCTGATTGTCCAGCTGGTCCACTTCCCGCTGGAATTCATCAAACTTCAGCACTGCGCGGGCCGCCTCCAGACCTCGGGCGACCTGGGCATTGTCCCCTCCGGTCACTTCCCGCAGACGCAACAATGCCACCGGGCCGGACATGTCCAGCACACGATTGGCTATGATCGTGGCAATGATTTCCCGCTTCAGCCGGTGATTGGCCATCGCCGTTGAATACGTATTGATCGGGCTCGGGAAATAGTTCGTCAGGAGACCTTCGAAATAGGGATCATCCGGAATGTCGGATTTCACGATATCGTCAAACAGCGTGATCTTGGACCAGGCCAGCAGGACGGCCAGTTCGGGACGCGTCAGGGGTTGTCCGCGTTCGGCCCGTACTTTCATCTCGCCGGTTTCCGGCAGCGTTTCGAGCGCGCGATTGAGGACACCGCGATCTTCCAGATACTCCATCAGGCGCTCAAGTGCGTCGTGATCGTCCCGCGCGGTCGCTTCTGCGAGAGTCAGCGCAAAGGTCTGCGTGTAATTGTGGCGCAGCACCAGAGCCGCAACTTCGTCGGTCATGTCCGCGAGCAGCGCATTTCTCTGGCTGGAATCGAGTGCCCCTTCGCGGATCGCTTCGGCTGCCAGAATCTTGATGTTCACTTCATGGTCGGACGAGTCGACACCGGCTGAATTGTCGATGGCGTCGGTGTTGATCCGGCCACCCCGCAATGCGAATTCAATCCGTCCCGCCTGGGTTACGCCCAGATTGGCCCCTTCCCCGATCACCTTGACGCGGAGCTGGTCTGCGTCGACCCGGATCGTGTCATTGGCCCGGTCCCCGGCAGAGGCATGGGTCTCATGGGCCGCCTTCACATAGGTGCCGATGCCGCCGAACCAGAGCAGGTCCGCCTGCGCCTTCAGCAGGGCATGAATGAGCTCGTCTGGTGTCACCGCGTCCCGGGACAATCCGGTCAGGGCCTTGATCTCGTCGCTCAGCGTGATCGCTTTCGCAGACCGCTCGAATATGCCGCCCCCGGAAGAGAGGATGCCCTTGTTGTAGTCGGCCCAGCTGGATTGCGGCTTGTCGAACAGGCGCTGGCGTTCAGCGAGGTTCTTGCCGGCATCCTGGGGATCGGGATCCACGAAGATGTGCATGTGGTTGAAGGCTGCCACGAGCCGGATTTCCGGCGACAGAAGCATGCCATTGCCGAACACGTCGCCGCTCATGTCGCCGACACCGATCACGGTGAACGGCTCGGACTGGATGTCCTTGCCGATTTCGCGGAAGTGCCGCTTGACCGCTTCCCAGCCGCCACGGGCCGTGATGCCCATTTTCTTGTGATCATAGCCGGCCGATCCGCCCGAGGCGAAGGCATCGCCGAGCCAGTGCCCCATGTCTTCACTGATCGCGTTCGCCGTGTCCGAGAATGTGGCCGTACCCTTGTCGGCCGCCACGACCAGATAGGGGTCTTCCCCGTCCCAGACGATCGTGTTCGCCGGATGGGTCACCTCCCCTTCCACAAGATTGTCCGTCACGCCCAGCAGGGCCCGAAT
This sequence comes from Hyphomonas sp., assembly GCF_017792385.1. NCBI lineage: Bacteria > Pseudomonadati > Pseudomonadota > Alphaproteobacteria > Hyphomonadales > Hyphomonadaceae > Hyphomonas > Hyphomonas sp. The sequence continues at coordinate 1,811,680 of NZ_CP051230.1, read as the reverse complement.
GAATTCCTTGTACGCATCGCGTCCGGCTTCGAACCAGGCGTTGCGGTCCGACCGGTCGGGCAATTGCTTGGGCAGGAAACCGCCTTTCGATCCGACCGGCACGATCACCGCATTCTTGACCTGCTGCGCCTTCACAAGACCCAGAACTTCGGTGCGGTAATCCGATGCCCGGTCAGACCAGCGCAGACCGCCACGGGCCACCGGGCCGAACCGAAGGTGCACCCCCTCAACCCGTGGACTCGACATGTAGATTTCACGAAACGGTTTCGGTTCGGGCAGGTCTTCGAGTTCGCGGCTGGCAATCTTCAGGCTGATAAAGGCCTGCGGCTGGCCGTCGGAGGCGATTTGATAGAAGTTGGTCCGCTGGACCGACATGACGAGATCTGCGAGGCGCCGCAGGACCTGGTCGTCTGCCAGGGCAGACACATCGCGCAACGCAGTTTCGATCTCGGCCCGGACGTCGCGCGCCGCCGCCGCACGGTCTTCAAGAGTCCCTTGCCGGGCCGGGTCGAACCGGATTGCGAACAATTGGAGCAGGAGGCGCGCAATCGCCGGATAGGCCGACAGCGCCGTTTCCTGAACATATTGAGGCTGGTCCATGCCGCTCTGCCGACGATACCCTGCAAGCGCGCGGATCAGGGCAGCTTCCCGCCATGTGGCGTTGGCACTGAGGACAAGGCGGTTGAAGCCGTCATTCTCCGCAAGGCCGCTCCACACGGCCACAAACGTGTCTTCCAATTGGGTCCGTACGCTGTCCAGGTCGATGGCGCTGCCATCCGTGGTGCACATTGCCACGTCGTGGATCCAGTAGGTTTCCGGTGCATCCTCCGCCGGAGGCTCGGACGGGCGGACCGGATACCCGGTTTCGAAATCCACGAACAGGCCCATGCGTTCAAAGATCGGCACACAGGCCGACAAAGGGATGGACCCGCTGCGGGAATAGATCTTCACCCGTATCTTGTCGTCGCCATCAGACTCCATTCGATAGGCGCGGGCAAGCACCTGTCTCGCCGAGGACAGATGCGCCATCGCCGCCACGTCGCGCATCGCTTCATCCGGCGAAAAGGATTCCCGGTAGGCCGCGTTGAAGGCTCCGATGAAGCAACGCGCATTCTCCTGATGCCCCTGCTCCAGGCCGGACTCCACCAGCGCTGCGCGGAAAGCCTGCTCCCAGGTCCGCGCGATCTCCATGATGCGCGCCTCCAGCGCAGCAAGGTCCGGCATCGGATGCCCCTGGTCCAGCCAGATCTCGAAATGGACGCGGACCAGGGTTTCTGAATCAAAATAGGGCCGGAACCGGGTCAGGCGGCCCTTGTAGGCGCTGGTCAGTTCCTGCGTGATCCGCTGACGCAGCGCCGTGTCATAGGCTTCGCGCGGGACATAGACGATGGCGGTGACAAACCGGTCGAACTGATCCTGACGGATGAACAGACGCGTACGCGGTCGCCCGATGAGGTGGAGCGCGCCCATGATGATCGGGCGAAGCACTCGGGACGGTGTCTGGAACAATTCGTCGCGCGGCCACGTCTCCAGCAGATTGGCCAGCGCCTTTTCGGTGTGACCGCCAGGCGTGGCATCCGCCGCATCCATGATCTTCCGGACCCGTCGCCGGATGAACGGAATCGAGCGTGCGGTCTCGTCATAGGCTTCAGCCGTCAACAGGCCGAGAAAACGGACTTCGCCATTCACGCGGCCATTGTCGTCATATTTTTTCACGCCGACATAATCGCAGGCCACGCGGCGATGGACCCGGCTGGTCAGTGTGGACTTGGCCACGATCAGCGGGAAAGGCTCCGACAGGAGCGCGCCGATTTCCGGTGTCAGGACAAGCGGCTCGGCCTCTCGCGACAGAACGTTGAGTTGCTCGTCTTTCAGCAAGCCCAGATTGGAGCCGCCAACCATGATCGGTTCTTCCGGCAGCACCTGACCATCGCCATCGGTCTCGAATTCATATTCCCGGCAGCCGAGGAAAACGAAATGTTCCTTCGAAAGCCATTTCAGGAAGGCCACGGCCTCGTCCCGGTCGGCGTTCTTTAGATGCGGACTGCGCTGCAGCCGCTCGATCTCCTGCTGCATGCGGCCGCGCATCGCTTCGAAGTCGGCAACCGCCATTGCGTTGTCGGACAGGGCCCGGCGTACGCCGGCCTCGACCCGTTTGGCTTCTTCATGCGTCAGGACGGGAAGATGAACCTGAATGATCGAAATCTTGCGGCCATCCTGCATGGCCACGACCGGGTGGAACAGCGTCGCCACCTCGAATCCCTGTCCGCCACATTCCCCCAGCACCGAATCCACCAGAAACGGCATGTCGGGACTGACCGTTTCGACAATCGTCCGTGAGAGCATCCCGCCATCCTCGCCCTCGGCATCCAGGAGGACGCGGACGTCCTGCGCGCCCGGCGCGGCATTCTCCGCCCAGTGCCAGTGTCTCTGGGCCAGGAACTTTAGATCGCGTTCCGTCAAACCCGTGAGGTCTTCGTGCCCGGATTCACGCTGAATCTGGTCAAAAACCTGCTCCAACGGCTCAGAAGAAGCAGAAATTACTGTCATGGGGGGAGTCTCGCGAAAGAACCTAACAATGACCCCATCTAGACTGCGCCGCAGCCGGGCACAACATGTGCGCCGGAAGGAATTTCCGTAACGTCAGGCCATAATGCGCATGACAACGACAGTCCCGGACAGGTCAATTTGGAAACCGGTACGCCAGATAAGGCGGACCCGCCGAACGGGGACGTGTCCGGCGGGTCCTACAGGCCGATTCCGCAGGCTGGGTGGGGGGACGCACGCGGAGGGCCTGATCTGGTTAAATTTGCAATCGCGATGCCAAATACAAGTCGTCGTCAGCAGCGGTTTACATTACGAATATGTGAGTATGGCGTCTCTGTGGAATTCGCAATTATTAACTTTGACACCGCATGCCACACTTTATCGATTTTCACCATAGGCTCAGCTCTGTCCGACTGTTTCAGGCGTGTCTTTTTTTGCAGTTTTTCCCTGCGGGTTGCCGTCCGCCGAAAGCAGGATCGCGATCCACCGCGTACTTTCCGACTGGGCGAAGAAAATCATCATGAGCACGGTCAGTGGCGCGGACAGGAACATGCCGGGAATGCCCCAGATCGCCCCCCAGATTGCCAGCGACAGCAAGACGATCAGCGCCGACAGGTTCAGCGATTCCCCCATCATTCGGGGCTGCACGAAATTTCCGATCGAGAACTGCCAGAAACTTACGGCCACAAACACGATGGCTGCATAGATATAGCTGTCCTCCGGCGGCGTACCGGGAACCCAGGCTGGCAGTTCCGGCTGCACGATGGCAAACAGGGGCGGCACCAGCGCAGCGACAATCGACCCCACGGTCGGGATATAGTTGAGCACAAAGATCAGCGCCGACAGGAACAAGGCGTTCTTCACGCCCAGTGCCAGCAGGGAAAAATAGGTCAGCGACGTGATCAGCGCGGAAATCACGGTCTGTGTCCACAGATAGGTCTCGATGCTGCGCCGCGCCTGGTCACCGATCTGTCGAACCTGCGCACGGCGTTCGAAACTGGGGAAGATGTTGTCCAGTTTGCGGGTCCAGCTGGACTGGGCCAGAAACAGGAAGGCGACATAGATCAGAATCAAAACGAGATCCCCGGACAAGTCCCCGGTCTCATTCGCGATGATCGCAAAGAAACGCTGCCCAGTCTCATTGAACAGCAATTGCTGCAGCGTCGGCGCGCCTGACATGCCGACAACGTCATAGGCGTCGCCGATCAGCGCATTGATACGAGTCTCGTAATCGCCGGCGTCGCGTCCAAACTCGGCGATCCCGTTGGCGAGCAGCGCCATGAATCCGAAGAATCCGCCGAGTACGATCAGGATGGCAATCACCCGTGCCGGTCCGATTTTCAGCGTGCGGGACCAATTGTCGATCATCGTGGCAAAGCCCTCGATGATGAGGAAGAGGAAGACCGCCAGCGCAAAGGGCGCGAGGATGCTGCGCCCATAATGCAGAAAGGTCAGGATGACGCCGGTGGCGATGATCCAGATACCTGTCTTGGTTGCGCGATCCATGGTCTCCCCCCGGGACAGTCCAGTGACACGGTGAGGAGCGCCACGGCCAGCGTCAAGGCCCTGCACCCCTGCCCTTGCCGAATCTGTCGAATTCTCTAGCGTCGCACAAGGTCTGGAACGAAGGGGACAGAGGCGATGGACTCCATTTTTATCGGTGGCGCGGACGCGGACGGCTCGGGTACGCCGGATGTGGCGCAATCCCTGCTGCTGAAAATTGCCAATCGGCATGGATTGATCGCTGGCGCGACCGGTACCGGCAAGACCGTCACGCTGCAGAACCTGGCGCAAGGCTTCTCCGATGCGGGGGTGCCGGTGTTCTGCGCCGATGTGAAAGGCGATCTGTCGGGAATCTGCATGCCCGGCAGCACCGATCACAAGCTGCACGAAAAATTCCTTTCCCGCGCCAGAAAGATCGGCATGGAGTCCCTCGAATACGATTCCGCCCCGACCATCTTCTGGGATGTTTTTGGCGAGAATGGACATCCAATCCGTACGACGATCTCCGAAATGGGGCCCCTGCTCCTGTCCCGGCTGATGGGCCTGACCGACGCTCAGGAAGGCGTGCTGAACATCGCGTTCGAATATGCCGACGACAACGGCCTGCTGCTCCTGGACCTGAAGGATCTGCGCAAGCTTCTGGTCCATATGAGCGACAAGGACGTGCGGGATGCGCTCAGCCAGGAGTACGGCAACATCGCATCGGCGTCGCTCGGCGCCGTTCAGCGCAATCTGCTGGTCATGGAACGCGAAGGCGCCGATCTGTTCTTTGGCGAACCGGCGCTGGAATTGTCCGACATGATGCGCACCGCCACCAATGGCCGCGGCATCGTGAATGTCCTGGATGCGACACGGCTGATCAACAGTCCGAAACTCTACTCCACTTTCCTCTTGTGGCTTCTGTCGGAACTGTTCGAACAGCTTCCGGAAGTCGGCGACCCCGACAAGCCGCGTCTCGTCTTCTTCTTCGACGAGGCCCATCTTCTGTTCGACGATGCGCCTTCTGCCCTGCTCCAGAAGATCGAGCAAGTGGTCCGCCTGATCCGCTCGAAGGGAGTCGGCGTCTATTTCGTCACGCAGAATCCGCGCGACCTGCCGGAAAGCGTTCTGGCCCAGCTCGGCAACCGGCTGCAGCATGCGCTGCGCGCCTATACGCCGGCGGAGCGCAAGGGAGTCCGCGCGGCTGCCCAATCCTTCCGCGAAAACGAGGCGTTCGACACCGAAGAGGTGATCACGCAGCTCGGCGTGGGTGAAGCGCTCGTCTCGACGCTTGATGCCAAGGGCGCCCCCGGCATCGTGCAATGGACAGTGATCCGTCCGCCGGCGTCACGCCTCGGCCCGGCAACCGAGGCCGAGCGCCGCAAGGTGCAGACCTCCAGCCCGGTGGCCGGGAAGTATGAAAAGGCCATCGACCGCGAGTCGGCCTATGAAGTTCTGGAAGCCCGCGAGGCGAAAGCCGCCAGGGACGCCGAGGAACTGGCCAAGCGGGAAGCCAAGGCAAAGGCGGAGCTCGAGAAAAAGAAGAAGAAATCGTCCACGCGGCGCAGCTCGCGGCGGATGAGTTCGCTGGAAAAGGCCGGCAACCAGGCCGCCCGGACGGCGAGCCGCGAGATTGTCCGCTATATCCTGCGCGGCATCATGGGCACGTTCAAACGCTAGCGCTGGTGGTCAGTTCGGCAGACGGTTCGCGTCGGAGTCCTCATCGGAGAATGCATCCTCCTCATCCGGCAGATCGTCATCCATGGCCTCGATCTCTGCCAGGGCCGCATCAACTTCTTCCGACGGCGTGGGTGAATCGCCATAGACCGCCTCCTCGAAGCCGCTGTCCATGTCGTCTTCCATGAAGTCGGCAGCCTCATCGGCGACCGCCACGGACATGACTTCCTCGGATTTCGGCTTGCGCTTCCAGAAGGGTGCCCGCGGATCGGCCTTCCGGTCATACTGCATGCTGTAATATTCATGGGCCGTATGGGTCAGCGGACGCGGCGTGAGGTGCAGGCCGTACTGACGCAGGCGCTCTACCACTTCATCCCGCAGATGCATGCCCGGAAAGGATGAGGCGGCAAACCCATGGGCCTTCATCCAGTCGCGCACATGCCAGCTGCGCACGGTGCCCGCCTCCGCAGGACGCACGCCGGCATGCTCTTCCCACATATAGAGCGTGGCGATGCCGTTGATCGTGGCGTCCATGGCATCGTCCAGAGAGGGCGTCAGGTCCCGTTTCTGGGCCAAGGCCGCCCGCAAGGCCATCTTGCGCGCCTCAAGCTCCTGATAGGTCGCGCCAATCACGGCGATGGCGTTGCGATTGGTCTTGATCAGCGAGGCATTGACCCCGTCCAGCTGAGGGTGCTGGACCGGCAGCAGCACATCCGGCCCGGCTTCCCGGGTCTCTACCAGTTGGGCGATCTCGTTGACGAAACGCTGCAGATTGATGCGCATTTCATGGCTGACCCCGTCCAGCGCCGAGATGGCGCCATCGCGTTCCTCGTCGCGGATTCTCCAGAGTTGCCAGGCGATCATCAGGGCCGCCGCAATCAGCAGTCCCAGTCCGCCCGTGAAGAATGTGTAGAATTGCGCTTCACTCATTCTGAGTTCCCCTCGACGCAGCCATTAACCCGGCCACCCCACATGGCTGTTGGTTAAGTGTGCGGAAACCTTAGCCGGTGAGGACGCGTCCTGCAATCACCTGAAGCTTGCGCAGGAATTCGGGGTCGCGCGCATCCGGCGCCGTGATCAGCGCATGGTCGAGGCAGGTATCGGTGCCATTCGGGTCCGGCGTCCGGTCTGTCCCGGACAGGCTCTCTGCCAGACGGACGACGGCCTTGCGCGCCAGGGCGCTGTTGTGGCCCATGACTTCCAGAACATTGGTGACCGACACCGCATCGGTTTCCTCGCGCCAGCAATCATAATCGGTCACCATGCACAGGATGGCATAGGGCAGCTCCGCTTCGCGGGCCAGCTTGGCCTCCGGCATCGCGGTCATGCCGATTACATCGCATCCCCATTGCCGGTACAGCCGGGACTCCGCGAGAGAGGAGAATTGCGGGCCTTCCATGGCGAGATAGGTGCCCCCGCGATGCATCTTTGCGCCGGCCGCTTCGGCGGCAGTCGCGGCCAGGCCGGACAGACGCGGACAAACCGGGTGGGCCATCGAGACATGGGCCACCATGCCCGTCCCGAAGAACGTCTTGTCCCGGGCGAATGTGCGATCGATGAACTGGTCGGCGGCCACGAACTGGCCGGGCGCATAGGCTTCCTGCAGGCTGCCGCAGGCGGAAATGGACAGGATGTCCGTCACGCCGGCGGCCTTCAGCGCCGCAATGTTGGCACGATACGGAACCTCGGTCGGTGTGATCCGGTGCCCCCTGCCATGACGTGGCAGGAAGACCAGGTCCACCTCCCCTATCCGGCCCCGCACCAGCGTGTCGGACGGCTTGCCCCAGCCTGTTTCCACCGCTTCCTCGCGGCGGTCTTCCAGACCATCAATCTCGTACAGGCCAGAGCCGCCGATAATGCCGAGGGTCCATTTGCTCATATGTTCGTCCTGAATTCCTTGCGCATGCCAATGGGCGGCGGAGAGCGCGGGTTGGGCGTGGTCAGTTCCACATCATCTGCCAGCACGTAGCCAAGCTCTGCATAGAAGTCGACAAGCCTCACCTGATCGTGACGTACCGCCAATTGGGCGCCCAACGCACCGGCTTCGCGTCCGGCCTCTTCCAGGGCGAACAGGATGCGCTCTCCAAAGCCACGCCCACGATAGGCTTTCAGCACACCAATCCGCTTCACTTCCATCCAGAGCCCCTGCCCGGAAGGGCCTGGAACCGGCACCCAGCGCCCTGACCCGATCGGCGCAGTTCCATCGAGCAGGATCGCGCCGCCGCCCTTTTCAAGCTGGGCGGCGACAGATTGAGGAGTTTCGCGGAAGACCGTCGATTCCTCTGAGACGCGCCCGGTCCAGATCTGGCGAGTCAGGCCCTCAACGAGAAAGCCATCCGCCGGGCTTGCCCTGCGGATGGCTATCAATTCAGTCAATGTACTGGTCCGCGCCTAGTGCTCTACGTTGCGCCAGATACGCTTGTAGGAGAACCAGAGCAGGATCGCGAGAATGCCGAGATAGACCATCACGGCGAGGCCCAGCGACCGGCGGTTGCCCTGCTTCGGCTCACCGGCCCAGGCCAGGAATTGCGCAACGTCGTAGGACATCTGTTCGATCGTGGCTTCGGTGCCGTCGCTATACTCGACGCGGCCCGGAACCAGCTGCGGTGGCATGGCCAGGAAGCCGCCCGGAGGCGCGTGGCGTGGGTCGCCTTCGAATTGTGGCACCGTGTCGCCCGGCATGTACGGGTTGTAGTACTGGCCGACATTCTGGATCAGGTAGCCTTCATAGTGATGATCATCGCCGTGGCCAATGTGCAGCTTGGACGTATCGATCACGGTCTGGACTTCAGCCGGGGCGTCGTCGGTCGCCTCGGTGACCACGCGCTCCTTGAAGACTTCGTCGTCCGGATATCCAGCCAGCAGGCTGTAGACATAGGACGCACCGCCATGACGGGCTTTCGTGATGACAGAAAGATCCGGCGGAACTGCGCCGCCATTGGCTGCACGGGCCGCATTGTCGTTCGGGTACGGGCTGCGGAACCGGTCAGCGGGGGTTGCCGGGCGGAAATCATAATCGCCGGCCTCATTCGGGGTCGGGCTGAGGATTTCGTTCTGCGCGGCGAGTGCCTTCACATACGGGTTGTCGTTCGGGTTCGGATAGTCCGGGTCGTAGAACGGGCCGCCGGGATCGCCGAGATTGCGATAGCTGAGCAGCTTCATCGAGTGACAGGACGAGCAGACTTCCTGATAGACCTGATACCCGCGCTGGAGAGACGCCTGGTCGAACTGACCGGTCACGCCTTCAAAGGGCCAGCCCTCTTCCGGAGCGTGCGGGTGAGCGGCACCACCGGCAGCGTGAGCTGATGCGGCGATCATGAGGCCGGCAAGACCGGCGGTGAGAATGCGGAACGCTTTCATGATTATCCCCAAAGCTCCCTATTCAGCCGGCACGGCCGACGCCGACGCTTTTTCGCGTTTCAGCACGGATTTATGGATGGATTCCGGCAGTTCCTTCGGCTTCTCGGTCAGGCCGAGGAAGAACAGAAGGAAGAAGAAGCCGAAATAGCAGAAGGTCAGGATCAGCGAGAAGTGGCGGAACAGGAAGGTCGGCGCCGGCACAGCGGCGAGCGACGGGCTCGCGCCTTCCGGCAGGCTTTCCATGAACCGTTTCGCGTCGACATAGGCTTCGCCGCCGCCCTTGTATTCGCTGGTCGCTTCCTGGCCATCTGCCGTGTAGCTCACCACCAGTTTCGGATCGCCCTGCAGCGCCGGGATCACCGGATCATCCGGGTTGGCCGCGCCACACCAGCCGAGCAGCAGGCAGACGGCGACAAAACCGAAGAAGAACTGCTTGGCCACCGGACGGTAGCGCATGGACTTCACTTTCGACGTGTCGAGCCAAGGCAGGATGAACAGGACCGCGATGGCCGCAAACATGAAGATCACGCCGAGCAGCTTGGCCGGGATCGGGCCGAGGTCGAAGGTGATGGCGCGCAGGATGGCGTAGAATGGCAGCAGGTACCATTCCGGCACGATGTGCGCAGGCGTCACCAGCGGGTTGGCTTCGATATAGTTGTCGGCATGGCCCAGAACGTTCGGGGCGTAGAAGACGAAGACAGCAAACATGATCAGGAAGATCACGATCGCGAAGGCGTCCTTCACCGTATAGTACGGGTGGAACGGCACGGTGTCTTTCGCAACATCCTGAACCTCGACACCGGTCGGGTTGTTGTTGCCCGGCACGTGCAGCGCCCAGACGTGCAGGATGACGGCGCCGGCAATCATGAAGGGCAGCAGATAGTGCAGCGAGAAGAAGCGCTGCAGCGTCTGGTTGCCGATGGACGGTCCGCCGAGAATCCAGGTCTGGAGGCTTTCACCCACCAGCGGGATGGCGCCGAACAGCGACGTGATCACGTTGGCGCCGTGATAGGACATCTGGCCCCAGGGCAGCATGTAGCCGAGGAAGGCCGTCGCCATCATCAGCAGATAGATGACGCAGCCCAGGATCCACAGGATCTCGCGCGGCGCCTTGTAGGAACCGTAATAGAGCCCGCGGAACATGTGCAGATAGACCGCCAGGAAGAACATCGAGGCGCCGTTCGCGTGGATGTAACGCAGCAGCCAGCCATAGGGCACGTCGCGCATGATGCGCTCGACCGAGGCAAAGGCGCCGTCGACGCTTGCCTCATAGTGCATGGCAAGAATGACACCGGTCAGGATCTGAACGACCAGGCAGACGGCCAGAATGCCGCCGAACGTGTACCAGTAGTTCAGATTTTTCGGGGTCGGGAAATTGATCGCCGTATCCTGCGCGAAGCGGACAATCGGCAGACGCGTATCAAGCCATTTCGTGAAGGCGTTGGTGGGCGTGTAGGTGGATTCGTGGCCACTCATCTACGGTATCCTTCCCTTAAAGCGAGATATTGATCACGGAATCGGACACGTATTTGTAATCCGGAACCGGGAGGTTTGTGGGAGCGGGGCCTTTGCGGATGCGGCCGGACGTGTCGTAGTGCGACCCGTGGCACGGGCAGTACCAGCCGCCAAAGTCACCGGTGTTACCCTGGGCCGGGCCAACCGGGACACAGCCAAGGTGCGTACAGGAGCCGGACGTCACCAGAATGGCCGGGTTCAGCGACCCGTCGCCCTTGGGACGCAGGCGCTCATCATCGGTCTGCGGGTCGCGCAGGGTTGCCACATTCACCGAGTCCGCTGCAGCAATCTCGGCGGCGGTGCGGTGGCGCACGAAGAACGGCTTGCCGCCGATCAGAACGCGAATCTCGCCGCCCAGCGGAATCTTGGACACGTCGACATCAAGTGCCGAAGCGGCCTTGGTGTCAGCGGCCGGGTTCCACTGGTCGACAGCGGCCCAGGCGAACATGGCCGCGCCGCCGAAAGCGGCCGCACCGGTGGCGATATGGATGAAATTGCGGCGATCCTCGTCGATCGTCTCGCCATGATCGTGTGCAGGTGTATCAGTCACGCTTGTCCCGTCCCTTGCGAAGGCAGAAATCTGGCCCCGTAATACAGGAGCCCGCCCCCCTGCACATTGCGGCAAGTGGGCGCGGGTGCCTCCCCGTAAACTACTATTCGCAGCGCGTTATCCTGACTTGGCGCCTGTGACAACAGGGCGCTTGCAAGTGTCGCACTCCTGGCGGCATGTGTCGCGCCATGAAGGATGCCGATCTGAAGATGCAGAAATCCCGTGCGCGGGAGTGGTTTCGCTCGCTGCAAGCGGATATTTGCGCCCGTTTCGAAGCCCTGGAAGACGCCGCAGACCGCCCACTCTACTCCGGCGCACCCGGCCGGTTCGAGCTGACCGAATGGAAGCGCGGCGATGGCAGCGAGGATCTCGGAGGCGGCCGGATGGGCCTCATGCGGGGCAAGGTATTTGAAAAGGTCGGTGTCCATTTCTCCGAAGTGTATGGCACCTTTTCCGAAGCCTTTGCGGCGCAGATCCCGGGGGCGGACCAATCGGATGGCCGGTTCTGGGCCTCCGGCATTTCCCTGATCGCTCATCCGCGCAATCCCAAGGTGCCGGCCGCGCACATGAACACGCGCATGCTGGTGACCAGCCAGTCCTGGTTCGGCGGCGGCGGAGACCTCAATCCCCTGCTCGATTACCAGCGCGATCAGGCCTTTGAAGACAGTGTCGACTTTCACGCCGCCATGAAAGCCGCGTGCGATACGCATCCGGGCGCCGACCATGCCCAGATGAAGGCGACCTGCGACACCTATTTCCATCTCCCTCATCGAGACGAACCCCGCGGGACGGGCGGCATATTCTATGACCGCTTCAACACGGGCGACTGGGAGGCTGATTTCGCCTTCACACAACAGGTCGGCTCACAATTCGCGGACATTTATCCGCAATTGGTCGCCCGCCGCATGAACGAAACCTGGAGCGAGGCCCAGCGAGAGGAACAGCTAGTCCAGCGCGGGCGGTATGTGGAGTTCAATCTGCTCTATGATCGCGGCACGACCTTCGGCCTCAAGACGGGCGGCAATGTGACGAGCATCCTCTCCTCCATGCCCCCTGTCGTGAAATGGCCCTAGCGCCTCAGCCGGTTTGGCAATAGCGCGCGTCGCCGTCCGGTAGCTCGATCGGAACAGACCGTTCCTTCACGAGGGTGAAATAATCGTCTTCCCGTGTCGGACGCAAATAGATGGCGATGCGCGGATCCTTGAACGGGTTTGCGCCCGGCTTCAGGCACGGTCTTGTCGTCACGCTGACGGAGAGGCTCTTCTGCCCCGGCGTATCCTTCAGGCTGAGCATATGGGCGCGGAACTCGTCCATGCGCGGGGCGTCTTTCGGATCGATCCGCAACCGGTGAAACGCAAACCCGGCCTTCGAACGCTTGGTGAGAAACGCCGTGAGACCCCCGGGAACCGGCTTGAGATGAAACAGCTCCTCTCGTGTGCGATCCCCCTCCTCCTGCCAAACGGTCAGGACAAGCGTGGCCCCGTCTTCCGGCAGGTCGTAATCGTCCGGCGCGCGTACGGCGACCTCAATCTGGCTGGCATCCATCGCAACCGGGTCCAGCGCGGCGAGCTTCGGCAAGCTCGCGACCGGCACACTGGTACAGGCGACCAGAGCGGCCAAGCCCAACGAGATGAGAAAACCTCTTGCGGTCGACACGATCATGAGAATACCTTTTGTTCGATAATAAATTCATGTAAAACATGAATTTTCTAATGACAAGAGTGAACATGACTCCTTCCATTCGCCTTCCGGGCCGCACCCGCCTGATCTGCCGCTCCATGAAATGGCTGGCCTTGGCAGCCACCGGCCTGATCATCATTTTCTATTTCACGACCGACGCCGTATCCGCGATCCTCGATGCGGTCTGGGCCGGCCTGCAACCGCAGGTGCGGGAAGATGTGGCCTATTCGGCGGGCAAGAAACTCCTGCTTCAGACGCTGGCAACCATCAGCTATTTCAGTCTTGTCCTGATCCTGCTGGGCGCGGCCCGAGTGTTCAGCGTGTTCCAGACCGGAAAGGTGTTTGGCCCCATTGCCGTGCGCGCCGTCCGGTTTCTTGGCCTGATGATTTTCCTGTTCGCCGCCATACAGCTGGTCATGCCGACCTTGATGGTGCTGGGTCTCACATTCGACAATGGCGAGGATCGCCGGGCGCTGACCATTGCGGTCAATTCCATGCAGGTCGTGCTTTTGCTGATCGGCGCCATCATCCTGATCATCGGACAGATCCTGACGCAGGCAACCGATATTGCCCTTGAGAACGAGCAGTTCGTCTGATGGCGATCATTGTCCGCCTCGATGTCATGCTTGCATTGCGCAAGATGAAGTCCAAGGAACTCGCCGCCGCGATCGGCATCTCGGAGCAGAACCTGTCGCAATTGCGACAGGGCCGGGTGAAAGGCGTGCGGTTCGAAACCCTGGACAAGATCTGCGCGGTGCTCGACTGCAAGCCCGGCGACATTCTCGACCGCGACGAGGACTGACACCGAACGTGCGTCCGGAAATTGGGCAGTCTCCCGAAAAAACGATGACGAACAGGGCAGTGAGCCCCGGATTAACGTTTCGGAAATGACGAAAACTTCATTCAGAGGTATAAGCATGGTCGATGGTCGCAAACGCGAAAGCCTTTCCCTGGGGGGCAGGGATACTGCTCCTGCTCGCGACGGTGACAGCCGCCGCAGCAGGAGCAGTGATATCCGGCGGCAGCGCCGATCCCTGGTATGCCGCACTCCACAAGCCCTTTCTGACGCCGCCAGACATCCTGTTTGCCCTGGTCTGGCCAATCCTGTTTGTCCTGATGGCGGCCGGCGCCATGCTGGTGCTGGAACGGGCGGGCTCCTTTGAACGGGCGATCAGCCCGCTGGGGCTCTACTATACGATGCTGGCTTTCAATGCCGGCTGGAGCCTTGCCTTTTTCGGCCTGCAGGACGTGTCGCTGGCCCTCGGCATCCTGGTCGCCCTGTGGCTGCTGATCATCGCGATGATGCAGGATTTCTGGCGCTATTCGCATCTCGCCGCATTGCTCCAGCTGCCCTATCTCGCCTGGATCAGTTTCGCCGGGTATCTGAACGCCTTCATTCTGTTCGCGAACTGAGCCGCGCCAGCAATTCACCGCGCCCGAGCGTGAAATCCGAGGCGATCCAGTCCTCTTCCAGTGCGCGCAATCGGTCTCCGATGCCCGGACCCTTGAGCCCCGCCGCCAGCGCATCCTCGCCGCCGATCGGAAATGATGGCCGCTGCCAGTCCTCCGCCGCGCGAAGGACGGCCTCGAACGCGTCCGCTCCGGGCCCCTGGGCCGCCTCGATCAGCGCGCGATCCAGAACAGCCTCTGCGCCGTGGCGGTAGAACAGACCGCGCAAGGCCTTTTCCGGCAGTCCGAGAACATGCGTCAGCGCAGGCGCAGCCCACTGGGCGAGCCGTCCGGCTTCGGCATTGGACAGCCGCAGATGCGCTGTCATGTACTGCACATCCCTTGGCCGGCGGGGCACCATGGCCATCAGCCGCCGCAGCGGGTCCGGTGCGAGACCGGCCCCCTGCTCTATGGCGACCAGAGATGGCAGTTCCGACGCGCTCGCCCCCGGCAGGACGGCCGTCATCACACCAGTGTCTTCCATCGCCATCAGGGCTTCGGACGGGTCTGGCGCTTCCATCAGGCGTTTCAATTCCTTCCAGATTCGTTCTGCTGCGATCTTCGCGAGCCCGTCCTTCTGGCGCTCGCAGGCTGCCAGACCTTCGCCATCCAAGCCTGCGCCATACCAGGCATTGAAACGGAAGAAGCGCAGAATGCGCAGATAATCCTCGCGCAGACGCTGATCGGCATCCCCGATGAAGATCACCCGGCCTTCAATGGCATCCTCGATCGAGCCGGGCACGATTTCATGCAACCGGCCATCCGGCGCGGCATAGATGGCGTTCAGGCGGAAATCCCGGCGCTGGGCGTCCTCGGCCCAATCCTCGGTGAAGGCGACCACGGCGCGGCGCCCGTCGGTCTCGACATCCCGGCGCAGACTGGTGATCTCGAACGGGCGGCTGTCGACAATGGCCGTGATCGTGCCGTGCTCGATCCCGGTGGGAATGGCGCGAATGCCCGCATCAGACAGGGCTGAAAGCGTTTCATCCGGTTTCAGTTGCGTCGCAATGTCGATGTCATCCGTTTCCACACCGCGCAGCGGGTTTCGCACGCATCCGCCGACGAAGCGCGCCCCGCCTGGCCGCGCCGCCTCCAGCGCGGCCATGACCGCACGCGTGCCGGGCCAGTCCAGCCAGGGCGCGGAAATGCGGTCAGTTCGAGTCATCGTCCGGCGCCGCAGTGTCTGGCGCATCAGGGTCCGGGTCCGCCTCCTCCGTGCGGCCGGCGCCGCTGGTGTCCGGCGCGGTTGCCCGGATCTCGCGGGAATCATGAATCTCGGTGCCCGGCCCGGTGGCCCCGCGGGCAGAGCGCACGCTGTCGCGCTCGCGCGGGACGCCGACATTGGTGACATCATGTTCGCAGGGATAGTCCCGCGCCGGGATCAGCTTGCCATTCTCCAGCCGGGCCGGTTCGTGGCAGATGTCGCGCTCCTTCGGCTCCATCAGGATCAGAATGAACCAGGCCAGAGTGGCCAGCGCGATGCCGCACAGGAACAGGATGTTGATCGGCCATTTGCGCCGACCTTCCTGCTCCGCGCTGGAGGTTGCCAGCAGGTAGAGACCGAACACGATGAACGGAATCGAGAAGATGAAAATCTCAAAGGCGATACGTCCGGCCAAAACGGCAATCCCTCCTGTTGCTACACCCTAGATAAGGCGCCGACCCGTCGAACAAAGCCCGAAAACCCGCCCGGATCAATCATCGTAGAGTGTGTGGTACAGTTTCCGGATGATGCCGGCGGTCACGCCCCAGATGCGAAAGCCGCCATGCGGCATCTCGTAGAATTTCCGCTCCCGTCCCTTGTAGACCGCACTGCCGACCTGGTGGTTGGCAATGTTCATCAGGAAATCGAGCGGGGTTTCGAACACATCGGCCACTTCGGTCGGGTCCGGCGACGGCTCGAAATCTGCCGGCAACAGGCCAACCACCGGTATGATCCGGAACATCGTGCCCGTGACATAGGGGGCGCCGCAGCCGAGCACATCAACCTCTGACGGGCACACGCCAACCTCCTCCTCGGCCTCCCGCAGGGCAGCGGCCACGGCGTCCACATCTTCCGGATCGACTTTCCCGCCCGGGAACGCGACCTGTCCGGCATGGGTTGCCATCGTATCCGGGCGCAGGGTGAGCAAGGCGGTCGGGCCTGACTTGCGGGGAATGACGCCGATCAGAACGGCCGCGGCGCGGATTGCCGCCATGTCCTGAGGCGTCAGGAAATCGAGATCGCCATATTCTTCCAGCCGCCCCGGCCCCTTGGGCGGGTCAAGCCGGTCGGTGACCCGCTGCACGAAATCTTCAAGCCCGTTCCAGCTCATGCCGTATCAGGCCGCCGGGCCGAGCGGAAAGAAACACCCCTGGCTCCATACGCCCAGCATGTCGGACCCGTCCGGCGCGGGTTCGGCAAGGTCAGCCAGTTCGTAGAAGACCGGCCGTGCAAGTTTGGCATCCAGCTGTCCGCGCACACGCACATAGGGGGCAGGCTCTCCGGTGTCAGGATCGGTTTCGACGCGCAGCGGCGCGTCCGGCCCTGCCAGGGTCACATCGCCCAGATTGGTCACGAAGGCCAGCGTCTGTTGCGGCCCGGGCTCCCCTGCCCGCTCGACCCGCACGGCAAGGAAGGGCGCATCCTCGACATGGACGATCACCTTCTCATAAGGCGTGACCAGCCAGGTCGAACCGTCCGGATCCTGTCTCAGGATGCGAGAGAACAGCTTGACCAGCTTTTCCCGGTTTATGCGCCCGCCTTCATGCCACCAGCTGCCATCGGCGCGGATTTCCATGTCGATATCGGCCGACCTGTCAGGATTCCACAAATGCACGGGCGGCAAGCTGCCCTCCACCTTGCCATCGGGAAGGATCGCTTTAAGCGTTTCCTCAAGACTGATTGTGGTTGGGGCACTGGAATTCACATTTTGCTCCGCCATGATCCGGCCTTAGACATAGGTTTGTTTATTCAGGACGAAAAGCCGGAGGCGCCCTTTTGATGGCCGATACTGACCAGGTAAGTGATGCAATCGTGGCCGAAGCCGAAGCCGCCGCCGAGACGCTGGCACAGGTAAAGACCGAGATCGCCAAGGCGGTGTTCGGCCAGGACCGTGTGGTGGAACTGTCCCTGGCGGCCGTTCTGGCCGGGGGACATGCGCTGCTGATCGGCGCGCCCGGCCTCGCCAAGACACGCCTGGTCGAAGCGATGGGCACGGCGCTGGGCCTGGCCAATCAACGCATCCAGTTCACACCGGATCTGATGCCGTCGGATATCATCGGGTCTGAAGTGCTGGACGAAAGCCCGAGCGGCCAACGCACCTTCCGCTTCCTGAAAGGGCCGATCTTCACCCAGCTGCTGATGGCCGACGAGATCAACCGTGCCAGCCCGCGCACCCAGTCTGCCCTGCTTCAGGCCATGCAGGAACGGCATGTGACCGTTGCCGGCGTGCGCCATGATCTGCCCGCCCCCTTCCATGTTCTGGCAACCCAGAACCCGATCGAGCAGGAAGGCACCTACCCTCTGCCGGAAGCGCAGCTGGACCGGTTCCTGCTGAAAGTGGACGTGAATTATCCTGATCTCGACACCGAGCGTCGCATCCTGATCGAGACCACGACCGGGGATGACAACACCGTTCGCCCCGCGCTGGATGCCGAGCGGCTGATCGCGCTGCAGGGGCTCGTGCGGCGGATGCCGGTGGGCGAGAAGATCGTCTCGGCGATCCTTGGCCTTGTGCGCGAGGCACGGCCGGAGCAGACGAGCGACGAGCGCGTGAAGCGGCTGGTGGATTGGGGCCCTTCCCCGCGCGCGGGCCAGGCCCTGATGCTGGCCGCGCGGAGCCGTGCGCTGTTGCGCGGTCGTCTTGCACCCAGCATCGAGGATGTCGAGGCACTGGCCGAACCGTGCCTCGGCCACCGTATGGCGATGCGCTATGACCCGACGGGCGAGGCGCCCGGCCTGACCGATCTGATCAATGACCTTGCCCGGAAGGTTGGCTAGCGTTCCCGGAATGACACTCGCCCGCGAACTTCAACACGTATCCAGCCTCGCCGTCACCGCCGCATGCCTTGTGGCCTGTTCGCAGCAAGCACCGTCGGCTGCATCTACGAATTTCGATTCTTGCCTGGTCACACACATGGCAGCAATCGCGATGCTGGAAGATGCTGACGATGAAGGCAGCACCGAACTGCGGAAAGCCGTGATAGCCAGTCACAATGAATTGCTGCGAGATGATACGATAGATGAAGACGAACTTGCCCAGCGTACATCCGCGCTCATGCGGGCCTATTCGGGCGCGGCCGACACCGCACTTGCTGAAGCCGATGCCAATGGCACACCAATGCGCACGCTCGCCATTGACGCAATTGCGTGCGGGAAAGCGGTATCTGCATGACACCTTCCTCTGATCTCCGCGCTGAGGCCGAGAGCCTTGCCCGGCAATTGCCCGGTCTGAACTCCAAGGCCGAGGCCAGCGAAGCTGCGCATATCGGTTCGGCCGGGCGCAGGCGTCCTGAAACCGGTACGATTTTCATGCAACGATCACACCTCACCGCATTGCTGCTCGCGGTCGCGGCATTCGCCATTTGCACGCCCCAGTCTGGTGCAGATGAAGTCGAGTTGAGATCTCAGAGCTGCAACGTTCTGCAACTCGCTGCGGCGTCGTCTCTCGCGAACAATATCCGTCCGCATAAAACCTTTCTGGAGACACCCGGTCTCGGCGACAACCTCGAAAGTGCATTACAGGAAGAGATTGCCTGGAAGGAGGGGCTCATTGCCAGGTTCGAGGATGCAAACTCACGTGCGACAACCGCAGAAAAACGCGCCGCAAAGAAGCTCATCAAGACCGAGGCAGACCTATTTGAAATCGTTGATGCCGCCGCCGAATGTTCACTGTCAGTGACGCAATTGCCAGGGATGTTTCAAGATCTCTCCTGCCGCCAGAAATTCCTGTATGCGAGTGAAATCTCGAAGAGATATATTTATCGGCGCGCGGATGGCCAGCCTATCTACCAAACCTCATCAAACTGCATCGCACCCGGATTGACGACAGCCGAATGTCAAGAAGTCATGTCGCTCCAAGTCGGCAGCAGCATGTTTTATGGTCTCTATGGGAAGCGTGAAGAGGAAGCCGATGAGGACGATCTATTCTCAATGGAGGCGTTCGACCGCGAACAGGAGGAGCTCCGGTTCATAAACGAGCTTGAATCCGCAGAACCCCTCCCCATTCCCTTTATCCGGTCAGCTCGGCAATGCTTGAGGGACGCGCTGGATGAATAGCTCCGCCGACCTTCGCGCTGAGGCGGAGAGCCTTGCCCGGCAATTGCCCGGCCTGAACTTCAAGGCCGAGGCCAGCGAAGCTGCGCATATCGGCTCTGCCGGGCGCAGGCGGCCCGGGACCGGCGAGCATTTCTGGCAGTATCGCCGCTATGCACAGGAAGATGCCGCAGACCGGGTCGACTGGCGCCGCTCTGCCAAGGGCAATGACTTGTTCGTACGCGAAACAGAACTGGAAACCGCGCGCACGGTGCTGTTCTGGTGCGATGATGCGGCGGGCTTCCGCTGGAAGGGCGAAGGCGATCTGCGGACCAAGGCCAAGGAAGCACAACTGCTGATGCTGGCGCTGGGCATTCTGATGTCAAAGGATGGCGAGCGGATCGGCATGCTGGGCGCGGGCCGGTCAGCCAGCTTTGGCAAGAAGGCCGTTGCGCGACTTGCGGAAGATCTTGAGCGCGGCACGAATGGGCATTTCCCCTCTCCGCCTCGCTCCGCCGCAACTCTGGTGCTCGCATCGGATTTCTATGCTCCGCTGGCGGAATGGCAGGCAAGGCTTGCGCCGTTGGCGGCCAAATGCCCTGAAGGGGTTCTGCTGGCCGTGGCCGCGCCGATTGAAGAAGACTTCCCCTTTGAGGGCCGCACGAAACTGAGCCGGCCGGGCACAGGCATCGACCGCATTCTGGGCCGCGCTGAAACCATGCGCGACGCCTATCTACGCCGCTTCGCCGAACAGCGCGACGGGCTGAGGAAACTGGCCACCCAGTTCGGCTGGCGGCTGGTGACACACACAGTCGGGCAATCCTCGCTGGAAGGCGCCGCGCGGCTGAAGGCCCAGATCGAAACCTTCGGGGCCAAGGCATGACGGCGCTGGGCCCCTTCCTGCTTGGCGCGCCGTGGGCGCTGGCCGCGCTGGCGGCGCTGCCGGTGATCTGGTGGATCCTGCGGGCGACGCCGCCCACCCCGCGCCATGCCGAACTGCCATCGCTGCAATTGCTGGACGGGATCGAACCGCAGGAGGAAACCCCGGCGCGCACGCCCTGGTGGGTCTGGCTGATCCGTACGCTGGCGATTGCCGCCGCGATCCTCGGCCTGTCGCAACCGGTCTACGCGCCGGGGGCGCAGACCGAAACAGTGGAAGGCACCGGCAGCCTGTTGATCGTGGTGGACAATGGCTGGCCGTCGGCGCCGCGCTGGCCGGACCTGATCAATGCCGCAACCGCGACGCTGGACACCGGCAATCGCGACGCGCCGGTGCATTTGCTGCTGACAGCGCCGCAGCAATTCAATCCGGACCCGGCTGAACGCCAGTCCCGCGCAGACATGGCCAAGCGCCTGACCTCCCTGCGTCCGCAGGCCTGGGCGCCGGATCGGGCCGATGCGCTGGCGCGGCTGAACGCGTCCGGCTTCACGCCCGACCGCATCTTCTGGGCCAGTGACGGGCTGGCCGGGACCGATGGCGAAGCCTTTGCGCGCGAATTGGCAAACCTTGCCCCGCTGACCGTCTATGCTGCTGCGCCGACCGGACCGGTGGTCATTTCCGGCATCCGCTCGCAGACCGATTCCGTGACCGTGACAGCTAGACGCGCCCAGAGGCGCGGCATTGCGACCGGCTATGTCTCGGCCATGACGATTGACGGATCGGCGCTGGCAACCGCCCCGCTGGACTTTGCCGATGGCGCACCCGAAGCGACCGCCGAGTTCACCATTCCCGCCGCCGCGCTTGCGCGGGTGGCCCGCTTCAGTGTCACCGGACAACAGGGCGCCGGAACGGTCTGGCTGTGGGATTCCGCCGACCGGTCGCGGCGTGTGGGCCTGGTCGATGCCGGCGCCGCTGCGCAGCCGCTCCTGTCGGACATGCATTATATCCGCAAGGCGCTGGAACCCTTCGCGACCATTTCCGAAGGCAGTATCGAGAATCTCGTCGCGGCTTCGCCCGATGCGATCATATTGAGCGATGTGGGACAGATCCTGCCGCAGGATGCAGACTTGCTGAACGCCTGGGTGGAGCAAGGCGGCGCGCTGATCCGGTTCGCCGGGCCGCGTCTTGCCGCGCAGGGGGATGATCTCTTGCCGGTGGCGCTGCGCCGATCCTCGCGCGCACTGGGCGGCGCGCTGGCCTGGGACGAGCCACAGGCCATGGCGCCCTTCCCCGACACCTCGCCCTTTGCCGGACTTTCCGTGCCGCAGGATGTGCGAATCCGCCAGCAGGTTCTGGCCCGGCCGGGACCGGATCTTGCCGCGCGGACCTGGGCCCGGCTGGCCGACGGCTCTCCGCTGGTGACGGCCGACATGCGCGGCGATGGTACGCTGATCCTGTTCCACACGACCGCCGGGCCGGACTGGGCTGACCTTGCCTATTCCGGCACCTTCTCGCAGATGCTGCGCCGGTCCATTGCCGCCGGGCGCGGCGAATCCGTGACGGATGGAGACGCCGCCTACATGCCGTATCTGACGCTGGACGGATATGGCCGCCTGTCGGCCGCCGAGGCCAATGCCGCGCCGCTCAAGGCGACGGACTTTGCCGGCACCGAGCCATCCGAAGCGCATCCGCCGGGCCTGTATCGCGGGCCGGCCGGCACCCGCGCGCTGAATGCCGGCGCCGGGAAGCGGCCGCAGCTGATCGACACCTGGCCGGTTTCGGCGCGATTGCTGGGCGATGCCGAAGCGCGATCCCTGCGGCTGGCCGGGCCATTGCTGGCGCTGGCCGCGCTGTTGCTGGCGCTGGACTTGTTCATTGCGCTGTTCGTGGCCGGACGGCTGCGCCGGTTCGGCAAGGGCGCAGCGAGCACGGCCTGCCTGCTGGCCGCGGGCATGCTGGCCGGGCTTCCTGCACCGGAGGCCAGCGCGCAGCCCTTCCAGTATGAATTGCTGCCGGACGGCACCTATCGCCGCATCGATTCCAATCCGGACGTCATCCGCCTGCCGGCCAGCGGCGACGCGACGCAGAAGGAGATTGACGCGGCGCTGGAGATGCGGCTGGCCTATATCGAAACGCCGGACCGGGCCCTGGACCAGCGCACGCGGGCGGGCCTGTTCGGCCTGTCCAATATCCTCCGCCTGCGCACATCGGTCGAGCCAGCCGACCCGCATGGCGTGAATCTGGAAACCGATGCGCTGGAGCTCTACCCGCTGCTCTATTTCAATGTGCCGGAGACGATGCGGCCCCTGTCGGAAACGGCGATTGCGCGGCTGAACGCCTATCTCCGATCCGGCGGCGCGCTGGTGATCGACACGCGCGCGGGCGGAACGATTGGCACACAGACCGATGTCTCCCGGCTGGAGGACCTGCTGGAAGGACTGGATGCGCCGCCGCTGCAGACTGTGGGCGAAAGCCATGTGCTGAGCCGCACCTTTTACCTGCTGGACGATTTTCCCGGCCGGTATGCCGAGCGCAATCTGTGGATCGAACAGGCCGGGGATGCGAGCGCGCCGCGCGGGGACGGCGTTTCGCGCTTGATCATCGGCGATGCCGACTGGGCCTCGGCCTGGGCAGTGGATGAACAGGGCCGCGACCTGTATTCCGTCGATGGCGGCGAGACCCAGCGCGAAATGGCGCGGCGGTTCGGGGTCAATCTCGTCATGTATGTGCTGACCGGCAACTACAAGGATGACCAGGTGCACTTGCCGGCCCTGCTGGAACGACTGGGCGATGGCGAGGCAGCGGAGGAAGCGCCTGTGCGCCTGCCCGGAAACATCCTGGATGGAGGGCCGCGATGATCGATGCGACGCGGATCGGGTTCGAGCCCTTTCTCGGCTGGCCGGCCCTGTGGGCGGTGGCCGTGCTGGCGGCGCTGGCCTGGCTGGCCTATGCGGCCTTGCGCGGGCGGGCCTGGCTGACGCGCGGCCTGGCGCTGACCCTGCTGGCGGCGGCGCTGTCCAATCCGTCGCTGGTGCGGGAAGAGCGCGAGCCCCTGCCCTCTGTCGCGGCCGTGATCCTGGACCGGTCCGAGAGCATGAAGTTCGGCGCGCGCGAAGCCGCCGCCTCCGCCGCCTATGCCGCGCTGACAGCCGAGCTGGAGGCCGATCCGAGCCTGGAAGTGCGCGTCATGGAAAGCGATCCGGGGGCAGACGGCACGAACCTTTATGGCGCGCTGGAAGGCCTGATGGCCGATGTTCCGCGCGAGCGCATTGCCGGGGCCGTGCTGATCACGGACGGCCAGGTGCATGACCTTCCGGACCCGGAAACCGATGAGCGCCATATCGGCCCGCTGCACGGCCTGATCGTGGGCGATCCGAACCGGGGCGACCGGCGCATTTCCATCATCGACGCGCCCGATTTCGGGATTGTCGGCGAGACGGCGGAACTGGTCATCCGGGTGGATGATCCGGGCCTGGCCGAAGGCCGCGCCGTGGAGATCGACCTGTCGGTGAATGGCGGCACGCCGCGCCGGATGGAGGTGATCCCGGGCGAGGACACGACGGTGCCGATCGAGATCGAGCGGCGCGGCGAGAATGTCATCGTGGTGGAAACCCCGCCGGGCCGGGAAGAACTGACCCTGGCCAACAATCGCACGGCGACGACGCTGTCCGGCGTGCGCGACCGGCTGCGGGTTCTGCTGGTGACGGGCAAGCCGAACCAGGCCGGGCGGGTCTGGCGAGACCTGCTGAAATCCGATCCGTCGGTGGACCTTGTTCACTTCACCATTCTCCGCCCGCCCTACAAGCTGGACTATACGCCGACAGAGGAACTGGCGCTGATCGCCTTCCCGACCGAGGAATTGTTCGAGGAGAAACTGGAAGAATTCGACCTGATCATCTTCGACCAGTATGAGCGGCGCGGCGTGATCACCCAATCCTATCTGGCCAACATGGCGCGCTATGTGACCGATGGCGGCGCGCTGCTGATTGCGGCGGGCGAGCCGTTTGCCGGGCCCGGAAGCCTGGCGCGCTCGCCGCTGGCCTCGGTGCTTCCGGCCTCCCCCACCGGAGACATCTATACCGGCGAATACACGCCGCAGCTGACCGAGCCGGGCAAGCGCCATGCCGTGACGATGCCGCTGACGGGCCGCGAATGGGGCGGCTGGATGCGCTATATCGATGCCGAGGCCCAGGCCGGAGACGTGCTGATGAACGGGCCGAATGGCAAGCCGGTGCTGATTGTCGACCGGGTTGGCGATGGCCGTGTCGGCATGCTGATGACGGACCAGATCTGGCTGTGGGCGCGCGGGCATGACGGCGGCGGGCCGTTTGCCGAACTGATCCGCCGCATTGTCCACTGGATGATGAAGGAGCCGGAACTGGAGGAGCGCAAGCTGAGCCTGGTGGCCGAAGGCGACACGGCGCGGGTGGAGCTGCGCACCCTGCTGGACACCGCGCCGCCGCTGAGCGTGGAGACGCCGGAAGGCAGCTATCTGGAGCCGCAATGGCGCGCCGACGGGCCGGGCCGTTTCGTGGCCGAGGCGCCGATTGACCAGTTGGGCCTTTACCGCGCCGAGGCCGGCGGGCTGGAAGCCGTGGCGCTGAACGGGCCGGCCAATCCGAAGGAATATGCCGACCTCCAATCCTCGACAGACATACTGGCCCCGATGGCGGAGGCGACCGATGGCGGCGTCTTCCGCCTGAATGACAGCGGCACAAATCTGCCGGACATTCGCCGCACCGGCGCGCGGGGCAATGCGGCCGGCAGTACCTGGCTGGGCCTGAGAGAACGCGGCGCCTATGCCGTGCGCTCGTCGAGCAGCCAGCCGCTGCTTCCGGGGCTGATCGCGGCGGCGTTCCTGATCGGCCTGTTGCTGCTGGCCTGGCGGCGCGAGGGACGGTAGGCACACGCCGGATCACACGGAAACAACAAGGGGAGCGCCAAGATGGCCGAGCTGACGCTGGAACAGAAGATCGAGGAATTATGGGCGCGCGAGGCGATCCGCGATTGCCTCTTCCGCTATGCGCGCGGCATTGACCGGGCCGACGAGACGATGCTCCGCTCTGCCTATTGGCCCGATGGCACGGACCATCATGGGCCATATCAGGGCAGCGCCTCCGGCTTTGTTGACTGGGCGATGAAGACCCTTCCCCATATCGAACGCGGCATTCACCAGATCCACAACATATTGATCGAATTCCGCGAGGGCGGCGCGGCGGTGGAGAGCTATTTCTCTGCCTTCCAGCGCCAGCCGGGCGCGGACCGGCAGATGCAGCAATGGGACATGAAGGGCCGCTATCTCGACTGGTTCGTGAAGCGCGACGGCGAATGGCGCATCCTGAACCGGCTGGTCGTGTTCGACTGGACCGAGGAAATGCCGCTGCCGCCGGGCAGCGAGGCCGAGCGCTTCGGCCCGCGCACGCCGATTGGCGCGAGCCATCCGGAAGATGCGGTCTATTCCTTCTTTGAGGGGAAGTAGGGTCTCTGATTTCCTGGCCGCTTCATCCTGAGCGAAGTCGAAGGAGAGCGGAGCCCGCCGCCAGCGCCAGCGGCCGGAGACGCGGATAGCGCCCCGGCAGTCAGATACAATTCAGGGACGGCTCAGGACGTGTCCGGCCAGTCGGCCAGGGCGCGGGTGATGAGGCCCGGCAGGGCGGTGGAGACGGTGCCCAGTTCCGCGCCGAGGCGGAAATCCCCGGCGCTGGGCGGGCAGATCGGGCGCGGCTGGCGGCTGGCCTTCAGCCCGGCCAGATGCCGCGCCAGCCGTCTGGCCGCAGGCTCGGGATCCTTCAGCACGCGGTGCAGCGCCACGATCTGCGCCAGCAGCGGCGCGGCCGACACCGGCCCGGTGGCGAGCGCCGAGGCGCTGCCTGACCCGGCAAGCATCTGGTGCCAGTCGGCCAGACCGCGCACCGGGCGCGCCGTGAGGCGCAGATGATAGGCCGGGCCCTGCAGGGCGGCGAAGCTCTGCGTCACGTCTTCGGCGCCGTCCGGCTGTGCGGTGGGGGCTGCGGCCCGGCCGGTTGCCCCTGCCCTGCCTGCGGGCACCGTTTCCAGCGCGGCGGCCATCAGGGTGATCAGTCGCCGGACAATGGTCTCGATGGCTTTCAGGCGGCTGCGCACACGGGCGCGCAGGCGTTTGGTGACGTGTTTCGGCGCCAGATGCAGCCCGGCCTCCGCCCGCACCCCCAGCAAGGCCCGCCCCGCCGCCGCCAATCCCTGTTCGATGAATGCATCCAGTCCAATCATGCGGGAGAGTTTACGGGCAGGAGCTATCAGACGGATTGGGGAGTAAAAATTGTCTAGGCAACACTCTCCAAGAGAGGAGCGCGAGCTCTCAACATAAGCTCAGTGCATTGAAACATAAGAGAATCGGCGCACACCTTTTGGAGATATGAAAGCTCCTTAAGGTTGCCGCGCTAGAGGAATTCTATGACGAGAACTGAACTGCTTAGCTCAAAAGACTTTCAAGGTGCCGAAATTCCTGGTGCTTCTTTCACACTTCCCTCTGCCTCTATAGCGATCGGAACAAAAACACTAGAAAAAGTAAGCTTGATCGGTCGATACGACTCCCACGGGCAGGTCTACTTAGAAGCAGATAACCCCAACGGTCTCCAAGGGTTTATCGAAGCTTCTCAACAAAATGCCCGTTGCAGTTCGCCATGTTTTCCAAAACCCGTCGAACTAATCCCAATCGAAGTAAACATGGAAAAATTTACATTTTTTCCAACTCGACAGCCCATGCAACTAAATTTTGGAAACTCGGCCACGAAAGTTGAAGCAGCTCTACTGAATGGTCCTGACTTGAGTCACGCTGGAGGGGAAATACTTATTGAACGCGGCTCAAAATCACTCCGCTTACATGACAATCCAGAAGTTCAATCGATGAGTAAAAATCGGTCTACTGATAAATCTCACCGCTATCAAAGACTTGTGACAAACTTTGTTACTATTGAGGGAGACAACATTTCCAGCGAAGAAGCACTGTTGTTTCTAACTCAATTGAGCAATGTCCTCACATTAGTTCGCGGCGGATACTCTGGATTTGGCAACATTTGTGGCTATGACCACAATGAAAATTTGACGTTCGCGCATTTGGGCTTCTTTTCGAGCGATCACTTCGCAATTCCCAACGGATGGTGTTCAGGAAAGATTGTTCGAGAACTACCCACCATCTTTAACCTTTATCATGGATTAGAGAATCTCGCCGACCGACAGGTTCTAAAACGAACTGTCGAATTCTACCGCGCGTCAAATGTCAGTAGAGAGCATAGTCTAGAGGTAGCCCTTGTTGCCTCATTTGCAGGTCTAGAAGCCATTGTTCCTCACCTATTACGAACACAAGGTGGGTGGTCAGAACAATTACTAAGATCGAAAATTCCATTTTCTGATTTGCTCAGAGCGGCAATCGCGCTGATAGGGTTGGATGGCAACCCAATGGAACACTTAAATGATTTCGAAAAGCGCGCAGCATCCGACGCAAACAAGGATGCCTGCACCATGCTATCGAAATTCCGAAACAACACTATTCACTACAAAAGCGGATTCGATAGGACTGGACGGGAAGTGCTCGAGGCGTGGGAGCTGGCTCAGTGGCTCTGTGAACTCATGATGATCTATTTAATCAATTATCGATCTGTTATGACGGATCGAAGAAAGTACAGCGGTTGGATAGGGGACAACGAAGTAGACGTACCAATCCGAAACTCCCCTATTGGCCACTAAAACCCCCGAAATACCGCTGCTTCGTCTACGGATTTTCTTTTTGAGACGACGGCATTGGCCGGGAAGGTGTCGTCGGGCCAGCCCATGGCGACACAGGTCTGGATGACCTGATCGTCCGGGATGCCGGCCTCTTCGCGCACGACGGGGCTCTGCATGATGCCCTGAGAATTGATCACACAGCCGAGCCCGCGCGACCAGGCCGTGTTGACGATGCAATTGACGACACCGCCGCAATCGAAGGGCGGGATGTCTCCGCCCGCCAGCGCCTTGTCATAGGTGATGACGATGGAGACCGGCGCATCGAACTGGCGGAAGCCGCGCAGCACCCAGTCCATCCGCTTTTCCTTGTCGCCGCGCTCAATGCCCATGGCCTGGAACAGCTGGACGGCGATCTCCACCTGACGGTCCCGGTGGACGCCCTGATAGGGCGGGCCCATGCGAAACTCGCGGCTGTCGGGCACGCCGGCGACATTGCGCTCCACATTGCCCTTGCGGATCCGGTCCAGCACTTCGCCGGCGACGACATAGAAATTCCAGGGCTGGGAATTCATCGAGGTGGGGGCGCGCATGGCGATTTCGAGGATTTCGCGGATCAGCTCCTTCGGCACCGGCTTGTCGAGATATCCGCGAATGCTGCGCCGTGTCTTGATGACCTCATCGAATTCCATGGCCAATGGCCCTCCCGTGATCTTGTGAATCTTGTCTGGCCGGACGCTAGCCCCCCTGCCCCGGCGTCAGAGAAGCGGCCCGCCCCGCCGGGGGACGATATTCCTGCTGAAATCCTCGTGAAAGGGGCTAACCTGTTCCGCAACAGAATGGGAGGGTTCCAAAATGACATCAATCGCGGCGGCTACGCTGTATGTGGGCCTGTTTGCCCTTTGGATGCTGTGCCTGAAGGCCAATGTCGGCCGGGTTCGGGTGCGGGAGAAGATCGCCTTTGGCGATGGCGGGAATGCGGCGCTGCAGCGGGCGATCCGCGTGCAGGGCAACGCCGTGGAGGATGTGCCGGTCGTGCTGGCGGGGCTGATCGCGCTGGGCGTGATGGGCGCGCCGGTCCTGTGGGTGCACGGCCTGGGGGCGGCCTTCCTTGTGGGGCGGGTGCTGCATGCGGTGGGCCTGAGCGGGTCGGCCGGGGGCAGCCCGGGGCGCAGCCTCGGCACGCTGCTCAGCGCGCTGGTGCAGCTGGGCATCGCGGGCGCCTGTGTCTGGATGGCGCTGTCGGCCTGAGCCGGTTCAGCCGGCCGTGACGAGGCCGGACAGCCGGCTGGCGTCTCCGGCGAGGTCTTTCACCATGACACGGGCCTGGTCCTGCGGGCCGGGGAAGAGAAGCTGGTTCTTCGGCGTGACGGTGAAGCCGATCTCGCCGAAATAGCTGGGCGCGCCGATCAGCACGGCGGCGGGCCAGCCGGCGGCCTTGCCGGCCTCCAGCGCCTCGCCCGTGACGGTCAGGCCCAGCCGGCTGCCCCGATGGGAGGGGCCGACGGCGACGGGGCCATAGAACAGGGCGCGATCCTTCGCGGGGCCGACTTTCAGGGGCCAGACGCGGCAGACGGCGATCACCTTGCCGTCCAGCACGGCGACGCGGTTGATCTCCGGCAGGGAGCGGGAATATTCCCGCAGCCGCTCGGCCGTCTTGGCGAAATGGCCCGAGCCGAAGGTGCGCGCGAAGAGGTCTTCGATCGCATCGGCATGGAGGTCTGGCGTTTCGGGCACAATCTGAAGCATGGCGAGCGCGTCTAGGGCGCATTGCCGCCGAGTTCAAGCGGCGTTTTCGGCTTGGGGTTGGGGATGACAAATTCAAGGTCCGCCTCCCCGGTGCAGGCCGGGGTCTCCTGCGGGGGCGATGCAGAGCCAGCCGAGGGGGCCCCGGCGTTCGCCGGGGATGCGGGGTTGGGGGGAGTAGTTTCGATTTGTCATCCCGGAATTTGCGCCAGCAAATGTCCGGGACCCAGTGGAGGGGGCCAATACGCTTCCGGGTCCCGGATAAATCCTGTCGGATTTTCCGGGATTACAGGAATTGGGCCATCAAGCTTCCGTCTCCCCGGCGTTCGCCGGGGTGAGCGGAAAAGAGGGGGAAGGCAAACGCAGTTCGTTTGCTGTGTCCCTCTTTGCCCTGCGCTTACGCTTGGGTCTGCCTCGGGGCAAACGCAGTGCGTTTGCTGTGTCCCTCGTCAGTACTTCACCGAGCAGCCATAGGGTTTGGAGCTGGCGACTTCGACGGGTTCGCCGGCGGCGACGCTGTCGAGCGCGGCGGAGACGTAATTGGTCGAGGTTTCGATGTCGGAGACGCGAGCCGAGGGGGTATCGTCGATCGCGCCCTGATAGGCGATCTCGCCTTCGGCGGTGATGACGAACATGTGCGGCGTGGTCTTGGCCTTGTAGAGGCGGCCAATGTCGCCGCTTTCATCGATAATGACATGGGCGGGGGTGGCGCCGCGCCCTTCATTCATGTCGAGCAGTTCCGCGCCGGTGCGGTGGCCCTGCTTGCCGGGGGCAGACGAGACGATGGACAGCCAGACCACGTCGCTTTCGGACGCATCGGTCTGCAGGCCCTGCATCTTGGCGGGGGGCACGGCATAATGTTTCTGCACGAACGGACAGCCATCATTGGTCCATTCCAGCACGACCGTCTGGCCGGCAAAATCTGACAGGGACACGGTGTCGCCCGTGGCGGTCACGCCGGTGAAGTCCGGCGCGCGCGTGTCGGTATCGTTCGGCGCGGCCTGGGCGGTCGAGGCGATCAGGGCGCCTGCGGTCAGGGCCACGGCAGCGGCCATGCCGGCGGCGAGAGAAAAATTGCGTCGGCTCATCATGATGGAAGTCCTCCGTTCGGGTGGGTCGGCGGGATCATGCTCATTCTGCCGTGACAAGTCCAATCACAAGCTTTTGAGACAGGATTTCGGGCAGGATTTCCGGCTCGGTCGCGCCGGCGGCATACCAGAGATACATCGGCACCCCGGCGCGCTGGCGGCGCTTCAGCTCCTCGGCAATGACCGGATCCTTGCGGGTGAAGTCCGCCACGAGGAAGGCGACGTCATGGTCGGCAAAGGCCTGTTGCACGGCAGCCGATTTCAGCGTGGTGGCCTTGTTGAGCTGGCAGGTGGCGCACCAGGTGGCGGTGAAGTCCACAAAGACGGGGCGGCCCTCTACGGTGAGTTCGGCAACGCGTTCGGGGCTCCAGGCTTCGGTTTCGTACTTTTCGGCATATTGGGCGGTGCCCTGCCCCGTGGCGGTGGAGGAGTTCGCGGTCAGCGCCGGATAGGCGAGGCCGGTGAGGATGGCGAGCGTGGCCAGGGCCTTGCCGATGGCGCCGCCGCCGCGCCGGGCGAGCCAGATGCCGAAGGCGATCAGCGTGCCGCCGGCCACGGTCCAGGCGACGGCGGCCGGGCCGGCCACTGCGCCCAGCGTCCACAGCAGCGCTGCGGCGGTCAGGAACATCGGGAAGGCGAAGAATTGTTTCAGCGTCTCCATCCAGCGGCCCGGCTTTGGCAGCAGGCGCGACAGGCCCGGCACGAAGCTGAGCACGAGATAGGGCAGCGCCAGGCCGAAACCCATGGCGAGGAAGACGACCATCACGGCCAGCGGGGGCCGGTCCAGCACGGCGCCCAGCGCGGCGCCGAGGAAGGGGCCGATACAGGGCGCGCCGACCACCGCCGCCAGCACGCCGGTGAAGAAGGCGCCCATCGCGCCGCTGCGCGCGGCCAGGCCGCTGCCGGTGTTCTGGATGGAGGTGCCCAGTTCGAACATGCCGAGCAGCCAGAGGCCGATGACGAACATGACCAGGGCAAGCACGGCGACGGTGGGCCCGTGCTGCAGCTGGAAGCCGAGATTGGCCGTGCCGGTGGCCTGGCGGATGGCGATGATCGCAGCGGCCAGCGCGGCAAAGGAGAGCAGCACGCCGCCCGTATACCAGAGGCCGTGGCTGCGCACGTCGCCTTCATGGCCGGAGGCAACGGCGTGCACCATGCCCATCGCCTTGATGGACAGGACCGGCAGGACGCAGGGCATGAGATTCAGGATCAGGCCGCCAATGATGGCCGCAATGGCGAGGGCGATCAGGCTCTTCCCGCCGCCACCGGCAGGAGATGCCGGACGGGCCGCGATGCCAGCTGTGTTCTCGAACACGTCCCCCTGCCCGGCCGAGACGGTGTAGCCGGTGCGTGTGCCATCCGGGGTCTCGACCACGACCACGCCGTCGAGCGGGCCGTCCAGCGCGCCACCGGCGGGCGTCAGGCTGAGCGTGGCCCCGGCGCTGCCGAAACTGGCAGGCTGGTCGGCGGGATGGCTGATCTCGTGATCAAAGGGATAGAAGCGCAGATCGCTGGCAGGATCGAACCCGGCCTCGGTCTTCAGGCTGAGCCGCCACGGGTCGGCAGAGGCATCGATGCGGGCCTCGCCGTCGAACGGGCGCGGGGCACGGGCCATCCACTCTCCGATCAGCGTGCCATTCACCGTGTCGGGCTGGCTCTCGCCCACGGGCACGGTCAGCTGGACCTCGGCGGTTTCGGGAATGCAGATTTCCTCGCAGATCAGATAATCGGCCAGAAGGCTGATCCGGACGGCGCCGACCGCATCATCCGGCAGGGTGACCCGGAATGGCAGGATCACGCGGTCATCATAGCCATAATCCATGATCTCGCCCGGAACGACCGGCAGCAGGTGCGGGATCGGCCAGACGAACGCGCCGATGGCGTCGTCGGTGACGTCGGAATCGTCCAGCGCCAGGACCTGCGGCGGCAGGCCGGCATCGCCCGCATTGCGCCAATAGACATGCCAGCCTTCATCCAGATCCATCTTCAGGGCGGCATAGAAGGTTTCGCCGGGCCGGGCGGAGTCGCGCTCGGAAATCAGTTCCACCACGGCGCGGCCGCCATCGACCGGCTGGGCCTGTGCCAGCGGAACGGCCATCCAGATGGCCAGACAGAACAGGTAAAACGCTCTCAACATTCAGGAATCCCGGACAAGACTTGCAGTACAAGGCGCCCATATGCCCGGGAATGCAGGCAGATAGAAGGGCCTCGCTCAAACGTGATCACATGGTGAGCCTCGCCTCTCCCGGGAAACAGCGCGCACGAAAAAGGCGGCCCCGGGATGGAGCCGCCTTGTTCAGACCCGAAACCGGGGGACTAGTTGACCGGTGCAGCGGCCGGCTGGGCGCCGGCCGGGTTCTGCGCGCGAACCGCACGCTGAATGACAGTCTGCCAGTTCATCAGCGAGATCAGGTGCGCATAAATCGCGCCAAGCGCGCCATTGTCGCGCAATTCCATGAATTTCTCGGCTGGCAGGGCGTTCAACTTCTCTTCGGAAACGGCCCAATAGTCGGCAATCTTCTGCTGCTCACCCGTGGAATTGCCCTGCATGTCGCGCGGCTGGAAGGAGACGGTCTTCTGCTCGAACAGGTCCATGTCGCGCAGGATCTTGCCGAATTCGGTCGTCGCCTGGCGCTGGCGCTCGAATTCCTTGCAGAATTCGATGGCGTCATTGGTGAACTTGCTCGGCTGGCCATTCTCGAAGAAGGGCACTTCCGGCTGGTTGGTGACCATCGGCGCAGACCGGTCCACGCACAGGACCAGACGATCGGACCCTTCATCGGCGGCGAACACGAAAGGATAGCGGCGCACAAAGGCCGGGACATAATGATCGTCGGCCACGAAACCGCGATCATCGACATACAGGTTCTGGCCCTGACGGATGCCCATGACGGCGACCGGGGTGCGGTCATCGCCAACGAAGATCAGCGGGTAGAAGCTGGCGGCGCGGCCGAATTCCGACACGGTCACCGGCACAGCGTGGGATTCCCGCAGGAACGCAAAGGGCTGCTCGATCTGTTTCACGCCGAGACCGGCATGCGCTTCTGCTGACAGCGGTTGCGGCTGCTTGTAGAACATCACATTGCCCGAAAGGGCCGGTTGTCCGCCCGCTGGCGGGGTTGCAGGTGTTGTGTTCACGTTGGAGACTCCCGAATTGTTGACGGATCGTTACCGGAAATAACCCTGGGTCACAACACCCGAATCAGGGCGAGATACAGTCAGGAAAAGGTCACATAGCTGTAATGATTCCGCGCCTCCCGGCCCCGCTGAGAACTGTTGCCCTCACGGCGATTTCCGGCATCGCCATCGTCTCGTTCCTGGCGGCATGCGCACCTGCGGTCGACGATGCCGGCACCCCGCGCCGGATTGCACGCGAGGTGGACGAGTTGCTGACCTCCATCGCGGTCAATGAACTGGCCGACGATCCGGAACTTGCCACGCGGCTGGGGCTGACCGAGGAATTGGCGGGATACCGGTTCAACACCTATCTGACCGACCGGTCGCAGGCAGCCTATGAACGCAGCCGGGTCAAGCGGCTCGAGACGCTGGAGGCGCTGCTGTCCGCCCCGCGACCGGCCGAAGGCGGCCGGCAGGCCGGGCATCTCGATACGGTGATCCGCGCCTATGAAACCGCCGAGTCGCTGTTCGTCACAGGTCATGGCCAGACCGGGCTGGGCCGCGCCTATCCCTATGTCGCAGACCATATGCGCGGGGCCTATATCGATGTGCCGGACCTTTTGACCGGCGCCCATCCGTTCAACACGGCCGCGGATGCACGGGACTATGTCGCGCGATTGTCCCAGTTTGCCGGGGCGCTGCAGGATGAGCGCCGCCGCCTGCAGGCAGATGCCCGCGCGGGCATTGTTCCGCCTGCAATGGTTCTGGAGCGGATGCAGGCGCTGGCCGGACAGATCGGCGCTCCGCCCGCCGAGACACATGTCCTGGTGACCACATTCGACAATCTCGTATCCGGTGCGGACGGTCTTGCGCCGGACGAGGAAGCCGAACTGAGAGGACGCGTGCTGGATCTGGTGCAGACAGACATCCTGCCGGCCTATGCAGAATTCTCGGCAGCCCTGGAAGGCCTGAAAGCGGACGCGCCGGAGGATCCGGGTGTGTGGCAATTGCCCGGTGGCAATGCCTATTATGACTCGGTGCTGGCGGCCTATACCGATGAGGGGCTGAGCGCCGAGACCCTGCATGCGCAGGGCCTGGCGGAAGTCGAGCAGCTGACGCATTCCCTGCTGGCGGCCCTGGAAGCTGAAGGGTTCACAGAGGGAACACTGGCCGAGCGCCTTGCGGCGCTGGCCGCTGTCGAAGGCCAATTGTACGAGGACACGCCAGAGGGCCGCGAGGCCCTGCTTGCCCGCATGCGCACGCACCTGGCCCGCGCGGAAGCCGCCCTGGCGGACATCATGCCCGCCATGCCGCGCACCGGCGTCACCATTCGCGCGGTTCCGGATTTCCTGCAGGCTTCTGCGCCATCGGCCTATTACAGTGCCGCCCCGGCCAATGGGTCCGCCCCGGCGCAATTCGAGATCAATCTGGCGCAGATGACCGATTGGCCCGATTTTGCCCTGGCGACGCTGGTGTTTCACGAGACGGTCCCCGGCCATCACCTCGAAAGCGCTCTGACGGCGGAGCGGTCCAACCTGCCCCTGATCCGGCAAATGGTCTGGAATGTTGCCTATGGCGAAGGATGGGCGGTCTATGGCGAAATCCTCGCCCATGATGCCGGCCTGTATGCGGACGATCCATTGGGCCGCATCGGATTCCTGCAATCGCTCCTGTTCCGCGCGGCGCGACTGGTCGCCGATACGGGAATCCATCGGGACCAGTGGACCCGGCAGGAAGCCATCGATTATCTGGTCGAGACGACCGGACAGTCTCCTGAATCGATGGCGCAGGAAGTTGACCGGTACGCGGTCTGGCCCGGCCAGGCGGCGGCTTATTGGGTGGGTGCAAGGAAGATCATGGATTTGCGTGAACGATCCCGGCGCGTGCTGGGACCGGATTTCGACCTCGCGGAATTCCATGATGTGATCCTGGAACGCGGCCCTCGCCCCCTCGCCCTTCTGGAGGAGGATGTGGAGCGCTGGTACATTTCGAAGCTCGATCCCGATAATTAGGAAATTGCCCCAATCAATCCGGGCTTCGCCTTATTGATGCCATGAGCGAATTACCATCCTGTCATTTCCGAGGACGAAATGAGGAGGGACGATCATGAATTTCAAGGGACTGGTTCTGACAGGGGTCGCGGCCGCCGCCATGCTGGCTGCCTGCCAATCGAACGACACGGCCACCGGGGGAGAGGCCAGTCAGGACACGATTGTTGTAACCGGCAACAAGACGGACGGGACCGCGCCACCACCGCCTCCGCCGCCGCCCCCCTCCCCCGTCATGGCCATGGAAGCCCCTGCGGGATATGCGAAAGCCTCGCCGCGGCACATGCAGGGCCCCGTCATGCAGCCGCCGGCCCCTGAATTCCGCGATCAGTATGAGGATGTTGACCAGAACCCGGTCAAACTGGTCAGCGAGGAGCCGGTCTCGACCTTTTCGATCGATGTGGACACGGCCTCCTACGCCAATGTCCGCCGCTTTCTCGAAGACGGTGTGCTGCCCCCGAAGGATGCGGTCCGTATCGAGGAATTGATCAATTATTTCGACTATACCTATCCGCAACCTGCAGAAGATGGGCCCCCCTTCTCCACGCAGGTGAATTTGATGCCGTCTCCCTTTGCCGACGGACGCGAGCTGATGCAGATCGGCATTCAGGGCCGCGATATTGATGAGACCGCCCGCCCGCCGATCAATCTGACCCTGCTCATGGATGTGTCCGGGTCCATGTTCTCTGACGACAAGCTGCCGCTGGCCAAACAGGCCATCAAGCTGATGCTGGAAGAGATGGAGCCAACCGACACAATTGCCATCGTTGTCTATGCGGGCGCAGCCGGGGAAATCCTGGCGCCGACCCCTGTGAGCGAGAAGCGCAAGATCGTGGCGGCGCTGGAAGAATTGCGCGCCGGCGGATCAACGGCAGGCGGGGAAGGCCTGCGCCTGGCCTACTCGCTGGCCGAACAGGGCCTCAAGGAAGACGCGGTCAACCGGGTGATGCTGTTGACGGATGGCGATTTCAATGTCGGCATTTCCGACCCGGAACAACTGGAAGATTTCGTCTCCCGCAAGCGTGAGACCGGCATTTATCTCTCCGTGCTCGGTTTCGGCCGTGGCAATTACAATGATGCCATGATGCAGAAGATTGCCCAGACCGGAAACGGCACGGCAGCCTATGTGGATACGCTGAGCGAAGCCCGAAAGGTTCTGGCCGATGATCTGGCCGGGAACATCTTTCCGATTGCGGATGATGTGAAGATCCAGGTGGAATTCAATCCGGCGCGCGTCGCGGAATACCGCCTGATCGGATACGAAACGCGGCTTCTGGACCGCGAGGATTTCAACAATGACAAGGTGGATGCCGGAGATATCGGTGCGGGCACCAGCGTGACGGCGATCTACGAAATCACACCGGTCGGATCGAACGCGACGCAGATCGACCCGCTGCGTTATGGCGACACGGATACCCGCAGGGATGATCCATCCGGCGAGTACGCCTATGTGAAGCTGCGCTACAAGGCACCGGGGGAAGACACATCGACCCTGCTGGAACGCGCCGTGACCCTGGCGGACCGTGTGGACAGTATGGACCAGGCCCCGCAATGGGCGCGCTTTGCCACCGCCGTGGCCGGCTATGGCGAAATGCTGAAAGGGGGTGAAGCCCTCGGCACCGGTTTCGGCTGGGAGGAAATCCGAAATCTGGCGAATGGCGCCAAGGGCCCTGATGAATTCGGCTATCGTGCCGAATTCGTGAACCTGACCCGGCTGGCCGAGACGGCCGAAGCGCAGGCTGCCCTGCGCCGGCAGGGACAGGAAGAATAGGTCAGGCCGCGATCGGCGCGTCTTCGGCCCGGCTGCGATCCGACATGCAGACCGGGCTGAAGCCGGCTTCGATATCATCCACCATCAAGCGGCGCGTGCGGGCATCAAACTCGGTGGCGAGGAACACGGCGCGCGCACCATAGCGTTCCGCGTCGGCCAGCGCCCAGATGGGCTGGATGTCGTTCGGCTTGCCGGACAATTCGATGGTGCGGATGATGCGCCAGCCATATGTGTCTGGCGCTGCGAACAATGCCACGCCGGCCGTGCGCGCCCAGGGCGCATCCAGAGGGACCCGCTTGAAATCCCAGGCCTTGCCTGACCGTCCCCGAAATCTTACGTCGATACCCATGTTCATGCTCCGTTCCAATGAGCATG
Source organism: Hyphomonas sp. (assembly GCF_017792385.1). NCBI lineage: Bacteria > Pseudomonadati > Pseudomonadota > Alphaproteobacteria > Hyphomonadales > Hyphomonadaceae > Hyphomonas > Hyphomonas sp. The sequence goes on along the minus strand of NZ_CP051230.1, from coordinate 1,773,458 downwards.
TTCCTATAATGTTCCATATCGTTCCGCAAGAAGTTTTTGGTTAACAGCGAGTTAACTGATTTGATCGAATTTACTCGACCACGCGGAAGCGGCTGCGGTCGAACACGCGCAGGACCTGCGCCAGTTCCCGGCCCCGCCGCAGGACCTGACCCGCCTGCCCATAGACCACATACTGGCCCTGCATATTGGCGAGATGGGGCTGTTTCTCGATCCGCCAGGTCGGGTTTTCGGCGTGTCGTCGGAAAATGGCAAAGATCGCGACATCCTTGTGCATGCCGATGGCGTAATCCCTGGCCTCACCGGCCATGACCAGCCGACCATAGACATCGAGAATCGGCTGGAGCTCAGTCTTGTGGAATGCGATTCGCGGTTCCGGGGACGTTATCCGGTGCGTGTTTTCTGCCATTTTTCCCTTTCTGGTTTCTCCTGAGACGCGAAAAGGTGGCCCTTAAGCTCGCCTAAACGCAATTTAATGCAAAACCGGGTCAATTGGGGCGATTTTGCCATGTTTACGCCTTGCGCCCGCCCCCGACGACAATCATCTTCTAATTGTCGGGCGGAGGTGTTCAGCAGACACCCCGGACCCATCAGCCCCCCCAGCCCCCTGGGGCGTTTGTTCAGCCTCTGTCCGACATCTTCCCTCATGCGACACCCGAATTATGTTTTCGTGGCTCCATTGGGCCGCGTCACCGGCAGGGCGTCAAGCAATGGCTTGGCGAACCGGCCAATATTGCGCCCGATGCCCGAAGCCAGTTTCAGCCGGCGATCGATATAGGCGTCGAGGTCCTCCCCGTCGGGGGCGTCCAGCCAATACATCACAATCGGGGGAATCACCGCCGCCAGCAGGCCGCGCTTGGAATAGCGATTGTAATCGTCCGACGTGTCCCCGGCCGCATCCCAGACCATGTCGGCGACGCGCCAGGTGCGCTGTACAGCCGGGCCCGTGCCCCAGGGCAGCAGGCCCCGGATGGCCGCACGGCGCACCGCTTCCCGGTCCGGCTCCAGCACGGAGAGCCAGGCCAGTAGGCCGGCCTTGACCCGGCCGGGCGTGTTCAGGCCCGCGAGATCCTGTTGTGACAAATGCTCCAGCGCGGCCTGCCCGGCCCGGTCGAAGAAGGCGTCGATCAGGTCTGAAATGCCATTTGGTGCGGCCAGGGCCTGCTCGCCCGGCGTCAGGCCGGCCCGGTCTGCCGCCACCGCCGCCGCGGCCTCGGTCCAGCCATCGAACGGCACATCCGGCAGGAGGGCGTCCAGCCAGCGGAACCTCAGGGTTTCTGACGGCGTAGATGACATGACTGAACCTCATGGCTTTAAGGGCTTGGCCAACAGGCCGGACCCGTGATATAGGCGCCGCTTCCGAGGTCTCCAGGCCTCAACGCTATGCATCGGGGCGACGCCCCCAACGAATGGAGAAGAACAATCGTACAGATCGTCGTCCGCGATAACAATGTCGAGCAAGCCCTGCGCGCGCTGAAGAAGAAAATGCAGCGCGAAGGCCTGTTCCGGGAAATGAAGGCCCGTCAGTACTTCGAAAAGCCGTCCGAGAAGAAAGCCCGTCAGCGCGCTGAAGCGGTTCGCCGCGCTCGCAAGCTGGCGCGCAAGCGCGCCCAGCGCGAAGGTCTGGTCTAGACCCGCTTCCGGATAACCGGTTTCCAAAAAAGCCCTGCCAGTTCGCACTGGCAGGGCTTTTTTTCATTGGGGGAGGACTAAGCCGCCTTCCCTTTCAGGCCGATCATCCGCTTCAGCATGCCGCCCATGTCGCCGATGCCGGCGCCGTGGACCGCGCCGGCGCGGTAGACCTTGGTCGACAGCCAGAGGATCAGCAGCGCAAAGGCCGCCATCAGGCCCATCTGGGCAAGGACTTCCCAGAGCGGCGGGTCCTGCGGCATGCGCAGGATCAGCAGGAAGGGTGTGAAGAACGGGATCCAGGACGCGATGTCCACCAACGGTGAGCCCGGGTCCTGGAACGTGATGAAGATGGCGAACATGGGCAGCATCAGCAGGATCATCATCGGGCTGAGCAGGGTCTGCGCCTCCTGGATCGTGTCGCAGAGCGAGCCGAGCGCCATGAAGGTCATGCCGTACATGATATAGCCCAGCAGGAAACTGATCAGGCCCGGCACGATGATGGCCGGATTGGCAAGCGCCGCCATGAAGGGCGCGATCGCATTGCCGACGCCGGGAATCTGGGTCGACACGATTGTGCCGCCCGCAAAGGCAAACAGGCCCCAGGACAGCATCATGGTGGAGGTGACCGCGAACACGGCCAGCAGCTTGCCCGCCAGCAATTCCGGCAGTTTCACCGAAGTCAGAAGCGTATCGAAAATCTTGTTCGAACGTTCCTCGATCGTGCCCATCAACAAGTACTGAATGATCGAGAACACCATCAGCCAGAGGAAATAGGCCAGACCACCTGCCACAAACATCGGCGCCCGGTCTGCCATCGTGACTTCCGCGCCGGTGGTGTCCTGTTCCTCCACAGTGCGAATGCGGCGCGCGGGAACATCGAACGCGCCGGCGTCCACGGTCTTCAGGAAATCCTCGCCGAGACCGGCGTCTGCCAACGCCTCCCGGCGGGCCAGACGCAGCATGGCGGATTTGGCAACATAACGCAGCTGGTCGACATTGACGTCGTCGCTCCAGTATTCCAGCTCGCCGCCACCCTCGGACAGGATAAAGGCCGCGAACAATGGCTTGTCGCCGAGCGGCCCGGAGACGGTGCGCTCCCCCAGCAGGTAGGGTCGCAGCCCATCAATCGTTGTGGCCGGGGCCGGGACCTGGATGAATTTGCGGCTCGCCGGGTCAACTGGATCCGTGTCCGGGGCAGACTCTTCCGGCACGGGCAGGTCCAGTTGTTCGACAAGCTCGCTGGCGCGTTCGGCATCGGCCTGTTCGCGGCGCTGGAACTCTGCCTCGATGGCTTCGGCGTATATGCTGCCGGGTTCGACCACCGCAAAATAGCGCACCGGGGAAGACTGGGCCGCAAAGGTTGCGAGCGCCGCGCCGATGATCATGAAAAGCGGCACGGCGGCGAGGCTGAGCCAGAAGCCCCACGCCTTCACATAGCCCAGATAGTCACGGCGAAAGATCAAGAGAATATTGCGCATCAGGCAGCCTCGTCTTCGGCAAGGGACGCTTCGAGCGCGGCGGCGTCGGCCTCGCTGACCAGGGAAACGAACACGTCACGCAGGCGGGCCTCTTCGGGCGCAAACCCGGTGATCGGAGCCCCCGCCTCCAGCGCGGCGCGCAGGGCATCCTGAGCCTCCCGGCCCGGCGGAAGATCTATCCGCCAGGTATCGCCATGCCCGGAATCGGCCGTGCGCGTGGCATTGAAGCCCTTTGGCGTCAGGGCGGCGGCGAGATCGAAGCCGGCTTCCACAGAGATCCGCGCGCCCTGCCCCAGCGTGGCAAAGGCTTCCTTCAAGGTGCCGTCCAGCACCTTGCGGCCCCGGGCCATCATCACGATGCGGTCACACAGGCGTTCGGCATGTTCCATGACATGCGTTGAAAACAGGATCGTGGCCCCGCGCGCATGTTCGGCCCGGATCAGGTCTTCCAGCGCCTGCTGGTTGACCGGGTCCAGCCCCGAAAACGGCTCGTCGAGGATCAGGAAGTCCGGACGGTGCGCCAGCGTGGAAAGGATCTGGACCTTCTGCGCCATGCCCTTGGACAGTTTCGAAATGCGGGCCCGGCTGAACTCGCCAAGCCCGGTCGCCTCCAGCAATTCGTCGGCGCGGGCGCGGGCGTCCGGCGCGCTGAGCCCTTTCAGCCGGGCGAAATGCGTGATCGTGTCCCGGGCGGTCATCTTCTTGTAGAGGCCCCGCTCTTCCGGCAGGAACCCAACGCGCTGCAGCGCGCGGACATTCGGGCGATCGCCGAACAGGCGCACGTCCCCGGAATCCGGCTCCATGATGCCCAGCCCCATGCGCAGACTTGTCGACTTGCCCGCGCCATTCGGGCCGAGAAAGCCGATGATCTGGCCTTCCGGCACTTCGAGGGACAGGCGGTCCACCGCGGTGAACGCGCCGAAACGTTTCGTCACGGCCGACATGACCAGCGGGGGTGAAACCATGTTTTCGGCGTCCTTTCACGCGGAGGGCGTCGGTGCGTTAGCGATTCTCGATATGGATCACCCTCAATTGTCCGAAACGCCTTGCCAAGCCCTTAAAGGAGTCGCAGCATCCTCATGGATGAAGACGATGCCTCCCCTTTCAGGAACGGATCGCCTGATCGCAGATGCAGGCGCTGACGGCGTGCAGCGGCCTTCGATATCATTGGAAAAATATGCGCAGCAACTCGCCCGCATCGAGTCGGCGCTGGCCCGGATGGAGTCCGGACGCTACGGGTTTTGCACCGGGTGTGACAGCCGCATACCGCTGACCCGCCTGCGGGCGGATCCGGCGACAGAGACCTGCGCGGACTGCAAGGAGCCCGCGACTCTTACAGTCTGAGGAGTGTCAGAGTACCAGGCCGAACAGGGCAATGAAGAGCTGGACGACCAGAGCCAGGATCACCATCAGCACGACGGTTGCCATCCAGCGGCCGCCCAGATTCATGACCAGTCCGGCCACGACGCCGAAGATGGCCATCAGGCCGAGCGACACCATCCAGTTCATGCCGATGGCAATTGCCAGTGTGGCATAGCCAACCGTGAGGATGACCAAGAGGCTGCCCCAGATGCTTCCGATGATGAAGCCGTCCCAGGTCGCTTTCTGGTCGGTGATGTCCATTTCTCCGCGATGATATTCGCTGGCAGCCATTTAGGGCACTCCCCGTCAAAATCCTTGAACCCTGCGTATTATATGAGGGTATGGCAGGGTCAAGCGCGTCAAAGCGATCCAGTTCAGTTTACCTGCTTGTCGGTCTTGGGTGGACGCGGTGTCAGGGCACGCGGCAATGGCGCAGCCGGCACCCCCTCTTCCCGCAAGGCCTGCGATTCCTCCGGCGTGGTTTCACCCCAGATCGGACGAGTGTCCTGTTCGCCATAGAACATGGAACGGGCTTCGTCGGCGAAACTGTCCCCGACATAGTCGAAATTGCGCGCGACATGGTCCCGCGCCTTGCTGAGGAATTCCCGCGCAGCCGCCGCTTCGTCGGAATCGCCGCGCGGCGCACCCGAGGTCGAGACAGACGGCGCCATGATCTGCTTGGCGACATGTGTGCCGCCGCATTCCGCACAGCTGATCAGACCCTTGCCGGACAAATCGTCAAATGCCGCTGATGATGCAAACCAGGATTCGAAATCATGGTGGCAATCAGAACAGGTGAGCGCGTACCGGATCATGGGCGTATCGCATCAGGCCTCGAGCAGGGAGTCCAGCTTGCCGGAGCGCTCCAGGGCCATCATGTCATCGCAGCCGCCAATATGCGTCTCGCCGATGAAGATTTGCGGAAACGTCCGGCCGCCGCCCGACCGCTCGACCATCTCCGCCTTTTTTGCGGCGTCCATGCCGGCGTCGATTTCGTTGAACTTCACATTCTTGGATTTCAGCAGGGAAACGGCGCGCGTGCAGTAGGGACAGAACTGGCGCGTATAGATCGTGACGTCAGACATGAAATGGGGGCTCCTGAACAGGTTTCTTCCCGATCTATATGGTGAGATCGGTTTCGCGTACAACGCGCGCAAGCACCAGCACGTCCACTTGTCGCGCTCCTGCCTGTTTCAGGGCACGGGCGCACGCTGAGACGGTGGCCCCGGTGGTGAGGACATCATCAACAAGCAGGACGCGCCGATCCCGCACCAGGGCAGCGGCCCGTTTGGAGATGGCAAAGGCCCCGGCCACATTCCGCCGACGGGCCCGCGCGCTCAGCCCCCCTTGAGTGGGCGTACGCCGGCGGCGCTTGACGAGGTGCACATGGCACGCCACTCCGGCGCGACGCGCAATGCCCTGCGCCAGCCATGCCGACTGGTTGAACCCGCGCCGGACGAGCCGAGTGTAATGCAGGGGCACGGGCACAATGAGGTCGGCTTGCGCAATGAGGGGCGCGCCGGCCCGGTGCATCCATCCCGTCATGGTGGACAATCCATCCCGCCGTCCGGAGCGCTTGAGGTCAAGGATGATGCGGCGGCTGGCGGCGTCATAGATGATGGCGGCGCGGGCCCGGTCCCAACGCGGCGGGCGGGCAATGCAGGCGGCGCAATGGGTGTCCGGGCCGAGATCGATCTCCATCGGCCGGCCGCAGGCATCGCAAACGGGGTCTGACAGGAAGCCGATGGCCGCGAATTCCGCCGCCGACAGCGGCCCCTTGCCTGCCCCCCTCTGGCCGCTCACCAGGGATCGCTGGGGCCAGAGAAAATCAGCCGCACCGCGCAAAAGCCCCTTTGCCATACGTGCCGGCGGGTCCATATCGCTGCTCATGCCGTCCCAGCCCCCTCCAGATCCGACGCCCCCGCGCCTGTTCGATCGTGACCGCGTGGCCCGCAACCGAAACCGGGCCGCCGCGCAGTTCGAAAACTATGACTTCCTCAAGGCCCGCGTGTCGAGTGATATCGCCGACCGGCTGGCGGACACGTCCCATGTCTTCCCGCGCGCCCTGGATCTCGGCGCTCATGACGGCCAGCTGGCCGGGCTGATTCGGGCGGGCAAACAGGTCGAAACCGTGGAGGCCGGAGACCTGTCGGAACGGATGGTGGCCCTTGCGGAGGCCGGAGGCTTGCACGCACGTCTCATGGATGAAGAAAATCCGGGGCTCGCTGCAGGCAGCTATGACCTGATCGTTTCCGCGCTGTCATTGCACTGGGTGAATGATCTGCCCGGCACGCTGATACAGATCCGGAACGCCCTGAAACCGGATGGGCTGTTTCTGGGCGCCCTGTTCGGCGCTGGCACGCTGGCGGAATTGCGATCCTGCCTGATGGAAGCGGAGACCGAATTGCGCGGGGGAGTCGCCCCGAGGGTCTCTCCCCTGCCGGGCCTGCGGGACATGGCCAGCCTGATGCAACGTGCCGGATATGCCCTGCCCGTGGTCGACCGGGACACGGTCGTGGTGCGGTATGCCGACCCGATGACCCTGCTGGAGGACCTGAAGGGCATGGGCGAACGGGCCGCCTTTTCAGCCGGGACCATGCGGCCCCTGACCCGCTCGGTGCTGCATCGCGCCCTGAAGCTCTACCGGGAAGGGTTCAGCGATGCGGATGGAAAGGTCCGGGCAACGTTCGAAATCGTCCATCTGTCAGGCTGGCACCCGGCAGACAGCCAGCCCAAACCCCTGAAACCCGGAAGTGCGCGCGCCAGCCTGGCCGACGCCGTGAAAGGCCATCGCCAATCCTGACACCCGGCCTGATGCGGCACGTCGTGTCAGTTGATTTCCGTTCTGACCGTCGTGAGCGTGTTGTTCACCGATGATCCCATGGCGACAAGGCCGCCCATGATGGCAACGGCGATCAGCCCGACAAGCAGACCGTATTCGACAGCCGATGCGCCTGCCTGATCGCTCGTGAAGCGGCGAAAGATGGTCCGGGATGCAGTCATGAACACTCCGCGTTCGATGCCCGGCCTGCAAGAACGTCAAACAGGGGAATGTCTGCCGCCGGCGCCGGGTAGTTGTGCAGGTCCGAAGATTTGACCCATGCGAAGGTCTGACCCTCCCGTGGCACCACGTCTCCATCCCAACTTTTCGTTGCATAAAGTGGCATTAAAAGGTGAAAATCCTGATAACCATGGCTTGCAAATGTGACAGGTTCCAAAGAGGCCTCGTCCACCATGATGGAAAGCTCCTCGCGCAATTCCCGCACCAGCGCCTGCTCCGGGGTCTCGCCAGCCTCTACCTTGCCCCCCGGAAACTCCCACAGGCCGGCCATTGCCTTGCCTTCGGGCCGTTGCGCGAGAAGGATGCGCCCATCTGAATCATAGAGCGCCGCGGCCACCACAAGCACCATGCGGCGCGTCATGTGCGATAGGCCCCGTTGATGTCGACATAGGCATGGGTAAGGTCGCAGGTCCACACTGTGTGCGACTGGTCGCCCACGCCGGCATCGACGCAGATGGTGAATTCCGGCTGGGCAAACACGGCGCTGGCGGCCGCTTCGGAGTAGTTTTCGGCCCGGGAGCCGTTTTCCGCCACCAGGACATCATCAAACCAGATCGACAGCTGGTCCATGCGGATCGGCTCCAGCGACTTTCCGACCGCCATGACCACGCGTCCCCAATTGGCGTCGCCTGCCGCCATCGCCGTCTTGATGAGGGGGGAATTGGCGATCTCGCTGGCGATCACCTTGGCGGACTGGCTGGATACGGCCCCCTTCACGGTGATGGTGACAAACTTGCTGGCCCCTTCCCCATCCTTGACGATGAGGTGCGACAGATCCTGGCAGACCGCGTGCAGTGCGTCCGCTAATGCCTCGAACCGAGGATCTTCCGGCGTCCGGATCGGTGCCATGCCGCTGGCCCCTGTCGCGAACACCATCAACGTGTCGGACGTCGATGTATCGCCATCCACGGTGATGCTGTTGAAGGTCTGGTTGGTGATGTCGGCCAGCAGGGCCTGTAACAGGCCCGGCTCGATCGCGGCATCCGTGAAGACGTAGGAGAGCATGGTCGCCATGTTCGGCGCAATCATGCCGGACCCTTTCGCGATGCCCGCGAAGTGTACCGGCGTGCCGTCCAGGTCCAGCGTGCTGCCGGCGCCTTTCGGGAACGTATCGGTTGTCATGAAGGCGCGCGCCGCCGCTTCCCAATCCGGCGGGGCCAGTTTGCCAGCCAGTTCGGGAACCATCATGCCGACATAGTTGGGATCGGAAAGGGGCTCGCCAATGACCCCCGTGGCGGCGAGGAAACATGTCTCTTTCGGGACGCCCAGCGTTTCGGTCATGGCCTTGAGCGTCGCCTCGTTCTTGAGAACACCCTTTGGACCGGTGAAGGCATTGGAATTGCCCGCATTGACGACCAGCGCGCGAGCCGCCCCTGCCCCCTGTTCGAGCGCCTCGCGGCACCAGAGCACGTCCGCCGATGCCGTGTTGGACACCGTATAGACGCCGGCACAGGCCGTGCCCTCATCAAGAACGAACAGGAACATGTCGTCGCGTTCCATGCCGCGCCGGGCGTAGAATCCTCGCGACCCGGTGGCGGCGCGAACGCCGTTGACGACTGGCAGATCCGGAAAGCGGGCCGGGGCGAAGGGCGAAGGTGTCAGATTCAAAGCTCACGTCCTTGTGGTTCGGATGCGGGCTGCTCTTTGATGAGATCGCCTTCACTTTCAAGCGAAAGTGCAGAATCGGGCACGATATGGGTCGATTTCTCGCCCTTTTCGATCTTGGCCTCGGTCCGCAGGCGCCGAAGAATCTTGCTGACCTGGTTGAGCGTCAGGAAGGTGACGATCTCCGGACGCATCTCGTCGCGCGTCTTGGGCGGGCTGGTCCGGCGGTCCTTTACTTTCAGAATGTGCCAGCCATCGGCCGACAGGAAAGGTTCGGACACTTCGCCCACTTTCGTGTTGGCGATCACGACCGGGAAGGGATCTGCCATATTGTTCGGCGAGACATAGCCGAGGTCCCCATTTTCCATGCGCGTTGTGGAATCGAGAGAATTCGCGACGACAAGACTTTCGAATGTCGCCCCTTCCTCGATCTGCTGATAAAGCGCGCGGGCTTCCGCCTCGGTCTCCACAAGGATGTGTGCAATCGAAACCTCGTCATCTTCCTGCTGCAGGGCGACCTGTTCCTTGTACATGGCCTCGATGCTGTCCTCGTTCACTTCCGACGCCACGAGGCTCTCCACCAGGAGATTGCCGAGAATGCGCTCCCGCGCGACCTCGAGACGACGTTCGGCGGTCGGCCCCTTGTCGAGGCCCCGCGCAAGCGCCTCCTGCGCCATCAGTTTCTGGTCGATGAGCTGATCGAGCACGAGATCGTAATTCTCGTCGCCCGGACCGAATTCCTGTCCCGGGGAAATGAGCCCGCGGGCCACTGCCTCGAGTTCGACCTCGCTGACATGGATCGGGTCTCCATTGACCGAGACTGCCGTGGCCGCCTCCACCTGGATGACCGGTTCTTCCTCAACCGGGCGGCCACATGCGGTAGCGAGCAGCGCGAGCGCCACGGACATCGAGATCAGGATATTTCGCGAAAAGGGCTTCAGAAGCAGCACGGTAAAGTCTCCTCTAGGCTGAGGGCGCTGCATTGACACCCCAATGCGGCGTTCTTAAGTCTGACCCGCACGCTGGTCGAGGGGTTTCAGCCAGCGCGTGCGCGGTGGGAGAACCCACAAGAATTCTGCCGGTTCCGCTGTCAGGATTAGAGTTTTGTCGCCCCAGATCAATTGGTGCTGCCTGATATGCTTTCCGTTGCCCGCAAGATTTTCGGTTCCGTCAATGATCGCAAGCTGAAGCCGCTTCGCGCGCGCGTCAATCGGATCAACGCCCTGGAGCCGATGATGGAGGCGCTCTCGGATGAGGCGCTGAGAGGCAAGACGGAAGAGTTTCGCAAGCGCCTGGCAGATGGCGCGACCCTCGACAGCCTGCTGGAAGAAGCGTTTGCCGTGGTGCGCGAAGGCGCGCGCCGCTCACTCGGCATGCGGCATTTCGACGTCCAGTTGATGGGCGGCATGGTGCTGCATTCGGGCAATATTGCCGAGATGCGCACCGGTGAAGGCAAGACGCTGGTGGCTACCCTGCCCGTCTATCTGAATGCGCTGGAAGGCAAGGGCGTGCACGTCGTGACCGTGAACGACTATCTGGCCAAGCGCGATGCCGAATGGATGAGCCAGGTCTACAGCTTCCTGGGCATGACGACCGGCATCATCGTGCATGGCATCTCCGACGAGGAACGCCGCAAGGCCTACGCGTCCGACATCACCTATGGCACGAACAACGAATTCGGCTTCGACTATCTGCGCGACAACATGAAATACTCGCTGGACCAGATGGCCCAGCGCGGTCACCATTTCGCCATCGTCGACGAAGTCGACTCCATCCTGATCGATGAGGCGCGCACGCCACTGATCATTTCCGGCCCTACGGATGACCGGTCTGAACTCTACATGGCGCTCGATGCCCTGATGCCGCGCCTGGTGGAGGAAGACTACGAACTCGACGAGAAACAGCGCTCCGTCACCTATACCGAAACCGGTACCGAGAAGATCGAGCAATGGCTGACTGAATCGGGCACGCTGGAAGGCTCGATGTGGGAACCGGCCAACATCTCCATCGTCCATCATGCCAACCAGGCGCTGCGGGCCCACAAGCTCTACACCCGCGACAAGGACTATATCGTCAAGGATGATCAGGTGATGCTGATCGACGAGTTCACCGGCCGGATGATGGAAGGCCGCCGCCTGTCCGAAGGCCTGCACCAGGCCATCGAGGCGAAGGAACGGGTCGATATCAAGCCAGAGAACCAGACGCTGGCGTCGATCACCTTCCAGAACTATTTCCGCCTCTACAACAAGCTGGCCGGCATGACCGGTACGGCGCTGACCGAAGCCGACGAATTCGCTGACATCTACAGTCTTGGCGTCGTGGACCTGCCGACCAACAAGCCGATCCAGCGCATTGACGAAGACGACGTCGTCTACCGCACGGCCAAGGCGAAATATGCCGAGATCGTCAAGGATGTCCGCGAATGCCACGCCAAGGGCCAGCCGGTCCTGCTCGGCACGGCGTCCATCGAGAAGTCGGAAATTCTCTCCAACCTGCTGATGGCCGCGAACATTCCGCACAAGGTGCTGAATGCCCGCCACCACGAGCAGGAAGCCCAGATTGTCGCCAATGCCGGTGTGCCGGGTGCGATCACCGTGGCCACCAATATGGCTGGCCGCGGCACCGACATCCAGCTGGGCGGCAATTTCGAAATGCGGCTGGAACAGGAAAAGGCCGAACAGGAAGCCAAGCTGGGACGGCAGCTGACCGAGAGCGAACTGGCCCTGCTGACCAGCCAGATCAAGGCCGACATCGAGGTCAAGAAAAAGCGCGCCCTGGATGCTGGCGGCCTCTATGTGCTCGGCACTGAACGCCATGAAAGCCGCCGCATCGACAACCAGCTGCGCGGCCGGACGGGTCGTCAGGGGGATCCGGGCAAGTCCAAATTCTACATCTCCATCGAAGATGACCTGATGCGCATCTTCGCTGCCGAGCGCATGGACAATGTGATGCGGCGGCTGGGCATCAAGGAAGATGAGGGCATTACCCATCCCTGGATGAACAAGGCGATGGAGACGTCCCAGAAAAAGATCGAGCAGCGCAATTTCGAGATCCGCAAGAACGTCCTGAAATATGACGATGTGATCAATGACCAGCGCAAGGCAATCTTCGAGCAGCGCATGGAGTTCATGCGCGCCGAGAATGTCTCCGACACCATCCTCGACATGCGCGAAGATGTCGTCAACAACCTTGTCTCCCGCACCATGCCGGAAAAGGCGTATGCGGAGCAGTGGGACATTGAAGGCCTCGCCGAAGCGCTGCGTCAGGATTTTGCCATCGACATGCCGGTGAAGGAATGGGCCGCGGAGGAAGGCGTTGCCAACCAAGAGATCGCCGAGCGGATCATGACCGGCGTGAACAAGGTGTATGAGGCAATCAGCGAACAGGTCGGCCTTGAGCAGATGCAACGCATCGAGAAGCAGATCCTGCTTCAGGTCCTGGACATGCGCTGGCGCGAACACCTACAGATGATCGACCAGCTGCGCTCGGTCATTCACCTTCGCTCCTACGGCCAGCGCGACCCGCTGAACGAGTTCAAGGAAGAAGCCTTCAACCTGTTCTACAATCTGCTGAACGAGCTGCGTGCCACCGTGACCCGCTCGCTGATGCATATCCGCGTACAGCCCCCGGCCGATCAGCAACAGCGCCCGGCGCCGCAACCGGCCCCTGCCCCGCAGATGCGCGAGACGCATCTTGATCCGGATACGGGCGAAAACGAGATGTCGGACGACGATACGCCGCCGCCCGGACCGGCCCTGCAACAGGCAGAGGAAAGCTGGGCCAACACGCCGCGCAACGCCCCCTGCCCGTGCGGATCCGGCAAGAAGTTCAAACACTGCCATGGCGCGCTGATCGGCCAGAAGGTCTGATCCGGAACAAGCCGGCCCGGTCCGCGTTTGCCTGATGAACACCCACAAGGAGTTTCATCATGGGCCGGACCTTAACCGCCATTCTCGCCTTTCTGTGCGTCGCCTTCGTTTTGGCGCTCGGCTGGTTCTACCTGCAGGAAGGCTCGTTTGAAGGCGCAGGCGCACGCATGGATGCGACGCTTGAACGCTTGCCGGAAGAGACCTCTGAATTTGCAGATGAGGTATCCGATGCGGCCGACGAAATATCTGACGAGCTGGATCAGGACGGCTCCCCGAACCGGTAACCACGTCACATCATGACCGCAATGTAACCTTGGACTGGTCCCGGCCGCGCCCAGTCCCCGCCGCACATGGTTGGTCATAAGTCATGTCTCCAATCCTTTTTTGGGGACACCAAACATGACTGAGATACCTTCACCGAAATCACCCTTTGCGAGCCTGGTGCCGCAACGGTCCGTCGGCCTGAAACTGCTGCTTGTCTGCGCACTGGCCCTCTTGATGGCCATTCCAGCCCTCTTCATTCATTCTGTTGTGCAGGACCGCCGCATGGGCGCAGACCGAGCCCTGGCAGATGTCAGCGAGATGGTTGGCGGGCAACAATCCGTTCTCGGACCGGTAGTATCCGTACCCTACTCACGAACATTCGGTTCAAGGCATGAGGAAACGATCTATGGCTATGCCGTAGCCTATGCTGAAATGGGCACAGCTTCGGCGAATGTGAACGTGGACATGCGAACCAGAGGCATCCACACCATCCCCGTTTTCGATGCCTCGATCAAGATGGACGCCGTATTCGATCCGGACGTGCTGCGCGCGGCTCTGCCTGAAGATGCCACGCCCGTCTGGTCGGACGCGCGAATCTATCTCGGGGTCTCGGACACTCGCGGCATTCGCGATGCCATTACTGTCAAGGCAAATGGAAAAGATGTGTCCATCGAACCGACCCCCTACCTCTCGCGCAACAAAGGCGATTACAATCCCGTGCCTGCGTCGGGCGTTACGCTTGCGGGCGGCCATATCCCCGACCTTGAAACCGCAATCGACCCGATCGTACTGACAGCGAATATACGTCTCTCGGGGGCAGAACGCCTGTCGATCGCGCCATTTGCGAAGGACACGCGTGTGGACCTGATCAGCAATTGGGACTCGCCCAGTTTCCAGGGCGGTGTTCTGCCGGAAAGCCATACGGCCGGCGCGGGCCAGACCGAGGGCTTCGAAGCCCATTGGCGTGTACCATATCTCGCTCGCGGCATTGCCGGATCAGGGACAAACATGGATCTTGGCGAACTGACCGAATGGAACCGCCGCGACATGGCCGTGCGTTTCATGAAGGAAGGCAACCCCTACCAAAGCGTCGAACGCGCATTGAAATACGCCGTCATGTTTGTCGGCTTTGTCTTCCTCGCCTATTTCCTGTTCGAAGTGACCAGCGCGGCGCGTGCCCACCCTGCACAATATGTGCTGGTCGGACTGGCGCAGACGATTTTCTACATCCTGCTGCTCGCCCTGTCGGAACGGGTCGGATTTGATGCGGCCTTCATGATCGCCGCCTCCATGACGGTCATGCTGACAGCGGCCTATGCGGCGAGCGTGTTCAGATCCCGGCTGTATGGCCTGCGTGCACTGGCGATCCTGTCCGGCATCTACACGCTGATCTATGTGCTGATGCGGGCCGAGAGCCACGCCTTGCTGGCCGGCGCGTTGGCAAGCTTCACCGCGATTGCGCTGACCATGTACATGACCCGCAACATTGACTGGTATGGAGAGCGGACGTCCGCGCCAGCAACTTGACATGGAGGGGGAAGTGCCCGAACGCCTTGGCCTCATGATGACGACACTTCCCCCTGTTCGCGGCAAGCTGATCAAGGATGCCAATCTCGCGCCCTATACCTGGTTTCGTGTGGGCGGCCCGGCAGACTGGCTTTTCCTGCCTGAGGATGAGGCCGATCTTGCCGGCTTCCTGAAGACGCTCGATCCGGCAATCCCCGTGACAGTGCTCGGCGTGGGGTCCAACGTCATCGTGCGGGATGGCGGCATCGCTGGCGTCGTCGTGCGCCTGATGGGGAAATACTGGGGCAGCGTTGAGGCGGATGACGGCCTGACCCTCACAGCGCGGCCCGGCGCACTGGACCTGTCCGTGGCCAAATCGGCCGCCCGGGCCGGCATCACGGGACTGGAATTCCTGTCGGGTATTCCCGGCTCGCTCGGCGGCGCGACGCGCACCAATGCCGGTTGCTACGGACGGGAATTGCGCGATGTGCTGGTGGGACTCGAGGGCTATCTGCGGGATGGCACCCATGTCGCCTATCGCGGCCCGGGGCAGCCCGGCAATCTGCCGGAGGCGCATTTCGCCTATCGCCACACGGACCTGCCGGATGATCTGATCGTGACCAGACTGACGCTGCAGGGCACCGGCACCGGCGTTCCCGAGGACATTCTTGCCGAGATCGAGGCCCTTCAGGCCCGGCGGGCAGAGACTCAGCCGATCAAGGAGAAGACGTCCGGGTCGACGTTCGCCAATCCGGATCCTCCGGGCACGCCGGATCAGCGTTCGGCCTGGAAGCTGATCGATGCGGCCGGGTGCCGCGGCCTGAAAGTGGGCGGTGCGCAGGTCTCACCGAAACACTGCAACTTCCTGATCAATACAGGTGACGCCACGGCGGCGGACCTTGAGGCCCTTGGCGAACTTGTCAGGGCACAGGTGCGGGCCACACAGGGTGTCGAGCTGCGCTGGGAAGTTCGCCGGATCGGACGGATCAAACCGCCCCTGCCGGTGGCCGTATCCTGATACCTAGAACGTGCCTTCCAGCTGGACGGTGAGAATTGGGCCGAAATCCCGAGCGCGACGCTCTACACGGATGATGTTGCCCGTGCGGTTCGTGTCGTAGAATTGCCGTCGAAATTCATCGTTCTGGTTCGCGAAGTTTCCAAACGTGGCCTGGCCCGTCATTCCCCACATATTCTTGTGTTCGACATATGCGAAGCCAAACCCCGGCGATGCGGCTTCCTGACCGGTTTCGGACAAGCGATAATAAGGATTTCGTTCCCAGCGTTCGAACCCGACACCCCAAGCCCAGTCCGTAGCAGGAATATCGTGGCGCAGTTCCACCATCATCCAGTATTTCGAACTGTCATTGATCGGGCGGATTTCGCCGGTCAGGGGATCTGTCACTTCCGACTCGTAGTAATTCCCTTCATAGGACAGTTCGGCGCCAGCAAGACCGGCCTTGTCCATTTTCAGCGTCGCGTCCCATTCTGCCCCGACCTGCCAGGCTGAATCGAGATTGCCCGGTCCGTCTCCTGTACCGATCGGAATGCGGTCCACAATGTCCTCGATGTCGGAATAGAAGACTTCCATGGTCGCTGCGCCCCAGGCCTGAAAACTCTTCTCGGCCTGCATGCTGAGTTTCCAGCTCTGTTCCGGAACGATTTCCGGATTGCCGTTCTGACCATTTCCGGAATTGAGGTTCACGGATGAGACAAAATCATAGAAATCGAGCTGGCCCACATCCCGCTCCAGCCGCGTCACCAATTTGAGGGTCGGGTCAGCCTGCCAGGACAGGCTCGCAAATCCCTTCGGCCGGGTGAAAGTGCGCACATTCGAGGCATCGCCGGACTGTGACAGTTCCGACATTTCCGCACCGACGGAGACCTGACCAGTCAGATTCGGCGCAAGGCGCCGGCCATGGGTCAGCGATATTTCACCGCGCTGTTCCTCCACGCGTGAATTGGCATTCGGCAGGTCCTGGGGTTCCAGCGGCCCGCCATCGCGCGACAGGGTCAGGGTGGATTGCTGGTCCAGATAGTTGAAGGCCCCTTCGAGAGCGATCTGCCAGTCGCTGCCATCGGACATGCCCAATGCGTATTCGGACCGGAGAATGTATTCCCCTTCCTCGATGTCACGCGTGAATCGGTCTTCCGCCTGGCCCGTGCCGTCAAGGTTGCCGCGTATGACCCGGTCGACAATCGGGCTGTCCTCGCGCCGGACCAGACCTATGGTCTTGAGCCGCCCCGGCCCGAGACCGAATTCGTAATCCCCGCCGACCTCCACGAAGACTTCGTCCTCGGCGCCCTGGAACAGGCGGCGACCTTCCGGCCCGGAAACCGGGAACAGCTTCGCCGTTTCCTTGAAATCCGGCTGGAACGCCTGCGCCTTGGCATTGAGGTTCCCGATGACGCCGGATGGCGGAGTCCAGCCAATCGAGCCCGAAAGGGACACAATCTCGGCGGCGTAGGTGAAATCTTCTTCGCGCCGCTGGATCGGATTGCCTGCACCATCGGTCACGAATTCCGGACCGTTGGAGGCCCCGCGCTCGGGATCGCTTTCAGCCTCGAAAGACCAGGAGATGTCTCCACGCCCGCCGGACAGGGTCAAATTCAGACCATTGTAGAAGGGCGGGAGATTATCGCGGAAACGGGCCCGCCAGCGCCAGGTGCCGGAAATGCCCCCTTCCCCGTTTGTCACGACATTGACGACATGGCCCGTCAGGCCGGGGATCTCGAATGCTGCTCCATCAACCAGCTCGATCCGGATCACGCTGGAAGCCGCGATCCGGTCGAGGGAGTCGGTCGCGCCATTGGATTTGCCTGACACGCGCTGGCCATTGATCAGCACATTTCCTTCGGCCTGCCCGAATCCGCGCGCACCATCATCATCGCCCCGGATCGCGAAGCCCGGAATGCGGGAGACCATTTCCAGCGCCGTGCGCGGGGCATATTGGCGGAAATCGTCCAGCGTGAAGATCCGTGCCCCGGCGGTGGTTTCCGGTGCCATGTCGGCATGGACAGGCATTGTGGCCGTCAGGCAGAGACAAGAGCTGGCAATTAGTCGAGTCAAAGGGTTCACGCTGCGTATCCTCCCCCGCAGTTGTGTAATGTTTGCGACACAAACGCCTAATTTTTCCCTACGCCTCGAAACGTTGACTACGATTGTAGTCAAAATAAGGCAACCGACCAAACCTAATAATTTTGTCATGTCGTCGGCAAAACGCGGGATGTCTGCCACGCTAAGGCCGTTTTAACCGGGCAGACGCGAAGGATAAGTCCACTCATGCTGAACAGGAACATCCGATGAAGCGCGTTGCCGTAATCTATGGAGGCTGGTCGTCCGAACGCGAAGTCTCCCTCACCTCGGGCCGCAAGATGGCTGAAGCGGCCCGCGCCGGCGGCTATGACGTGGTCGAGATCGATGCCGGGCGAAACCTGGCGACGCAACTGGCCGAGGCGGAACCGGATGTGGTGCTGAACGGCCTGCACGGCCCGTGGGGCGAGGATGGCTGCGTGCAGGGCGTGATGGAAGTGATGGGGCTGCCCTATTCCCATTCCGGCGTCCTGTCGTCGGCCCTGGCCATGGACAAGCTGAAATCGAAAGCCGTGTTCCGGCAGGCCGGCTTGCCCGTGGCCGAAGACCGGAAGGTGACGCGGGCCGAAGCGGCCGCCGCCCATCCGCTGAAACCACCTTATGTGATCAAGCCGGTGGCCGAGGGGTCCAGCTTCGGTGTGCTGATCGTGCGTGAAGGTGCCAATGGACCGGCAAAGGAACTGACCGGGCCGAACTGGCGCTATGGCGACCATCTGATGGCCGAGGAATTCATCCCCGGCCGGGAACTCACCGTGGCCGTGCTGGGCGACCGGGCGCTGGCTGTCACCGAGATCACGACCTTAAGAGACTATTACGATTTTGATGCAAAATATGAAGCTGGTGGATCGCAGCATGTGATCCCGGCAGACCTGCCTGCCCATGTGACGGAAGCGGCAATGGAATTTGCGCTGAAAGCACACCAGGCGCTCGGATGCCGGGGCGCGACGCGATCCGACTTTCGCTATGACGACAAGAGAGACCGGCTCGTGATCCTGGAAACCAATACCCAGCCTGGCATGACGCCCACCTCGCTTGTCCCCGAACAGGCCGCCTTCGTGGGCATGTCCTTCGAAGACCTGGTCGCCTGGATGATCGAGGATGCTTCATGCCAAAGGTAAGCCGCAATCAGACTGTCCCCAAGAAACAGCGCAAGCCCGCCGTCATCGTGGATGAGGTGACGGGCGAGGAAGTGCGCGTTTCCTCAGTCGTTTTCGGCTTCGTGATGCTGGTCGCCATCGTGGTCGCCACGGCCGCCTGGATGGGCGGGTCGATGTCCCAGATGGAAAACCGGTTCGCCAGCTTCATGGACAATACGGCCCGTACGGTGGGCATTTCGGTCAATGACGTGTCCGTGATCGGCCTGGAACAGGACCCCGCCCTCGCCCGTGACATTCGCGCCGCGGCGATGATTGAACCGGGCGAAAACATGTTTCGGGCAGACCCGCATGTCATCCGTCGCCGCGTCGAAGGCACACACAAGGTGCTGAATGTCCGCGTTCATCGCCTGTGGCCGGACCAGGTCGTGATCATCGCCGATGCGGCCGAACCGGTGGCCCTCTGGCATGACGGCCAGGACTGGACCGTTGTGGACGGACTGGGACGGGTCATGCCGGATGCGCATCCCGAAGATCACCGGGAACTGGTTCGCCTGGCCGGGCGTGGCGCGGCGAAGGCGGCGCCGGCTCTGGTCGAGGCGCTGAAGGCCGAGCCTGACGTTGCCCCGCGTGTCGCAATCGCCACCCGCATCAATGACCGCCGCTGGGACATGCGACTCGTATCCGGGGCAACGGTGCGCATGCCGGAAGACCATGGCCTGGTGACTGCGCTCGACAGCCTGTCGACCCTGCAGGTGCGCACAGCCCTGATGCAGCGCCCGCTGGACACGATCGACCTGCGCAATCCGGGCCGGGTTTACCTGGCACCGCTGACCACACCTGATTTTGATGCACGCGAAGAGGCCGCCCGCAGCTGATGGCAAACGTACAGGCCCGCCGCAAACCACTTGGAACGTCCCGGGGATCCCATCCCGTGGCCGTGCTGGACATCGGGTGCTCGAAGATCACCTGCCTGATCGGCCGGAATGATGGCACAGGCCCGCGCAGCTTCCAGATCCTCGGCGCCGGACGCCAGCAGTCCCGCGGGTTTTCCGGTGGCACAATTACCGACATGGAAGGGCTGGAACGCTCGATCCGGCTTGCCGTGGAAGATGCCGAACGGGAAGCTGGCGAGCAGATCGACACGATCACGCTGGGCATCACCGGCGCGAAACTCAATTGCCAGCTCGTCACGACGGAAATCGACATCGGCGCCCGCGAAATCACCGCGCGGGATGTCCGGCGCGTCCAGGCCCAGGCCATGGCGAAGATCTCCACCAAGGGCGCTGACATTCTGGCGGCCTGGCCCGTGGCTTATCGCGTCGATGCCCAGGAAGGCGTGCGCGAGCCTGCCGGCATGTATGCCGATACGCTCGGCCTGTTGCTGTCCGTCGTCACCGCGCCAAAAGCCATGGTTCGGAACCTGGTCGAATGTGTTGGACGGGCCCATCTCAGCGTCGGCGCACTGATCCCCTCTTCCATCGCAAGCGGTGCCGGCACGCTGATCGATGACGAAATCGAAAACGGCGCGATCTGTATCGACATGGGCGCCGGCGTGACGGCTGTTTCCGTCTATCTCAACGGCTCTCCGGCCTGGCTGGGTCTGGTGCCGGCTGGCGGCGCACATGTCACGTCTGACATTGCTCAGGGCATCGGCACCACATTCGCTGCGGCAGAACGGCTGAAAAGCGTGTATGGAACGGCCAATCTCGACGGGCCCGGCCTCGCTGAACGGATTGAGGCGCCGCGGCTGGGCGATGATGGCCGTCTGCAGGCAACCCGTATGGAGCGGGGCAAGTTGGCAGAGATCATTGCGCCGCGCATCGAAGAGACATTCGAGTTCGTTCAGCAGGCCCTGCAGGCCAGTGGTGTACGCAGCGTACTGCCGCGCCGGGTTGTCCTGACAGGCGGCGCCAGCCAGTTGCCGGGCGTGAGGGACGTCGCCACGCGCATCCTGGGGGCACCGGTTCGGCTGGGCCGTCCGACAAATGCTGATTTCCTCGGCGAAACACTGGGAACACCAGCTTTTTCCACAGCATCAGGTCTGCTACTGTATCCGGAGTTGGGGTTCGCGGACGCCGTGCGGGCTGGCATTGCGTCGAAGGAATACGGAGCCGAAGCCCGAAGCGGAGCAGTGAACAAGGCGTTCCATTGGCTGAAAGAGAATTTCTGACGCCAATCGCGAATCACTTAACCGCTTCTTAGCTGCAACGCGTCATTTTGGCGCCTCGGCATGGCACAGGCGGTAAGGTGAGGACGACGAATGACACATGAGCTCAAGCCCAGGATCCTGGTCTTTGGAGTTGGCGGCGCCGGAGGCAATGCTGTCGACAACATGATCGAGGCGAACCTGCAGGGGGTCGAGTTCATCGTCGCCAACACGGACGCCCAGGCGCTGTCCCGCTCGAAAACGGAAAACCGCATCCAGCTGGGCCCTGAAACCACGTCCGGCCTCGGCGCCGGCGCGCGGCCCGATGTGGGCGCAAAGGCGGCAGAAGAATCCCTCGAAGACATTCGCGCCCGTCTCGACGGGGCCCATATGGTGTTCATTGCCGCCGGGATGGGCGGCGGTACGGGCACAGGCGCCGCGCCGGTGATCGCCCGCGCAGCCCAGGAAATGGGTGTGCTGACCGTGGCCGTTGTAACCAAGCCGTTCAGCTTTGAAGGCACGCGGCGGATGGCGTTTGCCGAGGAAGGTCTGGCCAGCATCCAGAACTATGTCGACACGATGATCGTCGTGCCGAACCAGAACCTGTTCCGCATTGCCAATGACCGCACCACATTCGCGGAAGCCTTCCGCATGGCCGATGATGTGCTCTATTCCGGCGTGCGCGGCATCACCGATCTGATGGTCATGCCCGGCCTGATCAATCTCGACTTCGCCGATGTCAGCTCGATCATGCGCGGCATGGGTGCCGCCATGATGGGCATGGGCGAGGCGGAAGGCGAGAACCGCGCCCTGGAGGCGGCCCGCCTGGCCATCGACAATCCGCTGCTGGACGATATCTCGATGAAGGGCGCCAAGGGCGTCCTGATCAACATCACCGGCGGCTATGACATGACGCTGTTCGAACTCGACGAGGCTGCCAATGAGGTGCGCCGCGAAGTCGACCCGGATGCGAACATCATTCTCGGATCCGCGTTCGACACCGAACTGGAAGGCAAGATCCGCGTTTCGGTCGTTGCGGCCGGTGTCGACGCCATCATGGCCGCCGTGAAACCGGCCCCGCCGGTTGCCGAGACCGTTCGCCAGCCGATTGCAGAGCCGATCGAGGACGAAGCTGTGGTCGAAACGGAGGCCGAGGCCGAAGAGGACGCCGTCGCGCCCGAAACCGTGGATGAGGACCGTCCGAAAGTGATCCTGCATCACTCCCCTGCCCTCCGGTCGGAGGAAACCGATCCACGCAGCGATTTCCCGGGACAATCCCTGCCTGCCGAACATTTCGAAGGCAGCGAAGGGGAAGACCAGGTGCAGGCCGATGCGATCTTCAGCAAGAAAACGGATGTACCCGCCGAAGATGAAGGCCGCCACGGCTCATCCGGCTTCTCCAACCTGTTCGGCTGGCGCCGCAACACCCAGGGCGAGAATGACGATCATCCCGCCCCGGAATCCGGCTCCAATATCGTGTCTTCTCCCGATGATCATCCCGAGCCGGCTCCCTTTGATGATGCCGATCTGGAGATTCCAGCCTTCCTGCGCCGGTCAGCCAATCACTGATGGCAACATTGTGCAGGTGCACAAAGAGGCCTTGTTACAGAAAAAATTCAATTAATTCAGGGCCGGAACACTGTTTCCGGCCCATTTTGTAACACGTGGAAACAAGCCGTGTTTTGAATGTCGCGCCCCGACCCCCCAAAATCCCTGTTGAAACTGGAGGTTGGTGTGTTGTCCGGTAGTGTAGAATTTCAGCAGACGATTGCTCGTCCCGCCGTCTGCGCGGGTGTTGGCGTGCACAGTGGAGAGAAGGCCCGGCTTGTCCTGAAGCCGGCCCCGGCTGGCACGGGCGTCGTGTTTCGCCGCACGGACCTGGCCGGGTCCGACACGTCCATTCCGGCCGACGCCGAACATGTTACCGACACACAGCTGGGCACGACGCTGACCAATGACGCCGGCGTGTCCGTCGCGGTTGTGGAACACCTGATGGCCGCGCTGGCAGGCGTCGGCATCGACAATCTGCTGGTGGAGATTGATGGTCCGGAAGTTCCGATCATGGACGGATCTTCGGCCGTGTATTGCGAATTGCTTCTGCAGGCCGGCCTGAAACAGCAATCAGCGCCCCGGCGCCGCATCCGCATCCTGGAGCGGATCGAGATCGAGGACGGCCCCAAACGCGCCAGCCTCTCCCCCGCCCCGGACACATTCCTGACGCTGAATGCGCGGATCGAATATGATGACTCCGTGATTGGCGTTCAGGAAATGACGCTGCAACTAGCACCGGGCATGTTTGCCCGCGATCTGGCGTTCGCGCGCACCTACGGATTTGCCCGCGACGTAGACATGCTGCGGTCGATGGGCCTGGCGCGTGGCGGGTCGCTCGAAAATGCCGTCGTGGTCGACAATGGTGAAATCATGAATCCCGAAGGCCTGCGGTCCGAGGATGAATTCGTGCGTCACAAGATGCTCGACGCGGTGGGCGACCTGATGCTGGCAGGCGCGCCGATTGCCGGTCGGTACGACGCGGTTCAACCGGGTCATTCGATCAACAATCTTCTGGTGCGCAAGCTGCTGGAGACGCCATCGGCCTGGTGCTGGGAGACGGATGTCGAAGCGTCCGCCGTGGTGGCGGCACGCCGGTCTGCGGCCGTTTGACAACTCTAGCGGACATGGCCTGAGAAACCTGCTTGGAAAACCCTGCAGGTTCGCGCTAAGCAGTTAGCCTGATCTTCACAGCAGAAAGCGCCTGCCCTGCCATGCGAGTCTTCCCGAAACTTCCGATTGTCCTGATTGCGACGTCCGCAATCGCCCTGACCGCGTGCCAGTCGCGCGACCAGCGCCGCCAGGAACTGGCCTATGTCGAGCGCCCGGTGGAGCAGCTCTACAATCAGGCGGCTTCGGAACTGGACAAGCGGGACTATGATCAGGCCGTGCTGCTGTTCAACGAGGTGGAGCGCCAGCACCCCTATTCGGAATGGGCGCGCCGCTCGATGGTCATGACGGCATTCGCGCATTACCAGTCCCGCAACTATGACGAAGCGATCTCTGGCGCGCAGCGCTATCTGGCGCTGCATCCGGGCGGCTCGGAGGCGGAGTATGCCTACTACCTGATCGCGGCGAGCCATTTTGACCAAATTACCGATGTGGGCCGCGACCAGGGCACGACCGAGCGCGCGCGCGACGCTCTGGTGGATGTCATCCGCCGCTTCCCGGACAGCCAGTATGCGCGGGACTCCCAGGTGAAACTGGACATGGTTCGCGACCAGCTGGCGGGCAAGGAAATGACCGTTGGCCGCTGGTATCTGCGCAACAACCAGACCCTGTCGGCAATCAACCGTTTCCGCACAGTGGTCAAAACCTATGACACGACCTCCCACGCGCCTGAGGCGCTGCACCGGCTGGTCGAAGCCTATCTGACGCTTGGCCTGCGTGATCAGGCGCTCGCGGTCGGTTCCACGCTGGGATACAATTATCCGGACAGCGACTGGTACCGGATGAGCTATCGCCTCCTGACCAATGAAGGGCTCGACCCGGAAGCGCTGGACGGTGAGACCCGCCGCACGCTGCTGCAGCGGATTATCCCGGGCGGCAAATAGGGCACCGCGCCGCGGCCTACTCCGCCCCGGCCTGGCCGCCGATCAGGTCAAACCACTCATCTTCCGTCAGCGTCTGGACGCCGAGGGTTTCGGCTTTCTTCAGCTTCGACCCGGCGCCGGGACCGGCGACGAGAATGTCCGTCTTGGCAGAGACCGAGCCGGAAACCTTTGCGCCAAGCGCGCTGGCCCGCGCCTTTGCTTCGTCCCGCGTCATGCGTTCCAGCGTGCCTGTGAACACGATGGTCTTGCCCGCGACGGGGCTGTCCGAGGCGACCGCCTCCTCGTCCTGTATGGTGACTTCCGACAGCAGGGCGGCGAGCATGTCGCGATTGTGCGGCTCGGCATCGAAGTCGACCAGCGCTCCGGCGGCCGCCTGCCCGATCCCGTCAATGCCCGTCAGCTCTGCGAAGGCCTCGGAGTCCGCGCCGCCTTCCGCCGCGCGCTCAACCGTCTGCCAGAAGGCCTGCCAGGTCAGGAAATGGCGCGCATAGAGCTGGGACGTGGTCTGGCCTACGTGACGGATGCCGAGGCCGTTGAGGAAGCGGGCGAAGGGCACGTTCCGGCGGGCGTCGATGGCGTCGAACAGCTTGCGTGCGGACGCCTTGCCGAACCCGTCCCATTCCTCGAGCGGAGGCAGGCCTTCCGCGGCAATCCGGTCCGCCAGGCGGAAGATGTCCTGCGGGGCTCTGACGACCCCTTTCTCATGGAAGAGCTGCACCTGTTTCGCGCCGAGCCCGTCAATGTCCAGGGCCTTGCGGGAGACAAAATGCTTCAATCTTTCAACGGCCTGTGCAGGACAGACGAGGCCGCCCGTGCAGCGCCGGCGGACATCGGCCTCCCCCTTGTCGTCGATCTCGCGCACGGCGGCAGACCCGCACACCGGACAGGTCTCCGGCATGTGCCAGGGCGCACCGCCGCCATCCTTCACCACACGCAGAACCTGGGGGATCACATCCCCTGCCCGCTGTATTTCAACCGTGTCACCCGGTTTCACACCGAGCCGTTCGATTTCATCTTCATTGTGCAGCGTTGCATTCGATACCACCACGCCGCCAACCGTGACCGGTGTCAGCCGCGCAACCGGCGTCAGCGACCCGGTGCGGCCGACCTGGATGTCGATGGCCTCCAGCCGGGTGGTGGCCTTCTCGGCCGGGAATTTGTGGGCAATGGCCCAGCGCGGGGCGCGGCTGACAAAGCCGAGGCGCTGCTGCCAGTCGAGCCGGTTCACCTTGTAGACGACGCCATCGATGTCATAGCCCAGCGTTGCACGCTGTTTCTCTATGTCCCGATAAGTTTCAATCAGTCTCGCGACACCGTCACTGCAAGCCATCAGCGGGTTGGTTTTGAAGCCCCAGTCTGACAGCGCGGCCACCGCCGCCATCTGGGTGTCGGCAAAGGACGCGCTTTCGGCCGCGAAGGCATAGGCGAAGAAATTGAGCGGACGGGATTTGGTGATCTCGGTGTCGAGCTGGCGCAGGCTGCCGGCGGCGGCATTGCGCGGATTGGCGAAGACCTTGCGGCCGGCGGCCTCCTCGCGCGCATTGAGCGCCGCAAAATCGGCATGGCTCATATAGACCTCGCCGCGGATCTCGATGAATTCCGGCCAGCCCTGCCCTGCAAGTTTGGCCGGAATGTCCTTCAGCGTCTTCGCGTTGGCGGTGACATCTTCGCCGACCTGGCCGTTTCCCCGTGTTGCAGCGCGTTTCAGCAGACCCTTCTCATAGGTCAGGCTGAGCGACAGGCCATCAATCTTGGGCTCGGCTGTGATGTCCAGTGTCTCGTCCGCGCCAAGGCCGAGAAACCGGCGGATACGTCCGGCGAATTCCTCGACATCCTCATCCGAGAACGCATTGTCGAGCGAGAGCATGGGCGCAGCATGTGCGGCCTTGGTGAAGCCGTCCTGCGCCGCGGCGCCGACGCGGTCGGACGGACTGTCTTCCCGCTTGAGATCCGGGAAGCGGGCCTCGATGGCGAGGTTGCGCTGGCGGGCTGCATCATATTCCGCATCGGTGAGGACCGGTGCATCTTCCTGGTAATAGGCCGCATCGGCTTCGGCGATCAGCGCGGCGAGGCGCGCAAGTTCAGCGGCCGCCTCTTCCGGGGTGAGGGTCTCGACCGGAATTGCCTCGCTCATGCATCCTCCAACAACCTCCCGGCTGCTGCGCGGGCCTCTGCGGTGACTTCGGCGCCGGACAACATTCGGGCAATTTCTTCCTGCCTGCTGCTGTCATCTAGCCCGCGTATGCGTGAGCCGCCAGCCCCCTTCTCCACGAGCCATTGGGTGGCTGCAGAGGCGGCGACCTGTGGGCTGTGCGTGATGGCGAAGACCTGGCGGGACTGGCCAAGCGAGACCAGGCGTTCGCCAATGGCCGCCGCCACGGCGCCGCCTACTCCCTGATCGGCCTCATCGAAGATCAGTGTCGGCGCGGTGCCAGCTTCGGCGAGGGCGCATTTCAGCGCCAGCGACACCCGTGCCAGTTCCCCGCCGGACGCGATCTTGCGAAGCGGTCCGAAGCCGGCCCCGGGATTGGTCTCGGCATCGAACTCGATCCGGTCGGTGCCGTGCGGCCCGCCCTCGCCGTCCGGCAGGGGCGCGATCGCCACGCGGATGACAGAGCGGCCAAGCTTCAGGGGCTTCAACTCCCGCGCAATGGCCTTTTCGAGTCGTGTGGCCGCCGCCTTGCGAGCCTCCGACAGCTTGCCGGCGGCCTGGTGCCAGTCAGCGCGCGCAGCCGCCTCGGCCTTTCGGGCGGCCTTAAGGGCATCTTCCCCCGCTTCGACCAGGTCAAGACGCTGGCTGAGCGAGTCCAGCATGTCCGGCAGGAGGTCGGGATCGCAGCCATGCTTTCGGGCGGCCGCACGCAAGGCAAACAGGCGAGCCTCAGCACTGTCCAGTTCAGCCGAGTCGTGATCGACCAGGCGTTCCAGCTGGCCAATCGCGCTGGCCGCTTCACGTGCCTCGATCAGGGCCCGTTCGACCGCCTCTGCAGCTGCGCGTGCCGCGACGGGCAGAGCCTCGTCAGACGCCTCGAAACCGGGCAGACGGCAGATGCGATCCGTCGCCCGCGCGGCCCGGGCCAGCGCATCCTCCACTCCGGAATCCTCAAGCACCGTTTCCGCTTCCCGGACCGCTTCGGTGACCCGCTCGGACTGCATCAGCAGGGTTCGGCGTTCGGTCAGCTGGGCAGCCTCCCCGGCCCGCGGCCCGAGCCCGGACAATTCGTCCACCGCCTCACTCAGCCAGTCGCGCTGCTCGATGGCCTTTGCATGCGCCGCCTCCAGGGCTTCCCGTTTCCCGACGGCCTCTGCCATCAGGGCATGGGCCTCCGCGCACGCCTTCAACAGGGACTCATTGCCGGCAAACTGGTCCAGCAAGCGTCTGTGCGATGACGGCTTCATCAGGGAAGAGGCCGCATGCTGACCATGAATCTCGACCAGAAGGTCCCCGATCTCCGACAGAAGCGCAGCGCTGACCGGCTGGTCATTCAGGAAGGCCCGGGCCGGACCCGCCCGGCGCAGCACGCGCTTCAGGGTCAGGGTCTCGTCCGGCGTGGCGTCAATTCCGCTTTCGGCAAGCGCCGCCCAGACAGGGTGATCGACAGGAGGAGAAAACTCCACCGCCACGGATGACTGGTCCTGCCCTGCCCGGATCATGGCGCGGTCGGACCCGTGCCCCATCGCCACGGACAAGGCATCTAGAATGATGGATTTGCCCGCCCCGGTTTCGCCCGTCAGCGCGGTGAAGCCGTTGCCGGGTTCGATGTCCAGGCGGTCAATCAGGACAAAATCACGTATCGAAAGTGAAAGGATCATGGCCAGTCTCCACAGAGTCTACTGGCCATGATCTACCACTGGAACAAAACAGGAACAAGCCTGTTTTTCGTTAACGCGCTAGAGCGGCAGGCAGGCCGCACGCAGCCAGTCCTTTACCGGGCCATCGAGCTTGTCGGCCAGCAATTCATAGACTTTCGCATGATAGGCATCGACCCAGTCGCGCTCGTCCCGGGTCAGGTGGGCCAGATCGATCAGGTCCCGCGCAAGCGGGGCGAATGTCAGGCATTCGAAGCCATACATGTCGATCTCGCCGCCCTCGATGGGCGCCGGTGCGGTGACAAATTGCAGATTTTCGATCCGGATGCCGTACTGGCCTTCCCTGTAATAGCCCGGCTCGTTCGAAACGATCATGCCGGTCTCCAGCGGCACCGGGCTCCAACCCTTGGCGATGCGCTGAGGGCCTTCATGCACCCCGAGATAGACGCCGACACCATGGCCGGTGCCGTGCTGGTAGTCGAGCCCGGCCTGCCACAGCGCGTGACGGGCCAGCACATCCAGATGGGTGCCTGTGGTACCTTTCGGAAAGCGGACCACGGCAAGGGCAATATGCCCCTTCAGGACCTGGGTATAGTGACGGCGCATGTCCGCACTCGGATCACCGATCGGGACGGTACGGGTCACATCCGTCGTGCCGTCCAGATACTGGCCGCCGCTGTCCACGAGATACAGGCTGCCGCGTTCGAGCTTGCGGTTCGACGCAGTGGACACGCGATAATGCGGCAACGCGCCATTCGGTCCGGCCCCGGAAATGGTCGGGAAGGACAGATCGTTCAGACCGCCCAGCTCGTCGCGGAATTCTTCCAGCTTGATGGCCGCCTCGATTTCGGTGATCTCGCCGCTCTGGGCGTCGGTGTCGAGCCAGTGCAGGAACCGGGTCAGGGCCACGCCATCCCGGATGTGCGCGGCGGCCGAACCGGCAAGTTCCGCTTCATTCTTGCGGGCCTTGGGCAGGGCCACTGGGTCGCGCTGGCGCACGGGCTTCGCACCCGCCTGCTCCAACTGGTCGAAGAACCAGGCCGAGGCGACATCCGGGTCGATGCTGACCGACTTGCCCTTCAGGTCTGCAAGGCCTTTTTCGAGATCCGCCAGCGGGCGCAGCGTGACGCTGTTGCCCAGATGTTGGCGCAGTTCATCCGAGACTTTCACCTCGTCCAGGAACAGATCTGCCGACCCGTCTGCAAACAGGATGGCACGTCCGAGCGGCAGCGGCGTGCAGCTGACATCCCCGCCACGGATATTGAAGGCCCAGGCGATGGAGGCCGGCGACGTGATCACCGCCGCGTCCAGCTTGTCTGCCTTCAGCGTCCGGCCGATTTCAGCGCGCTTGGTGTCATGCGCCTTGCCGGCAAATTTCACGTCATGTGGCACGACGGGCGCTGCAGGCTGGTCGGGGCGGTCTGCCCAGGCAAGATCGATCGGATTGTCGGCCACCGCCACGAGGTCCGCCCCTGCGGCCTTGGCCGCCGTTTCCATGGCGGCCACATCATTCGGGCTCATCAGTTTCGGATCATAGCCGATCCGCTTGCCCGCCATGTCCTGCGCCTTCAGCCATCCGAAGGGGCCAGGCTCCGGCACGGACTGAACCTGCCAGAGGTCCGGATCGGTCTGGTCAGCCACCTGAAGCGTGTAGCGACCGTCAGCGAAGATCACGGCGCGGTCGGTGAACACGAAGGCGGACCCGAACGAACCGGTAAAGCCGCTGACCCAGGCCAGACGCTCATTCGCGTCGGGCAGGTATTCGTTCTGGTATTCATCATCATGCGGAACATAAAGGCCATCGAGGCCCGCCTTGGAAAGCTGTTCGCGAACGAGGGGCAAATGGGCGCGTCCGTCCTGCGGGCCGCCCTTGATGTCGAAAGTCTGTCTCATGCCCCCTACTTAAGCGCAAAGCCCCCATTTGACCACCAAAACCCGCATCACAGTTATGCAAAAATACATGCATATTTCACGAATTCCATGCTTTTTTGTTTAGGCTTTTTCGCTACATGGGCCCCACGCAAAAGAAATTGTGCACCGCACAATACAGAAAAAGGGATTTCCCATGAAACGTCATACGACAATCGCTTCCGCAAACATGTCGGTCATGGCCGGCCAGGACCGTGCATTGATGGTCAATGAAGTGGCCGAGCCTGCCTTTGCCCAGTCGCTGAAATCAGCAGACAGCCAGCGCCCGCAAATCCTTGCGCGCCGTTCGGCTCGCTGGGCCCGCCGCGCAGCCTACTGATCAGCGCTTCCGGGCGTCGCGGCGGCACCGTTCGGAACAGTATTTCACATCGTCCCAGACCCGCGCCCATTTCTTCCGCCATGCAAATGGGCGATTGCAGACGGCACAAGGTTTCTGCGGCAGGTCAGCCTTGCTGACACGCTTCGGTCTGCTGGCGGGTCTGGACAT
This sequence comes from Hyphomonas sp., assembly GCF_017792385.1. Lineage (NCBI taxonomy): Bacteria > Pseudomonadati > Pseudomonadota > Alphaproteobacteria > Hyphomonadales > Hyphomonadaceae > Hyphomonas > Hyphomonas sp. The sequence goes on along the minus strand of NZ_CP051230.1, from coordinate 1,742,522 downwards.
GTCTCGAGCGCCTCCACAGCGCTCCACCTAGTGCGGATGCCGCGATTGGCAAACGCCTCAGCCCGGCTTGCGGAACACCAGCGTTGACCAGCCATCCTCCCGGATGCGGCCCTGGAAATCCAGCCCGCGCGAGGCGAACGCGTTGCGCACCGGCGGCGCCTGATGGTGCAGCAATCCGGACAGGATGATCGTCCCGCCCGGCGCGGTGAGCGCTGCGATATCCGGCGCCAGACCGATCAGCGGGCGCATCAATATGTTGGCGAATACCGTGTCGTATGGCCCGCCCTGGCGGATGCGGGGCGTGTTGGCGCCCGTCACATGCAGCGCGGTGAAGCCGTTGACCTGATTTTTCCGGGCATTCTCATTGGCCACAAGAACGCTATCGAGGTCTATGTCGGTTCCGATGGCCGAGGACGCGCCTGCCTTGAGGGCGGCAATCGCCAGCACGCCGGAGCCAGTTCCCAGATCCAGCACCTTGCCGACCTTGCGCCGTCGACGCACCGCGTCCAGCGCCTTCAGGCAGCCCAGAGTTGTGCCGTGATGGCCGGTGCCGAAAGCCGGGCCTGCCTCGATCAGCACGGAAATCTTGCCCGGCGACTGGCGCGCCAGCGCGTGGCTGCCGGCGACGATGAACGGACCAGCCACGACCGGCGGCAAACCTTCGAGGGACAGGGTGACCCAATCCTGCTCGATGACCTGTTCGATGCGGGCGGTCAGTTCCGGCGCGGCCTCTTCGATGATTGCGACGCAGGCTCGGGCCTCGTCCTCGGTTTCGGCAAAGGCATCGAGCCGCCAGCTTCCCCGGCCATCTTCCTTGGCATCGACTGCTCCGGCCGGAGAGGGATCCGCCCAGGCCAGCGCATCCCACGCCGTTTCGACTGGCGCCCGCGCGCCCTTTGCACTTATCTGATACATAAGCGGCGATTAGCAGGCGGACGTTTGATTGGGAAGGAGACAAAGATGGTGCGCAGATCCCTTATGGCAGTGATGGTCGGCGTCGGGGCACTGGCCGCATGCCAGACGACGCCTGTTCCGGACCCGGCACCGGCCGCCGTCCCGGCACACCCCCCTGCCCCGGAGGCGCCCTGGCGGGAGGTGGCGGCCGAGAATCTGGTCATCCTGCAGACCGTGACGGGCGCAATCGTCATCGAACTCGCCCCCGAGGCGGCGCCCGCCCATGTCGCGCAGTTCCGGAACGCCATCCGAGCCAATCTCTACAATGGTGAGTATTTCTATCGCGTGATCGATGGCCATGTCGCGCAGGCCGGGTTGGAATTCGAACACCGTCTCGATGCGTGGGATACAGTACCGCTGGAGGCCGACCGCACCGTCGAGGCCGCCGGGTTTGCCCCCCTGGGCAATGCCGACCTGTTTGCGCCCGAAGCTGGCCACCGGGATGGCTTCGCCGTGGGCCGGGATGGCAATACGGAGTGGCTGTTGCACTGCCCCGGCGCGCTGGGCATGGCGCGGGACACGCCACCGGATTCCGGAGCGACCGAGTTCTTCGTCCCCATCGGCCAGCGCCGCTATCTCGACCGGAACTACACGATCTTCGGCCGGGTGATTTCGGGCATGGAACATGTCAACCGGCTGGAACGCGTCGCGCCCGCCGGCGAAGCGGAGATCCCGGCCTTCACCGATCCGGCGACGGCAGAGGCGGCCTTTGCCGCCCGCGCGCAGGCACTGTCGGCCAACCGGATCCTTTCCATCGGCCTCGCCGCCGACATGCCCGAAGACCTGCGCCCGCGCTGGGAAGTGATGGCGACGCCGGGCGCGGAATGGGAGGCGCTGAAGACCTCCAAGCGCGATTACGGCATCTATGACGCCTTTGTCGTCACCCCGCCAAAGCGGCTCGACATCTGCACGCTGCCTGTCCCGGCGAGACCCGTGCACGCCGATTGACGATGCCCCGCACATCCCCCAAACAGGGGAAAATAACGGGGAGTGAAATGCTGAAACCTATACAATGCGCAACACGCGCAGGCCTGCTTGTGGCCGCAATCGGGGCACTGGCCCTGCCTGCACATGCCGACACCGGAGACACGGCCTGGATCCTGACCGCCACGGCGCTGGTCCTGTTCATGACGCTGCCGGGGCTTGCCCTGTTCTATGGTGGACTGGTGCAGGCGAAGAATCTTCTGTCGGTGCTGATGCATTGTTTCGCCATCGCCTGCCTGATGAGCCTGGTCTGGCTGGTCTGCGGATATTCCATCGCCTTCGGCCCGGAGAGTGGCGGCCTTTTTGGCGGGTTCGCAAAAAGCATGGCCGCCGGCATGACCGGCGCGCCACTGGACGGGCAGACCATTCCCGAGCCCCTGTTCTTCATGTTCCAGATGACGTTCGCGATCATCACGCCGGCGCTGATCGTCGGGGCGTTCGTTGAACGGGTGAATTTCGCTGCCGTGCTGATCTTTTGTGCGCTCTGGCTGGTGGCCTGCTATGCGCCCGTCGCTCATTGGGTCTGGGGCGGTGGCTGGCTGGCCGAACGCGGCGTGGTGGATTTTGCCGGCGGCATTGTCGTGCACACAACAGCGGGCATCTCGGCCCTCGTGTTCGCGCTGATGCTGGGCCGGCGCAGCCATTTTCCCAAGGACATGCGCCCTCCTCACAGCCCCGGCTTCGTGATGCTGGGCGCCGCCATGCTGTGGGTCGGCTGGTTCGGGTTCAATGCCGGATCCGCCCTCGGCGCAAACAGCGATGCAGCGCGGGCCATGCTGGTGACGCATGTCTCGGCAGCCACGGCCTCGCTGGTCTGGATGCTGATCGAGTGGATCAGTTTCCGCAAACCGACACTGGTCGGCATTGCCACCGGCATGGTGGCTGGCCTGGCCACGATCACGCCAGCGGCCGGATCGGTCGGGCCGATAGGCGCGATTCTCATCGGCGTGCTGGCGGCGATCATCTGTTACGCCGCAGTCGGCCTGATCCGCCAGCGCCTGAAGATTGATGACAGCCTCGACGTGTTCGCGGTGCATGGCGTCGGCGGCATGCTGGGCAGCCTGATGATCCCCTTCCTGGCATCTGCGGGCCCCCTCGCCCCGGGGATCGGCCTGCCGATCGGGGAACAGTTTGGCGTTCAGCTGCTGGGCGTCGTGACTGTCGCCATCTTCTCGGCGCTCGTGACGGCGGTCCTGCTGTTCGGGATCAAACTGTTTATCCCGCTGCGCGTTTCTGCCGAGGATGAGGAAACGGGGCTGGACTCCGCAACGCATGGCGAGTCGGCCTATCACATGTAGCCATGATCTGCGGCGCGCTTGACAGGGGCGCCGCAGCGACCCACGGCTAGGGGCATGAGCGACCTGCCCCCTTTCGTCACATCCGACACGCTGACCGGCCTGCCGGATGTGCGGCACGGCTTTTTCGGACGTCGGGGCGGTGTGTCGGGCGGCCTCTATGCCAGCCTCAATGTCGGGGAAGGCTCGGGCGATGCACCGGACGCGGTTGCCGCCAACCGCGAACGGGTGCGCGCTGCGCTGTCGGCACGTGCCCTGCTCTCCTGTTATCAGATCCACTCGGCCGATGTGGTGCATGTCACCATGCCCTGGATCGTGCGGCCGGAAGCCGATGCCATGGTAACGACCGAGCCGGGCCTGGCGCTCTGCATCCTGACGGCGGACTGCACGCCGATCCTGTTCGCGGATCCGGAGGCCGGCGTGATCGGCGCGGCGCACGCGGGATGGAAGGGCGCACTGGGAGGTGTGATGGACACGACCGTGGCTGCCATGCAGGAACTGGGCGCACAGACCGACCGCATCCGGGTGGCCATCGGGCCGACCATCCAGCAGGCCAGTTATGAAGTCGGCCCGGATTTCCGCGAGACCTTTCTGGCCGAGTCGCCGGACAGCGCGGCGCTGTTCATTCCCGGCCGGGACGACCGGTATCAGTTCGACCTGCCGGGCTATTGCCGCCAGCGCCTCGACCGACTGGGCGTGCATTCCATTCACGATACCGGGCTGGACACGTGCGCGCTGGAAGAGACGTATTTCTCCAACCGCCGGCGCAACCATCGCGGCGAGCCGGACTATGGCCGAAATGCCTCAGTCATCATGCTGAGTCTGTAATTTTCTGCAAAACTCGGCAGAGTCCGGTTGCGACTCACGGCCCTATGTTACAAAAGCGACACCAAATCGGGCATCACGGGCGCGCCATCATGAAACTGCTTTCCTGCAATGCGAACCGGCCATTGGCAGAAGCCATCGCCGATTATCTCGACACGCGCCTGACGCGCTCTGAGGTCAAGACCTTCTCGGATCAGGAAATATTTGTTCGCATCGACGAGAATGTCCGCGGCGAAGACGTCTTCGTGATCCAGTCCACCTCCTACCCCGCCAATGACAATCTCATGCAACTCTTGATCTGCATGGATGCGCTGAAGCGCGCCTCGGCCCGTCGCATCACGGCCGTCATTCCCTATTTCGGCTATGCCCGCCAGGACCGGAAGACCGACGGGCGCACACCGATCTCTGCCAAGCTGGTGGCGAACCTGATCTGCAGCGCCGGGGCGGACCGGGTCCTGACCGTCGACCTCCATGCCGGCCAGATCCAAGGCTTTTTCGACATCCCGACCGACAACCTCTTCGGCAGCCCGGTCATGGTGGACGATATCAAGGAACGCTATGGCAAAAAGGGCCTGATCGTTGTGTCCCCGGACGTTGGCGGCGTGGTGCGGGCGCGGTCTCTTGCCAAACGCCTGGAAGCCGACCTCGCCATCGTCGACAAGCGCCGCCCGGAAGCCGGGAAATCCGAAGTCATGAACATCATCGGCGATGTGTCCGGCAAGAGCTGTATCATGCTGGATGATATGTGTGATTCCGGCGGAACGCTGGCCAATGCCGCCGCCGCCCTCAAGGAGCATGGCGCCAAATCCGTCTCCGCCTATGTCACGCATGGCGTGCTGTCGAACAATGCCGTCCAGCGCATCGAGAAATCCGTCCTGGACGAATTGGTGATGACCGACACGATCCAGCCATCGGAAGATGCGATCAAGTCCAAATCCATCCGCATTCTGCCCATTTCGCCCCTGATCGGGGAAGCCATTCGCCGTATCGCGAATGAAGAGAGCGTCTCGAAACTGTTCGACCGCTAGGACGCCGCAACGTTCAGGCCGAACAAAAGCCCGCACCGGATGGATGCGGGCTTTTCCTGATAATCGCCGTGGAACTCAGCCGATGCAGAAATCGAGCGGATAGGTCACGCCTTTCACTTCCACAGGTTGACCTGCATCATTCGTCACGGGCTCGAATCTTGCCCCGTTCAGTTTGACGCCTGCGGCGCAGCAGCTGGCTGCGGCGCAGATTGAGCCTCGGGAACCTCGGGCGCAGCCGGCGGAGGGGGGATTTTTGCGCCGGAACCTGCAGCGATGAAGAGACTCTTCGCCAGCTCCAGACCTTCTTCCGCCATCGGATCAACTGCAACGCCATCCCGCCAGACTTCAAGGTGCAGGTGCGGCCCGGTAGCCTGTCCCGACTTGCCGAGTGTGCCCAGGATCGTGCCTGCCGAGACCGTATCGCCGACCCCCACATTGATGTCTTTAATCTGCCCGAACCGCAGGCTGGTGCGGCCGGCGGAAATCTCCACCAGATTGCCATAGCCCTTGACCATCTCCGCGCGGGTTACCGTTGCGGCGGCCGGTGCGTAGATCGGCTTGCCTTCCTCTTCGGCGAGATCAATGCCGCGATGAAATTTCTCCTCGCCCGTGAGGGGGTGCGTGCGCATGCCGAACGCGCTGGTCAGTTTGGCCTTGTCGAGAACCGGATGCGTGTAGACAGGCATCGCGGACGGCAACGCGGCGACACCGCGGATCAGGGAACCTTGCGCCAGTGCGAGCGGTGTCGCCAGCGCGAGCGCGGCGGCCATGGCGAGCCCGAGCCGACCGGGCCGGCGCGGCGTTTCTGTCAGGAGCTGGGTCAGACGCATTTTCAGGGTTCCTTCCTTCTTGAGCGTGAATGCTGCCACCGGCAGGATCATGGGCGGCCGGGCATGACGGGCGACCTGGGTCAGCGCGCGGGCATAGGCGATCCGGTCTCCGGTCAGGTCTGCTGTCTCCTCGTCCACAATGGCTTCGCGCCAATAGTCGAGCCGCTCGCGCATGGCCCAGGCGAAAGGAGAGAACCAGAAAACATCGGCCACAAACCGGTCAAACGGCCGGGTTATCAGGTCCCCGCGTTTCAGATGCACCATTTCGTGCACGATGATCTGGGGCGTGTGGGATTTCGAGACGAGTGCCGCCGGAACATAGATCACGGGACGGAGGATTCCTGCCAGGAAGGGTGCCCCGCGCGGGATGACGCGGACATCTGGCACACGGCGCAGGCCCACAGCGTCCGCCCAATGCCCCACTGGCCGGGTTACAAGGCGCGCACATTGCTTGAGGCGCTGGAGGCGATACTGCCCAATTCCCCAGCAGACACCCCGGATCATCCAGCCGAACACCAAGGTCCACAGAACAAGCTTGGAGACTTGCGGCATACGGAATGAAGACGCGGCGGCTTCCTGGAACTCTGCTCCCGGCTGGACGGTGAGGGCTTCCATTACCGGCAAATCCGGCAAGGCCTCGACAGCGGTTTGCGTAAAGCCCGGCATGAAGGCGGAGGCAAGGAAAGGCGCGAACATCAAGGCGGCGGCGCCGCGCCAGATTGCCTGCGCCGCCTTGGGCGAGGGGTGCAAGGATGACAGGGCTGTCGCCAGCCCCCACAAGGCCGCGCTCCAGATCAGGGCGAGACAGACCAGTCCGAACACGCTCATGCCTTCCCCTCCGAATCATTTTCGGCCGCATTTATGATCGCGTCGAGCTCATCGAGTTCCGCATCGGAGAGATGCGGGCTTTCCGCGAACAGCGCCGCCGGAAGCGGGCCGTCCATGTCCAGCACCTGACGGGCAAGATGGCGGACCAGTCCGCCCAGCGTGGCGGTCCGGTCGATGGCAGCTGTGAAGACGGTGATCCCGTGCACGTCCTGGCGGGTCACCCACCCCTTCTCTTCCATGCGCGCAATCACGGTGCGCGTGGTGGATGGTTTCCACCCCTGCCCCGGCCCGATGGCATCATGCACTTCGCGGGCGCTCTGGCGCCCATGCGCCCAGAGATGTTTCAATACGCTGAGTTCCGACGGATTTGGCTGGGTCACAACACACCTCGCTAGACAAGTCACAAGCACGCTACATTTGTAGCGAGTTCGTGTCAAGCGTATACAATCCCGCGACGCGGGCGCAATTCAGTCGGAATGATTGTTGAGGGAGCCGGGACCTATTCGACCGTCCAGCCGCGCGGCGTGCGCCGGGCTTCCAGCGTCAATGGCGCATCCGGTCCGGACGCCGACCGGGCATGCGCCCGGCGACGACCGGCAAACCGCATGACCAGGGCCGCAGCGCCCAACAGGACGCCGGCAAAAGCCGTCATCACGGCCAGCATCCCGGCAAACAGCACCAGGAGAAGACCGATGCAAAGCTGGGCCGTCAGGCTGATCGCACCTGCCAAGGCATCTGGAATCTGGAAACGGCCGGAACTGGAAGCGGTTTGGGTCATGAATATCTCGTTTGCACATCAAACATGGCGTCAGCCATGCCCGCCGTCAATGCGATGCAATGTTGATACCGTGCGAAATCCCTGAATTGCCTCAATCCGGGCGGATCAGCATGCCACGTTCGGTGCGGATCTGCGCATAGGCCGCGGTGATCGACGCCGCCTTGGCATGCGCCGCGTCCTCGAATTCCCGGGGGGCGCCCATCTGGACGACGCGGTCCGGGTGATTGTCGGCCATCAATTGGCGATAGGCAGCGCGGATGTCCGGGAAGGCGGCATCATGGGCAACGCCGAGAATGTGATAGGGGTCATCCGCGTCTGGCCCCAGATGGCTGGCCTTGATGCGCCGGAACGTAGCCTCATCAAAGCCGAAGGCGTCGGACACTGTGCGCAGATACGCCATTTCATCGGCCGTCACGACCCCATCTGCGCCCGCAATCTGGAACAGGCCGTCCATCACACCTTCCAGAAGGCAGGGACGATCATGATACCTGCGGCCGATCTTGCGGGCATAGCCTTCATATCCCCGCACCGTCTGGCGCGCGATGTTGAACACACGCCGTACGCTGTCGGCATCCTCCGGCGCAGAGCGGAAAACCCGTGAGAACACCATGACTTCCTGATCCGAAACCGTACCATCGGCCGCCGCCAGTTTGGCCCCGAGACCGACAACTGCGGCCGTGAAGCCGACATCATTGGGATCCGGCGCGCACGCAAAATCCTCCCCGCCGGCGGAATCGCCGTCGGAGTGATCCAGGTCGAACAAGCGCCGTCCACCCTCAAGAAGTCGCGTCCACAATGACATTCAAGGGAATCCTATACCTCATTTTGGCGATTTTGGGAGCGCGGCATGCTGACAGAACCGTGAAGTACTGCTCACAATTGCGTTCGTGAAATCTTGTTAAGAATCCAATCCTCTTTGCAGGAGCGTCGTAGAGAGGGGGCCGGTGGATATGGTTCCGTCGGCGAATTCCTGAACCGGGGTACCCCTCTCATGAAACGTCTAGTGACCCTTTCCGCCGCCATCGCCCTCTTCTCGGCACCGGCCCTTGCCGAGACCTGTCAGTATGCGAAGGCGAAAACCGCCAGCCATGTCGAAGCCGAACTTGTCAAAGGCGACTGGGCCGAGGCAGACATCGTGGACACCGCTGCAGACGCCGGCCAGTTCAATACATTGCTGGCCGCTGCCGAGGCCGCAGGCCTGGTCGAGGCCCTGAAGGGCGATGGTCCGCTGACCGTCTTTGCGCCAACCGATGAAGCCTTTGCAGCCCTGCCGGCCGGCACGGTGGAAACCCTGCTGCTGCCGGAAAACAAGGATACGCTGGCCGGAATCCTGAAGCTGCACGTCATCGCCGGCAGCAAGATCAAATCCGATCAACTGGCCGGCAAGACCCTCACTGCCGAGACGCTGAACGGCACCGTCGCCATCGATGGAACGGATGGCGTGACGGTGAATGGTGCAAGCGTTGTGGCGGCCGATGTGATGGCCTCCAATGGCGTGATCCATGTCATCGACGCCGTGCTGCTTCCGGAAGGCTGATCACGGCCCGTCGCATGCCTGTCAGGCTGGTCCGGCGCGTCCGGACCAGTCCTGTCAGGAGCGCGACTCCACGATGGCCCGAAGCGCGGCCACTTCCTTGCGCATTTCCTGAATGGCATTCAGCACCGCTGCCCGCTCCTTCTCGGCAGAGACCATCTCCCCTTCCAGTTCCTCTTCCAGTTCGTCCAGCCCCTCCTCGATGATGGCCTGCTGCTCGGCGGCAAGCGAGTCCACGATCAGAGCGATGAACAGGTTGAGAATGGCGAAGCTGGCGATGAAGATGAAGATCAGGAAAAACAGCCAGGCAAACGGGTTGCCGTCATCGATCACCTTCTGGACGACCTCGAACCGCCAACCATCCATCGTCATCACCTGAAAAAGGGAATAGGCCGACCGTGGCAGATCGCCGAACAGTTCGGTGACTTCCTCATTTTCCGTATTGCCATACATGTTGGTCGCCATCACGGCGGCGACATAGGTGATCAGGGCGAGCACGGCGAAGATCGCCCCCATGCCGGGCAGCGCCTTCATCAGCGCTTCGGTGATCCGCCGCATCATCGGCACAACGTGCAGCAGGCGCAGCACCCGCAGGACCCGCAAGGCCCGCAGCACGCCGAACGGAGTCGAGCCGGGCACGAGCGAGATGCCGATCACGATGAAATCGAACCAGTTCCAGCCAGACCTGAAGAACTGGAACCGGTAGACGAGCAGCTTCAGGAAGATCTCGACCACGAACAGATAGGTGATCGCCTGGTCCAGACTCTCCAGCGCGATGACCAGATTCAGCGGCAGGGTCTCGCGATAGGTCAGCACGCCAAGCACGATGGCGTTGATGATGATCAGCCAGATAATGAGACTTCGCACCCAAGGACGTTCAATGAACCGCTCCAGCGCGAAATTGTGCGTGTCCGTGTCCAGTGTTGCGCGTTTCATGATGAATCCGGCGTCCCCCGTCTGTCATTCGGCCAAGCGCGGTTTTGCCCGGATCGCCGCCGAAAGCCAAGGCTTCACACCATTGCCGACAGGCCTCAATCCGCTGACGTCGTGGTATCTGAAACGATCAGCCAGTCACCTTCGATCTTGCGCAGGACGAGTGTGTAGAGGCCGGACGGATTTTCCCCTGCCACATCCAGCATCCAGCGGCCATGAGCGATCGCGGCATCCTCCGACACGACATTGATTTCGTACTCCGATGTCACCAGCGTGCCCATCTTCTCCGGCGTGTCATAGCGCGTTTCATAGCGTTCCAGAGTCGCATCCCAGCCGCGGGCAATGGTGCCGCCGGAGGCGAAGCGCAATTCCGGCGAGCGCCAGTACCCCGCCATGAAGCCCGGAATGTCACCGCGATTCCAGGCCGCGTCCTGGGCTTCGAGCATGGCGGTGATGGCTGCCGCTTCCCCCGCTTCGTCGAGAGCGGCAGGCCCGCCAGCGGGCGTCGTGGTACATGCGGCCAACATGAATGCCGTCAATGCGGCCGGGATCAGGGCTTTCATAGGCGTTCCTCCTGCCGGGGCAGACTAAACGCGTTCCGTTGTCTTGGCCAAGTGGGCCTGACGCACCCATTCAATGGCGCTGAGCACGACGGCAATGCCGCCCAGCCAGAAAGTCATGATGAAGACATGATAGAATCCGCGCGTTTCCATCAGTTCTCCCAGCCAGGGCTTGCCAAGTGTGCCGATCAGCATGGTGAGCGATGCCAGGAGTGCGTATTGCACAGCAGCGAAGCGCGGATTCACGACGCTGGTCAGATAGGCCGTCACCGCCACGAGCGCGAGACCGCCGGCAATATTCTCGGCGAAGATGGTCACCATCAGGCGCGCCATGCGCTGGCCCTGATCCGGGGGAATGACAATGTCCTTCGGCTGGATTTCCGCCGCCCAGTTGGCGAAGGCCACGAGCGGCACATCCAGATGCGTGACGGCCAGGAAGGCGTCGACATGCGCGCCGCCGACGGCAAGGTCTGCATAGAGGAGATTGGTCACGGCGGCGAGAATGCCGCCGACAAAGAAGACCGGCATGCGCCCGACCACGGTGATGGCAATCACACCGACGAGGGACCCGAGAATGGTGGCAATGACCCCGAAGAATTTTGACGCAATGGCGACATCATCCGGGCTGTGGCCGAGGGCGCCGAAATTCTGGCCCATATAGAAGGCATAGGCAAAGCTGCCCCACACTGCGTCGGTAAACCTGTAGGTCAGGGCCAAAGCGAGCACGAGGATCACGCCCCAGCGCAGGCGGTAGATCAGGTCCATCAGCGGATCGAAAATCGCGCGGAACAGCGTGTTTGTCAGCGCGTCGCCCGGCTTGTGCGGCACCTCTGCGAGGTCGACCATGCGCGCCTCGGCCTTCTGCGAAAACAGGAGATAGGCCGCCACCAGCGCCGGAACCAGCACAGTCAACGCGACAATGACCGGCCCCTGATGGCTGACGAATGTGTGTCCTTTCACGCCTGTATCAAGGATCAGCGACCCGACGACGAAGTTTCCGATCATCAGGAAGGCGGCGAGCCAGCAGAGCGACACGAAGGCGATGGCGCCGCGCGCGAGGTTTCCTGGAATGGCCGGCTGGAAACTCGGCCGCTCGCGGCGGCCGGTCACCGATTCCTCGGTCTCCGGCTCCGGCGCCAGAAGGCTGCCGACGACGCTGAGCAGCATGAAGGCTGCGAGCATGATGTAGACGGCCACCCAGCCGATGCGCGCCGCCATCATGAGGGCCACGAAGCCGCTGATCAGACCGCCAAACTTGTATCCGAACTGGTAGAGGGCAGACATCAGGTCCTTGTCTTCTTCCGAACGGGCCACCTCGATCCGCCAGGCATCGAGCACAATGTCGTGTGTGGGCGAAAGAATGGTGATCGCAAAGGCGATGACCGCCACGACACCGATGTTCTGGGCCGGATTCGAGAAGGCGAGCACGGCGAGCAGGACCGCGATCAGGATCTGCAACAGGACCAGCCAGGACCGGCGCCCGCCGAGCCGGAACAAAGGAATGTCCCGCGCGCGCTGGAAGGCCGGGGCCCAGAGATATTTGAAGGCATAGCCGATCGTGGCAAGGGACAGGGCCCCGATGACCGCAGGACCGACATTCTCCTCGGTCAGCCAGGCGGTCAGGACTCCCAGCACGGCCCCGTAGGGCAGGCTGGCCGCGAATGACAAAAGCAGCATTGCCGCCATGCGGCGGTCCTTCAACGCCTTGAGGGCGCGAATGACCCGCGAGGGCTGGCGCCCGCCATCCGCTTCGGTCGTGACAGCCTCGGTCATGCAGCGCCTTCCTGCTGCGCCGGACGGCTCGTCCACTGGATTGCCAGCGTGCGCAGGGCCTCGGCATCAAGCGGTTTGGCTGCAACGCCGCTGGCGCCTGCAGACCGGGCCTGTCGCTCGATATTGGCATTCATCTCTGCGGAGATGGCGATCATCGGCACGTCAGAACCATGCTGGCGAATGCGGCGCATGGCCTCGAACCCGTCCATGACGGGCATGCGAAGGTCCATGAGGATCAGGGCGGGATTCATCTGGGTGGCGGTCTCCACGGCTTCGCTTCCTGTGGACGCCACAGTGACGGTAAAACCCGCCGATTCCAAGGCGCGCCGTGCGATCAAAGCGTTCACCGGGTTATCATCGGCGATCAGCACATGCCCTGCCCCGGTCTTTTGTTCAGGCTCGTCGACCGGCTGGGCCCCGGCACGCACCATGAAGACCCGCTCGGCAATCGAGGAGGCTCGCAGCGGGCGGACCAGCCAGCCATCGCATCCGAGGCCGCGGAAGCGCTCGATCGCGCCGCGATCCTCCGGCCGCAGCACCACCAGGGACGGGCGCTGCCCGGCAAAGACCCGCACGAGGCGTTCCCGCAAATCCGCGCCAATCAGCAAGACGTCAACATCAACCGGCACATATTCCGAGGCAGGATTGAGCATGATGGCACGAGCCTCAGCCCCGATCAGCGCATTGGCCGCCGCCAGTGTTGTCGCCGCCGGAAGGCCGACCAGGCCCACCGTCATGTCAAGCCGCGGCAGGTCGTGCGTAGACGGCATATCCGCCCGCTGCAGCGGAAGCCGGACGATAAAGGCCGTGCCCAGACCGGGCGCCCCGTCAATCTCGACCCGTCCGCCCAGCAATTCGGTCAGCCGTTTGACAATGGCGAGCCCCAGACCGACCCCGCCATCCTTGTAGGCGTCCTGAGTGGCGGTTTGGGTAAAGGCGCTGAACAGTTTGCGCCGGTCAGCTTCTGCAATGCCCGGCCCCGTATCGATGACCCGGAATTCCAGCCCGTCCCCGAGATCCGAGATATCCAGCAGAACCGAGCCCTGCCGCGTGAATTTCAGCGCATTGCCAACCAGGTTGAACAGAATCTGCCGGATCCGGCCGGCATCGCCGACATAGGTCGGCATGGGCAAAGGCCGGGCCCGGACGGCCAGGTCCAGACCGGCCGCATGGGCCCGGGGGCTGAGCAGTTCAATGACTTCCCGGCCGAGCCGGATCGGACAGAAATGCTCTGATTCAATGTCCACCGCGGACGCATCCAGGCGGGCATAGTCCAGCACATTGTTCAACAGGTCGAGCAGCCGCGAGCCGCTCATGCGAATGGCTTCGGCATATTCGCGCTGTGCCGGGGCCAGATCGGTTTCCAGCAACAGCGAGACCGTGCCGAGAATCCCGTTCAGCGGCGTGCGAATTTCATGGCTGGCGGTGGCCAGGAAAGTATCTTCCGGCTTGCCGGCCTGTGCGGGGGGCTTTGGCGTATCTGTCATCGGGCATCAGCCATACCCCAAAGCCTTTAGGATTGGTTTAACCGACCAAACCGCCCTGTGCCGCGCCAGCAACAGCACCGGCCCCGCCGGGAGGGCGGTGCCGGTAGGAAAGCGCTTCGGCCACATGCACCCGGCGTACGGCCTCTGCGCCTTCAAGATCCGCAATGGTTCGCGAGACCTTGAGCACCCGGCTATAGCCCCGCGCCGTCAATTGCAGACGGGTCGCCGCATCCGCCAGCAAGGCTGCCCCGGCCTCGTCCGGCGCGGCAGATGTCTCCAGTTCCGGCAGAGGCGTATCGGCATTCACGGGCCGGCAGGTATCACTGGCCAGGTGTGCCAGACGCTCTGTCTGGATATCCCGGGCGCGGGCCACGCGCTGACGCACCTCCTCCGATCCTTCTTGTGGCGGCGGCAAGGCCAGGTCGACCGCCGTCACTGGCGGCGTGTCGTAATAAAGATCGATCCGGTCGAGAAACGGGCCAGACAGGCGGGCCTGGTATTGCTGGGCACAGCGCGGACCGCGCTGGCACGCAGCCGCGCCCGGCCCCCCGCCGCAGCGACAGGGATTCATGGCGGCAATCAGCTGGAACCGGGCGGGATAGCGAACATGACGGTTGGCCCTTGAAACGACCGCCTCCCCCGCCTCGAGCGGCTGGCGGAGACTGTCCAGCACGGTCGCGGGGAATTCAGGCAACTCGTCAAGAAACAGGACGCCGTGATGGGCCAGAGACACTTCACCGGGCCGTGCCTTGATGCCGCCTCCGACCAGGGCTGCCATCGAGGCCGAATGGTGCGGCGCCCGGAACGGCCGGCGCCGAGACAGGCGGCCACGCTCCAGCAGTCCGGCGACGGACTGGATCTGCGAGACTTCCAGCAACTCCCGGGCAGACAGGGGCGGCAGAATGCCGGGCAGTCGCTGGGCCAGCATGGACTTGCCAGACCCCGGCGGCCCGCAGAACAGGAGGTTGTGACCGCCCGCCGCCGCAATCTCGAGTGCCCGCTTGGCCCCTTCCTGTCCTTTCACGTCGCGCAAATCCGGCCCGGCAGGCGGCGTGGCGAGTTCACCAGGCTGTGGCGGCGCGATCATGGCCCGCCCGGTAAAATGGTTGATCAGGGCGATCAGGCCGGATGCTCCGATGACGCTGCCCCCGGCCCAGGCTGCTTCTGACCCGCAAATCTGTGGACAGATGAGTTGAAGATCCATGGCTTCCGCCGCCATCGCCGCCGGCAGCACACCGATGGTTTCACCAAGAGAGCCGTCCAGGGAGAGTTCGCCAATCGCCGCATAGGATTCGAGCTGATCCGGTGGGATGACCCCGATCATGGCCAGTATGGCCAGCGCGATGGCGAGGTCATAATGGCTGCCTTCCTTGGGCAGGTCGGCCGGGGCCAGATTCACGATGACCCGCTTCGGTGGCAGGGCAAGCCCGAGCGACACGAAGGCCGCGCGAACCCGTTCGCGGCTTTCTGCAACCGCCTTGTCCGGCAGGCCGACCACATGAAAGGCCGGTTGACCGCCAGCCATCTGGACCTGCACATCGACCGGCTGCGCCTCTACCCCTTCAAACGCGAATGTTGTTACCCGGCAAACCATCAGCACCCCTCTTGCGCAGGAAGAAAGGGTTAACAGATGGTGCAGAACAAATAAAGAACCAATGCGCCAATAAGTGGAATTATTTTCATCTAGGCGGGATTCATCACGGCGCCGAGCGCCTCATCAAGCACATCCAGACCCGCGCCCTTGCGAACCGCTTTCTCCGAAAGGGTCCGCCGCCACTGCCGGGCGCCGGGCCGCCCATTGAACAGGCCCAGCATGTGGCGGGTCATGCCATGCAGGCCCACACCCTCCTTCAGGCGGTCCGCCATATATGGCCGGTAGGCTTCAATGGCTTCGAACGGCGAGACCGGTCCCCCTTCCCCGAACAGGCGCGCATCGACGTCGCCGAGCAGGGCCGGCGTCTGATAGGCGGCGCGCCCCAGCATCATTCCGTCAAACGTGGTCAGATGGGACTGGCAGGCGTCGAGCGTGGTGATGCCGCCATTGAGCACGATGGTAAGGTCTGGCCGGGCCACCTTCAGGCGCGCCACAAGATCATAATCCAGAGGCGGGATGTCCCGGTTCTCCTTCGGGCTGAGCCCCTTGAGCCAGGCCTTGCGCGCATGCACGGTAAACACATTGCACCCGGCGGCGCTGACCGTCTCGACAAAGTTGAACAGGGTTTCCTCTGCCGGCAGATCGTCAATGGCGATACGGCATTTCACCGTAACCGGGATCGACACCCTGGCCTGCATCGCGCTGACGCAATCGGCCACTTCCCGGGGCCGGGCCATGAGACATGCACCAAACGCCCCGGACTGGACCCGGTCGGACGGGCATCCGCAATTGATGTTCACTTCATCATAGCCGAACTGTTCGGCTATGGCGGCCGCCTCGGCAAGCTTGGCAGGCTCGTTGCCGCCCAGTTGCAGGACAATCGGATGCTCGGCGTCCGCATAGCCGATCAGGCGGTCACGATCGCCATGGATCACCGCATCCGCCGTCACCATTTCCGACCAGAGCAGCGCCCGCTTCGACAGGCAGCGATGAAACATGCGGCAGTGCCGGTCCGTCCAGTCCATCATAGGGGCAACCGAAAATCTATAGACTTGATTTTTCATGCTTTTTTCAGTAGTTTCTGAGGACTAAAACAAGAACGTGTGCACTTTTTTGGATGAATTTGCACACGATTGTACCGGTTTTGATCTGTCACTGCACACGGAGCGCACACGAAATGGCGTCGATCACGAAACTTCCCTCCGGCAGCTGGCGGGCTCAAGTCAGACGAAATGGACGCTATGTCTCTAAGACCTTCAAGCGGCGCCGCGATGCGGATGAATGGACGGTCGATATGGAGCGCCGCATTGATCGCGGCGAAAGCGTTTCCAAATCCCGTCCCAAGCATCTCAATACCCTCATCGACCTCGTCGATCTGCACATTGCAGACATGCATGAGTCCCGAAAGCCCCTGCGCCGCTCGAAGTCCTACTCGCTGAACAAGCTGAAGCAAGACATTGGCCACACGAGGATCAATCAGATTGACCGTGAAACTATCGTAGAATTCGGCCGCATGCGCGCGGCTGAAGGGGCCGGACCCGCGACGATCGCCATGGATATCTCCTACCTGAAGACGATTATGCTACACGCCAAAGCCGTGCATGGCGTCCACACGCCTGTCGAAGAAGTGAAGCTTGCCCGTATCGCTCTCAATCGGCTTGGCCTGATCGGCAAGAGCAAGGAGCGTGACCGGCGGCCAACCCAAGAAGAACTCGATCAGCTTTTCGCCTTCTTCGACGCCAATGACCGCTACTGGGCGCCCATGACAAGGATCATCCAGTTCGCAATCGCGACAGCCATGCGCCAATCAGAAATCTGCAAGATCGAATGGGACGATGTCGACATGCGCCGACGTATCGTGACCGTTAGGGATCGAAAGGATCCTCGGCAGAAGGATGGCAATCACCAGGAGGTCCCGCTTGTCGGCCTTACCGGGTATGATGCCTGGGCGCTGATAAACGACCAGCGCAGAGCCAGCAACTCGACGGGGCGCGTTTTCCCACACAATCCCCGAACCATCGGCACCGCGTTCCGCCGTGCCTGCATCGATCTCGGCATCGAAGACCTGCACTTCCATGACCTTCGCCACGAAGGCACGAGCCGCCTGTTCGAGGCAGGTCTCAAAATCCAGCAAGTGGCATTGGTCACGGGACACAAGGACTGGAAGATGCTCAAGCGCTACACACACCTGAACGCGGCTTCTATCGTCGCTTTAGCTTCTGGCGGATGAGTAAGTCCGTTTATCCCACATAATCCAAACCGGACGATTTGTGGGATAATCAAAATCAATTCAGCGATCTAGACGTCATCCTCCAAGGGAAGCCCAATCCTCGTGGTAACCGAACCCTCATTGGCCAGCTTCGACGCCACCTGCTCAATAAAATAATCAAACCGTCTCTGCCCAAGCGCCTGGGCCGCATCCCGCTCGCCCTCCGGCAAGGGATCAGTCCGGCACAGCCAGTAGAAAACGAAATGGGCGAGCGTCTCCATGGTGAGCGCCACATCCCGCTCGATCGCGCCCTGGCGCAGGTCGAACGCATCCAGCCGCGACAGCAAGCGGCTTTCCAGATCCTTGTCCTTATCAGGGAAAAGATACTGTTCCAGCGCAGCTTCCAAAATGGCCGTCTTGGTCACGCCGGGGCTTTCTGCCGCCCGGCAGAGTGCATCGTACAATTTCGTAGATAGGCGGAGATTGGCGCGAGGTTTCGACATGATCAGAAATCCGGCAATAAGTCCTGGTCGCCGCGATCCATTGCCGCCGCCCGGCGGGCGAGATCCATTGGTTTGCGCTCTTCGGGTACTGCTGCCTCATCCTCAACCTCACCCACCTCCAAGTCCGGCTTACATTCCGGCACCAGCGGCAGTTCAGGCTGAAGCGCTGGATCGCGCCCGTCCATGTCACCAGTCTCCGCCTGGTGCCGGTCACGGTCGCCGCCTTCTGACGACCCCGCCTCCTCGACGAGACCCTCAACACGCTCAAGAGCGGGCAGCACACGCCGGGTAAAGTTCCGGTCCGCATAGTAGCGAAGCTTCTGCGCTTTCAGTGGCGGGCGCCCCGATACAAGCACCAGCTCCTCCGACGGAGACAGCTGCATCACCTCGCCGGGCGTCAGGAGCGGTCGGCTCGTTTCCTGATGCGACATCATCATGTGCGAGAGCCAAGGCGCGAGCCTGTGGCCGGCATAATTCTTCTGGGCGCGCAGTTCCGTCGCTGTTCCGAGTGCCTCTGACACACGCTTGGCGGTGCGCTCATCATTCGTCGCGAACGCCACCCGGACATGACAATTGTCGAGGATAGAATTGTTCGGACCATAGGCCTTCTCAATCTGGTTGAGCGACTGGGCAATGAGAAAGGCCCTGATGCCATAGCCCGCCATGAAGGCGAGCGCCTGCTCGAAGAAATCCAGCCGCCCCAGCGCCGGAAATTCGTCCAGCATCAGCAGGAGTTTCCGCCTACCCTGCCCCGGCAGCTCTTCGGTGAGCCGCCGCGCAATCTGGTTCAGCACCAGCCGCATCAGCGGTTTGGTCCGCGACAGATCGGATGGCGGACAGGCGAGATACAAAGACACAGGCCGGTCACCAGCGACAAGATCCCCGATGACCCAGTCACTCCCACCGGTCACCCGAGCCACCACAGGATCGCGATAAAGCTCCAGGAAGCTCAATGCCGTCGAGAGCACACCGGAGCGCTCATTCTCTGACTTGTTCAGAAGAGAGCGCGCCGTCTCGGCCACCGTGGGATGCACTGTCTTCCCGAGGTGGCGCATATTCATCATCAGGGTGAGCGTCGCCTCGAACCGCCGGCGCGGGTCCGCCAGGAACCGCGCGCACCCTGCAAGCGTCTTGTCAGGTTCGGCATAGAGAACATGCAGGATGGTCCCGACCAGCAAAGCATGGCCCGTCTTTTCCCAGTGATTGCGCCGCTCGAGGCTACCTTCCGGATCGACCAGGATATCGGCAATGTTCTGGACATCGCGCACCTCGTTTGGCCCAAGCCGGACATCCGCCAATGGATTGTAACGCGGCGAGCCGGCATCGGTCGGATCGAACCGGATGCACCGACTGAATGAAGAGCGCCAGCCGGATGTCAGCTCCCAGTTCTCTCCCTTGATGTCATGAATGACGCAGCTGTCGGTCCAGGAGAGCAACGTCGGCACAACCAGCCCCACGCCCTTGCCAGACCGCGTCGGCGCAAAGGCCATGACATGGTCCGGACCATCGTGGCGTAGATATCGCCCCTTCCAGCGTCCGAGGAACACCCCGCGACGAGACAAAAGGCCAGCCACTTTCAAATCCCCAAGCCTCGCCCATCGCGCAGACCCATAGGTCGTGACATTCTGGTCATAGCGGCTTCGCCACACAGAGCCCGCCACCGCCACGGCAATTCCGAGCACCCCGCCGCTTACAGCAATCAGCCCTGCCCGGTTGAACACATCCGGCGCATAGGCCTCATAGGCATACCACCACTGGAAAATGCGCCACGGCAAATAGACCGGCCATCCCGACCAGACAAACCAGGGCTCGCCCAGAGCCGGCTGGTAGCCAAGTTCGCCCGCCGCCCACTGCGTGGCCACCCAGCACGCCCCAAGCACGCACGCAAACACTACAACAATCTGTCCAAAAAGTATCTTGGTGGGCGACAAAGCTGGCTCCCGAAGCTTCGAGAGATAACTTACTCGGGTTAGTTGGTGCGATCAGTCCAATCGTCGGCCAAATTCGACAAGCAGGAGCAAAGTCGGCGCGGCCGAACAACCTCGACAGCAGACGTTAGCGGCGCGGCAGGCCGACCTCCGTACCGAACATTGGACGAAAAGTTCGCCTCCCCCTGAAAGAGATGCCCGAAGCTTTCTTGCGTCGAATAGCACATACAATTCAAAGATTTATCGTCAAAAAAACCCTCAGCCGGCGGGAGCAGTATTTCGACTATTGCGAATATTTCGAATATCGACTATTTAGAGAGCTGTTATACCGAAGAGAGGAAGACCGCACAGAAGAAGGCGGGTTCACCGAACAAGGAGAAGCCCATGACCACCCCAGGTGCCTATGCGTTTGAGTTGGGAGACACCATTCCAACAGAGGATATGCGAACCTCAGCAGCACACCTGCGCGAGATTCTATTAACACACGAAGCAGAGCCGATTACCGTCGTTGATGATAAGCGAGAACGACAAACCCTTGTGCTTGCACCAGCTCTTTCAAAGTTGCTGCGCGATATCCTTGCTCATATCGAGCGCGGAGAAGGCGTCACCTTTGTGCCAAACTCGAAATTGCTCACAACACAACAGGCTGCGGATATCCTGAATGTTTCTCGGCCGTTTCTCATAAAGTTGCTCCAAGAGAAAAAGTTACCGTTCACGAAGACCGGGCGACACCGGCGCATTGAAGCGAGAGATGTGTTCGCATTTAAACGAGAACGCGATGCGCAGCGACAACGCCAGCTCGATGACATCATCGGTATGGATCAGGATCTCTACTAAGCATCATGTTTGCCAACCGCTACACCGCTCTCATTGATGCCAACGTGCTGGTAAGCGCGCCGAAGCGCGATCTGATCTTCACGTTGGCGCAGGCGGAAATGTATCGGTTTCGTTGGAGCGAGCGCATTTTGAAGGAAACCGAGGCCGCTCTGGCCTTGGTTTTCAACAAGCATGGAAAACCCAATGCCGAAGATCGCGCGAAAGCATCGTGCGGCGGGATGCGATCCTTGTTCCCGGAAGCCATGATCGACGCGGATTTTAGCGCAACGCCTGCCTACCCCGGGCTTCCCGATGCCAACGATCACCATGTCGTACACGCCGCTATTCTCTGCAAGGCATCCATGATCGTCACAGAAAACCTGGCTGATTTTCCGAGCGAGGCCCTCCAGCCCTTCGAACTGGAAGCGAAGTCAGCGGACAGTTTCATCGCGGATGCAATCGATCTAGACCAGATTCGCACCGCTGAAGCGGTAAAGCAGCTTCGGACCCGTCTGCGAAATCCCGCTTACAGCGCTGAAGAGCTTCTGGATACGTGGGAGCAACGCCATGGGCTGACCGAAACCGTCGCACTTTTGCGGCCCTATCAGGGGTTGATTTGACCATGGAAAAGCCCGCTGACGAATTCCGCACCAGTCCTGTCCCCGTGCTTCAAGCGGTCAACCAAACAGACGGCACGAGATACTATCGACCGGCTCCAATAGAAGCAGCTATCCAGGTGGCGAAAGAGCTTTCGCGGGAAACTGTGTTGGCCAGGGCTAAAATCCGAAACACCGATGCGCCCGGATACGTTCCCTCGGAAGTGTTGGTGCATCTACTTCGAGCAAGTACGGACGACAAGTCGGACACGTTTTTCGATGCGCTGTATCAACTGATCATTCAGCGCATCGAGGCCTTGTGCCCCGTGCCTAGTCGACGCACGCAGGATGGCGGCGACAGTGCAGCTTCAACTGCGTTATTCGTCCGAGAAACCGTGGTGGGCCAAGTCAACGAGTACATCGCAAGAGATCGAGAAGGCTATTGCGAAAAACTCGATTTTTTTGAAGTCCGGTTCAACCAAGCCATCGCCCGTCGCAGATCTACCGCGAAGCGTACAATTGCCCGGAGAGAGGCGCGTACAGATTCGATGGACGCGCCAAGCCTTTCGAGAGGGATGGACGAGAAGTTTGAGAGAGCGTTGGCGGCGGCTTATCAAGCGCGAAGTGCCAAAGCTGACACTGATTTTTTCCGGTTTAAGGTCGCACCGGCGATTGATCAACTCCCGGAGAAGGAACGTATCGTGATCAATCTCATGCTCCAAGGTATTCAATCAGAGACCAAAGACCTCACTAAGCCCTCGATCTCAAAGATGTTGGGATTAACGGACAGAGCGGTCCGTTATCGGCATTCCAGTGCGATCAAAAAGCTAAAAGCACTCATCGCCGATCAGGGTGCGTCATGAAGCGCGGCGTCGCCCTCGAAGACGTGTTGGATGCTTTTTCTATGGAAGAAGACGTATCGACCCAAACCCTAGAACGATACCTGCGCGTCTATCCGCAATATGTGGAAGCGCTGTCCGATCTGTTCCATGAGCTCAACCTCGTCAGGTTCGAGGCTGAAGCCACGAGTGACGCGGAGGTCAAGGCTGCATTCCAAGACTTTGAAACCGATGCGGTTGGAGATAGGGGCCAGGACGAAGAGTCACTTTTTTCCAAGGATAGTATAAAGCGAGCGGCGAAGAATCTGGGAGTCAGCAGAGCGTTCTTGGCAGGCTTCAGGGATCGCCTCGTTATTGCTGCGACCGTACCTCCACGCATTTTGAAGCAGCTCGCAAAGGCTCTTGGCCAATCCGAGAAGACACTTGAGACCTATCTGCGAGGAGAGGCATCGATCGGAACGGCAGTCGCTTTCAAGTCTGATGGACAACCGCGGCCCCCAGACCAGATATCTTTTGAGGCCTATCTGAAAAGCTTTCCAGACGAGGCGGATCAGCTGGCCAGACTGATGGATTCTGATGGACGCGATTGAGGCCACGCGACAGCGCGCCGCGTCTCTTTTTTGCGAAGCCGTGGCGGCTGGCGCGCCGGAAAATGATCTGTTCGAACGAGTAGTCTGGGAGGCTCGCCGCCGCGACCTGGAAGTCAAGAGTTTTCCTAAAGGTCACGACATGCTGCGAGGCGGTCGCGCGTTGTTTGACGCCGATGCGGATCTCATATTGCACGAGGAAACCGGATCGCGATTTGAGGACGCATTTCTCATCGCACACGAGATTGCCCATCATGTCTTTGGTGGCCTCGTCCGATCTGTCCCAACCGTTGAGGTCGACCCTATGCGGCAAGCTGGCGGGTCAACGCGCTCTGAGGGCCATGTCGTCGACTATCATCGACGAGATCGGCGCGAAGTCCAAATGGACATGTTTGCGCGTGAGTTTCTTCTCCCTCGGTTTGTCGTTCGCAAAATGCACTTGGAAGACGGCTTGAGCGCACCTGACATCGCGGCGAGGTTCGACGCGCCTGTGGAGATAGTTACCGTTCAGCTGTTCGATGGGCTTTTTCTGCCTGAGGTAACGCAACGAGATCAACCTGTGCAGGCGCCCAAGCCGCTCAATCCGGAACAAGCAAGTGCCGCAAGTCATACCGGTGCGGCTTTCTTGCTTGAGGCCGGACCAGGCACAGGGAAAACCCAAACCCTGGTCGGACGCGTCTTGGCCCTCAGGGATCGAGGCGTTGACCCAGAAAGCATCC
Source organism: Hyphomonas sp. (assembly GCF_017792385.1). Taxonomy (NCBI): domain Bacteria; kingdom Pseudomonadati; phylum Pseudomonadota; class Alphaproteobacteria; order Hyphomonadales; family Hyphomonadaceae; genus Hyphomonas; species Hyphomonas sp. Next base: position 1,718,922 of record NZ_CP051230.1, on the reverse strand, counting down.
TTGTCCTGACCTTTTCAAACAAGGCGGCTGGGGAAATGCTGGACAGGATCACGGGCCGCTGGCCCGAAGCCGCTGGAACGCTTTGGGCCGGGACATTTCATTCGTTTGGATATGATCTCATCAAGAGGTTTCACAAGAAGCTCGGATTGGGCGGTGAACCGCGCCTGATCGATCAGGCCGAAGCCGTTGCCTTGCTCGAAGACGAATTCCCTCGATTGGACCTCCATCATTTCAAGGATGTATGGGATCCGACACAAACGATCCGCGATCTGCTGAGCGCGATCTCACGAGCGAATGATGAAGTGATTAGCCCGGATGAGTTCATGCACCTGGCTGAAAAGATGTTGGCCGAAGCCCCGGGTACTGAAGCCTGTGAGCGAGCACAGAAAACCTTGGAGTGCGCCAAGGTATACGCAGCCTACACAGCGCTAAAAAAGGAGCGCGATGTCTTGGATTTCGGCGACCTCGTCCAACTCCCTGTCCGGTTGCTTGAGGCGCATGAGGATGTCAGGGCGTATCTTGCAGACCGATACGCGCACATACTTGTTGACGAGTATCAGGATGTGAACCGGGCAAGCGTCCGTCTGCTCAAGGGGTTGAAGCCGGCCGGAGAAGGTTTGTGGGTCGTTGGAGATCCAAAGCAGTCGATCTACAGATTCCGGGGCGCGTCGTCATTGAATGTGTCACGTTTCAGCGCCGATTTCCCGGGTGCCAAGATAGGTCAACTCTCTAGAAACTATCGCTCATCGACTGAAATCTGCGTGACCGTAAAGTCGTTCGCTACGGCGCAAATGGGCGCTGCCGGTGAGCGGTTTGAGTTTGTTGCTCAGCGAGACACATTTGGCACAAAACCTGTTTTCAGTCTCGCAGCCTCGAAAGACCATGAGATTGATCTAATCGCACAGCAGATTGCGGCTGACCTTGAAAAGGGCATCTCGCTGCGCGACCAAGCTGTGCTCTGCAAAGGTAACGATAGACTTGCAGAGATTGCCAAGGGTCTTGCCGCCCGAGGTGTCTCCATCCTGTATCTCGGGCCTCTTTTCGACCGTCCCGAAGTGAAAGACATGCTTTCGCTCCTGTCGCTGGTCGTCGACCCCCTTGCGATGGGGATTGTGAGAGCGGCCCAATTGCCGGAATTCCAGATGCCCCTTGGGGATGTTGATCGCATCCTAGACCATTTGAAGCAGGCCGACCAACCAGGCCCGCTTCACTGGTCCCGGATCCAACCGTCCGAGCTCGGGCTAAGTGATCATGGTCTAAGCGGTTTTACAGCGCTTCAAAAGGTGTTTGCCGAGTTTTGTCCCGATGCCAGTGCGTGGGATGTTCTCCGCGAGCTACTTTTCGAACACACGAGCTACGGTGCTCGCCTCGCCTTTGGTTTGCTCCAGGGGCAACCAAATCCAGCCATAGCGATCTGGCAGTTGCAGAATTTCATTCGCGCAGTGCGCCCCGGCGGCAAAGGTTTTCCGATCAAGCGGCTTCTGGACCACATATGCCGACTGGTGGCCCTGTCGGATGAAAGAGACCTTCGCGAGCTTCCCCCAGCTGCGAGCGAAATTGACGCGGTTCGCATGATGACCATACACGCGAGCAAGGGTTTGGAATTCGGATCTGTCCATTTGCCGAGCCTTGCAAACGGCGTGTTGCCCCGCGCATTTCAGACCAGCAAAGCGCCGCCTTTGCCTGACGGCATGATTGAGGCGTTCGATGGGACGATCACGCAGTACATGGCGGATGGACACAAAGAAGAGCAGGCGTGCATATTCTTTGTCGCGCTGTCTCGAGCGGAGAGCAGACTGTGGCTCTATTCGCCTGGATTCCAAGGCCCAAACCGTAGGCGATCACCCTCACCATACATCGACCAACTCGAAGGCATCGAACACGTCGATTTGAGCGGCAATGCATCGCGAACAGAAAGCAATGAGACGCCAAGCGCGTTGCCAGTGCGTTTTGACGATCACATTCAAATGAGCCTCAGTCAGTTGGGCTTGTTTGAACGTTGCCCCCGACGGTTTTTCTACACTCACGTGTTGCGCATTGGCGGTCGACGCCGGGAAACGCCGTTCATGCAAATGCATAACGCGGTCCAAGAAGTGGTAAGCGAGATCAACGCCATCACTGATGGTCCAATAGACTACGAAACCGCAATGACCATGCTTGATGCAGCTTGGAAAGACAGCGGCCCCATAGATCATGGGTATGCGGCGGACTACAAAAGAATTGCTATCGGCTTAGTGGAAACCCTGCTCAACCTTAGATCTGGTCACCAGGTACAGACCGGTGCACCTATTCACTATGATATGGGTGGGCTCACAGTCGTTGTAACGGCTGATGCGAGTGAGATCTCCCCAACTGGCCAGAAGCGCTTGCGGCGCGTGAGGACCGGCAAATCATCAAAGTCAGTGGGTGAGGGATTGGAAGCCGCGGTTTTCCAATCTGTCGCTGCTCGAGAAGGCGTCGATGCCGAGATTGTCTTTCTTGCGAATGCCGACGTGGTGCCCCTGGAGATGACGACACGCAAGCTCAGCAATAGGCTTGAGGCGCTCAAAGGCTTTGGCGAATCTATTGCCTCCGGACAATTTCCACCAAGGCCTGGGCGGACCTGTCCGCAGTGTCCGGCCTTTTTCATCTGCGGTGAGCTCCCGACGGGTGAGCTCAAGAGAAAAAATCTGAACTGACTTTTCCGGTTCTTCCGCGCTGCGGCGATTGACCCAGTGACAGGGCGCCAATCCCGGCGCTCTCGAAGAATAGGAATACCGAATATGACCCAACCACATCCAGAAAAAGGCGAGCCTGATGACCTCCGTGCTGCCATCGAACAGGGCCGTCCGTTGCGCACTGATCGTGGATACCGCGTGCTGATCGGTGACGAGAAGCTGGATTTCCAGCCACTCGTGCTGCACGATCCAAAGCCGCTTGCCCGCCAGCTTGCCGAAGCAAAAGGTGCCAGAATTGCAGAAGACTATGTCGTCGCTGCGATCCTCACCAACGGCGATATCGAAACTCTGCGACCCGACGAGCCCTATGATCTGCGCGCACGCGGTGCGGAGAAGTTCCTCGTGGTGCGTTCAGATCGCACATTTCGCTTTATGATCGACAATGCAGACCTGGAATGGCCTCTGCCGGTTATCAGTGGGCTCGTGGTGAAGTCTCTCGCCAAGCTACCCGATGGGTACGATTTGTATCAAGAAGTGCGCGGCGGGAAGGGCCACGACATCAAGATTGATGATTGCATTTTGATCAATCTCGATGATCCGGGCCTTGAGCGTTTCATCAGCATTGAGGCCGAGACGACCGAAGGCTTGGCGTCGTTGCCTGAGGCTGACGAAGCTTATTTGACCCAGCAAGGCATCGAGTTCGACGTTGTAGGCGATCGAGCGGGCGCGGGCGTGATCCTCAAAGGCTTCCCGCTTGCAGACGGTGTGTTTGACCAGTCTCATGTCGACTTGTTGATCATGTTACCGCTTGGCTATCCGGATGCTTGCCCAGACATGTTTTACGTTCTGCCATGGGTGCGGTCGTTGAAAACGGGTCAGTATCCGCACGCTGCCGATGTGTCTCATCAATTCGCCAATCAGACATGGCAGCGCTGGTCTCGCCATAGTCAGATCTGGCGTCCTGGTGTTGACGGGATCCATACGATGGTCGCCCGTGCCCGCAGCGCCTTCGAGAAGTGTGCGAAGTGATGACGGCCCTCGACCTGTCATTGCTTGGCGCACATGCGCAAGCCGCCCGGTCTCTCCTTACAGAAGGGACCGGGCACGAAGTCCCAGCGTACATGCTGTTCGGACAATCGAGCATCGCGTCCGACCCGTGGACACTAGAACCGAGGCGGCGCTTCGTGTCGCATCTGTTCAGACCAATACCGACTGAGGAATTGATCAGTGCTTCCGCTCGCCATGTCTCCTGGAAAACCGAAGGATTTATTAGACTTCTTACGGACGCGAGAAATTCCGGGACGGTTCCGGCGATTGTCCACACCCACCCTGGGGGCGTAGCGGCGTTCTCCGACCAAGACGACGAGAACGAGGCAAAGCTTGCCCGAACAGTTACCTTGAAAGGACTTCCTGGCCTTATCAGCCTAGTTGTAGGCGGGGACGGTCAGATCGCGGCCAGGTTCTGGTTCGATCAGAGCCGCTTCGAGCTGATAGACGAGGTTTCAGAGATTGGCGCTCGATTGCGGTTCAGACAGACTCCTGGTGCTTCTGCTGTTACCCAAGACGCCCTTGATCGCCAGGCGAGGCTCTTCGGCGACGATTTCAATCGCATCCTCAGTGGGCTGAGAATTGGCATCGTTGGCGCAGGTGCGACAGGCAGCGCCGTCAATTGTCTTTTGACCCGACTAGGTGTCGGGCACCTTCTAATGGTTGATCGTGATCGGCTCGAGGCGACGAACCTTAACCGCGTCCATGGCACCGGGCGGAGTGATGTTGGTACCCAGAAAGTCAAACTGGCAGAACGTGAAACAATCCGTGCAGGGCTGGGTGTTGAGTTTATCGGTTTGGAAGCCTGGTGCGGAGAGCCGGAAACGCGAGATGCATTGAAGAGCTGTGATGTCATATTCGGGTGCACGGATGATCATAGTGGTCGTCTGTTCCTGAACCGACTGGCCACCTACTATGGCATTCCCCTGATCGATGTGGGACTGCGCATGCGTAACAGGGGCGGCGAGCGTGTCGATGTCACTGGACGCGTATCGACACTTGTTACCGGACATCAGTGCCTCTTGTGTCAGGGTGTGGTCGACCCAAAAATCGCGGGCGAAGACGCTCTGAGGCAGCGAGACCCAGAAGCCTACGCACGGCTCAAAGACGAGGCTTACATCAAAGGCGGCGGTGATCCTGCCCCAGCGGTTGTCACGTTCACCACCGAAATGGCTTGTGTCGCGGTGAATTCACTCATCGATGCGCTGACGGGTTATCAGGGCGGTCAGGGCATGGTTGCCAGGCGGATCAGGCGTTTTCACCAAAATGACGACAGGGTCATTGAAGGGGCTACTCCAATGCATTGTCCGCTCTGCGGAACCGGCGAGAACCGAGGGCTGGCTGACCAAATACCCTTCCTAGGAATGGTGAGATAAAATGTTGTCACGACTGCTACGCATATTTGCTTCACTTGGCTTCATAAAGGCTGACTTCATCGCAAGCTGGAAAGACCGGTTTCCCAAGGGTCAGCCAGAAGCGAAGCGAGAACTGGTCATCGTTGGGGATCAAGAGATCCAGAAATGGGCATGTATGACCTGCCCAGGAGGGTGCGGGGAGCGAATAGCACTTTCGCTGAACCCTAATCGACGTCCCCGCTGGAAAGTCACCCTAGACAAAGTGCGCCGACCGACAATCACGCCTTCTGTTCATCAGACCAACAGTTGCGGGTGTCACTTTTGGGTAAAGAAGGGAAAAATCGAATGGTGCAAAGATGGGAAGCCGCGTAGGCGCGGTTAGGGATATTTAGCGATCATCCTTGATTTTGGTTTTGTTAGCCGCGGACATAACGTCGTCGCACCAGTCGACGCATAGCAAATGTTTGATCGCGTTCGGTGCCAGTATCCGACCCGTGAGGTGCCATGTGCGATGCTCGAAAACTAAATCTGGACGTCCGTCTCGAAAGCTCAAGTGTAACGTGATGAGCCTCCTGTGAACCATATATACATCGTTGGGGCATTCGAAGTTTCCAACAACTCCACGTTACTGCATTTTCGGAATAAAGAAATCTTCATAGCAAGCGGCGATTTTTTCCACCAGTTTATCGCAAGTTCTGATGTCCACTTTTACACCCAAAGCAGCCATAGTAATTCAAATCTCCAGCCCTCTGGCTCTGCCTGAAGCCAGCCGCCAAGATAGGCCGTCAGCGGCTCGCCGAACGACCAGGTCACGCTGCATATATCGCCCCATCTCATTTCTCCACGGTACAAGCGCAAACTGCTTTCCATTCTGCACAATTGCAAACCGCCCCGCCGCTAGGTCGGTGGTACCAATCAATTGGCCATGTAACGAGCTCGCCGCATCGAGCTTCCAAAACTGAGCTCCCAACTTTTTCCCAATACTAGCCGCAGCTTCCCTCATCTCGGCTGACTGGAGCGCCTTCTTCGATACCTCAGACAGGCGTTCGTTGTCGTCGCCTAACCAGCCGGCACGCATCAGAAACTCCCGCCGCTTTGTATGGAGCTCCCGCAGTCGCCGACTTTCTGCGACTTTCGGTTCTTCCGCCTCTTCGCTATCCAGCCAGCTATCAGCCTCCCGCTCAACTGCTGCCTCCAATCCAAGCCACGACTTCACGCCAACGCGTACTCCCCGTCCCTTTGCTGCCTCAAACTCGGCCGCCCGCTCAAGATAATTCGCCGGCACCTGCCAACTCCCATCATGAACCCGTTCAACAATCCCACCCCGCCGCAGCGCCTCAAGGCGCCGTTTATGCGCCAGCCTGTAAGCCTCCGATGACCCCGGATCTTCTAGCTTGTGAAGCGCGTCGGAATACACCCCACCCGACCGCTCAGCGACCTCGAAGATCGTCCTGTCCGCCGCCAGCGGTTTCACCTTCGCCCGAGTGACCTCCACTACTGCTCCGTCCGGCGGCATCGACCCCGGCTCGATCCCGCTTGCATCGACATGCCAGACTTCGCCTTCAAAGCTTCGCACCAGAAGGAACCGCCGGTCCCGCAATTCATCCTCCGGACCGCTCGACAGAACCTCCCCCAGAACAGGCTGGGCGTTGGAAGGCCTGCCCGAGAAGAAATGCACGTCAGGCACTCTGCCCTGCATATGCTCGGCAGACAGCGTCCGGATGATATCGCCCTTGCGCCCCATGGCCTGAAGCGTCTCACCCAGTCTGGGCGAAAGCTTCCAAGTCGATGCGTCCAGCTTTTCAGCCAGGCGCAACGCTTCCAGATGCTTCAATCTCGACAGCCTCAGCGAACGCTTGAACCGATCGCCAGACGTCCCTGCCGACCCGATCTCGATCAGACCCTCGACCGCATCCGCCTCGAGCCCTTTATCAATCAACGTATAACGGTCCTGCCCCACCTCCCGCTTCTGCAACTGGAGGATTTCGACATCCCGCCTCGGTCCAAGCGTCAGCGTGGCAAGGTCTTCTGCCTGCCGCCTCAGCCCCTTGGTCAGATATTCCCGCGCAATGACGAGATCCTTGCCGTTCTGGTCCTTTCCCCGGATGACGACATGCGTATGCGGATGACCGGTATTGTGGTGATCGACCGCGACCCAGTCGAGCCGCGTGCCGAGATCCTTTTCCATCTGCGCCATCAGGGCACGAGTGTTCTCTTTCAGGTCGCCCAACGCATCCCCGTCTTCCGGTGCCACAATAATCCGGAATTGGTGACGATCCTTTTCGCTACGCTCGACGAAGTCCCGGTCACCCACATTCTCGCGGTCTTTTGAATAGAGCTCGCCGCCCTTTCCATCGCGGTCCACGCCGTCCCGCTGGAGGTATTTGAGGTGCGCCCTGAACAGCCCCTTGCCGCCAACCTTTCCAGCCCGCGCAATGTGCACCTTCACGACCACGCGACGCATACGCATCCGGGCGAGGCTCTGACTATGCCAGGAGGCCATTCGACCGGCGGCTGTCCCACGTCCAATCCGCGCTCCTGTGAAGGCGGGTTTGCGAGCCGTGCGATTGAGCTTCGCGCCAGCCTTCAACAAGCGCTGGCGGAACCTTTTCCCGCCAGACCTGCCCTGATCGCCAAGCCGGCCAAGCCGCGGCCTGAAGCCATCTTCGCCGCTCATGCTGAATGCACCAGGCAATTGCCCGTACCAACTGGGCATTCCTCATTAGGTGTGCACCACAACTGCGTGCAAATGGCACCACAAAAAAGATGTGCAGACAGGGCGCTAGCTGCAGGCTGGTGCCACACCTTTAATCTTGCCCTAACCGCCATACGCTGTTCCACATCTTACTTCGTTGCATCCGCATCGATGCGCTGGCCCTTGTCTTTGCCCTGACTGCGCCAGACCAGATGAGCCCGGCCATCCAGGTCCTGCCTGTGCACCTGCCCGAAATACCGCCCGTCCAGGCTGTTCTCATGATCGCCAAGCAGGAAAACTTCTTCGTCTCCAAGCGCCCGGCAGCCCTGCCAAACGGGTAGATCGAGGCCAGCCGCCGTCATGCTTTTGGCGATTGCGACGGGCATTCCATCGATTGAAACTGTCTCTTGCTCGCGGCAGATTTTAGCATCTTTTAACGCTGCCACGCGCTTGATCACGGGCCAGTCCGGCCCGATAAAACCATGATCCGCGATCCAAAGAACGGGTTCGCTTTCCGGTGAAACCACGACCCAGTCTCCGACAGAAATGTCAGCATCCTTCACCCAATAAAGGCCTCGCGGCGCGCTGTCGGTCCGGTTCCAGATAAGGTTCGGTTTCAGTGAAAATCCGAGACTTCCAAGACAGAGGACCGACAGGCCAATGGTGAACGCGAAAGGTGCTTTCCTCACCGCGTCGACCGCAGTCTTTCAGAGGTCGAAGCATAGGCATTACGCTCTGACCAGGCGATGAGATTGGTCTTCGGATAAAAGACCCGAGCGCCATGTTTACGGTAGACTGGCCCTCTTCCCTGGCAACGATAATGATCAAGCGTCGAGCGCTTCAGCCGGAGGAAAGCGGCCGCCTCCTCGACTGTCATCAGGTCCGGCCATTCCTTGCGCTCAGCGGCAGTGTCATTCGCTATCGTCATCGTCTGTCTCCTTTTCTTTTCCTTGCAGACGAGATGAGATTGCCGGGACACTCTTCTGAAAACAGACGAAAAAAGCTCAATCCTTCTTTTCCAGACGCATGCTAACCAAACCAAGAAGACGACAAAAGCCGCACCGGGGCGAGACCCGGTGCGGCCAGTTTAAGGCCTGAATTGCCTGCCCTAGTCGCGGGCGTTCCAGAGGATGACGTGGCGGCCTTTCTTGCCCTTGACCGGGGCGAGGTTGGCGAAGATCCGCCGGGGACCGATCTGCGGGTCTGCCAGCGTCAGCGAAACATAATCGCGTCCCGATGCCTTCGACTTGCGCATCCAGCCGCCGCCGATTTCGGTCGAGGTCTCACCGGCATAGATGCGGTAGTCCGGATGGCCGTCTTCAGTCTTTTCCGCATTCTTCTCGATGCGGATTGCAGCTGAGAGGTTCATCATTGCGAGGGTGCCTTCGAAGCCGGACTTGGTTTCGCTGACATATCCGAGTGCGTTTGCCATGGGGGTCTCCTTTTCTTTCCTTGGCGTGTCTCCGGGGACCCCTTGTCCCCGTCGACGCCGGACCGCCCGGACGGGGACTGAGCGGCCAGAACCCGTATGGGGCGAAGCGCATGCGGAGCACCGACTGAGGCGATGAAATTTGCTGCGCGAGGAGCCGCGCAGCGGCGGGGAAATTTCTTCGCCTCAGTCGGTTTCATGGCCGCTTAGTCAGCGTCCAGGTCTTCAAGGCAAAGACGGAAACAAGGGGTCAGTGACACGCTTTTCGGGAAGAGATCAGTCCCCTCATCACACGCGTCTCGATTGTCAATCGAGCACTCAAGACGCGCGATTTTTTTGAAGGCATTTTCATGGGTCGCCCAGGTATCGGAGCCACAATCCCCAGCCCCAGAAAGCGGAAAGCCGCCCGGTGACAGGCACCGGACGGCTCCTTAAGCTGGCTGAACAGGAGACGATCATTCAGGCAGCGTCCTGTCGCGTCTCAGGTGTCTCATCGGGCGTGGCTTCTGCCTCCGCTTCGAACAGTCCCGCGATCCGTGTCCATGCATCGGCAGGCGGTGACCCGGCCCCCTCGACAAGGCGTGTCGGCGGCACCTGCATCCAGCCCGGTCGCCAGTCAGGATTGGCCTCGCAACCCTCCCCGCTGATCCGGTTCGCAAGCACCTGCTTCTGCGCCTTACCCGTCTCGGCGCGGCACGATTCTGCGAGCGACAGGGTCGCAATATCGCCAATCATCGCATTGATGGCGCGCTTGTCCTTGGTGAGATCGAAGAAGGCCTCGTCTGGTTTCCAAGCCGCCGAAAGATCGGTGCCGCAGACATGCAGCACTGCCTCAACAATGCCGTTCCCGGCATCGAGCGTCCGGGCCATGACACTCGCCACCACCGCCAAAACTTCCTCATCGGACATGGCGAGCAGCGCGGAGAAAAGCTCGCACAAGCGGTAGTCATCGCCGTTCCGGCGAAGCGCTGGACTGACGTTGAGCGCCTTGAACAGAGCGTCGGTCTGCGCCGTCGCTTGAGCGACCGCCGCCACAGATGCCCCACCTTCCACACTCGCCTGCGTCTCATCCTTGCGGGCGCGAAGCTCGTGAGGACGCACGTCCCAGAGCGCGCTCCCCGCCATGGCATGCGCCACCATCAAGCGGAGGGCAATCGCGGGCGAAGCGGCAAGGCTCGCCTGTGCGGCGGCATGTCGGTGCAGCAGGACATACTCCGCCAGAGGGCCGGACATTTCTGGCCGGATTGCTGCCGGAACGGCGTCGCTATCACCCTTCAAACCTTGTTGCTGCTTACGGGCCTCGGCGGAGGTCAGCTGTCCTTCATGGAACTGGACCGTGCCGTCCTGTCGGACTTCGATGAAGACCTTCCCGCCATCTTCCATGGCGCACTGGACATGGTCCCAGCGATGAAAGTACGCCCCGCGTTCAAGGCAGATGACATCGGCCCAGTCTTCTGCCTTGTAAGCCTCGATCCGCTCGGCAATTGCCGCCGATTGCGCGTCCCAGAACTGGTCCGCATCGGCGAATACGCCATGCTCCCCGAAGAGGTCAGCAGTGATTTAACCGTCATAGGTGTTGAGATCAAACAGCGCCTTGTCGGTCGTGATCGTCGTCCCGCCCGTGATCCAAGCTTTACAGGACCGTCCCATGGGGGCGCGTTCGGTCTCGCTCTCGAAGAGGCGAAGCCATTCGGCCTGCTGGTCGGGCGTGGCGAGCGTCAGCGCGCGGATCGTCTCGCGGTCCAGTCCGTCGGCGGCGTAGAGCCTGCGGATCGGCTCTGCCAGCGAAGCAAGCGCGAGGACGCGCCGGACCAGAAGCTCAGTCACCCCGAAGAAGGTCGCAATGTCTTCGACCACCTTGCCTTCATCATGCAGGCGTTTGAACGCCTCGTACTGCTCCATCTCTGTTGCGGGCAGGCGTCCGACATTCTCGATGACGGACGCGGCAATCGCAGACGCCGCATCCTTCTCGGCCATGATCGCGCATGGCACCAGCGGCGTCTCGCCTGCCTCTTTCGCAATCTCTTTCAGCGCGAAGAAGCGGCGGCGCCCGGCGATGACGCCATAATACTTGCCCTCGGGGCGAACCAGCAAAGTCTGGCGGAGGCCGCTCTCGCGGATCGACGGCAATATGTCCGACACGTCCGGCTTTTTGCGTCCATGCCGCATATTGAGTTTTGAAATCCGAAGCTCGTCGAGCGGGATGTGTTTGAGGTCGGGCTGTGCCATGGAGGTCTCCTTTTCTGGCGGGTAAAGCGAGAGACCCAGCGCCCATGCGGGGCCTCTCCAATTGATCTTGGTGAAGGGAAAGCCGTCGCCGTCTCGGCTCGGCTCAGGGTCGGTTTCGCCCCAGTCATAGTCGCGGATCGTGATCAGCGGCGCGCGGCCCTCGACCCAGATTTCGGCGACCTGGGCCTCGGCAATGACGAGCGTCATGCGCGGCCTTGGGCCAAGCAATTCAGTGACGGTGCGGGCAACGCTCATGTCGAAGCCCAGCCCGTCACGGTCGCAGCAAGCCGGGCCGCAGCGGCGCGGCCTGCGTCCAGCGCCTCGGATAACAGCTCGTTCGCAAGAGTGGTGAGGTAGCTATTGTCGGCACCGGGATAATTGCATTCGACGCCCCAGAGGCTCGCGGCGTGGCAGTCGAGGTCTATCCCGTCCCGCTCCACAGAGAGGACAATCCCGCAATAGAACCAGTCGCCCTTGCGCCATGCCTCCATGACGGCTTCGGCCTTGGCCTGCGCCTCAGCGAAGCGCTGGCGGAAACCATTGCCGGGTCCGATAAATCCCGGCGCGTCCTTGTAGAGCGAGGGCCAGAATCCGTCCTGCCGCTGGTCGGGCGCATCGGGGCTGTCATCGGCAACAATCCGGGCCGTGACCGTGAAGCCCTCGGCTTCGCAGCTGATCGTATCGCCTTCGCAGGCGTAGGTGTTGAAGTGCTGGGAGAAGGTCATGGCGTTCAACGCGTCCAGAAGACGTGAACGTCTTCGAACCCTGTCTCGAACACCATAATGTCGCCGTTCAGCTCCATGTCGCGGGCGAGCGCTGACCAGTCGATATAGTATTCGAGGGCTGCGGGGATTTCGGTCCCGGTGTCGCGGTGCAATTCCTCAGCGAAGTCTGCCCGGCTCGAATAGGTGCCCGCATAGTCGTCGAAGGCCGCTTCGGCCTGCTCAAGGTCATCGCCGAAATGGCGATGGACCAGCGCACCGAGCCGACCACGCTCTGCAATGAAATCAGCCAAATCACAGACTGTCTCGAAGCTCGCATATTCGGAAAGCTGCGCGCCTTCGAAGCCTTCATAGTCATGGATTGCCCGCTCTTCGGCGTCCGGCAGCGGCGACGCCGCCAACATAGCGCGAACCTCGGCCATCACCTCATCAGGCGTCGTCGCGTCGATCCAGCGCCCGTGCAGGCAGCCATCATTGTAGGCGGCAAGGCAGGCCACATAGATACGGGGCCGGTCTGGAGATGTGGGTGCAGCGTCTGCCGCAAGGGGGGCTGAAGGTTGCGGTGTGGTCATGGCGTCAGTCTCGTCTCCCCGCCCAAATGTCCCTCCCGCATCAGGCGGGGGTGGGCGGCGAGAAGGCCGGCAGGCCGGACCCGTTAGCCGATTGGGCAAGGCGGAAAGGTAGGACGCTGAGACCGCTTCAAGACGCCCTCAGTCCCGTCGCCTTGCGCAAGCGGCGGGTCCGGGCAGACCGGTCGTCCGCCCACCTCCGTCTGATTGGGGGACTGTCCTGGACGCCGGGAAGACGAACGCGGGCCAGGCCGCAATGCGCTGCAGCTTTGACCGTCAGACGCTCATCGAAAACGTCATAGGTCCGCTTTCAGAGGCCAGGCAGCCTGTGACCCCTCTGCCCTGCAGTGGGAAGCGCAGGCTGGCGCGATCACCGGCGAGACACCCGCATGCCGCTGGGCTGCCCGGCAAGGGCAGACCAGTGGTCCGGAGACGAGCCGGGCCGCTGGCGGCGGGCCGCCAGCGAAACAGCCCGCTCGCTACGCGAGCGGTGATCGCCGGATCAAGGCCTGATGCCGGGTATCGACTAGAACAATCTCCAGAGACCCGTCATAGCCAGAAAGCCCATCACCATTATCGCGAGGAAACTCAGGATGCCTGCCAGCCTGCCAGCCTGCCAGCAAATGCCCACCAACCACCTTCAGGGAATTCAGGCTTGTCCAACTTATCGACCCAGTCATCCTGATGTCCGCAAAGTGTGCAAAAAGAGACATTTGCACCCAAGCGCCTCATGGCCGCCATTGGCCCCATATGGACATGCAATTCTTAGGAGGCGAATGACGGGTTAACCCCAATTATCGAACGTCACCTGGCCCAGAAACATCAGTACAAAATTTTGGTAGAAGAGTATTGGCTGCATTGGAGTCCCGCAGTCGACTTCGAGCACCAAAATGGTCACTTACCGTACTATGTGTGGCTAGTGGTTGGCACGTGCTCTTCGTCGCCCGTTGAAAACGCTGTCATTTGTGAATCTTCACCGTCCTTACGGTTGAGCCGATTGAATGGCCATAAAGGCCGGCTCCTGAGCCGTGCCAAGATACTGTCGACATCGCTGAGCATCATGAAGAAGGCCGGAACAACGATCAATGTAAGGAGAGTTGATGACGTCAAACCTCCGATGAGCAGCGCGCCTAGAGCGTTGCGCCACTCCGCACCGTCTGATGTCGCAAATGCTACCGGCATCATTCCAAATATTGCTGAAAATGCTGTCATCAGAACCGGGCGCAAGCGTTCCGGGCAGGCCTGGAGGATCGCGGTACGGGGCGACATCCCATCTTCAGTCAGTTGGTTCGCCCGGTCGACCAGTAGGATGCCGTTTTTCATAACGATCCCCATCAAACCAATGAGGCCAATCTGCGCAAAGAGCGAAGACTCCAAGCCGAAATAGTATAGCCCGGCGAACGCGCCGGAAAAGCTGAGCGGTGCCGTTACCATGATCACGAGCGGCTGAACGAATGAGTTAAACTGGCTGGCCAACACCATGTAGAGCGCCAGCAAGGCGAGACCGAGCGCAAATCCGATTGCGCCAGCTGTCTCCTGCATTCGTTCAGCCATTCCGCCCATTGAGTATACGATACCCGGGGGCGGTGGATGGGCATCCAGAACTGCAAGCAGCTCATCAGTAGCCTCGCCCAGCGACACACCGGTCGCAGAACTGCCAAGCACAGATATTTTTCGCGCCCGGTCAGACCGATCAATCTGTGACGGCCCCGATGCGAACTGCACTTGTGAAACCGCGCCGATGTCCACGAGACGGCCATCAGCTCCGCGCACCTGTATACGGTCGAAGTCCCTTACGCTTTCTCTCTGGTCTTCTTCGAGGCGTAGACGGATGTCGTAGCGTTTTCCGTCCTCTTCAAATGTGCCCACATCAACCCCGCCGAGCGCGATCCGGGCAGTTGAGGCAAGCGACCTCGCTGATACGCCTTGGTCACCTGCGCGCCTTCGGTCAAACAATATCTGGGCCTCAGGCCGCCCGCTCTCAAAACTCGTCCTGACATCGGCGAAAGCAGAACGCGAGCGCATCTCCTGCACCAACCTGTCAGCATACTGCGAAAGAGAAACCAGATCACTTCCCTTTAGCAACAAATCGAGATCGGAGCTGCCGGATGTTGTGCCGCTGACCCAGGGCACTTCAAGAACTGATACTTTGACCGCATCGGGCGCTGCTCCGCGTATAGCTTCGCGCGCTTCATCCATGATCTCGAACTGGCCTTTCGAGCGTTCCTGCTTCGGTGTCAGAGAAGCATAGAGTTCTATAATGTGGACATCGGTTTGCGAGCCAGATCCAATGGACAGGAATACATCCTCAATGTGGTCAATCTTGCGGAGCCCTTGGTCGGCTTCTTGTGCCGTCCGCAGCGCTGCCGCAATCCCGGTACCCAGCGGTAGCTCGATTGAACCCTGAAACTCGCTCCGGTCTGCACGGGATGTGAACCCGGACGGAACTTGAGCGGCATACCATGCCCCACCAAATACGGACGAGACTGCGATAAGCATAACGATCAATCGAAATCGCACGGCGAGCGTCACGATTGACGCGTAAACACGTTCAACGCCGTCCCAGAACGCATCCAGCGGGCGAAAAACAAAGAAAACACGACCCGACCTGAGAAAGCGCGATGCGAGCATTGGGGTTAGCGTAAGCGCAACGAGCAATGAGACCGACACAGAAAAGACGATCGCCAATCCATATTGGTAAAAAAACCGCCCGACGATCCCATCCATAAAGGCGATGGGTACAAATACAGCGAGTGTCGCGGCAGTACCTGCAAACACTGCCAAGCCAACCTTGCGCGTCCCCTCGCGGGCTGCTTGGAGAGGGGGCTTGCCCTCCTCCAGCTCCTTCATGATCGCTTCGACGACGACTATGGCGTCATCGACAAGAAGACCGATCGCGACAGTCAATGCCAACAGAGTGAGGACATTGATCGTAAATCCCAGCAGGTAGAATCCAAAAAAGGTCGCCACCAAGGATGTTGGGATCGCGGCGGCAACAGTTAGCGTAGCTCTGACGTTCAGGAGGAAAGTGAATGTCACAGCGATCACGAGGCCAATTGCTATCGCCACATCGTGGGTAACATCCTCAATTGAGCTCTCGATGAATTTGGAAACATCGCGGGTCGCAATGACAGTTACACCGGCAGGGGCAATTTTCCGAAGACGCTCTGTCGCTTCCTTCACATTGCGTGCGACTTCCACAGTGTTACGGCCCGACTGTTTTCGAATATCGAGCGATATGCCCCGCCTGCCATTCAGCAAGGCAGCTGAGCGTTCATCCTCCAACCCATCTTCGACACGCGCGATATCGGAGATGCGGATGGTGACGCCATTCTCTCGATAGGCGACCGGCAGTTCGGCAAAGCCATCCGCACTGGCGACTTCAGCGACTGTCTTGACGCCGAACTCCTTTGTGCCGGCAGCATTTTCCAGCCGCCCGCCCGGAAGCTCCGCATGCTCACTCTGAATCGCTTGGCGGACATCATCTGCCGTGACGCCAAAGGCGCGCAGGCGTTCATTGTCGAGCCATATCCGGACGTCCCGTTCACGCCCTCCAACCATGCTGACCGAGCCAACTCCGTCAATTCGCTGAAGGCGCTCCTTGGCGACGTCATCGGCAAACGCTGTGAGGTCGGCAATTGGCAGGTCTCCAGCGATCATCACGGAGATTATCGGTGCAGCGTCCGGATCCACCTTATCAACAATGGGCGGGTCCATGTCTGGAGGTAGTTCCGCGCGGGCAAGCTGTACCTTGTCTCGAACATCCTGGACCTTCTCGCGGGCATCGGACCTCAAATCGAACTCGATAAGAATTTGAGACCGCCCTTCGCTGGAAAAGGATTGCAGTGTCTCAATGCCATCAATTGTATTGATGTATTCCTCCAGAATATCGGTGATTTCGGACTCGACTGTTTCTGGGGAAGCACCGTCCAGTGTGGCCGTGACATTCACGTACGGAAATTCGACATCGGGGAAGAGGTCGACGCCCAGTCGCCCCATCGACATGTAACCAAGCCCCACGAGTGACGCGATAATCATGACCGCAAAGACCGCTCGCCGTATCGATAGATCGACGAGCCACATCATGACGCTGCTGGCTCGACGACGGCTCCATCATAAAGCGGTTGGGATGAGCTCAGGATCACCTTTTCACCGATCGACAACCCGTCAAGAACCTCGGTCCGGCCTGCGTCCAGGTCTGAAATTTTGACGACGCGTCGCTGCACTTTTCCACCTGAGACGACATAGATGTAGCGGTCGTCACCTGTGCCACGCACAGCTATTCGCGGCACAACTATGGCGGGGCGTTGATCGACATTCACTTCGGCGCGAACCGATTGCCCAGCCTTTACACGGCAGTCCGGATTGGCAAACGCCATGCGAAATTCAACCATTCGTGAGACAGGGTCCACCCGGTCGTTCAAAATCAGAATCTCGGATTGAATCGCATCGCCGCGGCCATCGACATAAAGACGACCCGTCAAGCCGAGGCGCAGACGCGCAAGCTCAGACTCTGGCGCAAATAATATTCCCGCGGCAATTTCGCATTCCTGGATTTGAACGACCGCTGAATTGCCCATCCCGGAAAAGCTGTTTGACATGAACACACCTTCATCGATGTAACGTGCTGTGACAGAGCCGTTGAAGGGAGCGCGCACGATCGTATCGGTGAGCGCTTGCTCGGCGGTTTCTACTTCCGTCTCGCTGAGCCGCAAATTGGCACGAGCGACTTCCAGAGCAGTTTTGGCGTCATCAAAGACCACACCTGAGACCACACCATCAGGTGCCAGTGGCGTATAACGATCTACAAGGGTGTTCGCACGGGCCACCTCAGCCTGCGCGACGTCTCGCATTGCTTCAGCTTCGATAAGTCTACGCTGATAGTCGATCTGCCGGGTACGGAATAGCGGGTCGCCTTTTTGAACTCGGTCACCGACCCGGACGAAAATACGTTCGACGACGCCCTCTGCCAATGCACCAATATTGCTGGTTTGCTTTGCGGCGATAGTACCTGAAGCGATGAGAGGTTCGGCGAGTAGTGTCTCTTCAGCGGATATCGTCTCAACCCGTATGATGGACGCTTCAGACTCGGCAATGATGTCGGTTTGCGGTGCAACAGATTGATCTTCGCGTCCGCCCTCGGTGCATGCGCCGATCAGAGAGCACAAAAGGCAAAGTAATACTGTCAGGCGAATCATTGCGAATGCCTCGGCATCTGGTAGGCACCGCGTCCGCTCGAAAGCAGGTCGCCATCAGCGTTGGTAATTGATGCTTCGGCGACTGATAGTGTCGACCCCAGTCGGACGATTCTTCCCGTTATGGTAAGCCGACCGGGTGTGGCGGGCTTATGATAGTCGACGCGCAAGTCCGCGGTAGCGACCGGCACGCTGCCAGCGGCCAACAAGGCATAAAATCCTGTGAGATCAATCAAGGCAGCGAGAATTCCGCCATGCGCAGATTGGGTGTGCGGGTTGGAGACAATTTCATCCCGCCAGGGCATCTCAAGTCTGATCGCTTCTTCGCCTGCGCTGATTACCTCGAGCCCAAGCCATCGATGAAAGGGGGCAGCTTCAAGCGCAAGCTGCATGTCCCTGAGACCTGGAGTTGAGGCGCTCATACCGGGGCCTCCTCGCCCACCTGACGCAAAAAAGCGGCAACGGCATCCGTGAACACATCATTGCGGTCTCCCGCCACCATGTGGCGTGCCCCAGCGACATCGGTAAAATGCGCATTTGGGGCGAGCGCCCGGAAGGCGGTAACGGAGTCCTCTGAGACGAGCTCACTCATGCGCCCGCGAATGAGATGAAGCGGCACACAAATGTCCCTTACCGCCTGTTCGAGATCGCCAGTGCGTGTAACTGCCGATCGCTGCATTACGCCCGTAATGAAGGCCGGGTCCCAATGCCAGCGCCAGCGCCCATCCTCCCCTTGGCGCAAATTCTTCCGCAAACCTTCAAGGTCATCTGGGCGGGGGCGATGCGGAAGATATTTTGCGATGACATCGGCGGCCTGTTCCAGGGATTCGAAACCTTCCTCGATGTGAGCGCCCATAAAACCGACCACTTTGGCAACCCCGGCCGCATCCATATTCGGCGCAATGTCAACAAGAGTAACTGACATAAACGCGTCACGTGCCAGCATGCCAGCTGCGACGATTGCAGCAAGCCCGCCAAGAGAGGCCCCAACGAGGTGTGGCCGGGTGCCCGCGCCCGACAGTTGCCCT
This sequence comes from Hyphomonas sp., assembly GCF_017792385.1. Taxonomy (NCBI): domain Bacteria; kingdom Pseudomonadati; phylum Pseudomonadota; class Alphaproteobacteria; order Hyphomonadales; family Hyphomonadaceae; genus Hyphomonas; species Hyphomonas sp. Next base: position 1,699,996 of record NZ_CP051230.1, on the reverse strand, counting down.
GCAACATCAATCAAGTCACTCGCAAAGGCTTCTAGTGAGTAGTCTCCGTCAGCTGCCCAATCGCTATCGCCATGTCCGCGAAGGTCCAGCACCGTCGAGAAATAGCCCTCATATGCGAGCGTTTTCGCAGCGGCCTTCCAGGCGTGCCGGGTTTGCCCGCCGCCATGCGCGAAAATTACCGGGGGCGCTGCAGGATCACCAAACGAGCTCATGGCTAATGAGAGCCCCTGTGCATTCATTCGTCCGACAGCCTTGTTCACAGAACGCCTCCGGGGTAGGATCTTGTAAGCATCCTATTTGTAAGTCTCCTTACAATGAGTGTAAATGGGGAAAATTATGGCGCTTTCGACGCGGTCACTTGGCTTTGATCTCAAGGGAGACCCCAGAATTGACTTCAGTTTTCTTCTCGGGGAAGTCACCCGTCTGTTGCGCATAGCATTTGACAGGGAAATGGAGGCCATTGGCCTTACGAGATCACAATGGCATGTGCTGGTTTATGTATTGAGACTGGATAGCCCCACGCAAACAGCGCTTGCAGAGGCGCTCGACATCGCCCGTCCTTCCGTCGGCGCGCTGATCGACCAGCTGGAAAACTCTGGCTATGTCTCACGCGAGAGGGACGCAGCCGACCGACGGGTCTGGCGCATTGTTCCAACGCGATTGGCCCGCCAGCGCGCCGAAGATTTTGCAAAATCTGCGGAGCGCGTTGCAGCGCGAGCATTTGCTTCGGTAGAGGCGGATGATCTGGCTGAGTCCGCGAGCGTACTTTCGGCCATACGTGATGCATTGAAGTCTCAAGAGACCGCCCCTTAGGAGTGACTTGAGATGTCCAGCCGTGTTCGTGAGGGATGATATTGGGATCAAAGGGTTTCTAAGTATCAAATTGCGCTGGTATATGACGTTCGCAACACACTTTGCTCTGCCCGCTTGTTACCCGTCTTGGCGACACGACTTTAATTTTCGTCCGTCTCATATTGCGCCGATTGCGGTCATCCAGACCATGTAGTCAAGTATCTGCCTTTGGCGATATTCTGTCTTTCAGGCCCCCGATCGCCCGATGGCTGCTTTCGGGAGTGGCTGTGTGAAAACGCCAAATCAGTTCAGACTGCGAGCATCCACGTAGGAGGCTGGGCATTGGACGGTTCGTCGAGGGTCATGATCGGGCGCAGGCAATGCTATTACCGGCAAGCCTGGAAGACTATCTCGACGAGGACAACCCGGTTCGCGTGATCGATGTCTATATTGATCAGCTGGATCTCATGGCACTTGGTTTTGCACGGGCACAGCCGAAGGCGACAGGCCGTCCGGCCTATCATCCGGCAACGCTATTGAAGCTGTATGTGTATGGTTATCTCAATCGCATCCAGTCGAGCCGCGGGCCTGAGCGGGAAGCGAACCGCAACATTGAGCTGATGTGGCTGACGGGACGGCTGGCACCCGACTTCAAGACCATTGATTGATCAGCTGGATCTCATGGCACTTGGTTTTGCACGGGCACAGCCGAAGGCGACAGGCCGTCCGGCCTATCATCCGGCAACGCTATTGAAGCTGTATGTGTATGGTTATCTCAATCGCATCCAGTCGAGCCGCGGGCCTGAGCGGGAAGCGAACCGCAACATTGAGCTGATGTGGCTGACGGGACGGCTGGCACCCGACTTCAAGACCATTGCCGACTTCAGGAAGGATAATGGGCCGGCGATCCAGGCTGTCTGTGCACAGTTCATAGTCCTTTGCCGGGAGATCGGCCTGTTTGCCAAGGCGGTGGCAGCTATCGATGGCGCGAAGTTCAAGGCAGTGAATGCCCGGGAGAAGAATTATACGTGCGGCAAGCTGAAGCGCCGGATCGGACAGGTCGAGCAGAGCATCGAGCGCTATCTTCAGTCGCTGGACATCGCCGATGCCCAGAACGGTGATGTCGCGGAGGAGAAGGCTGACAAACTGCGAGACAAGGTCTCCGCCATGAAAGCGAAGCTCAAAGAGCTTCAGGCTCTGGAGGCTGAAGTCACCGCATCACCCGATAACCAGGTTTCGCTCACCGATCCCGATGCCAGCGCCATGTCGACCAGTCTCAAGGCCTCCGGCGTCGTCGGCTACAATGTCCAGACGGCCGTCGATACCGAACATCATCTGATCATCGCCCATGATGTTACGAACGATGTGCACGACCGTAGTCATCTGGCGAGGCTGGCAAAGAAGACGAAGGTCGCGCTGGGTGCTGAGACGATGACCGTCTTTGCCGATCGCGGCTACTTTAGCGGCGAGCACGTGAAGGCCTGCGAAAACGACGGAATCACGTCTTATGTCCCGAAGCCCTACACGTCCGGGTCCCGGGCAGCTGGCAGATACGGCAAGAATGACTTCACCTTCAATTCGGACGAAAATGCTTATCGCTGTCCAGCCAGCGAAACGCAAACCTATCGCTTCACCAGTGTCGAAAAGGGTCAGACGCTTCATTCCTACTGGACCACGAAGTATGGAATGTGTGCCTTGAAACCGCGCTGTACGACCGGGCCGTTCCGGCGGATCAAGCGCTGGGAGCATGAGGACAACATTGATGCCATGCTGGCGCGACTCGACGCGATGCCTGAGGCGATGAGTATCCGAAGGCGCACGGTCGAACACCCATTCGGTACGCTCAAATCATGGATGGGACCGTGTCATCTCCTGACAAAAGGCCTCAAAAACGTGAAAACGGAGATGAGCCTGTCTGTGCTCGCCTATAATCTGAAGCGCATGATCGCAATTATCGGCGTGAAGCCGCTCATCGCCGCGATCCGGGCATAATGGAGACGCTCGACTAAAATCGTGTCGGCCCGCGGTCTCAACCAAATGGGTTTTTAGACAGCCACGGGATTAAGCCGCCACTCGATCCGGTCCCAATTGCGCGCCTAGCAGCTCCATCAAATACCCGCCATCCCGCAGGCCTTCAGCCTTGTTGATCAGATAGCGAAGGCTGTCCTTCATATTGGAGGCCCCTGTTGACCAGCCCTCCTCGACAGCCTCAGCACCATAAAGTACCCGCGCAATTTCCTTGCGGCTGAAGCCAAGCGCCTGGCAATCCAGGGCCACAAGCCCGTCACGCAGCATTTGCGTTCGTTTGCTCCAGAGCGGCTCCTGGGTATCCGGCGCCGGCCCGTAAATGGCGAGCGCTTCCTTGTACGCCTTGAGCTGGCGTTCATAGGCATCGACGTCCGACAGCTGGAGCTTCATCCGAACCGGCTCGAGGCTGAGTAGGGAAAGCCCGCTGCAACGAATCTGGACCACACACCCATTGCCACGAAGCAGGAGGAATTCCCGCCCCTGCCGATCAGTGAAAAGCGTCACCTTGCAGATCGGTACTGTGCGCTCGAAAATATCACACACTTCATCAGGTGCCCGCGGGCTGACATGGACTTCGAACTGATCGGGAAACACGTCGCGCTGCCAGATCACGTCAGCGTCGATTCCATTGGCCCGTGGATCCGGCATCATCGCGAGGCCCCAGCGATGAGCAAGGTTCTGTGGCACGCGCGACTTGATGATGCGCGTATTGTTGCAGGCGATACGATCAGAGACATGGTCGGGCGACCAGGTCTCGGCATCTTCGAGAAAATCATCATTCCGGCGCAGATATTCCCAGGCCCAGCGATCAGCCGACAGACGCCAGAGATAATCATAGTGCTTCAGCACACCATCGCTTTTCAGAGCATATGTCTTCATCATCAACTCCCCAGTCTGGGGAATTCGCGCAAGGCGTGTGCCAAGTTTCACAAAACCTCACGATAAAAAATTTCAATGAAAAACGGCACTTTGGCGCCCGACGACCTTCGCAGAACGACCTCTAAGGTAGAGAAATTTGCCTACTAGCATCTTTAGAATCCTCAATACCCATAAGCGATTTCGCCTGACACGCGACTCGCCGCTCAGCCGCGGGCCTAGCTTTGCAGCTCTCTGAATCTCCCTGAATCGCGATGGCCGGATTGGCCCCGCCTCGAACTCCCCGGCAGCGTCACTCGCAGGCAATCTTCGCCTTAGAGTTTGAGATCGGAGAGCGGGCAAGTGACCCAGACCGGAACACACCAAGAAACACGCGACCGCCAGGTCGCGATGCTCCGCACCGCCTTCAGTCCTGCCATTCGACGGGCGCTTGAAGCCCCCGATGTCATGGAAGTCCTCGTCAATCCGGACGGCCGCCTCTGGCTCGAACAGGCAGGCATCGGTCTCACTCTCACGGATACTGTGCTGTCGCCGGAAGACCGCGAACGCGTCATCCGGATCGTCGCCTCAAGCCTCGGAAATAAGGATGCCTACAACCACTCCATCGTGTCGGCGGAGCTTCCGGAGACGGGCGAACGGTTTGAGGGGCTCCTCCCCCCGATCGCAACCGCGCCCTGTTTTGCCATCCGGAAGCCCTCCGCCACGCCAATCACCCTGTCGGATTATGTTGCCGCCGGCACACTCCCGGCGGCCCTCGCCGCAGCGCTTCGCGCCGCCATTGAAACCCGCGCCAATATCCTCATCGCGGGCGGCACATCGTCCGGTAAAACCACCTTTGCCAACGCGCTGCTGGCTGAGCCAGGCTTTACCGATGACCGGATCATCCTGCTGGAAGACACACGAGAACTTCGGGTCACAGGCCCCGATCATGTCGCCCTGCGTACCGACAAGGCCGGCGCGGATCTGCGAACCCTGGTGCGCTCAACCCTTAGATTGAGGCCGGACCGTATCATTGTCGGCGAGGTGCGCGGGCCAGAAGCGCTCGATCTTCTCAAGGCCTGGAACACCGGCCATCCGGGCGGCCTCACCACCCTGCACGCAAACTCTGCCCATGGCGCGCTCACAAGGCTCGAACAGCTCATCGGCGAAGCCAGCCCGAGCATTCCACGCGCGCTGATAGCAGAAGCGATCGACATCGTCGTTTACCTGTCGCGTGCGAGCGGCACCCGCCGCGTCGAGGACGCCATCCGCATCACCGGTTTCGATGGCGAGACCTACACAACTGAACCTCTCGCCGCGCCCAGATTTTCCATTGTCCAGCAAGGAGCCATACAATGATACGCACAAGGACAAACATGTTCGGAAAGGTGCTGCCGCTTGCGGTCGGCCTGACCCTGACCGCCACGCTCTCTGCGCCAGCCTATGCCGCCGGCTCAGGTATGCCCTGGGAAGGCCCGCTCGACCAAATCCTCGCCTCAATCGAGGGACCGGTCGCCCGCATCGTCTCGGTGATCATCATCACGCTCACCGGCCTCGCCCTCGCTTTCGGGGAGACGTCCGGCGGCATGCGCAAGCTGATCCAGATCGTGTTCGGGCTGTCGATCGCCTTTGCGGCCACGAGCTTTTTCCTCACCTTCTTCTCCTTCGGCGGCGGAGCCAACTTCTGATGGCCGAGGGCTATGAAATCCCCCTGCACCGCTCGCTCACCGAGCCGATCCTGATGGCGGGAGCGCCGCGCGCGGCTGCCATCGCCATCGGCACGCTGGCGGCCGCCCTTGCCCTTGGCCTTCGCCTCTGGCTGCCAGGCCTGATCCTCTGGATTGTCGGCCATAGCGCCGCCGTAATGGTCGCGCGACAGGACCCGGATTTCATAGCTGTCGCTAGCCGCTCGGCCCGCCATGCGGAGCATCTCTCATGCTGAACCTTTCCGAATACCGCCCGCGCGCCAAGCATCTCGCAGATTACCTCCCCTGGGCCTGCCTCGTGAGTCCCGGCGTGGTGCTCAACAAGGATGGCAGCTTCCAGACCAGCTTTCGCTATCGCGGCCCCGACCTTGAAAGCTCGACCGAAGAGGAACTCGTCGCGGTGACCGCGCGCGTCAACAATGTGCTGCGCCGGTTCGGGGGCGGCTGGGCGCTTTTCTTTGAGGCCGTCCGGCGTCCACAATCAGACTATGCCATCTCGGAATTCCCGGATGCCGCCTCCTGGCTGGTCGACGAGGAACGCGCGCTGGCCGCGGAACAGTCAGGAATGCGGTTTGAGAGCCAGTTCTATCTCACCCTGCTCTGGCTCCCCCCTGCCGATGCGGTTGGTCGGGCCGAGAAGGCGCTGATTGAGCGGGCCGAAGCCGAAGGCATGACGGACTGGCGCGCCAGGCTCGCCGCCTTTGAACGGCAGGCTGAGCGAACCTTCGACCTCCTTGCAACCTGCCTCACCGAGATCGAACGCCTCGGCGATGAAGACACGCTCACCTATATTCACGCCACCATCTCGACAAAACACCACCCCGTCGCGGTCCCCGAACTCCCCGTCTTTCTTGATGCGGTGCTTGCCGACAGCCCGTTTAGCGGCGGCCTCGAACCCAAGCTCGGCGAGGCGCATCTCCGCACGCTCACCATTCTAGGCTTCCCCGCAACAACCCTGCCCGGCATTCTCGATGAACTGAACCGCCAGGGCTTTTCCTATCGCTGGACCACGCGCTTCATCGCGATGGACAAGACAGAGGCAGAAAAGCTGCTTGGCAAGAAGCGCCGCCACTGGTTTGCGAAGCGCAAATCCATTGGGGCAGTTCTGCGCGAGACCATGTTCAACGAACAGGCTGCGCTCGTTGACAATGATGCCGACAACAAGGCCGCCGATGCCGACGCCGCTCTGCAGGAACTCGGCAGCGATCTTGTCTCCTATGGCTATGTCACGACCAGCCTGACCGTGTGGGACGAGGACCCTGCAATTGTCGAACAAAAGCTCCGCCTCGCCGAACGCATCATTACAGGCCGCGGTTTTACGGTCATTCGCGAGACGCTGAACGCCGTCGATGCCTGGCTCGGCAGCCTGCCGGGCCATGCCTATGCCAATGTCCGCCAGCCCATCCTGCACACATTGAACCTCGCCCACATGGTGCCGATTTCAGCGGTCTGGGCCGGCGAGGCCGAGAATCGCCATCTCAAGGCGCCCGCGCTCATCGATGCGCAGACCGATGGCACCACGCCGTTCCGCCTGAACCTTCATCATGGTGATGTCGGCCACACGCTCATCGTCGGCCCGACAGGGGCCGGCAAATCTGTTCTCCTGTCCCTTATCGCCATGCAGTGGCGCCGCTATGACGGCGCCCAGGTCTTCATCTTCGACAAGGGGCGTTCGGCCCGCGCGGCCACGCTTGCCATGGGCGGCGCCCATATCGAGCTCGGCGGCGCGGCCCAGCCCAGCCTGCAACCCCTCCGGGACATAAGCCATGAACAAGACGCCCGCTTTGCCGCCGACTGGCTCGCCGGCCTTGCTGAAGCTGAGGGTCTGACCCTGACGCCCGATCTCAAGGCGCGCCTTTGGAAAGCCGTCCAGTCGCTCGCCAGCGCACCGGCCGAGGAGCGAACGCTGACCGGTCTCAGCCTCCTCCTCCAGGACGACGCCCTTCGCTCGGCCCTCCACCCCTTCACGCTGGAAGGCCCGCATGGGCGTTTGCTCGACGGCGATCATGACGCGCTGTCGCTATCGGATCTTGCCTGTTTCGAAATGGAAGACCTGATGGCAAGCCCGCAGGCCGCCCCGCCTGTTATTTCCTACATCTTCCATCGCCTGGAAGCCCGCTTCACCGGGGCTCCGACCCTTGTCATTCTCGATGAAGCCTGGCTCTTCCTCGATCATCCGCTGTTTGCAAAGCGCCTGCGCGAATGGCTGAAGACACTTCGCAAGAAGAATGTTGCGGTCATCTTCGCCACCCAAAGCCTTGCCGACATTGAGCGCTCCAGCATCGCACCAGCCCTGATCGAAAGCTGCCCGACCCGTATCTTCCTGCCAAATGAACGGGCCCGCGAACCGCTCCAGAAACAGGTCTATGAGCGGTTCGGCCTCAATCGCAGGCAGATCAATCTCATCGCCGAGGCCACGCCCAAGCGGGACTATTACTTCCAGTCGCCGGACGGTGCGCGTGTCTTCGATCTCGGTCTCGGTCCGATTGGCCTTGCCTTTTGTGGGTCGTCGGATCCCGAATCTCAAGCGCTGATCGACGAGCTGCGCAGCGAGACGCCGGCTCCCGATTTCGCAGAGGCCTTCCTCACCAGACGTGGTCAGGGCTGGGCTGCGGAGCTCCTCGCCCGGTGGCCGGGCCATGGGTTTCACGTCCCGCTTGCCGCCGAATGACCTCGCACAATAAACATGTCGCCCAGAGGTCGGTCGCTGCATTGCCTCACCCAGCAAAAGATAGCTCTTGAACATTTACCGGCATTTCTCTATTTTGCCGGTAAATGCCGATTTCAGAACTGCCTCTTATCATCCAGACCAGCTATGCGGAGCTGATCGATCAGCTGCGAGTCCAGGCTGCGTCCGATTTCCCGGAAGGCTCCACTTTCAGGAAGCGGACGATTTCAGGCAAGGTCTATTGGTACGTGCAGGAACCAACCGGCCCGACCGGAAGGCCGGCTGAACGCTATCTCGGTGTCGATACACCCGAACGCCGCAAGGCGATTGAAAATGGCCAAAGGGCCAAAGCCGATGCCGACAGTCGCAGAGCTATCGTAAGAGCCTTAAAAGGGGCCGGCCTGCCCGAACCGGACGGCCTGACAAGCGCTGTGATAGAAGCGCTCGCAGCGGCCGGCGTCTTTCGGCTGCGCGGCGTTCTTGTCGGCACTGTCGCATTTCAAACCTATGCCGGATTGCTCGGCATCAAGCTTCCCGGCGCTGCGATCCGCACGGGCGATGTCGATCTTGCCCAGGACTATGGCGTGTCGGTGGCGATCAACGAATCTATCGACGCGCCGCTGATCGAGGTCCTGAAGACTGTCGATCAGGACTTTCGGCCTGTCCCCTCGATCGCCGGACCGAATGTCGTCTCAGCCTATACGCGACCGGGTGGCTACCGGGTCGATGTCCTGACGACCAATCGGGGTGCTGATCGCGATGAGCCAGTCAACCTGCCAAGCCTGAAAACAGACGCCGTCGCCCTCCGCTTCCTCGACTTCCTTTTGCGCGATACGGTCGAAACAGCGGTACTCTCCCGCTTCGGCACGCTGGTCAATGTGCCGGCGCCGGAGCGGTATGCTGTCCACAAGCTCATCGTTTCGACCCTTCGCAAGGAAACCGGGGAGAGCGCCGCAAAAGCAGACAAGGATGTGGTCCAGGCCGGCCTCCTGATCGATGCGCTGTTCGCCAAGCGCCGCAATTCAGATCTGGAGGATGCGCTACGAGAAGCCGCCGGGCGCGGACCAGGCTGGCGCGAACGCCTCGAAGCGGCATCGGAAAGACTGGACAATGAACAAAAAGATCCATTTGCGGAACTGCTGAGCAAGAGCGCTCCGGGATAAAGCCAATCCATTGGACGGGACGCCTGATTGATCAGGCGCCGCGTGGTCTGACGGATCCATCGCTGGCTGTGCAGACGTCCCACTCAAACGGCAAGCGTGTTTCGCTTTTTCGCTCCTGTCTGCATCGGCCTGCCTCAATTGCGACAGCGTCGAACTTCTGCGGCAAGGCATATGACCTGAAACTGAGAAGCAGGCAGCGAAGGCGAGTTCGTCTCAACCTTCGCAACTCAGATCAATGGTCCGGCTCATGAAACCCCTTCTCGCATCAACCGCCCTTGCCCTTCTCGTCATCGCTCCGATCAGCACGCCCTTGGTCCAGACGGCAGAGGCCCAGTTCGGCGGGGTCGTTTATGACCCCGCCAATCACGCCCAGAATATCCTGCAGGCCGTGCGCGCCCTTCAGGAAATCCAGAACCAGGTCCAGCAGCTCACCCATGAAATCGAGATGCTGGAGAACATGGCCCGCAATCTCGAAACCCTGCCCATCAACGTTGCCGAAGCCCTGATCCGCGACAGGATCACACAGATCGAGGCGGTCATCGCAAACGCCGAAGGCGTCAGCCAGGAGGTCGGCGAGGTCGAGCGCGACTATAATGAGCTCTATCCGGAGACCTATGGAACCGCCCCGCCGCCAAATGCCGAACTCGTCGAGGAAGCCCGCGATCAGTGGCGCCAGTCGAGATCGGCCTACCGCCACACGCTGAGCGTCTCTGCCGCGGCCCTCCAGGACAATGAAACCAAGGCCGAGGCGATCACAAGGCTCGTTGCAGAAAGCCAGGGCGCGGCCGGAAGCCTGCAGGCGGCCCAGGCCGGCAACCAGCTGGACGCCCTTCAGGTCGAACAGCTCATCCAGATCGAATCCATGATGGCCGTCCATTACCGCGCCGAGGCGCTCGACCGGGCGCGCGAGCTCCAGGAAGAGGAACGCGCAAAGGCGCGCCTTTCCCGCTTCTTCGGACGGGTGGAATAGCGTCCGATGGAAGAGATGGACATCATCGACCGGTTCCTGGCGACCTTTATCGCCTATGTGGATTCAGGGTTCGGGCTGCTGGCAGGAGATGTCGGCTATCTCACCTCGACCCTGATCGTGATCGACATCACGCTGGCAGGACTGTTCTGGGCGCTCGCCCAGAACCATGACCTCATGGCGTCCCTGATCAAGAAAGTCCTCTATGTCGGGGCCTTCGCGTTCATCATCGGTAACTTCGCCCTCCTCTCCAATGTCGTCTTCGAGAGTTTTGCCGGTCTTGGCGTCAAGGCGACCGGCGGTGAGATCGAAGCGGGCGATCTGATGCGGCCGGGCTTTGTGGCGGGTATCGGGTTCGAGGCCGCCCAGCCGCTGCTCGAAGAGATCGGCGACCTGACAGGCCCGATCCGCTTCTTCCATAATTTCATCCTGATCGTCGTCCTGTTCCTCGGCTGGGTCGTGATCCTCGCGGCCTTCTTTATCCTCGCCATCCAGCTCTTCGTCACCATCATCGAGTTCAAGCTCACGACACTCGCCGGCTTTGTGCTGGTACCCTTTGCCCTCTGGAACAAGACAAGCTTCCTCGCCGAACGCGTGCTCGGACATGTCATCACCTCCGGCATCAAGCTGATGGTACTCGCCATCGTGATCGGAATTGGATCAACGCTTTTTTCGGCGATCACCGATGCCTTTGCGACACCGGACCGGATCACGCTCGCCGATGTGATGGGCACGATGCTTGGCGCGCTCGTCTTCCTCTGGATGGGCATCTTTGCCCCCGGCATGGCCTCCGGCCTCATCACAGGCGCGCCGCAGCTCGGCGCAGGCTCCGTCGTCGGAACCACAGCCGGCGTCGCAGCCGGCAGCTATGTGGCCGCCGCAGGCGCAGGGGCCGCCGCGCGCGGCGCGGTGTCGACGACGATGAGTGCCGTCCGGGCCGGCGCCTCGGTCACGGGCAGCGCGCGCACCTCCTATTCCATGGGCCGCGTCGCCTCAGGCCAGTCCGGCGTCCGGGGCGCAGCCGCTGGCATGGGCGGCGTTGCCATGGCGGCCGGCGGAGCCGTGAAACGGGCCGCGAGCGCCCCGTTCCGGTCTATTGGCGAGGCCCGTAGGCAAGGCGCAGACCGCGCCTGGCGCGCGAGCGGCGGCAGCCGGACTGCGCCCGCACCCGATACGCAATCACAATCCGATAACAGCCAGGCCTGGGCCCGCCGGTTCCAGACCGAGCAACGCTTCAGCCAGGCGGGCGGCATGGCCGCCCATGCGGTACGCGATGGCGACCGCGGCAGTGCGGGTGCCCAGCCAAGCCTCTCCAGCAATGACAGGGATGACTGATGTTCAAGAGATCGACACTCCATTATGGCCAGAGCCCCGAACCGGTGACGCCTTATCAGAAAGCCGGACAGGTCTGGGATGACCGGATCGGGTCAGCCCGCGCTCAGGCCCGCAACTGGCGGCTTATGGCGCTCGGAACACTGGCCGTCAGCGCGGCGGTCTCCGGCGCGCTTATCTGGCGGAGCCTTCAGGCAGACATCATCCCCTATGTGGTTGAGGTCGGCGAGTTCGGAGAGGTCCGCGCGATCGGTCCGGCAAGCGAGGCCTATGTGCCGAGTGATGCCCAGATTGCCCATCACCTTGCAGGATTCATCGGCAATATCCGGTCCCTTTCGGTCGATCCCGTCATCGTACGCGAGAACTGGCTCAAAGCCTATGATTTCGCGACCGCGCAGGCCGCCGTCACGCTCAGCCAGTATGCGCAGGAGAATGATCCTTTCGCCCATATCGGCAAGCGGTCACGCACGACCGATGTGGTGAGCGTGGTGCGCGTCTCACCGGAGAGCTTCCAGGCCCGGTGGTTGGAGAAGACCTATGACAATGGCGTCCTGACAGACACGCGACGCTTTACCGGGCTCTTTTCGATCCTGCTCGATCCCCCGCGCGACGCCGAAACGCTGCGCGCAAATCCCCTCGGCCTTTACATCAGCAGCCTCAACTGGGGCGAAGACCTCGTCACAGGAGACTAGACATGAAATCCATCCTTCTTGCCGGATCGGCGCTAACCCTGATCACAGCCTGCGCCAGCAGGCCGGACCCGGCTCCCACACCCGAACCGCAATTCTTTGAAGCCGCCTTTGTGGCAGAAACCTCCGAGCCCGTCATCGAGGTGGTCGAAACGGTCACGCCGCTTCCCTTGCCCGGCCAGATGAAACCGATCTCGGCGACCGCCCCACCCCGGACCATGCCACCAGGCGAAACCATACAGCGCGGCCGTGAAGCGGCCCGCATCGAACCCTCCGCCGACGGATTTGTGAATGCCATCCAGGTCTATCCGTACACCGAGGGCGCGCTCTACCGGCTTTATACAAGCCCGGGACAGGTCACAGACATCGCGCTTCAGCCCGGCGAGACGCTGGTCTCGGTGTCGGCGGGCGACACCGCCCGCTGGGTGGTTGGTGATACGCAGTCTGGGTCAGGTCCAAGCGCCCGCTCGCACGTCCTCGTCAAACCGGTCCAGCACGGCATCAAGACAAATCTCATGATCGCCACCGACCGGCGGACCTATTATCTCGAGCTCGACAGCGTCTATGACGGCTACATGGCAGCCCTCTCCTGGCGCTATCCTCGGGACGAGCTCACCCAGGCCAAATCTCGCGCAAATCAGCAACTATCGGATGCTGCCGCTTCTATCTCGCGGTCGCTCAATGTCGCCGATCTCAATTTCGACTACCGCATTGAAGGCGATCGGCCCAAATGGACCCCGCTTCGCGCCTTCGATGATGGCCGCCAGGTCTTCATCCAGATGCCGCCCGCCATGCAGACAAGCGACGCCCCGCCACTCTTCATCCTTGGCGAGACGGGCGATGCCGAACTCGTCAATTACCGGGTGCGCGGCGGCTACTACATCGTCGACCGTCTGTTCGAGACCGCCGAGCTTCGCCTCGGGGAGAAAGACCAGACCGTGGTGCGCATCCATCGTGGCCAGAAGCGGTCCGGCCTTGCCGCCCTGTTTGGAGGCGGGCGATGAGCGAGGCAAAGACCTTCAACGAGCACACGGCCGACCTCGAACTAAGATCCCGTCCGAAGCCGGTCACCCGGATCAACCGAAAGGTCCTGCTGGCGGGGGCGGGCCTCGGCGCTCTTGCGCTCTACACAGCCGCCAATCTCGCGCTGAAGCCCTCAGCTCCAGCAGAGGCTGAGCCTGCAAAGCCGGTCTACACCAAGCAGGCCAAGCGCACACCGGAAGGCCTGTCGCTGCTCCCATCGAGCTATGACGCGCCGGCCTATCGTCCCGCCGAGCCGGTCATCCCGCTCGGGGCCCCGCTGCCCGGCGACCTCGGCTCGACCATCCTCGCAAGCGAGCAGGCCGCGGGTATCCCGGTCATCCCGGCGACGGAATTCGAAACGAGCTTCAAACCGAACGAGGAAGACGAGGCCGCCCGTGCCCGGCGTCTGCGTGAGGCCAAACTCCAGGAAGAAGCAACGCGCGCGCCGCTCTTCTTCCAACTAACGGCCAGCCAGGCACCCGCCGCGCAAGCAAACTCGCAAAGCCCTATGGATAGCCTAAATTCCGAACTCCTCGCCCTGGCAGCGGGTGGTCTCGGATCACCACCCGGCCTTGCGCCACCCCGCGATCCAAATCTCCAGGACGCGAAGCTCGGCTTCTCGGAAAGCCGGTCGGGCGCAAGCACAACGAATCCCGATCCGCTCCAAGACGCGCCGTCTCCCTATGCCGTGATGGCCGGCACACTCATCCCGGCAAGCCTCGTCACAGGAATCAATTCTGATCTGCCCGGGACAGTGATCGCGCAGGTGACACAGCCGGTTTATGACACCGCCACCGGGACAGAGCTCCTAATTCCTCAAGGGTCGCGGCTGTTTGGCCGCTACCAGTCTCAGGTCTCCTTCGGACAGGACAGGGCGCTGGTCACTTGGGACCGGATCCTGTTCCCGGATGCGAGCTCCATCCTGATTTCAGCGCCTGGAACAGACAGGCTCGGCTATGCAGGACTGAAAGACCGCACCGACCACCACTGGGACCGGGTCTTCCTCGCGGCAGGCCTGGCAACCATTCTCGGCATTGGGGCGGAGGTCGGCCGCAGCGACGAGGATGAAATTGTCCGAGCCATACGAGATGGCACCTCCGACACGGTGAACGAAGCCGGCGAGCGCATCGTCGATCGCAATCTCGATATCCAGCCAACCATCAAAGTTCGCCCAGGCTGGCCAGTCCGCGTGATCGCCACACAGGATCTCCTCCTCAAACCCTACAGGGAGACCCTCAATGTCACTCCGCCTCCATAAGCTGCCAGATAGAACGCCGGTCCGCATGAGCGTTGCCGTCGAACCTGCACTTGCAGAAGCCCTCAACGACTATGCCGAAATCTATCGCCAGACCTACGGCGAAGAACAAAAGCCTGAAGCGCTTATCCCGGCGATGCTCGAGCAATTCCTGAACTCAGACACTGGGTTCAAGCGGGCTCGAAAACTGTTATAGCAATGTCTCCCACTTCACCAGTCGACGACGACATTCAGCCGCTCGCGTAGCGGACACAGGACACAATGGGCTCCTGCCTTTGATAGACTTGTTCCCTTTAAACATAGCTACTAATGAGGCGACTCAATTTAGCGCTCTGAGCTTTAAATTGCACTGCACTTAAAAATCTCGAACGGTGTCTGTCTTTAACGGGCGTCAGTTGCTCTTAAAATCGGATTGGTCGTGTCTCGTGGCGCGCTGAGGGATAAACTACAAATACTATTTCGAATTCGGTAGGCTTTTTAGGCTTGACCGAAGCTTTGGAAGCTTGTTCCTCGCATCTGTGCCACCTCAATGATGTTGACGGCTTCAAAGATCTTTCACGTCACTTGTCTTCATATGCGCCATGGCCGAACAGCAACGCATTTCGACAAGCTCGATCCGTAGTTTCGAGCTCAAGTGTCGAATGAGCAATACCAAAGCCATCCTCGAGCGCCTGTTTGATACGGCACCTGATAATTTCGAAATCTTCGATCCCGGCAGCGAGCACAATCACATGCGCATTCATTGCCGTCTGGTGCTCCTGCATCTGCCAGAGATGGATATGATGAACGTCCTCAACGCCCGGAAGTCTCCGGATATTCTCCACCAGACTCTCGCCGTCTATATCCGGAGGACTACCGAGCATTAGCGTCCGAATGGGCTGGCCGATTTCGCGGAACGACAGATAGAGAATGTATACTGCGATACCGATCGTCACGAGCGGATCGACCAGTCTCCAGTCATAAAGAAGGATGAGCGTACCGCCCGCCACAACGGCAATCGATGCAAGTGCATCAGACAGATTGTGCAGAAATAGTGCCCGGATATTCACGCTCCCTTTCTGCATAGAATAGGTCAGAAGCGCTGTCAGCGAATCAATGACCAGCGCTACACCCCCGAGAATAATCACAGTCCATCCGCCGACGGCCGGCGGATCAATGATCCGCATGACACCCTCATAGACCAGATAGAAGCCGATAATGATCAAGGAGGTATAATTGATCAGGGCTGCGACGATCTCGATGCGGCCGTACCCAAAGGTCATCCTCTCGTCAGCCGGTCGCCGCGCAATCTTGCGCGCAGCGAACGCGATGACGAGCGACGCCATGTCAGAGAAATTGTGCAGAGCATCGGCGATGAGCGCGAGGCTACCGGAGAAAACCCCTCCGACAACCTGCCCAATAGTGAGTAGTGCGTTTGCCCAGATAGCAATGGACACCCGACGATCACCGCTCTCGGGATCAAGACCGTCATGATCATGGACGTGGCTGATGATCGGCCTCCTCTTCCAGCACGTTGCGCTTGCACTCGAGATAGGCACGTCGCCGCGGGTCTACCGCGTTTTTGACACGGCTCTTGGACGGTATCAGGCCGCATTCTTCCCGCACCTTGGCCGCCTGCTCACTCGAAAGGAACGTCATTGCGTTGCCGAGACTCCCGCAGCCCGCGAGAGCTGTGAGAGAAACGGACATGACCGCAATGCGAAGGTCACGATGGATGAACATGTTCGGCCTCCAGCAAGGAATGGTGGGCATCTGGTTGTGGCGCGAACCAGCGGTGAAGGGCCGGCAGGACCAGAAGGGTCAACACGGTCGATGAGACGAGCCCGCCCATAACGACCGTTGCTAGCGGCCGCTGGACTTCCGCCCCGACACCGGTTGCGAAGAGTAACGGCGCCAGCCCGAGTGCTGTTGTCAGTGCCGTCATCATCACCGGACGTGCCCGTAAGCCTGCCGCCTCGACCGCGAGCGCATCGCGGTCCCGGCCTTCCCGGGCAAAATCGTCCATGAAACTGACAAGCACCATTCCATTGCCAAGCGCGATGCCGAACAGGGCAATGAAGCCGACCGTCGCGGGCACGGAGATGGGCAGACCGGCAATCCAGAGCGCCATCGCCCCGCCGGTCAATGCCAGCGGAATGTTGAGCAGGATCAGTATGGCCGACTTCATGCGCCCGAAGGTCAGAAGCAGGATCAGGAACACGATGCCGAGCGTGATCGGGATCACGACCGCAAAGCGCTCATTGGCCTCCTGCTGCAGCTCGAACTGCCCGCCCCATTCGACCCGGTAGCCGGCTGGAAGGTCGAGCTGGTCGGCGACGACCTCCTGCGCATCGGCGACATAACTGCCAATATCGCGCCCCCGCACATTGAGCTGCACGGTAATGAAGCGCTCACCATTTTCGCGGGTGATCTGCCGGGGACCAACGATTTCCCGGATATCGGCCACGCTTTCGAGCGGAATGCGCGCGCCGCTGGCCGATTCCAGAATGATCCGTCCAATGGCCTCGGGCGTATCCCGGTCCGCCTCGGCATAGCGCACGATGACCGGGAACTGGCGCACGCCTTCGAAAACGGCCCCCGCCTCGGCCCCGCCTACACCGGAACGCAATGCATCAAGGGCATCCTCCACACTTAGGCCGTATCGGCCAAGCGCCGGACGATTGAGCGAGACCACAAGCTGCGGTGCGCCGGTGATCTGGTCGGCCTGGACATCGGTTGCCCCCGGCACGTCCTGGAGGATCGCCTGCAGCGCCTGTGATCCCTCAAGCAGAACCTTCGTATCAGGCCCGAAAATCTTGACCGCCAGTTGCGCCTTCGTGCCGGTGAGAAGTTCATCGACCGACATCGCGATCGGCTGACCGACATTGACCCGGACACCGGGGAAGCTGCCGAGATTGTCGGATATGGAGGCGCGAAGGTCATCCGGAGTGATCCCTTCTCGCCAGTCACTTCGCGGTTTAAGTGCCACGAAGGCTTCGATGCTGTTGACGGGGTCGGCATGCGCACCGACTTCCCCGCGTCCGATACGGCTGACGACCGAGCTGATTTCCGGGAATGTCTCAAGCAGACGGTTCTCGATCCGGGTCGAGGTCTCCTTCGCTTCGGTGAGCGATATGGATGGCGCCATTGTCACCCTGAGCAGGACGTCACCTTCTTCCAGCGCCGGTGTAAACTCCGAGCCAAGCCGGGTTGCCGATAAGCCCCCAACGAGAAGCAGGACGCCCGCGAGCCCGATGGCCGCAACGCGCCGCGTGACAAAAAAGGCCGCCACCGGCTTGATGGTACGGGTCAGGCGGCTTTCGCCCCGTTTTACATCACGCTTGGGCGGACGCATCAGACCGAGCGCCATGGCTGGCGCAATGAGCGCTGCATAGATCAGTGAGCCTGTCATAGCGAGCGCTGCCGATGCGGCCAGCGGCCGGAACGTCTTGCCTTCAGTGCCCTGCAGAGAAAACAGCGGCAGGAAGACGATAATAACCACCGCAACAGCGGCAATCAGTGGTGCGATCACTTCAGCGCTCGCACGTGCGACAGTGGTACGGATATCTTCGCCGCTACGCCTTTCACGAAAAGCGCGATCGACATTTTCGGCGATCACGATCGCCCCGTCCACCATCATGCCGATCGCGATCGCAACCCCGCCAAGCGTCATCAGATTGGCACCGATACCTAGGGCATTCATCGCGACGAAGGCAAAGCCGACAGAAAACGGAATCGACATCACCACGACCAGGCTCGGCCGCCAGCCCCCGAGGAACAGGAAGACAATGACGGCGACCAGAAGTGCGCCTTGCCAGAGCGCGTTCGTCACGGTGGCCGCTGCCTTTTTCACCAGGGTGCCCTGGTCATAATACGGAACGGCTTTAACCCCGTCCGGAAGCGACCGGTTGATTTCGTCGAAACGCGCCTGTGCGTTTTCGATAACCTCTGAGGTATTGGTACCATAGAGTTTCAGTACCAGGCCGGCCACCGTCTCCCCGTTGCCATTGGCGGTCGCAAGGCCCTGCCGGACGCCCCCGCCGATCGCAACTTCACCGAGATCACCCACGCGAACCGGACGTCCGTCCACCGTCTTCACGGGCGTCTCGCGCAGATCATCAATGGTTCTGGCGAGACCAACACCGCGTACTGTGTACTGCTCTGCGCCGATCTCTATGAACTGAGCTCCGGCGGTCCTGTTTGCGCTCTCCAGCGCATCGATCACTTCGCTGACGCTCAGATCGTAAGAGATCAGCTGATCGGGATCCAGGCGAACCTGGTATTGTTTCTCGAAGCCACCGAGCGACAGAACCTCGGTCACGCCTTCGACAGACTGGAGCGGATACTTGATCATCCAGTCGGCAATCTCGCGCAATTCGACGAGAGACCGCTCAGCTGTCTCGTCCACGAGACGGTAATACATGATGATACCGAGACCGGTCGAAATCGGCCCCATCTTTGGCGTCCCGAACCCCTCGGGTATGGCTTCGCCCGCTTCGCCGAGGCGTTCGCCAACCACCTGCCGGGCAAAATAGACGTCAGTGCCATCCTCGAAATAGATGTTGATAACGGATAGGCCAAAATTCGAAGTGGAGCGGATTTCCTCGACCTTTGGCAGGCCGGACATCGCCGTTTCAATCGGATAGGTCACATAGCGTTCAACCTCTTCCGGCGAGAGGCCTTCGGTTTCGGTGAAGACCTGAACCAGCGAGGGGGATGGATCTGGAAAAGCGTCAACGGGCAGGCTGCGAAAGGCAAACAGGCCGCCGATGGAAAGGGCGAGTGCGGCGATGGCGGCCAGCAGCCGGCCACCCGCAAGGCGGTGCATCAGATTGATCATTTGCAGGTCTCCTAGTGTGCGTGGCCGTCGCCGAAAGCGTCTTTTTCAAGCTGTGCTTTCAGCGTGAAGGCACCCTCGATGACGAAGGCTTCGCCCGCCTCAAGCCCGGAGACGATCTCGGTATAGCCCCCAGCGCTGTCGCCTGTACGCACCTCGCGCGGTTGGAAACCGTCATCTGTTGGAACGAAGACCGAGATCCTATCCTCGACACTGACAAGCGCATCGGAGGGTACGCGCACCACAGACCGCGCCTCTCCCGTCTCGATCCGGGCGGTCACGAACTGACCGGGTTTCAATCTCTGTTCGGCATTGTCGACGATGACACGTGCCGTCGCGGTACGGGACGTCTCAGCGATAACCGGCAGGACGGTCGAAATCTTTCCTTCGGCCAGCCTTTGGCCGTCCTCCCGCTGAAGGACCACGGTCTGATCTTCCTCGACTCGTCCGAGATCTTCCTTGTAAACTGCGATATCGGCCCAGACGACGCTATCATCGATGATCACAAATATGGGCTTGCCACCGGCCGACACGGTTTCACCAAGCGAGATCCTCCGCTCTATGATCTCACCGGTTATCGGCGCGGTGACATAGGCCTGTGCCAGGGCGCCATCCGCAGCTTCATCCAAACTGTCCAGCACACCATGACCAATGCCTACGGCATGGAGCCTGCTTTCGGCCGCCTCCCGGGCGGCATTCGCCGCCGAAAACGACGCACGCGCCGACTGCACATCTGCTTCAGAGGTGATTTTCTGTTCCCAGAGGTTTTCCTCACGCGCAAGTTCCGCCTGCGCGAGGCGTTCGGCGCTCAGCGCATTCAGATAATCGGCCTTGAGCCCGGCAAGCTCACGGCTGGTCAGGCGGGCCAGCGTTGTTCCGGCTTTCACCGTATCGCCTTCGCCTGCATGGAGCTGAACGACAATGCCTTCCACCTGGGGCGAGACCCTGGCGACACGGTCTGCATCGAAACGAATCTCTGCAGGCAGTTCCAGCTGGCCCGAAACCGTTCCGGTTTCGGCGACCGCAGCCCGGATTCCGGCAGCTTCAGCCTCCTCAGCACTCAGCTCGACATGATCGCCATCTTCTTCATGACCTGCATGTTCGCCGCCGGCTTCTTCATGCTCATCATTGGTTTCGAGGGCCCGCTGGTTTGCGTCAGACGAAGCTGGCGCGCCATTGCCACAGGCCGCGAGATATAAAAACGCCGGCGAAAGCATTGCCGCGTAGAAAAGGTTCTTTTTCATTGGATTTCTCCTTCGAACGGTGCAGCGCCGATAAGGGCGCGCAACCGCAGGGTTTGTGTCTGGAGCGCCAGTCGGGCATCTATCACCTTTGCGCGGATTTCGATCAGGCTACGCCGTGCATCGAGCGTGGCGGTGAGGTCGAACTTGCCGACCCGATAGCCTTCGGCGGCTGAAGCGTAGGCATCTTCGGCCAGTGGAAGGGCTTCACCCTCAAGACGTTGTAAGCGGGATTTTGCGGCCCGCACCTGCGCGGCGAGGCTCGCCTGCTCGGCTCTCAGCCTGGCCTCGACCGCCCGTGCATTGAGTTGCGCCCCTTCGGTGCGAATCCGGGCGGCCCGGGTAGCGTCCTGGTTGCGATCGAAAACAGGCAGCGGCAGGCTCACGCCTGCCAGGAAAGCACTGTCTCCAGTGTCCTCGAAGCGCCGGACGCCGGCAGAGACGGTGACATCCGGCCAAGCGCCCGCCCGTGCACGGTCTGTCGCTGCCGCTCTGGCATCGGCACCGGCTTGCGCGGCCTGCAATCTGGGATGTGTGCCGGGGACGGAGTCTGGCTCCGCCGTATCTATCCCCAGTCCGGATGTCTCCGGCTCGGGCAGGACAAAATCCACCTCGGCACTACCCCAGACCGACGCGAGCGCGAGCGCACGCGCCTCGGCCTCGCCACGGGCAGCATCTGCGGCGGCCTTAAGACTTGCCGCTTCGGCCCTTGCCCGGGATAGCTCCGGCGGGGCGGCAGCGCCAGCATCGACGCGACGCTCTACGACACTGGCAAACTCCTCGGCCAGTTTGGCCGATGCGTCCGCCACGTCCGCCATTTGGATGGCTGCCTGCAAATCCAGAAAGAGTTCGCCCGCGAGCCTCTGGGCTTCCAGCCGCTGAAGGTCGCACTCTGCGCTTGCAAGCGCGGCCTCGGCTCTTGCGGCCCTCTCGGAAAGGCGACGCTTGCCGCCGAGCCGGAAGGTCTGCTCCAGCGCCAGCGTCGTCTCATAGGCTTCGAAGCCTTCGAGACCGCCGGTGCCTGCGAAATTCTCCGTCTCCACAGAGATCGACGGATTGAGCCACCGGCCCGCCTGATCGGCATCCGCCGAAGCGGCTCTGGCCTCCAGCGCGGCCGTCATGACTTCCGGTGCGGCATGGCCCGCACGGGCAACCGCACGTTCCAGCGTTAATGGCCGGGTCTGATCATATTCAATTGTTCCTACGGGTACAGGTGCGCACCCCTGGGCATGGGCCGCCCCGACCATGGCCGACAGGGCCATAGCGGCGACAGCACCGCATAGCAAATTCCTCATTTCGGATAAATTCCTCGTCTAGAGTCAACGACAGTGCAGCCGGAGCAGCACAGAGTTTTGGTGTCGTTGGTCTAGGCGCGGGGAGGACGGTAAAGACCGTCGGGACCGAGGCTCGCATGGGCTGCCTGTCCCGGATAGAGCCGCTTTGTCTGAATTTCAGGCTGAATGGCGGCGCCGAAATCGCCGCCGCCTATCATGTGGACATGACAGCTGCCGCAATGATGGGCCTTGTGTTCGTGTCCATCATGCGAGGGTTCCTCGCCGAATCCGTCCTGCGAAAGCTCGGCATCGGCGCATATCAATGTATCGTTGTCACCAGCATGCATCGAATCCGCCGCGGCACTCATGGGCGCAACAACGAAAGCGACCGTCATCACCATGACGATCAATGTACGCATGTGCCTTATGATCCTGGACAGATTCATATTATGAACTCAGCAGCTTTCCGTGATAAGCGAGTTAATTACTACAAGGTCAATCCCTATAACCTCTCTAGTCACTGTAGGGTCAAGCCCTATATTGACGGCGGTTTCGCAAGAACCTCTTGTCCGCCATGTTCGTCATGCAGGCATCCCTCATGATGGCCCAGCGCCGCGAGCACCGAGCAGGATGCGATTTTTCCGGCTTCGCATGAAGACAGCATACGTTTGAGTTCCGTCTCAAGGGACTTGAGTTGCGCGATGCGGCGCTGAACCTCTCCAAGCTGGTGCCGGGCGATCTCATCGACGCGCTCGCAGTCCTGCCCAGGGTCGATCTGAAGCGCGATCAGTTCGCGGATCGTCTCGACCGGGAAACCGAGATCGCGGGCGTGCCGTATGAAGGCGAGCCGTTCGACCGCGTCTTCGGTATACAGACGCTGTCCAGACTCGCTGCGATCCGGTTCGTCCAGCAGGCCGATAGACTCGTAGTAGCGAATTGTCGTGACCAGCACGTCCGTCGCCTTCGCCAGTTTTCCAATCGTGAAGCGCATAATACATCCTTGACCCTACAGTCGCTGTAGACTGTAGACTCTCACCTCAGAAATTGGAAGAGCAGGTTTTACCCATGTCCAACTGTTGCGAGAGCAAGACCTTTGACGGCACATCCCGCGCCTACAGACGCGCGCTCTTTGCCGTCATCGCCATTAACGCCATCATGTTCGTTGTCGAAATCTCAGCCGGTTATCTCGCGCGTTCGCAGGCGCTGAAGGCAGACGCCCTCGACTTTGGCGGAGACGCGGCGACTTATGCGATTAGCCTTGCAGTCATCGGAATGAGCGCGTCCGTGCGCGCAAAGGCGTCCTTGTTCAAGGCAGGTTCCCTGGCGCTGATCGCGCTGTTTATCCTCGGCTCGACACTCGCCCGCATCTTTGCAGATGGTGCGCCGGAGACCGTCACGATGAGCCTCATTGGCGCCATGGCGCTTGTCGCAAATCTGGTGAGTGTGCTGATCCTGCTGCGCTGGCGCGACGGGGACAGCAATGTCCGCTCGGTCTGGCTCTGCTCGCGCAATGACGCGATCGGCAATGTCGGCGTGATCGGGGCTGCTGGGCTTGTCGCGCTGACCGGTTCGCCCTGGCCCGACCTTGTCGTCGCCGGCGTCCTCGCCGGGCTGTTCCTGCGCTCCTCCTGGACGATTACGCTTCAGGCGCTGGGCGAGCTGAAATCAACCCCCGAGAGCGAAGGCCGCTCTCTGGAGCCCGGGCGTTGAACCTTCGCATCCCGCCGGTCCTGCAACTTGCGGCTTTCGGCCTGGCCGCGTGGGCTGCAGCAAAGCTGTTACCCGGTCTGTCTTTCCGGATCGGAATGGTAGGCACTGTTGCCGTTGTAATGCTTGCGACCATTGGCGCAGCGATCCTGCTTGCGTCCCTTGGCGCATTCCGCAAGGCAGCAACAACTGTGAACCCCATCCATCCAGAGGCCGCATCGACTTTGGTTACCGGCGGGCTCTACCGCTACACCCGCAATCCAATGTATCTCGGCTTTGCAATACTACTTACTGCGGCCGCGTTTTCCTTCCAGAACTATGCCGCGGCGTTGATGCCGGCGCTGTTCATCATCTCCATGACAATCCTGCAGATAAAGCCTGAAGAGCGGGCTCTCCATGCGCGGTTCGGTCCAGCGTACGAAGTCTATCGCGATCAGACCCCTCGGTGGCTGTAACGACGTCGGGCGCGAGCCGCAACGGATCGCCAGAGCAAGGCTGGGGCAAAGCCCGAACCAAATGGTATTCTTGATTATACCCCACTGGGGTATTATTTGTTGCTAACACTAGCCCTCCTACCTGGAGAGATTGCCATGTCATCCGACCATACATCCCCCCACGGCCATTCATGCCATCATGAGCATGCCGCGCCGGACAAGCCGGACGGCGCGTACGACAATATCCCGGAGGGCTATTCCGGAACGGTCTGGACCTGTCCGATGCATCCGCAGGTCCGCGAAACCTCCAATACCGGCTGCCCGATCTGCGGCATGGCGCTGGAACCGGAAACGGTCACAGCCGAACAGGATACGAGCGAACTCGATGACATGACGCGCCGCTTCTGGGTGGCGCTCGTCTTTTCGGCGCCGCTGCTCGTCTATGTGATGGGTGAGATGATTCCCGGCAGCCCGCTCATGTACTGGGTCGGCCCGAAAGTGAGCGTCTGGATGCAGTTTGCGCTCGCCACGCCAGTCGTGCTCTGGGCCGGCCTGCCCTTCTTCCAGCGCGGCTGGCAATCGGTGAAGCGCAAGAGCCTCAATATGTTTACGCTGATCGCGATGGGCGTAGGGGTCGCTTATGTCTACTCGCTCGTCGCGACCATCGCGCCGGGCATATTCCCGGATTCCTTCAGGGGGCATGGCGGCAATGTTGCGGTCTATTATGAGGCGGCTGCGGTGATCGTGACGCTGGTCCTGCTTGGCCAGGTGCTGGAGCTGCGCGCCCGGAACGCGACCTCGGGCGCCATCCGCGCGCTGCTAGAGCTTGCCCCGCCGACGGCCCGGCGCATTGCCGAGGATGGCAGTGAGGAAGAGATCGACCTGGCCCATGTGACGGCCGGCGACCGGCTGCGCGTGCGGCCCGGCGAGAAGGTGCCCGTAGATGGTGAGGTGATCGAGGGCCATGGCACTGTCGATGAATCCATGGTGACCGGCGAACCTGTCCCCGTGGAAAAATCAGCGGGCGACCGCGTCACAGGCGGGACCGTCAACGGCACCGGCTCGCTCGTCATGCAGGCGACGCATGTCGGCGAGGACACGCTGCTCTCGCAGATCGTGCAGATGGTCGCGGCCGCGCAGCGCTCGCGTGCGCCGATCCAGCGGCTTGCCGATGTCGTCTCGTCGATCTTCGTGCCGGCGGTGATCGGCGTCGCCATTGTAACCTTCATCGTCTGGGCCTTGTTCGGACCGGATCCGGCGATGGCCTTTGCGATCGTGAATGCCGTCGCCGTGCTGATCATTGCGTGTCCGTGTGCGCTCGGCCTGGCGACGCCGATGTCCATCATGGTCGGCACGGGCAAGGGCGCCTCGAACGGCATCCTGATCAAGAATGCAGAGGCGCTGGAGACCTTCGAGAAGGTCGACACGGTGGTGGTCGACAAGACCGGCACGCTGACGCTTGGCCGTCCGGAGCTGATCCATGTGGATCCGGCAGACGGTTTCGATCAGGCGAAGCTGCTCGGCCTGGTCGCCGCCGTCGAACGCTCGAGCGAACACCCGCTGGCAGAAGCCATTGTGCGCGGGGCCGAAGCGAAGGATGCGCCGCGTAAGGAGGCGAACGACTTTGAGTCGGTCACCGGCGAAGGCGCGCACGCCTCCGTCGATGGCAAGACTGTCGCGATCGGCAATCGGAAGATGATGGACCGTATCGGCGGCTGGTCCGACACGCTCGGCGCAAGCGCCGACCAGTACCGCGCCGAGGGTCAGACCGTCATGTTCGTCGCCGTCGACGGAAAGCCTGCGGGCCTCGTCTCCGTCGCCGACCCGATCAAGGACACGACGCCGGAAGCCATCCGCCGCCTTCACGCCGAGGGCCTCAAGATCGTCATGCTGACGGGCGACAATGAAACCACTGCCCGCGCGGTCGCGGACAAGGTCGGCATCGACGCGGTTCATGCCGACGTCTCGCCCGAGGACAAGCACCGCATTGTGTCGGAACTGCAGCAGGCCGGCGCGCGCGTCGCCATGTGCGGCGACGGCATCAATGACGCCCCCGCGCTTGCCCAGGCCGATGTGGGCATCGCCATGGGGACCGGGACCGACGTCGCCATGGAAAGCGCCGGCGTGACGCTGGTGAAGGGCGACCTGATTGGCGTTGCCAAAGCCCGCGAGCTCAGCCACGCGACGATGAGGAACATTCGCCAGAACCTGTTCTTCGCCTTTATCTACAATGCGCTTGGCGTGCCGGTGGCGGCGGGTGTCCTGTACCCCTTCTTCGGACTGTTGCTCAGTCCTATGATTGCAGCGGGCGCCATGAGCCTCAGCTCTGTTTCCGTAATCGGAAACGCGCTGCGCCTGAGAACACTGAAACTTTGACCTGACGGAGAAATGACATGTCCAGAATCCTTTTCGCAGGCGCCGGCGGCATGCTGGTCATGGCAGCCGCTATTGTCGGATGGATGCTCTTTTCAACGCCGGCCCCGGCGAGTGCGCAGACAGTGACCGTTCACAAGACGCCTTGGTGCGGCTGCTGCACGGCCTGGATCGATCATCTTCGTGACAATGGCTTCGATGTCGTGGTCAAGGAAGAGGAAGACCTGAGGCCGGTGCGAGCACGCCTGGGCGTTCCGGATCCGCTGATGAGCTGCCATACAGGTGAAGTCGATGGCTATGCGGTCGAAGGTCATGTCCCGGCCCGCGAAATCCGTCGCCTCCTGAGCGAACGGCCCGAGGCGGACGGCCTGTCCGTGCCCGGCATGCCGCAAGGCTCCCCGGGCATGGAAACACCCAATCCGCCGGACCGTTATGACGTGCTTCTATTCTCCGGGGACAGCACCCGGACCTACGCGACTTATGAAGGTCCTACGCGACTGGCTAGTCCGGACGGCCAATGAGGTCCGGTCAGTACCGCAAGGGGTCACTCACCCTCGCCGGGACAGTCGCGATGGGGACCGGCGTCATGATTGGCGCCGGTATCTTCGCGCTCACCGGTCAGGTGGCGGAGTTCGCGGGTGACCTGTTTCCGCTCGCTTTCCTGCTCGCTGCCATCATCAGCGGGTTCAGCGCCTATTCCTATATCAAGGTCTCGAACAAGTATCCGAACGCCGGCGGCATCGCGATGATCCTGGAGCGCGCCTATGGCCCATCGACGGTGACGGGCGGAGCGGCGCTGCTCATGGCGTTCTCGATGATCATCAATGAGAGCCTGGTGGCGCGCACTTTCGGCACCTACACGCTGCAGCTCTTCGGAATTGAGGGCGGCGTCCTCGTGCCGCTGCTTGCCATCGGGCTGATCGTCATCGCCTTCGGTATCAACATTGCAGACAATGAGTTTATCAGTAGCGTCTCCAAGGTCACCGCCGTCCTGAAGATCGGGGGCATCCTCGCCTTTGCGCTGGTTGCCTTGTGGGCAGGCGGGTTCGCCTTCCGACCGGTGACCGACGGTTTCGCCAATACGACATCGGGAGGCGGCTTTTTCGCCGGAGTGGCCATCGCCATCCTTGCCTATAAGGGCTTTACCACCATCACCAATAGCGGTGACGAGGTGAAGCAGCCGGAGAAGAATGTCGGCCGGGCGATCATGATCTCGCTGGCTATCTGTACGGTCATCTACCTGCTCGTCTGCTATGCCGTCGGCTCAACGCTGACCGTGCCTGAAATCGTTGCGGCCAAGGACTATTCGCTGGCCGAAGCCGCCCGCCCGGCGCTCGGGGACTATGGGCTCTGGTTCACCGTGGCGATTGCCATCATCGCAACCGCCTCGGGGCTGCTGGCCAGCCTGTTCGCCGTGTCGCGCATGCTCGCCATGCTGACCGACATGCACCTCATCCCCCACCGCCATTTCGGTATGCCGGGCACGATCCAGAAACATACGCTGGTCTACACCGTGGTGGCAGCCGGCCTGCTCGCCGCCTTCTTCGATCTCAGCCGGATCGCCTCACTCGGCGCAATTTTCTATCTCGTCATGGACATGATCATCCACTGGGGCGTCTTCCGCCAACTCAGGCAAGATGTCGGAGCCGCGCCAGCGATACTGCTTTGCGCCATTCTGCTTGATGCGCTGGCGCTTTCGGCTTTTCTCATCCTGAAATGGCAGGCGGACCCCTCCATCATCATCATCGCACTCACAGGCATGCTGGCCATTTTTGCCTTCGAACGTTTCTTCCTGCAGCGAATGCGGGAAACCGCAGGCGGGCACCATTCTGGCCGTGGGTAATTAGGCAACCCATGGCTAATTACCC
This sequence comes from Hyphomonas sp., assembly GCF_017792385.1. NCBI lineage: Bacteria > Pseudomonadati > Pseudomonadota > Alphaproteobacteria > Hyphomonadales > Hyphomonadaceae > Hyphomonas > Hyphomonas sp. The sequence goes on along the minus strand of NZ_CP051230.1, from coordinate 1,671,805 downwards.
GAAAGTAATGCGGAACCCCGCCCCCTAATTTTCCGTTGGCCTCAGATACCCCATACCAGTATCCGGAGGATCAAATGGACATGAAGACCAGCTACTGGCGCTTTGCCGCCATGATCGCGACATCGACGGCCGTAATGCTCGGCCTGATGTATCTCAACACCTATGCGTGGGAGCATGTTCGCTGGAGCGAGACCCGCTTCTACATGGCCTTCATCATGGGCGCAGCGATGGCCGTGGTGATGCTGAGCTTTATGCTGGGGATGTATAAGAACAGCCGCATCAATCTCGGCATCTATGCCGGCGCGGCGATCGTCTTCGTGCTGGCCCTCTGGCTGGTGCGCAGCCAGGCCACGGTGGAAGACCGGTCCTACATGAAAGCGATGATCCCGCACCACTCCATTGCCATCATGACAAGTGAACGCGCCGGCATCGACGATGTGCGGGTGCGCGAACTTGCTGATGAGATCATCACGGCCCAGCGCCGGGAGATCAAGGAAATGGAATGGCTGATCTCCGACATCGCGGCGAACGGCTTGGCAGCTACGGAAAGCGCTGCTGAGGCCCGCCCGGTTCCACCTTTCGAAGGTACCCTCAACCCTGATGAAGCTGCTGGCGCGTCGGTCGCTGAGGACTAGCGCGTCTTCCATCTACAGTCAGACCCAATCGATCCCATAAAGGAGCCAACAGGATGCGACTCGAAAAGATCAAGACAGAAGGTCTTGCCCACCTCTCCTACTTCCTGAGCGCCGATGGTGAAGCGGCCGTCATCGACCCCCGCCGTGACATCGACCTCTATCTGGACCTCGCCCGCGAGGAAGGCGCCGTCATCAGGCACGTCTTCGAAACCCACCGCAATGAGGATCTTCTCTCAGGCGCCCCTGTCCTGAAGGAGGAGACCGGCGCGCAGGTCTGGCATGGGCCGAACCCGGAGAAACCGGTCCAGTATGCAGCCGAGACAAGAGAAGGCGACACGTTCGAGATCGGCGGTGCCCTCCTGAAGGTGCTGGAAACGCCCGGCCATACCGACGACAGCCTGTCCTATGTTCTCTACGACAGGAGCTTCGAGGACGGGCCTGTGGGCGTATTCACGGGCGATGCCCTGTTCATCGGTGATGTCGGCCGGACCGACTTCTATCCCGATCGCAAACGCGAAGTCGCCGGCCTTCTCTATGACAGCCTGAAAAAGCTGACGGGACTTGGCGAGCAGTGCCTGGTCTATCCCGCACACGGGGCCGGGTCGGTCTGCGGCTCTGGCATGGCCGACCGGGAGTTCTCATCCATCGGGCACGAAAAGCGCAACAATCCGCGCCTGCAGATCGAAGACCGCGAGGCCTTCATCGACGCCAAGGTGGCCGAGAACCATTATATTCCGCCGTATTTCCGGCGCATGGAAGAAGGCAACATTGAAGGCACCGAAGCCGCTCCGCCTGCGCCCATGCCGGCTTCCCCCGCCCAGCTGCTCGACCCGGGCGATGCGGTCTGCCTTGATGTTCGCGGCATTTTCGATTTTGCCGGCGGTCACCGCACGGGCGCCCTCTGTATCCCGCACGACATGCTGGCCGCGTTTGCCGGCTGGCTGCTGCCCGCTGACAAGCCGGTGCTGCTGGTCACCCGCGATGAAGACCAGGCCATCGAGGCGGCCACGACGCTTCAGAGGATCGGCTTCGACAATGTGAGCGGATTTGTCGGCGGGGCCATGCCACTGGCGGTCAAGAACGGCCCGCTCGAGGTACTCGACTTCGTCGATACGGAAACGGTCGCCGCACGCGTGGACAATCCGCCGGCTGGCTGGACCCTGCTCGATGTCCGGTCCCTCGATGAGTATGAAAGCGGCCACATCAAGAACAGCATGCACGCCTATGCCGGCAAGCTGCCCGGCGCCGCCAATGACCTCGACCCGGACAAGCCGGTTACAGTCATGTGCGGCAGTGGCGCCCGCGCCACAATTGCTGCCTCGCAGCTCATGCGGAGCGGCTTTTCCCGAGTCGATGTCTATATCGGATCAATGAAAGCGTGGACTGAGGCTAATATGCACACCATCCACTGATGGAGACTCGCTTTTGCCGAAAATCGCACTAACTATAATACCCGGTATGGGGTATATTCGATGAAAACGGAGACGAAGGACGCCGCGATAAGAAGACTGGCCCGGATCGAGGGCCAAGTGCGCGGCATATCAAAGATGGTAGCCGAAGACCGGTACTGCATTGATGTGATCCGCCAAGTTCAGGCGGTCAAAGCCGCTCTGGTTGGCCTGGAAACGGTAGTTCTCAACGATCACATCAACACATGCGTCGATCAGGCCCTTACCTCAAGCAGCGTCGAGGATCGCCGCGAAAAAGTTGAAGAGCTGGTCGCTGTACTTGGAGGCCGCAAGAAATGACGTTTTCTACGGGCTGCTCGCAAGCAAATGTCAAGAGCTACAATCTAGGCTGCTTTTGATGACACTCTGGACACGCCTTGTGATGATCGCTGCTGCCGCCTTCCTGGCGGGGCAGCCAGTCATGGCATGTCCAATGATGTTGGGCGATGACGAGGTATGGTCCGTATCTGAAAGTCAGATCCATCCTTGCCCCGAAATGGCGCCTGCTCCTGCCATGGATCATGGGCCAGGGAAGCGTTCTTCCTCCTCAGACTGTCCTGCTGGTTTTGACTGTCCGCCTATGCTGATGCAGGCGCAAGCCGATGCTAACCCACCGGTTACGATCGGGCATCCCGACCAGGTGTTCGTGGCTGTCGCAAATGAGGCGCCCGTCACCTTCCCTCCCGAAAGATCGATTCTCAAAACTGGTCCTCCCGAGACTCCCGATCTCCCGCCCCTCACGCCTATAAGCTTGAAACAGCGTCTCCTGAATTGAGAGCGATGATCTGAGGCTGCCTGAGCCGCCCATGATCGTCGTGCTTTCACTGTCAGGAAAACCTGTTTTATCATGCCTACCACAATCAGAATTTTGCAAGCTGCAGCGCTTGTAGCCATCACGCTTCTGCCAGCGGCCCACGCCCAGAGCTTCGACGAGCTCGAAATCCGTCTCGCAGACCATCCAACTCTGTCAGCTCTTGGATATGACGCCGAAGCGAGCCGGGAACGCGCCCGCGCTGCAACGGCCCTGCCCGATCCTGTTGTCTCCATCGGGATCAACAATTTCCCCATCTATGATCCGTCCTTCACAAGCTATCTGCCGACCAACAAAGCGATTGGTGTCCGCCAGCAATTTCCTAGCCTCGCTGGTCGCGAAGCCCGCGCCGGCGAAGCGCGCGCCATATCCTTGCAGACAGATGCCGCCCGCGACGCCCGGTTCGCAATATTGCGGGCTGAACTCATCGCACTTCTGGCAGAGAAGCAGCGTATCGAGTCGCAACGCATTCTGGCCGACGCCCGCGACGCCAAATATGACGAGCTGACCGGGGTCGTCGAGGCTGAAATCGATGCAGGCCGCCCCGCGGTCTATCGTTTGGCCGAAATCGAAGGCGAGCGCGCCGAAGTTTCAAGAACGCTCGTCGATCTCGAACGGCAGGATGCAGAAATCGATGCCCAGCTTATGGATCTTGTTGGGCTTGTGCCAAATACGCCCATCCCGCCGCTTCAAATGAAGGAATGGTCAGGCGCGGCACTCGATTTCTATGCAGTGCGCGTCGCTGATGCTGCTGTCAGGGTGACTGAGTTCGGCATCGATGAAGCGAGGTCGGAATGGAAACCAGAATGGGGCGCGCAACTCACTTATCAGCAGCGCGATGCCGGCCAGACCTTTGCGGGCGATGACTGGGTGTCCGGCACAATTACTTTTACAGTCCCGCTCTGGGCAAAACAGAAGCAGGAGCCGCGCCTTCGCGCAGCCCGAGCCGAGAGGGCTGGTGCCGAACAACGCTACCAGGCCGCTGCTCGAAGTGCCTTCGCCCGCTACACATCCTTGGCAGCAGCGATCAAATCCTCCGAGACCAGTCTCGACATTCTTGAGAGAGAGATTGGTGCCGTCGAAGACGAGATCGATGCACAGCTCAATATCTATGAATCAGGCGTCGGCGGATATGCGCCCATCATTGATGGCGAGATCGCCGTTCTCAAACTCCGCGCTCAGATCGAAACCGAAAAAGCCCTCAAGGCTGCCTCGATCGCGCGCCTCAACGCGCTTCTGGTGACCTCATGAGACATGTTTATCTGTTCATCGCCATCACACTTGGCGGCCTTGCACTCGGCGGATGCGGTGCCCCCACCGCGCGCCAGACGGCCATCCCCGAAGCGGCAGTCGAGGAGCAGCAATACACTTGCCCGATGCATCCTCACTACATCTCTACAGATCCGAATGGCACTTGCCCGATCTGCGGGATGGACCTTGTACCAGCCGATAAACAGGAAAGTAGTGCCAGCGGCGAGCGCGAAACCCTCTACTACAAGCATCCGATGGGTAAGCCGGATACCTCGCCCGTTCCGAAGAAAGATTCCATGGGTATGGATTACATCCCCGTTTACGCCGGCGAGGCTGGAGCCGGCGTCACGGTGTCACCCGAAATGATCCAGACCATGGGCATCCGGACAGCGCCCGCACAGGTTCGCGATTTCAGCCGCGTGCTGAGAGCCTTTGGAACGGTCGAGGCCAATGAGCGACTGGAATACGCGACGGTCTCAAGACTAGAAGGCTGGATCGATAATCTGGCGGTCAATGCCGAAGGTGACTCGGTCAGGCCGGGTAGCCTGCTGTATCGGGTCTACAGCCCTGACCTCATTGCAGCGCAAAAGGACTATCTGAACTCAATCGACATCGGGAACGAGACGCGTATTTCAGCGGTCCGCCAACGCCTGCAGTCGCTTGGCATGCAGGAGGCTGCCATCAGGCAGCTGAAAGAGTCCGGAAAGGTAATTGAACGCGTGCCTGTCTATGCAGAGGCGGGCGGTACGGTGGCCGACCTTCAGGTGCGCGATGGCGACTACGTCAAACCGGGCACACCCATCCTCCGCCTGCAGTCCTATTCGGGCGTCTGGATCATTGCATCCATACCGGAAAGCGACCTTCCATTGGTGGACACTGGTGTTCCAGTCCGTCTTAGTTTTCCCAGTGCGCCGGAAGCGCCTGACGAGGGCCGGATAGATTATATTTATCCGACGATAGACCCGAAGACGCGAACAGCTGATGTCCGGATAGAAGTCGACAATGCCTCAGGCTATCTGCGCCCTGGCGCGTATGCCGATATTAGGCTCAATGTCGGAGGCCAGCCACGCCTGTCTGTCCCCAGCGAAGCCATACTCGTTGGAAGCGAAGGCGCCCGCGTCATCATTGCGGAGGGCGATGGCAGGTTCTCTGGACGCGCTGTAAAAGCCGGCGTTTCCTCCAATGGCCGCACAGAGATCCTCGAAGGTCTTCAGCGCGGCGAAATGGTGGTTGCAAGCGGACAGTTCCTGCTCGATAGCGAAGCCAATCTGAGGGAAGGCCTGTCCAAGCTTGAAGCTCCGGCGGACACACTGACAGACCCGGATGCGCCGCTTTCCGAAATTCCGGTCAATGCGCAAACCCTCGCCGAAATCGACCATTTCACGGACATGGCGCTCTACTTCCATGAAGCACTGACCGACGGCTATGAAATTGATCCCCTCTTCGTAGAGCCGGCGATCGGTCTCGCCGCGAAGTTGAGGCCGCAATATGCGAATACCAGGCTGGAGCCAATTATCGATAGCTCCGAGGATGCGCTACAGAGTGCCCAGGAGGCAGACGACACCGAAGAGCTTCGTATCGCACTCTCCCGCCTCATGCAGGCGCTACGTCCCTGGCTGCTGGAGGGGGCACCAAGCCATTACCGGGATGCCGGGCTGTCGCTCTACCGGGATGAAGCCAGCGGCCATTATTGGCTGGAGCAAGGCAACTCGCCCAGCAATCCTTACGGCGGTGAAACGGCGGAACTGATCAATTGGCCAGACCCGATGGCGGCCATGTCGATGAATTCTGAAAGCGACAATTCTGCCGACGCGCAGAAGCCGCAGGGCCGGGACCGCTGATATGACAGAGCTGGAAAGAGACGAACTCGCCGGGCGCGATCCTTCCAAGTCATGGGTCGCCAAGCTGATTTCCTGGTCTGTGTCCAATCAGCTCATCGTGCTGATGCTGGCCGCCACACTCGCTGTAACCGGATGGATGGCAGTGCAGCGTACGCCGTTAGATGCCGTACCAGATCTCACCGATACCCAGGTCATCATCCGCACTGACTTTCCCGGTCAGAGCCCTCAGATCGTTGAGGATCTCGTCACCTATCCCCTGTCGACCAACCTGCTCGGTCTGCCGCGAACGAAGGACGTGCGCGGCTCGTCCATGTTTGGCACCAGCTTCGTCTACGTCATTTTCGACGACGATGTAGATCTCTACTGGGCTCGGTCGCGGGTGCTCGAGGCCCTGTCCAGGCTTGGTTCAGAGCTTCCGGAAGGCGCCGTGCCTCAAATCGGGCCGGATGCGACGGGCGTGGGCTGGGTCTATCAATACGCCCTTGTCGACAAGACTGGAAACACTGACCTCGCCGAACTGCGGTCACTGCAGGACTGGTTTCTGAAACTCGAACTCGCAGGCGTTGAGGGGGTCGCAGAAGTCGCATCTGTCGGAGGCTTCGTGCGTGAGTACCAGATCCTCATCGACCCAAATCGCCTACGCAGCTACGACCTCTCAATCGCCCGCATCCGCGATGCCGTTCGCGCGGCATCGAGCGAGGTCGGCGGCCGGGTCCTCGAACAGGGTGAGACAGAGTTCGTGATCCGTTCATCGGGTTATGTCGATGAGAAACCCGACCTCGAACAGGTCGTCGTTAAGGCCGAGGATGGCACACCCGTTCAACTCAGTGATGTCGCCCGGATTGTGGAAGGCCCGGCCCTGCGCCGCGGTATCGTCGAGTTAAACGGCGAAGGCGAGACGGTGTCTGGCATTGTCGTGATGCGTGACGGCGAAAACGCCCTGACCGTCATCAAAGCGGTGAAAGAAAAGCTGGCAAGCCTGCAGCGCGGACTGCCCGAAGGGGTCGAAATTGTCACCGTCTATGATCGCGCTCCACTCATCGAAGGGTCTGTCGACTATCTCACCCACAAGCTCATCGAGGAAGGTATCGCGGTTGCGCTCGTCATCCTCATCTTCCTGCTCCATGTGCGCTCATCGCTTGTGGCGATCATTACGCTGCCGCTTGGTGTTCTGGGCGCGTTTCTCATCATGTCGTGGCAGGGCGTCACCGCAAACATCATGTCGCTTGGAGGCATCGCCATCGCGATTGGGGCGATGGTCGATGCCTCGATTGTTCTCGTCGAGAATGCAAGCCGGAAACTGGCTGATCTCGGGGGCAAACCCCACCCGAAAGCTCGCCGTCAGGCTCTGGAGGAGGCTGCCCGGGAAGTCGGCCCTGGCATCTTCTTCTCGCTCCTGATCATCACTGTTTCTTTCCTGCCAGTCTTTGCGCTCACAGGGCAAAGTTTCAGGCTGTTCAGCCCGCTCGCTTACACAAAAACCTACGCCATGGCTTTCGCGGCGATCCTGTCGGTGACCCTCGTTCCGGTCCTGATGCTCTATCTGATGCGGGGTCGGTTTCGCCGCGAGGAAGCCAATCCGGTCAATGCCTTCTTCGTCTGGGCTTACATGCCTGTTCTACACATCGCCTTGCGCTTCAAGTGGATAACCATTGCGATCGCCCTCGCGCTTACCGCAAGCGTTATTGTACCCATTCAACGCATTGGTTCCGAATTCATGCCGGCCCTCTACGAAGGCGAACTGCTGTATATGCCAACCACCCTGCCCGGCGTGTCGGCGACCAAGATGCGAGAGATTCTCGGACAGACAAATCGGGTTATTCAGACGGTCCCGGAAGTGGACCGGGTCTTCGGCAAGGCAGGCCGGGCCGATACCGCAACGGACCCGGCGCCGCTGACCATGATCGAGACCTGGATCAAACTGAAGCCAAAGGAAGAATGGCGGCCAGGGATTAACGTCGATGACATCACCGATGAACTCGATGCGAAACTGCAAATGCCAGGGCTCGTCAATTCTTGGGGCTATCCGATCAAGATCCGGATGGACATGGTTTCAACAGGGGTCAGAACCCCGATCGGCGTCAAAGTCACGGGCGACGACCTGACAGAGATCGAGGCCATCGCCCGCGAGATCGAGGCGGCGGTCTCAAACGTACCCGGAACCAGATCTGCATTCGCCGATCGCGTGATGGGCGGGAAATATCTCGAAATCACGCCCGACCGAAGTGAACTCGCGAGACGCAACATCGACATGGCTGCCTTTCAGTCGGTCGTCCAGACTGCACTCGGCGGCATGGCGCTCAGCCAGTCGGTTGAAGGCCGTGAGCGCTATGACATCATGCTGCGATACGACCGTCCCTTCCGCGACAGCGCCGATGATCTTGAAGAGATACTCGTCCCAACACCTTCAGGCGCGCACATACCGCTCAGTGAGCTCGCAGACATCTCCTACATGGAGGGCCCGCCAATGATCCGCTCGGAGAATGCCCGCCTGACCGGCTGGGTATTCATCGACATCGCGGACCGGGACATCGGAAGCTATGTAGCAGAAGCACAGCAGGTGATCGCCGAGACTATAGAGCTTCCAGCCGGATATGCCGTCGAGTTCTCCGGTCAGTTCGAGCAGATGCAGGAGGCGAATAAGCGCCTGCAGATCGCCATCCCCGCCGCAATCGCCCTGATATTCCTGCTCCTCATGCTGCACTTCGGCCGGCTGGATCGAACTCTGATCATCATGGCAAGCCTGCCTTTTGGTCTGATTGGAGGCATGTGGGCGGTCTGGCTTGCCGGTTACAACCTGTCGGTTGCCGTAGCCGTTGGCTTTATCGCGCTCGGTGGCATTGCCGTCGAAACAGCCGTGGTCATGCTTCTCTACATCGATAGCGAGGTTCGCAGGACACGCCCGCAAAACCGGGAAGAGCTGCTGGCTGCCGTCAGCAGGGGCGCCGCAATGCGTGTCCGCCCGAAGTTGATGACCGTCACAACTATATTTGCCGGTCTTGCGCCGATCTTTCTGACGGATGGTCTGGGATCCGATGTGATGCGCCGGATCGCTCTGCCGATGCTCGGCGGCATGGCATCAACCCTGCTCCTCACACTGGTCGTGATTCCGGCCATCTACTACATCCGCGTCGGGCTTCAGCTTGCAGCGCGAAACGAGCGCCGTGCTCATCCAACATACCTACAAAACGAAGGAGAAAAATCGTGAAGAGTTTCGTCCCCCTCTTAGCTTCAACAGTGTTAGCTGTGGCCACTGCTGCGTGTGAACCCGCCGATACACAAGGTTCGCAGCCAGAGACGCAGACTATGCCCATGGATATGGACGATGCAGCCCAGATGCCCGCTCATAGTCCAAGAGGAATGAACCAGGACATAGGCCGTGCAATGGGCAACATCGTATCGATCGATTCAGACGGCGGCTCCGTCACGATTGATCACGGACCGTTTGAAGGTATTGGCATGGGAGCCATGACCATGAATTTCGCCCTGATGGGCGAAGCGGACCTGGTAGGCTTTTCCGAAGGGGACCGGGTGTCCTTCGAAGTCAAACGTGGCCGCGATGGCTCCTATCGGATCATGAACATCTGTAATGCCGACGAGAGCGATACCGATTGCTTCGCTGACTAAGTCAAGAGCTCATTAGCCCAAGAGCTACTTCCAACCTCATCGTCGTCACAAAGTCCGTTTGAAACCTTCCTTACTGTGCGCCGATTTCACACTGGGTATTACAAAGTGCCGTCGGGTTTAGCGATTTTATCGGCCTCTAATTCGTTAAGTAAGCTCTTCTTGCACATCCGGTAGCTGATCTTGCGCGGTGACTCGGCTGCTTTGATGCGGGACGAGCCTGGAATTTGTCCGCACGTCTCCACTAGTGCTGATCTTTGGTCCTCCGAAAGCGGCGCAAATGGACCGCCGTTTGCGCAGGCACCAAGCAGCAGAATCGATGCGAGGCCGGTCATTAGCTTCTGCATTCTTAAGCCCCTTAGAGTCGCTTCTGCAACTGTCCCGATCATGGCACGACATTGATGGTGAATGGCACGCTGGCTTCTTCGCCGTTTGCCCTGGTCTGCAGGAACAGGCGATGGGGGCCGGGCGTCTCGAATGTGGTCTCGAATTGAAGATCAGGTCCGCTACGCGAGTTCGTCCCGTGCGGATGCGCGCCGGTTGGGTGCGCATGGATCATCTGCGTGGCACTCTGATTGAAACCGACGAGATGCCCGAAAGAGTCCATGAGCGGCTCGAGGGCCTCGAATGGCGCTCCATCAGCCTCTGACACGGATACGGTGAGTGTGACCGGCTGACCCGCCTGGATGTCGCCAGGAAGGTTCAATGCGTATTGCAGGTCGCCCTCAGTGGCGGTCAGGAGGGCGTCGGCCGCCAGATCGGGAGCATCCTCTTCGCCGATGATGAGCGCATCAGAAAGTACGACTTCGCCAGCCGCTGCGTCTTCCTCATCATCATGATGGTGATGGTCATCCTTGTGGTCGTGGCCGTGCGCGTCTTCGCCAGTTGCGAGGGCATAGCGGGTCCAGACGCGATAAGTACGTGCGTATTCCGGCGTGAAGGTAATATCGAAATTGCCATCCGCGCCAGGTGCCGGGTGGAGGCGGATAAAGTCTTCCAGTCCTTCATCAACGATAATGACGTGCAGCTTTTCCCCGTGCGTCGCCGTCATGTCGTCAGCCGTGACCGCTTGCCCATCGGGTCCATTGAGGATCAGAGAGACGGTGAGTGGCTCGCCTGCGGCTGGCATCTGCGTCAGTGAGAACCCCAAAGTCGGTTCGCCCGTGCTGGCAGCGTGCTGATGTTCGCCAGCACCGTCCCCGCGCTCGTGTCCATGATCATCGCCTTCATGAGCGTGATCATCTTTGCCATCACGTGCGTGATCGTCACCTTCATGCTCGTGGGCTTCACCATTCTCGTGCGCGTGACCATGATCGTCATCGTCCGCCTGTCCTTGTGAGCATCCAGCAGCGGCAAGAGCAAGAACACCGAGCGACGCGAGAAGCGCCTGGCGCGAGGAAGAAGCGAGTTTCATTGGTATCTCCAGACGTGTTCAGTAATCGGTTGCTTGTGTCTATTCAGCCGGTTGCGGGACAGCGGCATCCTCATCAACGGGTCCGTGCCGCGCATGGCGTTCGCCAAAGCGCGCATAGAGCGCGGGCAGGACGATCATGTTGAGTATGGTCGAGGTTGTCAGGCCGCACAGGATCACCATCGCCATGGGCGACTGGATTTCGCTTCCCGGCTCGCCTGCGCGAAGTGCTAACGGCACGAGCGCAAGTGCTGTAGCAAGCGCCGTCATGAGGATCGGCACCAGCCGCTCCATCGCCCCCTGGCGGACGGCAGACAGAAAGTCAGGCACTTTGCCGGAATCGACCAGATGCCGGATATGGGCAACGAGCATCACGCCGTTCCGCGTTGCGATCCCGAAAAGCGTAATAAAGCCAATGATCGAGGCGACCGACAGCACACCACCTGAGAGGTAGACTCCCGCGACGCCGCCAATGAGCGCGAGCGGCAGGTTCACCATGACGAGTGTCGCATCGCGCGCGGAGTTGAACGCCATATAAAGCAGGACGAACACCCCGATCACAACACCGATCGAGAGGATTGTCAGCCGGCTCGTCGCCGCATTGGCGCTTTCGAACTGGCCGCCATACTCGACATAATAGCCAGAGGGCAGATCGACCTGGTTCTCAATGTTTTCGCGAATATCGTTCACCGTGCTCAGCAGGTCGCGGCCTGCCACATTGGCCATGATGACAATCTTCCTTGCCCCATTTTCGCGGCTGATCGTGTTCGGCCCACGGTCCCGGCGAATGTCGGCGAGGGCTTTCAGGGGAACCTCGGCACCCGTGGGCGTAACGAAGCGGGTTTCGCGCACGGCATCAAGGTTCGCCTTGGCGTTGTGGTCATAGCGCACGACAAGATCGAAGGCGGCGCTTCCCTCCAGCACACGGCTCACTTCAGCGCCCGCAAAGGCCGCTTCAATCATCTCGGAGACTTCGCCCGTCGTCAGGCCGTACTGACCAATGACCTGGCGCTGAAAGTCGACCGTCAGTGTCGGCACGTCGGCTTGCTGTTCGACAGAGAGATCGACAACGCCCGGCACATCTTCCATTGAGGCGCGGATGGTTTCTGCCTGACGGCGAAGCTCGTACAGGTCCTCACCGAACAGCTTCACCGCAATATTGGCCCGCGTCCCCGACAACATATGGTCGATCCGGTGCGAGATCGGCTGTCCAATCGTGATGTTCATGCCTGGAACGCTGGTGAACGACGCTCTGAGGTCTTCAAGGAACCGTTCCTTCGAACGGTCGCCCATTCGGAGCGCCACTTCGATCTCCGACGCGCTCACCGCCTGGGCGTGCTCGTCCAGCTCGGCGCGGCCCGTACGGCGGACGGTCGAGACCACTTCCGGTTGCTCAAGAATGATCTGCTCGACCAGCTGGCCGAGTTCATCGGACTGCGACAGCGACGTGCCTGGCAGGGTGACGGCACTGACCGTCAGACTGCCTTCATTGAAGTCTGGCAGGAAGGAGCGACCGGCCATGCCGAGGAAAGCCGTGGCGGCAATCAATCCACCAATGGAGAACGCACTCAGGATCTTCCAGCGTTGCACCGTGCCAGCAAGCACCGGACCATAGGCTTCCTTCACCTTGCGAGACAACCATGGATCGTGGGCCGCTTTTACGCCGCCATCCTTCGGCATAAGGATCGCCGACAAAGCCGGCGTAACCGTTACGGCGACCAGCAGAGACGCTGCAAGAGCGATCACGTAAGCGAGGCCAAGCGGCTGCAACAGGCGGCCTTCGACGCCCGACAGGAAGAAGAGCGGCAGGAAGACGAGCATTATGATCAGCGTCGCGAATACAATTGACCCCTGAATCTCTCGCGTGGCTTCGGCGACCACAGGCAGGATCGCGCGGCGTTCTCCATTCGCCCGGTTCTCGCGAAGGCGTCTGGTGACGTTCTCGACAACAATGATCGCGTCATCGACAAGCGCACCGAGCGCGATGGCCATGCCGCCGAGCGTCATGGTGTTTATGCTCGCACCCATAGCCTGAAGGATCAGGATTGTGACCACCAGCGAAAGCGGAATAGCTAGCAGCGAGATCAGTGTTGCTCGCCAGCTCATCAGGAACGCAAACACAATCACGATAACCAGGATCGCTCCATCACGCAGGGCATGCGCCACATTTTCGACGGCGACCGAGATGAAGTTGGACTGACGGAATGTGTTGGTCTCGATCCGCATGCCTTCCGGAAGGCTCGCTTCTGTCTCAGCAAGAACGCGGTCGATTTCTTCGGTGAGACTAAGCGTGTTTGTATCTGGCTGCTTCTGGATGCCGAGCACGACGGCATCTTCCCCGTTGTGCGAGCCGGTGCCGCGTTTCAGAGCCGGACCAATTTCGACGGTGGCCACGTCTCTCACGAGCACAGACACACCGTTGCGAACAGCAACAGACGTCGCTGCAATATCGTCAACGCGTTCGGCGCGGCCGATGCCGGTGATGAGGTATTCCTGCCCGCCCTGATCAACGAAGCCGGCAGACGAATTCTGGTTCGTCGTGCTGACGGCTTCGGTTACTTCCTCAAGCGTGAGGCCGTAGGCAGACAGGCGCGCAGGATCGACAGTGACCTGATACTGCTTCGTATCCCCACCAATTGGAATGACCTGGGCTACACCCGGGACGGCGAGCAGCCGGCGGCGCAGCGTCCAGTCCGCAGCGGTCTTCAGCTCCATGGCATCATGCCGGTCCGACTTCAGCGCGATGAACATGATCTCGCCCATGATCGAGGACACAGGCGCGAGAACCGGCGGGGGCACGTCTGGTGGCAGGCTGTCCTGCACCAGTTGGAGCTTCTCGGAGACAATCTGGCGGGCGCGATAAATGTCGGTGCCCCACTCGAAATCGACCCAGACAATGGCACTACCGACTGAAGTGGATGACCGCACGCGGCGCACGCCTGATGAGCCATTGAGCGCCGTCTCCACAGGGAATGTGATCAGCGTTTCGACTTCTTCCGGCGCCATGCCGTGGGCTTCTGCGACGACAGCGACTGTCGGCGCTGTCAGGTCGGGGAACACATCGACGGGCATACGCATCGTCTGATAAGCGCCCCAGACCAGGAGGCCGGCGGCGGCAATCAGCACGAACAGCCGATGGGTGAGCGAAGCCTTGACGGTTTGGGTAATCATGGGCTCGTCCTAGTGCGCGTGGCCGTGACCGGCTTCGGCAGGCCCCGAAGCGGCGAGATGTACGAGATACGCGCCGCGCGATACCACGCGATCGCCGACCTCAAGACCAGACGAAATCCCAACCCGATCGCCATCACGAAGCGCGATGCGAACAACCCTGCGTTCCCAGTTTTCGCCATCCGCCATGACGTAAACCACATCCTGACCCGCATCATCGACGATGGCCGACGCTGGGATGACAGGGCCGAGGAAGACATCGCCCGTTCGCACACCTGCAGTGACGGACGCGCCGGCTCTCAATGTTTCGCCTGGATTGTCGAATTCGAAGGTGACAGGTGCTGTGCGAGTGACAGGGTCGATGCTGGCACGGGCTGAGACCAGACGCCCATTCAGCTCATCGAGATCACGGACCATGTCCGATCCGGCGATGCGAAACCAGGCGCCCTTCGGCGTCCCGATGGACGCCATGTCGGCCTCGGCGACCCGGGCAACAAGGCGGAGCGTCTCGTCATTGACGATATGGAACAGAGCTTCTCCTGACGTCGCATAGGCACCTGGCGTGACGTTCACTTCGACCACGCCTCCATCGATGGGCGCGCGGACTGAAACGCCGCCCGATCCACCTGCAGCATTTGCCCTGCTACGAGCTGCATTGAAGCGGGCTTCAGCTTGGCGCTCGGCCGCGCGGGCTTCATCGACACGCCGCTGAGGCACTGCTCCATCTTCAAGCAGACCTTCGACGCGCTGGGTTTCTGATTGCGCCGCTTCCAGCGCCGCCTCCGCGCTTTCCAGCTCGGCATAAAGCGATGCACGGTCGAGATCGCCGCCGAGGCGCGGCGTGATCCGCACGAGCACATCGCCCTCTTCCACGATTTGTCCAAGTTCTGGAAAGCCGCCCTGCGGCGCGCTCACCAGTCCGTCTGCTGGCGCAGCCACACGAGCCTCGGCGTTGGGTGAAACCGTAAGACTACCGGGCGCCGTCACGGAACGTGACAAGGACCGTTCGAGTACAGGCGCGGTCGCAAAATCGACCTTCCACTGCTGCTCTTTCAAGAAGGGAACGAGCGTCTCGCCCTCCTCCTCTTCTGGAAGAGATGCGTCGGCTTCACTGGCAGTTGTGTAGACCTGATATTCACCGAGGTCGTGAATGGATACGAGATCACCGCTCCGCAGCTCGACCGTGACGCGCCGCAGCGTCGCATGGCGCGGCACTGCGACGGGGCGGAATATGCCGGCTGTAGCGGATGGCTCAGCCCGGAAGACTTCCTCGGCGGCCCCGCCACCAGTGAGCCTGACGATGGCCTCACCTGTGCTCACAGGTTCGAAGGAGTCGAGACGGGTGAAATGCGCCGCAAAGGGCGACTCCCGGCCGACGGCGAAAGGCGGAAACTCGACAAACAGCTCTGCCGTGTCAGTGAAGTCCGTAACGACTACACCCCCTCCATGGCCGTGGCCATGATCGTCACCTTCGCCATGACCGCCATGATCATCATGCGCATGATCGCCGCCATCGGCGTGGTCGTGACCTTGATCCTGGCTCGCACCACAGGCGCAGAGGCCGAAAGTCAGCAGCGCTGCAGCAAGAATATTCAGACGGCTCATTGGTCAGTCTCCGGGAGAAGTTCGGCAAGGTCGAGAGCGGCCTTGCGGGCATTGTGTTTCAGGGCGATGGTTCGAAGTTCGGCCTCTCGAGCTGATTGCAGGGCATCGATGACTTCGAAAACGGCTATTTCACCGCCATTGAACGAAGCGAGCGCGATCTCGCGCAGCTCCGTCGCCGATGACAGAGCGCCCGCTTCATAGCGCGTTGCAGCTTCTGTCAGCGTTTCCAGCCGGTTGCGAAGGGATGCCACTTCTGAAGCGAGGCGCATCTCTGTCAGACGCAAGCGTGCTTCGGCTTCACTCACATCAGCGGTGCGGGCGCGGTAATCGCCCTGGTTCCGGTCAAACAGCGGAAGCGGCACGCTCAAGCTGAACAATATGCCTGTTGAATCCGAAAGCCCTTCAGTCTGGCGCACGCCAGCACCCACGGTTACGTCCGGGACGTACTTGGAGGCCGACTGCCTACGCCACCTGGCACTTTCGGCTTGGGCTTCCAGCGCGTCGATCACTGGCGAACGGACCGCGTCAAAGTTTGCCTGCGGCAGGTCTGCCGGCAGAAGGTCATCTGTGAGGATAACACTGCCTGAAAGTGGTTCGCTTCCGATCAGCGCGGCCAGATATTGCTCTGCCGAGTACGTATCAGTCTCGGCTTCTGTCAGCGCAATACCGGCAGCCAGCGCTTCCTGGCGGACACGCTCCACGTCATAACGGGCAGCGTCGCCAGCCTGCTCGCGGCGTGTCGTCTGGGCCAGAAGCTCATCAACTTCCTGCCCATACCGCTGGGCGACCGCCAGCTGCTCACGCGCGGCGAGCAAGTCGAAATAACGCCGCCTGGCCTCCACGCCCAGCATCGCGGTTTCTGCCAGCGAATTGAAGCGGGCTGCCCTGATATCGGCTTCAGCACCGCGCTGGTTGAGCGAACGACGGCCTGAGAAATCGAAGGTTTGCTCAAGCGTCAGAATTGTCTCGGCGCCGTCGCCACCAAAACCATCAGCCCCCTCGCGCGCTCGCCACCGGATTCGGAAGCGTGCGAGCCGTCTGCAAATTGCCCTCAGCCCGCTCAATTGGTGCCTCCAATAACTGTGCCGCCTCGGGCCGCTCTGTTGCAAGGCGCGCAGCCTCATCTGCCGAAAGCGTCTGTGCCGCAGCGGGCAATCCCAGAAGAAAGACTAAGGGAAATATAAAAAGCCGATTTAGGGTCGGTTTTTTGGTCGCAAGAAGAGATTTGAATTCGGTCATGGGCCGTCAGTGATTGTGAGAAAGAAACAGGGATTCGAGCTCGTGATGGATCGGCTCTGAAATGATGAAGAGCGAAAGCGCAGACACAACAACGGTCAGTGCGAAGCCGGTTGCGCTTAGCCTTGGCTTCAGAAAGTGCGGTGCGAGCAAGGCCCTCGCCCGCAATTCGATATCTGCAGCGCCGAACGCCCTGCACGCCTCCGGAGTCTCGCGCCCAAAAACCTGCTTCAGACGCTCGACGGCCAGCAGCGTTTCAGCTGTGCGGATCGCCCCATGCGTCTTTGCTGCAGTCGCATCGCAGGCTTGCTCCTGAGCCAGCTCCAGCTCACGCAGGAACAGGCTTTGCGGCCACGGCAGATGGCCGACGCTAAGAAGGTTTGCCAGCAGCCGCACCAGACCGTCGCGGCGCTCGGCATGAGCACTTTCGTGGGCCTTGACGACGGCAATCTGCTCAGCCTCCAACGCCCTCACAAGGCCATCGCTGACATAGGTTTCGGATCGCAGCAGGCCTGCCGAAACGGCGACCGGCTTACGAGTCTGAAGAACACGCGTACCATCGGAGGCCGGTTTCGAGGCAAGGCGCAAAAGGCGCTGGCTCTGACTTGAGCGACTGACGAGATCGAACAGCGACAGGCCGAGCCAAACGAGGATCGCGCCAAGACTGCCCCCGCCAAGGGCTGTGAGGAGCAAGGTTTCTTCGGCGCGTGCATGCGAGACGCAGGCCGCGCTATCGGTATGACAATGATGACTGACCAGATCGAACGGCAGAGCGTGCGTCGAGAAAGCGACCAGCACAGCAATAACAATCCCCGAGAAGATCGGCACTGCCAACAAGCCTAAAAGGACTGTTGCTCTCACGCCCGGCGAGAACCAGCGAAGCAGGCGCACCAGCAACGGTGCGGCCAAAGCCAGAAGCAGGCTGGCCGCCAGTGCGATAATGATCCCGCACAAGACGGCGATCCAGAAGTCGGCGAGCGCGATCATGCCGTCTTGTCCTTCGCCTGTCGCGCATCGCGGACAAGTTGCTCAAGGGCTTCCAGCGTTTCTGCGCTTGCGGTTGCCGTAATGCCCGCAAAAGCGGCGAGCAGGCCATCATTACTCTTGGCTCGAAAACGTCCAAGCGCCTCATCGACCAGCCGCGCCATCACAGCTTCGCGTGTCTCCGCAGGCGAATAGACGTAAGCATGGGAAACCTTGCCGCGCAAAAGAAGCCCCTTGCGATGTAGCCGCTCCAGTGTCGACTGCACCGTGGAAAGCGAAATACCGCGCGCCTCGCCAATCTGATGATGAAGCGCACGCGCATCGGTTTCGCCGCGAGACCAGATGGCCTCAAGCGTCGCGACTTCCAGATCCCCAAGCTTCAAAGGCGTCGGCACGCAAACTCTCCGGTTTCATCTGCAGACCTAGTGCTAGCCGATAAAAAACCGATTAACAATCGGTCTTTCATTTGCGATCAGTTGGAAACTCCGATCAGCCCTGCTCAATTCATGAGGACGCGCCATGCTCTACCTGCTCATCAAGGCCGTGATTTCAGCGGCCATCATCGTAGCGATCTCCGAGATCGGAAAGCGCAGCCCTGGCTTTGCCGCCCTGGTGGCATCTCTGCCGCTCGTTTCTGTCCTTGGCATGGTCTGGCTCTGGCGCGACACGAAAGATACCGCGCGCCTCTCTGAACACTCCGCCGCCACCTTCTGGTACGTCTTGCCAAGCCTGCCGATGTTCCTCGTCATCCCATGGCTGCTCGGAAAAGGCGTACCATTCTACGGCGCCTTGGCGCTCGGCTCCGGCCTCACGATCGCACTCTACTTCCTGATGGCATTCGTCGCGCCGAAGCTTGGTGTAAATCTCGGCAATTAGACAACTCGCCAGTCCTGCGACAAGCACGACATCCAACACGAAGTTCGGTCGTCCGGTCCTAATTTCCCGACGTAGAATATTGAACTTTCACTGCACACGGAGCGCACACGAAGGCCTGTAAGTCTTTGTATTCAATTATGTTTCAAACCGCTCCATCATGGGCGCCGTAGAAAATCGGCGATTTAATACACTGTTTTTATTCAATTTATTTTCTTTGGCTTTTCAGATTCATTGATGTCGTGTGCAAAATGAAAATTTACTAGCACACTGATTTAACTTCATATTTTTCAAGAGACCTTGAGCAGAATTGCACATGTGCAGCTGTAATCCTTTGTTTTATTGGCCGTTTGCGTCCAGTCAAATATCGACGCGACTGGAACGACTGTTCGCGGTCACAATGAGTCAGCGCACTTTCGGAACTGTGGCAAGTCTGCGCTCGACGTTAGCGATATCGGATATTTCCGGTCACCGATCTTCTGACAGACAGGATCGCGTCTTGGCGTGCCGGACGCCTGAGGTCCGGGTGTTCGCTTGTTACGAGCCAATATCAGTTTCCCCGTGCGGTGGACAGCCATTCGGTAGCCGATTAGCCTTCCCTTACTGCGCAGGAAGAACGCAAACCGCGAGCGACACCAGCTTTATTGCAATGGCGTGAGCGGGTCCCCAGCGCCAGGGCTTCATCTGGACCTTGTGGCTTTCCCTGGCCACGTAAATCTGCTTGGTAGGCGCAAATAGATTGATCAGAACCATGATGATCGTGGTCAGCCCTCGATTAAGATATCGTGGCAGGAAGAGAGCGCTGTCAGTACCAGGGCCAGTGCGGTGGTAGTTACCCCCATGACGGCAACGGTGTGACTGAAGGCGTCTGCGCTCAGCCCGATCAAATGCTCGGTAGAGAGATTTGTGAGGATGAGCGAGCCAGCAATACCCCATGCCGTCAGGCCCCCCCCCCCAGAAAGTAGTCGTCCAGACTGGATTGCGGGTCTTTGCGCACCATGGCGTAGACCACCACCGCAACGAGCACTGTGAAAAACAGGAACGAACCCAGCGTCCAGACCATTGTCGGTTGCCTCCCCGACATCCCCCTTTCAAAGGTTCGTGAAGCGAGCCACAGGCAGGACGCCGAGCGAGATCTGATATGAAGCGGCTGCGGAAGTATCGCCGACACGCATATTCAAGCGCCGGGGTCAAACGCTGGAGGCAATGAAGCTGTAGCCAGTCCGGGCAGCTTCGCATTTGCGCTGACACTTCTGCGTTATGCAAATTTCACCATCAGCGCCTGTGATGTCGGCTATCAATAGCTGTTACATAAAGAACCGATTGAGCGAAAGCCGAGACGAGTTTGCACTGGCCTGAAGGCGCCACTTTGGCCGATGTCGAGCCTAGCGGCGCAAGCGTCCAAACGCTGTTGTGCCTGCCAGGCGGGTAACTTCGCCAACCATGACCTCGTTTACATCGCCAGCAATCGAGTGCTTGAGGCAGTTGGCAGCCGCGCCGAAATTGACGGCGTCCTGCGGGGGCTGTCTCTCCAGCAGGGCATAGATCAGGCCAGCGCAGAAGGCGTCACCCGTGCCGACCCGGTCAACGACGTGCTTCATCGTATATAATTTCGAAAAGACCTGTGTTTCTCTCGTGTCCAGAAAGGCTTGCCAGTCATGTTCGTCTGCGGAAGCCGAAGCACGTATCGTCAGCGCGAAACGCTCAAGGTTAGGGTAGGCGGCGAGCACCTTCTGCGAGAGCGATGCGGCCCATTCGGGCGACCCGTTCTCGCCCTTCCCGTCCATATCAAGACAGGCAAGGCAGTCCCCCCGGCCCGCGATCAGGGTATCGGCCCTGGCAATGATGGCTGGCATGACATCACACGCCCCGATTCCGTAAGACCAGAGGCGTTCGCGGTGGTTAAGGTCGATGGAGATGCGGATGCCGCGCCTGCGCGCCTCATTGATGGCTGTTTCAGCCAGTATCCTGGTGCCATTACAGAGGGCGGGCGTGATGCCGCTCATGTGAAACCAGTCGGCATTCTCGAAGGCTTCATCCCAGTCGATGTCCTCCGCGGCCATGCCTGCAAACACGCTACCGGCGCGATCATAGATGACACAGCCGGACCGGTAGTCCGCCCCTTCCTCCATGAAGTACAGCCCGAGCCGGCCCGGCCGCCGCTGTATGCTGGCAGTATCGACCCCGTGAGTTCTCAGGAACCGCAAGGCCTGGGTGCCCAGCTCACCTTCGGGCAGCGTCGTAACGAAGCGCGAATGCACCCCCAAGTGCGCCAGCGAGACCGCAACATTTGCTTCCGCGCCGCCATGACAAATCTCGAAGCCCTGCGCCTGACGCAGCCGCAATTTACCGGGCGGCTTCAGGCGCATCATGAGTTCACCAAGCGTGACGACTGTTCTCGCCATCAGGGTCGACCTTTCGGGACAGCCAAGATTGCAGCCTACTTCTTCAGGTCGACGAAATAGTCGAAGATTTCAGGGACGTTGCCCTCGCCCATGCCGGCTTCCACGGCTGCCTGGAGGTTCTGCGAGGTGCCTTCCGCGATGACTGACCGCGAACCAAGATCAGAGACCATCTGGTTGAAGTATCGAAGGTCCTTGTATGCATTATTGATCGAGAAGCCGAGATCGCTGACGCCATCAACTGCGTAGTTCTTGCAGAATTTCATGAAGGGCGAGTTCGACGGGCCTGCGGACATGATGTCATAGAGCTGGCCGCGATCGAGCCCTGCAAGTTCTGCGGCGGCGAAAGCCTGTGACATGGTACAGACCGTGGTCATGCCCATGAAATTGTTGATCAGCTTGACTGTGTGACCGGCCCCGAGCTGGCCAAGATAGAAGACGTTTTCGCCCTGTTCCCTGAGCACGTGTTCGTACTTGTCAAAAACGGCCCTGTCGCCCCCAGCCATGATGTTGAGCAGCCCGTCTTTAGCATGCGCCGGGGTGCGCCCGAGGGGCGCGTCAATCATGCCCACGCCCTTGCGGGCGAGGTCTGCCCCGATCTTGCGGGTGGAGGCTGGAATCGACGTTCCGAAATCGATCAGGACGGAGCCTTCCCTGATGCCTTCGAGAATGCCGTTCTCGCCGTAGACAAGCTTTTCAACAACGTCCGATGTGGTGACGCAAAGTTCGACAATATCGCTTTTCGCAGCGAGTTCTTTCGGTGTGGCGGCTTCCGTGGCGTTTCCCCGTGCGAGGACCGTACGAACGGCATCCTTGTTGATGTCCATCACGACGACTTCGAACCCCCGCTTTTGCAGGTTCTCGACCATATTGCCGCCCATCAGTCCGAGACCGATAAAACCAATCACTGGTTTTGACATGTGCATGACTCCGTTTCGTAAGTTCCGTGTTCGTTACTTGGCTTGGGCGCTGCGGGGGCTGAGCGGTTCGATCCGTCCGCAAAGGACCCAGACCGAAAAGAGCGCAAGCAGGGCGAGACCGGCGCCGATAACAAAGACCGGGGCGTAATTGTCGCCCTGTGTGATCACCGGGACGAGAAAGGTGAGCCCCGCGGCGCCGAGTTTGGCCGCCATGCCGGCAAAGCCTGCGAGTGTTCCAACGGACTTCCCGCTATAGAAGTCGCTCGGCAGGGTCTGCACATTGCCGATTGCGGTCTGAAAGCCGAACAGGATGATGGCCATGACAATGACGGCAATTGTGGCCAGCGTCGTTGTTGCCGGGTCCGGCATGCCAAGAACGGTTGCGATCAGGGACGGGTCTGCCAGCAATAACAGGGCGGGCAACATGATGAGGCAGCCCAGCGAGATCACCATCTTGCGTGTGGCATTGACCGACCAGCCCGCCTTCATACGGTTCTGCGCCAGAAGTCCGCCAAACCAGGCCCCGAGCATCGCGCCGAAATATGGTACCCAGGCATAGAGAGCGAGCTCCTTGACCTCCATGTCGTAGACACGGTTCAGGTAAAGCGGAATCCAGACAATGAAGAGCCACCAGATCGGATCGATCGCTGCCGACGCGATGATGACGCCCCAGCTCTGCTTACGGCTCAGTATCTCTGTCGTGCCCGGCGCATAGCCGTCATCGGGTTCACCGTCGCGGTCGATATCCTGGTTGAGCTGACCGGAGAGGATGTAGGTCCGCTCGCTCTCACTCAGCCACTGGTGGGTTTTTGGTGGGGATTTTACCAGCACCCACCACGGCACCAGCCACAGAAAACCGAGCAGGCCGACAAGGATGAAGATCATGTGCCAGCTGAAGTGGATGGAAAGAAAGCCGATAATCGGGATCGAGACCAGTCCGCCGATAGCCGCACCAGAATTGAAGATACCCTGCGCGAAGGCACGCTCCCTGGTCGGGAACCACTCGGCATTGGCCTTGGCGGCGCCCGGCCAGTTACCGGCTTCGGCGATCCCAAGGATCGAACGGAACAGGCTGAAGGAAACAACACCGCGTGCAAAGGCATGCAGGATCGTGGCGACGGACCAGACGCCAATTGACAGCGCAAAGCCGATACGGGTGCCGATCCAGTCAAAAATCTTGCCGAAGATGGCTTGTCCGAAAGCATAGGAGAAGATGAAGACGACGGAGATGAAGCCGTAGATCTGGTCGACCTGCGCGGCCGACTTGTCCGGGTAGAGTTCAGCGGAAATGTCCGGCCACAGAACGCTTAGCGTCTGTCGGTCGATATAATTGATGACCGTTGCAAGCGCGACGAGGCTGACGACCCACCATCTGAGACCCTTGATCTGCATCTACCAGCCCTCATCCTGGCCGAGAAAATCCATCCGGGCGGGGGTGAAGATGTCGAGCAGGATGCCCTCTTCCAGACAAACAGCTCCATGCTCGGCACCGGACGGTACGAAGAAGCAGCCACCGGCTTCCAGCACCTCTGTCCTGCCATCGACATAGACTTCGAACTTGCCTTCGACGACATAGGCGGTCTGTGTGTGCGGATGGGCGTGAACTTCGCCGACAGCGCCCTTGTCGAACCAGACTTTCACCAGCATGAGATCACTGTCATAGCCAAGAAGCTTGCGGTGAATGCCCGGTGCGACTTTCTCAGCATCCTGGCGAGGGCTGTGCATGAACAGATCCGAGCGGACCAGCGTGTTCGACATCTCGTTTCTCCTCTTGACCCTTCCGGCTCAGTTTTCCGGACGCCAGACCAGGACAGGTCCGGTCCAACCGACAGTCTCGCCATCGAGCATGATTGAGTGATTGGCTTGCGGGGCCGGGTCGTCGGCCCAGATGATGAATGTCTGGCCGCCGGACATGTCGTTAATCGTGTAAACGGTCGTCCCACCCTCAACACGCTGCGTGATGTCGGTGATCGAGCCTCCGGAGAAGACCGTGATCTCCTCGTCATTGTCATAGCGCCCATGCCGCTCATAAACCGACACAAAGTCGGCATCGGCGGCATTGGCGCGCAGGATGAGGGCCTGCTCACGCCGGAGATTGTCGTTCGGGTCGTTCGCACCAAGTTGGGTGAGATAGGCTGTGACAGGTGCGTTCGCGGCGAAGGTCAGCGTATAGAACTGGTCCTCGATCAGCCATGACATGTTGGAAACTGCGTCCAGTGGCTGGGAGACGGCCCGCTGCCACAAATGCTGGTATCCATTCCCTGTACCGATCGGGATCAGCTTTTCCGTGGCATGGTCCAGGTCGAAACCTGTCTCGATCAGCTGTCCCTTGAAATGAACCGGGAGATCATAGCTGCGATGGGCATCGCTGCGTGCCCGCATCACATCGATCACATACTGGCCGCCCCTCGGACGCGGCACCATCGCCACAAGCCGCTGAAGCGACACGCCATCATAGGCGGTATCGAAACATGCGGCGGTGAACTGAACGTTCCCACCTGCTTCGAAGGCGAGCATGCGCGGCGCATGGTCCTGTGCGACCTTCCAGTCGCCGCCAAACTGGCTCTGCTGATCAACAACGAGAACATTGTGCGCGATGGACTGCTTCGCCCAACTCTCGTTCTCAGGAAGGTAGCGACCTCCATTCTTGGGTTCGACATTCAGGAAGCGCGCGGCACCATAATCGGCCACCACTTCATGCCCGTCATCATAATAGATAAGGCCGAGCCGGTCGAAATGGCCGTGGCCCAAACCCTGGGAGGTTGGTTTGAAAACCACGGCCGCTGCATCGCGCTCGTCTCCTGAGCGCAGGACAGCCAGAGCCCCCTGGGCTCCTGACGGGCCATCCCGAAGCAGAACAGATTTAAAATTGAACGGCGTCGCCATGCCGGCAGCCATATCGTGTGCGAGCACCCTGCCTTCCGGGGTCGGAACCACGCCATCCTGCATCGCCGCGACATCCAGCAGTGAGGTGTCACTGGTCAGGTCGTAGGCAATCGCAAGCGCGTATTTCAGTTCTACAGTGTTGAGCCCCTTTTCCCTGATGGCATCATTGATCGGGAAGAACCGGCCCGCATAGCTCTGCTGGACCGTTGCATAGACCGCTTTCAGCAAGACGCCGTCGCGATACTTGAAGATGCCGCGTTCGGGCTCATTCTTCTCAATCGCCTGCGCAAACAGGACGAAGGGCATCAGGGCATAGCGCTGATAGTATGGGCCTTCGGCGTAGTAACCGTCCGGTGAGAACAACTCGTCCAGCTGGCGCAGGAATCCGGCTTCTCCCGATTGGTCGAGCCCCAGAAGTGCCTGTTCCACCCAGTCTTGTTCGTTCAGGACATAGCCCGCCATACCGACAGCGGCGGTGGCCCATGTGCCGTGATTATGTATCTTGTTGAAGGTTTCAGGCTGGCCTTCGGACAGGAACTGCACCATCGGGCGGATCACACCTATCTCGATTTCAGCCTGCGTTGCGGCATCGATATCCGGTTTGATCGCGTCATAGCCCTGGATGGCATACACCAGCCAGACAGCCTCATTCAGGCTTTGCCAGAAAAGCCGTCCTGGCGACTGTTCCTTCTGTTGCGGATGAAGCCCGAGCCCGGGATACAAGCTGGCATAGTCCATCAGGATTGAAGCGGCGAAGTCCCGATACTGCGGATCACCGGTCAATTCATAGAGCATACCGGCTTCGTAGATGGTCTTGCCGTTCTGCTTGTGCTGTTCATGAGTGTACCCGCCGCCTGCATCGACGGGAGCAGGAACTGGAACGCCAGCTTTCATGCGGGCCCGCAACTGACGCTCAATGTCATTTACCGACTGCTCGAAGATGGGGGCATCAGACAGGCTGGTCTGCACCTGCGCACCGGGTGATGCAGACGAAGTACAGCCTGATAATGCAGGAACCGCCGCACATAGGATGAGGCTCGCGCAAGTCGCTCCCAGAGATAGATGTTTCATCATGAGCGTCTCTCAGATCTGCGGTCTTCACGGCTCACGGGGCTGGCTCCACTATGCCCTGGTCGCGAAGAAAATGCAGGGCATCGTCGAAGACCGACGCCTTCTCACTGTCATCAAATTTTCCATGTCCGCCGCCCGACACCACACTCAGCTTGTGACGTATTCCCGCCTTCTCCAGCTCAGTGGCCAGCCTGTGCGACTGGTCGATCGGCACGACCGGGTCAGACGTTCCGTGGACCATGAAGATCGGTGGGCTGTCGGCCGTAATGTGAAAGATGGGAGACACCAGCTTCTCGATCTGTTCGCCCTCCTCGCCGTCGCCCGTGAACGCCACAACCGTCGGGTGGCGCTGACCTGATCTGGACTTCAGAACGGTCAGGTCCGTCGGGCCATAAAAATCAAGAATTGCAGCCGCACGCGGCGGGTTTGCACACGCCGGTGCATCTATTGCGTTCTCATCGTCCAGGAGACCGGCCATAAGCGCGATATGCCCACCGGCAGAGGTTCCATAGAGGACGATCCGGGACGGGTCTACGCCAAGCCTTGCCGCGTTACCGCCGAGCCAGTGAAGGGCGCACCGGGCATCCTGCACTGCCGCAGGTGCACGGGCTTCACCGCTGAGCCTGTACTCGACCGTCGCAACCGAGAAGCCTGCATTCAGATAGCGCCTGAAACCGGTCCAGGTCTCAGGCGGTGCACCGCGTGCCCAGCCTCCCCCGTGAAAATAGACCAGTAAGGGGACGGGCTCTTCATGCGCTTTGGGATGAAGATAGATGTCGAGATGCAGGGCACGCTGCGGCGTACGCAGATACTCGACATCCTGGAAAATGTCAGACGGCTCGACCGACTGCGACACGGAGCGGGGTTGTTGCGGCTCGCTTGCGGCTTGTTGCGGGGGTACGGCCTCGCACGCCGTCAGGCTCGCCATAGAGATGCAAAGTCCTGCAAAGGCCAAACATTTCATCATGGGGCTGCCCCTTTCAATCATTCGGTGACAGGACACCGGATGAAACACCAGGCGCCCTGCTTATCACTTGCTAGAACCTGTGCTTCACACCTAGGAAATAGCTTTTCCCGTATCCTTCATAGGCTTGGATATTGCCGGATATGGGCATGTCCGCCAGGCGTGGCTCATCGGTCAGGTTGAGCGCCTCGAACGAGATACGGGTGCGCGGCGTGAGGATGTAGCTTGCTCGCAGGTCGACCACTTCAGCATCCCGTATCAGGCGGTTTTGCCGACCGCCCCCGACAAATTTCTGGAAGTACTCGGAACGAAACTTGTAGATGCCCTGCACTTCGAACGGCCCGAACTCGTAAAGCAGAGAGGCAGACAGGACGTGGTCGGACTGGCCATTCAGGCTGACAGGCTCGACGATTGCCGGCTCGACCTCGCCGGTCTGGGCGTTCAGGGCGGCACCGAGCCGGATGTCCTGGGTTTCAAAGTCAGTGGTCGTGTAGTTGTAGCTGACCTTGCCGCTGAGTCCGCCAAAGGATTCAGGTATGGCGGTGAACCGGTACTGAGCCGTGGCTTCGAGACCGTAAATCTCGCTCGTTTCATCCGTGCTTTGCGAAACTGTCACGGGGACGGTGAAGGAGACACCATCCACGGTGAACGTCTCGTTCTTAACGACGGGAATCGTGTTTCCTTCAAACACCTTGTAGTACAAGGCCAGAGCGAACAGCGAATCCCGGTTGGGATAGTATTCGAATGAAATATCGTAGTTCCACGCCATCAGCGGATCGAGCGTCGGGCTGCCATTGGCCGTCACTTCGGAAATGGCAGACTGAGCATCCGTAAAGTCACCGGCCTCCAGGAGAATATCCCGGCCAGCCCCAAGATCACTTGGGTCAGCGCGGACCATCGCCCTGTAAATCGCCGCCCGCAAGAAGAAATCATCGCTGAGCTCCAGCGTAGTATTTATGCTTGGAAGCACATACGTGTAATCATGCGCGAATGCCTGGGACTCGAAACCACCAGTTTCCTCAAGACGAATTGTCCCGTCACCATTGTCTACAACTGCGAAGGCGCTGCGCACGCCGACGGAGGTCACTTCCGTGTCGACGACGCGCACACCGAAGTTGCCGGTAAATGGCAAGTCAGCGAGCGATGTCTCGAATTCCCCCATCGCATAGAGCGCAATTGTGTCTTCGGTGACATCGACGTTTCCGGTGTCCTTGAAACTGCCGTCACGCAGACGCAGCGGATTTTCACCGAGATATTCGCGGATCTGGCATGCCGGGTCGAACGCCGCCCAGCTCTTGATCGTATTGGTGTCGGATGATGCGAGGAAATTATCCTGCGGGAACTCGATCCGGCAGGCCAGGTTGACCGCCTGATCGACGGCACGGTCGGTCTGTGTTGTCCTGAAATCATCATTCAGCTGCTCGTAGCTGAGCTCAGACACGCGCACGCCCGCTTTCAGGCCGCTGAGCCAGCCCATATCCAGATCATAATCGGCATCCAGCCGCGTGGCCGTGATCGTGTTCTTGTTGATCAGGTCGCCGCGGGCAATGATCAGGTCATCGCTGAACAGATCATGATTGTTCATGTCGAAGCGAGGGTCGAACGTCACAGTCGGAACTTCGCCACCGCTGGCATCATAGGTGTATGGAATACGCTGGTTCGCAACAGGCGTCACATTGCCGTAAATGTCGAGCGCATCGGTTCTCAGACGGGTCTGGAACTGCTCATCGACGCGTTCCGTATCGGAGTAGGAAAAGTCTGCGGCCAGTTCGAGCCTGTCTGTCGCCTGCCAGGCAACATTCAGACCGCCACCCCAATATGTCTCTTCGCGATCCCGCATTGCGGAGTAGGAATCAACGGAGGATATGCCGTTATAAGAGCGTAGAATTCCACGATCCGTTACATCCCTGTCGGTTACAAAGGCATGCGCTTCGGTAATACCGAAATCATGCCTGATTTCGCCAAAGCTGGCGAGCGACCATTGCCCGTCGACATTGAACTCCAGGCGATCATTGGGCTGCCATTGCGCGGCCGCGAAAACAGCGTCGCGGCTATCATCCGTTTCGGTCTGACGGAACAGACGCGACGTGGTGCTGAGATAGAACGGGGTTCCATTGGCGACGTCGGTGCGCGAGACTTGCTCACAGACTGTTACATCGACCGTATCGTCACAGGCCAACTGGGTGGTATTCGTTCCATAAGTATCAATCGGATTGTTGATCCGGTTGACCTGTGCACCCAGGGAAATACCCAACCTGCCAAAACCAGCGCCTTCGAACTGATCGACATAGCTCGCCGTACCGCGCCAGCCGGGATCGCTGCCCTCAATACCATCCTGTATCGAGTTGTAATTCCCCTTCAGCTCCACCTGGACAGCGCGTCTTGCAGCCTCCAGCGGACGCAGGGTTTCAAGCTCGACAACGCCCGATACACCGCCTTCGATCTGGTTGGCCTGCTGGGACTTGTAGACCCTCACCGTGTTGATCAGTTCGGATGGGAACTGGGAGAAATTCACCGAACGGTCGCCGCTGCCATTGGAGGCCTCACGTCCGTTGAAAGCCGTTGCACCAAAGAATGGCCCCAGTCCACGAAGCGCAAACTCGGTCGCGCCGACCCGGCTGCGGTTCGCGCCTGCGCCAGGAATCGTTTCCAGCACTTCACCGATCGACAGGGCCGGCAGGCTTCCGATCTCATCTGACGTTATGACGTCAGTAATTGATGTCGCTTCACGTTTGTCCTCAATCGAGTTCTGCAGGGTGCGGCGAATGCCGGTAACGACGACCGTGTCCTGAACCGCGTCGGCCTCCGCCTCGCCATCCGCGCCAGATTGAACGAGTTGCGTCTCTTCTTCAGCAGAGGACGAGGCTGCATCCTGGGCAATGGCTGGCAGAATCGTGAACATGCCTGCGAGGGCCGTCGTCAGCAGCAGGCGCTGATAAGTGCGCGCACCAGGCGAATTTCCATGCATGAGACAGGCGTTATCGAACTTCATGGCTGTTTTCCTCCCCGGAAGTCTTTGTATATGCCGCTCCTGTTGACCACTCGCACCAAATTGTCAACAAAAATCTCATACCAATTTTACATTTTTGGTTTTCCTTTGGATATGCGGACCAGCCGTTCTACACACAAAAATGAGATGCCTCTTTAAATCGATTTTCTGTTATCTCACTGTAATTTAAGTGTTTTCCCACCCCTCTAGTCGATAGACGCGACGTCGGAAGTGAACACGAAGGACCATATTGGTAAACCAATTTTGATCAGCATTGGTTTGAGCGTACTGCGCATAATCTCAGATCGCCCTTACGGCTTGTCTGAAAACAGTCAGGATTGGTAAAGGCGGGAAGACGTCCGGACGCGCCGTGTGATCCGGCTGCTGACGCAACACTTGCTCTAGGGGTTAACCTGCTCCAGACCGCGCAGGAAACGGTCGCGATTGGCGCGGGAGCGCTCCATGGCTTCCTCGATAGCGAGACGTTCGGACTGTTCGAGCAGGGCTTCCAGGAGCCTGGTAAAATGTTGCCTCATGGCAGCACGGGCACCTTCCGGGTCCCTGTTCCGGATTGCCTCCAGTATCAGTGAATGCTCATCCACACGAGCCGACGCGTCTTTCTCGCAGACACCCGAATATACTTTGCGGACTTCATCGACCTGGCTGCGAATCTGCCACATCTGCTCCACGAAGTATTCGATCGCGCTATTGCCGGTAGAGCGGGCGATGGAGAGGTGGAAGTCACGATCAGCCTCTTCGGCCGCCTGCTGATCGTCTGCGCACTCGACCATGCGCTCAACTGTCGCTTCCAGCCGCTTGAGATCCTGCTCACTAATGGCCGTGGCCGCAAGCGCCGCGCATTCAGGCTCAAACAAAAGGCGAAACTGGGTCAGTTCGAATGCGCTGACGGCCGGCGGGCTTGCTTCACGGGAGTTCTTCGGTTTCAGAACATAGGCACCTGACCCTACCCTGATCTCGATATATCCAAGCGCCTCCAGGGCGATTTCCGCCTCCCTGATGATAACCCGGCTGACCCCAAATTTTTCTGCCAGTTCACGCTCCCCCGGCAGCCTGTTGCCCGGCGGATATGCTCCTGACGAGATCATGCCTCTGATCTGGTCAGCGATATTCTGGTACATGCGGCGGTTTGGCATAGGGGATCCAGTAATTGCTTTTGCCTTATTGGTATACCACATCTCCCTTCCAATTCAATATATGCAAGGGATTATCAGATGACCTGCGCTAGAGGGTGTTGCGAGGGCGACTGGGCCTTAACTGGCGCGTCCTTTTAGTCCACGCTGCAGGCCGGGCTGACAACGCGATCGACCTTTCGCGGCAATAGAGAGCGAAATACCAGAAGCAACAACGCGTTCCTCTCGCCAACCACAACTGGCGTTGTGTCAGGGCTTGAACGAACAGACCGCGACCGGGGAATTTTCGTAAACCTCTCGGTTGAGTGTCAGTTCTGGCCGATTCCAAAATTCGAGTGTGGGTCCCGTAATTCTGATTCTGTTGAATTTCTTGCTGCACACGGAGCGCACACGAAGGCCCGTAAGTCTTTGTAATAATTTATCTTTCGACCCGGTCCATCATGGGCGCGACAGAGAAAGTGTAGTTCAGGGGCGAAGGCATGACAAAAAGGTTCCGGCGAGCATCAGGGGGTCAGCCGGTCTTCTAGCGGAAACGACCGGCCTGTGCATATTCTTCGCTGCAAATAGGCGGTTTCCCACCCGGATTCACCCTCCGGGACATGACGGCCCGAACTCGGCATACCCTCCAAAAGAAACAGCCCGGCCATGCAGCCGGGCTGTTCGGGTCATGTCATGATCTGTCAGTCGACGTTTTCGAACTGGTTCATCGTATTGTGGACGCCGCCCGCCTTCAGGGCGCGCTCGCCGGCAACCATTTCCTTGAACGTGTCGCCAAGGTCCGAGCCCACTTCGTGCTGGTGCTTCACGGCAGAGACGCCATTGCGGATCTCGCGACGCTGGATGGTCTGCACATAGGCGGCCATCTTGTTCTCGCCGAAATATCCTTTCGACAACTCGTCCATGGCGAAGGCCGTCATGTGGAAGGTCGGCAGCGTGATCAGATTATGGAACACGCCGGCGCGTTCGCTGATGTCATACTGGAAGCGTTGCAGGCGCGCGTCAGCTTCCTTGCCGAGGTCGGTATCATCAAACCGGGCCGACATGAGTTCGGCTTCCGGGTACTCGTCATCAGAAATCTTGCCTGCCGCGATCCAGTCGGCCCGCACCTGCTTGCGCAGATTGAGGGTCCAGTTGAAGCTCGGGCTGTTATTGTAGGTCAGCTTCGCATTCGGCACGACTTCCTTGATACGGTTCACCATGCCGGCAATGATGTCGACATTCGGCGTATCGGTTTCGATCCAGAGAAGATCAGCACCGCCCAGCGTGAGGTTCGCAATACAGTCCTCGATCACACGCTCCGTGCCCGTCCCTTCGCGGAAACGATAAAGACCGTTCGGCAGACGCACCGGCTTGACCAGCTTGCCGTCCTTCTGCAGGGCCAGTTCGCCATCCTGAAGCGGATTGGAGTCGGAGATCTCCTCGGTTTCCAGCCATTTGATGTATTCCGAAGCAAGGTCGCCTGCCCCTTGGGACACGGGAACCTTCTGGGTCAGGCCGGCGCCGAGGCTGTCTGTCCGCGCCACGATGACGCCATCGTCCACGCCGAGTTCTTCAAAGGCCAGACGGCAGGCGCGCAGCTTCTCGATGAAGTCTTCGCGGGGAACCGTCACCTTGCCGTCCTGGTGTCCACACTGTTTCGCATCGGAAACCTGGTTCTCAATCTGCAGGCAGCATGCACCCGCCTTGATCAGTTCCTTGGCCAGCAGATAGGTCGCGTGCTCATTGCCGAAGCCGGCATCAATGTCGGCGATGATCGGAACGACGTGCGTCTCGAATGTGTCGATGCGGTAGATGATCTCGTCCAGCACATCCTGGCTCGCGCCGGATTCGCGGGCCGCCGACAGCTCACGAAACAAATCATTCAGCGCCACTTCATCCGCCTGACGGAGCGAGACATAGATTTCCTCGATCAGATCAGCGACGGCTGTTTTCTCGTGCATCGACTGGTCCGGCAAATGGCCCCAGGTATTGCGCAGGCCGGCCACCATCCAGCCGGACAGGTAGACATAGGTACCCTTCGCCGTGCCGCGCATGCGCTTGACTGACTTGATCATCTGTTGCGCGTGAAAGCCGGACCAGCAGCCCAGAGACTGGGTGAACTTGGAATGGTCGGCGTCATAGGCCGCCATGTCGGCCCGCATCACACCGGCCATTTCACGGGCGATGTCGAGATGCGTGGAGTAAGTGTTCTGGATTTTCAGCTGGACGATGTCGTCTATGCTGATCCCGGCACGCGTCACGCCATCCGGATAACGCTTGAGCGCCTCGGCGCGAAGTTCAGAATAGGTTGGGCGATTGGACATGATCTTGTCTCCTTGAATGCAAGTAAATCCGTATGGGGATCAGGCGAGCTTGCGCAGCGCCTCATAGGCTGGGGTTGTCAGGAAGTCCGGCAGGTCTTCGCCGGTCGCCGTCTCGGTGAAGATATCTGCCGCAAGTCCATAGCGGCCTTGTTCATAGGCCTCCTCGCCAATGGCTTCGCGGATCTTGGCAAGCTCCTCGCCGAGGATTTCCGTGAACCATTCCCGGGAGAAGGACCGGGCCTCACCATTCTGCGCGACGACCTGCGCCGTGTGGTGGAGCCACTGCCAGATCTGGCTACGGGAAATTTCGGCCGTCGCCGCATCTTCCATCAGGTTGTGGATGGGCACCGCGCCGCGACCATTGAGCCAGGCGGCCGTATATTCGATCCCGACGGAGATATTGGTCCGGACCCCCGCTTCGGTGACCTGACCCGTGTGCGGACGCAGAAGGTCATCCCGGCGGATTGGCGGGAATGTCCGCTGGCTGCGCACCTGGTTGCAGGCGGGCATGTGCTCGTTGAAGACGTCCATCGCCACCGGCACCAGCGCGGGGTGCGCCACCCAGGTGCCATCATGGCCAGCCCTTACTTCGCGCAGCTTGTCAGCCCGCACCTTGTCGAAGGCAGCCGCGTTTGCGGCCTCGTCATTCTTGACCGGGATCTGCGCGGCCATGCCGCCCATCGCATGGGCCCGGCGATTGTGGCAGGTCTTGATCAGCAGCAGCGAATAGGCATTCAGGAAGGCCCGGTCCATGCCGACCTGCGCCCGGTCCGGCAGCACATAGGCCGGGTTCTTCCGAAGCGTCTTGATGTAGGAGAAAATGTAATCCCACCGGCCGCAGTTCAGGCCGGCAATGTGGCGGCGGAGCTCATACAGGATTTCATCCATTTCGAACGCAGCCGGAAGCGTTTCAATCAGGACGGTCGCCTTGATGGAGCCGACCGGAATGCCGAGCGTTTCCTGCGCGAATTCAAAGACGTCATCCCACAGGCGGGCTTCAAGGTGGCTCTCCATCTTCGGGAGATAGTAGAAGGGGCCGAGGCCGGCGGCGTGCAGTTTTGCCCCATTGTGGAAGATGTGGAGCCCGAAATCGAACAGGCTCGCCGACATGGGCTGGCCATCCACAAGAAGATGCGCTTCCTGCATGTGCCAGCCGCGCGGCCGGACGATCATGACGGCGGTCTCTTCGCCCAGCGCGTAGGATTTGCCGGACTTGGGGTCCGTATAGTCCAGGTTGCCACGGGCATAATCCTGCATGTTGACCTGACCGTCGATCATGTTCGCGAAGGTCGGCGAAGACGCGTCCTCGAAATCGGCCATGAACATCCTGGCACCGGAATTCAGCGCGTTGATCATCATCTTGCGGTCCACCGGGCCCGTGATTTCCGCGCGGCGATCCTGAAGCACAGCGGGAATCGGATCCACTTCCCAAACGCCGTCACGGATGGATTTCGTCTCCGGCAGGAAGTCCGGCAACTCGCCGGCGTCGAAGCGTACCTGACGCGCGCGGCGCGCGGCCAGAAGCTCCATGCGCCGCGTCCCGAAACGGCGCTCAAGGCGAACCAGGAAGTCGAGCGCCCCCTCGGTCAGTACCCGGTCAACGCCCTCTACCTGTTTCCCGATCTCGATATGATCAGCTTCCCGGGGGGCGCGCTCCAACGCTTCGACAAATGTCATGATGTGCCTCGTCAATCACTATTGAATTGACACAACACTATTTACAATATCGCGAGAATTCGAGTACGTATTTGTTTCTATTGGGTTTTCTTGTTTACGATGTAACGCGCCGGGCGTGCTTCTTGTAACTTTTGTAAATTTCGGATCGGTTCATGGGTCAGCGCAAAGAGAAACTTCTGATTGGAGCAAAGCTGCGACGCCTGCGCCGCACGCTGGGCCTGACCCAGGCCCAGATGGCTGACGATCTCGACGTCTCTGCAAGCTATATCAACCTGATCGAAAGCAATCAGCGACCGGTCAGTGCAAAACTGCTCGTTGCACTCGCCCAAGTATATGATTTCGACCTGAGCGATGTTGGCGGCGCCTCTGATGCGCGTCTCGCATCCGAATTGATGGAGGCGTTGCGGGATCCTGTCTTCGACGCGGGCCCTGTCGGAAAGAATGATGTGGAGGATGTGGTCAACGCCAACCCGGACATCGCCAAAGCATTTCTGCGACTCTATTCCCGCCATCGCGAAATGAGCATTCGGCTTTATTCCGACGCAAACCCGCTGGCTGACCGCGAAAAGGTCGAAGTCCTTGAACAGACTGACCGCAGCGTCGACTCGGTGCGGGAATATTTTCATGAGAACCGGAACTTCTTTCCTGAAATCGACGAGGCAGCCGAAGCGCTCTCTGCCGAGCTTTTTCTGACCACGGATGAACCCCACACAACACTGACGGATCGCCTCAAGACGCGGCACAATTATCAGGTCCGGATTGTCCCGGCCCATGTGATGCCGGATCAGCTTCGCTATTTCGACCGCCACCATCGCAGAATTGACCTGTCAGAGCTTCTGCATCAGTCCGGACGCAGATTTCAGCTGGCCGTTCAGATCGCCCTGCTCGAATATTCGGATCTCATTTCCGATCATGTTGACCGGGCCGGACTGCCCGATCGCAGCGCCCGCAACCTGGCCAGCGTCAGCCTCGCCAACTATTTTGCCGCCGCCCTTCTGATGCCCTATTCCCGTTTCCTGAAGGAGTGCGAAACCACGAAGTATGATATCGAATTGTTGAGCCACCGGTTCGGCGCCAGTTATGAACAGGTTGCGCATCGGCTGACCACGCTGCAAAAGCCGGATGCGCGCGGTATCCCGTTCTTCTTCGTTCGCATGGACAGTGCCGGCAATGTGTCGAAGCGATTCAGCGCAGGCCGATTTCACTTCTCCAAGTTTGGCGGCGCCTGCCCGCTCTGGAACATCCATGATTGCTTCGCCACACCAGACCAGGTTCGGACACAGATCATTCAGATGCCGGACAGCACAACCTATTTCTCCATTGCGCGCACAATGTCCCGGTCTGAAGGGGCGTTTGACCGCCCCCCGACGAAATATGCCATCGGCCTCGGGTGTGACATCGCCTATGCGCCACGCCTGATCTATGCGCAGACCCTCAATCTGGAGGCCATTCCCGTGACATCGATCGGCGTGAACTGCTATATGTGCGAGCGCGAGAATTGCCCCTCAAGGGCGCACGCGCCCCTGAACAAGCGTTTGGTATTCGACACCCGGTCGCGCGGCGTTTCTGTCTTCCGGTTTCAGGACGGCTAGAAAGACATCGGGAGACCACAGGCCCGCAAATGCGACTTGCCCCCCGTTTCGCGGGCACATAGACCGGGTATCCATGACGTGTCTTGAGCCCTTCACCTCGACGGACAGCGGCGGCCTTCCTGCCGGAATCATTGCCCGCATGGTGGAGCATGTCTCCGCGGATTTCGATGGCACGCCGCTCAGCCCGGAAGATGCCGTCCGGGTTTCACGCATCAAGGCACCGGACAGGCGGCAGGAACTCGACCGATCGCTGAGGGCAGTGCAGCAGGTCCTGCCCGACTGGCTCGACCGCCCAGCTGCCGATTGCATGATCACCCGGGATTCGAAAGGGGCGCCGACCCTGCCGTCGATGCCGGGCACACGGATCTCCCTCTCCCGTACGGAAGGCTGGACCGCGGTGGCACTCTCGCCTTCCGGTGCCATCGGTATTGATGTCGAACGCATCCGCCCCCTCGAATGGCAGCCCATGCTCAGCATGGTGTGCGCCCCGGAGGAGGCGCGCCTGCTGCTCGGCCTCGACCATGGCGTGCTGGACGCCTTCTATCGACTGTGGACCGCGAAGGAAGCGGTGATGAAGGCAGCCGGAGAAGGGTTCCGGATGGGCGCGCCCAAACTGCGACTGCCCGATGCATTCCTGACGGGGGACGCTTGCGCAGCCAGCCTGTCCAGCGCGCATGGAACGTACGACGTGCGTTGCGCGCAGCAGGGAGACCTCATGGTCAGCCTTGCCATGGCCGCAGACTAGCCCCGGTCGACAAGCGCCAGGCTGAACGGGTCAACTTCATAGACCCGGAGTCCATCACGCCACAGACTCCCCCGCGCGGTAATAAGATACCCGTCGCCCCGTTCCTCGATCGCGGTGATCTCCATGACCGTCACAACCTCGCGCTTGTCAGGCGTGACCTGACCACGATAGCTCCACTTCATCGGCGCACCGGTGGCAATGGTCTCGACATGCGGCTCTGCCATGCCCTTGTCCAGCCCCTTGAGAAGGATGGCCCGCGCAAGCAATTGGGCCAGCGCATCCAGCCCGAGCGATCCCGGCTGGACAGGGTCCTGATAGAAATGCGCCTTGAAGTACCAGGCATGCGGATCGACGGTCTGTCGCCCCCGGATCAGGCCGAGGCCCGCTTCGCCCCCTTCCGGATCGAAATAGTCGACAGCATCCAGCATGCGAAGGCGCCCGCCCGGCAGGCGCGTCTCGATCTTTCCTGTCTTCACCTTCTGTCCCGGCAGATCAAATGCCGCCGAAAAATGCGGCTTGTCGGAAAGGCCGGCCTGCCTTGCCAGTGCCGCGGCCGGGAAGAAGCCGAATTGCGTGGTCAGGTCCAGCACCGGCGCACCGTCCTTCAACGTCACTTTCACGGCGAAGGTGACAATCGTCATCGGACCCACGCGCGAAAAGGACGTCAGCTCACTGTCGATAGTCAGCGTCCCATCCTCCGGGCCGAGTTCGCGGTGCAGGACGCCGTCGCCCTCCAGATT
The DNA here is from genome assembly GCF_017792385.1 of Hyphomonas sp. Taxonomy (NCBI): domain Bacteria; kingdom Pseudomonadati; phylum Pseudomonadota; class Alphaproteobacteria; order Hyphomonadales; family Hyphomonadaceae; genus Hyphomonas; species Hyphomonas sp. The sequence continues at coordinate 1,633,478 of NZ_CP051230.1, read as the reverse complement.
GCGGAATTTGAGGTCCCCCGACAGGGCAAAGCCGCAATGGCTGGCAAGCCAGCCGCAAGGCTGCAGCGCGATCTCCGACAAGACCGCAAACGGCATGGCGCCGTTGCGATTGTCGTCGAAATACCAGGCATCCGGCGGGATATCATATTCCGCACGGACCCTGGCCCCCTGTTCCGGAATGCCGGGCCGGGTCGACACGTCCAGCACGCGCGTCATCATGTGATACGGTACCTGCGGCAGGCGGGGGACAATCCCTTCCCGGTCGAACCGGTCATACATCTCACCGAATGCCGCAGACGGGGCGCCATTTGCGCAGTCCAGCAGCGCGGCATGGTCTCCCCGGCTTTCCCCCTGAGGTCCGGTCCGGATCGGCTGTTGCGCAACGCGCGGAGCCGGCCAGTCCCGGCGCAACCGCAGTCCGAAGCGCGGGCAATGGAATACCTTCTTGCCGTCTGAACTGGCCAGAAGCGAGGCATAGATTTCCGGCGTCTCGCCATCGACAATCTCGTCGATGAATACCTCATAGGTCACATCGTGATCCGCATCCGGAATGACCTGCCCCCGACAGACGAACTGCGCCATATGGCCGGGCACAGGTTCGAAAACATACCCGTCGCGTTCCGTCAGCAGTCCAGCGGCCGCCGCATAGAATTCGAGCGTCTGGACCGCTGCTTCAGCCATCAGCGTGCCCGGCATGCAGGGATCATTGTGGAAGTGGCCGTCATAGAACCAGGACTCCACCGGCACATGCGCACGTGCCTTGAGGTATCCCCTGCCCCACGGCCCGCCTTCGGGATCGAAGGCTTCGACATCATCAAACAGGGCGAGGCGGTCCTGCGGCAGGCGGTGCGGACGGGACCGCGCGGCGGCCAGTTCGAACCCGTCGCCGAAACACGCCCATGCATCGCCGGCCCGATAGGCATCGACATCCTCTGCGGTGAAAGCCCGCTTCCGGCTGGCCCCTTCTGCCTCGAAGGGGGCGGGATGCGCGGTGGGCGGCGCATCCTTTGCGGCATCCCACATGACCCCCTTGCCCGAGGCGAGTTCCTCGTCACTGAAGAAGCCGGCCTGACCATTGCGAACCGAGAAGACACGGCGGTCACCCGCCATGCAATCATACTGGAAGAAGAACATGCGCACGCCGGCCAGTGTGGCATGACCCGTGATTTCGATCTGGAAGCGCAGCGTTTCGCCAGGCTCCGGCAAGCCGCCTTCATGGAACGTGATCTCGCATCCAAGCAGTCGGTAGACGCGGTCATCCTGATTGCGGAAATCCGCGCCCATCCAGCCGATCAGGGTCAAATCGGCCTGACCACTTTCAATCAGCGGCCCGGGCCGGATGCGGCCATCATGGATGAACCACTGATCTTCGGTCAGATCAGTCTCGGTCCAGATGACCCCCGTGCTCTCCACGCCGGCTTCCGCATCGATCCCCGTGATACGATCCACCAGTAGGAGCGGCGGTGCCGGCAGGCGCACCTGACGGGCATATTTATCCTGCTTTTTGAACGCCTTCCCAAAGAATGCGGACATCTTGCCACGGGCAGACTTCTCGATCTCTGGATAGTCCCAGTTCGGTCCCGTGGGTGCGCGCGGCAGGAGCGGTTCAGTGCCGGCAATAACCTTGCGGGGCGCTGGCAATGGACGATCCGGCGGGGGCGGCGCAAAGCGGGTCGCTCCTTCCGGAACAGCCGGCGCGCGCGACTTGGGATAGGCAATCGCGGACAGCACAGGCGCCACCGGCATGCGGCCAACCCTGGCAAGCGGCGGTACCACCGGAATGGCATATGGCACCGGGCGCGTGAGCGGCCAGGGCGAAGGGCGCGCCGACCGATTGCGGCGGGCCGCGTCCAGCGCTTCGGCAACCGGCTTCATCCGGATTGCGCGCCCATCGGCAAACAGGAAGGCCGCAAGTTCCGCGACCTGTGACAGGTCGGCCGCTTCAATCCGATCGGTCGCGGCGGCCCGATACGGTTTTTCTCTCAGAATATTGCCCAGCGCCGATGTCAGCGTATCGCGCGGGCCCAGCTCCACAAATGTGCGCACGCCATCCTTCCAGGCCTGCTCTACCGTAGGCGGAAAATCCACCGTGTCGACAGCCTGCCGGGTCAGCATGTCGGCCGCGCGTTCGCTTGTCGGCTCGTAGGCGGCATTGATGGCATTGGCATAGAGACGGACCTTTGCGCCCTCATGCATCTTGCGCGTGTGCAGACGACGCCACGTGTCCGCAAATGGCCGCATGGCCCTGGCATGCACGATGAGGTGCTGATGCATCTTGGCGCCGCTGCCGGGTCCAAGCGCTGCGCAGACCCGTCGGCACGCTTCAGCCGGGCCACCGATCATGCAATCGTTTCGCGAATAGATGATGGTGATCTCGACGCCGTCATGTTTCGCGATCTCGGCCTTCACCGCCTCGACCGGTGCCTGGATCCGCCAGTTCGTCCAGTCGGCCGGAACGTTTGGCCCCCAGGCCTCCTTCGCGGTTTCGAAGTCGCCGCCAATATGGCGCTCATACATGGCGGCGTCGGAAATCTCGTCCAGAAGCGCGCCGGGATCCCGCCAGAACCCGAACGCAAACAGCGCATTGCTTTCACCGAGGGAGAGCCCGAGCGCGGCATCCGGCTTCACGCCCAGAATGTCCTGCAGCAGGATGGCGTGTGCCTGACTCAGCAATGTGCCCGCACACAATTGCTCGAATTCGCTCAAACTAGCCCGGGCGAGCAAGGGAGCAATCTCTACCGCCTTGTCGAGTTTGGCCAGTCGCTGTCGCAATTCCGGGAAGGCCGACAATAGGCCGCGTCCCATACGCGGATAGACTGCGGCAGACCCGGTAAACATGAAGGCCAGTTCGCCCTCGGCTTTGCCTTCGCCAAACCGGATGCCCTCGCCTTCCGGCACCCTGCCCTGCGCCAGGTCTGCCTGCGCCAACTCCTTACGGATCTGGAACTCTTCCTCGGTTGCGGCCACAATGGCGACGCGGCACTTGCCGCGTCCCCCGGTCCTCCCGAAAGTGATGCGGGCGGCTAGCGCCGCCTTGTCCTTTGCCGATGCCCAGAACAGGAAGGGCGTCGGGCGCAAGGCGTCCGGCACCGGCACGGCCGATGCGGGTCGGAACATAACCGATCCGGCGCGGTTGGCAGAACTCGCGCCAACCGCGATCGCGTCGCGGCCCGTGTCTGTTCCCAGATCCGGCACAGCCCCGTCCGGGGTGAGAACCTGACCGCGCGCCGCCAATTGGGATCGCAGAGCCAATTCGAAGAGTGTCGACGCGCAGGGAGCGACCCCGAAGACCGTATCGAGAACGTGTGTCTCGTCCGACGGGGCCTTGGTCTTCGTCCAGTCTGTCTGGCCGACCGTCCCGAACCTCCGGTCCCCTGCTGCATCCGCATCCTCTGACCGTTTGAGCACGAGCGCGGCGGCCTGATCCCCGGGTCGGGCAGTCATGCCGAGGGCTGACAGGGCAGCCGCACGCACAGGCTCGGCCGCAAAGTCCGCCGCCGCAACAACCGCCATGTCGAGACGTCCAGCCTGCAGGGCTTCGCAGGCGAGGTCCAGCGCGGCCAGGCCGGAGGCCGCCTCTGCAGACACTGAAAAGCCCATACCCTGAAAATCACGCGCATAGGTCACGCGGTTGGCGGTCATGTTGGCCATTGCGCCGAGCACGGTGGCCGCCTGCAAGGGCGGTGCAATGGCCGACTGACTCGTGACGTACGCATCCGCACCGGGAGAAAGGGCGCTCAGCGCCGACAGGCGTTCCCGCAAAAGCCAGCGCGCCGAATCCGATGCACATCCCATGGCAGTAAAGATACCGACCCGACGGGGATCGACGGGCGCAGTGTCTCTCAGGGCTTCCTCGACCGTGTCGAGAATGGCCAATTGCTGCGGCTCGGCTTCCATCAGGTCCGTTGGCGGAGTCCGCGCCGATTTCGGATCTGCACCGATATTCGTGCAGGCAGGTGCAGGTTTCAGCGGATAATTCATGATCCGGCGCACGACGGCGTCGGCACCGCGATCTCCACCGGCCATGAGGCCGGTTCCGCAGACCACGATGTCGGGTATGGACGCTTCTTCCTCGGGAGCGCCCGTCGCTTCAGCCTCGGGCACGTACTGGTCCAGAATCAGGTGCGCATTGTTGCCGCCGAATCCGAAATTGCTGATCGCTGCGCGACGGACCCCATTGCGGGGCTCCCAGCTGGCGGCCTCCTGGATAACGCGAACTCCGTTGCCCTGCGCTGGCGCGATCAAATCACCGTCAATCGGCGTGGGCGGAAGGCTCTCCCGTTTGAAGGCTTCTGTCAGCTTCAGCAGGCTGGCCAGTCCGGCGCAAGTGATGAGATGGCCCGTATTCGCCTTCAGAGACCCGATGGCGAGGTCTTCGTTTCCGGCGAACATGTCGACGGAGGCCCGCACCTCGACCCCGTCACCAGTGGGCGTGCCGGTCGCATGGCATTCAAGGTAGGACACGCTGGCCGGCTCGAGGCCCGACATGTCATAGGCCCGCTGCATGGCTTCCGCCTGCCCCTCTGCCGAGGGAGCGAGCAGCCCCTTGCGTCGGCCATCATTCGACAGGCCGATCCCGCGAATGATGCCGTGCACGCGATCCTTCTTGCGGACATCGGAGAGGCGTTTGAGGACAACGGCCACGGCACCCTCGGATGGCACAAGTCCGTCCGCCCCCTGCACAAAGGGCCGGGACCGTCCGGTCGGGCTCAAGGCCTTCAAGGCGTCAAATCCGATATGCAGGATCAGATTGTCTGCAGCATTGACCCCTGCAACAAGCGCGCAATCGATCGCCCGCGACTGAAGACGACGACACGCAATCTCCAGGGCATAGAGCGAGGACGCACAGGCCGCGTCCAGAGAGAAGGCCGGACCGGACAGGCCCAGCACGCCTGCAATCAGGTGCGGCGGCAGGGACGCATTCAGCGTTTCGCGCGGATCACCGGCGGCCTGCCCCGCCCAATGGCTGGCCGCGTGCCGGGCGTGTGCTGCAGTCGGGTAGGACAGGTTTGCAACGAAAACACCCCCGCGGCCCTTGCGGATTTTCGGCGTGCGGGCGTCCGCCCATGCCTCCATGGCAGCATGAAGCGACCAGCTGCATACGGGGTCCAGCGCGGCTGCCGACTGCCATGCCTCTGGTATCCTGTCCGGATCGAACACAGCGTCGAACCCATTGACCGTCCCGGAAACATAGCCGCGTTCCCCGGCATCCATTGAGGACAAGCCCAGCCGCTCTGGCGCGACGGGTCCGTACACGACGCGTTTGTCAAAGACAATGTCCCCCAGTTCCGCCGGACTCATGGCGCCGGGAAGGACAGATCCCTGTCCGACAATCGCGATGGGCTCAAATCGGCTCGACTTGCTCATCCTGCCCACTCGTCCCCGATCAGCAGTTCCACCTCGGACCGGTCGCCCTGCAGGATCTGGTCTGCAAAAATCCGCGAGCCATCCTTGAGGCCGATCAGGGAGATGCCGCGAGCGGCGAAATGGCCGGCCAGCGAAGAATCGACCATGCCGCCCGCCCACGGGCCCCAACAAAAACTCTTCACAGTGGCGTCCGGAAGATCGGCCGCAAGTTTCCGGGCCACGGCCCCGAGCCAGGCGTTCGCCATTGCATAATCACTTTGCCCGGTATTACCGAACACGGCAGACGCTGACGAGAACAGGCCAATATGCCGCAAGCGGGAGGGATCGAGCACATCCAGCAGCATGGCGAGGCCTTCAACCTTTGGCCCGAATACATGCGCGACATCCTCACGGGTCTTTTTCAGCGCGAGGCCGTCTGCCAGAACCCCTGCTCCGTGCACCAGGCCGGTAATGGGACCGTATTGCTGTGTGATGGCATCCACGGCCGACACGATACTGTTGCGATCCGACATGTCCGCCTGAAGATAGACTGCCTGCGCCCCGGATGCCGTGATGGCGTCCAGGGTCGCGCGGATTTCCTGTCCAGCGAGCAGTATCCGGGCCTCCCGGTCGATGTCCGGCAGGGAGGGCTTTTGCCCGCTGGCCCGTGCGGCGGCGATCAAGGCGCCGCGCAATTGTTTCGTATCCGTAGTGACCTCGATCCCTGCCGGCCATGGCGCAATAGCTGACCGGCCCACGAGAACGAACACGCTGCCGGGCTGCCGTCGGGCGAGTTCCATCACGCATGCCGAAGTGACCCCCCGCGCGCCGCCGGGCGCAAACCAGACATTGCGGGTCGAAGGCACCGAAGGAGTAAGTCGCGGCGCGCCGGCAATCTGTTGGACCGAAGCGCCATCGACCGTCAGGTCGGCATCCTGCACGCCCGCAGCGAGCGCGCGCAGGATGAGCGCGGCTTTCTCATCTACTGGGGCAGCCGCAGGGAGCGACCAGGTGTCAATCTGTTGCCCCGGCCATTCCTGTCGCAGGGTGCGGGACAGTCCGCCAAGCCCGGACAGGCGGTCGAAATCGCCGGCCCCTGCAGGCTGCAGCAGCACGATCCGGCCGCCGCGCTGGTGAAGTGTGCGGCATTGATCCAGCACTTGCCAATGGCGTTCGGTGACCGGCAGGCCGGAAAGTCCTTCCGTCAGAATAACGGTACGCGCGCCGGACCCCATCGCATCCAGCAGGCCCGCACTGGCACCTGCCCCGTTCAGGACACCGACAAGTGCACGCGCCATGTCCGGGTCTGCTCCCGATATGGCAAAAGGCCCTTGCGATGCCAGATCCTCGCGCACGTCGAAGGGGTGCGGCGCTCCCATGGAAACCACGCGTACCGAGCTTTCATAGTCCGGGACCGGGCCGGCCTGAGGGCCGGGACGGGAGAGCGCTGCGGGCGCTCCGCCGTCCCCTATCCAAAAAAATCCGCGATGGCCCGGATCGTGCGCAGATCAGCCAGCACTTCCGGGTCGACTTCAGGCAGCTCCGGATGCTGGTCGCGCAAAGCTGACAGGATTTCCACCTGCTTGATCGAATCGACACCCAGTTCGCCTTCGAGGTCCATATCGTCCTCCAGCATGTCCTCCGGATATCCGGTCTTTTCTGCAATCAGGGCCCGGACCGTATCGGCGGAGATCGCCCCATCGGGCACAGCCGCCATGGGTGCTGGAGCAGGTGCTGCAGACGCGGCCGTCTGCGGTGTGCCCGCGTTCGAGGCATCGATCATTGCCGCGATGGCAGAGATGGTGCGCAACTCGACCAATTGTTCCGGGTCGATCTCAGGCAGGTCCGGCATGCGTTCGCGCAGTGTGGAGAGGATTTCCACCTGTTTGATCGAGTCGACGCCAAGTTCGCCTTCAAGGTCCATGTCAGGTTCGAGCATGTCTTCCGGATAACCGGTCTTCTCCGCGATGATGCTGCGCACGAGGCTGATGGCATTCCCGCTCCCCGGCGCCAGGGCTGCGGGGGCGGCCGGTTCGGCAACGGGCTGCGTCTGAACCGGTGCGGCAGCCGGCTTGGGTGCAGGTGGCGGCGCTGCAGCTGGCGGAGCCGCCTGCGTAGCGATATCGGGCTGCGCGGACATGGCAGGCGGCGGCGACGCCACCGGGGCCGGCAAGGCCACCGGAACTTCACTGCGAACCGGCTCACTCGGCACATGACCGGCCAGTTGGGCCGCGACGTTCAGGAAGGCTGAGTGCGCGGTAGACATGGCCGCCATATAGTCCGCATGGCGCTGTGAAACTTCCTGCATGATCCGTTCAGTCGTGGACGCCGGAGCGGCGACCCCTGAACTTCGTTGTGGGGCGGAGTGCGAACCGGCGGAAGATTTGTCTTGGGTCATGGGAGTGCCTGTCTGTTCTGGAAGGTCTTGAACACTCGGGCGTGGCATGGACTCTGCCTGAGCGGGAGGAGGGCTGAACGCTGCCGCTGCTGCGGCTGGTTCCTGGACGGATGGTTTTTCCGGATTGGGCGGTGCCCGTCCGGCCGCGCCATTGGCGGGCGGATAGGGCTTGTTGTAATTGCCCCCGGTGATCTTCACTGCATGCTTCGACGGCGCAGGCCGGGGCGGCTGCGCCGGCACGCCGTCGAACAGGGCGGCATAATCGAGATCGAGACCGGACACGCCCAGTGTCGCAACCGCCAGCAGGAACTGGTTCACGCCATTGCGGCGTTTGTGATCCAGCGACACGGCAAGGTGTGGCCGCTCGCCCAGAATATGCCCGACAAGGCCGGTCACGACCCCGCCTGGGCCGACTTCAACAAATACCCGCGCCCCGTCCGCATACATGGCCTCGACCTGGTCCCGGAAGCGGACCGGCTGGATCAGCTGGTCGGCGATGAAGGCCGGCAGATCTGCGACCTTGGCCTTGTATTTGCCCGCCGTGGCATTGGCATAGACATCCAGTTTCGGCGCGCGCAGCTTCTGTTTGCCCAGCACCTTCTCGAAGGGCGGAACGGCTTCGGCCACGATCTCGGAATGGAAGGCCGTGGCCACCGGCAGCAGGCGGGCCTTCAGGCCCCGCGCATCGCATTCGGCTTTCGCCGCCTCCACCGCGGCCTGCCCGCCGGACAGGACGACCTGATCCGGCCCATTGTCATTGGCCAGAACCAGCCCCTGCCCCACCGTCTTCAGCACTGACGCAATCGTCTCGGCGTCGGTCTGGACAGCGAGCATGGCCCCCTTCGTGTTGCCCGCAGCCTTTGCCATCAGCGCGCCGCGCTCTGCCGCCGCGGTGAGCGCGGTGTCGGCATCCATCACCCCGGCCAGGTGCAGGGCCATGATCTCGCCGAAACTGTGCCCGGCCGCCATGTCCGCCGCCAGGCCGAGCCGTGACAGCAGGCCGAGTTGCGACAGCGCAACCGCGGCAATGGCCGGCTGGGCATGCTGCATCTCGGTCAGGGTCTGGGTCTGCGCTCCGAAATCGACCTGATCAAAGGCCGCTGGCGGGAAGGACAGCCTGTCCAGCCGCAGCTTGCCGGTCCGCTTGTGGCTGGCCGCCCGGTCCCAAGCCTCGCGCGCTGCCGGGAAGGCCATGGCGAGGTCTGATCCCATGCCGACATACTGGCTGCCCTGCCCCGAGAACATGAAGGCGATCTTGCCCTCGACCGGCGCGTCAAGCGATGCGAAACAATCCACCTTGAACGGACGAACGCCGATCTCTCCCGCCCGCACCTGTGCGGACAAGTTCGCAGCCTTTGCCTCCAGGTCGGACACGGATTCCGCGATGATCGCCGCGCGCGCCACAGCCCCCGGATCAAATCCGGCATGGCTCTGCGAAGCGGCATGCGCGAGCGCGACATCCTCCAGGCCGTCAGCTACGCCCGCAATGGCCGATGCAAGCGCCTCGGCGGAATCGGCGCTGAACAGGAACAATTCTGCCGGAAGCACCCGGTAGGGCCGGACCGCCGTCTTGCCGGTATATTCCTCCAGCGTGACATGGAAATTGCTGCCCCCAAATCCGAAGGAACTGACCGAGGCACGGCGCGGACGTTTCTTCGGTGCGATCCACGGACGCGCCTCTGTGTTCAGATAGAAGGCGTTGCTGTCCTTGATGACATCGGCCGGCTCCTCGATCTTGATCGTGGGCGGAAGGATTTTCCGGCTGAGCGCATTCACGACCTTGACGAGACTCGCCGCACCTGCGGCCGCTTTCGTATGACCGATCTGGGACTTGATCGACCCCAGCGCACACCAGGGCGCGTCAGTCTCGACCTCGCCGAACACAAGATGCAGACCGTCCAGCTCAGCCTTGTCCCCGGCCTTGGTGCCTGTGCCATGCCCCTCCACCAGGTCCACGGCGTCCGGACCGTAACCTGCCTGCGCATAGGCCCGCTTCAGCGCGCGGGCCTGGCCTTCCGGGACCGGCGCATAGATTGCCGTACCCTTGCCGTCAGAGCCGCCACCGAGCCCCCGGATCACGGCATGGATCGTGTTGCCATCCCGCTCGGCATCCTCTAGGCGCCGCAAGGCCAGCATGCCGATCCCCTCTCCCAGCATGGTGCCGTCTGCCGCGTTCGAAAACGGCCGGCAATCCCCGGTCGGAGACAGGGCCGGTGTTTTCGAGAAGCACATATACATCAGAATGTCGTTCAGCGCGTCGACCCCGCCGGTGAGCACCGTATCGCTGTCGCCCGAGCGAAGCTCGTGCAGGGCAATGCTCAGCGCGGACAGGCTGGATGCACAGGCCGCATCCGTCACCATGTTGCTACCGCCAAGATCGAACCGGTTGGCAATTCGTCCGGCCACGACGTTTCCGAGCAGTCCGGGAAAGGTTGCTTCCTGCCATTCGACATAATGGCTTTCGATCCGCTCGGCGAGCGCCGCGACCTCGCTTTCCGGCAAGCCGGCCTCACGCATGGCGTTGACCCAGACAGGCCGCTGCAGCCGTCCGGCCATGTGGGCGGTGAGTTCGGTGGCAGACGCCACACCGAGAACGACACTGGTGCGGGATTTGTCGATGCGCCCTTCACTGTCTCGCTCGATGTCCTGCAGTGTTGCATAGGCTGCGACAAGGGCCAGCAATTGCGCCGTATCCGTTCCTTCCATCGCCTTTGGCGGAATGCCGAATGTCAGCGGGTCGAACGCGACGGGATCGATGAACCCTCCGCGGCGGCCATAGGTCTTGTCCTTCGCGCGCGGGTCTGCGTCGTAATAATCCTCGGTCAACCAGTGACTCGGCGGCACATCCGACAGCAGATCGCGTCCTTCGAACACGTCGCGCCAGAAGCCGGTGACATCTCCCCTGCCCGGGAAGATGGCACCCATGCCGACAATGGCGACCGGTTCAGCGGGGCCTTTGGTCATGATGGAAGGACCTTCTGTCTTGTCATCTCAGAGAAACTTTCTCGGCAGGTAGGAAAAGGCGCTGGGGGGCACGGCGATGCCGCTCGCCCGCATCTGGCCGGCCCGCGCCAGCCGAGCAGCGCCCTCCATCAGGTTCAGGGCAATCTGGCGCACGGTCCGGTTCTCGATCGGCTCAAGGAACGTCCCTGCAACCCATTCATTGAACGCTCCCTGCGCGGGGCCACACCAGATCTGGTAGTCAGACACGCGGTCAGGATTCCCGTCGCGCGCCCATTGCGCGCCCATGAACAGGTAACGCCGCGCCACCAGTGCCAGGCGCTTGTTGCCGTCCGCCTCGGCCCGCGCCGCTTCTTTCGGATTGGATTGCGTGATGAAGGCCCGCGTCTGCTCCCAGGCTGTCTCGAAGGGCTCACCAAGAACATCTTCCAGCCAGTCACGGTCCTTGCCGTCCAGGGTCTCGAACGACGCGCCGGACTTGTACAGCGCATGCAGCTTGCGCGCCCGCATGGCGAACAGGGTCCCCCGCTTCAATACCTGAACTTCGACGCCCTGTTCGAACATGTCCGCCGCCGGGGCCATGCCGACATCAGCCGGGCCGGCCCTGGCCAGCAATTGGCGGGCAGGCTCTGACAATCCGGACTCGACCGCGGACTGGTTGACCGAACCCGTCAGCACATAGGCGGCGCCCATCTGGAACGCTGCCGCAATCCCATGCGGTGTGGCCATGCCGCCCCCGAGCCCGATCCGGATCGCGTTGCCATCAATGCCGGTTTCTGCCGCCACCCGGTCCCGCGCCAGAGACAGGGAGGAGAACAGCGGCGCAGCAGACCGGTTGTCGGTGTGGCCGCCACTGTCGGCTTCAGCTGTAATATCCAGCGCCACCGGGACTTGCGCGGCAAGCTCCGCCTGGTCTTCCGTCAGGTGGCCCGCGGCGACGAGGTCTTTCAGAATCCGATCCGGCGCAGGCCGCATGAATTGCGTGGCCACTTCGGCCCGGGAGACTTTCGCGAAGACATGATTGGCGCGCCGGATCGCTCCGGTCGCATCTCGCGACAGGCCCACCGCCGTGTAGCGCACGATATCCGGTGACAGGCGCATATAGGCCGATGCCGAGACACGGCGCACGCCCATGGACAGGAACAGGTCAACGACCCGCGTCTCATAGCCCGGCTGCTGCGGGGAATGGATAAGGTTGGCCCCCCAGGCTGTCTGCCCCGGGGCGATACCCGCCTTGATCTCGCGGACCCCGGCCTCAATCGCCTCAGGCTTCAGGCCGGCGCTGCCATAGAAACCAACACATCCTGCGCGCACGGCCTCGATGACCATTTTGGGTGTGGCGATGCCGCGCGCCATTTCACCGACGACATAATTGAATCGCGCGCCGTGCGCCTGCGCAAAGGCCGCGTCTCCAAGCCATTCCGGATAGATCGCGCCCAGCCGGATTTGCCGGGCGTCCTCCGGGCCGGACTGCAGGGCGCCATGCCGCACGAACACGTCCACGTCTTCGCGAACATGTTCCAGCAGCTGATCCAGCAATCGACCCATAGCCATCCTGCTCACTCACCCCGCATTCTGCGGGGCCCCTGCGCGACTCAGCCGCGCGCACAATTGAGGGAAGCGCACCTCCGGAAAGGTGTCAAAAGCCCTCAGCAGCGTTACCGAGACAGCCGAAGCTCTCTCCCTCCGAAGATTACTCTATTGTCAGGAATTCAGAACGCAACTTGAAATAGATATTTTTTTTATTTCTATTCTTGGTTAATTTTCGACCGGTACTGGAACAGCCGCTGCGCACCACCTTATCGCGTTGCAAGGCCCGGGCCACAGACGATCCCCGCCATGACCACAGAATTGCCATGAAATCAGGTTTTTGACACGCAAACGAGCGAATGAGGGAACTATCAGGGCACCCTTGCGTCCCAATCTGGGACCACCTAGTGATCCATATCAAAGTTCGGGCATTCGCCATCTGCCAGGCGTCCATCGGCGCCAAGCTCAGGCTAGAGGAATATACCAGCGTGAAATATCTGAGACATGTCGTAGCCGCGGCGGCGATTCTCGCACTGCCTGCCGTCTCCGCCACCGCAGACAGCCGCGATCGGACCGACGACATTGCCGTCATGGGCTATGTCGAGGACGTCTTTGTCGGCAAGCTCGGACTGGAAATGAAGGGCAAGCTGGATACGGGGGCCGATTCCAGCTCTGTCTTCGCGCGCGATGTCCATATCTACAACAAGTCCGGCAAGGATGACTGGGTTCGCTTCCGGCTGGTCGGGAAGAATGGCCGCACCGTCCGGTACGACCAGAATGTCCGCCGCTTTGCACTGATCAAGCTGAAGACCGGCGGCACGATCCGCCGCCCGGTTATTCACCTCCCGCTATGCATCGGGGGAGTCAGTGGTCTGGCCGAAGTTAATCTGGCCGACCGGGAAGAATTCGAATACGACTTCCTTGTGGGGCGTGAATTCATGGCATCCAGAGTGCTGGTCGATTCCTCGTCGACATTCATCGCCGAAGGCAGCTGCGAAAACGACGACCGTGAATAGTTTTACACATACCAGACTTCTGGCGCTGATCCTCGCCGCCATCGGGCTTGGAATCTTTGCTACAAAAGTGTTCCAACTGGATTATCCGCTCGCCCCCGGCGCGCAGACAACGACTTGGGATTTCGAGATCTATCTGGATTTCGACACAAGCAACCAGCCTGTGCGGCTGGAGGCCTACATCCCGTCCAACAGCGAAAACCGCCGGGTCTCGCAGGAGCAATTCTACAATGGTGCCTTCGGCCTGCGCCTGAATTCGCGCGAGGAAGAAGGCCGGACGGCCATCTGGACCTACCGGTACCCGAATGACCGCAAGGTGTTGCGCTATCGCGCCCGCCTGCTGGGAGAGACAACGGCCAGCCCATTGCCGGAAAGCATGCGCCGCAAGCTGCGCCGCGCGGCGCCGGAAACCGAGAATGATCTTGAACGCCAGGCGTTCCTCGTCTGGTCCACCGATTTGCGCCGCCGCTCTGCCGACGATGAATCCCTGGCGGACCTTGTTCTGGAGGAAATCTTCGTGGATGGCGATGTGGACGAGGTGGAAGCCCTCCTGTCCCCCGCCCTGCCACGCCAGATCGCACGCCTTGCGCTGGCCCGCGACGTCCTCACCAGCCAGGGCATTCCTGCCCGCGTCGCCAATGGCGTTTACCTTGACCAGTCCCGCCGCCGCGCGGAAATCCGGCACTGGCTGGAATACCATGCCGATGGCAGCGACCGCCGATACTTCCCCGGACCGGACCCGAACGAGTTCTTCACCATCTGGCACGGCACCAAGGATTTCATTCGCGCCGAGGGCATCTCCGATCTGGAACTTCAGGTAAGCCTTCAACCCGTAAATGCCGCCGTGGCGGATGTCGTTCAGCGTGTGGCCAAGGATGAAGGCTCGGCCATGCAATGGTTCTCGTTCAACCGCCTGCCGATCACGACCCAACTGGTCTATCAGGTGCTCGTGACCATTCCGGTCGGCATCCTGATGCTGGTCTTCCTCAGACAATTCATCGGGCTGCAGACCCTTGGCACGTTCATGCCGGTGCTCATCGGCATCGCCTTCCGCGAAACCGCCCTGGTGAATGGCGTCATCCTGTTCACTGCCCTCATCGTTCTGGGGCTGGCCGTTCGCTTCTATCTGGAGAAGCTCAAACTGCTGCTTGTGCCGAGGCTGGCCACCGTCGTTGTCTTCATCGTCATCTGCATGGCAGTCATCGCACAGATCATGGCCAATAATGGTCAACGGATCGGCCTGTCGATCTCCCTGTTCCCGATGGTCATCCTGACCATGACCATTGAGCGCATGTCGATCGCCTGGGAGGAATACTCCCCGACCGAAGCCATCAAGCAGGGCATTGGCAGCCTTCTCGTGGCCGCCGCAGCCTATCTGGTGATGACCAACCGGCATGTTGAATATCTGATGTTCAACTTCCCCGAACTGCTCCTCGTCATCATGGCCATCTGCCTGATGATGGGCAAATACACCGGTCTGCGGCTCAGCGAGCTGATCCGTTTCCGGGAACTGGACACGCGGAAATGATCGGACGCTATCGGGCTTTGCGGCGCGCCGGACTGCTCGGCATCAACGAGCGGAACCTGCGGCTCGTCAACGAGCTCAATCCGCGCAAGCTGATCCGGCTGGTTGATGACAAGCGCGAAACCAAGCGGCTGGCCATCGCCGCCGGCATTCCCACGCCGGAACTGTATGGAGTGATCGCCAATCCGTTTCACATGCGCCACCTCGAATCCTATCTCGACAAGCCGGATGGTGTGGTGATCAAGCCGGCCAATGGCTCGCAGGGGAACGGAATCCAGGTTCTGATGGAGCCGATGCGGGGCGGTTGGCGCCGCTCCAATGGCCAGCGGGCACTGCTCGAGGACATCCGCTTCCACGTCAACAATATCCTGTCAGGCATGTACAGCCTCAGCGGCCAGCCGGACGTGGCCATGTTCGAGTATCGCGTGAAGTTCGACGAAATCTTCAACCCGATCTCGTTTGGCGGAGTGCCGGACATCCGCATCATCGTCGTGCGGGGCATCCCCGCCGTCGCCATGGTCCGCCTGCCGACGGCCGAGTCGGACGGCAAGGCCAATCTGCACAAGGGCGGCGTCGGCGTAGGCCTGGATCTTGTCAGCGGCAAGACACTAAGCGGCATGCAGAACGGCAAGACCACGGACATTCACCCGGACACGGCAAACCCGCTGCGGAATTTCTCGGTCCCCCATTGGGACACGATGCTGGAAATGGCCGCCAAGGCCTATGACGTGACCGGCCTCGGCTATCTCGGCGCAGACATCGTTCTGGACAAGACCAAGGGGCCGCTGCTGCTGGAACTCAATGCACGTCCGGGCCTGGCTATCCAGGTTGCCAACCGGATGGGCATCCGCCCCTTGCTGAAGGCCACGCTGGAAGCCGATACCGAAGGCATGGACGCACTTGCCCGGGTGGACCTCGCGCGCAAGCTTTATCGCAACCATGTTCCCGAACCCGTCTGAGCGGGCTCAGGCGGCGTCAGAACTCATAGTCCGGCAGGGAATCGAAGGCGAGCTTCAGCGCATCGCCCCAGCGTGAGGACACCGTCAGGAAATAGGGATCGTCCTCATTGATCCGGCGCGACTGGCCCACCTGGAACGATCCCTCCTCCAGCGTCTGCAGGTCCAGCGGCATGCCGACCGACAGGTTCGCCTTGAGGGTCGAGTCGAAGGACACATAGAGCAGCTTGACCGCTTCCTCGAACGTCATGTCCGGGCGGAAGGCCCGCAGCAGAATCGGTCGGCCATATTTTGTCTCGCCGATCTGGAAGAAGGGCGTCTCGTCGCTCGCCTCGATGAAATTGCCTTCCGGATAGACCATGAACAGCCGTGGCTCCATGCCGGCGATCTGGCCGCCCACGATCAGGGTCGCGCCGAATTTTGCTTCCGCATCCGGCCCGTCATTGCCCTGGGTGCGGATGACTTCCTTCAGCGTGTCGCCGACCAAGCGCGCCACCTGGAACATCGTATCGGCCGCCATGATGCTCGGATTGCGCTCTTCAGGGGCTTTCATCCGTTCTTCCAGCAGGCTGATCACCGCCTGCGTCGTGGCCAGATTGCCCGCCGTCAGGATGGTGATGACGCGCTCGCCCGGAACCTCCCAAGTGAACATCTTCCGGAACCGGGAGATATTGTCGATCCCGGCATTGGTCCGGGTGTCCGACATGAAGATGAGCCCCCGGTCCAGCCGCAGCGCCACGCAATATGTCACCTGAAATGTCTCCGTTCGCGCCTGACACCGACCCTATTGCTGAACCTGTATGGAGACGACGAGATTCTCGTCCCCCGCCCCATAGACCAGCCCCCGGATCGGCGCGGCATCATCATAGTCCAGCCCGGTTGCGATCTGAATATAGCGTGCGTCGGGACAGATGCCATTGGAGACATCAAACCCGGTCCAGCCGAGCCCGTCCACCCAGGCTTCCGCCCAGGCATGTCCGGCTTCCTGCTCGATGCGGTCCGTCATCATCAGATACCCGCTGACATAGCGCGCCGGATATCCCAGAAGCCGCGCCGCCGCGATGAAGACATGCGCATGATCCTGGCAGACCCCCTGCCCGGCCTCCAGTGCCTGTTCGGCCGTTGTGCGGGAATCGGTCTGGTCCTTCTCATAGCGGATGCGGGCGGCAATCTCGGCCATCAGCTCGTGCAGCACGCCGACATCGGCGGTCTCGCTCGCGCCAATGCCGGAGACCAGCGCGCGCAGATTCTTCGCCGGCGCCGTCAGCGGGGTCGGCCGCCGATACAGCCACAGCGGCACCAATTGCCGGTGCCCGCCCGTCACCCCGGATGTGTCATGCGTCTCGACCTCCCCGCGCACGCTCACGGACACGCTCGGCGTGTCGGACTCGACCAGGATCAAATCCACCAGGTTTCCGTGATGGTCGGTATAGCCCGTTTCCCGGCGCGCGCCCTCCAGCACGAGATCCCAGGACAGGATCGACTGTGACGCCAGATTGAGCGGCCGCTTGCGCACCTGTTGCAAGGCATAACCTACGCCGCTTTCGTAGGTATAGGTCGAAGTGTGATCGACAGTCAGACGCATGCCCTACTCCGTGAACCGGTAATCTTTTTCGATCTGTTGCGAGAGCGCTGCATTGCGCCGCAGGAAATCGGACAGGAATTCGTGCAGGCCCTCGTCGAACACATTCTGGATCGTCGTGGCGGTGAGGCTTGCCTCCAGCGAGGCGGCAAGATCGTGAGCCGGCAGGCGCTGGCCATATTGCCGGAAGAGGCATTCGAGCTGGAAGCTGATCGTGTCATAGCAATAGGCCAGCGAGCGCGGCATCCGCTTGTCGAAGATCAGGAAGTCCGCAATCGTCCGTGGCGTGATGTTTCCGCCGTTCAGCCAGTGGAATGACCGCTGTGCGGAGGCGGACCGCAGGATCATCTCCCATTGCACATTGTCGAGCGACGACCCGACCGAGGCGCTGGACGGCAGAAGGACATAATACTTGGTATCCAGGATCCGCGCCGTATTGTCTGCCCGCTCGCTCATGATGCCCAGCATCACGAAATTGTAGATGTCATTGCGCAGCATCGTGCCCGTGGTCGCACCGCGCACTTGCGCGCCCTGCTGCCGGATCATGGCCAGGATGTCCGGCAGGTCCGCCTCCGAGGGGGTCCGCTTCAAGGCGGCCTGAACGGCCAGCCAGAAATCATTGATCGCTTCCCACATTTCGCGGGTCAGCGCGGTACGGGTCATGCGGGCATTCTCGCGCGCAGCATGCAGCGCCGACATGACACTCGACGGATTGCTCCGGTCCCGGAGCACGAAATCGGCCACCTTGCCACCGGAGATGGATTCGTGCCGGGCCAGATAGGAATCGCAACAGCCTGCCGTGACGATCACCGATCGCCATTCCTCCTCGCCTGGCTGCGACCGTGTCAGGGCCATGCGAAACCCCGCCTCCACCAGTCGGCTGGCATTCTCCGCGCGCTCCAGAAGGCGGGCCATCCAGAACAGGCCCGATGCGGTCCGTCCCAGCATGCCTATCCCTCCTTCAGGACCCAGGTGTCCTTGGTGCCGCCGCCCTGGCTGGAATTCACCACGAGAGATCCCTTCTTCATCGCCACGCGCGTCAGCCCGCCCGGTGTGACGTCCACCCCGTCGGCCGAAACCAGCACAAACGGGCGCAGGTCCACATGGCGCGGCGACAGCCCGCCCCGTGTCAGGACGGGCACGGTCGACAGGGCCAGGGTCGGCTGCGCGATATAGTTTCCCGGCCGCGCTTCCAGCTTCTTGCGGAAAGCCGCGATCTCCTTCTTGCTGGCTGCGGGCCCCACCAGCATGCCATACCCGCCGGACCCGTGCACTTCCTTGACGACAAGATCCTCCAGATGGTCCAGCACATAGGCCAGCGCGTCCGGCTCCGCGCAGCGCCAGGTCGGCACATTCTTCAGAAGCGGCGCCTGGCCGGTATAGAATTCGACGATGTCCGGCATATAGGAATAGATCGCCTTGTCGTCTGCAATGCCGGTGCCCGGCGCATTCGCAATCGTGATGCCCCCGGCCCGGTACACATCAAAGATGCCCGCAACGCCCAGCATGGAATCCGGCCGGAAATTCAAGGGATCAAGAAAATCGTCATCCACTCGGCGATAAAGCACATCGATTGGCTCATACCCCTGCGTCGTGCGCATTGCCACGCGGCCGTCCACAACGCGCAGATCATGGCCTTCAACCAGTTCCACGCCCATCTGGTCTGCCAGGAAGGCATGTTCGAAATAGGCCGAATTGTGAATGCCGGGCGTCAGGATGGCCACGGTGGGACGGCTGCCGGCACTTTGCACCGGGGCTGACCGTTCCAGCGACCGGCGCAGCGCCATCGGATAGCCCGAAACCCGCTGCACCGGAATCTGGGCGAAGAGTTCCGGGAACATGTTCAGCATGGTTTCGCGGTTTTCCAGCATGTAGGAAACACCTGACGGGGTGCGGGCATTGTCTTCCAGAACAAAGAATTCGTTCGGACCGGTCCGCACCAGGTCGATGCCGACAATATGGGTATAGATGCCGCCGGGCGGGTCAAAGCCGATCATCTTCGGAAGGAAGGCATCATTGTCCCGGATCAGGTGTTCCGGAAGGCGGCCGGCCCGTACAATCTCCTGACGGTGATAGATGTCATACAGGAAGGCATTGATCGCGCGGACCCGTTGCTCGATCCCCCGCACCAGCAACGCCCATTCACTGGCGCCGATGATCCGTGGCACCAGATCGAACGGGATCAGCCGCTCATCCGCTTCCGTTTCGCCATAGACATTGAATGTGATGCCCGTGCGCCGGAACACGGCTTGCGCATCGCGTGACTTCTTCAGCAGGGCGGAGGGCGTGGTCCGGTCGAACCAGCCGCTATAGCCCGCATAAGGCGGCCTGACCTCGTCCCCGAAGCCATGCATTTCATCGAAGATACCATCGCTTCCAGCCATGCATCGAGCAACGCACAGGACCGCTCAGGCATCAACCGGGCGCTTCAGGCGGACCCGCGCCGGTATGGGAACGTCAATTTCCGTGCAGGCTCAGGTCACGGCTGCCCAAGGCTTGCTCAGAAGCGCCGCGGAATTGATGATTCCGACCATGCAATAGGTTTGCGGGAAATTACCCCAGAGCTCCCCGGTCTCCGGATCGACATCCTCGGACATGAGACCGAGATGATTGCGCGTGGCCAGAACCGCTTCGAACATCTCCCGCGCCTCGTCGATGCGGCCGACCCGGTAGAGCGCATCGATGAACCAGAACGTACAGGCCGTGAAGGCGGTCTTCGGTTTGCCGAAATCATCCTCGACCTTGTAGCGGTAGACATGGTTGCCTTCCCGCAGGTCGCGGTCGACGGCGTCGACTGTTCCCACATAGCGGGGATCGTCGGCCGGGATGAACCCGATTTCGGCCATCAGCAGAACCGAGGCGTCCAGATCGGTGCCGCCAAAGGCGGCGGTGAACGCTCCCACATCCGGATTCCATGCCTTGTCGAGAATGGTCGCACGGATGATGTCAGCCCGTTCCCGCCAATAGGTTGTCCGATTGTCCAGGCCCAGCCGGTCGGCAATCCGGGAGAGCCGGTCGCACGCCGCCCAGCACATGATGGCGGAAGACGTGTGGACATGTGCAATGGTACGGAATTCCCAGATGCCGGCATCCGGTGTGTCATAAACGGCAAAGGCGCGTTCGCCGACAGGCTCAAGCTGTTCGAATTCTGCAATGCCGGGTCGCGCCAGCAGGCGATGGTCGAAGAAGGATTGCGCCACCCCGAGCACGACTTGCCCATACACGTCATGCTGGACATGTTCGGCGGCCTGGTTGCCGCGTCGCACCGGTCCGCTGTCGCGGAAGCCCGGCAGGTGTTCGGCAATGTCCTCGGTCAGGTCTGCCTCCAGGCCAATGCCGTAGACAGGCTGGATATGCCCCCCCTTGGAGTGCGCCACAATGTTCCGTACCCACCGCATGTAATGTTCGAGTGTTCCCATGCCGGACAGCCGGTTCAGCGCCGTTACCGTGAAGTAGGCATCGCGGATCCAGCAGAAACGATAGTCCCAGTTGCGGGATGATCCTTCATGTTCCGGAACCGACGTCGTCAAGGCCGCGACAATGCCGCCGGTCTCCTCGAAGACACACAGTTTCAGCGTGATGGCTGCGCGGATCACCTCATCCTGCCACTCGAACGGTACCGCCAGGCTGCGCGCCCATTTGGCCCAGTATTGCCGGGTGCGTTCTTCCCAGTCTCGTCCGATGACGCCCGGTGAGTCTGTCAGGGACTCGTCCGCCCCCAGGATGAAGGTCACATCCTTGTCGAGAATAAAGCTGGTCTGGCCCAGAATGTAGGAAACCGGTGCATCCGTTGTCACGCGGAACGAAAATTCCTCATCGGCAAACCGGACATGGTTCACCCCCCGAATGGGTCTCAGCTTTCGTTCGCCCCAACCGGTTTCCGGTGTCAGCGAGATGGTCAGTTGCGGCGCACCAGCCAGCACTTCAAACCGGCGCACCAGGCTTGCGGGCCGGAAGGTCCGGCCCTTGTTCTGGAAGCGCGGCGCAAAATCGACGATCTCGAGAATGGAACCGTCCTCCGCCTCCATCCGTGTTCGCAGGATGGCCGTGTTGCGGTCATAGGTCTGGCTGCGCTTGGCAAGGCCCTCCATCCACACGCTGAACGTGCCACCGCCCCCCAGCAGCTTGTTGAAAACCGGTTCGCCGTCAAAGCGCGGCAGGCAGAACCATTCATAATCGCCGCGCGCATTGATCAGGCCTGCAATGGTTCCGTTTCCGACAACGCCAAGATCGAGACTCATGATGTTTCCAATGCCTGTTTGAGGAATGCCGCAACATCGCGATGCGATTCCAGCCGATATCCTGCCTGCGTCTCGCCCGGGCCCACTTTCACGGCCCAGCCTCCCAGCTGCCGGGCCATGCCGAACGCGTCCTCGTCTGTCCGGTCGTCACCGATCATGACCGGCGTGCGCCCGGCAAAGGGCTCCGTCTCCATCGCACGGCGCAGGCAGACGCCCTTGTTTGCGCCGCTCGGCTTTGCCTCCAGCACCATCTTGCCGGACTGCAGCGAATAATCTGTATACCTACTTATGACGTCGCCAAGCTTCTCTGTCAGCATCGCGCCGCGGTCCGGGGCCGCCCGGTAGTGCACGGCAAGCACAGGCCCTTTCTCTTCGAGTCGAACCCCATCATATGCCGTGACAATGGCCATCATGTCCGCCAGAAGGTCTGCCGGCGCAGGCGCTGCGACCTCCCCTGCCGGCGTGCCCGGCGACGCTGCACGAAGGCCATGATTGCCAAATCGCCAGAGCGATTGCGGCACCCGTTTCGACAAGTCTGAAAGATCCCGGCCCGACAGGATCGCCACAGCGCCGTCAAGAATGCTGGAGAGGCGCGCCAGAACAGTGTCCATGCCGGGCTCCAGGAAGACGGCGTCCGGATCATCCTGAAGCGGTGACAGGGTACCGTCGAAATCCAGGAACAGGGCGACTGAGCGATCAAGCTGCGGTGGGGTCGACAGCAGCTGGGTCATGCGGGCACCTCGTCAAAGGCCGTCAGGAAGCGTGTCCGCCACCAGTGGATGTCTTGCGACATGATGTTCTCATACAGGCTCTGCCAACGCATGCAGCGCTCTTCTCGGGACATTTCAATGGCCTGCTTGACCGCTTCCGCAATTGCCGAACTGTCATAGGGATTGATGATGATCGCCTCCTTCATCTGTTCCGCGGCACCGGCGAATTGCGACAGGATCAGAACACCCGGATCTTCCGGGTCCTGCGCCGCAACGAATTCCTTCGCAACAAGATTCATGCCGTCCTGCAATGGCGTGACGAGACAGGCCTTGGCGCGGCGGTAGAGACCGGCAATTTCCTCGCGATCATATCCCCGCGCCAGATACCGGATAGGCATCCAGTCCAGGTCACCATAATCGCCATTGATCCGTCCGGAGAGCGCGTCGAGCTGTTCGCGCAATTGGGCATACTCCTCCACCACGGACCGCGAAGGTGGCGCGATCTGCGTGAACGAGATGCGTCCGTGCAGGTCCGGATACCGGTCGAACAGTTTGGCCATGCCTTCGAACCGCTGCGGCAGGCCCTTGGAATAATCCATCCGGTCTACACCGATGACCAGGTCCCGATCCCCCAGGAAGCGCGACAGGCGCGCCGCGGCAAGCGTGGCTGGTTCCGCCGTGGCCGCCTCGGCAAAGCTCCGGCTGTCGATGCCGATGGGGCAGTGCAGCAGGTGCACGATCCGGTCTTCGACCCTGAACCGGCCGTCCGGCAATTCCTCGGCCCCGAATTCCTCTTCCAGGTATTGGGCAAGGTTTGCGAGATCCTTGCCGCATTGCAGGCCCACCACATCATAGGCGAACAGGCCACGCGCCAGCTTGCGGTGCTGCGGGATGGCACGGAACACTTCCGGCGCGGGAAACGGAATGTGCAGGAAGAAACCGCACTTCCCGGTCCAGCCATCTTCGCGCAGCATGTCGCCCAGCAACAGGAAATGATAGTCATGCACCCAGACGATGTCTGACGGCGTGGCCTGCTGCTGCACGATGTCGGCAAACTTCTCATTGATCTCGACATAGTAGCGATAGAAGGCGGAATCGAAGACGGCGAGATCGATCCGGTTGTGCATCACTGGCCACAGCACGCTGTTCGCATAGCCGAGATAGAAGCCGTCATACTGGTCACGGGAATAGTCGGTCAGCGCGAACTCGACCCCGTCTTCCTCGCTTCGTTTTGCGCGGCTGCTGGGAAAGTCCAGGATGCGGCCGCTCCAGCCGATCCACAGTCCCCGTGTGTCTGCCAGCGTGTCCCAGAGGGCCACGGCCAGTCCACCAGCCCGGCTTTCCTGCCCGGCAGCCGTCCGGTTCGACACGGCGATCAATCGCGATGCTTGTGACGATGTCTGGTCTGTCATTGCCCTTCCTGTCCGGCCCGGTCTAGCGCGGCGCCACTCCCTTCCCAATGCCGGGGCCCGGCTTGCCCCTGCAGAAACCATGGCCCTGCCTGCTTTGCAGGCACCTTGTCAAATACGGCGCCGCGCCAGGCGGTTCCGTCATTTTATCAGTCTTCGCCCCGGCCGCCTGCCCTGCACAGGTTCAGGACTGGCCCGCCGGCGCGAAGCTGTGGGCCTGCGCCAGGCGCCATTCATCGGCCAGCTGCGTCTCCTGCGGCGCGCGCAGCAATTGTTCATGCTGCACCAGCTGATAGGCCCGCTCGGCCGTGTAGGCGATGTCCTCGGTCACCCGGTGCATGACATGCCGGGGTGTCAGCTCTGCCGGATGGTCACAGCCCGCAGCGCCCACCACCTCCATCAGCGCCTTGACCGTGTTGTGGTGGAAATTCCTGACGCGGACCGCCTTGTCCGCCACGACCAGACCGCGCTGGCGTCCCCTGTCGGAGGTCGCGATGCCGGTCGGGCAGGTATTGTTGTGGCAATTCAGCGACTGGATGCATCCCAGCGCGAACATGAAGCCGCGCGCCGTGTTCACCCAGTCCGCCCCGAGCGCCATGGAGGAGGCGATTGCGAACGCGCTGATCTGCTTGCCCGAGCACGCCAGGCGCACATCCTGCTTCAGGCCGGTGCCCACCAGCGCGTTGCGGGTCAGCACCAGCGCCTGGCGCAGTGGCGCGCCGACATGATCCAGGAATTCCGACGGCGCTGCGCCGGTACCCCCTTCCCCGCCATCCACCACCATGAAGTCCACCCGCATGCCGGTCTCCAGCATCGCCTTGCAGACCGCCAGCGTCTCCCAGCGATTGCCGACGGCGAACTTGATGCCGACCGGTTTGCCGCCGGACAGGTCGCGCAGGGTGGACACGAATTCCAGCAATCCGACCGGTGTGGAGAAACTCGTATGCGCCGGCGGCGACACGCAGGTTTCTCCAATCGCAATGCCGCGCGCTTCGGCAATCTCGCGCGTGACCTTCTCCCCCGGCAGCACGCCGCCATGGCCAGGCTTCGCGCCCTGGCTCAGCTTCACCTCGATCATCTTGATCTGCGGGTCCCGGGCCGTCTCCGCAAACTTCGCCGCATCAAACGAGCCATCCGCCGCGCGGCAGCCGAAATAGCCCGACCCGATCTCCCAGACGAGATCCCCCCCGCCGGCGCGGTGATAGCGCGACACGCCGCCTTCGCCCGTATCGTGATAGAAACCGCCAAGGCGCGCGCCGGTCGACAGCGCCTCGATCGCATGCGCCCCGAGCGATCCGAAACTCATTGCAGAGATGTTGAACACACTCGCCGCATAGGGTTGCGCGGTGCCCGGAGCCCCCACCCTCACACGCGGATCGGTTTCCTCCGGATGCCGCGCCGCAATGGAATGCGCCAGCCATTCATAAGGCGGCTTGTCGACATCGAGATGGCTGCCGAACGGTTCCACCGAAGAAACATCCTTCGCCCGGCGATACACCATGGCGCGGTCTTCATGGTTGAAGGGCCGCCCTTCGGTCTCGCTCTCGACGATATAGGCGCGCAGGAACGGGCGCAGCTCTTCCGCAATCCACCGGATACGCGCCATCAGCGGATAGTTGCGCCACAGAGTGTGCCGACGCTGAAACACATCATACAGACCGGTCAGCGCAAACGGCGCCAGGATCATCGCAACATAGGCCAGCCAGCCATGCTGTTGCATCAGGGCAAGGCTCGCCCCCAGAAGCAGAACGGTCGCGAGCCATGGTAGATATCTGAGCATGCAGCCCTCTTTTCTCAGCCAGTCTTCTATCCAGATGTCTTCTACTTGCTGCAAGGCGTCAATCAAACAAGTCTGCTGCCTGCATTACGAACAAGGGCGCGCCGGCGACATCGGAATACCTGTATTCAGGATACGGATGACACGGGAATACTACGCAAAAGGGGTTGGCAGGCTGTGGAAAAACGGGTCAGTGTTCGAACTGCGTTTCAAACTGATTCGTGTTGTTAGCTGCGTAAAGTCAAAAACGCCCGTTCGGCGGGCCCATTGAGGAGACACTCCCATGGCAAAAGCAACCAAAGCCAAGAAAGCCGCGGCGCCCAAGAAAGCTGCTGCACCGAAAACGACCAAGCCTGCCAAGGCACCTTCTCCGAAGGAAGTGCTGATGGAGAAATACACCACGGACCTGAAGGAGAAGGTGGGTGAAACCCGCT
This sequence comes from Hyphomonas sp., assembly GCF_017792385.1. Classification (NCBI taxonomy): domain Bacteria; kingdom Pseudomonadati; phylum Pseudomonadota; class Alphaproteobacteria; order Hyphomonadales; family Hyphomonadaceae; genus Hyphomonas; species Hyphomonas sp. The sequence continues at coordinate 1,607,596 of NZ_CP051230.1, read as the reverse complement.
CCGACATGGCTCTGCTGGAAGCCGCCGTGAAAGCGTGCGGACCAACCATCTACAAGGCAGACTCCGCAACGGTTGCGGCATCGGACAAGGAAGAACTCGGCCGCATCAAGAAAGGCTTCATTGCAAAGAAGCTGGGCGTGACCGACGAAGCCAAGGCCGACGCCGCCATTGCGGATGCCGTTGCCAAGTACGGAAAATCCGTGCGCGCAAAGCATCGCCCGGTCATGTACTACCTGATCGCCAAGGCGCTGAAGAAAGGCTCTGTCCTGAAGGGCTAGCCAGGCGACCTGCAAAATTGAAAAAGCCGGGAAGGTCAGACCTTCCCGGCTTTTCTCGTTTCAGGGCAGACCGGATCAGAAACCGGCAAGACGGGCATACCGGTCGCGATGCCAGCTGGCCGACCCGAACAGTGCTTCCTGCACACGCGCGCGCTTCATGTAGAGGCCCGGATCTGCATCATCGGTCATGCCGATCCCGCCATGCATCTGCACACATTCATTCGAGACAAGGTGAACCAGGTCGCTGGCACGCGCCTTGGCCAGGCTTGCCAGTTCCGGAACCGTGTCCTTGCCGGCATCGACGGCGGCCAGGGCTGCGGCCACGCAGGAGCGGGTCAGTTCCAGTTCCGTGAACATCTTCGCGGCGCGATGCTGCAGCGCCTGGAACGACCCGATGAGCTGGCCGAACTGCTTGCGGCTGTTCAGGTATTCCAGGGTCATGTCGAAGGCGGCCTGCGCACTGCCCAGCATTTCGGCGGCCTGGCCGATTGCCGCGCGGTCCAGCACCGGCTCCAGAATGTCGGCACCCTTGTCGACGGCCCCGATCACGGCGCTGTCCGGCACGATGACATCTTCCAGCGTGACATGCGCGGCGCCATGGGAATCAACCGAGTTCAGCGTCTGGATCGACACACCTTTCGCATCCCTCGGAACCAGGAACAGGGTCAGGCCGTGCCGGTCGCCGGCTTCACCGAAAGTGCGCGCCACCACGATCAGCATGTCGGCATGGTGCGCATCCGGCACGAACCGCTTCATGCCGTTCAGCGTATAGCCCTGCCCGTTGCGCTCGGCTTCCGTGGCCACGCCCAGCGGATTGAAATGCGCAGTCTCGTCCAGGGCGAGCGCGAAGCTCGTCTCGCCGCCGGCAATTTTCGGCAACCATTCGGATTGCTGTTCGGCGCTGCCTCCCAATTGCAGGGCGCTGGCAGCGATCAGGGCGGTCTGCAGCACGGGCGTCGCCGCCAGGGTGCGGCCCTGCGCTTCCAGGATCTGGCCCAGGCCGACCAGGCCGAAATGTTCGCCGCCCGGCTCATCCGGAATGATCACGCCGAAGAAGCCGAGTTCGGCCAGTTTCTGGCGCGTCTCGGGGTCGACGCCATTGGCGCCCGAATCCCGCAGGGACCGCAGCCGGGTCACCGGCAGTTCATCGCGGGCGAAAGCCATGGCGGTGTCCCGCAGCATTTCCTGGTCTTCCGTCAAAAGGAATGTCATCTGAATATCTCCGAAGCCTTGCGTTTGTCCCTGGTGTTTCTGGCAACGCGCCGCACATTTTCCGCCTCACGCCCCACGAGCAGGCCAGCCAGGCCGGATGTGCTCCACAGGGCGCTGGCCGCGAGCGCCAGCCTTATATTTGTCAATTCAAATCGCGCTGCTTCCATGCCGGCCCAGATATAGACAACAATCAGGGTCGACAGCAGCGCAAGCATCCACACAGCCGCCTGCACCGGCCAGCGTCCCCGAAAGAAGGGAGCCAGGACTCCCGCCAGAAAGGGCGTGCCGAGAAACAGGAGGATGACCTGTGTGGATGTCATGCCTATTGGTGGTCCTTCAGGCCAAGCACACGCTTGGAGATCACATTGAGGTTGATCTCACTGGTGCCGCCTTCAATGGAATTGCCCTTGGACCGCAGCCATTGCCGCGTGACCTTCTTCGCGGAAGGATCAAAGCCCTCCCCTTGCCATCCGAGGCCTTCCGTGCCGAGCGCTTCGACCAGCAATTCGTGCCGGTCCTGGTTCATCTTCGCTGCACCATATTTCAGGATGGATGCCGTATGGCCCACCTGCTGGCCCGCCTTGGCCTGTTCGGCCTGACGCTGAACCGTCAGATTGAACGCCTTGGCATACATCTTGTGGTCTGCAATCCGTCCACGGAGGTCCCCGTCAATCAGGCGGCCCTCGCCATCGGTGCCGATATGCATCTTGGCATATTCTTCCGGTCCCAGAATGCCGGAGCCTCCCGTGCCGCCAAATCCGCCGGCAGAGATGGAGGAGCGCTCGAACTGCAACAGGCGTTTGGCAATCTTCCAGCCGCCATTCACATCGCCGACCAATTGGTCCTTCGGCACTTTCACATCCGTGAAGAAGGTTTCGCAGAATGGGCTCTCGCCGGAGATCAGCAGGATGGGGCGGGCCTCGACGCCTTCGCTTTCCATGTCGAACAGGATGAAGCTGATGCCTTCATGCTTCACGCTCGTATCGGTGCGCACGAGGCAGAAGATCCAGTCGGCCTTGTCCGCATAGGAGGTCCAGACCTTCTGGCCATTGATCAGATAATGATCGCCCTTGTCCTCGCACCGCGTCTGAAGGTCTGCGAGGTCAGAGCCCGCACCCGGTTCGGAATAGCCCTGGCACCAGCGTGTCTTTCCTTTCACGATGTCCGGAATGAAGCGCAGCTTCTGTTCTTCATTGCCGAATTCCAGCAGGGCCGGACCAAACATCCAGAGCCCGAAGGAGAACAGGGCCGGGCGGGCCTTGATGCGGCGCAGTTCTTCCTGCAGCACGCGGTTCTGGGCCCGGCTCAGGCCGCCGCCGCCATACTTCGCGGGCCATTCCGGGGCGGTCCAGCCCTTCTCGCCCATCCGCTCCAGCCAAACCTTGGCCTCGGGGTTCTTGAAGGTCTCGCGCTTTCCGCCCCAGACAATCTCGTCATCCTTCATCGGCGTGCGCATGGACGGCGGACAATTCTCCTCCAGCCATTCGCGCGTTTCTGCGCGAAACTGTTCGAGATCAACAGATTCATCATACGCCATATCGGACTCCTGCGGGGCAACGGTAGATGGGCCGACCTTATGCCTATCAGCAGGCAGCGCCAAGCTCTGACCTTGCGTTAGAAGGCGCCCCCCTGCCCGGCCGGGCCCCGGCTTCGGTCAGGGAAAAGACGGGGCTTCATGCGGGGTCTTCACCCAGTAATGCGGCCGCCGCGCCAGGCTGTAGAGCGCGCGCAGCACCGCCACGGACTGGAGCGGCCAATAGAACGGAACGGACAGCAGATCCCGCAGCCGCGCCCCGAACGCGCTGCGCGGTACACTCAGCGCCGTGGCCATGCCCAGCGTCCAGGACAATCCCAGTGCGCTCCAGCTGAACAGGCTCACCTCCGCCTCGGGGCTCAGCAGGCAGACAAGGCACCAGACCAGCCAGGGCAGATGCACCAGCGCCGACAGGATGGTTCCCCCCAGCATCAATTGCATGGACAGGAAGCCTGACACGCCCATGGAGCTGATGGCCCCTTGAGGATCGCGCATCAGGACCAGCCAGGTCTGCAGGAAGCCCTTCAGCCAGCGCGACCTCTGCCCGATCCACACATCCAGCTTTCCGGGCGGCACTTCCACCGTCGCCGGCGCGATCACGCCGATCCTTCGGCCGAGCCGGGCAAGCCGCAGGCCGAGATCTGCGTCCTCGGTGACGTTCCAGGCATCCCATCCTCCGACCGCCATGAGGTCTGCCTTGCGGAAATGATTGCTCGTCCCGCCCAGCGCGATCGGCAGGCCGAGCCGCGCCAGCGCCGGCATCAACCGGTTGAACTGGATGGCATATTCAAGCGCCCAGTGCCGCGCCAGCCAGCCGGCGCCCCGGACATTGCCGACAAGGGGCGCCTGGATACAGGCAAGCTGTGGATTCCACGCAAAATGCCGCGCCGCGTCCAGCAACTGGCCCGGATTGGGCCTGTCCTCGGCATCATAGACGGTGACGAAAGCCCCGCGGGCGCGCAACAGGCCGTAATTGAGGGCGCGCGGCTTGGTCTGCGGACAGCCGGGCGGCAGCACCAGGACTTCCGTGCCTTCGGGCCAGATCTGGGAATGAATGGCGGCCTTGGTGTCCGCATCCCCGGTTTCGAGCAGCAGCTTCACATCCAGAAGGTGACGCGGATAGTCGAGCGACATCAGGGCACGCGACAATTGCGGCATGCAGGCCGCCTCGTCCTTCAGGGCGATCAGGATCGTGTAGCGCGGCAGCAGCAGGGATACCGACACCGGATCGGTCAGAAGATGGGTCCGGCTTCCCCCCAGCATCGTCAGACCGAAGCGGAATGCCATGACCAGCGCAAACAGGACGAACCCCGCCCAGGCCAGAGCCGTCACCGTCCAGCCGGTCGCCACCAGTCCGGCAATGCCCAGCACCGTGAGGGCCCGTCCGACAAGGCGGGCCTGACCACGCACCAGGCCGGTCTTGGCAGACAGGCCGACAAAGCGCGACGGGAAGCCTTCCGCGGCCCGGTTCGCCAGCGCCGGATCAGGCGGCGGCTCAGCCAGCGTATCGAACAAGTGTTGCGGGAAGCGATCCCGCGCCCAGACCCCATCTGCACCCATGGCCGCATAAAACGCGAACAGGATGCATGTGCCAGAAACCATAAGTTGAATCCGTTTCGAATTCGCAATGAATGTGAATGTGGTGGGAAGGGACTGGACATTTTCACCTAATGTTCTATCTTTGTTCCATGAGTGATCTTCATGTCGTCTGGTTCCGCAGAGATCTCCGCGTGCACGATCATGCCGCGCTCGCCGCTGCCTGTGCGTCGGCAGGGGATGTCGTGCCCCTGTATGTGATCGATCCGGAGGACTGGCACGCGCCGGAAGCATCTGTCCGGCAATTCGACTTCCTCATCGAGGCGCTGGCTGATCTGGATCATGCGCTACGTCGGCGCGGCAGCCAGCTATGCCTGCGCATCGGTCCCAGCTGTGAAATCCTGTCCGGTCTTCATGCCCGTCACGGCATCGCCGCCCTCTACATGAATGGCGCCCCCTCGCCGGCCGGCAGTGCTGGCCGTGATCGGGATATCCGCAATTGGGCGATGCGCGCGGGCGTCCCCTTGCGGGAGATGGGCGGCGGGCATCCTGTATCGCCGGAATTCACCCTGGAAGCCTGGCAGGATGACATGAAGCGCAGCCGGCTGGCAGCGCCGGACAGATTGCCGCCCATGTCCCTGCCCTCGGACCCCTGGCCCTGTGCCTCCGATTTCGGGCTTGAGGACACGCCCTGCGCTGACCGCCAGACCGGGGGACGTACCCGGGCGATCCTCAATCTGCGCCGGTTTCTGGGCGGCGCAGGCCGAGACGCTGCCAAGGCCGGCCTGTCGATAAGCGCCCGGCATGCCTCGGCATCCGCCCTGTCCCCCTATCTGGCGCTCGGCTGCCTGTCGGAGCGCGAAGCCTGGCAAGGTGCCATGAAGGCCCGTGCTGCACTGCTCGCAGATGGGGACACGACCTTTGCCGCCGCCCTGGATCGGTTCGCCGGGAACCTCGAGCGCCGGGCCCGCATGCGCGCCTCCGCGGCCGGCCTGCCGCTTCGCCGGCTGACCACCCGGCTGGAAGACGATCCGCATGACCGGCCTGCCGTGGCCGGGTCTGATCCCCGCCTTGCGGTCTGGGCCACCGGCATGACGGGCTTCCCGATCCTGGATGCCGGCATGCGGTGCCTGCGCGAGACCGGATCGCTGGATGCGGGACTGAGAGAACTGCTCCTGTCCTTTGCAACCTGTCATCTCTGGCTGCGGCCGGATGCACCATGCCGGACAATGGCCCGGCTGAGCCTTGATTATGATACTGCCCTGTTTGAGGTGAATGCCCGGCAGGTCATCGGCATTTCCGGCGGACGTCCAGCCTATATCCCGAATCCCGTCCGCCAGGGACTTGCCCGTGATCCTGACGGGGCCTTTATCCGGAAATGGGTGCCCGAACTCGCAGCCCTGCCGGACTCCTGGCTTCATGCGCCGTGGGAGGCGCCGAAATCCGTACTGGCCCGGCACGGAATCATATTCGGCCAGACCTATCCGATGCGCATGGTTGATCACATGGCGGCGGCGCGGGAAGCCCGTCACAGATTGTGTCCGGTCGAGGAACTGCCGGATCTGCCCTATCGGAACGTTGCGCCCCGGCCGGCCATGCGGTCCGCATCCGTCCGCCGGAAAACTGCGCGGGCGGCGCGTCCGGCGCTCGGGCCGGTCCAGCTCAGTTTCGATCTGCAGGGGCATGCCTGATCCCGGTGGCCAGCCGGATCGGGCGGCTGCCTGCCGGAACGGGCTGAACCGGTGTGATGAAGCGCGGGGACGCCGGGGGACATGGATGGAGACAGGCTGAAACGGTGTGACCCGGTTTGAGCACGCCTGAAACGGTCTGAAATGGCCTGACATGAATTCGGTGTAAGGCGATGTCATCGATCTTGACTTCGCTCCGGACCATAATTATCGATAATCAACAAATCTTAGCGCCTTGAAATTGCTCTGATTTATTATTTTTCGATAAAAACTTATTGATTTTCGATAATTCCTTCCCTAGATTGAGGATGTCGGCGGCGGGATGGTCCCGCCAAGGACACCCAAACCAAGCCAGAAGGAATTGAAAACATGACCCCCCGCGCCCGTCAGAGCGACATCGCCGCAACCGCCGAGCAAGGCATGATGGCCCTCTCCATCATGACCGGAGAGGCAACTCACCGGACCCGGCCGGCCAATGATGTCAAAGCGGAGGGTCGTCAGAATCTCCTGGTCCGCCGCCGCCGCCGCTTCGCCCGCCGCGAAGCTCGCTAGGCCTGCCCGGCCGGTGCCGCGATCCCCGGTTTCCCCTGACCGGATGCGGCGCCGGCCACCTGCCCCCCCTCAACCGCACGTCACTCACCCCTTGAAAGGACACCTGTCATGATCCGCTCTCTCTCCGCCATCGCCCTTGCCGCTTCCCTCGCTGTCGCACCGGCCTTTGCCGCCTCGGACGACTTCCAGATGGAAATCGACCTGAACCGCACCCAGCTGGAAACCGTGGAAGGCGCCCGTGCAGAATACAGCCGCGTCCGCGACGAAGTGCACACACGCTGCGTTGCCGAGCATGAAGACTTCCACTTCGCCAAGACCTATGTGGTCGGCCAGTGCGAGCGCCAGACGATGAAGAAAATCGTCGCTCATGTCGGCGATGCGAACTTCACCGAAGCGCACTTCACCTACAGCTGATCCCTCCGGACCGGCAGGTATCCCGCCTCTCCAGAACCGCCTGCCGCCCCGGATCTGCGCCCTGCCCCTCTGGCAGGGCGTTTTTTTACATAGAGCTTGCGTCAGCTTCCCGGAAGTCCTTTGCCCGCAGGATCTGGGACAGTCTGAAATGGACTGGCACGAACGCACCATCCTCGTCGCTCTCGAACAACGCACAGCAGCTTGTGGGAAACTTTTCGATCAGGCGGATCGACTGCTGGTGGTCCAGGCTGCCGGCCTCCCGCAGGATCTCCATGGAGAAATCGTGCAGGCCCGGATTGTGCCCGATCACCATCAGCGTGCCGGCCCCGTCATTCTGACAGACCGCCTCGGTCAGGCCGCGCACGCCGGACAGGTACAGCGATTCCATCGGCCGGACCTTTTCGCCTTCAACCACTTTGGCCACTTCCGAACAGGTCTCCCGGGCGCGGCGCGCGCTGGACACCAGGATGCGTTCCGGGCTCCAGCCCATGGCCACCAGTTCCTCCGCCATGCGCTGGGCATCCTCTTTGCCGCGCGGCGTCAGTGCCCGGCTGAAATCATCAACGCCTTCGGCCCAAGGTTCGGTCTTCGCATGCCGCATCAGGATCAGGCGTTTCATTCCAATTCCTTCTTCCCGCACGGGGTATTAGAAAAACTCATCGACGGCTTCAGGCACCACGCATTGGCCAGCTTCTTCTTAGGCACCATTTTCCAGTCACAAATCAAGAGACAGGAGTATGGTAATATGAGCCTTCTGATTGGCGATGTTGCACCGGATTTTGAAGCCGACACGACAGAAGGCCGCATTCGCTTCCACGAATGGGCCGGCGATGACTGGGTCGTGTTCTTTTCCCACCCGGCCGATTTCACCCCGGTCTGCACCACCGAGCTCGGCTATACAGCCAATCTGAAGGATGAGTTCGCCCGCCGGGGCGCGAAAGCCCTCGTCATTTCGGTCGACAGCCTGGACGATCACCGGAAATGGATCTCCGATATCGAGGAAACCCAGAATGCGACCGTCACCTTCCCGCTGATCGCCGATCCTGACCGGAGCGTGGCAACACTGTACAACATGATCCACCCGAATGCGGACGCGAAGGTCACCGTGCGGGCGGTTTACGTGATCGATCCCAACAAACGCATTCGCGCCTCGATCATCTACCCACCGAGCGCCGGGCGGAACTTCGACGAGATCCTTCGCCTGATCGACAGCCTCCAGCTGACGGACGGCCACAAGGTGGCAACCCCCGTGAACTGGACTGATGGCGAGGATGTGATCATTGTCCCGTCTCTGACAGACCCGGACGAGATCGCGCGCCTGTTCCCGAAGGGGTACAAGGCAGTAAAGCCGTATCTCAGATACACGCCGCAACCAGGCAAATAGCGATTTCAGGCGGCCCTGTCAGTCTGGCAGGGCCGCCGCGATCGACGCGATATCGAACGGCTTCTTGACGACCGGCACGTCCGGATACCGTTTGGCCAGATCGATTGAATCTCCATAACCTGTCGCAAAGGCGAACGGTATTCCCCGCGCATGCAAACGCTCGGCAATCGGCTCGCTCGTTTCCGATCCGAGATTCACGTCCAACAAGGCGAAATGCAGCGTCTCAGCTTCGATAAATGCCACCGCCTCGCTGACATTCGAGGCAACGAAGACCTCACTGGCCCCCAGGGAGCGGATCATGTCTTCTGCATCCAGAGCAATGATCAGATTGTCCTCGACCACCATGGCCTGGCCGTTGAGATGAGACTTCTTCGACTTTCCCGGCACGGGAGCAATCGCCTCAGCTTGCGCACCTTCAAAGGCCTCGACATGTGCTGAGGGAATCTCGAACCGGGCCGAAACACCGGTTACCTCGAACCGTAAATCTGCCCGGCCGTTGAGTTCATAGGGAATGGACCGCTCGATGATCGTAGACCCAAAGCCCCGCCGGCTCGGAGGGGCCTGAATCGGTGGCCCACCGGTTTCCAGCCAAGTCAGCTCCAGACCACCATCGGCCATGGGAACAAATCCGATGCGAACCTCGCCGCTCGGCTCGCTCAGCGCCCCGTACTTTGCAGAATTGGTCAGCAGTTCGTGCACAACCAGAGAGACCGACGTGAATGCCTTGGGTTGGAGGCGTACATCATGCCCGTCGATCCTCACTTTCTCTGCATTTGATCCGAGATAGGCCTCAGACTCGATCTGTATCAGTTCGCGCGCGGATGCCGGCGCCCATTGCTGCCGGGTGATCAGGTCGTGCGCCCGGCTGAGCGCATGAATCCGGCCGCCAACGACTTGCGTGAATTCGGCAATCGACCGGGCGTCCGATCCGCTCTGCTCCACCAGGCCTCCAATCAGGCCGAGTATGTTCCGGACCCGGTGGTTCAGTTCGGCAATCAGAAGCTCCTGATGCTCCTGCGCCTTCGTGCGTTCACGCAGCGCTGCGTCAGACATGCGCAGGATCACCTCCAGAAGGGTCAGGCGCAGCGCTTCGGCGGCACGGATCTCGGCCGGCTGCCACGGCGAAGACGTGTCGCGCACAATCTGCTGCCAAGCCTCGAAACTTTTTCTCGGAGTCAGCCTGGCACCGTGCTGGCCCACCGTAACCGGCTTGTCGGGATTGCCGGCCCAGGTCACCGATTTCGCGATCTCGCGCCGGAACAGGACAATGTAATCCCTTGGGGCACGCGACACCGGCAGGGCCAGCATGCCGGCTGCGCGACCTGCATATCCTTCCGCAGCCGGATAAACCTTCTTCAGGCTTTCAGTGTGATAGATACGACTTGCCGCTGTCGTGTTCAGAAAATTGACGAGTCCCAGAAATTCGTCACGAGACGGCGTTTGTCCGATGGACTGGTATTCACCATCCACCCAGCCAATGGCTCCGTCATAGGGAATAACTGTCGCAATCGCGTCGATGATCGCTTCGAAATTCTCCGAAATGGAGGCGTCTTCCGCCAATTGTGCCATCAATTGGTCGTGCAGCACCTGGGCGCGGTCAGATTCCTCACGGCCCTCATCCGTCTCTTTCTGATCGAGCACGAACGAGAACAATTGCCCAAACAATTCTGCGGCAGTCCTCAATTCGTAGGACAGGATCTTTGGCGACTCATGGTGGCATGCAAACAGGCCCCACAATTTCCCCCGTTTCAGAATGGAGATGGAAAGAGAGGCTCTGACACCCATGTTCTCCAGGTATTCGAGATGGATCGGAGAAACCGCCCGCACGCCGCTCATCGAAAGATCCAGCGGCGTGCCTTCCGGGCTTGTATGCGGAATGATCTCGGCCCCTTGGTCGGACACGTCCGCAATGATGCGCAACAGGTTGCGCGCGTACAGGGCGCGCGCCTGTTTGGGAATGTCCGAGGCCGGATAGCGCAACCCCTTGAAACTCTCCATGCCCGGCTTGAGGGCTTCGGCGATCACCTCACCGGTTCCGTCGTCCCCGAAACGGTAAACCATGATCCGGTCAAATCCGATCAGACTGCGCATCTGACGGGCGGCATCCTCGCACAATTGCCGGGATGATGTGGCCCGCGATATCCGCTCCACCATGGGCCGCACATAGTTCACGTAATTGGTGTCACGGCTCGTATCGTGCGCCTCGAACTCCAGAATGATCGACCGGCCGGACAGGTGGATCGACAGGTCGAAGAGCCGCCCGTCTCCGGTCAGGTCCAGACCAAACACACGCTCGACTGCGTCGGGAGACGTCAGCATCGGCAAGCGGGAGCGGATGATGGACAAGGCCGGTTCAGCCAGAGCGTCAGCCACGCGGCGGCCGATCAGGTCCTGTGCCGGCTTGCCCAGGAAGCGGTCCATATTGACGGACGCGTGGTTGATAATCCAGTCGGATGACATGGATATCAGCGCCCCGAAAGACTGCACGCGGCCTATGACGTGGATGGGCTCACGATCGCAATTCGTCAGATCGACTGCGGTGTCAGAACCAAGCGTGTCAGGGCCGATTTGCGCCATGGGCAGTCTCTTTCATCACATACCTGCACGCAGTCTCGTATAGTGAGAAACAGGCCTTTGCCGATTCAACTACATGATTGCGTTCCATTTGGCCAATATTCACGCTCGGCAGAAAACGGAGGAATTCGGACCAGCAGGCCCGGTCCGACAGGAAGGTGAGAAATCGCCCTGCGCCCTTCACCCGCTCGTCGTCACTGGCCCGCCATCTTTGGTGCAGGATGGTACCGCCCAGATGGCTGCCTGCGATAACATAGATTACTCCCAGAGGATGGATCCCCGACAGGCTGGGCCTCTGCAGCCAGTCCGGCCGCGGCCGACCGAGGCTGGACAGGTCGGCCAAAATGTCCTCCAGCGGCGGTGCCGGCGGAACCAAACCGTCATAGGGCTGAAGAACTTCGCCAAGGCAATCATAGGCAAGATAACTGACTGACAGAAACTCCCCCAGCCCGACCGGGCCGGTCAGGTCGAATTGACTGAACAATCCGTCCACGCGGGCATGGTCCGCCGCAGTCTCCAGCCGCAATCGCTGGCGAAGAGTGATTTCGTCCGTCATTTCCTGTTCCCGGACATGGCGCTGAGTGTCCTTGCCGTCAGGACGGAATCCGTTCGCTCAGCTTGCCGCCGACCCTTATGGGATCAATCCGGATTGCCAGGCCTGTCTGGTCGTCCGTTTCAACGAATGTGCCGCAGAGCGTCCCCTCCCCCAGCGCCGGCTGGTAACGTTCGCCGGGCAATTGCGTCTGAAACCGATAGAGCGAGATCTGCTTCTGCATGCCGATGATGCTGTCATAGTCTCCGCACATGCCGGCGTCGGTCTGATAGGCGGTGCCGGCCTCCAGGATCATCGTGTCCGCAGTGGGAACATGGGTGTGGCTGCCCACAACCAGGCTGGCACGTCCATCACAATGATGTCCCATGGCCATTTTCTCACTCGTGGCCTCGCAATGCATGTCCACAATGATGGCGTCGGCCACGGCGCCCATCGGCATGGAATCGAGAGCCGCATCAACCGCCGCAAACGGGCAAGGCAGGCTCTGACGCATGAACACATTGCCCTGAACCTGAACAACGCCCACCCGGCGGCCGTCCGGCAGACTGAACAGGTTTGCCCCCTTCCCCGGGGCCTGTGCCGCCGGAGGATAGTTCGCGGGGCGCAACAGACGTGGTTCCCGTTCGATATAGGTGAGGGCTTCGCGCTGGTCCCAGGCATGATCGCCAAGGGTCAGGCAATCGGCCCCGGCTGCAAAGAATTCTTCCGCTATGGTGCTGGTGAGACCGAAGCCGCCAGCAGAGTTTTCCGCGTTCACGACCACGAAATCGAGACGCAATTGAGCCTTCAGGCCCGGCAGGTGATCCAGCACCGCCTGCCGACCGGGTTTGCCGACCACGTCTCCGAAAAATGCGAGTTTCATGACCGACAGTCTATGCCTTGCCCATCGCGCAAAGAAAAGCGCGCGTACCCAGCGAGAGCACGCGCGCCTTCAGACGTAACGGGTTTACTCGTTTGTCGCCGAGAACCCGAGCGCCGATTTCGTCAGTGCCGACGGATCTTCCATCTCCGCAAGTTCGGACACTTTCAGCGGCGATGCCGGATTCAGGGAAATCGTCAGCGTCTTCGGATCCGTGATGAAGCTGGACAGGGCGGTCGAGGCCTCGGTGACCAGTTCCATATCGACACCCGATCCACCGAGCATCATCGGCGCCATGGCCATCATGCCGGCTGTCTGATTGCGAAGCTGCTGCGGGTCTTCCCCGCTCTGGGCGGCGTACGCATTGAACGCGCGATCCACAATGCCATTGTCATCCAGCTTGAGGTCGAGCGAGTGCAGGGTCAGCTTTCCCATGACCTCGTTCATCATGGCAGCCGGATCAGCCGGGTCGATATCCTGCTCGGCCTGTGCGGCAGCCATGGCGCTGGCGCCTTCATACTTGGCGCCGAAATCGAGCCGGAACCCGTCTTTCAGTTCCCAGTAGTTCTTGTTGGCTGCAAGCGTAACGATATCCAAATCGGGATCGTAGCTCTGTTCACCGGCCATGGTCAGTTCCAGCTTCTCATAGCCGAGAAGCGCAAGCTGGCCACTCAATTGCTCGCCGAGTTCACCCGTGCCGGTATTGAGGGTCATCTTGGTCGGCTCGGTGACGACCTTGACGGCACGCCCCTGCGAGTCATGGCTGACCTTAGACACGAGGGAAGGCATGTCGAAATTCACGCCGGAGACGTCGAAGCTCATATCCTTCATCGAGATCGAGTCATATCCAGGATTGGCCGGGTCTTTCGGGTTCAGGCCCGTCATGATGCCGGATTGCAGGCTGTCTTCCAGATCTTCACCTTCCTCGCCGAACACGGAGAAGTCGAAGCCGCGAATATCGATGTTGCCGAGATTGGCCTTGACGGTCATGTCGTCCTCGGGATCGAACATGTCCAGTTTCAGGTCCTTCAGGGCCATCTGGGCGGCCTTGCGGTCTTTCAGGCCCGAGACGGAGATGGCGTCGACCAGGAATGTGCCGGTGGTGCCATCTTCCTCGTCCAGTTTCATGTTCACATCGCTGACATTCCACAGATCGAAGGACAGTTCGGCTCCCTGCGGCAGGTCGCCGGGTTCATCGGACGAGAAGGCGCTTGCCACCCACGCCGCCAGCGCCGGCGATGGGTTCACGAGTTCGACCGACCCGATGGTTGCGCTGCCCTCTGCAGCCTCTTCCGGATCGTTCGGGACGAAGGAGACATCGGACATAACCATTTTCGAGAACGATGCCTGGCCATCGACCATGGCGAGACCGTCAAATTCCAGTTTCTTGGCCTTCAGGTCGGTGCCCGACAGGTGCATGCCGTCCTCATCATCCTCGTCGGCTTCCCCGCCAAACAGGGTGACATCGGTGAACACGGCCTTGTCACCATTGAGCTTGCTGTCGGCAAAACTGATGCGGTCTCCGGTGGACTGATCGAGCGCGAATGCGGCCAATGCCTGAGGCGCTGTAGCCGGGTCACCCTTGCGGGCCTTGATGTCCTTTGCGGCATCAACAGCATATTCAGAGGCGGCGGTGTCGGCCGACTTGTCTTTGTCCCCGCAAGCCGTCAGCATGGCGATGGCAGCAACGCCTGTGAGCAGATATTTCATGTTTGGTCCCTTTAATGATTGATGCCAGCGTTCCAATTGCGCCCGTCACCTAGAGCGAGATTATTAACATGGCATACAACAATGGCCAGACCGTGACACTGAATGGGCCGGACGGACACGAAATCCGCGTGCGACTGGAGGTCAACTCCAAGGCCCGCCGCCTGATTTTGAGGCTGGACGAGCGCAAGCGCGAAGCTGTGGCAATTGCGCCGTCGCGTCGGCAGATCAAGGATGCCGCCGCGTTCGCAGCCGAACGCATCGACTGGATTTCGACACGCCTGCAGCACCTGCCGGACGTGGTCAGCTTCGAGGAAGGCAGCGTGATTTCCTTCCGCGGCATGCCGTGCCGGCTCACCGCGCAAGGCGAGGGCCGCGTGGCGCGCATGGTCCTGGGACAGCCGAACACGCTGTGCGCGCCAGGCGATCCGGAAACCCTGCACCTGCGCACGACGCGCTATCTGAAGAAACAGGCCCGGGCAGACATCACCCGCGCAGTGAAACGTCATTCGGCCAGGCTGGGCGTGACCTACAAGGATATCTCGGTCAAGGATACGCGTTCGCGCTGGGGCTCGTGCACAGCGGACGGCAAGCTGTCCTTTTCATGGCGTCTGGTCATGGCACCACCAGCCGTGCTGGATTATGTCGCCGCGCACGAATGTGCTCATCTGCTGGAAATGAACCATTCGCCTCGCTTCTGGGCACATGTTGCAACCTGTTGCAGCGACTGGAAACACCAGCGCGCATGGCTGCGCGAGCATGGCGCCTCGCTGCAGGCCGCCGGTACCTGAAGGCAGGACCTAGTCGGTCACGATCTCTTCGGGCTCGCGGGCAACTTCCATCTCGCGGGCCGGCCCGAAGCTGATCAGTGTCACACCGTCGCCGCCCTTCGCTTCGCGGTTCGGCCCCAGGAAGATCAATGTGCCGTCCGCGCGGATTTCCGCGATCAGGTCCGCTTTCGGCCGGTCCTTCCGATAATCCTCCAGATCATATTCCTCGGTCAGCTTCGTCTTGCCAAACGACCAGCCGCGATAATGATCACGAATGAGGCTGTCATATCCCCTGCCCCGGCGGATCAGGGTGCGTCCGCGCGTTCCCATTCCAATGGCGCGCGGATCTTCCTCTTCGGTGTCCTGCGCTGACAATTGGTAAACCCGGTGTCGGCCGAGTTCCGGTGCGAAATGGCCTGAAACGAGCGCATTGTAGGGCTCATTGGCCGACAGGCCGACCACCTGATCGAATGCCGCGTGGTCGAGGCGCACTTCAGCCTCCTCGGAGAGGACTTCCCCGAAAAATGTATTCAGCCCCGCCTCCCGGGCGGGCCGCAACCGGCGCCAGTTATTGTCGGCAAGGATTGGCTCGATCCCGACATCCTTCAGCACCTTGGCAAGGTCGATGCTCCACGGGTTTACCCCGACCAGCAGCACGCCCGGACGCTCCTTGCGCGCGAGTCCCAGCCGCCGAGCGAGCGGGCCGATGGTGAAACCGTGCAGGACGACCGTCACGAACACCATCGCAAAGGCGAGCGGTGTGATCTGCTCAGCGCCGGAGAAATAGAAACGCGAATCCCCACGCCGACCCAGATCTTCCAGAAGGGTGGCAAACAGGCTGGACACGGCAACGGCGACGATACCGCGCGGGGCGATCCAGCCCAGCAGGATGGCTTCATTACGCTTCAACGTGCCGAAGGTGGCGATCCAGACTGAAAGCGGCCGCACGATGAACAGCATGGCAAACAGGAAGGCCAGCGTGTTCCAGGTCAGTGCGCGGCGAATGACGTCGGGCGTCAGATTCGCCGTCAGGATCACGAACACGCCGGACACGAGCAGAACAGCAATGTCTTCCTTGAATTTCCGCAACTCCGCGAGGCCTGCGAGGCGGGAATTGGCCAGCGTCATGCCATAGGCCGTCACGGCAACGAGGCCGATTTCCTTCTCGATCATCTCAGCCAGCGCATAGCATAGGATGATCGAGGCAAAGATGATGGGCGCTTTCAGGTATTCGGGGGTCCAGCCCTGGCGGAATGCGCGGACAATGGCCCAGCCGAACGCGAAGCCGAGTCCGACGCCCAGCGCGGCAGCGACGATGATCATGGCCCCCTTGCCGAGGACGGATTCGCCAGTCGCCGCCACGCGGATGATCTCGAACGCCGCAACCGCGAACAGTGCGCCGACAGGATCGTTCACGATGCCTTCCCATTTCAGGAACTGGCCCGTGCGCCCGCCCAGCTTGGACTGGCGCAGCAATGGCATGATCACGGTCGGTCCGGTAACCACCAGCACACCCGCAAACACGACAGAACTGCCCCAGTCGAGACCGGCTGCATAATGCGCGGCGAATGTGCCGAGCAGCCAGGCCAGCGGCCCGCCGACGAACACCATCCGGCGCACGGCAGCACCCGCGTCACGCAAATTCTCGAATTTCAGGACAAGGCCGCCTTCAAACAGGATGACAGCAACCGCCAGCGACACGATCGGACGCAGCAGCTCACTGCTGCCACTGTTGAAGACCTTTTCCGGATTGAGCAGCGGCTCCCCGAAAATCACCGTCCAGAGCGGACCGACCGCCAATCCGGCCAGCGCCATCAGCACGATGGCCGGCGCCTGGATGCGCCAGGCCACCCATTGGGCACCGATCCCGAGCGCGCCGATCAGGGCGCAGGCAAAGATCAGCTCGCTGGAACCGGCGGCTGCCAGTACAAAATCAAATTGGTCCATGAAAGCCCCGTCTTCTGGTGCAACCAGCCCTGTCAAACCCTAGGCCTGGACCGCGTTTATGTCATCTGCGAAGTCGAATCCGATCTCGCGGGACCCGTAATCGCCTTCCTTGTAGCGCTCGACATGATCCGAGAACCAAAGAAGGATATGCTGATAGAGATGTTCGTAGAAAGGCTCGGGATCAGCTTCCTTCAGCGGCAGGCTGAATTCGTATTCCGAACCGTCTTCGATCTGGATGATGAATTTCTCACCAATCTTGCGGCATTGCATGGCGAGGCGTAGCCAGTCCGTGTCACGGGTCACTCGGACGGCAAGTCCGAACGCAATCGGTCCCAGCAGTCGGAACCCGCGCGGCGGCACAGAGAACGCATTGTCTCCATAGGCTTTCGGCTTGAACTGTCCGGTCGGCGGCACAAGGTGAACGCACACCCCATCGCTGGCGCCGAGATAGTCGCAAAATCCGCTGCGAATCTCTTCAGCCAAGGCACGGATTCGATTGTAGTTTTCCGCCGCCAGCGCCTGATAGGCCTCTACGGTCTCTATCAGATTGTCAAAACGTGACACAGGCTTTCGCCCCCCATGATTGCCAAATCCAGAAACAAGTTAGGGTGCCGCAACGCGACCTTCAAACTTTAAAGTCGTTACCATCGGACAATGGTCGGATGCTTTGGGTTCGATCCAGCCGACACCCGGAAAGCGGATTCCATCATATCGTTCTGCCCGATACGGGGCCCCTGCCCGCACGATTTCGACCTCAGCCGAAGGATTCAGGGCGGCCAGGCGCGGTGACAGGAAAATATGGTCCAGAGCGCCATAGGTGTCATCTCCACTATAGTGATGGGTCCATCGGTCGTACGGGTCCGAGATTGCCCGGCTGGCGAGATCCACGGCAAACCCATCCGCGATCAGCGGCTCGAGTCCATGCGGACGGGTCGACCGTCCATCCACTTCCCAATAATCGTTGAAGTCACCCAGAATGACCCATTCAGCCTCCTGCGGCCGGTCGAATCGGCGCCGGATGATTTCCCGCACTGCCACCGCCTCCGCATGGCGAACGGCGGCGGTGCGCCGGCGTCCCCCGTGCATGGATTTGAAGTGGCAGATGAACAGGGTCAGCCGCCGCCCCTCTTTCTGCACGTCCACTTCAAGGCAATCCCTGCGGAACACATAGTCATTGACGGTTGCCCCCCGAACCGGAGCTATACCCAGACTGCCAAACGTCGCGCGGGCGTGGCTGCGCTGGAACACGACCGGCAGGGCGGACAGCAGCCCGACATCGATTCCCCGGCTGTCATTGCCCTCATGCAGCACACGCTCCCCGAATGGCCGACCGGCCCATCGGGAGACATACCGATTGTCAAATGCGGTAAGGGTAACCAGGTTTTCAACTTCCTGCAGGGCGCAGACTTCCGCGTGGGTCGCGGCCAAGGCTTGCGCGGTCAATGTGCGATCATCTTCCGACAGGACATCGAAAACCGCGTCGACCTGCTCGGCAACCGTCGCGCTGTCCACATCCGTCAGGCGGCTGCGCGCATTGGCGAGACCGGATCGGGCGAAATCGCACCGCATCATCAGGTTTTCGCAATTGAACGTGGCCAGTCGGATTTCAGGCATAACAGGGTGATGCGGTCTGTTTCAGACCGGGTCAACGCGCAATCACCGTCGGCGTCAGGCCACAGCGCGGTGCACAAAGCGGGCGCTGGTCTGCGCGCGTTCGACCGAATCCGCATCCGGCCGCTGGTCAGCCGGTATGGCCGTGCGTCCCAGTTCCACGGCGATTCCGGGCTGAACACCGCTTCCGAAGGCTGAGAGAACCGTGCGGATCACGTCGAGCGGCTGGGCCTCGTCCTCGACAATCTGTCCGAAGCGGGCCGCCACGGGCCCGACGACCCCATAGGCCAGAAACACGCCCAGAAACGTTCCGAGGAGCGCAGAGCCGATCATCATTCCAAGAATGGCTGGCGATTCATCAATCGAGCCCATCGTCTTGATGATCCCGAGCACAGCCGCGACAATGCCAAGGGCCGGCAGCGCATCGGCAACCGTGTTCAAGGCGTTGACCGCTTTCATGCGCTGGTCGACATGAGTCGCCACCGATTGCTCCATATGCGCCTCTGCGCGCGCCGGGTCGGACAGGTCCAGCGCCATGAGACGGAAGGAATCGCAGATCATGTCGCGAACGGCTACGTCTGCCATCACCGCCGGTGCCGCCGCGAAAGCAGCAGAGTTTTCCGGGTGTTCAATGTCGGTCTCGATGGCAACGAAGCCCCCTTGCCGCGCCTGCCGCATCAGTGTGGCCAGAAGCACCAGCAATTCACGATGCTGCGCTCTCTGCCAGCGGCTGCCGCGAAACGAGCGTACAAATCCGGAAAAGGCCTCGCGCGCCACTTTGGGGGAGTTCCCGAGAAGCAACGTGCCGATGGCCGCGCCGCCGATCAGCGCCATTTCGAACGGCAAGGCCTGCAACGCGCCCTTCCCACCGGTCAGGATCAGGCCGCCCATGACAAGCACGACGATCAGGACAAGTCCGATAAGTTGAGGCAAGGTCTGCAGGCTCCGGCAATCTTCCAGCCTGCACCATGGCACAACCGTCTTAAGCCAAGCTTACAGCGGCAACGGGCGGCTGATCGGATCAGTTGGCCAGCAGCCCCTCGCCACCCATGACCGGGTCATGCTCGGCCACCAGATGTCCCGGGCTGACCTCAACCAGTTTCGGCCGGTATTGTTCGGCGTCGGCATCATTGACCAGCTTCGATTTCAGGAAGCGGAGCGCGGCGCGGCTGTCGAGCGGGCTGGGCAGGTCTCCGGTCAGACGCAGGCGTTCACGGGACCGTTCGCCTGTCGGATCGGCGTTCGGCACCGCCGCAATCAGGGCTTTTGTGTAGGGATGGCGGGCATCGGTATAGATCGCATCACGCCCGGCCAGTTCCACCACCCTGCCGAGATAGAGCACCATGACACGGTGACTGATCTGGCGCACGACCGCGAGGTCGTGACTGATGAAGATCATGGCAAGGCCGAACTCCTTCTGCAGCTCGATCAGCAGATCCACGACCTGTGCCTGAACCGAGACATCAAGTGCCGATACGGCCTCATCGCAGATGACCAGTTTGGGCTGCAGGATCATGGCACGGGCAATGCCGACCCGCTGGTTCTGGCCGCCGGACAATTCGTGCGGGTAGCGGTTGATCAGATTCGGGTCGAGGCCAACGCGCGGCAGGATTTCACGAACTTTCGCTTCACGCTGGGCTCTGGACAGGCGCGGCTGGTGCACCTGCAGCGGCTCGGCGATCGACGCGCCAATTGTCATGCGGGGGTCGAGACTGGCGAGCGGATCCTGGAACACGATCTGCAGATCGTCCCGCAGGCCGTCCATCTCCTTGCGCCCTGCCTTGCTGATATCGCGCCCGAGCCACGCCACAGTTCCGTCCGTCGGCGGGATGAGGTTCAGCACGCCGCGCGCCAAAGTCGACTTGCCGCAACCGGACTCTCCGACGACGCCGAGGGTTTCACCCGGTTTCAAATCGAATGACACGCCATCCACAGCCCGCAAGGGCCGGGTCTTGCCGAACAGGCCACCCTTCACCTGGATCGGGAAGTGGATTTTCATGTCCTCCACAGACAGCACAGGCGCCGTCTCTGCTGCTGGCGGTTCCGACAGGATCGAGCGGCCCGGCCGGTCCGGCTCGTCAATGCGCGGCACGGCGTTCAGAAGCATCTTCGTGTAGTCGGCCTGTGGGCGGTAGAAGATGTCGTCGACACTCCCCTGCTCCACAATCTGTCCGTGACGCATGACAATGACACGATCGCACATGCGGGCCACGACGCCCATATTGTGGGTAATCAGCGCAATGCCCGTGCCGGTCTCCCGTTTCAACTCGTCCATCAATTCCAGGACTTGCGCCTGCACCGTCACGTCCAGCGCAGTCGTCGGCTCGTCAGCCAGCAGGAGTTCCGGATTGCACAGCATCGCAATGGCGATCATGACGCGCTGACGCATGCCACCGGACAGTTCATGCGGAAACTGGTTCATGCGCCGGGCCGCTTCCGGAATGCGTACGTTTTCCAGCCATTCGATGCACAGCCGATCGGCGGCTTCGCCCTTCAGGCCTTTGTGCAGGGCAAGCACTTCCCGCATCTGGGCCCCAACCGTCATGTGCGGCGTCAGGCTGGTCAGCGGGTCCTGGAAGATCATCGACATGCGTGCGCCGCGAATGGTGCGCAACGTCGCGTCGGGTGCATCCAGCATGTTGATGCCGTCAAACTCGATCCGCCCGGTGGCGGTACCATTTCCGGCCAGCAGGCCGAGGGCAGACAGCGCCGACTGGCTTTTGCCAGAGCCGCTTTCGCCGACAATTCCAAGGCATTCTCCCTTGGCGACATCGAAGCTGATGCCTTTGACCGCCTCGACGACACCGTCGGGCGTGTCGAAGGAAACGCGAAGATCTTTGACAGACAGAATAGACATGAGCGCAATCTGTATACGCGCGGCGGCGGTGCGCAACGACCGGGATGCAGAAAACGAAAAAAGGCCGCGCCTTTGGGCAGGACGCGGCCAAGGAGGAGAATGCGGGGGCGGGGTGCAATGGGAAACCCGCCCCCTCCAGCGGAACTCAGAACTTGTATCCGAGCCCCAGTCCCACCACGAGTGGATTGATGTCCACGTCAGCATCCACTGTTGCGCCAAGCGCCGTGGTGAAATCGACTGTCACGTCCGGATTGATCCAGATCTTCTTGACGTCTGCGTTGATGGCCCAGCCGCCGGGCTCGCCATCGAGATCGTAATCGACACCCGCCTGAAGGGCGAGGCCGACGCTGGTGTCATAATCGATGCCGTCAGCGACCGGTCCTTGATCCTCATCAAAGAAGAAGGTCGCGTTTATACCGGCCCCGACATAGGGCTTCCACTGGCTGTCATTCACGAAGTGATACTGAACCGTCAGTGTCGGCGGCAGCAAGGTGACATCGCCCAGATCAATCGTGGCATTATCAAGCGCGCCGGGCACGGTCACACCGGTTGCCTTCACATCATGCGGTGTGACGCCGAGAATGAGTTCGGCGGCGATGTTCTTCGTGAAGAAATAGGTGATGTCCAGTTCGGGCACATACTGGTCCGAAATGTCGACATCCCCCGCAAGCCGGGCGCCGGCCACGGAAAGGTCTCCGGACTCATCCGGCAGCACGCCGATCACACGGCCGCGCACCATCCAGGGATTCTCGTCTGCCGAGGCGGCAGGCGCCGTTCCAAGCCAGGTTGCCCCGGCAACCAATGAGGCGAGGAGAAGCTGTTTCATGTCTGGTCACTCCTGTTTCGGCGCACCAATCTGCGCCGGATGGAGATGACCTACGCCCATGTTTTCATGCAGGTAATTGCCCGTTTTGACGCGCGGGTGCGTGTCGCGCGGCATGGCATCGCGAATAGGTATTCTTCCCGATTGCGCGGCAGAAGCGCGCCTGAGATATCTGGGCGGTGCGCGCCGTCTCCACAGGCGTATCGGCACCTGTTTGCCGGCAGAATGGCGGTTCTCCCACGGTCAGGCTTGAACTTCGCACTGCCGCTGGGGCACATGGGCGGTGAGGAAACAAACCGAGCGAGGAACACGGCATGCCCGTCATCAATTATCTTACCACCTGCATCTTCGATTCCGGCGCGCTGAAGCAACTTGCCGGCACGGCGAAGAAGCTCGGCATGTCCCGGCCCTTCATCGTGACCGATCCCGGCATCAAGGCGGCGGGCATCCTTGCCAAGGTGGAAGATGCGCTGGGTGTCGCGCCGGCGGGCGTGTTTGCCGAAACCGTTCCGAACCCGACCGAGCAGCAGACCAAGCAGGCCGCTGAAGCCTACAAGGCGTGCGGCGCTGACGGGCTGATCGCTCTTGGCGGCGGCTCATCCATGGACCATGCCAAGGGCATCGGCCTCCTGGTCAGCCATGACGAGCCACTGGAAACCTATGCAGCCATCACGGGTGGCGCGAAGAAGATCGGCAAGATCCCGCCCCTGATCGCCATTCCCACCACGTCCGGCACCGGCTCTGAAGTGTCTGTTGGCATGGTCATCGTGCTGGAGAATGGCCGCAAGGAAACGATCGTCTCGCCGAACCTGATCCCGGCCACGGCTATCTGTGATCCGGACCTGACCCTCGGCCTGCCGGCCGGCCTGACCGCTGCGACGGGCATGGACGCCGTCACGCATTGTATCGAATCCGTGCTCTCCCCTTCCGTGAACCCGCCTGCCGAAGGCATCGCCTATGAGGGCGTGTTCCGCTCGGTCGGAAATGGATGGCTGAAGAAGGCCGTGCTTGACGGGTCTGATGCAGATGCCCGCTGGCACATGATGATGGCCAGCTATGAAGGCGCCCTGGCGTTTGTGAAGGGTCTGGGCGGCGTGCACGCGCTGTCACATGCCGCTGGCCGCCTGCATGAGAAGAAGCTGCACCACGGCACGCTGAACGCGATCTTCCTGCCGCACATCCTGCGCTTCCATGAGGGATCGGCCGACGAGAAATATGCTCGCCTGCGCCAGGCCATGGGGCTCAAGCCCGGCGCAGATCTCGGCGATGCCATTGCCGAACTGAATGCCGACATCGGCATCCCGGCCCGGCTGTCCGATATCGGCCTGACGGCGGAGGATGCGCCGGGCGTGGTGGAGTACGCGCTGAAGGACCTCGCCCATTACGGCAATCCGAAGCCAATGAGCGCAGACGATTACGCGGCAGTGTACGAAGCGGCGCTGTAGGCTGCGGGGAGCGTCGCCTCGCCGTCAGTCAATCCGGATGAAGTTGCCATGGAACCCCGGCGGCATGCGCTGCGGGATGTGCACACTGGCAACCGGCGGCTGTGTGAACCGCGCCGCATCCAGAATGACCAGTTCCGAGGTCGACGAGTTGGTGTCGGTCACATAGCCCATCATCCAGCCTTCGTCCTCTGCCGCCGTCGCGTGGGCGGGGATGAAGATGAATTCGCCGGGCACCCTGCCGGGACCGAAATCATGGCATTCCCGCGTGCCGGTGGCGAGATCATGCTTGAAGATGCGGGTCTCGGTCAGGAAACCAGCCTCCCCCTCTTCCGACACGGCGGTCGTGTAGGCATAGCGATAGGGTTTCCCGGTCAGGCGTTCATCATAGCGCGGGAACTCCTGTGACTGGGCATCCACCAGGGTCCGGGTCACCTTCCAGGCAGCGGGATCCATGGTGAGGGTCTCGAATTTCGGCACCGCATCGGGGCCGGTATTGTCCGGGGCGAACATGTGGTCATACACACAGGCCTGCATGACCACCTTGCCGTCCGCGGTCTCGTACGCATTGGCGGGATGGAAGATGTAGCAGGGATCGATGTCACACCAGATGATGTCGTCTGCCGTCCCCTGTCGCGGCAAAAGGCCGATCCGGGCTGGATGTGCGGGGTTCCAGCGGTAGGGAAAGCTGACGCCGCTGAGCACGGCGCTCATGGAAAAGGTCACCGGCAAATCCATCACGATCACATAGTGCGGTGTGATCATGCAGTCGTGCACCATCGGTCCATGGCGTACCGGAATCGGTTCATCCCGTTTCACCTTGCCGTCCGCACCGACCACTTTGTGCCACAGCGTGTCAGGATGCATCGCTTCGTAGCAGATGGCATGCATCTCGCCGGTCTCCGGATCAAGATGCGGGTGCGCCGAATAGGATTCTCCCAGCGTGCCGTCAAAATCCGAATGCGCTCGCGTCTCCAGTTCATCTGAAACCTCGACCGGATATCCACCCGCCTCGACAATGGCCCATATCTTTCCGGCATGGCCGACAATGTTGGTATTTGCGACATCGGTTCGCGGATTGCGGGGCCCCGGCACCGGCGGCTCGTCCAGCGCGGCGCTCACACTGTTCGAGCGCACCCAGCGATTGCGATACCATTTGGCGTCCCCGTCCTGCAGCCGCACCCCGTGCAGCATCGCGTCTCCGACGAACCAGTGATGGGCGGCCGGATTGACGGGACCGACCGGATTGGGCCCGTTGCGGACATAGAGCCCGTTCAGCGTTGCCGGGATCTGCCCGGTCACCCTGGGCTGCATCACGGTCATTTCCTCGGTCAGAGGGGCATGGATTCCCTCCAGGAACAGGTTGGGCTTTCTGGTCTTGCGGCGATCGCGATTGAACCCGGCAACCGCCAGGACCCCTTTCGTGACCACGCCGCGAATGGCGGTCTCGACTGGACTTGTCATGCTGGCTACTCCTCCCGGCTTGTGGTCTGCGCCACAATGTTTACAGTGATAACATGACCGCGAATGATAACACTGTCAACATTAAGCCGCGCTCGGCGCGCTACCATCATGGCGACCTGCGCGCAGCCTTGATCGAGGAAGGCCTGTCCCAGATCGCGCAACTGCCGGCCGAAAAGGTCAGCCTGCGGGAAATCGCCCGGCAGGCCGGCGTGTCTGCGACAGCGGTCTACCGGCACTTCCCGGACAAGGCCGCCCTGTTCGGGGCCTTGTGCGAAGCGGGCGATGAGAAACTGTCTGCCGCCTTCCGCACAGCGATGGACGAAACCGATGGCGGGGTCGAAGCATTCGAAGCCATGGGACGGGCTTATGTCCGCTTTGCCCTGACGAACCCCTCCCTCTTCCGCCTGATGATGACAAACGCCCCGCAGGCGCATGTCATGGATCCGGATGAAAGCATGGACGGCGGGGCCTTCGCCATGCTGGCCGAGACACTGCGCGACCTGATGCCGGAGGACACCCCCCAGGACTTGCGCCTGACCCGCCGCATCCAGGCCTGGTCGGTGGTGCATGGGCTGGCCATGCTGATGCTGGATGGTCAGGTGCCGGCAGACGACGCGCTGATCTCCCGAATTGTCTGCTCAAGCTTTCTCTAGGCCGGACCGCGAATCCGGCGCATAGTGCCGGGATGTTCGAAGGTCTTTCCGCCACCGCCACCAATCTTGGTCTCCTGTCCGGAGCCATGGCCATCGGAGCATCTTGGGTGGCCGCAATCGCGTCGCCGAATTGCAGTTTTGACAAGCTCGACGGATCACGCGCAGACCGGCATGTCCGGGAATTGCTGTTGCAGACCTCGACACCGATTGCCGGCATGATGCTGGCTTCGGCGGCCTTCTACCTGTTGGCCACCAGTTGGGCAGCGGCGATCACGGCGCTTCTGGCGGCGTTCGGGTTTTTCTCGAACCGCTGGATGCTGGCGCCCGGCAAAAAGCCAAAAGGCGTGCGCACCAGCCGCAAGGATCAGCGTGCCGTGTCGGTCAGCTTCTCGCTGATGTTCACGCTGGTGGCGATCGTGTCAGCCGTGCTGGGCATGATCCGCATCTGAGGCGGCGTCAGGCAAACACCAGCCAGAGACAGCCCATTTCATGCAGTTTGCGGAAATCGTCGGCAGACTTTCGGGCGGCGCGCAGGGCAATCTCGCCGGCCGCCTTGCGGTTCACCGCCAGCATCATCGCGCAGATCGCCACACCCGGCAGGAACATCCACCAGACATAGGCCAGAGACGCCAGCGCGCCTGCGAGGCAAATGAAGTAGGCCAGAGCATCCAGAATCCGGAATCGCGCATGCATGTAGCGACCGAACACGTTCAGCATTTCCGGCTGCTTGTGGAGGATTTCGGCATCGATGGCGAAACGCTGGCCGGGCGCCTGTTCATAGACGATCGCCCGCGTCATGCGGCCTCCGCGATGGGGATTCGGCTGGCATCTGAGGAACATGGTGATCACTCCCTTGCGAGGGGAATTTACGCGCGGCGCATTAATCATACTCTGCCTTGATCCTGAAATTTTCATGGAAATTTCACTTTGATTACAGGCATCGAATGGCGCCCGTCTGGCGAATCTGTTTGCCCTTTTCCAAGGGCGCCCGTATGTTGCAGTGCAGCATGAAAGGCATGACGACATGCTCTATTCACTTGTGGAAATAAACCGCGCCGCCATGGCACCCGTCCGCATTGCGGCACGGGCCAGCCGCGCCGCGCTGAGTTCGCCGCTCAATCCGCTGGGCCAGACAGAATATGGCAGGTCGCTGGCCGCGATGGCAGACGTGTTCGAGAGCGCCACGCGCTATTATGGCAAGCCCGAATGGCGGATCGACAGCGTGCGCGTGAACAGTGCGCCGATCAAGGTCACACCGACCGTGGCGTGGCGGACGCCGTGGTGCAGCCTGGTCCATTTCCGGAAGGACCCGGAAGCCCTGGCCGCTGCGCGCGACGGTGCGAAGTTGGGCCCCCAGCCGCGCCTGCTGATCGCAGCCCCCTTGTCCGGCCACTATGCAACACTGCTGCGCGGCACGGTGGAAGCCTTCCTGCCGACTCATGATGTCTATATCACGGACTGGCAGGATGCCCGGATGGCGCCGGTCTGGCTCGGCCGGTTCGATCTTGATGATTATATCGATCACATTCGCAACATGCTGACCTTTCTGGGCACGGGCGCGCACGTGCTGGGCGTCTGCCAGCCGGGGCCGCCCGTCCTGGCGGCAGTCGCCATGATGGCCGAGGATGACGATCCGGCCCGTCCTGCCTCGATGACATTCATGGGATCTCCCATCGACACGCGGCTCAGCCCGACCGTTCCAAATGTGCTGGCAGAGGAAAAGCCGCTGTCATGGTTCGAAGAGAACATGATCCACACCGTGCCGGGCCCCTACCCCGGCATGTTCCGGCGGGTCTATCCGGGCTTCGTCCAGCTGGCCTCCTTCATGAACATGAACTGGTCGCGCCATGTTGATGCGCACTGGAACTTCTTCAACCATCTCGTCGAAGGCGATGGCGACAATGTCGGCAAGCACCGCGAATTCTACGACGAGTATCTGTCAGTCCTCGATCTGACGGAGGAATTCTATCTCCAGACCATCGTCCGGGTTTTTCAGGAGCATCAATTGGCGCGCGGCGTGTACCGCTATCGCGGCACCCATGTCGTGAAGCCCGAAGCGATCCGCGATGTGGCACTGATGACGGTGGAGGGCGAGAAGGACGATATTTCCGGCATCGGCCAGACCCAGGCAGCCCATGCGATCTGCACCAGCCTGCCTGAAGACATGCAAACCGACTATATCCAGCCGGGCGTTGGCCATTATGGCGTGTTCAACGGCAAACGGTTCCGCACCGAGATCGCGCCGCGAGTGACCGAATTCACACGGCGCTTCACCATGCGCGATGCCGACGAGGAAGCCACAGAGCGCCTGTCCAGACTGGCCTGAGCGTGCCTACTGCCCCGGTGACGGCAGGACACGGGAGATCTGGCGGCAAATATCGCGAGGCTCCCCTGTCACGGTGATTGGCATCGGGTCTGGGGAATCCAGATAGTCGCTGAGTTGGTGGACTGCCTGATCTTCGGCCTGATCTTCCCGCAAGCCATCTTCCGACACATTCAGCGTGCGTCGCGACGTACAGGACTGCAATTCCAGAAGCGTCGCATCTGATGCGCCGTGATGCTTCGCGCGCAAAAGGACAGAGGATGGGAGGTCCGGCCCGTCCGGGACGGCCACCCAGAGAGCGTGGATATCCCCGCCATCGACCGGATTTCGCAGGCGCACCGAATAGATCAGTCCCTTGTCGAGATGGCGGACGGTGTATTCGGCGAGCCCGGCCTCGTGCAAGCCGCCCAGCCAACGGGCGATCAGGGCGTTTCGGGCCTGTTTGGCGGCGGCGCCGCGCCCCGCGGCCGCTTCGGAGTAAACCTGCCTGAGGGCAAGATTGCCGACCGGCGTCTCGTTCGCGGCAAGACCATCCACGCTGCGGACCAAACCCGCCGCGGTGTCCGGCAGGGACAGCGCGCTGGCCGATGCAGACCAGCACAGGCTGGCCGCCAATGCGAGCGTGCGAGCCCAGGGCGCGATGGGGTGCGAGGTCTTGTGCAGGGACATGTGCGTGCGTTCCGTTTCCTGACGGAGCGCACTGTCGAGGCTAAACGTTAAGGAAAGCCCGTTCGATGGCCCACCAGAGCCCGATTGCCCCGATGGCCAAGGATACCGGCCAAACCAGAACGGGCCGGTAAAGGTCTGGCCGGCCAGCCTGTTTCAGGGCGCCCCTGATCAGGACCGCCACTGCAAACGCCATGCCGATCACGACCAACTGGCCGATCTCGACGCCGACATTGAAACCGATCAGGGCAGGCCAGAAGATGTCTGCCGGCAGGTCGAGATCGCCAAAGGCGCCCGCAAACCCCATGCCGTGGATCAGGCCGAACCCGAACACGAGTGCCGGACGCCAGGCACTCGGCTCCTTGAACAGGATGTTTTCCAGGGCTGCCCAGGCAATTGTGAAGGCGATCAATGGTTCGACGATGCTGGCGGGCGGCGCAATCAGTCCAGCGGCGGTCAGGCCGAGCGTGGCCGTGTGCGCCAGCGTGAAGGCGGACACCTGCCAGATCAGGGGCTTGAGCCGGCGGCTGGAAAAGAACAGGGCGAGCACGAACAGGATGTGGTCCACGCCCATGGGGAGGATGTGTTCAAAGCCGATGCGAATATAGAAGATGGCCGTTTCGAATGGCGTGCGATCCAGCGACACATCCCGGACGTCCGGCAGGCCATCCCGGCTGGTCACGCTGCCCGCGCGGTCGAGTTCCTGCAATTCCCTGCACAAGGCAGGGTCCATGCCGCCGCCGGGCAGGCACAATTCATCCTCGGGATGGGCGGCTGCCGTGAGGGCCAGCGGCCCCAGGCCCGCCATCAGACAGGCAAGCAGGGCGGCGATCCAGACCCGCATCAGATCTCGTCCGGCAGCGGATGCGGCGCTTCCATCACCTCACCATGATGCCCGTGCTCGTCATCGTGGAGGTCATGCGCGCCGTGATCATGCACCGGCAGCAGCGAAATCAGCAGGGCAATCGCCACGCCGGCCGACAGGGCCAGAAGGCTGCGGTGGGGCGGTTCGTCCTTCAGAGGAGCCATCAGGGGGCCGGTCGCAACGTACAGCAGGAGGCCGGCAGATGCGGCAAACAGGGCGCCGATTGCCTCCGGTCCGAGGAAATACATGAAAGGCGAAGACATCATCACCCCCAGCGGGGTTGTGGCGGACGCCGCAAGAAAGGCCCAGAGAAAGGATTGCCGGTTGGAGAAATTGTGCCGGCGCAGAATGGCGAACGCGATCACGCCTTCCGGGAATTCGTGCAGGATCAGCGACAAGGCGGAATAGACGCCGGCCGAGAAGCTGGCCGCAAAGGTGACCGAGTAGATCACTCCGTCGATCAATGAATGGATGGCGATGGCCAGGATCGGCGTGACCGCCGCGACGCGTCCGCCATTCACGCTTTCCGGAAACAGAACGCCCAACGTGTAGTTCAGCAACAGACCACCCAGAAACCCGGCCAGCATGAAATGCGGCGCATGTGCGCTTTCCTCGAACGCCTCCGGGGCAATGTGCAACAGGCTGAGCGTGACCAGCATGCCGGCCGCTGCGAGCCCCATGACCGGCGAAAAGCGCGCGCTCCAGTCACCGCGCATGGCCACGGCGATCAGGCCGATGGTCGTGACAAAGGCAGCGATCAAGCCGAAAAAAAGTGGGGCTTGCATGGATTCGATCATGGAAAGCTGCCTGTTGGCCCGGTAACAGTTCGGTGCGGTTTTTAACCGCGTCCTGCGGCCTTGCGATTGAGTGTTATATGGTAGCACTATCCGGCTTGCGAGCGGAAATTGCCGGTTTTGCTGAAATCCCCGGACGGGGTGATGGGAGCGACATGATGGATCGACGGTTCGGGGGAACAGCCACACTGCTGTTTGCAGGCATGGCTCTGGCGCTGTGTGCAGCCTGTAGCGGGGAAGCCCCCTACGAGCCGGCACCGCAGTCCATCGAGGCAGCCCCGACGGACGCAGACGAGGCGGCCCCTGCCCCCGAAGCCGCCGATGAAGCGCCGCACCATGATGACGACCATCATGACGACGCGCACCAGGATCACGACGAGCATGACGCTCATGCCGCCGGCGGCGAGGCGCATGTGCACGGCGCGGCAGAGTTGGCCGTGACGCAGGAGAGCAATTTCGTGACCGTGACGGTCGATGCGCCACTGGCCAATTACGGCCTGTCCGAGAAAACGAAGAAAAAGGCGACAGACCTCGAAAAGTATGCCGACGGCCTGACGGAACTGATGGGCAATGCGCGGTGCGACCTGGTGGAGCGGTCTGCCGACCTGCGCCGGTCCGGCGACCATGCGGCCCTGACGCTGTCGATTGTCTGGGACTGCCGCCGGCCAAGCCAGCTGGACGGGCTGATGTTCACCGGATTTGATACCTATTCCGGCTTCGAGACGGTTGAGGCCGTTTTCCTCGGCGAAGCCGGAGAGACGGCGTCGGCAACGCTGACCGCTGACAGCCCTTTCCTGCCGTTCGGGTCCTGACATGACGGACGCTGTTGTTGCCATCAGCGACCTTCACTTTGCCTGGACGCCGGGTACGGATGTTCTCGACATCGCGGAATTCCGGCTTGAGGCAGGCGAACGCCTGTTCCTGCGTGGCGCATCCGGCTCCGGCAAATCGACCCTGCTCGGGATCATCGCGGGGGTCCTCGAGGCACGGTCCGGCACGGTCCGGGTTCTGGGGAAGGATCTCGCCAAATTGCGGCCCGCTGCCCGAGACCGCATGCGGGCAGATCATCTGGGCGTGATCTTCCAGATGTTCAATCTCGTCCCGTATCTTTCCGTGATCGGCAATGTCACCCTTCCCCTGCGCTTTTCAAAGACACGGCGCACTGCTGTACAAGGCGCCGAGGAAGATGAGGCCCGCCGCCTGCTGGCCCGGCTGGGGCTTGAGGATGACGGGCTGCTCTCGCGTCGCGTTTCAGACCTCTCCGTCGGCCAGCAGCAACGCGTTGCGGCAGCCCGGGCCCTGATCGGAGGCCCGGAAATCGTCATTGCAGACGAGCCCACATCGGCGCTGGATGCCAATGCACGCGACCGGTTCATCGAATTGCTGAGCGAAGAGGCTCGGCGCACCGGCGCCGCACTCCTGTTCGTCAGTCATGATGCCGGGCTGGCACCGCATTTTGATCGCGCGCTGGATCTCGGCGACATCAACCGTGCGGGGGTCACGGCATGAGCGCGATTGCGAGCCTTGCCTGGAAGAGCCTGCTGAACCGGAAGGGGTCGGTCCTGCTGACGCTGCTGGCCGTCGCCCTGTCCGTGGCGCTGTTTCTTGGCGTCGACAAGGCCCGCACGGGCGCGCGCGAAGGGTTCGGCAACACCATCTCCGGCACCGAACTCATTGTCGGCGCGCCAACGGGCAGCGTGAACCTTCTGCTCTACTCCGTATTCCGAATGGGCAGCGCGACGGCCGAAATTTCCTGGCCGACCTATCAGGAGATTGCCGACCGACCGGATGTCGACTGGGCCGTGCCGATCTCGCTTGGCGACAGTCATCGCGGGTTTCGCGTCATGGGCACGACGACGGAATATTTCGATCATTACAAGTATGGCCGGAACCAGCCTCTTGTCCTGGCCGAGGGCGCTCGGTTCGCGGATCTGTTCGACGCCGTCATCGGCGCGGATGTCGCGCGGGACCTCGACTACGAGATCGGCAGCCCGATGATCCTCACACACGGTCTCGGCCAGGCCGATTTCGGGTCGGGCCACGACAACCGCCCGTTCCGCGTCTCGCCGGGAGATCAATACCAATCGCGGCGAACCCCTGATGGCGATCATCCCGTCACAGGCGCTGGCCGAACTGTGGAGCGTGACGGCGATTGCCGAACGGGCGCTGCTCGCCGTGTCGATCTTCGTCATTGCGGTGGGCGTCGTGTCGATCCTCACCTCCATCCTGACCAGCCTGAACGAGCGCCGCCGGGAGATGTCCATCCTGCGCGCGGTCGGCGCACGGCCGGGTCACATCTTCACTCTTCTCGTTCTGGAGGCCGGTCTGGTCGGTTTCCTCGGCGCACTTGCTGGCATCATGCTGATCCATGCCATGCTGCTTGTCGCAGGGCCGATGGTGGCAGAACGCTTTGGCATTTCCCTGATCGGCACGGGACCTGGCCTGACTGACCTGTTCACATTGCTGGCCGTGACAAGCGCGGCCCTGCTGGCCGGGGCAATTCCTGCGTGGATGGCGTTTCGCCGGTCCTTGGCAGACGGCCTCTCCATTCGACTCTGAACCGCTCAACCCCTCTGGCGGGGCCCGCCCGCGTACCCTAGATTGGCACCATGAAACAGATTTCCAGTTTATTCGCCGCCGTCCTGATGACGGGATTCGTTTCCGCTTGCGGGCAAGATGTTGCGCCCACGCAGCCAGACCTTTCTGCAGAGGGCGAAGGCGTGCTCGATGCCCCCTCGGACAGTCCGCAGGTTGGCGACCGGATCGGTGACAATGAGGCCGAGCGCAAGGCCGCCCGTGAAAAGGCCATCGCAGAACGCGCCGCCGAACAGGCCCGCAAGCGCGCCGAAGCCGAAGCCCGCGGCGTCTCGGAAATCGGCTGGGAAGACCTGATGCCGGAGGGCGAGGAAGAACGCCTCGCGCAGATGTATCAGAGCCAGATGTCCATGCTGTATGGTAGCGGAGGCGGGATCGCCGAAGGCTCGGCCGCAGACGCCATGGTACAGATCGGCACATTCAACACAGTGCCGGAACTCAACAGCAAGAAGGTGCGGATCCCCGGTTACACCGTACCGTTCGAGTATGGTGCGAAGGCCGAAGTGACGGAGTTCCTGCTGGTGCCCTATTTTGGTGCCTGTATCCACGCCCCGCCTCCGCCGCCGAACCAGACCCTGTTCGTCAAGGCCGATGACCCGATCGCCCTGAAAGATTTGGCACAGGCGGTGTGGGTCGAAGGCGTGCTGACCACGCAAACGCAGGAAAGCGACCTGGCAGATGCGGCCTATACGCTGCAACTCACCCATATCGAGAAGTACGAATACTGATGCTGGCGCGACAGGCCCGCTAGGATGTTCTGGAACAAGCGCGTTGCAATCCTGACTTCGGCCCTGCTCGCGGCAGCCGCTGCCATAGCGCTTGCAACCTATCTCAACCGACCGCCGCTCGAGGCATTCGACGGGGCCGAAGGCCCTACCGAAATCAGCCAGGTGGAAGAGCCTGAGCCGGCGGACTGGACTGTCCATGCCAAAGGAACCGACTCGCGTCTCGCCATCCTGCTGACGGATGACGCCTCCTCCTGGATCGGTCTGGCTGAAGGCCTGAAAAGCATGGGCGTTCCATTCCGGATGACCCGCGATGTCGACTCGGCAGCCCGGCACGATGTCATCATCGTGTATCCTGTCATCTCCGGGAAAGTTCTGGAAGCAGACGAGCTCGCAAGCCTGGGGCAGCACGTCGAACAGGGCGGCACACTGATCGCGACACAGGTTCTGGGCGGCGGCCTGCAGGGCGTGTTTGGTTTTGAAGGCATTTCGGAGTCCCGCGCCCATTCCGAAATCCGCTTTGCCGGCAACGATCCGAGCCTGTCCTTCATCAACCGGGCAGAAGAGCGCACCGTCCGCATCGGAAACCCGGACCGGGATAGCCAGCGTATCGGCACGCAGGCCTTTGAAGGCGCACGAACCATTCTGGCAACCTATGAGGACGGATCGGCTGCCCTCGTCGCCAACCGCCACCCATCCGGAGGACAGGCCTTCGCCCTTGGCATGGATCTGGGTTTCTTCATTCTGAAGGCCACCAATGGACGCAGCGGCGGCGCATCCCGAAACTACGCCAACGCCTATGAGCCATCGGTCGACACCTGGCTTCGCTGGCTGAAATCGGTCTATACGCAGAACCAGGCTGGCGCGGTGACTCTCCACCCTGCCCCGGAGGGCCGCGACCTGGCCGTGATTGTCTCGTTCGATGTCGACTATTCGGATTCCATCACGAAGATGGAAGCATACAACAACCTGCTCGCGCGGATGGAAATCCCGGGCACTTTCTTTGTACAAACAAAGTATTTCGACGACTACAATGATGAAGCCTTCTTTCACGACCTGACCGTACCCGGCGTTCAACGACTGACCGAAGCCGGCATGGAAGTGGCCAGCCATTCGGTGGCACACTCCCCGACCTTCGGCGATATGCCGC
Source organism: Hyphomonas sp. (assembly GCF_017792385.1). Classification (NCBI taxonomy): domain Bacteria; kingdom Pseudomonadati; phylum Pseudomonadota; class Alphaproteobacteria; order Hyphomonadales; family Hyphomonadaceae; genus Hyphomonas; species Hyphomonas sp. The sequence continues at coordinate 1,572,620 of NZ_CP051230.1, read as the reverse complement.
TGGGCGATGGAACGGAACGGTACCCGCACTACCAGCCCCGCGTGCTGAACCGGAACCGGGCATGGGCCGCGTCAATTCTCGGCGAGTTGCGGGTCAGCAAATTCCTGCTCGAAAGCGTGACCGGCAAGGAAGTGGTTTCGTTCCGCCCGGGCTATCTGGCAACGCCACACCAATTGCCGGAAGCCCTCGAAGCCAGCGGTTACAAATACGCCTCCACGATGACGTCGGGCAATGTACTGACACATCTGCCGTTTCGCATGAATTTCAGTCAGGGATATGAGGCGCCGACGGACATTTTCCAGTTCCCCATCGCTATCGAGGATGAAATCCCGCCCCATATGAACCTGCGTGTGGACCCCGCCATCGATCTGGCCAATGAACTGGCCGAGTATGGGGGCTCGTTTGTCATGCTGATCCATCCGAACGTCACGGAAGGAAAGCTGGACTTCCTGGAAACCATCCTGCCGGCCCTGCAGCCGCGTGCATGGTTTGGCACGCTTGAGGCCTACGGAAACTGGTGGACCATGCGGGATGGTGTCGCCGTCGATACGCGTCGGACGCAAGACGGCTGGGAATTGTCCCTGACAAGCCGCCAGCCCATGCGCGGTTTGCGGCTGGACATTGATCCCGAATGGGTCCCTTCAGGTGACCTGCAAGACGGGCTGACCTTTTCGCCCGGTCAGCTTCATGTCGACACGGCTGGAACAGCGTTGACCATGACATTCAGTTCGGATGCTGAATAGAACACCGCACGGTCAGGCGGAACGCTCGGCGCGCGACCCTGCCTCCGGCCTGTCCCCACCTTTGGCGGAACGCTCGTCCCGAATGCGGTTCCGGATCCGCAACACCAGTTCATCGGGAATGAAGGGCTTGGTCAGATACTCACTCGCGCCACGCTCCAGCGCGTCCAGCACATCGTGCTCCCCCCGGCGCGCTGTCAGCATGACCACGGGAAGTCCAGCCGTCTTCGGATCGGCCTTCAGCCTGCGCAGAACTTCGAACCCGTCCATGATGGGCATCATCGCATCCAGCACGAGCAAGTCGTATTCCATGGTGCGGGCCAGTTCATAAGCGCTGCCGCCATCCTGCGCGAGATCGACCTCGAAGCCGGCCACAGCCAGTTTGTGCTCCAATAGTCCGCGCAGCAGACGGTCATCGTCTGCAACCAGAATTCTACCCTTCATGTCCCCGATTCCTTCAACAGGTATTGTTCCTACGCTGTCGAGTATGGCAAATTGTGCTCAATGCTGTGCAAACCAAGTAGATCAAATTTCACCGATCTCCGGATTGAAACAGCCCTTGATCGCAGTTTTTGCACATGCCCGGTCAGCTGGATGTGAATCCTGTCCGGGTCATCACACCCCAGGACTCGCTTTTCCTGAGATACTGGACCCAGCCGCGAATTCTCCAGAGGCTGTTCAGTTGACGATATCCGAGGTTCTCGACAACGCACATGACGGTCAGCAAGGCCAGGTCCGAGGCTTTCGGCACTCGGCGAAGCTGCGCTTCCTCGAGGGCGAGCGATCCAACGGAAATGGCCATTCCAAATCCGGACATCACAGCGATGTAGGCGAGGAAGAAATCGTATGAAATCGAACCCGTCAACGCCAGGACCGGAAACAGAACGAGCCCGATTGCGTCGACAATCGGGCCGATGACATCCGTGATCAGCACATTGCCAAATCCCAGAACCCCAACCAGACCATATCGAGGATTCAGCGCCATGACACTGTGACGGTCAAATGTCTCGAGTGTTCCCCGCTGCCATCTCGTTCTCTGGTTCCGCAGCACGCTGAGCGTTTCGGGCGCTTCCGTCCAGCACACCGGCTCAGGGATAAATCGGATCCGGTAATCCCGCTTGTTCTCGATCATGTTGCGATGGAGTTTCACCACCAGTTCCATATCTTCACCGACGGTCCCCAGCGAATATCCGCCGACATCCAGCACGGCATCCCGGCGGAACAATCCAAAGGCGCCGGAAATAATCAGAACGGTGTTCAGCCGGCTCCAGGCGATCCGGGTCATCAAAAACGCCCTGAGATACTCGACGGTCTGGAGAAGCGGCAGCAATTTGCGCGGTAGGCGGACCTCGAGCACCTGCCCTTTCCGGATGACGCTGCCATTGGCAATGCGCACCGTACCCCCTACCGCAATGGTCCGTTCGGGATCCTCCATGAAGGGCTTTACCGTGCGCAACAGGGCATCCGGCTCGAGAACGGAATCTGCATCGACGCAACAGAACAAAGGTGCCCGCGATACATTGATGCCGGCATTCAGCGCGTCCGCCTTCCCGCCATTCACCTTGTCGATCACGATCAGGCGTTTCTGGTGACGTGATCTGTAAATGGCCCGGATAGGCTGATGAGGTGCCTGCGGGGAATACAGACGCGATGTCTCCGCGAGATCGAACTCACGTTTGAGCACCTCAAGTGTCCCGTCCGAACTGCCGTCATTGATCAGGATGACCTCATGGTTCGGATACTGAATTGCCATCAGCGAGGAAAGACTTTCCACGATGGTCATTTCCTCATTATAGGCCGGAACGAGGACAGCAATCGGCGGCACCGTCTCGGAATATCTGCGCCATAGCGCTTCGGTCCGTGCGGCGCGCCCCGACCGCGCCATCTGCAGGCCGGCCAGAACGAGGTGCAGAAGATAGATCGAATACTGGAACACGCCGATGAAGATCACCATCAGGCCCGTATATTTTGCGGCGAGCAGCACAGTGTCCATCATTGCAGCACCTCCGCTGCACTCAGTTCGGCAAGCGCGAGCGATGCCGTCCGGCTGGCGGCTTCATTCCCGATGGCGCGGGCGGACACTTCAAGCAGGTTCCGGCCGGTCGCCCCCATATGCGAGAGCGCCTGTGCCGCCTCGAACTGGACCATCCATGCCGGATCGGACAGCAAAGCGGCAATATCATCGGCATATCCATCGAACGACATTTCGCGCAGGGCGCGCACGGCCCCTGCCCGGACCGACCAGTCATTGTCTTTCAGGCACCTTGCAATCGAGGGGGCAGCCTCTGGATGTTCCAGCCGGGCCAGGCCTTCCAGCGCTGCCGCCCGGATCATGGCCGAGCCATGCTCAAGCGCGTAGGTGAGCCGGTCCATCACGGCATAGTCGGCGCTGCTGCCCAGCGCCCGAAGCAGCGCAGCGCGCTCAATATCGGTGATGTCCGGACGGTCGAGATAAGCCAGCACATCCCGCAATCTGTGCAGCGCCAGTTTGGACAGGACGGCGTGGAGAGACCGCGAGCCGCCATTGAGCTTCGTGATCTCCGCCATCACGTCCGGCACCGCCGGATAGGATTTGATCTCGACAAGCGTGCGCATGCCTGCGACCCGCAACTCGGGAGACAGGGACCGTTCAATCAGGGAATCGACCGACTTGGCGGTCGGGAGACCGGGAAAATAGGCCAGAGCCTCAAGCGCCGCGAACCGCACGAACTTCCGGGGATGCCGGAGCAGCCGTCGCATGTCGTCATCGACACGGTTGCGCTCAAGGCGGCGGACCAGCCGGTCCCGCTCCTCTCCGCGCACCAGCGCCACGAAATCCAGGAACACTTCCGGCACCATCTGCGATTTCCAGAGAGACCGGTCTTCGATGACAGCCTGCCCGGTCTCGTCCCACAGAATCGCAGCCATCGCCTCCGTGATCTTCTGGCGAAGGTGTGAAAAGTACGCCTTTTTCTGGGTACGAACTATCCGGAGCAGGACAAGGGTGGCCATCCACACAAGGGACAGCACAATCAGCACGAAAGCCACCTGCCAGATGATCACCAGATAATTCAACGTCAGAACGTCCGGGCAAGCGCGAGTGACACGTCGGTCCGGTCATAGGCCGTGCGCAATTCCTTGCCACCCGTGAGACGGATGACGCTCGACTCGCCGAGGCGCATTTCGAGCCCGAGCGCGTAGGAGCGCACCTCGACAGTGGTGCCGTCCGAACTTTCGGGGGCGTCCGCATGATATCCATGCACCGCCCAGCGGCTGTCCGGCCGGTAGGTTGACCGGACCCGGTAGCCCGACCGATGCTGGTCGAACTCGTCCCAGACATTGATGTAACGCACTTCGAATTCGGCGCGTCCGCCTGGAAATGTGTATTGCGCACCCGGAAGCAGGGACGTGACCCGCCCGCTCTGATACTCGGACGTTCGCGCATCTGCGAGCAATTCAAGGCCATCGACGTTCGTGGCCACCCCTGTGCCAATCAGCACGGTATTCAATGGCAGGAATGTCGTGTCGCTCCCGCCGCCGACCTCCAGACGTACGTGTCCGAACCCGGTGCGCTTGGCTGCCCCCAGGGTCACGGTCGTGTTTGATGCGTCGAACCGCTCGGCATGGAGCAATGACGCGTGTACGGAAAGCGTGTCCGAAACGGATTTCGCCAGTGCAGGCGAAATACTCGTCCAGTCCGGCAGGTCTTTCGTGAGCGCGCTGCGGCTGAGGACAAGGCTGGCCGTCAGACGCCCCTCTTCCCGGGCCGGCACCGTTACCGCGTCATCATCCGTCATGTGCCGTGCGAGCGGCGCAGCTGCCTGCGCCGCCCGGATCCGTTCGATGCGTGCCAGCGCGACATAGGCGTCTGTATAGTCCGGGGCTGCCACGATGACACGGTCCAGTTCGCGCTCGGCCTCCGGCAGGCGGTCCAGCGCGATCAGGCAGAGCGCGGCGTTCAACCGGGCGTCCACATCGTCCGGCGCTTCTGCCAGACGCGCCTCGAAAAGAGCAAGCGCTTCGGAAAACGCCCCCGCATGGCGCGCCTCGACTCCCTGCTCATACAGGGAGCGGGCCTCCTGGGTCTGCGGACTCTCGATGGCTGGCGCCGCAAGCTGGAGGAGCGCGAGGTCAATCATGTTGAATGCTCCGCCAGGCGAGCGCTGCAGCAGCTGCGACAGCACACGGGCGCATTGGCAAGGCGCACGCCTTGTATCCTACCATCATCACTCGTCCCCGGATCTGGCTCAGTTATTGTTCTTGGTGATACAATTGTTTGCAAAAACTGATGATCGTCCGGTTAATCGGGGTGTTTTGATGGCTCAGGCCTCCCCGGACCGCCATGCGTGGCGCGCAAGTCTCATGTTTTGTGAAGGCGAGTCTTCCGGGCGGCATGAGCGGTTCGCGGAGATCGGGAAAGGCAATTCCTGCCGATCCGGGCCTGCTTTGTCGGAAGGCACGCGCCCGGCTCCCCCAATGGTACCTCTGGCCGGACTCGAACCGGCACTCTGTCACCAGAAACGGATTTTGAATCCGTCGCGTCTACCAATTCCGCCACAGAGGCCCTTTGCAGGGAGCGCTTCTCCTGCCGCATTGCCGGGGCCCGTGTCAATCTACTCGACGCCGGGATCAAAGACATCTAACAGCTAAAGCATGACCTCCACCGCAATTCCCACCGACAAAACGCTGCTGCAAACGATTGAGTCCCTCGCCGAGCGTGCGCCGGAAGACGGGTTTTCGCTGCGCGCCATCTTTGACCAACTGGATGAAAGCGCGTTCGGCGCGGGCCTGTTCCTGCTCGCCCTGCCCTGCTGCATTCCGTTTCTCTATGGCGTGCCGCAAGTGGTCTCGCTGCCCATGATGGCGCTGGCGGCGCAAATGGCGATGGGCCGGGAACAGCCCTGGATGCCGGACAAGCTGGGCAATCGGAAGATTGACCGCAAGGGCCTGACCCAGATGGCGGCTGGCGGACGCAAATGGCTCGGCTGGATCGAGCGGATTGTTCGCCCGCGCTTCACGGTGATCACGGGAAAGCGGTCCGAACGCGTGATCGGCCTGTTCCTGTGTGTGTTCTGCGCGTCCATTCTCGTGCCCCTGCCCATGACCAACACTGTGCCGGGCTTCGCTGTGGCCATCGCCTCTTTCGGTCTGATGCAGAAGGACGGCCTGATGGTGATCGCCGGCCTGGTCATCGGGACAGCCTGGGTCAGCGGCCTGATCGGCGCGGTCATGTTCGGTGCCGTCAGCCTGTTTGGATGAGCCATAACGCGAAAGTGACCTTGCGCCGCATTGTGGGAATGGCGCTGCACGGCTTTAGCTGACTCATGGATTTCGTGAAATCGCTCCTCAAGGACTGGAAATGGCCGGTGGTCGCTGTCGCGGTCTCTGCCTTCATGCTGGCGGCCGCGCATGCCTTCGAGCAGTTTGGCGGCCTCGCCCCCTGCCCGCTATGCCTGCGTCAGCGGGAGGTCTATTGGGCCCTGATCGCGATGACCCTGACCGGCCTTGTCCTGTGGCGCTGGCGGCCGAACCGCCGGTTCCTGGTCGCGCTGAACATGATGATCGGCCTGGTCTTCATCGTCGGCGTCATTGTCGCCTTCTATCATTCCGGCGTGGAATGGGGCCTGTTGCCGCCGCCGGAAGGGTGCGCAGGCGAAGGGCCGATCGACCCGCTGGCAATTCAGGATTTCAGCAAGCCGATGCATGTACCGTCCTGCACCGATGCGCCCTTCCGCATCCTCGGCCTGTCCATGGCGGGCTGGAACGGCGTTGCCGCGGCTGTCCTGGCCGTGCTCAGCTTCGTGGCCGCAGGCGCCACGTTCCGGGGTTCGGAGCCAGCTCCCGTCGCCGACTGATCGCCATCAAGGCTCCGGCGGCTGGGCGGCGGAACTCTTGGCCGCCGAATACAGCCGCTGCTCCCGCAAGGTGATATACAGCGTGGCCCCGACAATGATGATGGTCCCGACCCAGGTCCAGGTGCCCGGCAGCGCCTTGAACAGCCCCCAGTCGACGATGGCCGCCATGGGCAGCCGCATATAGTCGATGGGTGACAGGAAAGACGCGTCGCCGACGCTCATGCCGCGAATATAGAAATACTGCCCCGTCACGCCACAAACACCCATCAGCCCGATCCAGGCCCAATCCTGAAAACTGGGTGCCACGTCCGGCCATTTCATGATGGCCAATGGCAACAGCATGATGGATGAAAGCAAGTTCGCCCAGATCAGCAACGTGACCGGACGGTGCAGCCGTGTCAGGGATTTCACGAGCGTGATCGCCCCCGCCAGGCAGAATGCCGCGCCGAGGGCCAGCGCCATGCCCATGCTGATTCCGAGATGGGGCTGCATCATGATCATCACCCCGACCGCCCCGGCAAGCGTTGCCCCCCACCGGTGCGGCCCCACCCGCTCCTTGAGCAGCAGGGCCGCCAGCAATGTCACGAACAGGGCGCGCGAAAAGCTGATCGCGTTGAATTCCGACAGCGGCAGGCCGACCGCGTCAGACACGGCATAGAAGCCCAGCGCGAAACCAAATGTGCCGAACAGGCTGCGCAGGAAGATCAGGCCCGGCTGGTGGACCTTCATGATGCCGAGCCCCTGCTGGAATATGATCGGCAGCACGACGATCAGCGCCACACCGGACCGCCAGAACGCCAGAAACCCCGGATCGAAACTGGCCGATTGCAGCTTGGAAAGGGTCAGGAAGACCGTGAACGTGGCCCCGGAAGCCAGCATCCATAGCGCGCCCTCGATGTTGCGCGGCGCCGCAACGGGCTCTAGGTCTTGAGGACGCGTTTGACCGGGGCGAGATACCATGGGCTGTTTTACGCCTTCCGAACTAGAGGAAATCGACCGCCTGTGGCGAGACCTGCCCGTCGGCCACATGTGGACCGGCTGGGCCGCATCCGGACGCGAACCCGACCAGATATGGATCTTCAGGACGCGCGCCCATTGGCGCCGGTTCCCTCTCAGTAAGTCAAAAACCGGCTTTGTGATAGCGGACGAACGGGGACGTCCCGTCGCACGTGCCAAATCGCTGCGCGCCCTTCTGCAGAAGGTCGAATCCCTGCCTGGTCTCGAAACGCTCCGGGAAGATCGCTAGCGTTCAAACCGTTTCACTGGCTGTTCATTTGTGTGCGCATCTGTTCAGCCTGTTCCGGCGTGATGCCCAGCGCGTCCAGCAGAGGCCCGCCTGCGGTTTCGTCCCAGGAATGGCGCGGCCCGACAGTCATCCCGCCATCGACCAGGAATTCGCCCCCGGTGATGAACCCGGCCGCATCCGAGGCCAGGAACGCCGCCATCTCGGCAATGTCCTCGCCTTTCCCGACCCGGCCGGCCGGCTGCATGCTGCCACCGGCTTCGACCAGCATGGCCGCCATCTGGTCGGCCTGTTCGCGCGGCAAGCCCAGCGAAGCCCCGAAGATCGACGTTGCGATGAAACCCGGCAGGACCGCATTGACGCGAATGCCGTATTTGGACAGTTCCGCGGCGGCGAGTTTCGAGAAATGGGCAACGCCTTTCTTGGCCACGGAATAAGTGATCGGCGCATAGCCTGCGCAAATTGCGCTGATCGAGGATGTGTTGATGATCGACCCGCCGCGTTCCTTCATGTGGGGCACGGCAAATTTGGTCCCGGCAAACACCTGTTTCAGCAACAGCGACATGGTCTGGTCATAAGCGTCCAGATCAAGCTCTTCCACGCTGTCGGGCGTCCCGCCATGTCCGGCATTGTTCCAGAGAATGTCGAGCCGGCCGAAATGGTCGACCGTCTGGCTCATGATGCCTTCCAGCTGAGCCATGTCGGTCACGTCGCAATGGACAAACAGGACCTTGTCGTCCCCGAACCGGGTTTGCAGGGCCGCGCCCTTTTCATCCTGAATGTCGCCGGCGACCACTTTCGCCCCGGCCGCGACAAATGTCTCGACCCCTGCCAGACCGATGCCGCTGGCACCCCCCGTTATGATGGCAACCTTGCCGTCCAGATTGGCCATGTCCGTATTCCTCCCGTTTTTGTTTTCGGGAGAATGCGCGCGCTTTCCGCGCGGTCCGTCAATGCCTGCGGGAAAATTTACTTACCCGGCTTCTTCAGGCCGAACCGTTTCCAGAACACGCCGTCCAGCATCCGCTTTGGCAACAGGGTGGGAATGTACCAATTGGTCAGCTTGTTCGGGACCGGCGAATACCGTGCCCGCGGCGTGGCATCCTCCAGTGCGATCTCGACCACTTTGGCGATCTGCTCCGGCGGCAGGCCGTCCCGTCCGCCCTTCAGCATGACCTGTTCAAACTGCTCCAGCGCGTCCGACCAGGCACTGCCGGCATAGGGGCCATCCGAGTTTGCCTCTTCTGCCTTGTCCCAGATCGGCGTTTTGACGGACCCCGGCCCGATGGCGATCGCGTCAATCCCGAAGATGACGAGTTCGCGCCGCAGGGAATCCGTCATCGCTTCCACTGCATGCTTGGTGGCGGTGTAGGCGCCGAGAAACGGCGCGGAAATCCGCCCGCCCACACTGGTGATGTTCACGATCCGGCCAGGGGCCCCCTCACGGTCCCGGTCCATGCCCAATAGCGGCGCGAATGCCTGAGAGGCGCGCAGGAGGCCGAATACGTTGACATCGAAATGCGCCTTGAAGTCATCGAGCGGCTGGATCGCGAGCGGCCCCATATTCGCGATACCCGCATTGTTGACGAGGCCCGTCAGCGTCCTGCCTTCGAGCGCCCGGGCCACGATCTCGACGGCTGCGTCGACCTGGTCCTGCCGGGTCACATCCAGGATAAGCGGTCGGATGTCACCCTCCGAACGGGCCGACAGGCCTTCTGCATCAGCCTGTTTGCGCACGCCCGCATAGACGCACCAGCCATGCTTGGCGAGATAGAGAGCGGTCGCCGCGCCGATGCCGGTTGATGCGCCGGTGATTACGACAGTCTTCATGCGGGATGTCCTTCCTGTTCCGGGATACGCAATCCTATACGCACGAACGCCGCTTTCGGGTCTATTCGTCCTGTTTTCCCCCGTCGATGACCCGGAATGCCGGACGCGGGCGTTCGGTCGGGGCATTCTGCGTTTCAGATGCCGGCGTATCGGGCGTGGCCGGTTTCAGGTCGGACGCCCTGACCAATTTTGGCGCACTGCGCACCGGCGGCTCCGGCGGCTCCGGCGCGGTTTCCGGCATGTCTTCGGCAATGTCATCATCCAGCTGGCGCACGCGCGGGGCCGGCCGCTTGTTGAAGCCGCCCGGTTTCTTCCTGCCGGACCCAAACCCGGACCGGCCCTTGCCGCGGGCTTTCTTGTCGATTTCCTTCAGCTTGATCTGCTGCAGGCTGGACAGGGCCTCTCCGTCACTTCCCTTCAGGGGATCGGCAAAGGCGGACCCATAGGTCTCGATGCGTTCCTCGACCTCTTCGAGAAACTGCTTCTCCCAATCGGACAGGGGCGGACCGAGCCCCTGCTCGGCCAACGCCGCCGCCTTCCGCAATTTGCGAAGCGCGGCGCGTTTCTTCCGTTCGTCGACATCTCGGCCCATGGGCAGAGAATATGGCGATTAATGCCGTCGAGGCAAACCGGCTCAGGCTTCGCCCAGAGCCAGCAGGTAGGTGTCGAGCACCATTTCCTGCTCTTCGCGCTCGGCCTTATCGACCTTGCGCAGCTTGATCACCTGGCGCAGCGCCTTGGTGTCGAACCCGAACGCCTTGGCTTCGGCGTAGATTTCCTTGATCTGTTCGGCGACCTCTTTCTTCTCCTCTTCCAGACGCTCGATCTTGGCGACGGTCTGGCGGAGCTTTTCGCGGGTCGCTTCGGTGAGATGGGTGATCGAGGCGTCGTCGTCCATGAGAGGCTCCTTGGAAATGGGTTCGGAAAAGAAGGCGCGTCTTAGCGGGAGTTTCCGCCGCTGGCCAGACGGCGAATGGCGTCGGCAACAGCTTCGCCCTCGCCATGGTGTGGCATGTGCCCTTCATGCGGCAGGATAACGAGATCGACATCGACCTGCTGTTTCAGCTGGCCGACATGAAGCCGGGGCGAAATCACCGTATCGCCACTGCCGGAAAACACGATGATCGGTACATTCAGACGTCCATACCGCGCGGACTGTTCGGCAAGCTGGTCCTGCAATGCCTTCACATCGCGCGCATTCGCCCGGAAATTCCGCGGCCGGAACAACAGGCCAATTGCCGATTTCTCCGAATAGCCGGCGGGCACAGGTGCTGGGTCGAACACGTCATTGATGCCATTGCCCAACTGACCCGGCCCGACGAGCGGCACAAGCTGACTGAAGACCGGACCGACCAGGGGCGGCGCTGCAAAGGAATTGTACCAGGCATGACCGCCGCCGCCCCAGTCATGGGTGACGGGTGCCAGCAGGACGAGCCCGCTGACAAGGTCCGGACGGTCCAGCGCCATACGCAGCGCGACCGCCCCGCCGAAGGAATGGCCCACGATCACGGCCTTCTCCCCGGGCGCAAGCGCGTCCAGCACACCGGCCATTTGCGCGGCCTGGACCCCCAGATCCTGCGCATTGTCGGGACGCGCGGAATAGCCATGTCCCGGCCGGTCGGCCATCAGCACGCGGTGCGAGTCTGACAGTTGGGGCGCGAGGGTCCAGGTGAACTCGCGGGCATTGGCACTGGCCCCATGGATCATCAGGACCGGCGGGCCTGCCTCCCCTTTCCGGATCACATGAACCGCAGACTCCTCCACCGGCACCATCTGCCCGATCGGCGGGTGCGCCGTCTCGACCCGCGTCTTGTAGGCAGCGCTGGTCACGCAGGCGCCCGTTCCGAGCGCGCACAGTCCGAGAGCGGTTGCCGTCAGCATGCGCCTCAAAGGCCCTGGCCTTCCGACAGCTTCGACAGGCGTTTTTCGGCGGCCAGTGCCTGCTGCATGCGGGGATAGATGGTCAGCGCCTCGCGATACGCTTCCAGGGCGTGCTGGGGCGACCCCATGCTTTCGAACATCATGCCGAGGCCTGCCCAGGCGCCGAAATGGCGGGGTTCGAGTCGCAGGGTCTCGTTCAGATCGCGCAAGGCTTCAGGATAATTCTCGTCTCTCAGAAACAGGGATGCGCGCCGGTTCCACGCTTCGGGATAGTCCGGCTTGATCAGGATGGCCCGGTCGAAGAAGGCCCGCGCCGTTTCAAAGTCTCCGGCGGTCTGGGCATCGACACCGCGCTCCATGATGACATCCACCGTCGGAGAGCCGGATTCCATCCAGGATGCCCAGATATCCAGCGCCATGTCGTTGGCCTCACTGTCGCTCGGCGCATTGCGCAGCTTCTCGAACATCTCGTCCGAGGGCTCGGCATGCGCCGCGCCCGCAAGGAGCAGGCAAGCCAGGAGGAACGCTCTTATCATCTGTCAGATATTATGCGGCCCGTGCGGCGCGGCAAGCCCGGCTTGCCATCACAGCAGGCCTTCCTGCGTCAGCGCCTGTTCCAGCCCGGCGGCGCCGGTGAAATGATGGGTCCGGAAACCCAGCGCGCCTGCCGCCTCCACATTGCGCAGGCTGTCGTCAATGAACAGGACCTCATCCGGGTCGGGCCCGCCCATCCGGTCCAGCGCATGATGGAAGATTTCCGGGCTCGGCTTTACCATGCCGATACGGCCGGACACGACCACGTGCCGGAACCTGTTCAATTCGTCGAAAATGGTGAGCATTTCGTCCCAGGGTTCCGACGGCATGTTGGACAGGGCGTAAAGCGGGACGCGGCGCGCATCGAGTCGGGCCATCAGCTCCGGTGTGCCGTCGACATAGCCATCGAACATTTCGAGCCAACGCTCGCCCCAGGCGCGGATTTCAGCTTCATATTGCGGGTGCTGCCGGATCAGGTCGTCGGCATTTTCGGCAAAGCTGGCGCCGGCATCATGCCGTGTGTGCCACGTCATGTTGCAGATCTCCGTCAGGAACTTTTCGCGTTCCTGCGGGGCATCAATGATCTTCGCGTAGAGCCGGGCGGGTTCCCAGTCGAGAACCACGCGCCCGAGGTCGAACAAGGCAATCCTGGCAGCCATAGTCCCGCCTCATTGCCTGTTCATGTTCGCGTCAGCCCTGCTTTGCTTTGAAGCGGGGATCAGTTTTGTTGATGACGTAGACGCGGCCCTTACGGCGCACGATCTTGCAGTCGCGGTGGCGCGACTTGAGCGATTTGAGAGACGAGCGGACTTTCATGGGCCTAGCCTGTGGATCATAAGAAATTGGAAAGCGGAGCGGGTAATGAATCCGGTGAGAAGAGTCAAGATTGCACGCTGTCATGAGCGTGCGGTTTCAGGAGCAGGAAGAATGGCACGTTTTGCGCTGAAGCGCTCCCACATCATTGCCACCGCCGCGATGACCGCGCTGGTCGCCGCCTGTGCAACGAGTTCCGGCCAGGCCGCTCCTCCGGTGGCGGGGCCTGCGCCCGTGCCGGCACCGGAAACCGGCCCGATCAACTATGCATCATCCGGCCATGCCGGCATGGATACGTGGCGGGCCGCCTTTTCGGAAAAGGCGCTGGCAGCGGGGCATGACCGGGAAACGGTGGAATCGGTCCTTGCCGGCATTTCACCGCTGGAATTGTGGCTCGGATCCTCGTTCCAGCCCGCAAGGACGGGAATTGAGGACCAGGCCGAATTCGCCAAGCCGATCTGGGACTATCTGCGTGTGCCGATGAGCGACAGCCGGATCCGGTCTGGCGCTGCGCGGCTGCAGGACTCCCCTGGCCTGTTCGATGCGCTGGAAGCCGCCTATGGCGTAGACCGCGAAGCCATTGTGGCCATCTGGGGCATGGAGACGAGTTTTGGCGCCGTGAAGGGCGATTTCGACGCCCCCAACGTGTTGGCGAACATGGCGGTTGAAGGCCGCCGCACGAGCCTCGCCGAGCGCGAATTGCTGGCCTTGATGACCATTCTCGGCGAAGGCCATGCCGAGCGCCATCACCTGACCGCCGGCTGGGCCGGAGCGATGGGCCACACGCAATTCATGCCGTCCACCTATCTGGCCCATGCTCAGGATTTCGACGGGGACGGCAAGAAGGATGTCTGGAACAGCGAAGCCGACGCGCTGGCCTCCACCGCCGCCTATCTGGCCAGTTCGGGCTATGCCCACAACCAGCCCTGGGGCATCGAAGTGCTGGCGAAGACCGGGTTCGACTTCGGACTGGCCGACGGCCATGAGCGCCGCATCGAGACCTGGATGGCCGCTGGCCTGGTGCCCGCGCGCGGCGGCAGTTTCGATACCCATGGCGCGAACTATGCCGAATTGTGGCTGCCGGCCGGGGCGGAAGGCCCGAAATACCTGCTGTTCAACAATTTCAAGGCGTTCAAATCCTACAACAATGCCGATTCCTACGCCTTTGCGGTCGGCCTGTCCGGCGACGCAATGGGCGGCCAGCGCGGCCCGGTCGCCTCATGGCCGACCCATCTGACCCCGCTGACGGTCAGCCAGATCCGGACCTTGCAGGCAGCCCTGAATGCACAGGGCTTCGATGCCGGCACGGTGGACGGCATTCCGGGACGCAAGACCAAGGGTGCGCTGCAGGCCTTCCAGAAATCGAAAGGGCTGGTGGCGGATGGGTATCCGACCGAGCAGGCCCTGGCGCTGGTGCTGGAAGAAACCAGTGCCGGTGTGGCGGCCAGCACCAACTAGTCCGGCAGGAATTCATCCTCATCGGGCTCGCCCACGCCATCCTTCAGTCCGAACCGGGCATAGAGGATCATGAAGCTTAGCAGCGCTGCGCAGAAGATGAAGGGCAGTTGCGGGTTCACATATTCGTAGACGAACAGGCCGAAGAAGGGCGTGATGATGAAGCCCATGCCATTGGCTGAAATCACCAGGCCGGCCACATTGCCCTGCAATTGGGGCGAGACGGCCAGCGAGGCGCCACTGGAAAATCCCGGCCGGGCCAGCCCCTGCCCCAGTCCGATGCAGAACTGGGCCAGGATCAGATTGGCATAATCATTGGCAAACACCATCAGCACGGCCCCGGCCAGCAAGGGCAGGCAGCCACCCCACATCAGCGTCTTGTTCCGCAGCTTCAGTCGCGGGATCAGCACCAGTTGCGCCAGGAGCACGGCCAGCGCGCCGACGGTAAAGGCCGGCCCGGTAAACTGGGCCGCCTCCTTTCCGGACACGCCCAGCTTGTCCATGACCGAAAAGACGAAGACCTGGGTCAGCACGCCGGTCGTCAGGGACAGGCAGACCGCGAAGATCAGGAATGGCAGCACCGGGCCGGACCGCCACAGGCCGCGGGCGCCGGGTATCTCGTCGAGCTGGGTGGCATCCGTCACCGGATCGCGCTGCTCCGGCAGGCGGAACCAGATCATGGCTGACATGGTGAAGGCGATCACGGCCGTCAGCAGAAGCGGGCTGAGCAGGCCGAGCGTGGCGACCAGCGCCGCGGCAAAGGCCGGCCCGATCACGGTGCCGACACTAAAGCCGGATGTGATGAAGGCGATCTCGGCCTGCCGTTCTGTCTGGCTCGTCCGGTCGGCGACATAGGCCTGCGCCGCCGGATTGGTGCCGGATCCGATCAGGCCGAATATGGACCGCGACATGGCCAGGCAGGCAAACACGACAAATGTGCCCGTCAGCACGCCGGTCAGGCTGAGCAGGCCCGTCACGAACAGGAGCAGCATCGAGACCCCATACCCCGCCAGGCCCAGCGCGGCGACGGGACGCCTGCCCCAGCGGTTAGACCGTCCGCCCCAGAACGGGGAGAACAGCGACCAGCACAGGGCCGACAGGGCGAACACCGCCCCGGCCATCCAGTCCGGCAGGCCGATTTCACGGGTCAGGGGCGGCAGGACGGCGGCAATCAGCATCGTATTGCCCGCACCAATGGCCATCAGGGAGAAGAAAAGCAGGAAGAACGCACCGCGCCGGTCCGGTCTGGACATGTCTGGTGGAATCATCTGCCCCGTCGTCATCCCCTTCTCATCTGCCTGTCTGCTGCAAAAGTCCAGCAGCATGCAAAACCTGTCGTGGCGGCAGGCGAACGGGAACCAAAGCGCCGATTACGCGCAGTGAAGGAACGGGTTTGGATTGGACAAGGCCATGGCGTCGTCATAATCTTGCTAAAGGGTTAATCTAGGGAGCTGGGCATATCTTGGGAAACTCACGGGGATATCTCACATGCTGCGGAACCTGATTTCTAAGCCTGGCCGCCTGATGCTCGGCTCGGCCATGGCCGGCCTGCTCGCCCTGTCTGCCTGCGACCAGCAGGATTTGCGCCTTGAACGCGCGCGGGACCTGGCGGATGCGACGGTCGACCAGATCAGCGGCCGGACGATTGTCGAGCCGGATGCGCCGAATCCGATGGAAACGGCGGATGTCATGGACCGCGCCATTGCCGGCACGCTCCGCAATGAACTGAATTTCGAAACGGCCAGCGCAACACCCCTGTTCGCGGTCGGCTCGATCATTGCCAAGCCGAAGGACATTCCCCCCGCCGAGACCATGGCGATCGTCGAGGAAGACGAGGTGTTCCTGGAAGATCCGGAAATGATCGAGGAGTTTGCCGCCGAAGTGGAAGCCGAGAGCGCGCCGCTGGCCGAGACGGCCCCGGTTACCGAGCCCGCCCCTGCCCCATCGGCCCCGTCTTCGGCGCGCAGCCTGTCCATCGTGCAGCCCGCCCGGGTCATGCCGAAAGTGAAACTGGACCCGAAAGCCCGCGAGAAGACGCTGGCAGAGATCGACCAGGCCTCGCGGCAACTGGAACAGGCCCGCGCCAAGGAGCCACCTCCGGCAGCCCGGACCCGCTCACTCAATCCCCGGTCCCTGGAAACCGCACCGGTGCAGGAGAAAACCGCCGCCCGCAAGCTTGCGCGCCGGTCAGTGATCAGCCGCGACGCGATCCAGGCCCAGCGGGATGCCAATTCGGTCATGCTGGACACGCTGTCGAAATACGGCATGGGCGGGGAAGTCGCCCTGTCCCGTGAAGGCCAGATGGTCATACAGATCGGCGAGGATGGCGGCAGCCCGACCCGGTTCACCCCGGAACAGGTCCTGCCCAATCGCGCGCCGCGCAGCGTGCTGCAGAACTTTCTTGCCGCCGACGCGGAAATCGAGTGCCCGGACAATCCGGACATGGTGACCGTCCAGTCCAACCCGGTCCTGGCCACCGAATGCGTGGTGAAGGATTTGAGGGCCTCCGGACAGTTCGAATATGTCGAGAAGGACTACATTTTCGAGAACCAGTTCGCCCGCAAGCCGCGCCCCGATACGCCCGGCACCGGCCCGGACGTCACTCCGGACGTGATCACCGACACGACGATCACGCCGAATGATCCCCTTTGGTCGCTGCAATGGCACTTCCAGAACAATGGCACAGGAGACGGCGAATCCATCGGCGGATCGAGCTTCCAGGATTTCTGGACCCGTCAGGGCACAGAAGGGTCGGAAGATGTCGTGGTTGCCGTAGTGGACACCGGCCTTCAGCTGGACCATCCAGACATCAAGGATTCCCCGAACATCGCGCCGGGCTGGGACATGGTTTCCGATCCGCGCATGGGCAATGATGGCGACGGCCGTGACGGAGACCCGAATGACCCCGGCGATCTGTGCGACCCCTCCGTGCCCTATGCGGCGGACACGTTCCACGGCACGCATGTGGCCGGCACCATCGGTGCGGCTGCCACCAACAATGCCTCCGGCGTGGCCGGCGGTGCGTGGAATGTGAAGATCGTTCCCGTTCGGGCCCTCGGCAAGTGCGGCGGCCGCCTGTCGGACATCAATGACGCCATTCGCTGGGCCGGCGGCCTGATCCCCGCCGAAGACGCCGATGGCAACGAAATCTGGAATGATAATCCGGCCGACGTGATCAATCTGTCGATCGGCCTGTTCGAATACTGCCCGGCCTCCCTGCAGGACGCGATCGACTCCGTCACCGAGCGTGGTGTCCTGGTCGTCTCCGCCGCCGGCAATGCCCGCGTCGCGACCCAGTATTATGCCCCGGGTGGCTGCGCCAATGTGATCACTGTGGCTGCAGGTGACGGCCGCGGTCACATTGCCCCCTATTCCAATTTCGGTCCTGAAGTGGACCTGCTGGCCCCGGGCGGTGACCTGACCCGTGACGACAATGGCGACGGCAGGCCGGACGGCGTGCTGTCCACAAAAGCCGCCACCAATTGCTACGACCCGGTCACGGGAGAAGCCGTGGACGACTGCTACTATGCCTTCGAACAGGGCACTTCGATGGCGGCGCCGCATGTCTCTGCTGCCCTTGCGCTTCTGAAGGCGCGCGATCCGGACGCCTCGCCGGAGGAGCTCAAGGCCACACTGTTGTCTGCCGTTGCACCCCGGACGGCGGAACAATGCTCCGGGTCCTGCGCCCTCTATCCCGGAACCACGCCCATTGAAGGCAGCCCGGACATGTGCACCCGGCCCTGCGGCCAGGGCCTTCTGGACCTGGCAAAGGTTCCGGATCCCTCCAGCGGAGGCGGCGGAGACTGATGCCGAAACGCCGCCCGAATCCCGTTCATCTGGGCGGTCCGCTCGGCCTTGCAGGCGTCACCCTGCTGGCCAGCGCAGTCGGGTTGGTGTTTGTCGCGAATGACAGTTCGGACCAGACGCATCAGACGGCTGGTCCGGCGCCCGCCATTTCACCCGAACGCCCCCCCATCGGTGCTGTCGGCGTGGAGCAGGTGACGCCAGCCCAGGCGTCGGGTGGCGGCAGCAGCAGCGCCGCCGGCAAGGGCGCCGAAGTCACATTCATTGTCCGCCTCAAGGGCCGGCCCGAAATCGACACGATCTGCCGGAACTACAAACGGGACCGGCAAACGGCCGAAGCCGCCTATGCCGACCTGGCCAGCCAGCTGCCTGCCCTGCAGGACTTCCGGCTTGTCGGGGCGAGCTATTCCGGAGAGATCAATCTGGCCTATCAATTGCCGGCCGGTGCGGAAGCCACCCGCGGCCGGATCGAGGAAATCCGCAACATGATCCTGGCGATCGAGGGTGTCGCCTATGCCGATCCTGATTTTGTAGCCCATCCCGGAGAGGATAAACGCAAATGACCACCATCCGTACGTTCCTGATTGCGAGCGGCGCCTGCCTGAGCCTGGCGGCCTGTGACTTCCTGATCGCCCGCGACCGGGACGCGCCGCCCGCCATGGAGGCCGACACGCCCGCAGAAGTGCCGGAACCGGCTACGGACCCGTCAGAATCGGCACCGGAAACGGCCGATACGGACGGCCCGGTAGTTGTCGCCAGCACAGCAACGATTGACTGGGACGCAGCCCGCGCCGACATGGCCGCACGTTCCGGCGAGGATCGCGAGACCGGCTTCCAGGTGGCATCCGGCAACAGCGCGCCGCCCGTTCCCGTCCTGCTGCCGACCGGGATTGTCGTGGCGCAATCCGCCGAGAACGGCGTCCGGTTCCAGCCCATGTCCGACGGGTATTTCGCCTACTATCCGGGCATTGACTACGACATCGTGGTGAACGGAACGAATGAAGTGTTCGGCACGACGGGCGATGCCGAAGACGGAGACGCCCCCGACCTGATGTTCACGCCGACCATGACGGGGGCGCAGGTCACATTCTCGCGCTATGGCGCCGACTATCTGGTTGAATTCGAGTGCAAGGCCGCCCAGACTGCCGAAGGCGTGTGCATCACCGAGCAGGAGGCTCTGGAGATCACCGAGAAGCTGGTAATTGCGGGGACGCGTTGATGAAACCAACACGATTGCTGCTGCTGGCAAGCACTGCCCTGTTGCTTGCCGCGTGTGACTTTGTGAGATTTCCGGGCGATGGCGGCCCGACGCCGGAAACGCCGGATGCCGGGCCCGCTGTACCGCCGGGCGCCCCCGGCCCGCCGCCGCCCTCCGTTCCGGTCGACGACCCGTATGGCACGGGCGACGATACGGGATCGGATGATGAGCCGCTGGATGATGCCGGTGACGCCGGGACCGTACCGGACACCGGTCTCGACGGGGATCCTGAACCCGATACGCCCACGGATGATACGCCGGACACGGACACTGGCATGGAAGACCCGTCCGGCTCCGATATGCCGGATACCGGGAACGAGACGCCACCGCAAACCGGCGATGAGGATACCGGCACGCCGGATGACGATGCACCCGGCAGCGATGCCGGCAATGAGGACCCGGACACAGGCGTCACCGATCCGGACGGCAGCGATCCGGACCCGGCCCCAGACACACCGGCAGACGACTCGGATGATACGGCCAGCCTGCCGGATCCCGTTGATCCAACTTTCAGCTTTTACGAAGCCGGCGCCCTCCTGCCCGGCACCGGCCAGGGCGCGCCGGAACAGATCGCCTATGCACCGGACATCGTATTCCCGATTGCCGATGCGCCGGCCTATCTGCAGTCACAAGTGTTCAGCTTCGGCGGCGGCGTGGCTGGTGGTGACCAATGTGACACCCGCAACTATGCCTATCCGTGGCGGGACAATTTCTGCGAGGTCCGCACGTCCAATCGCAATTCCCCCTATTGTCCCCTGTCAAAGGTGCATCAGGGTCAGGATATCCGCGTCGGCACGGCGGCTGACTGCAACACGCTGCGGCGCACATCGGCGAGCGACCGCACCTTGCACAAGGTCGTCGCCGTCGAGGACGGCATCATCTCGCATGTCGGCACCTATAGCGTGAATTTGCGCGCCGGTGGCCGCATCTACAAATACATGCACATGAATATGGCCAAGCTTCAGGTGAAGGCCGGGGACCCGGTCGAGGCCGGCCAGCATATCGGTTATGTCTCGAACGATTTCGGTGGCACGCCCACAACCTTCCACCTGCATTTCGAGATCACCCAGAATGTCGGGGATGCGGGCTGGGTGCATGTACCGCCCTACCTGTCACTGGCCGAAGCCTATGAACGGCGCGAAGGCGGACCGGGCGAAGTCGTCGAGGCAGCCGAAGTTGGAGTGGCCACCACACCCTTCATCATCCCGGAAGGGATGGAAATCATCGAATGATCCCGGTCAGGCCGGCCTGAAGGTCAGCGCAACGCCATTGTTGCAATATCGCAGGCCGGTTGGCGCGGGGCCATCCTCGAAGACGTGTCCCTGATGCCCAAGGCAGCGGGCACAATGGTATTCCGTGCGCACATAGATCAGCTTGCGGTCCGGCTTCGTGCCCAGCGCGCCGGGCAGCACATCGTAAAAGCTGGGCCATCCGGTACCGGAATCGAATTTAGTGTCGGAGGAGAACAGGGCGAGATCACAGCCTGCGCAGTGATAGGTTCCCGTGCGCGCTTCCTTGTTCAGCGGCGATGTGAAGGCCCGCTCGGTCCGCTCCTCCCGCAACACGCCGAACGCAGCCTCGCTCAAACGCGCCCGCCAGTCCTCTTCCGACAATTGCCGCCACTCTGATCCTGCGAACTTGTCCGCATTGTCGGCATTGTCAGTCTTTGCGGCATCGGATGTGGAATTGATGGAACAGGCAGCAAGGCCAAGCGTGGCGGCTCCGGACAGGAGCAGCGATCGGCGGGAAATCATCTGGGTCATGCGGGTCATACGCCGGACATAGCCGCATGGTTCACTCAAGCGCCACACACAAGGGCGTGAAGCGAGGGTCAGGGCGCCTCTTCCACCCAGACTTCCCCGTCCAGGTCTTCCAGCTTTACCTGCAGATGGGCGCGCACATCCGCCACCGCCTGGTTGTAGACAGCCGGGCCCAGCGTCCTGAGCATGAGATCAATGATGTCATCGGCACGAAACGCGCTCAACTGCTCGTCAAACTCTGTCGCAAACAGGGTCTGGAGATGGCCGCGCAGCGTGTCGCGGCGTTCCTCGGTCAGCTCAAGCGCTTTCATCCTTGTCTCCCTTGGGCAGGTTCCGCCCGAAATTCACGGCGCCGCTGTCCTGTCCGGCATCGATGATGGCCTTGCGGATCGACCGGGCACGCGTGAATTCGTTGAACAGCGTCTCGCCATCCCCCCAGCGGATGGCGCGCTGGAGTGCGGCCAAGTCTTCCGAAAAGCGTCCGAGGCATTCCAGAACGGCGTCCTTGTTGTTGAGGAACACGTCCCGCCACATGACCGGGTCGGATGCTGCAATGCGGGTGAAGTCCCGAAAGCCACCCGCGGAGTATTTCACGACTTCCCCCTCCTCAACCGTCTCCATGTCGAACGCGGTGGCGACGATGTTGAAGGCGATCAGGTGCGGCAGGTGGGACGTAATGGCCAGAACGCGATCGTGCCGCGCAGCGTCCATGGTCTCGACCGTGGCGCCAAGCCGCGTCCAGAAAGCCTCCAGCCGGGACACCGCCTCGGCATAGCCCTCCCCCTGCTCCGCCAGCGGCGTGAGAATGTGCCAGGCATTGCGAAACAGCGTTGCGAAACCAGCCTCCGGGCCGGATTGTTCCGTGCCGGCGATGGGGTGCCCCGGAACGATGTGTACCCGGCCATCAGCGGCCGCCGCCAGGGCCGACGCCGCCTGCACCTTGACCGAGCCGACATCCGTCAGGATCGCGCCCGCCTTCATCTTCGGCACAGCCTCGGCCGCTACCGGCTCCAGCGCGCCCACCGGGACGCACAGCAGCACGCAATCTGCATCGGCAACGGCGGCGCCCAGATCGTCGGCCACGTCACCGAGTCCGATCGCCGCGGCGCGGGACCGCACCGTTTCGCTGGCATCATACAGGCTGACCGATCCGGCTGCGCCATATGCCACCGCGGCCCGCGCAATGGATGCGCCGATCAGTCCGGCGCCGACAATGGCGATCTGGTTGAAGACGGGATCAGTCATGGGGGTCCTGCTGGCTTATTTCGCCCGCTCTGGTGGGGAAAGCAGGCCGGAAGGTCAAGGCCTTCCTTGCCCTGCAACCATCTACCGCAGCTGACACGGGCCGGGTGATCCCTAGATAAGGTGCTCAGCGCAGACACGCCGTTTGTCCCGCGGACACGGCCAGAAAGGTGCCAGGACCATGAGCCATCCCTCCCCCATCATCTCCGGCATCCAGCAGCGCTGCGGCCAGTGCGGCCAGGGCAAGCTCTACAGCTCCTATCTCAAGCTGAACGAGTCCTGCCCGGTCTGCGGCCGTGACATGTCCTCGGCGGACACGGCCGACGGCCCGGCCTTCTTCGTGGGGTTCGGCGTCCTGCTGATCCTGGCCCCGTTCCTGTTCCTGCTGCCGATGAGCCCGCTGCCGCTGGTGCCCATGATCCTCGCCTTCCTTGTGCTCTGCGCGGCAGTGATCGGCCTGTCCCTCTGGCTTTTGCCGGTGGCGAAGGGCGTGCTGCTGAACCTGCAGCTGCATCATGATGCGGAAGAGGCGAGCTTTGCCGCGCGCGAGGACGACTAGCCGGAGACGGCCTGTTCGTCCCGTTCTCCGGTGCGGATCCGGATGATGCTGTCGAGATCGTAGATGAAGATCTTGCCGTCACCGATCGTGCCGGTGTTCGCCGCCTGCATGATGGCTTCGGCGTACCGGTCTGCCGAAGCGGCCGGACAGGCCACCTCCACCTTCACCTTGGGCAGCAGGCGGACTTCATATTCCGCGCCGCGATAGACTTCCGTCTTGCCCAGCTGGCGGCCATAGCCGCGCACTTCCGACACGGTCAGTCCGGTGGCGCCGGCTTCGGACAGGGCATCGATCACGGCATCCAGCCGGCTTGGCTTGAAGATAGCGGTGACGAGTTTCATGAGGCCCAGTCCTTTGAATTGAAATGTGTTCGATGCGGCAAACGTACTGACCTGCGCCGCTTTGCGTCAATGGGAATCACGTCCATTCGTTGTCGCAGGACGTGCAATGCGCACTTTTTCGGTCACAGGCGCCTGCGCACCGCCGCCGGGTGAGGCATAAAGACGCTTCACCGCCTCCACCAGCACGACCCCGCCGAGCCCCGGCGCCATCATCCGCCCCATCACCTCCCAGCCTTCGGCGGCCGATGTGACGAGCGGCGTTGCCAGGGGCGGCATGTAGAGCGCGCTGGACGAGGCCGTCACCTGGAACAGGCCGATCGAGAGCAGGTTCATCAATTGCGCCCGTGTCCAGGGGCGTCCCTGGCCGAACGGGGTTCGCGTTGCCCGCGCCCAGAGGCCGGACCTGTTGGCCGCAGCCAGCACAATCCGCCCTTCCGGCGCCGTCACACGCCAGATTTCCCTCAAATAGGCGCGCGGGTCGCCGGATTCTTCCAACCCGTGCAGGATGATCACCCGGTCAAACATGCCGTCCGGAAAAGGCAGGCGGACATCGCCTATGGCCACGGTGGCATTGCCGCGCCCGGCCGGGTCCCACCGGACCGGGCCGTGATCCAGCGGCACGCCGGCAACCCGGCGGCTGGGCGCCGGACCGAAGGCGTCGAGCACGGGCAGCGCATAGCCCAGCCCCAGCAGCGACAATCCGCGCGCATCGCCCCACAGATCCGTCAGCTTTCCCGACAGGATTCGTGTCACCGCTGTTCCAAGCGATGACGCATAGAAACGTTGCAAAGTGACGGCATCCTGACGCATGAACGGCCCTGTGCTAGTCTGGTCTGCAGGAGACACTGATGACGAATGTTACCCTCGACATACACAAATTTCCCTGCCTGAACGATAATTACGGCTATCTCGTACATGAAGCCTGGTCCGGACAGACCGCCGCCATCGATACGCCGGATGCAGAGAAATACCTCTCCGAAGCGGACCGGATGGGGTGGACGATTTCGCACATTCTGAACACGCATTGGCACCCGGACCATGCCGGAGGCAATCTGCGGATCAAGGAACATACCGGCTGCACCATCTATGGCCCGGCAGGCGAGGCCGGAAAGATTCCCGGAATCGATGTCGCGCTTTCCGAAGGCGACACGGTGGAGCTCGGACGCGCCACGGCGCAGATCCTCGACGTTCCCGGGCACACGATCGGGCATATCGCCTACCATTTACCGGAACAGGCAACGGCCTTTGTCGGGGATGCCGTCTTCGCGCTCGGATGTGGCCGCGTGTTCGAGGGCACGATGGACATGATGTGGAACAGCCTGTCGAAGCTGAAATCCCTGCCGCCGGAAACCCTGCTCTATTGCGCGCATGAGTACACGCAGGCCAATGCCCGTTTCGCGGTCACGGTCGACCCGGACAATGCGGCACTGACGGACTATGCCCGCTGGATTGATGAGCGCCGCGCCGAAGGCCTTCCCACCGTGCCGACCCGGCTCGACAAGGAACTGGCCACCAACCCCTTCCTGCGCGCAGATGACCCGGCCCTTCAGGCCGCCATGGGCCATGCAGGCGATGCCGTGGCTACCTTTGCCGAAATCCGGACCCGGAAGGACCGGTTCTGATGCGCGGCGTGTCCGGCGACCTCGGCGCACGGGAAATCATTCGCCTGCTGGACCTCGCCCCACATCCCGAAGGCGGCCATTTCCGGGAGACCTATCGCGCGCCATCTGCGGACGATGCCCGTCCCGCCTCGACCATGATCTATTACCTGCTCCAGGCGGACGAAGTGTCGGCCTGGCACCGAGTGGATGCAGATGAGTACTGGCTGTGGCATGCTGGCGGCCCGCTGTCGCTCACCCTGTCGCCGCCGGATGGCCAGGGCGCCCGGCCCGTGACTCTGGGGCCGGACCTGCGCGCCGGTCACGCGCCCCAATGCCTCATTCCGGCCGATCACTGGCAAACGGCGGAATCGCTAGGCGCCTGGACCCTCGTCAGCTGCATTGTCGCGCCGGGGTTCGACTTTGCCGGATTCGAAATGGCGCCTGACACCTGGCGTCCGACGATCTAGGCCCGCGCCTTCAGCAGCCGGACCATGAAGGGAGAGACCAGGCGGATCAGCAATCTTTCCGCCGGCCCGCCAGCAAACTTCGTGAAGTATCGGACCAGGCTTTTCGCCTTGTGGGCCATGACTTCATCGGATGGCACATCCGATGTCGAACCATAATGCAATGCGCCCGCCAGCGGCTGGTAGAGCACGACGCCCCCCGCCTGCTGGACCCGGCGACACAAATCGACATCCTCGACATGCAGGAAATAGGCTTCATCGAAGCCGCCGAGGCTGCGGAACGCCTTGCGCCGCATCATGAAGAACGCGCCGGACACCGCACCCACCTCGATGAAGTCTCTCGGGGCTGGATCATGTTCAAGCGTCCATTTTCCCAGCCCCAGCGCACGCGCCAGGGTGAGTGTGTTGCGCCGCCCGCCCCGCTCCTCGCGTCCGTGAATGTCGAATATCTTGCCGCCGACCAGAACCGGCTCCGTCGCATCTCCCATCGCGCGGACCATGTGGCCAAGAGATCCCCGACGCAGAACCGCATCCGGATTGATCACCAGAAGCAGCTCTCCCAGCGCACCGGCCGCTCCCTTGTTCACGGCCGTACCAAAGCCCGGATTGGTGCCGTCACGCACGATGTGCGCCTTGTCGCAGGCATCCGTGAATCGGTCGATCCAGGCCTGTTCCGCTGGCGGATTGCCATTGTCCACAATCACAATCTCGGAAATGTCCGGGTCCGATTTCAGCCCGTACAGGCATTCGTGGAGCCGGGGCCCCGTATGATAGGTCACCACAATGGCCGTGATGGTCGGCAGCGTCATGCCAGTGAGCTCCGTTCCCGGCGGGACAGGAGGACCAACCCCGCCACCGAAAGGGCCAGCGTGGCCCAGAACGCCTCGTTCCAGACACTGTAGGAGAAGCTGAACAGGCTGACCGCCGCGGCCAGCAGGCCGGCTATGGCCAGCCGCACATCCGGACGCAGACGGTCCCCCGCAGGCAGCCGCCATCCGATCAGCAGCACGGTCAGCGCGGCCAGCCCGGCCCCGATCAGACCGGTTTCAGCCCAGATCTGCAACGCCATATTGTGCGGATGTCCCGGCACGACCGGATAATAGGCCCAGAAATCCGGCAGCTGGGCCAGCCAGTCCGGATGCGCCGCATAGGTTTCCTGCCAGGATTTGGTGGCGTCGATGCCATGCCCCTTCACCGGGGCTTCGCGAATGCGCCCGATCACGACGTCCCATGACCAAGCTCGCGACTGGAAGGAGCCGGGCAGCGTCACGCCCATCCGCGTCAGCAGGTGAAGCAAACCGCCGATCAGGACCGGCGCAAGCGCGATATAGGCCGCAACACCGGTGAACAGCCAGCGCAGACCGGTTCGTGGCAGCGCCCACATGACGAGGAAGGCGACCAGCATCAATACGATTCCGATCATTGCTGCCGATGTGCCCAGAAGGGCAATGCTGACCAGGCTGGCTGCAACAAGGAACAGGCCGATCCCCTTCCACGCCAGGCCCGGCCGCACCAACAGATAGGCCGCAAGGATGGGCAGGACGAGGGCGAACGCATTTCCGGCCCGGTCGAGGTTCTGCCACCCTTCCGGATACTTGGCCGGATCATGATCGTAGAAATAGGGCAGCACGTCCCCTGCCAGATGCGGACTGGCAATCAGCAACAGGCCATGCAGGGCCACGGCGCCCAGCATGATCCGGGCGGACAGCTGCGCCCGGCCCGGTTCGATCCGGAGTGCGCCGCCGATCAACAACGTGCCAAAGACGAGGGTAAGCACCATGCGCAGCCCGGCCGAGCGGATGGCAAAATCCCCGCCTGCCAGGCTGCCGCTGACAATCCCGCGGGAGACCGGCGACCAGGTCTCGCTGGCAATCGCCCAGACCAGAAAGCCGAGCGCTGCCAGCAAGGCGGGCGCGGGACGCCAGGACGGGCGGGCCAGAAACAGGGCCGGCAGGGCAGCCAGCGCCATGAGAAGCGGATTGCCCTGTGTTCCGGCGAGACAGGTGACGGGCCAGACCACGAAGGCGGCGGCAAGGATCGATGCATAGCTCATGGCCGGCATCTTCCCGTGTTCGGGCTGGCCTGTCACCTGTCGATCCGGATCAGCTGCGTTTCAGGTCCGGCGCGAGCGCCTCCTGCGCCAGGTCCACACAGGCCTCGTCCAGAGAGATCATCTGCTGGCCATTGCTGCCCAGACGTCTCAGCGCGAGCGTGCGGTCCTCGGCCTCGCGGCCGCCGACCACGGCAATGATCGGCACTTTCTGGACCGAATGTTCCCGGACCTTGTAGTTGATCTTCTCGTTGCGGAGATCCGTCTCGACACGCAGGCCCGCCTTGCGCAGGGCTTCAGCCGCCTCCTCGGCATAGTCATTTGCCGCATCCGTAATGGCAGCCACGACGATTTGCACCGGAGACAGCCAGAGCGGAAACGCGCCGGAGAATTCCTCGATCAGGATACCGATGAAGCGTTCCATGGATCCGAGAATTGCCCGGTGCAGCATGACCGGTCGCTGCTTCGAGCCGTCCGGCGCCGTATATTCCGCGCCAAGACGCTCGGGCAGGACATAGTCGAGCTGCAGCGTTCCGCATTGCCAGACCCGGCCAATCGCATCCGTCAGCTGGAACTCCAGCTTCGGGCCATAGAAGGCCCCTTCTCCGGGCATGATCTCGCATGGCAGGCCGGCGGCATCGACGGCGTCCTGAAGGCCTTTTTCGGCCCGGTCCCACGTCTCGTCGCTCCCGGCGCGAACGTCCGGCCGCGTGGAGAGTTTCACGGCGATGTCCTCAAAGCCGAAATCCCGGTAGACGCTTTCCAGCAGGCGGCAGAACCGGATCGATTCCTCGACGATCTGGTCTTCGCGGCAGAAGATGTGCGCGTCATCCTGCGTGAACTGGCGCACGCGCATGATGCCATGCAGCGCGCCATGCGGCTCGTTGCGGTGACAGCATCCGAATTCCGCCAGCCGCAGCGGCAGGTCGCGATAGGATTTCTGTCCCTGCTTGAACACTTCGACATGGGCCGGGCAGTTCATCGGTTTCAGTGCCATCAGCTTGGCATCTTCGGGCACGGAAATCTCAACGCCCTCATCGCCTTCCGGAATGAAGTCCGGCACGATGAACATGTTTTCGCGATACTTGCCCCAGTGACCGGATTTCTCCCACTGGACCGAATCCATCAGCTGCGGCGTCTTGATCTCCTCATAGCCGGCCACATCCAGGCGGCGGCGCATATAGGATTCGATCTGGCGCCAGATCTGGTAGCCTTTCGGATGCCAGAAAATGGACCCGGCCGCCGCCAGACCATCCAGATGGAACAGGTCCAGCTGCGTGGCCAGCTTGCGGTGGTCACGCTTCTCGGCCTCTTCCAACCGCGTGAGATGGGCCTTCAGATCCTTCTCGTTCGCCCAGGCCGTGCCGTACATGCGCTGCAGCATCTCGTTCTTCGAGTCGCCACGCCAATAGGCGCCGGCCAGCTTCATCAGCTTGAAGGCTTTCGGCAACTTGCCCGTCGATGGCAGGTGCGGGCCGCGGCACAGATCAAACCAGTCACCCTGTTTGTAGACCGTGATCGGTTCGCCCGGCGGGATAATGTCATCGATGATCTGCGCCTTGTAGTCCTCACCGATCTTCTTGAACGTCTCGATGGCGTCTTCCTTGGCCCAGACCTCACGGATGATCGGATAGTCCGCATCGACGATCTCGCGCATCCGTTTCTCGATCTTCTCGAAATCCTCCGTCGAGAAAGGCTCCTCGCGGGCGAAATCGTAATAGAAGCCGTCATCGATGACGGGGCCGATCGTGACCTGTGCGTCGGGATACAGGTCCTGCACTGCCTGGGCGAGGACGTGGGCGGCATCGTGGCGGATCAGTTCAAGGCCGTCGGGATCATTCGCCGTGACGATCTCGATGCTGGCATCGCCCTCGAGCGGGCGCATCAGGTCGCGCAATTCGCCATCGACCCGGGCCGCAAGGGCCTTCTTGGCAAGGGAGTTGGAAATCGATTTGGCAACATCGAAGGGTGAGGCGCCCTCTTCATATTCTCGGACGGAGCCGTCTGGCAGGGAAACTTTGATCATGATTCAATCTTTTCGTGCTTTTCGGCGCTGGGGTCAGCGCGGCAATTTCGGTTCCGGTCAGGCCCTTTATCCGGCGTCTGCTTAACGCGACTTCACCGGATTTCCCACCCCATACGCATTTGCCATGCAGTCGGGGCGGACGGAGTCTGGGTCCGGGCAGGATTCGGGATTTTTACGGGTGCATGAAGCGGGCGCGCACACCGGCGCGACCAGGGAGCGCGTCAGGCACCCCGGCGAGTTCGTGTGGTCAGGCCCACCGGGCCGAGAAGGCAACGAAAACTATTCATCGCGGTGCATATGACATGAACACTCCCGGTTTTCAATTCCGGGCGTCATTCTGGCCATCGCCTTGCGGACGGACCATTCTCCATAGCGCCAGGGTTGCCATGCCGGCACGTCCGGCAGCGTCTCCGGAACGGGGTCCTTGCCGAGGCTGCCACCCGGACGGCACCGAACGAACCGCGCCAGCGCCATCCATATGCCCGGCCACCATCCAAACCGCGCAACGCATTCAGCGCCATATTCACTGCAGGTCGGTGTGTGCTGACAGCGTGCGCCAAAGGCGTAGAAGATCTGGCTCGGTCCATGCTTGTAGAGCCAGAGCAGGCCTTCGGCCGTTCGCCGCCGGACACCCGCCATGTCAGCCTGCTGCTTCGCAGGCAGCGTCGCGCGCGGCAAGCGCCTGTTCAATGGCGGTCACGGCCGCTTCGAAGGCCAGCAGGGTGGATGTGTGGCGGGGCGGATAGTCGGCCACCGGCTCCAGATGGCGCAATTCCCAGAATCGGCCTTCCGGCGGACGACCGCCCGCCTTCAGCATCTCCTTCAAGGCATCCCGCGCCGCAATCACCTCGTCGATTGTCGCCCCGACCGCATGTTCGGCCAGGATCGATGTCGCGGCCTGCCCCAGCGCGCACGCCTTCGGGTCCACCGCGATGGCGGCAATATGCGTTCCGGCCTCGTCCAGTGTCAGGTCCACCTGAACGGTGGAGCCGCAGACACGCGACACTTTCAGGACCGAGGCCTCGGCGTCCGGCAGGTGACCCGCATGCGGGATGTCCGCTGCCAGTTCGAGGACGCGATTGTGATAGAGTTCCGACATGACGCCTAGATCGGCCCAAACGGGCCCCGCATCAAGGCCTGGCGCGCAAACGCGGTCAGACCTTCCAGTGATCGAACGGCTTGCCGGTAAAATCACGCAAGCGCTGGGCATCGCGGGCAAGCGCATCTTTCACGGCGCGCGTGGCATCATCGGTAAAGTCGGGCGGCGAGCGGTCTTCCGTAGTTGCCTGAACCACGCCTTTCACGGTCCGGATCAGGGGGCGCGGGATCAACCGGTTCACGCCGCGCACGATGGCGGAATCATTCTTCTTGATCCGGTCGGACATGCGCGTCCACCAGCCGGGCACCGAGCCGAGATTGCGGCTGCTGTTCTTGCGCGCAATCGTGATCGCTGCCAGTTCCTCCTCGGTCACCGGCGCGCCGATGAATTCGCAGACCCGGCGCATGGTCGCATGCGGGTCCGCCACCATCTTCCGGAACTCCAGAACCATGATGTTGTCCGCACCGAACACTTTCGCATAGGGCTCGATCTGGAAGTAGTACCGCGACCCGTCGATGATGTGACGCCCCTCCGGCGTCTCCTTCAGGGCATCCGGATCCGGCAGGCCGTCGCCCTGCAGCCAGGCTTGAGAATAGTGCGACAGAAGGCGGTCAATCGGATCGCGCACGACATAGATGATCTTGGCGTCCGGTGAAACGCTGTGAATACGTTCTGCAACGCCGGGAAACCGGTCGACACTCGAATAGTTCGGCGAGACCTCGCCGCACACCTTGTCGGGGTCCGAGAACAGGCCGGCATACCAGTCCAGACCCTTCGACATCGACCCATCAGTCAGGAAGAAATCCGGCTCCTTGAATTCCGTCATGCAGATACTCGGAACCTGTGTCAGCAGGCTGTAGAGCGTCGTCGTGCCCGTACGCAGGCCCCCGACCACCACAAAATCCGGCAACGGCTTCATCTCGTGTGTCCTCATGCAATCCCGGGCCCTTGGCGGGCCGTGAAGCCCCGACAGGTGTCGGAACTCCGTCATCCGGCGTCAAAGCAAGCAATAATCAGACCAAACTCGAAACACGCTGGCGCATCCCGGATCAGCACCTGCCGGCCCGTTTGCCCAGTGTCCGATCAATACCCCATTCGACGCCCGTCAGAAACAGGATTGTGGACGCTGAAACGCTCAGATACGCCGCCAGGTCGAGCCGGACGAACCGTCCATGATCTCGATGCCTTCGGCCGCCAGCGCGTCCCGGATCCGGTCTGCCTCGGCCCAGTCCTTAGCAGCCCGGGCATCGATACGGGCCTGAACCAGGGCGTCGATGCGGGCATTGCCGTCATCATCCCCGCCCTGCTCCCATTGTTTCGGAGACAGGGTCAACAAGCCCAGCAGCTTGCCGGCGGCCACAAGATTGGCCCGCGCAGAGGCCATGGCCTCGGCGTCCTTGCGGTCTGCAGCCAGGTTTGCGTCGGAGGCAAGGCGTGACAATTCCGCCAGCGCCACCGGCGTGTTGAGGTCGTCTTCCAACGCCCGGCGCACGCCGCGATCGGCCGCCGTGCCGCCCTCCGCCTCCCAGACCCGGCGCAAGGCCCCGTAAATCCGGTCCAGCGTCGTCTTGGCCTGTTTCAGCAGGTCTTCCGTCCAGTCGAGCGGAGCCCGGTAATGGCCGCTCAGCATGGCAAAGCGCAGCACCTCGCCATGCCAGCGCTCGAGCAGGTCATGCACCAGGACGACATTGCCGAGTGATTTCGACATCTTCTCCCCGCCCATGTCCAGGAAACCATTGTGCATCCAGTAGCGCGCCATTTGCTGGCCATGGGCACATTCGGACTGGGCGATCTCGTTTTCATGATGCGGGAATTGCAGGTCGATCCCGCCGCCATGAATGTCGATCGTCTTGCCGAGATGCTTCGCGGCCATCGCCGAACACTCGATGTGCCAGCCGGGCCGCCCCCTGCCCCACGGGCTGTCCCAGATGGCGTCGTCGGGTTCACCCGCCTTGGCAAACTTCCAGAGGGCGAAATCCGCCGGATCGCGTTTGTCGGCATCGACCGTCACGCGGGCGCCGGCCTCATTGTCTTCCAGCTTGCGGCCCGACAGCTTGCCGTAATCGGCCATGGATTTGACCGAGAACCAGACCCCTTCCGAACCGACATAGGCATAGCCCTTGCGCACCAGCTTTCCGATCATCTCGATCATGTCGCCGACATGCGCGGTCGCCCATGGCTCGATGCTGGGAGCAAGTACGTTCAGCGCAGCCGTGTCGGCATTGTAGATGGCGGCAAATTTCTGAGTGATGGCCTCGATCGGCTCGCCGGACTCAAGGCTCGCCTGAATGATCTTGTCCTCGATATCGGTGATGTTGCGCGCATAGACGACGGCCTCCTCGCCATAGGTCGCCATCAACAGGCGGCGCAGCACATCAAACACGATGGGCGGCCGCGCATTGCCGATATGGGCATAATTGTAGACCGTCGGACCGCAGACATACATCGTGACCCGTGTCGGGTCCTGCGGCTCGAAAACGCGTTTCTCACGCGCGGCGGTGTCGTAGAGGCGGATTGTCATGGTGTGTCGGCTCGATTTCGATGGTCAGGCATGTTCCGCTGGCCGGTCTGTCGGCTGGCCAGTCCTAATGGCGTGTTGGCGCTTCAACAGCAACAACACACGGCAGGACACAGGAAAGATCGGGCGTGGTTCATGGGGCTTCCGGTATCACCAACCCGAAAAAAAGCCAAGAAACGTGTCATCCGGTCACGCGGCGTCACCGTAGAAAGCGCTGGAAACAGGGCTTTCGGGCTCTTATGTTCCTCATATCGCCCTGAGGGTATCAACTCCGGGCGGGCGTTAAGTCCGGGCAGGGGGGCCGATTTTCGCGCTTTCCCAGACCAAGCCTCGGCTCGACCCCCGTCCCTCAGTCGAAGGAAACTTCAATCATGGCCATGGACGCCATCACTCCCAACAAAGACAAGGCACGCGCCGAGCCCGTGAAGCGCCCCACCGTTCAGGAAGCCGAAGAGGCCGTCCGCACGCTCATCGCATGGGCCGGCGACGATCCACGCCGCGAAGGCCTGCTCGACACGCCGAAACGTGTGGTCAACGCCTACAAGGAATGGTTTTCCGGCTATGAGGAAGACCCGGTAAAATATCTCTCGCGCACCTTCGAGGATGTGCAGGGCTATGACGACATCGTTATGCTGCGCAACATCGATGTCGAAAGCCATTGTGAACACCATATGGCGCCGTTTCTGGGCAAGGCCTATGTCGCCTACATGCCGTCGGCTGCCGTGGTCGGCATCTCCAAACTGGCCCGGGTCGTCGAGATCTTCTCCAAACGCCTGCAGACCCAGGAAACCATGACGGCCCAGATCTGTGATGCCATCACCGAAAGCCTTGCGCCCATGGGCACGGCCGTCCTGATCGACGCCGTCCATGAATGCATGTCCACCCGCGGCGTCCACCACAAGGATGTCAGCACGATCACGACGCAGTTCACCGGCGTGTTCAAGTCGGATGCCGACCTGCGCAACCGCTTCCTGCGCATGGCCGGCAAGGGCTGAGCTGACCCGTTTCGGAAATTGATCAACCCCGGCGCAGGACGCCGGGGTTTTTTTATGGGCTCGCGCACCCCGTTGCCGGGTTCGGTGGGTTCAGGCCCCAGGCCGTGTCCGGTCCAGCCAGCTGAGAATGTCTGACACGACCTTGTCGGTTCCTGGCTCGTCGACGATCCAGTGTGCATTGTCCTGGTACTCGATGAAATCTCCTGACACGGGGCTGCGGGCATATTTCTCGCCCACTTTCCGGACGGCCCTGGCCGGCGTTGCCCGGTCTGCACCTGCTGCAATGGTCAGCGTGGGAACCGTGAACAGGGTCTCGTCGATCTCGATACCGTCGGCAATATCGCCATACACCTTGCCGGAATCGTAGAGGGCATTGGCATAGATCTCTGCATGGCGCCGGCGCGGCACCTTGTTCAGCACGCCAAAGCGAAACCCGGATTCCCAGACCTTGTAGGCCTTGCTCCGGTCGCGCCCGATCAGGATGTTCAGAAAGGTATAGGCGACAGACAGCGTCACCGAGCTGCAATCGCGCGGCTGGGCGGGCGTGAGGAATACGGCCTGGCTGACCAGCCCCTTCTCGACCAGACACTGCGCAATCAAGCCCCCCATGGAATGCCCGATCACGGCAGGCTTTTCGCCGGCTTCGCCTTCCAGGAGGCGCACCTCGTCGGCCATAGCCTCCACATAATCGTCCAGCCCCAGATCCGGCAGGCTGGCGGGCGGATTGTCCCGCACGCGCTGTTCCGGAAACAGGGTTGGCGATGTGCAGGTCCAGCCGGCTGCCTCAAAGCCCGGCTTCATCCGGTCCCAGACTTCCCCGCCACATCCGATACCGTGGATCATCAGCAAGTTGCGTGTCATGGGTCAGGCCCCTCCCCTGTCGTCTGCGTTCAGCCCTGGGCTTCCTTGTGGCCCGGTACCGGGTCGGTCCAGGTTCTGAACCGTTCGGCCACATCGGAATAGACCAGACGCTTGAAAGGCACCACGAGGGCGGGCACTTCCTCGAGCCGCGCCCAGCGCCAGGCATCGAATTCCGGCGTGTGCCGGTCCAGCCTCACATCGCTGTCGGATCCCTTGAACCGAAGGGCAAACCATTTCTGGCGTTGGCCGATATAGGGTCCGGGCAGGCGCTTCTTCAGGTCTGGCGGAAAATCATAGAACAACCAGTCAGAGGTTTCTTCGAGGACATCGACCAGTTTTTCGGCGATGCCCACTTCCTCTTCCAGTTCGCGCAAGGCACCGACCAGGGGCGTTTCTCCCTTGTCGATGCCGCCCTGCGGCATCTGCCACTGGAACGCACCGCGCCCATTGATGCGCCGGCCAATGAAGACATGCCCTGCCTTCGAGAACAGGGCCAGGCCGACATTCGGCCGATACAGTTCGGGATCAGGCGCGGGTATCGTCACCCTTCCGGATTTACCGGAGCCTGAAGCAGGCTTCCAGTCTGAACCGGCCGGGGAGCGGCATTTTGTGCAGGCGGCACCGAGGCAAGCGCCGAGACCGGCGCCAGCACCACGCCACGATTCTGCAGGTCCTTTGTCCAGTCCTTCGCAATCTCGATGGTCAGCGGGAAGGCATAACCCGCACCCATGGAGGCGCCTTGTTCCTTGGCGAGGGTTTCCAGGCCCAGCAATTCATTGCGAATGTCATCCGCGGTGAGCTTGGCATCAATGGTCGAGGCCGCGCGGGAGTATTTCAGCCCGGTCCGTGCTGCGGCAACGTCAAACGCGCCTGTCTGGAAACTACCATCCTCGATCAGCGTCACACCGCGGTCCCGCAACACTTCGAGCACGGGCCCGACAGCACCCGGATCCTCCGCGAACTTGGCGCCCTGATAATTGATCACGCCGAAATAGCCGCTGGCGCGGCTGAGAAGGCGTTCGAGACGGGGTACATTGCTGGCACCGGTATCGCCGGCGATCAGGGTCTGCGGATGCATCTTCATGCGACCATATTCGAAGGCCTCCATCGGGACTTCGATCAGCACTTCATGCCCCTTGGCGCGGGCCTTGTTGACCCAGTATTGGAGATTGCCCGCATCCGGCGCGAAGGACAGGGTCACTTCCGGCGGAAGCTCGTCGATCGCGGCCTTGGTATGGGTTGCATTGATGCCCAGGCCGCCAACCACAAGAGCCACAACGGGCTGATTGCCGGGATTGGCGAAGGGCCGGGCGTAGATGTCTGATGGGGCGCGTCCGTCTGCCGTGATGCGCGGAAGGGTCAGCCCGTTGATGCGTTCGGTCGTTCCGGCAATGGGAGCAGGATCCAGCGACACCACCCGGGTCAGCTCACCATAGGATTCTCCGGGGCGTACGAGTTTGCCATTGATCCGGATTCCTTCGGCCGGCGTGTCCTCGTCCCCCTGCCCGGTCGGCGCGCGCTCAGGCGACGGTGCAGGCGCTTCCGCATATTCCACACCAAGGCTCGGCTGGACCGCAATGGCGTCGTCATCGGCCAGCACGACTTTTGCCGTCACGCCGGACGGCGTGTCGGTCTTGAGGCGGGATTTGAGATTGGCGGATGATCCCTGGCTGGTTTCGAACAGGGCCAGGACCTGGTGCGGCCCTGCGCTGGCCGGATCGCCGGAGTAATGAACCGCTGCGCCGAGACCGGCGGCAAGGGTTCCAAACACAAGCAGGCTGAGGCCCGTATGGGTCAGTCCTGCGCGCAAAGGAGATGGGTCGGCGTCCCTGCGGCTAGCCATCAATAGACCTCGTCAACTCAGCTGGAAGAATTCTCATTAGAGAGAATTGCATCCAACTGGTTAACAGGTTGCAAAGATCTGGTTAACCCGCGCGGCGGATTGCACTGGCCGTGACCGTGCCTTCCTTGAGCATTTCGACCGCTCTCTTCAGCTGGTAGTCGTCGCCTTCCCAGTCTTCCGGCGGTTGCTCGTCAGGCATGGAGACATCCCGGCGCTGTTCGCCATCCTCATTTGCCAGGGCGTGCGGCAGGTCGGCTTCGGACCAGCGCTTGATCCGGGCCAGTTCCTCTTCACTGAGGCGGGACTGCGTGATCTCGATATCCGGATCGATGCCGAGTGCCTGAATCGAGCGGCCGGCAGGCGTGTAATAGCGCGCCGTGGTGAGGCGCACAGCGCCCCGGTCCGCGCCCAGGGGGATGACGGTCTGCACCGATCCCTTGCCGAAGCTTGTGGTGCCGATCACGATCGCCCGGCGGCGATCCTGAAGGGCGCCTGCAACGATTTCGGAGGCCGAGGCAGACCCGCCATTGATCAGCACGATCATCGGGATGTCCTTGAAGACCTCACCAGCATGCGCGTTGTACCGTTCCATGTCGGAAATCCGGCGGCCCTGAGTGGACACGACCTCGCCTCCGGACAGGAACATGTCCGAAACCGACACGGCCTGGTCCAGAAGGCCACCACCATTGTTGCGCAGATCGAGGATCAGGCCACGCGGCCGCGAACCGGTTTCCTGTGCCACCCCTTCGATCGCTTCTTCGAGCAACAGCGTCGTGCGTTCGTTGAAGGTGGAAATGCGGATATAGCCGATATCGCTTTCCTGCATCTTCCAGGTGACGGATTTCTGCTGGATGACTTCCCGCGTCAGTGTGACATCGAACGGATCTTCGCCTTCGCGCAGGATGGTGATGTCGATATCAGTGCCCTTTTCGCCGCGCATTTCCTTGACGGCATCATTCAGGGTCTGGCCAATGATCGGCTTGCCATTGATCGCCGTGATCAGGTCACCGGGCTGGATGCCGGCGCGGCTGGCGGGCGTATCGTCCATGGGGGAAATGACCTTCACGAAGCCGTCTTCCATCGTGACTTCAATGCCAAGGCCGCCATATTCGCCGCTGGTCTGCACCTGCATGGACCGGAAATCATCTGGATCGAGATAGCTTGAATGCGGGTCCAGCGAGGTCAGCATGCCGTTGATGGCGGCCTTCATCGCATCCTTTTCATCAATCTCGGTGACATAGTCCTGACGGGCGCGGGCAAGGATTTCCGCGAACAGGTCCAGTTGCTGATAGGTCACCATGCGCGGGTCTTCGACCCGGTCTTCCGGAGAGGCGAAGGCGGAGAAGCCGACGGCCGCGCCACCCAGAACAACACCCAGGGCAGCTCCCGTCAGTAGTGAACGCATATTCCATTCCTCCATCATTCTCACGACCTTAGCTCCGGCGTGGTAACCAGTCTGCCGGATTCATCACCTTGTCGCCAAGCCTTATTTCCATATTCAGCTCGGGCGCAGGGTCATTGCGGTCCGGCATGCGCCCGACCGGTTCCCCTGCTGACACGGCCTGACCTTCGGTGACATAGATCCGGCTCATACCTGTCAGAATAACATGGTAACCGTCACTCGTCCGCAAAATTAACATTGATCCATACGTCCGGAAGGGCCGGGCATATTCGACCGAGCCGCCGACAGGCGCGACGACTTGAGCATTGGGCCGGGTGGCGAAGGCCACCCATTCGGACTTGCCGCCGGTCGGCAACTTCTCACCAAAGCCCCGCGCCAGAGAACCGGCCACAGGCGGCTTCAGCGCGCCGAGCACGGCCTTGCCGAGCGGTCGGGACGATGGCGTGCGGGAAACAGCCGGCGATGCCGAGGGCTTGGCGGAGGGACGGCTGGAGGCCAGCCTTGGACGCAGGTCCGGCTTGGCCCCGGGCGCCGAGGGCGCGTCTGCTTCGAGCGTGGCCAGCAGCGACCGCAAATCGTCTTCCTGGGCGCCGAGGTCCGCG
The DNA here is from genome assembly GCF_017792385.1 of Hyphomonas sp. Lineage (NCBI taxonomy): Bacteria > Pseudomonadati > Pseudomonadota > Alphaproteobacteria > Hyphomonadales > Hyphomonadaceae > Hyphomonas > Hyphomonas sp. The sequence continues at coordinate 1,533,865 of NZ_CP051230.1, read as the reverse complement.
GCGCGGGCCTTCAACGCCGCAATGTCGCTGGACAGGTCTTCGAAGTTTCCGCGCTTGGCCGCAGCGAGGCGTTCGATCTCGACCTGTTTCAGCGCCAGGGTCGCCTCAGCGGCTTCCAGCCGGGCCTTCTCGCCGCGTATGCTGCGCTCCAGATCGTTCAGCTGGTTGATTTCCACGGAAAGGGCGTCTGACTGGCTGGCGAGGCGCGGCGTTGTCTCACTCATCAGGATGGCGCGCCGGACGGCCGTGTTTGCCTTGCCGGGAGAGACGATCAGCGCGGGCGGGCGCCGCCGGTTCGAGGCCGCCAGCGCCGCCAGCAGGTCTTCCAGCGCCTGCCGGTTCTCCAGCAGCCGCATCTGCGCCGCGACACGGCGGGCGCCAAGGTCGATGAGCGTCTTTTCCGCCTTCGAGGCCTGTTCCTCGCGGCGCTGCGATTCCATGGCGGCAGAGATCAGTTGCGCGTCGATATTCTTCAGATCGGTCAGCGTGGTTTCCCCGGCCGTCTGGAGCGCGTCGAGCTTTTGCTCCGCTGCCCGACGCTCTGCTTCCAGCGCCTTCAGTTCCTCGCGGGTGAACGTGTCCGGGGTCGCCGCGGTGAGGGCGAGGGCGAGGAATGCCAGAAGGAGGGGCCGGCAGGTCAGGCGCATGGCCCCCCTTATGGCAAGCGGTCATGACTTCAAGATTAACCAACCGGTCCCAGCTGCCGCTGCAAACGGGAAATTTCGTCCGATATGAGCGCAGCTGTCACCGCATGGCGGGCCGGATCGAAGGCGGGCGCAGCCACCAGGAGGTGGCGAACCAGGCCCAGCGCGCTGCGACAATCCCCGCCGATCCGGTCCGGCCGCTCCGCCGCGACGCCATGCACGACCTGGTTGCGATAGGCCGCCAGCCTGAGGCAGGCCTCCACCTCTGCCGCCGTGGCCTGCAGGCGTTCGGGGGCGACGAGATAGCGTTCGGACCGTGCCCGGCGCAGGAGAAGCGCCAGCGGCGCCACCCGTGTTGCATCCTTCAGATCGGCCGTATCCCCGGGCGAGGCGGTCTCGTATCCCGACAGAGCAGCAATCAGGGCACATTTCAGGGCCGTGACCAATCCGACAGCGACCCAACGCCACCGTTCCGGGTCCTCCCCGGCCCATGGCAACTCCCGATTGGCCAGTTTCAGCCCCTCGAGCGCCCCAAACAGGGCGGGTTCAACCTGTTTCATTTCGTCCGAAAAGCGTGTCAGGCCGTTTCATTCCGTCCCGGTATCCGCCGCCGCGGACTTCCGAAAATCCCATCCCGTTTCGGCAGCGACATAGGTGAACGCCGCGTACACAGCGACATTCTGACGAAAGGCACCCGGGTCGATCTTGTCGAATGTGTCATCCGGCGTGTGATGATAGTCGAAATAGTCCTGCCCATCCTGGCCCGGCGTGACCACGGGCACGCCTGCCCGGCGCAGTACGCCGATATCTGGACCCCCACCTGCCGAATTGTCACCCGGCGTCACGCCGAGCGGGGCCAGCATGCGTTTCATGGCATCGGCATAGCCCAGCGCGCCGTCGCCGAAATTGGTCTGGAACCGCCAGATGCGGCCGGCCCCGAAATCGCTCTCGGACGCCAGAACATGACGGTCGAGGTCTGCGGCATGCTGGCGGGCATAGGCGCTGGCCCCGAACAGGCCGACTTCTTCGGCCCCGTACAGGACAACACGGATCGTACGGCGCGGACGTTCCGGCAGATCCAGGATCAATTTGGCCGCCCCGACCACGATCCCGCAACCGGCCCCGTCATCCAGGGCGCCGGTGCCGAGATCCCAGCTGTCGAGGTGACAGCCGATCAGGACGATTTCATCCTTCAGGTCGGTGCCCTCGATCTCCGCGATGACATTTCCGGACGGCGCGGCGTCTGCATATTCGACGCCGATGTCCAGCGCCACGCGGGCCCCTCCCCGCGCCAGCAGGCGGGTCAGCTGGTCCGCGTCCGGACCGGACAGGGCGGCGGCCGGCAGATCGCCCAGAGCGCCGGTCCGCAGCATGCCGCCCGTATGCGGCATGCGGTGTGGCTGGGTTCCGACAGACCGAATGAGGCAGGCAAGCGCGCCCTTTTCCGCCGCAGCCTTCGCGCATTCGCCACGTTTGCGCACGGCGAGGCCATAGCCCGATCCGTCCTGCGTCTTGTACATCTTCTCGTCGATGAACACGATCTTGCCGTGAACGTCCCCGGGCGCGGAGGCCATCAGGTCCGCCAGCGACCCGAACCGGACGATGTCCCCTTCCAGCCCACCCTCCGGAGTTGGCTGGCTGCCGCCGAGGGCGGTGATGACGAGTTCCTGCGCATTGGCGCCCACCACGCGGGCCGATTCATGGGTGCGCCCCCAATAGGGAATGGTGAAATCTTCCACACGCACACTGTCGAAGCCGAGCGCCTGCAGCTCCTCGACGGCCCAGTCGCGGGCGCGGGCCTCATCAGGCGAGCCTGCCAGCCGCGCCCCGATTTCGGTGGTCAGGTCCTCGACGAATGCCAGGCCTGTCTCATCGGCGAGGCCCGCAGCGATCAGGCCTTCCGCCGTTTTGGCAACCGGCTCGGGCATCGCGCTGTCAGCCAGAGCCGGCGCGCCGCCCAGGGCAACCATACCGGCCAGCGTGATCGCCATGTGCCTGAACTGTCTCATTCGTCTGCCTCCCGCTGAATCAACAAGCAGCAGACTACAGGCCCGAGGGGCAGGATGAACAGGCCCGGAGACTAAAGTTGTTCAGCGATGTGCAGCACGATGTCCATGGCGGGGCGGTCCTTGTAGCCGTCCTCGCGCAGAACAGCGCGGATTGACCGGTCCGTATCCACGAAGAAGATCGCCGGATGGGGAATGCCGTAATACCGCGTGCCCTGTTTCATGTCCGTATTCAGCAGGTTGAAGGCGCGGATGGCTTCAGACCCCGGATCGGACAGCAATTCATAGCCGAGCCCGTGCTTGCCGGAAAACTCCGCCAGAATGGCAGGATCGTCATAGGAGACGGCCATCAGGGGCCAGCCCAGTCCGGCCAATTCATCCGAAATATCGTCGATCTCCTTCAACTGCTTCTTGCAGTAGGGGCACCAGTCCGCCGAGCGGACAAAGACCAGCGCGACGCCGTTTGCGCCCATCAGATCACTCAGCGAGGCGGCGTCCCCATTGCTGCGAATGAGAGACACATCCCCGACCGTCTGGCCCAGCGCCAGACCGACATCCGGCGTGGCCGGCTGGGCAACAGGTGCGGACTCTGTCGCGATTTCGGCCGGGGCAGCGGCGGGAACAAGGCTGAAGGCGGCGGCGATGGCAAGCGTGCGGATCATGGTCTGGGTCTCCCGGATTTGCTGCAAAGCCTTACGCGGGCCACAGTCCCTTGGCGAGGTGCATTCGGCCGGGTTCACGGAGGCTTGATCGGGCGTGATCAGCCCCGCCGGGCCCGCCAATCATCCGCCGTCTGTCCGTAGACGTCCCAGACCATGCCTTCAAAGGGGGGCGGCGTGTTCTCCTTCCGGAGGTAGCGGCTGCCGAGACGCTCTGCGACCCGGATCGATCCCGCGTTTTCCGGCAGGATGGTGTGGATGATCTCGTCCCAGCCCAGAATGTCGACGACATAGTCCATGGCGGCTGCGGCGCCTTCGGTTGCGTAACCCTTTCCCCAGGCCGAGCGGGCAAGGCCCCAGCCGATCTCTGTCCCCGGCCAGCCGGCGGGCCGCCACGGCCCCAGACGCCCGACCCACTCCCCGGTCGATTTCTCGATGACGGAGAACATTGAAAAGCCCTCGATCGTCCATGCGCCCGCCATGCCGCAGACCGACCGCCAGGTGAGTTCCGGCCCCTGAACCCCGCCCAGATGGCGCATCACGTCTGCATCGGCGTGAAAGGCAGTCCAGGCCGGCAGGTCTGCGGCCTGCGGCGGCCGCAGGATGAGGCGGTCGGTTTCAAGGACTGGTCCGATGGCCATTGCTGCCCTCCCCCGGCAAAGAAAAAGCCCCGCCAGCGAGGCGGGGCTTTCTGTAACTTGGAAGCGGGCCGGGCGCTAGTCGCGGCCGGACATGATCGCCAGCAGGAACTGGAACATGTTGATGAAGTCCAGATACAGGCTGAGCGCACCATAAGTCGTGGCCACCGCCATTGCGCGGGCATCGCCGGCGATCTGGAAGTACATGTTCTTCAGGCGCTGGGTGTCATAGGCCGTCAGGCCGGCAAACAGGAGCAGGCCGACCACCGAGATCACCATGTGGAACATGCTGGATTTGAAGATGAACATGTTCAGGATCGAGGCGACGATGACGCCGACCACACCCATGATCAGGAAAACGCCAAATCCCGACAGGTCGCGCTTGGTCGTGTAGCCATAGAGCGACAATCCGCCAAAGGCGACGGCGGTGGTCAGGAAGGCCTTCGAGACAATCAGCATGCCGTCCGGCTGGCGGGCATAGACATAGACGATGGCGCCCATGCCGACACCAATCAGCGACACGACCGACCAGTAGACAAGATTGGCCGCTGTCGGCGACGGATTCTTCATCACGAAACCGGACAGCAACAGGATGGCCAGAGGCGCAAACATGATGACAAGGCCGATCGGCCCGGTCAGGAGGGTGAGAGTCACGCTTTCCGGCACCATGGCGCCGAAGGCATAGGCCAGTCCTGCTGTCAGAAGCAGGCCAAGCGCCATCTTGTTGTAGACGCCCAGCATGAAGCTGCGCAGGCCCTCATTGACCGACATGTCCATCGTCTGGCCAGTCGGACCCGGCGAATAGGCACGGTTGAAGTCATTCATAGGCTGGAAACCCTTTCTGATTGTTCGGCAGGCCGGTCGGCCCGCCAAGCTTGCCCGAAATATGGTGAGGTTGAGGCCCGTTGGCAAGCATATCCGGCCTTGATGAGACGGACAGGCCAAACTGTTCATGCCCGTTCTGCGCCGGAATGCGCCGGATGGAGATTGGCAGAACCTGCCACGAATAATGCCTGCCCGTCGCCCTCTTGTTCAAAACGACTGTTATGGCGACCAATCCCGCCATTTCCTGCTGCAATCCGTGATCTGTTTTGCATTGACTTGGAATTACCCGAGGTTAATTCTCGTGTTCTGGCGTGGTTCCAACAGTGGGGACGCTAAAACACAAGGGGACAAACATGGCAGACGCATCCGAATATGCCGAAAATATCAAGAAATATGCGAAGGGCTACAATCAGGCCGCCGCGGAGAAAATCGTCGGGCGATTGGGGATCGCCCTCCGGAACCGGGACAGTTCCCTGGTTGCGTGCAGCGATTCCGGCGAACTTGATCGTATCCGGGAAAAATGGTGCCGCGGGAAGCTGGGTCTTCCGCACACGCAAAGCGAACTTGACGCCGCCATCAAGGCTGTTTGCGACAAGATGAGCGCGGAAGGCGGATCGAAATCCCGCGTGACCTTCTACTATCTGCTCGCCGAGCATTTCGACAAGCTGGACATGCTTGCAAGCTGATTTCCGGCCATACATCGACCTTTCGGAAAGCCCGGCCCTCGCGCCGGGTTTTCTTTTGCCTAAGAAAACGGTTCAACAGATGTCATGTACAGATTGTTCGCTGCCCTGCCCGTGCCGGAAGACCTGCATGACGGCCTGATCGACACGCAGACCGACCTGCCGGGTGCCAGCTGGCGGCCGGCCGAGAATTTCCACATCACGTTGCGCTTTTTCGGCGACGTCACCCATGCGCGCGCCCGTGACCTGGACGAATTGCTGGCCGGCATATCCTGCGCGCCGTTCGAGATTTCGCTGGAAGGCATGGGGTGGTTTGGCCGACGTGAGCCCAGCGCAGTCTGGGCCCGGGTGCGCGAGAATGACGCCCTGCGATCCCTGTCGGCCCAGTGCGAACGCGTGGCGCGGCAATTGGGACTGGATCCGGACCGGAGGCCTTTCACGCCGCATGTGACGCTGGCCTATCTACATGGCACGCCGCTGGCCGCCGCCCGGGCCTGGGTCGAACGCCATCATGCCTATCGCAGCGGTCCGTTCTGGGCAGAGGGGTTCCACCTCTATTCCAGCCATACGGGCAAGGGGCCCAGCCGCTACGTTGCCGAAGCCGACTATGTCCTGGCCTGAAACCGGCAGCCTCTAATAGGTCACGGAGACCTGGAAATACTGGCGCCAGTCCTTGTCATCCTCGTCATAGGGCGTGAGCGTCAGCGGCTTGGCGAATTCGAGCCCGGCCGACAAGCGGTCCAGCACGTTCAGCCGCAAGCCAATTGCGGCAGATTCCAGATCTGCCGTGCGCTGACCATAGGGCGTATCATTCCAGACCATGGCCGCATCATAGGACAGATAGGCCTGCGCGAAATTGATCAGGTCATGGTCCGGCGCGAAGCCGGCGCGCAACTCAACAAGGCCGGCAATTCCGTGATCGCCGGAAATCTCGCCATAGCCATACCCGCGCCCAACAAGCGGGCCGCCGACCGAGAATTCCTCGGACGACAGGAGCGGACCATCGGCCGCCTGACCGGCCACCCAGCCATAGAGGCCGAAATATTTGCCGATGTCGCGATAATGCGACGCCCGGGCATAGACTTTGGTGAATGTGGCGTCGGCATTGTAGCGGGACCGCGCCTCGACGGAGGGGCCGGATGCTCCGAGAATGTCGAGCCCGGAGGACACTTCGACGAAGACATAGGTCTTTACACCATCATCGGACTGAAGGCCGCGCAGGGCCACGCGCGCTACGCGCAATTCATCGCGGTATCCGCCGCCGGACGTCCATTCGTGTTCCTTGTGCTTTGCGTCAAACTCGGCGCTCGCATACAGGCGGCGCTTGCGGGACAGGACAAGCGGACGCTCATATTTCAGCCAGACCCCGAGGGACTCCCCGCCAATCTCCGAACTGGCCGGATTGTAGCCATCCCGGGCCTGCGAGGCAGATGCGCCCAGAAGCAGCGTGTCCCCTTCCAGAAATGTATAGCGGTAGATGGCGCTGACGCGCGTATACTCATCAAGGTCAGCCGGCGTCGTGAACAGGTTCAGCTTGATCTGGTCACGGTCGGTCAGGACCGAGTTGAACGCAATGCCGGCATAGGCCTGTAGCGGGCCGGACCGGTCCGATCCCCGATTGCTGAGACCGGCATAGCCTTCGATCGGATCAAAACGGGTGGTGAGGACCAGCTCGTGGCGCGCCGGATCTTCCGGGTCGGGGCGGATCCGCGACTTGACGGACAGGCCCCGAATGGCGCGGATGCGGGCCAGGCGCCGGTCGATGTCCGGCAGGTCGGCAATCGGCGCGTCCGCCACGCCCTGCATGATGGGTTCGGCAAGATCCGGCCGGTCCCCGATGACCTGAACGTCCGAGATCCGGCCTTCGAACACCCGGATGGTCGCGATGCCGGATTCGGTGACGTCTCCGAGCACAACCGCCTGCGACAGGAAATAGCCGCGGTCCCGATAGGCCTGTGTGATCCGTTCGGCAATCGCCACCAATTCCTGCATCCGGGCGGGCTTTGCCAATTGGTCGCTGTAGGAAAATGACAGTTCCTTGGGGGAAATTGTTACTGCCCCCAGAATTGTCACCCCAAGCAGCGTGAAGCATCCCTCCTCCTCAAGCTGGCAGGCGGGCGCGGTCAATTCCGGCGCGCTGAGGCGTCCACGCAGGGACCCGGCCGACGCGTAAGCCGGAACAATCACTACAGATGACACCGCTATCATTGATGCCGCTGCAATCAGGCTCTGGCGATGGGATTTTGTACGCACAGCCCGCAAGGTCGTGTTCCGCTGATGGTTGGATGTTCCCGTTCCTATTCGGAATTCGTGAAGGCTAGCTTAAATCCCGACGCATTGAATTAACGTCCGCTTTAGATCGCACATTGTATGTAAGTCCCTGATTTGTGTGGGGTTTATAGAAAATGTTCCGATCTCTGGTTGCAGCGTTCCTGAGCTTGTGTCTCGCCGGGCTTGCCCTGCCCGCTCTTGCCGATTCCGGCAGCTGGACCCTTGTGGAGAGTGATGGCGTCGTGCGGGTGATGGTGCCGGGTTCGGCCATCGCCAAGGCGCGGCCGGGCATGGACTTGCCCACGGGCACGCTGGTCACGACCGGCAAGGATGGGACAGCAACCCTCGAGCGCGACGCACAGCGCATAGGCATCGCGCCGGAGAGCCGGCTGACCCTGTCGGCGTCGAGCGGCGAGATGACCCTGATCCGGCAGGATGCCGGCGCGGCTGCCTATGAGGTTGACCGGCGGAAGGCGAAACACTTCCGGGTGGACACAGCGCTGATTGCCGCGGTTGTGAAAGGCACGGTGTTCACCGTGTCCGCCGGGCCGGATGCCGATTCCGTGCATGTGTCGAACGGTCTGGTGGAAGTGCGCTCGCAGGCAGATGGCCGGGCGGTGGACGTCAATCCGGGCGAGATCGCCTCGGTGGCGCGCAATGCGCCGGACCGGATCGATGTGAGCGGGCCGAAAGAAGCTTCGACGCCCCTGCAGACGCCGGATGTGCCGGCCATCGACTATGCGGAGGCATCCGACCAGCTGCTGAAGCCGTTCAGCGGCTCAGGACGGGACGAGGATGGCGGAGCGCGCCCGGCCAGCGCCGGACCGGAAGCCGATTTCGGGGATGATGGCGAAGGCGATGCGATCGTCACGGCAGCGACCGACGTGGCGCTGGCCATCCGCAATCCCAGCCTGGGCGGCCAGGGCGACGGCAATGGAAACGATCTTGGCGGGACCGATTCGGGCGATGCCGACGGGAATGGAAATGATCTCGGCGGGAACGACGAGGACGATGATGACGGGAACGGGAATGATCTCGGCGGAAACGACGAGGACGATGATGACGGGAACGGAAACGATCTCGGCGGAAACGACGAAGATGATGACGGGAACGGAAACGATCTCGGCGGGAACGACGAGGACGATGATGACGGGAACGGAAACGATCTCGGCGGAAACGACGAGGACGACGATGACGGGAACGGAAACGATCTCGGCGGAAACGACGAAGATGATGACGATGACGGAAACGGAAACGATCTCGGCGGAAACGACGAAGATGATGACGATGACGGAAACGGAAACGATCTCGGAAACGGAAACGGTGACGGCAATGGGAACGGCCTTGGCAACGGAAATGGTCAAGGTGACGACAATGGCAACGGGAACGGTGTCGGTGGCGGCGACGATGACGATGATGACGACGACAATGGGAACGGCTTCGGCATCGGTATCGGCCTGAACCTCGGCGGCGACGGGGACGATGATGACGACGATGATGACGATGACGATGATAATGACGGCGGCTTCGGCATTGGCATTGGCCTGAACCTCGGTGGCGATGGCGACGATGATGATGACGATGACGACGATGATGATGACTGATCGCTGCGTCCGGATCTGAACACGTGTCATCTGCCTACGACCTGCTCTGGAAACTGCGAGGATGCCTGCTCGGCTGCCTGGCCTTGCTGGCATTCTCCTTTTCCGGAACATCTCTTTCAGTGGACAACTACGTGTCGGCCCTGCGCATGCAGGCAGCGACGCGGGCGCCCAGTGACACGATCACGATCGTCACGATCGATGCCGAGAGCATCGCCCAGGCCGGCGAATGGCCGTGGCCCCGCGAACGTTTTGCAACGGTCCTCGACAATCTGAACGTGGCCGGCGCGGGCCTGATCGCCCTGGACGTGGATTTCAGCGCGCGCTCGAATGCTTCCGGCGATGCGGCCCTGCTGCAGGCAGTGGAGGACAATGCCGGCTGGATTGTTCTGCCCGCCTTCCTGCAACAGGATTTCCGGCAGACCAACACGCCCTTTGCCGAGCTGGCAGACGTTGCCGAAGTCGCCAGTGTCAATGTGGAACTGTCCCGGGACGGCCGCCTGCGCACCTATCGGCGCGGCTATTTCTACAAGGACACCTATTACCCGTCCTTGGGCGGGGTCCTGGCCGGTGTTGCAGTGGGGGATACGCGCAGCTTCACCCTGGACTACAGCATCGCGTCCGACCAGATCGACACGATCAGTTTCGAGGATGTCCTGAACAACCGGTTTGACGCGAGCCTCGTTGCAGGGCGCAGCATCCTGATTGGCGCTACGGCCCTCGAACTCGGCGACCTCGTCTCTACGCCGCACAGCCCGGCGACGCCCGGCGTGTTCGCCCATGCGCAGGGATATGAAAGCCTTATCCAGAACCGTGCGCTGACCTCCCCTCCGGCGTCCCTCATGATCCTGCTGGGCATGGCGGTTCTACTGGCGGGGAATGCCGCCGCCCGGTTTCTCAAACTGCGGACGCTGTTCGTGCTGCAGCTGTTGCTGACCTCGCTGACACTGGTCGTGCCCTTTATCGTGCAGGTATTCCTGCCACTGAGCATTCCGAGTTCCGGCCTGCTGTTTGCGATTGCCTGGGCCAGCGGCGCTGGCATCTGGAACGCCTTCGCCCGTCACCGGCGCGCCCTGATCGAACAGGAAGCCAGCTATCTGACCTATATGGCCGAGCATGATTCCGAAACGCGCATGCCGAACCGGCGCGCATTCCTGTCGACCCTGGATGCCGTGCAGTCACGCAATCCGTCCAGCACGCTTATGGTCATCACATTCGGTATCAAACGATTTGGTGAGCTTCGCGGCGCGGTAGGCTATGCCAATGCGAACTCACTGATCCAGACCCTCGCTGAGAGGTTGTACGAAACCGGTCTGGGCCCCGCCCATTTTCATCTGGGTGCATCGGTGCTTGGCACATTCCTGGAAATGGATTCCGGCAGCCGCCGCGAAGACGGCCTCGCCAAGGTCAGGTCCGCCCTGTCACAGACCATCGTGATTGCGGGGCAGCCGCTTCACATAGACCTGCGGGCCGGCATCTCCCTTCTGGACCCGGACACGAAAGATGGAGACGAGGCGCTCAAACGCGCCTCCCTGTCCCTCGATCATTCAAGGCAGACGCGTCAGGACATCGTGCAATGGGGCGATACCGAGTTCGAGGATCCGCAGCTGAGGCTGGCCCTGCTGACGGAGGTCACGGCCGGCCTTGACCGGGGTGAATTCCACCTTGTCTACCAACCAAAATTCTGCACCCGGACGGGTGTTGTGCTTGGCGTGGAAGCCCTGATGCGCTGGAACCATCCCGCTTTCGGCTTCATTTCACCCGACCGGTTCATCACGGTTGCCGAGGACACGGGCACGATCGACACGCTGACCCTGTGGGCCATTGAACAGGCCATCCGGGACCAAGCGAATCTACGCCGGATGGGTCATGGCATGCCGATCGCAGTGAACATGTCGGCCCGGTCCCTGCTGGATACCAGTCTCTGTCGCCAGGTGGCAGACATGATCACTCGGGCCAATGCCGAATTTGCCATCGAGATCACGGAAACGGCCGTCATGGAACAGCCGGAGCTGGCGATCCGTTCGTCGCACATCTTCCGCGATGCCGGCATCAAGCTGTCGATTGACGATTATGGCGCCGGGCAATCCTCAATAGCCTATCTCAAACGGTTCCCGGCCAATGAGTTGAAGCTCGACCGCACCATGATCGAGGATGTGCTCGACAGCGAGCGGGACCAGATGATCCTGCGCTCGACCTTCGACCTGGCCCATGCACTGGACATGCGGGTGGTGTGTGAAGGCATCGAGGATATCGAAACCTTCGACGTGTTGAAGGAATTGGGGTGCGATGTCATCCAGGGATACCTGGTCGGGCGCCCGATGACGCTGGCCGAACTGATCGAGCATTCGCGCGCCCGGTCACACCCCCCTGCCCCGCCGGCGGCCGCGCCTCTGCTGGCCCGCGCGGGCACCTGAAGCTCAGGTTTCGTTAACCATTTGTAGCCGCCGGGCCACACCCGGATTCCATCTTTGGTTGGCCAGAGATACTCCCCAATTCGAACACAATTCGGGACGAGCAATCGCGCCGCGCATCAGCGCAAACTAGGAGAACAAAATGAAAAAACTGGTTCCAGCATTGTTTGCATCCCTGATGGTTGCGGCCGCTCCGGCGGCTGTGGCTCAAGACTGGTATGTGGACGGCGGTTACTCCTTCATCGGAATCGATGCCGACACCGATGACGGGTCGGTCGATCTCGATCTGGGCGCAATCGGCGGCCATTTCGGCTACAATGCAACGCCCTATCTCGGCCTTGAAGGCGAGGTGCTTGTGGGCGTCCAGGACGAGGAAGCGACGGCGGCCGGCATCACGGCATCGGTTGGCCTGAACTATCTCATCGGTGCCTATGGCCGTCTCCAGGCCCCGCTGGGCGATCGCGCCAGCGTCTATGCCCGGGCCGGCATCGTGCAGGCCGAAGCAGAAGTCTCCGTGACGGGCTTCGGCACCGACAGCGACAGCGAAACCGGCGCAGGCTATGGCCTCGGCGGCATGGTCGACGTCACCGACCGCATGTTCATTCGCGGCGACTATACCCGCTATGACATCGAAGACCTCGAAGCCGACGCCTTCATGATCGGCATCGGCGCCAAATTCTAGGCCCCAATCGGCCTATTTCCCTCAAACCCCGGGCCCTCTGGTCCGGGGTTTTTTTCGTTCTGGAGCAACGTTCGCCATCCCGGCGCGACCAACTGACCCATGTTAGTGACGAATGAGTTGTTCCTGATATGTTCTGATGCAGGGAGCCGTCCATGTCGAAACGAACCATTCTCCAGAAACTCGAAATCCTGGCCGACGCAGCCAAATATGATGCGTCCTGCGCCTCCTCTGGATCGGCGCGGCGCAATGCGCTCGGCACACCGGGAATCGGCTCAACCGAAGGCATGGGCATCTGCCATTCCTATGCCCCGGATGGACGCTGCATTTCGCTGTTGAAGATCCTGCTGACGAATTTCTGCATCTTCGATTGCCGCTACTGCATCAACCGGTCATCATCCAATGTGCAGCGCGAGCGGTTTTCGGTTTCGGAGATCGTCTCGCTGACGCTCGATTTCTACAAGCGGAACTATATCGAGGGCCTGTTCCTGTCTTCGGGCATCATCCGATCCCCGAACTATACGATGGAGCAATTGCTGGAGGTCGCTCGAAGCCTGCGGGAGGATCACGGCTTTCGCGGCTATATCCATTTGAAGACGATTGCCGAGGCCGATCCGGAACTGATCCGGCTGGCCGGGCAGCATGCCGACCGGCTGTCTGTGAATGTGGAACTGCCCTCAGAACAGGGACTGACCCATTATGCCCCTGAAAAAAACGGCCAGACCATTCGCAAGGCCATGGCGGACATCCGCCACGAGATCGACAATGTGACGGACGCAAGATCCAGCCGGATCCTGAAGCGCGCCAAGCCCCCTGCCTTCGCGCCGGGGGGCCAGTCGACGCAGATGATCGTCGGAGCAGACACGTCCAGCGACGCGGATATCCTGCACTCTTCGGCCCGACTCTATGCCGGATACGGCCTGAAACGCGTGTACTATTCCGCCTACAGCCCGGTGCCCGAAGCCAGCGCGGATCTGCCTCCGATCCGTCCGCCACTGATTCGGGAACACCGGCTCTACCAGGCTGACTGGATGTTCCGGTTCTACGGCTTCTCCACAGACGAGATCACCTCGGTGGCGGAAAACGGCATGCTGGACCTCGATGTGGATCCGAAACTGTCCTGGGCCCTGCGGAATCGCGGTCTGTTCCCGATGGATATCAATCGCGCCAGCTATCGGGAATTGTTGCGCATTCCGGGCCTTGGCCCGACCGCTGCCAAACGCATCATCGCAGCCCGGCGCCATACGCGCCTGACGCTGGATGATCTGGCCCGGATTGTTCGCAGCCTGAAAAAGATCAGACCCTTTGTCACGGCGTCGGGCTGGTCACCCGGACACCTCACCGACGCCATCGATCTGAAACAGAGATTCCTGGCGCCGCCCCAACAGATGGACCTGTTCGCATGATCGCCGCCACACTGGACGCCGAGACGGATTTCGAGGGCTGGCGGCGGACCGCCCGGGCACTGCTGGCCGAAGAGATCACTCCGGACACGGTCGACTGGCGCCTGCGGGGAGCGCCCGGAGACCTGCTGGCCGCGGTGCCTTTCCAGCCATCCGCCCACGCCCGGCCCGCCCCTGCCGCGCGGGTGCCGAAACGGTTCATTGACCTTGCCCGCCGCGTCATCTGCCATACGGACCCGGAACGGTTCGCGCGGCTCTACCGCATCCTGTTCCGTTTGCAGGCCCGCACGCTTCATCTGGACCAAGTCACGGATGACGACATTGGCTGGCTGATGTCCTGCGACAAGGCGATCCGGCGCGATGTGCACAAGACGCATGCCTTCGTGCGATTCCGGGCGACGGGGACCGGCCCGGACGGCCGGGAAGCTTTTGCCGCCTGGTTCGAGCCAACGCATCGCACGCTTGGTCTCAGCGCGCCCTTTTTCCAGCGCCGTTTCCCGAACATGGACTGGATCATTGTGACCCCGCACCGGACGGCCCTGTGGGACGGAGAGACGCTGCGCTTCAGCGAAGGCGGCCAGCGCTCCGATGTGCCTGCCGAAGATGCGGTGGAGGACCAATGGCGCGCCTATTTCCGCTCCATCTTCAATCCGGCCCGTTTGAAAGTCTCTGCGATGACATCGGAAATGCCGCGCAAATACTGGAAGAATCTGCCGGAAGCCGAACTGATCCCGGAACTGATCGCGACCGCGCCGGCGCGCGCCCGGACCCTGCAGGCCCAGCCTCTGCAGGCGCCAAATCCACTGGCCACTCATCTGGCCCGGCAGCGCGCGGCCCGTACGGCCCCTGCCCCGGCGCTGGAGACGCTCTCCGATCTGCACACGGCCGTCTCGGCCTGCACGCGGTGTCCGCTCTATCAGGATGCGTCGCAGGCCGTGCCCGGCGAAGGGCCTGACACTGCGCGATGGATGATTGTCGGGGAGCAGCCCGGCGATCAGGAGGACATTGCGGGGCGGCCCTTCACGGGCCCCGCGGGGCAATTGCTCGACACGATGCTGGAACAGGCCGGACTGGACCGGAGTGCAGCCTATGTCACGAATGCGGTGAAGCATTTCAAGTTCACGCCGCGCGGCAAGCGGCGCATGCACCAGCGGCCGAATGCGGGCGAGATCGATGCCTGTCGCTGGTGGCTCGACCTGGAGCGCCAGCAGGTCCGGCCGGACCTGATCATCGCACTGGGAGCAAGCGCGGCGCGCGGCGTTCTGGGCCGTTCGGTGAAAATGTCGGAGGTGCGCGGCAGGATCCTGCCCCTTCCCGGCGCATCATCCGTGCTCGTCACCATCCATCCTGCCTATCTGCTCCGCCTGCCGGACGCCGCCCGCGCCCGGACCGAACGCCACCGTTTCGCACAGGACCTGTCGACCGCCCGCGACTTTCTGGACGGGACCGGAATTCGGACCACCGCCTGACAACGTCATACAAACCGGGAAGAAAATGGTGCCGCTAAGGTGACTTGAACACCTGACCCTCGCATTACGAATGCGATGCTCTACCAGCTGAGCTATAGCGGCTTATCCATTTATGAGCCCCGCCTCATACCGGCAGAGGCGGGGTTTCGCAAGCCGCTTTTGTAGCTGTCGGCGGCGTGCGGCGCAGTTGGCTGTCCTAGTCCTCGTCCGCCACATAGTCGAGCGGCGGGGTACGGCGCGCATCGGGGGCCTTTGGGGTGTCGAGGTCATCCTCCTCGCCCGGCGCCGGCAGGGCCACCACACGGCCGGCCTCCAGTTCGCGCCCGAAGGATTCATAGCGCGGATGCACCAGATCCCCGACATCACCGAAGGCATAGACAAGCCGGCTCCAGTCACGCTGCGAGAAATCGAACGCCATACCCTTAGGATCCAGATCCGACCAGTCCGGCTCGCGCGAGGCCGAAACGGCCATCCGGCCCCAGCGATCGGCTTCGGACGTGTCGCCATAGCCCTTCAGGGCGCGCTCCATGAGCAGGCAGAGCCGGGCGGTCGGGTTCTCCTCGACCAGCAGGGCCAGCGTCTTGATCGCGCCGGTCCAGTCGGCCGCGTCCATCGCCAGTTCAGCCTCAAGGATGCGGCTTTCCCGATGGGTCGGATTGGCCTGGATCAGCGCCCTGAGGCGTGCGGCGATGTTCTCCGGCGCATCCTGTGGCACCAGACGGCGCGACAGCTGGGCCAGCGCCGGATGCGGGCGCGCCTTCCAGCCAGTCTCCAGCACGGTCTGGGCGGATTTCGCCTTGCCGTCCGTCATCAGCTGGCGGGCGCCATGCCAGGCCGCCGGTGGAAAAGCCGGGGCGGCGCGCAGGGCTTCGGCGAGTTCCTTCTGCGCCTCCAGCCGCCGGTCATGCGGCAGGCCGGCGGCGCGGGCCGTGTGCAGCACGGCGCGGCGGCGGCGCAGGCTGTCGCCCGAAATCAGGCCGCGCTTTTCGCCAATGGACAGGGTTTCCAGCGCCTTCATCCATTCCCCGCGCGAAACCTGGAGGTCGAACAGCGAGTTGAACGGCCAATCGGCAGCAGATTTGACGCCCAGCGCCTCGCGGGCGCGCGCTTCGGCGGTCTGCTGGTCACCGCGTTCGGCGGCCGCAGTGGCCGAGCCGCGCAGGCCGGCCAGCTGGCCACCCGGCAGGCGGGTCAGCTGGCCCCAGGCCCGCTCGGCGCCGGCCCAGTCATCGGCCGCTTCGGCAGCCCGCGCCTCGAGCAGCAATTGCAGCCGCTCATCCTCGGCATGTTTGGCAGCCTTGCGGGCCAGTTTCAGCGCGGTGGAGGCGTCCCCGGCTTCAGCTGCCAGAAGGCCTTCGGTCAGGGCGGAATTGGCCTTGCGCGTGCGCGATACCTGGCGGGACTTTCCGATCTTGCCGGGCAGGATGAACAGGCCGCTGACGATCCACCAGCAGAAGGCGATCACGCCGCCAAGGACCAGCATCAGGAAGGCGGCAAGGCCGGACTGGATCGAAATTTCCTGTTCGCCCCAGGGGATCGTGACCGCGCCCGGCAGGGTCAGCGCCCACCAGGCAAAGGTCGCTGCCACGACGAACAGCAACAGGATGAGGACAAACAGGACAATCCGGTTCATGGGCGGTTACGGGTTCCCTTCCAGAAGGCGGCCATGCAGGGCTTCCAGCGCCGCCTCCAATGTGATGCGACGGTTTGCCAGTTCGGTCCAGCCGGACATGGCGTCCGCAGGCGCGCCGTCAAGCTGGCCGGTCAATTCCAGGGCCAGACCCAGATTGCCGGCATCCATGGCCTCTCCGGCCCGGTCCAGAAGGGCTGACGGATCATCATCCTGACCATCGGCCCGCCGCACGCTGACAGCGTCCCCGAAGGTGCGGTTCAGCCAGCCGAGCCCGTTGGCAGGCCGGGCATCGAGTACGGTCCGGGCCTCGGCCCGGGCCGTTGCAAAGGCGGCCTGAAGTTCGGCCATGCCCGGCGCGCCGGTTTCTGCGATGGGGCCGAGCTGGCGCACGGAAGGGTCATTCGGCATCAAGGTGCGCAGCGTGCGCAGTTCCGGCGCAAATCCGCCGCCACGGCGCGAAGCGGCCTCGATCGCGGACACGGCCCGGGCAAGGTCCGCCGTTTGCGACGCGGCCGCGGCAGCGCCGCGGGCATCGGCCTCATCCTGACGCATGCCCTCGATCAGTCCGGCCAGCTTTTCGGCGTCGCGGCTGCTGGACAGTTTTGCCTGGCTGAGATCATCGCGCAGTTCAGCCAGGCGGGTCTCGATCTCGATGACGCGTTCGACCGCGACGCCTTCCGGCGCCTCCTGCAAGGCCTCAACCGACCCTGCCAGGCGGTCCAGCCGCGATTCCAGGCTGGCGACCGCGCGGGAAAGGTCTTCCGGGCTCACTTCGCCGGAGGGGTCGATGGATTCCAGGGCGGCGATGCGGCGGCGCAGGTCCTCCACAACCGATGGGTCCGCACCGGAACCGGATGGCTCACGCGCCGACAGGGCCTCGACCTGCTCTGCAAGCGTATCCAGGCCGGCATCGAGCCCGCCCTGTTCGCGCAGGGCGCGGGCCAGCCGTATCGAGATGTCTTCCTGCTCTGCCTGCAGCGCATCGATCCGCGCGCCAACCGCGCCGGGGTTGGTGGACGTGTCGGCAATGAACCGCGTGCCAGCCATGCCGAGAATGCCGCCCAAACCTGCTGCAAACAGGGACAGGACAAGCGCGCCCAGCCAGCCGGGCCCGCCAGATGCGCGGCGTCCTGTACCGGAACTGTCTTCAGGGGCTGGCTCGAAATCCGCGTCAATCGGCTCAGTGGAGCCGATCACATCGTCTTCCGGCGCGGAATCGTCGGTCATCAATCGCACTTCCCTTCAGGAGCGAGTTTTGTCCACATTTGCATAGAGTCCAGCAGCGATCAAAGCCCTTTGCAGGCCTCACGCACAGCCGCCATCAGGGCGTCTTCATTCGGGCGTTCGGCAATGACGACACCGAGCGCGCCGCGTCCGTCCAGCGGAGCTGCGGCTGCGCCGGACATCGCAACAATGCCATACATGCCCGGCGACAAATCGCCTGTCAGCGCCGCGAACGCCTGCGCCGCCTTGGCCGAATGGATGAGGACCCACGCAGTCTGGTCGGATCGCAGCGCCGCCCGTGCGGCGTCCGGAAGCGCGGTCGCCGGTACGGTTTCATACAGCGCCAGAAAACGTGCATCGCGTCCGGCAGCCTGCAGTGTGCGCACCAGATTGCCGGCGGCGGCGGAATTGGCGACATGCAGGAACCCGCCAGCGGTTTCGGGCGCAGACAGGATCTGTGCGGCGAGATCATCTGCATTGCCGTCGCCCGCTACGATCCGCTGGAATCCCGCTTCGTGCGCCGCCTCGGTCGTGGCCGGCCCGACGCACCAGACTGTCAGGTCTGCCACCTGTTCGGTGATGCCGCCATTTGCCGCCACAAAGTGATGGACCCCGTTTGCACTGGTAAAGACCAGATTGTGGATGCCGGTCAGGTCCGGCGGCGGCACATCCAGTGCTTTCAGGTGCAGCATGGGCGCCGCGATGGCGGTCAGGCCCAGTTCCTTGAGTCGGGCCCTGGTGTCGGACGCGCCGGGCTCTGCGCGCGTCACGATGATCGGGGGCGCTACCATTCGCCGCCGAAGGCGGGGAGCTTGCCGCCGGCCGCTTCCCGGATCTCGTCGGCAAGCCCTGCCCCCAGCCCGGCAAGGGCGTCCTGCGGTGCCGACTTGGCGCAAGCGCCTTCGGCTGCCCAGACCTGCTGCCCGTCCAGGGCCAGCACTTCCCCGCGAACGAACCATTCGCCGTCCCGGTCGAATGTGTGGGCGGCAATCGGCGTGCGGCAACTGCCATCCAGCGCCGCCAGGAAGGCGCGTTCGATATGGGCAGCGGTCTCTGTGGGGGCATGATTCATCCGAACAAATGCCTGCATGGCGTCGTCCGGCAGATCGTCGCGCGCTACGACGCACACAATGCCCTGCCCGGCTGCAGGCAGCATGTCTTCCAGCGGAATGGGATGGGCCAGATGGGCCATGCCGAGCCGGGTCAGCCCTGCCATGGCGAGATATGTCGCGTCCGCCAGCCCCTCTTCCAGCTTGCGCATCCGGGTGGCGACATTGCCGCGGAAGGTGACGATTTCGAGATCCGGCCGCAGGGCAAGGGTCTGCGCTTCGCGGCGTAGCGAAGCTGTTCCCAGACGTGCACCCTGTTTCAATTCGTCCAGCCGGGTCGCATGCGGTGACAGAAACCCTTCACGCGGGTCCTCGCGCTCGGGGAAGGCAACGAAACGCTGACCGTCCGGCAGGACCGACGGCACATCCTTCAGGCTGTGCACGGTAACTTCCACTTCGCCCCGGCCAAGGGCGGCATCCAGTTCGCGCGTGAACAGGCCCTTCCCGCCGGCATCGATCAGCCGCTCGGTCGTCAACTGGTCCCCGGAGGTTGTGAAGGTGACGATCTCGCCACGCCAGGCGCCTCCGGAATGTATCTCGAGCGAAGCAGCCACCTGCCGAGCCTGGACCAGGGCCAGCGGAGAGCCACGCGTGCCAATGCGCAGGACGCGCTGGTCGCGGCGGGACGTATCGTCGGGAGAGATGCGCGGATCAGTCATTCCCCTCCCCTAACGCCCGCAGAGGCACTTGCCAATTGACACAGCGCCGCGGAAAGGCATACCACGTCTTATCGTTATTCGAGAAAATTCTTCCGGAGTTCCCCATGATCAAGCAAACCGCCACCGCGATTGCCCTCGCCCTCGCGCTGAGTGCGTGCGGCCCGTCCACCCCCGCGACCGATCCAGCCGCACCCGCCGTCACGGCCGAGGAAATGGCCGCCAATGGCGAACGCCTGAACGCCTGGTTCGACGAGAAGTATGAAGAAGAGCTGCAGTTCAGCCCGATCGGCCTGACCTTCCTGGGCCGCAAGGACAAGAACGACCAGATCGATTGTTTCACCATCGACTGCTACAAGGAACAGCTGGCCTGGCGCGTTGCAGCCACGGAAGAGATGGAGCGGGAATTCGACTATGACGCCCTCTCGCCCTCTGACCAGATTTCCTACGACATCTGGAAGTATCAGACCGAACAGGAAGTCGCTGGCGACGAATACCTCTACAATGGCTACATCTTTGACCAGATGAACGGCCCACAGGGCTTCATTCCGACTTTCCTGATCAATTTCCATTCCGTGGAATCGGTCGACGATCTGGACGCCCTGATCAACCGGATCAGCGAAAGCGGCCGGGCGATGAACGAAGCCATCATGATTGCCAGTGAATCCGCCTCACGCGGCGTACATGCTCCGAAATTTGCCTATGAAGGCGTGATCGACCAGGCGCAGAAAGTCATCACTGGCGCGCCGTTCACCGAAGGCGATGACAGCGCCCTGTTCGCGGATGTGAAGTCTGAAATCGCCAAGCTGACAGAGTCCGGCGACCTGACCGAGGAAGAAGCCGACGCGAAACTGGAGCAGGCCCGCATCGCGCTGGTCGACAATTTCCAGCCCGCTTATGAGGCGATCATCGCTTTTGCCGAAGAAGACATGGCGAACTCTCCGGACTCCGACAAGCCGGTCGGCGCCGACACGCAACCAAACGGCAAGGCCTATTACAATCACCTGCTGGCCACCCAGACGACAACGGACCTGACCGCCGACGAGATCCATGAGATCGGTCTGGCGGAAGTGGCGCGCATCCATGAGGAAATGGAAGCCATCAAACAGCAGGTGGGCTTCGAAGGCACGCTGCAGGAATTCTTCACGATGCTGCGCGATTCCAAGGATGATGAACGTTTCTACTATCCGAATACGGATGAGGGACGTCAGGCCTATATTGACGACGCAACCCGCGACATCGAAAACATCAAGGCAAACCTGCCGGAATTCTTCGGCATCCTGCCGAAAGCCGATCTGGTCGTGAAGCGCGTTGAGCCGTTCCGTGAGCAGGATGGCGCAGCCCAGCACTATTATCCGGGCACGCCGGACGGCTCGCGCCCCGGCACCTATTATGCCCACCTCTCCGACATGACGGCCATGCCGAAGCGGGAACTGGAAGTGATTGCCTATCATGAAGGCATTCCGGGCCACCACATGCAGATTTCGATCGCGCAGGAACTGGAAGGCGTGCCGCAATTCCGCACGCAGGCCGGTTTCACCGCTTATATCGAAGGCTGGGCCCTGTATTCCGAATGGCTGGCCACGGAATTCCCGGATACCTATTCTGATCCCTACTCCAATTTCGGCCGTCTTGGCTCCGAAATCTGGCGCGCCATCCGGCTTGTCGTGGACACCGGGCTTCACTCCAAGGGCTGGACCGAGGAAGAAGCGGTTCAGTACTTCCTGAACAATACCGCGATCACCGAGGCGCAGGCCCGTTCGGAGATCCAGCGCTACATCGTGATGCCGGGACAGGCGACCAGCTACAAGATCGGCATGATGAAGATCCAGCAGTTGCGCAAGAAGGCAGAAGACGAACTGGGCGACAAGTTTGACATCAGGGGCTTCCACGACACGGTTCTGGGTGGCGGTGCCATGCCACTGGAAATCCTCGAACGCCGCGTCGACCAGTGGATCGCGGATGTGAAGGCGTCTTGATCCAAGCG
Source organism: Hyphomonas sp. (assembly GCF_017792385.1). Lineage (NCBI taxonomy): Bacteria > Pseudomonadati > Pseudomonadota > Alphaproteobacteria > Hyphomonadales > Hyphomonadaceae > Hyphomonas > Hyphomonas sp. The sequence goes on along the minus strand of NZ_CP051230.1, from coordinate 1,511,964 downwards.
GCATGATCGACCGCCGCGATTTCGAGGACACAGGCCGGGCGTGGATCCGCAATGCGATCCCGCCGGGCGACCTCATAAAACTCGCGAATGGATTCCAGACCAAGGGCCGGGCGGGAGACCGTCCGGCCTTTGACTCCCCGGTCTCAGAATACTTCCTGGGGCCGAATCCCGTTTCAGGCATTGCCGGATCACTTGGTCTTGATCCGGTTCCGGTGCGGCTCGCCGTTTTCAACAAGACCGATGCGTTCAACTGGTCTGTGCCGTGGCACCAGGACCGCGTGATCGCCGTATCCGCACACCATGAACTGCCAGACCACAAGGCCTGGCTGCCGAAGGACGGCTATTGGCACGTCGAGCCGCCGGTCTCCATACTTGAGAGGATGATCTTTGTCCGGTTGCATATTGATGCCGCCGACGAGACCAATGGTTGTCTCCAGCTGGCGCTCGGATCATACAAGGCAGGCCGGGTGCCGGCAGGCGAAGCCGCTGCATTTGCGGAATCTTGCCCTATCGAATCCTGCCCAGCCCAGTCCGGAGACCTACTGGTGGTGAAGGCACTCACCCTACATCGGTCATCATCTTCAAGGTCGGCAATGCAAAGGCGTGCTGTACGGGTCGACTATGCAGACCGGAGCGCCCTCAACGCACCCCTGCGATGGGCGCTAGATGTGGCCTGACAGGCCCTTCCCCCGCCGTCACCACTTGTCTCCTTCTACCGGAGGGCTAGGCTCTCCATCATGAACCTCGATTTCAGCCCCGAAACGGAAGCCTTCCGCAGTAAAGTCCGCGCCTTTTTCGAGACGGACTTTCCAAAAGACATCCTCGCGAAGAACAAGGCGGGCGAGGCGCTGACTACGGCGGAAGTCCGCAAGTCGGAAATGGCGCTCGGCGCAAAGGGCTGGCTCGCCTCGGCCTGGCCGGAAGAGTATGGCGGCCCCGGCTGGTCGGTCGAGGAACAATACGTCTTTGACGAGGAACTGGAACGCGCCGGCGTGCCAACCGTCACGCCAATGGGCGTCGTCTATGTTGGCCCTGTTATCTACACGTTCGGATCGGACGCACAGAAGGAAAAATGGCTGCCCGGCATCCGCGACGGCTCGGTTGGCTGGGCGCAGGGGTATTCCGAGCCGGGTTCGGGCTCAGACCTTGCCTCACTCCAGTTCAGCGCCGTACTGGAGAATGGCGCCTACACGCTGAATGGCCACAAGATCTGGACGTCCGCCGCCCAGCATGCCGACTGGATTTTCCTGCTCACGCGCACCTCGGATGCCGGCAAGAAGCAGGAGGGTATCACCTTCATCTGCTGCCCGATTGATGCGCCGGGCGTGACCGTCAAGCCGATCATCACGATCGACGGCAAGCATGTGCTGAACGAGGTTTTCTTTGATGATGTCACTGTGCCGGAAGACCACCGCATCGGTGAAGAGGGCAAGGGCTGGACCTATTCGCAATACCTGCTCGGTTTCGAGCGCACCTCCTATGCCCGGATCGGCGGCAAGCGCGCCATGCTGCGCCATGTGCGCGATATCGCCCGCGCCCTGCCCGAAAGCGGCAATCACCGCCTGATCGATGATGCGGGATTTGCCCGCAAGCTGACCGAGGCCGAGATGGCGGTCGACGGGCTGGAGATGACCGTTTTCCGCATTCTCTCGGCGCTCTCCGCAGGCGGATCACCGGGCGATGCGGCCTCGACCGTCAAGATCCTGGCCACCACAACCCACCAGCAGATCACGGAATTGATGCTGGAGGCGGCCGGCCATTTCGGGCAGCCCTTCGGCAAGTCGGGGGAATTGCCAGACAGCCTGCCCGCCTATGCCGCGCCGGATGTGGCGACCTATTTCGGCGGGCGGGCACAATCGATCTATGGCGGTACGAACGAGATCCAGCGTAACATCATCGCCAAGAAGGTGCTTGGGCTTTAACGGTCCACACCGTCAAAAGTCGTAGGCGATGCCCTTGCGCTCCCAGTCGCCATACCGGGTCGGCTCGATCTTGCGGGGGCCACCCCGTTCGTCTTCGGGCAGGGCGGCCGCATCGGCGGCTTCTTTCGCCTTGCGGGCATCGGCCTCTTCCAGGGCCCGGCGCGCGGCTTCGGGCAGCGACTTGCGGCGCTCGATTTCAGCCGCATCAGGAAAGTCCGGTGTGTGCATTTGCACTCCCCAATTCGTTAACAATCCCCATATAGGTTGTGTGGGACTTTAAACATCCCCCAGACTGAAACCACCGGAGACGTGTCACCCATGGGTACCGCAAAAACCTTCATGTTGCTGGCTGCGCTGACCGCGCTGTTCATGGCGGTCGGGTATCTTGTCGGGGGCGTTCCGGGCATGGTGATTGCCTTCGCCGTGGCCGCCGTGATGAATGTGTTCTCCTGGTGGAATGCCGACAAGATCGTGCTGCGCATGCAAGGCGCCAAGGAGGTGACGCCGGAGACGTCTTCCCCCATGCTGCGGACCTTTGCCAATGATGTAGCGCGCATGGCCGAACGTGCCGGTCTGCCGGCCCCGCGTGTCTATGTGATCGAGACACCGCAGCCGAATGCATTTGCCACCGGCCGGAACCCCGAAAATGCCGCCGTCGCGGCCACGTCCGGCCTGCTGGGCTCCCTCACCCGCGAGGAAGTCGCCGGCGTCATGGCGCATGAACTGGCGCACGTCCAGAATCGCGACACGCTGACCATGACCGTCACGGCCACGATTGCCGGCGCCATTGGCATGCTGGCCAATTTCGCCATGTTCTTCGGCCGGGAACGGTCCGGCCTGCTGGGATCGCTGGCGATCATGATCTTCGCCCCCATGGCCGCCGCCCTCGTCCAGATGGCGATCAGCCGGTCACGCGAATACGAGGCCGACAAGCGCGGCGCCGAAATCTGCGGCAACCCGCTCTGGCTGGCGTCCGCGCTGCAGAAGATCGAACGGGGCGCCCGCGCCTCGGTCAACATGGCCGCCGAACGCAATCCGGCCATGGCACACATGTACATTGCCAACCCCCTGAACGGACGCGGCGCCGACAATCTGTTCTCCACCCATCCGGCCACTGCCAACCGGATCGAGGCCCTGCGCCGCATGGCTGCAGAAATGGGCGTTTCTTCCGAAGCCGCCGAAGCCCCGCGCCGGCAAGCCGGCCCGTGGGGCTGAGGGAAAGCCTGATCCGATGACTGGTGCCCTGCCCCGGCGCGCAGCCGCCGAACTGCTGATGCTGACCCTGGACAGCCGCCGCACGCTGGACGAGGCCATGGTGAAGTCCGAAAGCTTCAATGCGCTGGAAGGCCCGGACCGTGGCTTTGCCCGTGCAATTGCCAGCGCGGCCCTGCGCGAACTGGGCCGGATAGATGCCGCCCTCTCCCCCCTTCTGTCCCGGCCCCTGGAAGCGGCCAGCCCGGCCATTCGCGCCCTGTTGCGGGCAGGCGCGGTGCAGCTGTGGCGGCTGGAAACACCGCCCCATGCCGCCGTGTCGCAAACGGTGGAAGCCGCCAAGGACTGGCCGGAGGCGCGCTCCGGCGGGAGCTTTCTGAACGCCGTGCTGCGCCGGGTCGCCGAGACCGATCCCGGCCTCGATGCGATGCCGGCCACAGCCATATGGCCTGACTGGCTGGCGCGGCGTTTCGCCGAAGATCTCGGACCGGACGCGGCCGAGCAGCTGGCGCGGCACCAGCTGGCCGAACCGCCGATCTTTCTGTCGGCGCGCAGCGATGCTGCCGAGATTGCCCGCCACACTGGCGGGGAACTCATGGAAAGCGGATCCGTGCGCCTGACAGGCGCGGCCATCGAATCCCTGCCCGGCTTCGAGACCGGCGACTGGTGGGTGCAGGACGCCGCCGCAGCTTTGCCGGCGAAACTGCTGGCCGCCGGTCCCGGCGACCATGTGGTGGACCTGTGCGCGGCGCCCGGCGGAAAGACCCTGCAACTGGCCGCCACCGGCGCGCGGGTGACGGCGGTCGACCGGTCGAAACCCCGGCTGGAACGGCTGAAGGAAAACCTCGCCCGCACGGACCTGTCCGCAGAAGTGGTGGCCGCCGATGCAGACACCTGGCGTCCGCCTGCGCAGGTCGACAAATTGCTGCTGGATGCGCCCTGTTCGGCCCTCGGCACGCTGCGCCGTCACCCGGAAGGCGCCTGGATCAAGCGGGAAACCGAGATCGACCGCTTTCCCGCTGCACAGGCCCGCCTGCTGGACGCTGCTGCGGAGATGGTCGCGCCGGGCGGCATCGTGATCTATTGCGTCTGCACGCCGCTGAAGGCGGAAGGCCGCGACATTGTCGAGGCAGCGCTCGCCGGCGGACGCTTCAGGCGGCACCCGGTCCATGCGGACGAGGTGCCTGGCTTCGGGCATTGCGTGACGCCGGAGGGGGATGTGCTCACCCTGCCGCAGGAGGGCGCGGGCCATGATGCGTTTCATGTTTCGCGCCTCGTGCGGGTTTGACCGCGTTCAAACTGGCATGGTTGCCAATTTGTAAAATGACTTGCCACAAAAAGGTCTTGCAGAGTTCATCTGCCATTCAGGGCCGTTTGTGCAAAAATGGCTTATCCAATGTGCAGGGAGCACTTCTCATGATTACCACTTTTTCCCCTCGCAAGGCTGCCGTCGGCGCATTCGCTGCCCTGACCCTGACGCTTGCGGGCTGCGCGAGCAGCTATGGCGCGGGAACGGCCACGCCCGGCGCGGTCGGTCAGGCCTCGACGGTCTATCACGGCACCGTGACATCCGTGCGCCAAGTGACCATCCAGTCCGACCGCTCGCTGATCGGCACGGCCACCGGCGCTGTGCTGGGCGGCCTCGCCGGATCGGAACTCGGTGGCGGTGACAAGGCCCAGACGGCCGGTGCCATCGGTGGCGCCGTGCTGGGCGGCATTGCGGGCAATGAAGCCGGCAAGGCGCTCGGCAAGTCCCAGGGCTACGCCTATATCGTGCGGTTCTCGACCGGCGATGTGAAGGAGATCATTCAGGGCGCGGACGTCTACATCGCCCCCGGCACCCCGGTCGACATCATTGCCGGTGCCGATGGCTGGAAACTGGTTCCGGCTGCGCGCTACTAGTCTTCGCAGACACCCAATTCAGGCAGCCGGCCACCTTGTGTGGCCGGCTGTTCCAGCTTAGGGAGTCCCCATGCGTGACGTGCTGATTTCCCCCTCGATCCTTTCTGCGGACTTTTCCTGTCTCGGAGAGGAAATTGCCGCCATCGATCAGGCTGGCGCAGACATGATCCATATCGATGTGATGGATGGCCATTTCGTGCCGAACCTCACATTCGGACCACCGGTGATCGAAAAGCTGCGCAAATGCAGCGACAAGCCGTTCGACGTTCACCTGATGATCGCGCCGGTCGATCCGTTCATTGCCGCCTTCGCAAAGGCGGGCGCCAACATCCTGACGGTACACCCGGAAGCAGGACCGCACATTCACCGCACGCTGCAGGCCATTCGCGCCGCAGGCATGAAGCCGGGCATCGCCCTGAATCCGGGCACTCCGGCCAGCCTTGTCGAACCTGTCCTGGACGATATCGACCTGATCCTGGTCATGTCCGTCAATCCCGGATTTGGCGGCCAGGCCTTTATCGACAGCCAGCTGCGCAAGGTCGAACAGCTGCGCCACATGATCGACCAGACGGGACGCGACATCATTCTGGAGATCGATGGCGGCCTGAACGCCGAGACTGCCCCAAAAGCGGTCGCTGCCGGGGTAAATGCCATCGTGGCCGGATCAGCCGTTTTCAAGGGCGGCGCATCGGCCTATGCTGAGAATATCAGGTCTCTGAGACCGACTGCGAAAGTATAGTTCTGGACGGAATGGACGGTGGACGTGGGAGGCGGAGACAGCGAAATCCTGGCCGACCGCACGAGAACCGGCGCCGATGACGCCGCTCTCTGGCGGAGATTCCGGGGCGCCTATGGCGATGATGCCAAGGTCGCCGCGATGCAGAAATCGCAATTGCCCGGTCCTGTCCCGGAGCGGTTTTCCCACCATCTGACCCGGTTGGTGCCCGCCGATGACCGGCGCGGTGAAGCCCTGATGCAGGACATCTGGCGAATCGGCATGGAGCGATTGACCCTGTCGCCCGGCCAACCGCCCTGGTCCATCCCCCTGCCCTCAAAGCATTTTGCCGACCGGTTGCACCGATTCTCATGGTTGCCCGACCTGTTCGAGCAAGGCCCGGAAGGCGCCAGCCGCGCGATCCGCTTCGTGGATGACTGGATTGTGGCGCATGGCAGCTTCAACGGCTTTTCCTGGCGTCTCGCCCCGACAGCCGTGCGCTGCTGGAACTGGATGCTGTGCGGACCGGAACTGTTCGAAACCGGACCGGAGGAAGCCCGTCTGGCGCGGCTGGATTGCCTCGTGCGCCAGATCCGCTACCTGGCTGCGCAGGTCGATGCGGCGACAGATCCGAAGGCCCGCTGGTTCGGCTCCGTCGCAATCGTGGCCGCGGCATTGTGCGTCGACCGGGTGATGAGCCTGGACGCCGCCCTGGAGCGTCTGGACGCGGAATGCACTGCCCAGATACTGCCGGATGGCGGCCATGTCAGCCGCAGCCCGTCGCGCGGACTGAATGCCTTCGTGCATCTGCTGACGCTTCAGGACCTGTTCCACCAGGCCGGCCACCCGGTACCGGACTTCTTTGGAAAATGGATTCCGCGCATGGGGGCGATGGTTGCCTTCTTCCGGTGCGGCGACGGCGCCCTCAGCCCGTTCAATGATGGAGACGAGGCCCGGCCGGAAGTCGTCGAAGCGGCCCTGGCCCAATTGCCCAGCCCGCCGCGACGATTCACCTTCGCCCCCAAATCCGGTTACCAGAAACTCGAAAAGTCCGGCCTTCGGCTGATCCTGGACTGCGGGGAAGCGCCGGAGCGCCCGTTCGGGGATTTCGCCCATGCCGGCGCCCTGGGCTTCGACCTGTCGGATGGAGACCGGCGTCTCGTCACGTCATGCGGTTACAGCGCAGAAGTGAATGTGGACTGGCAGGCCGCCGTGCGGCGCACGGGCGCGCATTCCACGCTCATTCTGGCCGGTCGGGATTCCTCGACCTTTTCCATGAATGACGAATCCCGCCTGCTGTCTGCGCAAGGTCCGGTGGGCATTTCCGCAAAGCGGCTGGAAGAGGCCGACGAGATCTGGCTGGACGCCCAGCATGGTGGCTACAAGGCAGCGTGCGGCCTTCTGCACAGACGGCGAATCTTCATGTCAGGAGACGGCCAGAGACTGACAGGCGAGGATTCTCTTGTCAGACCCGTCTCACAACCCCCCTCAGATGACCGCAAGTTCATTGGTTTTGAAATCCGCTTTCATTTACACCCCACCGTCACGGCGATAATGGGTAGAGATGCGATTCGACTTGTGTGCGACGATGGCACCGTCTGGAAATTCAAGACCAGCCATGAAGGCGCCCGTCTTGAACGTACGGTTTATCTGGCACGCGGTGTGGTTGAAAGACCGGAACAAATCGTTATGGCTGGATTTGCGGATCCAAACGGGGACGGACAACAGCCTCCAAACTGTGTCCGCTGGGCGTTTCTGAAGGAAAGATCAGCATGACACCAAAGCAGGCCGCCCGACGCGCCATGGCGCTGACCCTCGGTTTTGACATCTGTGTTGCGATGTTCGCCATGGCCTTTTCGGGGCTGCTCGTCTGGTCTTCGGAATCCCCGCGGACCGACCTGCCCCTGAATTCGATCCTGATCAGCTCTGCCTTCTTTGGCGCCTCCGTGGCCCTGTCCTTCCTGATCCTGGGTATCCAGAAGCAGGTCTGGCGCCATATGGGCTGGCCCGATGCCGTCCGCATCTTCCAGGCCGTATGCCTGGCTGCGCTGATCTACCTGCCGGTCATGCTGATGCTGAACGGCCTGCTCGCGACGCCATTTGCGACATTGAGCGCAGCGCTCGTATTGTGGACCATCGGCCTGTTCGCGGGCCGCATGTTTGCCCTGTCGCGCACCACGCACGAGCCGTTCCAGATTTTCAGCCCGGTCGCCAAGAACGGCCAGCCGGTCCTGCTGGTCGGGGACTCACAAAGCTGCGTCCACGTCATCCGGCGTATCCAGTCCTCAGCCCAAAGCAGCAAGATCCGAATTCTGGGGCTGGTGGACATTGCGCCAACGGAACCCGGACGCGCCATTCGCGGTATTCCGATCCTCGGCTCTCTGGATGAGCTGGGCTCATTGATCGAAGTGTTGACCGTGCGCTACCGGCAAACTCCGTGGGTGGCGGTGACGGGCGCAGCGCGCAAACGGGAAACCACGATCCGCGTCCTTGAGATGGCGTCCGACCATGGCGCCGAAATCATGGCCCTCAGTCGCGACGAGACTGCTCAGGTGCTGGAGCCCGTGCGCCCGGCAGACCTGCTGTCCCGCCCGGAACGCCATTTGTGCATCGAGCCGGTGCGCAACCTGATGAGCAACGCCAATGTGCTGGTCACCGGCGGCGGCGGAACGATCGGGTCGGAACTGACCCGGCAGGTGGCCCAGCTGGGTCCCGCCGCGCTGACCGTGATGGATGCATCGGAATACAATCTCTATTCCATCGATCTCGACCTGGCCGGCATTCTGCCGCCTGGCCGCCATGTTGCCCGACTCGGCGATGTGCGCGACATCAATCGCGTGAAGGATATCTTCACCCGCGCCAAGCCTGACGTGGTGATCCATGCCGCAGCACTGAAACATGTGCCGCTGATGGAGCGGAACATTTGTGAAGCGGTGCTGACCAATGTGGCCGGGGCGGTCAACGCGGCAGAGGCCGCCGCTGCGGTCGGCGCGCGCAGCTTCGTGTTCATTTCCACCGACAAGGCCGTCGACCCGGACAATGTCATGGGCGCCACCAAGCGCCTTGCAGAGATTGCCATTTCCCGGATCGCCGCCAAGACCGGCATGGCAGCCTCGATCGTGCGCTTCGGAAATGTGCTCGGCTCGTCGGGCTCCGTCGTGCCGCTGTTCGAGCGGCAGATCGCTGCCGGCGGCCCCGTGACGCTGACCGATCCCGGCGTGACCCGCTATTTCATGACCGTCGAAGAAGCGTCGTCGCTGGTGCTGCAATCCGCAGCCCTTCAAAAGAACGGCTCCGAAACCGGGCTCTATGTCCTGGACATGGGTGAGCCGATGCCGATCCTGCAGCTGGCCGAGACGATGATCCGCATGAAGGGACTGGTGCCCGGGGTCGACATCAAGATCACGACGACCGGCCTGCGTGACGGCGAGAAGATGCACGAAGTGCTGACCTATGAGCATGAGGCCGTGGTGCAGACTGCAGTCGATGGCGTGTGGCAGGTGGAGAACCTGCACGAGCCGTCTGAACTGTTCGAGAAGCGGCTGGCGGAGCTGATCGAGGCAGCATCGCGGCGCGAACGGTCCGAAGCCTTGCGCCTGCTGGGTGTGCTCGTGCCGGAGTATACCAGCGATACCGCACAAAAGGCGCGACGCTGGAGCGCTTGACGCGCGCCCCCTTCGTGCTACGCCGCGCGCAAACCCAGCCTGCGCCAGAGGATTTCCTGACATGACCGACGCCGCCACCCGCGGAGCTCCCGTTCGCATTCGCCGTGCCCTTCTGTCCGTTTCCGACAAGACGGGACTGGTCGAACAGGCCCAGAAGCTCGCCGCGATGGGCGTCGAACTCGTCTCGACCGGCGGTACGTCGAAACTGCTGAAGGAGGCCGGGCTGGAGGTGAAGGATGTTGCGGACCTCACCGGCTTCCCGGAAATGATGGATGGCCGCGTGAAGACGCTGCACCCGGCCGTGCATGGCGGCCTGCTCTATCTGCGCGACAACCCTTCGCATGTGAAGGACGCCGAAACCCATGGCATCGGCGCGATCGACCTGATCTATGTGAACCTCTATCCGTTCGAGGCCACGGTCGCGTCAGGTGCGGATTTCGACACTTGTATCGAGAACATCGACATCGGCGGCCCGGCCATGCTGCGGGCAGCGGCGAAGAATGGTGCGTTCGTCGCCGTGTGTACGGATGGTGGAGACGTGGACGCCGTGCTGGGGGAAATGGAAGCTGCGCAGGGGGAGGTGAGTGTCGGCCTGTGCCGCAAGCTGGCGGCCAAGACCTATGCCCGCACGGCCGCCTATGACGCGGCCATCTCGGCCTGGTATGCCGAGCAGCTGGGCGAGACGGCGCCGGACTGGGCTGCCCTTGGCGGCAAGCTGCAGCAATCCCTGCGCTATGGCGAAAACCCGCACCAGAAGGCGGCCTTCTATGTCACGGGCGAGAAACGCCCCGGCGTCGCCACCGCCCGTCAGCTGCAGGGCAAGGAACTGTCCTACAACAACATCAACGACACCGACGCGGCCTACGAGCTGATTGGCGAACTCGGCAATGAAACGCCGGCGGTGGCCATCATCAAACACGCCAATCCGTGCGGGGTCGCCCAGGGCACCAGCATCATCGAGGCCTATCGCGCGGCCCTGGCCTGCGATTCCACCTCGGCCTTCGGCGGCATTGTCGCCCTCAATCGTCCGCTGGATGAAGACACCGCACGAGAGATTTCGCAAATCTTCACGGAAGTCGTGATCGCGCCTGGCGCAGATGCTGCGGCCGAAGCCGTATTCGCGAAGAAAAAGAACCTCCGCCTCCTGATTACTGAAGGGCTGCCGGATCCAGCGGCGCCGGGCCGGTTCGTGAAGACGGTTGCCGGCGGCTTCCTGATGCAGGACCGTGACTTCGGACGCATCACCCGGGACGATCTCAAGATCGTCACGAAGAAAGCCCCGTCGGAGCAGGAACTGGAAGACATGCTCTTCGCCTGGCGCGTGGCCAAGCATGTGAAGTCCAACACGATCATCTATGCGAAGGATGGCGCAACCGTCGGGATTGGCGCCGGTCAGATGAGCCGCATCGATTCCGCCCGGATTGCCGCCCGCAAGGCGGAGGACGCCGCCGAGGCGGCAGGCTGGGACGAACCGAAAACAAAGGGCTGCGTTGCCGCATCCGATGCCTTCTTCCCGTTCCCGGATGGTCTGCTCCAGGCCGCCTCTGCGGGCGCCACCGCCGTGATCCAACCCGGCGGCTCCATTCGTGATGATGACGTGATCGCTGCCGCAGACGAGGCTGGCCTTGCCATGGTGTTCACCGGCATGCGCCATTTCCGTCACTAGACATGCGGCGCGCGACCTTCCTTTTCCTGCTGGCGTTTCTGGGATCGGCCTGCTCCCAGCCGACCGTCGAGGAGTCGGAATTCTTCAGCCGTCTGACGGCGCTGTGTGGCCAGGCATTCGAGGGTCGCATTGTCAGTGAAGATGCCGCCGACGATGCCTGGCGGGCTGAACGAATCGTGATGCATGTCCGGGACTGTTCGCAGGACGAAATACGCGTACCGCTGCATGTCGGGGAGGATCGCTCCCGCACCTGGGTCATCCACCGGGAAGATGATCGCCTTGCCCTGCACCATGACCATCGCCATGAAGATGGCAGCCCGGATGCGGTGACCTGGTATGGCGGGACACGCGACGACCGGTTCAGCGGCAGCCGGCTTAACTTCCCGGCGGACGCGGCAACGAAAACCCTGTTCGATGCCGAGGGCATCCCTCAGTCGAAGGAAAATGTCTGGGCCATCGAAGTGCGACCGTCACATACATTGTTCGCCTATGAGATGGCGCGTCCGAACCGGTTCTTCCGCATTGAATTCGACACATCGGCGCCGGTCGATGCGCCACCCGCGCCGTGGGGTGCGGACTAGCGCACCTACAGGCGGAAGCTGCCCTTGATCACCGTGACAGAACTGCCGATCAGCTTGACCCGGTCACCTTGCAGGGTCGTATCGATCCGCGCGCCACGTCCGGGAAAGGCCTGATGGCACGATAGCTGATCCAGTCCGAACCGCTCGCTCATCACGCGGGCGAGCATGGTGTGCCAACTGCCCGTGGCCGGGTCCTCGTCAATGCCGCTGCCGGGCGCAAAGAACCGGCTGGTCACGTCGACACCGGTCCCGCCTGCTGCGAAACAGCCGAAATTGCCCCGGTCCCACCCGTCTCCCGGCACGCCGAGATCCTTCAGGGCTTTCAGGTCCGGTTTCAGCCCGGTCACGTCTTCCGGAGTTTCGAAGCGCGCCGCATAGAACATGCCACCCCAGGCCTGTACGGGACGCGCACCGAGCGCTGCGGCGACCTCATCCGTCACCGGAATTTCCGTGACTGGCGCGGAGGGAAAATCCATTTCCAACTGGCCGTCCGCCAGCCGGCGGACTGTCAGCCTTCCGGACTTTACCGTGTCGAAGGCAATCATATCACCGGCAAAGCCGAGTTCCTCGAACAGGACATGCGCCGTGCCGAGCGTGGCGTGCCCGCACAGGGGCACTTCGACGGCGGGCGTAAACCAGCGCAGCGTCCAGACTCCCTCCCCTGCGGGAACGATATAGGCCGTCTCGGCGACATTATTTTCCGCCGCGATGGCCTGAAGCGTCTCGTCCGGCAGAAACTTGTCCAGCGGCATGACACAGGCCTGATTCCCCTCGAACGGTTTCGATGCGAACGCGTCGACCTGATAGAATGGCAATTCGGGCATGGCGGGCTCTCCAGTCAAGGCAATCTCAATGCCATGCCGGCGCCATGGGGAAAAACGATGAATTCTGAAGGGTTGTTGAGCGGCCCTATTCGGCGTCCAGCACCCAGCCATGATGCACCGGCCCGTGACCGCCCCCAAAGCCCTTGGCTTCGCGGATGGCCTGCAACAGATAGTCCCGCGCCTGTTCAACCGAGTCCGGAACACTGACCCCCTGTGCGAGCAGGGCTGCAATGGCCGAGGCCAGCGTACACCCTGTTCCATGCGTCGAACGCGTCTCGATGCGAGGGCTTTCGAAAATCCATTCACCGGTCGTGGTTTGCAGAACGTCGGTGATGACGCTTCCGCCAATATGACCGCCCTTGACCAGTGCGCCATTGGCGCCGAGTTCAAGCAGGGCTTCCGCCGCCCGTCGCTGTCCGCTGACGGTTTCGACCGCCTTGCCGGTCAGGACTTCCGCCTCCGGCGCATTCGGCGTCACAAGGCGCGCGCCAGGCACAAGTTCCGACCGGATCGCTTCGACGGCCTTTGCATCCACCAACCGGTCACCGGACGTGGCCACCATCACCGGATCGATGACACGTGGCACCAGATGCGCATGCGCGGACAGGCATTCCGCCACCGCTTCGACCAGTGGGGCCGTACCGAGCATGCCGGTCTTGATGGCATCCCCACCAATGTCGGACAGGGTGACCTGCATCTGGCCGACCACCGCCTCGACCGGCACAGGCCAGACGCCCTGCACGCCGTGCGTGTTCTGTACGGTGATTGCCGTAATGGCGGTCATGGCATAGCCGCCAAGCATGCTGACGGCCTTGATATCGGCCTGTATGCCCGCACCGCCGCCGGAATCGGATCCGGCGATGATGAGAACCCGCCCTTGCGGACCGTCAGCCTGCGTCATGGCAATCAGACCTTGATGCCGGCCTTTTCAGCGTCCGCGAGGAAGGCCTCCAGACCCTTGTCAGTCAGCGGATGCTTGACCAGGCCCTTGATGACCGCGGGGGGCATCGTGGCGACGTCTGCGCCTGCCAGAGCCGACAGTTTCACATGATTGGCCGTGCGGATCGACGCGGCGAGGATTTCCGTGTCGAACAGGTAATTGTCATAGATCTGGCGAATGTCGCTGATCAGTTCCATGCCGTCGACATTGATGTCGTCGAGGCGGCCGATGAAGGGCGAGATGAAAGTGGCGCCGGCCTTGGCAGCCAGCAGGGCCTGATTGGCCGAGAAGCAGAGCGTCACATTCACCATGGTGCCGTCGTCCGACAGGGTGCGGCAGGCCTTGAGGCCGTCGAGGGTCAGCGGCAGCTTCACGGCAACGTTGTCAGCGATCTTCGCCAATTTGCGGCCTTCGCTGATCATCCCGTCATAATCGGTGGCGACCACTTCGGCGCTGACCGGTCCGGAAACAATGTCACAGATTTCCTTGATGACTTCGGCAAAGGGGCGACCGGACTTGGCAACCAGCGACGGGTTCGTGGTGACCCCGTCGATCAGGCCGGTGGCAGCCAGCTCGGCAATGTCACCCGTATCCGCGGTATCTACGAAGAATTTCATGTTTTAGCGTCCTGTTTTCCTGGCGTCTCAGATCGTCGGGCGGCCGATGGAGGTATACTGGAATCCGCGGCCCGCCATGTCCTCAGGTGAATAGATGTTCCGGAGGTCAACCACAATGTTTGAATTGAGGGCGTCCTTGATCCGGTCGAGGTCCAGCGCGCGGAACTGGTCCCACTCGGTCACGATCACCATGGCATCGGCATCCTGCACGGCGTCATAGGCGTTCTTGGCGAATTCAATGTCGCTGAGCAGGTGCGCCGCTTCCTCCATCGCTTCCGGATCGAAGGCACGGATGGTCGCGCCAGCCGCCTGAAGCGCCGGAATGATGTCCAGGCTCGGCGCATCGCGCATGTCGTCGGTGTTCTGCTTGAAGGCCAGGCCCAGCACACCGATCGTCTTGCCCTTCACGTCGCCGCCCATGGCCTGGATCACCTTGTCGGCCATCGCCTTCTTGCGGGCCGCATTGACCTCGACCACGGTGTCGACGATGCGGACGGGAGAATTGTAGTCGTTTGCCGTCTTGGTCAGCGCCAGCGTATCCTTCGGAAAGCACGAGCCGCCATAGCCGGGGCCTGCGTTCAGGAATTTCTTGCCGATCCGGCCGTCAAGGCCGATGCCGCGGGACACTTCCTGGACATTCGCGCCGACCTTCTCGCAGAGATCCGCCATCTCGTTGATGAAGGTGATCTTCACGGCGAGGAAGGCATTGGCCGCATATTTGATCAGTTCCGACGTCCGGCGCGCCGTGAACAGGATGGGCGTCTCGTTCAGGAAGAGCGGGCGATACAGTTCGCGCATCACTTCGCGCGCGCGCTCATCATCCGTGCCGACCACGACCCGGTCCGGAATCTTGAAATCCTTGATGGCGGCGCCTTCACGCAGGAATTCGGGATTGGACACAACGGCGAAATCGCCATCGGGCCGCTTCTTGCGAATGATCTCTTCCACTTCGTCCCCGGTGCCAACCGGAACGGTGGATTTGGTGACGATGACCGTAAAGCCATCCATCAATTCGGCGATCTCTTCCGCGGCAGCGTAGACATAAGAGAGGTCTGCATGGCCATCGCCCCGGCGGGACGGCGTGCCCACGGCGATGAACACCGCATCGGCATCGCGGATCGCGTCCTTCGCCTCGGTCGTGAAGAACAGGCGCTCTTCCTTGACGTTTTTCTCAACCAGGCTGTCGAGGCCCGGCTCGTAGATCGGCATGATGCCGGCCTCGAGCTTCTCGATCTTGGAGGCGTCCTTGTCGACACACGTCACGACGTGCCCGAAATCGGCAAAACAGGCCCCGCTCACAAGGCCGACATAGCCTGTCCCAATCATCGCAACGCGCATGAGTTTCCCTCACTACAATCTAACCATCCGGATTGGCCGCGAGGGGTGCGATTTTTGTGCCAATCGGTCAAGGGGGCGGGTGCTCTGGCACCTGACTGGCCGACAAAAAAAGTCCCGGAAATCCGGTTGACGGACGCAGAGGCCAGGCGCAAGATCAAAACGTGAACAACCAAGGGGGCGCATGGCGCACATGACCGATCTGACCTTCTACACGAATCCGATGTCTCGTGGCCGTATTGCCCGCTGGATGCTGGAGGAGACCGGCGCGGATTATGACACCGTGCTGCTGCGCTACGGGCCGGAGATGCAGTCGGATGACTACAAGGCCATCAATCCGATGATGAAAGTGCCCGCCATCGTCCATAAGGGAAAGACCGTGACAGAGTGCGGGGCGATCTGCACCTATCTCGCCGAGGCCTTTCCGGATGCACAACTGGCGCCCCTGCCGGAGGAACGCGCCGATTATTATCGCTGGATGTTCTTTGCCGCCGGGCCCTGGGAACAGGCCAGCACGAACAAGGCCATGGGCTTTGAAGTGACCTCGGAACATTCCGGCATGGCAGGATATGGCGATTTCGACCGCACGCTCGCCACGCTGGCCACGGTCGTCGATGACCGGCCCTATATCTGCGGTGAGCGGTTTACCGCAGCCGACATCTATGTCGGTTCGCAGATTGCGTGGGGCGTGCAGTTCGGCACCATCCCGGAAACCCCCGCCTTGAAAGACTATATCGCGCGCGGCATGGCCCGCCCCGCCTTCCAGCGTGCCGCCGAAAAGGACAACGCCGAAATGGACGGGTACGGACCGGAAACTCCGCCTGCCAATACCTGATCAGATTTCCTGATTGTAGGCGCCGACTTCCGGATGCTTGCCGAGGCGCGGTTTCACTTCCTTGTGGAAGAGATCGCGCATGTCGTCCTCACTGGTCATGGATTCGACCACGACCACGAGCTCCGGCTTGTTCGAAGAGGCACGCACCAGCACCCATGATCCGTCTTCCAGGGTCACGCGGGCGCCGTTGACCGTGTTCACATCAACGACCTTCCGTCCAAGGATTTCCGTGCCGTTCAGGCCCTTGTATTCCTCGACCATCTTGTCGACGATACCGTATTTGGTTTCGTCATCACAATGCGGCGACATGGTGAGCGAGGTGTAGGCAACGCCCAGTTCCCCCTTCAGGTCCGCCATGGTCTTTCCAGGATTACGATCCAGCATCTCCAGCACCGCCTTGGCGGCCACCAGGCCATCATCATAGCCCAGCCCGATCGGGTCCCGGAAGAAGAAGTGGCCGGACTTTTCAAAGCCCGCCAGTGCGCCGAGTTCCGTTGTACGACGTTTGATATAGGAGTGACCGGTCTTGTAATAGTCGACCGTTGCGCCGTTTTCCTGCAGGACCGGGTCTGTCTTGTAGAGACCGGTCGACTTCACATCGACTACAAATTTCGCATTTGGATAGATCTTCGACAGGTCCCGCGCCAGCATCAGGCCAATCTTGTCAGCGAAGATTTCCTCGCCCGTATTGTCGACCACGCCGCAGCGATCCCCGTCACCGTCAAAGCCGAGCGCCACGTCGGCACCAGTCTCGCGCAGCATGTCGGCCATCGCGTGCAGCATCTTGGAGTCTTCCGGATTCGGATTGTATTTCGGGAAGGTCATGTCGAGATTGCAATCCATCTCGATGACGTCTGCGCCCATCATGCGCAGGGCGTCCGGGGCAAAGGCGCCAGCCGTGCCGTTTCCGCAGGCCGCAATGACTTTCAGAGGGCGCGACAGTTTCGTGTCGCCCACCACGGCCTTGATGTATTTTTCCCGCAGGCCGTCCACGCGGTGATGTGCGCCCCCTGCCCGCGGCTGGAAGTCGCCGCCCATGACGATTTCCTTCAGGCGTCCCATTTCGTCCGGCCCGAAGGTCAGCGGCCGGTTGGCGCCCATTTTCACGCCCGTCCAGCCATTTTCATTGTGGCTGGCCGTGACCATGGCGCAGCATGGCACATCCAGTTCGAACTGGCTCCAATAGACCATGGGGGACAGCGCGAGGCCGACATCGAGAACTTCGCATCCGCCCTGCACGAGGCCGAGGATCAGCGCGTTCTTGATGGGTTGGCTGATCGAGCGGAAATCATGGCCGGTGACCACTTTGGGTTCGACGCCAAGCTCGTGGAACAGGGTTGCCATGCCGAGGCCCAGCGCCTGGACGCCGGTCAGGTTCAGTTCCGGAGCCTTTTCCTTGCCGATGCCATTGAACCACCAGCGGGCATCATATTCGCGAAAGCCGGTTGGCTTCACCAGCGGAAGGATTTCGAATTCCAGCGTGTTCGGCTGAATGTCAGCCAGCGGTTTGGGCATCATGAGTCTTGCATCTCCAGGCTTTGTGCGTCCCTACACAAAATGTGTGTCATTTCGAATAGGCCATGCATGCTACGCGCCATAGGCCGGAAAACATGACCCTTTGTTAATCATCCAATTCGTGGCCCCGTCCGTACCCCTGATGACAGCAACCATGTCACACAGGAAGGACCCCTCCATGAAATATGCATGCTTCACTCTCTCGGTTGCGGCCGTCGCCTTGTTTGCCACGCCGGCAATGGCGCAGGATTGGTATGCTGGCGGCTCCGTCAGCTATGTCGACCAGTCCGACAGCGACAATTCCGGCACGACCGGCGCCTTCACGACCGGCAACCTCGGAGACGGCACCACGCTCGATGTCGCGGCGGGAACGCCGTATGGCTGGAACACCGAATTCGACAATGGCACGGGCTTCAGCGCGGAAGTCGGCGCCAGATACGGCAATGGATTCCGCAGCGGCGTGGAAGTTTCCTTCACCAGCGTCGACGTGGAAACACATTCCGGCGTGACTCTGGGCGGCGGCAGCATCGACGCTCTGGACGCCGCGTCGATCGCCGGCAGCCCGACACCGCTTGGCGCCACCGTCGCAGACGTTGTGGCTGACGGACGGGGCGACCTGTCCAGCACGTCGCTGTTCGCCAATGTTTACTATGACTTTAACCGTGCCGGCACGGTTCAGCCCTATGCCGGGGCCGGCATCGGGTTCTCGGATGTGGACGTCAAATACAATCCGTCCGGCGTCGGCGTGATCGATGATGGCGAAACCAAGTTTGCCTATCAGGTGAAGGCCGGCCTGACCTGGCTGGTGACGGATACCTGGGAAGTCTACGGCGAATATGCCTATCGCGCGACCGAGGATATCGAGGTCAACAATGACCTGTTCCCCGGCACGCTGGACATCGAGAACCAGCAGAACCTGTTCTCGATCGGTGCCCGCTACCGTTTCGGCTAGCGCCGTGTTGAAATGAACCGGGCGATCCAGGCGCCGAGCCGCTGATTGTCGAGCGGCTCTTCCAGGCTCTGGATCGCCATGTCCACCGCCGTCTCCGACAGGGGACGCCCCTTCCGGATCGTGTACAGCGCGGCCGAATAGTCGGCGTTGAATTCCGGGTGGCACTGGAAGGAAATCGCCGGCGTCTTGCCATAATCCAGCGCCGCATAGGGCGCAAAGTCCGACCGCGCCAGCACATGCGCGCCGGGCGGCAGCGCCACGACCTGGTCCTGATGGCTGACCGGTACGGAAATCCTGTCCGGGCAATCCCCGTTCATCCAGTCCGGACAAGTGCGCACATCATAGGTGTGGCGCCCGATGCCCCAGCCCTTGTCGGATTTCTCCACCTTGCCGCCCAGAGCCTCGGCCATGACCTGATGGCCAAAACAGATGCCGACCATGGGGATTCCGGCAGCTGCCGCGTCCCGAATGAACTGCATCAGGGGCGCAATCCACGGTTCATCATCATACACCCCAGCCGGTGACCCGGTGATCAGGATGGCATCCAGGGATGCCGCTTCCGGCAAGGCGTCGCCCTTGATGACCGAGACGGTCTCGAATGCCAGATCCGGCGCTTCGGGAGAGATCAGCTGCCGGAACATGTCCGGATAGTCGGCGAAATCGGCGCGGATCGGCTCCGGAACGAGGCCGGTCTCGATAATGGTCAGGGTCATTCAGGATCAATCACTCAATACGGAAAACGGGGTCGGGCCGGTGTCCGCCTGGCTGATCCAGGCATCGATCCGGGCGTCCAGCACATCGAGTGGCACCGCACCGTTTTCAAGCACCGCATCATGGAAATCTCGAATGTCGAACCGGTCGCCCAGCGCCTGCTCGGCGCGTGCGCGCAGTTCGCGGATTTTCAACTCGCCCACCTTGTAGGCCACAGCCTGTCCCGGCCAGCCGATATAACGGGTCACTTCGGTCTGGATGTTCAGCGGCGCCAGGGCGGAATTCTCGACAAAACAGGCCTCGGCCCGGGCGCGGGTCCAGCCATACCAGTGCAGGCCTGTATCAGCGACCAACCGGCAGGCGCGCCACATCTCGTAGGACAATGCGCCGAACCGCTCATAAGGCGTCTCGTAGATGCCGGCCTCACCTGCGATGCGTTCGGCATAGAGCCCCCACCCTTCCCCGAAGGCGGTGGCATAGTAGTGCTTCCGGAAATCCGGCTGGTCGCTCATTTCCTGAGCGAGCGTGATCTGGAGGTGATGACCGGGCACGGCCTCATGTGCCGACAGGGCGGGCAGTTCGTAGAGCGGACGCTGGTCCAGCGCGTAAGTGTTCACCAGATAGATGCCGAGACGCCCTTCTTCCGGATCGCCTGACACATAGCGGCCAGTCGTATAACCCGGCGCAATGGCATCCGGCACCGGCTGAACCTCAAAATCGAGCTGCGGCAGCGTGCCGAAATAGTCGGGCAACATGGCGCGCAGCCGACCGGAAATCTCCTCTGCCGCCGCCATCAGCTCTTCGGCCGACGCGGCATAGAATTGCGGATCTGTGCGCAGATAGATTAGGAACTCCTCGAAACTGCCCTCGAAGCCGATCTCTGCAATCACGGCCTCCATCTCGGCGCGGATACGGGCCACTTCGGTCTGGCCCAGCATATGAATGTCTTCCGGCGTATAGCCTGCGCCAGCCGTGTAATGCTCCACCGCTGCGGCGTAGACATCCTGACCGCCTTCCAGCGCGGCGATGCCAGCGCCCTGCCGGAGATGCGGCCGATAGTCGATTTCCAGGAAGCGCCAGACATCGAGATAGGCCGCGATCGCCCGCACCGTCGCGGCGCGCCCTTCTGCCTGCAGCCGCGCAGCGGTCGCCGGGTCCATGTCTTCCGGAAGCGACAGGAAGGGCGCATACAGGCTGCTGTCTTCCGGATCGTCCACAACCTGCTCCCGGATCTGGTCGATCACGGTTTCAAGCGGGTCGCGATAGGCGGTCCAGCCGGTATCGATGCCACGGCGCATATTGTCGACATGGTCTGCGAAATAGCGGGGCACATCATTCAACCGTGCGATCCAGGCTTCAGCCGCCTCGACACTGTCCAGTTCGGTCTGCATGGCTGCAAAGATCGGCTCTGCATGAAAGCCCCAATCGCCCGTGAAGGGGATACGCGCCGAATCGGTCTCGACCCACATGATGTCGGATGTCAGGAGCCGAATCAGGATGGCCTGGTCGATGTCGCGGTCGGTTTCAGCTTTTTTCACGTCCGCCAGAAGCGCGCGCGCCGACTCTGCCTGAGCGGCGAGAACAGCCGGCCGGACATCCGGCCAACGGTCCGGTGAAACCTCTGCATCCTTTGCTGCAGCGTCAGGGCTCGCCTGCCGGACATGCGCCTCATAGGCCGGGACTAGCGTGTCCAGCGGGTCGGCCAGAGCGACCGGTGATACGACCCCTACGGCAAGTGCAAAAAGAAAAGGTTTCATATTGTCGCTCCCTAGCCCTGCAGCGTTGACAGGATCATAGAGACACCTAGAACCCAAGCAAAAGCGTTCATTGCAGGCAAGCAAGGTCATCCCTCATGACAAGCACTTCCCGGGCAGATACCCGCCCATTGTCGCCGCATCTTCAGATCTGGCGATTCCACATCACGATGGCGGCGTCCATCACCCACCGCTTCACAGGCATGGCCCTGTATTTCGGCACTTTTCTGATCACCGCATGGATTCTGGCGCTCGCCACCGGCGCGGGCTGGTACAGCCTGATCGAGACGGTGATTTCGGCCTGGTACGGCCAGGTCATCCTGTTCCTCTGGGCCGTGGCGGTCCTGTACCACTTCCTGAACGGCATCCGGCACCTGCTCTGGGATGGTCCGCATATCGGCTTTGACCCGAAAACAGCCAGCACTGTTTCGGTCCTGATCTATGCGGTTTCAGTTATCGGCGCTGCAGCAATCTTTGCTGCCACGACCTGGCTCTAGGAGGCGACTGACATGGCATCGAACAATTTCGTCACTCCTGCCAAGGCAGCCCGCGGCCTCGGTTCGGCTAAGTCCGGCACGGAGACCCATATCCGCCAGCGCGTCTCGGCGATTGCGCTGATCTTCCTGGTTCCGTGGTTCGTCTATTCGATCATCAATGCGATGAGCGGCGATCTCGCTTCAGCGCAGGCCTGGGCCGCACAGCCCTGGAACGCGATCCTGTTGATCCTGACCGCCGGCGCGGCGTTCTATCACATGCGGATCGGTATGCAGGTGGTGATCGAGGACTATATCGCAAAAACGGGAACCAAGTCGGCCCTGCTGATCCTGAACAGCTTTGCGTGCATCGCGCTGTTCGTGACTGTGGCCCTGTCGGTTCTCAAACTCTGGATTGGCGCAGGCGCCTAGAGCCTGCGGGAGAAGCAACACGATGAGCAATTACACCTGGACCGACCATACCTATGATGTCGTGGTCGTCGGCGCCGGCGGCTCCGGCCTCCGTGCAGCCCTGGGCGCGGCGCAGGCCGGCCTGAAAACGGCCTGTATCTCGAAAGTCTTCCCGACCCGGTCGCACACGGTTGCGGCGCAGGGCGGCATTGCCGCTTCGCTGGGCAATATGGGCGAAGATGACTGGCGCTGGCACATGTACGACACCGTGAAGGGGTCGGACTGGCTGGGCGACCAGGACGCAATCGAATATCTCTGCCGCGAGGCGCCGGCCGCTGTGTACGAGCTGGAACATTGGGGCATGCCCTTCTCGCGGACCGAGGAAGGCAAGATCTATCAGCGTGCCTTTGGCGGCATGACCCGCGAATTCGGCAAGGGCCCGGTGCAGCGCACCTGCGCCGCCGCCGACCGGACCGGCCACGCCATGCTGCACACATTGTACGGCCAGTGCGTCAAGGAAGAGACCGAGTTCTTCATCGAGTATTTCGCGCTTGACCTGATCATGGATGAGGAAGGCGCCTGCCGCGGTGTGACCGCCTGGAAACTGGATGACGGCACGCTGCACCGCTTCCGCGCGCAAAAGGTTGTTCTGGCGACCGGCGGCTATGGCCGCGCGTTCTTCTCCTGTACGTCTGCCCACACCTGCACAGGCGATGGCAATGCGATGGTGCTGCGCGCTGGCCTGCCGCTGCAGGACATGGAATTCGTGCAGTTCCACCCGACCGGCATCTATGGCTCCGGCTGCCTGATCACCGAGGGCTCGCGCGGCGAAGGCGGCTATCTGACCAATTCCGAAGGCGAACGCTTCATGGAGCGCTACGCCCCGTCCGCCAAGGACCTCGCCTCCCGCGACGTCGTCTCGCGCGCGATGACAATGGAAATCCGCGAAGGCCGCGGTGTCGGCCCGGAAAAGGATCACATCCACCTGCACCTTGAACACCTTGGCGCAGACGTGCTGGCGGCCCGCCTGCCCGGCATTTCGGAAACGGCAAAGATCTTTGCCGGTGTCGATGTCACGAAAGAGCCGATCCCGGTGCTGCCGACGGTCCACTACAATATGGGCGGCATTCCGACCAATTATCACGGCGAAGTGCTGACCAAGAAGAATGGTGACCCGGACTCGGTTGTTCCCGGCCTGATGGCCGTTGGCGAAGCGGCCTGTGTCTCGGTTCACGGCGCCAATCGTCTCGGCTCCAACTCGCTCATCGACCTTGTCGTGTTCGGCCGCGCAGCCGGCCAGCGCTGCGGCGCGACCACCGAAGCCGGCGCAACCCAGCCGGAACTGCCGAAAGGCGCGACCGACAAGCATCTCGAGCGTCTGGATCGCCTGCGCAATGCATCGGGTGACCAGCCGGTTGCGAAACTGCGCCTCGAAATGCAGAAGGCGATGCAGAACAATTGCGCCGTCTTCCGCACCGGCGACGTTCTCAAGGACGGCGTGGATGCCATCGAGGAAGTCTACAAGAAGGCGCCTGGCATTGATGTGAAGGATCGCGGCATGGTCTGGAACACCGACCTCGTCGAGGCGCTCGAATTCGACAATCTCATCGCCCAGGCGGCTGTGACGGTGAATTCGGCCTCCAACCGCCAGGAAAGCCGCGGCGCACATGCCCGCGAGGACTATTCAGAGCGCGATGACGAGACGTGGATGAAGCACACGCTGGCCTGGTGCGACGAGGCCGGCAAGGTCACGATCGACTATCGCGAAGTGCACAATTACACGCTCTCGAACGAAATCAGCTACATCGAGCCGAAGGCCCGGGTGTACTAAGGACAGCAAGGCACGCACGACATGGTACAGCTTACCCTCCCCAAAGGTTCCGCGCCGAAAAAAGGCAAGACCTGGCCCAAGCCGCAAGGCGCGACCAATCTTCGCCAGTTCAAGATCTATCGCTACAGCCCCGAAGAAGGCGGCAATCCGCGCTGGGATGTCTACTGGGTCGACATGGACAAGGCCGGCACGATGATCCTGGACGTGCTGTTCTACATCAAGAACACCATCGACCCGACTTTGGCCTTCCGCCGCTCCTGCCGTGAAGGCGTGTGTGGCTCCTGCGCGATGAACATTGCCGGCCAGAACACGATTGCCTGCACCAAGGGCTTTGACGAGCTGCCGGGCGGCGTGATTTCCATCGCGCCCCTGCCCCACCAGCCGGTGGTGAAGGACCTGATCCCGGACCTGACCAATTTCTACGCCCAGCACGCCTATGTTCAGCCCTATCTGAAGACGGTGACGCCGGAGCCGGAAAAGGAATGGAAGCAGTCCGAGGAAGACCGGGAAGAGCTGAATGGCCTCTATGAGTGCATTCTCTGCGCATCCTGCACGACCTCCTGCCCGTCCTATTGGTGGAATGGCGACAAGTATCTCGGCCCGGCCGCGCTGCTTCAGGCGTATCGCTGGCTGATCGACAGCCGCGATGAAGCCACCGGCGAGCGCCTCGACGATCTCGAGGATCCGTTCAAGCTGTATCGCTGCCATACGATCATGAACTGTGCACAGGTCTGCCCGAAAGGCCTGAACCCGGCCAAGGCGATCGCCAAGATCAAGCACATGATGGTGGAGCGGGTTTCCTAGGCCGCTTCGTCTGCATTGACGGCAAACACTTTTCGCAAACCCTCCGGACGGTCCATCGTTCGGAGGGTTTCGATCAATTGGGCGACATCGAATTCCCAGAGTGTGGTCGGCGGCATGGGGCGGATGACCTTGCCACCGAGCGCCTTGAACAGGTGATTTGCCTTGCGGTTTTCCGGCAGGGTTTCGGCTTCCAGCGTGGTGATCCCGCAGGCCCGGCACGACAGGGCCACCGACGCGATCAGCAGGCGGGACAGGCCGTGCGCCTGATACTGGTCCAGCACGCCCAGCGCCAGCTCGGCGCGGGAACTGCCTGGCTCGCTGCGGATGGCATGGGCAGCGGCCATCAGGGGCTGGCCCTCGGCATTCGAGTTCAGGATGCCCCAGGCGATGTGCCGGTCACCATCGGCATCCGCCAGCGTGTGCACGACCGCATCCGGGACTGGGTTGGCGCCGCTGAAGAAACGCAGATAGCGGGACTCCGGGGACATTTGCTCGAAAATCTTGCGGAAGCGCGGCTCGTCCTCCAGCCCGACCGGCCGCAGCAGCACGTCATGGCCAATGTCCAGCGACACCTGAAGAGGGGTATTGCACATATTTGCGCCAGCCTCCGTCCTGCGGTCCCCTGCCCCGAATCCGCACCGCACCGGCTGGCTTGATAGCGGCACCTCACGGGTGGGCCAAGTCTGCGATCTGACCGGTGAGGTTAGGGCCGGCGCGTGGAAAGGCAAGCCGCAGCGCACCAATGCGAAACGGCCTGACGCGTTCCCGGCGGACGGTTCACCCCGGTTCACGCCGTTTCAATTCGGTTCAGGGCGTTTCAATGCGTCTCAGCCTGTACACTCAGGAATGCAAAAGGGCGCTGCGATGATCACAGCGCCCTCCGGAACATGGGTACGATTCGGGATCAGGCCGGATTCGGCTCCGGATCCCCCAGGCCGCCATCGCCTTTCGGCTTGCGGCGCTTGCCGATCACCGGCACGGCCGAGCCGGGTGTGGTGTCATCATCGCCAAAATCGGGGCGCGTCGGCGGATTGCCCTTGAGCAGCTGGGAAATCTCTTCCCCGCTGAGCGTCTCGTATTCGAGCAGGCCGGTCGCGATGGCTTCCCAATCCTTGCGGTAGTCCGTCATGATCCGTCGGGCATCGTCCATGCCGGTCTGGATCAGCTTGCGCACCTCTTCCTCGATCTTGCGGGATGTCTCTTCGGAGACATGCGAGGATTGCACGAGTTGCTGGCCCAGGAACACATCGCCCTGGTCCTCACCATAATCGACCGGGCCGACCGCATCGGCGAAGCCCCAGCGCGTGACCATGGCCCGGGCCAGACGGGTGGCCTGCTGGATGTCGGACGCGGCCCCGGCGGTGACATTGTCATCGCCGAATTTCAGTTCCTCGGCCACACGACCGCCCATCATGATGGCCAGACGCGAGGTCATCTCGATCTTGGACATGGACAGCTTGTCGTCTTCCGGCAGCTGCATGACCATGCCGAGCGCACGACCGCGCGGAATGATGGTTGCCTTGTGCACCGGATCGGCGGCCGGCACTTTCAGCGCCACGATGGCGTGGCCGGCCTCGTGCCAGGCGGTCAGTTCCTTTTCCTTTTCGGACATCACCATGGACCGTTTTTCCGGGCCCATCAGCACCTTGTCCTTGGCGTCCTCGAATTCCTGCATGGCAACCACGCGCTTGCCCCGGCGGGCCGCAAGCAGCGCAGCTTCGTTCACGAGGTTTGCGAGGTCTGCACCCGAGAAACCGGGCGTGCCGCGTGCAATCGTCTTGGCGTCGACATCCTTGGCCAGCGGCACATTGCGCATATGCACGCGCAGGATCTTTTCGCGGCCCATGATGTCCGGATTGCCAACCGTGACCTGCCGGTCAAAACGGCCGGGACGCAGCAGGGCCGGGTCCAGAACGTCCGGACGGTTGGTGGCCGCGATCAGGATGATGCCTTCATTGGCTTCGAAGCCATCCATCTCGACCAGCAGCTGGTTCAGTGTCTGCTCGCGCTCGTCATTGCCGCCGCCGAGGCCGGCGCCGCGGGAGCGGCCGACCGCGTCGATCTCGTCGATGAAGATGATGCAGGGCGCCGAGCGTTTGGCCTGTTCGAACATGTCGCGCACACGGCTGGCGCCGACGCCGACAAACATTTCGACAAAGTCCGAGCCGGAAATCGTGAAGAAGGGCACGCCAGCTTCGCCGGCCACGGCGCGGGCCAGCAGCGTCTTGCCGGTACCGGGCGGGCCGACCAGCAGCGCGCCTTTCGGGATCTTGCCGCCGAGGCGCTGGAATTTCGACGGATCCTGGAGGAATTCGACGATCTCCTGCAGCTCTTCCTTGGCTTCATCCACACCGGCCACGTCGTCAAACGTCACACGGCCATGCTTTTCGGTCAGAAGGCGGGCGCGGCTCTTGCCGAAGCTCATCGCGCCCCGGCCGCCGCCGGACTGCATCTGGCGCATCATGAAGAAGACAAAGCCGACAATCAGCAGGATTGGCAGGATGGAGAAGATCAGCGATGCAAACGTGTTCTGGCCGCTGTCAGCATCCACGCTGAAGGGCACGCCATTGTCTTCCAGGAATTGCTGGGTGGTCATGTCGAGCGCCCGCAGCTCGCTGACCATGGTCCGGCCATCGGTCGTGGTCACGATCAGGCGCTGGTCGCCAAGCGTCGCATCAGAGACCTTGCCCTCTTCCACCAGCTCATAAATGGCGGATAGTTTGGCCTTTTCCGCGCGCGCGGCCTGGGGGTTGCCGCCCATTGCCACGGCCATGCCGATAACCAGCAGGGCGATGGCGCCCCAGATTGCCAAATTCCTGACGTTCATATCGCGTCGTGCTCCAGATTCCGGTGTTCACCGCGTAACATAGGAAGCTTATCGCACGAAAACGACTCAAATGCTCCTAAAATGGCTGTTTTGTCACGTCCGGCCCAGATAGAGGCGTTTCACGGCCTGGAACCGGGCCTCTGCCCGCTCCGGATCCGCCGCATCACCGGCCACATCGGGCTCTGGCCGCAAAACCAGATCACCCTGCCTGAGCTGGATCATGACGCCGCCCAGAGTGGCCCCGGAGAACCCGCTTTCGGCGAGAAGCCGCCGGACCAGCGGCTGGAGCGCATCGCGGCGGGGCGGCACGTCCCGCCCCCCGGCAATCTGGATCATCACGCCCAGCGCCCGTTCGGCGCGTTCCTGCGGCAGGCCCTCCGGCCGGACCCTGAACCCGCCCGCCTGGTCAGGCTCGACGCGCGACTCCATCCATCGGCCGATCAGGCGCTCTTCCAGCTGCCGCAGCAACTGGACCCGGCCCTGACAGGCCAGGATCCGGGCCTTCAGCGCTGTCTGCCCATCCAGAAGGCGGCGCACCCGGACGCGTTCATAGGCCGGATCCCGGTTCGAGGGATCCTCCACCCAGTCCAGGCCGCGCTGTTCGAGATCAGCCTGCAGGCCGGCCCGGCTGCGGTGCAGGAGCGGACGCGCCAGCAGAATGCCCTCCCCTTCCGGCCAGGCCGGGGACAGGGCGAGCGGCTGCATGCCGGACAGGCCGAACCAGGTGGAGCCCTGCCGGGCCCGCATCAGGAAGGTTTCGCACTGATCATCGGATGTATGCCCCAGCAGCAGCCTGTCGCCGCCCCTGTCCCGCAGGGCACGGGCCATCAGCCCATGGCGCGCGCGGCGGGCCAGCGCCTGTTTGGCAACAGGCCGGTCCCAGACAAGGGTCTGATGGTCCACTCCGATCCGGGCGCAGGTCTCGGCGACAAAGCGCGCCTCGTCCGCCGCCTCGGGCCGCAGCCGGTGATCGACGGTCAGCGCAATCAGTGGGCGCCCTGTCCGGTCGGACCACGCCTTTGCCAGGACAAGCAGGGCAAGAGAATCGCTGCCCCCGGACACGGCAATGCCCACCGGCCCCGGGCCAGTGCCGCAGAGCCGGTCGAACGCATCCGTCATGTCAGGCAGGTAAGATCAGTTATCGCAGCCGGACCGCGTCCGCTCCACCGCGGCCAGGTCGCGGGTGCGGACCGAGGCATCCGGGTAGCGGTTCGGCAGCGTGCCGAGGGCAAGGCAGGCCTTTTCCTTGTCCCCGATCAGGCGCATGGCGCGGGCCAGCTTGACCAGCGCATCCGCCGCACGCGGATCATCGGGATAGGAGCGGATCATCGTCGTATAGGCCGCGCCGCTGTCAGCATAGGCCTTTTGCTGATAGAGCGACTCGCCCAGCCAGTAATAGGCCTCGCCCGCCTGCGGATCGTCGCCGAATTCCTCGAGGAAGGCGCGGAAGGCCTCTTCGGCCCCGGCATAGTCGAACTGGATCAGGCGGGACTTCGCGAGCGCAAACAGCGGTCCGGCCTCGCCCGGCAAGGCGCTGGCAGAAATCGTGCCCAGTGAGCCTTCGGGCAGCGCCTGTGATCCGGTTGTGTCGCCTGCCGGCGTCAGTCGCGTCGGGCCGGACGGCTCGGCACCGGCGGACGGCATGGACAGGGCTGACGGCGTGTCGAGGCGGCGCGGACCGGTAGCGGAAGACCCGCCCATGTCAGGCTCGGCCAGCGTGCCGAACTCGCCGGGGGCCGGGCCGAGCTCCGGATCCGTTTCCGGAACGAGGCCTGCGGCCGCGAGGACGGATTTGAGCGACGCGATTTCGGAAGACTGCCCCTCGAGCTGGGCGCGCAATGTATCGACCTCGTCGATCAGGGCTTCATTGTCCCGCTGCAGGTTCTCGCTGGTCTCGCGGGCCTGCTGAAGCTGGAATTCAAGGGTCTCGACCCGTCCGGTCAGCTGCATCACGTCACCGGTCAGGCCATTCACCTCGACCTGGACCTGGGCGCTCTGCTGGCGCGCCTGCGCGACCTGCTGGGACAGGTCAGAGCTTGTCACACCTTGCGTGATCGGGGCCCCGCGCTGGGCGATGGCAGGGCTGGCAAACAGGCAGAAGCCGGCAAGGACAAGAGCGGGCGCTTTGAACATCAGGTGGAGCCTCCAGATTATCGCGGGCAAACATACAAAAACAGCCGGGGCCAAATTAAGGCACCCGGCTGCAATCTGTGAACCGATTTGCGGCAGAAACCTAGCTGGTCGTGCCGGAAACGATTTGCGTGAACCCGTTGCGGTTCAGGGCCCATGCCTGCTCGTCGGAGCCGGCAGCAATCGGGCGTTCCTTGCCGTAGGAGATCGTGTCGATGCGGGACGGGTCGACGCCGAGGCTGACCAGATAGTCCTTCACGATCGAGGCACGACGCTCGCCGAGGGCCAGGTTGTACTCACGCGTGCCGCGCTCGTCGCAGTTGCCTGCCACGATGATGCGAACGGCCGGATAGGACGACAGCCAGGCAGCCTGACGCTTCAGGATTTCCTGATCGTCGACGTCGAGGCGGTAGCCGTTGAGGTCGAAGTAGACGCGCTCGCCAACGTTCACGCGGAAGTCTTCCAGCGAACCGGCAACCGGGCCGGTCGGTGCTGCAGGCTCTTCAACGACCGGAGCCGGAGCCGGAGCAGGCTCGGCGACTTCAACCGGTGCCTGTTCCTCGACCTGTTCGACAGGTTCCGGCTGGGATGCACACGCGCTGATCGAGAGTACAACCGCCGCAGCGGCTGCAAGTTTAAAAGTGGTATTCATTGCTATTCAGACTCCCCTGGATGTCCTGAGTGCTAATTGACGCCTTACGGCTGGCGTTTGTCAACGTTGTGCCGGATGTAGCGGGTATCTGTCTCCATATTCTGACAGAATTCGGGCGACAATCGGGCGGAAGCAGAGCTTCCAGCCGGATTGCGAACTATTTTGATGATTTGTCTCCAAAAAGCAACGCCCCCGGACGAAAACCGGGGGCGAAACCCATGAAATTATTGCAACAATGGCGACCAGGCCGGGTCAGACGCGTCGGTCTGGGTGGTCAGGCGGCGCTCGTTCCGGCCCGACAGGTCGACCGACCAGAGCTGGGGTCCGGCGCCCGGACGGCTTTCGCGGAAATAAACGATCACCCGGCCGTTCGGCGACCAGTCCGGGCCTTCATCGAGATAGGATTCGGTCAAAAGGCGCTCGCCCTTGCCGTCGATTCCGATCACGCCGATGTAGAATCGGCCGCTGAGCTGCTTGGTGAAGGCCACCAGATCGCCGCGCGGGCTCCAGACCGGGGTGGAATACTGCCCTCTGCTGAAAGTGATCCGGCACGCCACGTCCCGTCCGCCCGACGGGCAGGTCCGCGGGCTGCCATCGGTGTTCATGATATAGAGCTGCGGGCTGCCACCGCGGTCGGAAGTGAACACGATGGCCCGGCCGTCCGGCGACATGGAGGGTGAGGTATCAATCGCCGGATGATCGGTCAGGCGACGCGACTGGCGCGTTTGCAGATTCATCAGATAGATGTCGGAATTACCGCCCTGCGCCTGGGTCAGCAGGACGCTTTCGCCATCCCGCGAGAACCGGGGCGCGAACGTCATGCCGGGGAAATTGCCGAGCAATTCCTGGCGGCCTGTCTCGATATTGAAGAGATAGACGCGCGGGCGACCGCCTTCATAGGACATGTAGGTGATTTCCTGCGCAGACGGGCTGAAGCGCGGCGTCAGCACCGTATTGGCGCCCTGGGTCAGATATTGCTGATTGGCGCCGTCGGCATCCATGATGGCCAGGCGCTTGACGCGCTCGGTCTTGGGGCCGGTCTCGGCAATGTAGACAATGCGCGTATCGAAATACGGATCTTCCCCGGTCAGGCGCGTATAGATCGAATCGGCAATCTTGTGCGCGATGCGGCGCCAATTGTCCGGGGTCGTCGTCAGGCGGCGGCCGGGCTGGCCATTGATGCGCATGACTTCCCCGCCATAAACATCCCACAGGCGGAAGGAGACCGCGATCTTGCCATCGGGCAGTTCCTCATAGGCGCCCACCACAAGACCTTCGGTCTGGATGATGCGCCAATCCGGGAAGCGGGGTTGCACGTCAATCGACAGATCCTTCTGGATGAAGGAGGCCGGGTTCTGGATGTCGAACAGGCCGGTCGATTCCAGGTCTGCCCGCACGACTTCGGCAATATCTTCTGCCAGTTCGGCATTGGCGCCACGGACTTCAAAGTCTGGAATGGCCAGCGGTGTGGGCTGGAAATTGCCCTCATCGACACGAACCTGCAGCTGCGCCGCCGCCGGCAGGGCAAGGCTCAGGGGCAGTAGCAAGGCCAGCATCATGGCTGTCAGGAAGCGGATCATCATTAACTCCTTCAGGAAACCAGGGACATCGAGACTGGTCCTATCGTAACCTCGACGTCATCCCAAATATCGTAGTGTTCTTTTGGAAGATTGTATGGCGCACATTTGGTCACCGCAGCGACAGCCTTCTGGACAGCCGGATGGCTGGTCGGGGCTTCAAGGCCGTTTCCAGCTTCCGGCGACAGGATATTGATCGCTCCGGCGATCCCGCCATCCCTGTCCAACGAAAAGCGGAGCAACACGTCTATCCTCTGGGCAGGCGGCAAATCTCCGGCGCCCTCCCAGCAATAGCCAATCTGGCGGCGCAGGCTGTTTGCAATTTCATCGCCGGTCGCACCATGACCGCTATCGGCAAACACCCATGCGCCACCAGCCAGCCCGGCAAGGATCAGGAAGACTATGGTCTGGCCAGCGCGCATCAAAATCCTCATTTGAGCGGTCCAATCGTGACCTCGATGTCTTTCCATTCGTCATAATCGTCAGCAGGCAACTGGTAATTGGCACACTGGCGCACGGCTGTCAGGGCCCGCTGGACCACAACGCCCCGGCGGCCGATCGGCATGGACCGCGGCGACACAAGGCGGGCGTTCCCGTCCAGCGATCCGTCCAGATTCAGCTGAACGCGGATAACCACGTTAAACTGATCTTCCTTGGGCAGATCATCGATGCCGTTCCAGCAATAACCGACCTGGCGGCGCATCGCGGCCTGAAGCGATGCGGTGTTGCCGCGCCGCTCCCCTGCCCCCTTTCGGGGCTGCTGAACGTCTTTCAGCACAGGCTTGTTGATCGGCGGCGGCGCCTGTTCCTGCGCGGCCTTGCGCTGGCTTTGGGCCTTGTCCTTCAGGATGTCCTCGAAATCGTTCAGGAAGTCGAGATCATCGGACTCCGATTTCGGCTTCTGCTTTTCGATCAGCTTCGGCTTTTCCTTCGGAGGCTCGTCCTTCTTGGGCTCAGGCTCCTTCGGGGTTTCTTCCGGTTCGGCCTGCGTGTCTTCCACGACAGGTTCTTCCTCGGCGGTCTCGGTCTCGCGGGTCTCGTTGACCTCTTCCTGTTCCTCGGGCGGATCCTCGACGATTTCCACATCGTCCTCGACCGGGTCGGGCTGTTCCTCGGGTTCGGTCTCCTCGACCTCTTCCTCAGGGGCCTCCTCGGCTTTCTGGATCGGGGCGACATCCGTCACCAGGCCGATATCGACAATGTCAATCGGCACATCGATCGTGCTGGCGCATTGCGGCAGGCGCAGCAGGATATCGACCTGCGACAGGCCGGGCTCCTCGCGCTCCAGCTTCTCGATCTGGCGGTCGCATTCACTCTTGCGCGTCGGCCACGTCATGACCGCCGCGGCGAGCACGGTGGCATGAAGAACGGTCGAGAGGGTGAAGCCGCGCAGCATGTGGGGCGGTAC
The DNA here is from genome assembly GCF_017792385.1 of Hyphomonas sp. Classification (NCBI taxonomy): domain Bacteria; kingdom Pseudomonadati; phylum Pseudomonadota; class Alphaproteobacteria; order Hyphomonadales; family Hyphomonadaceae; genus Hyphomonas; species Hyphomonas sp. The sequence goes on along the minus strand of NZ_CP051230.1, from coordinate 1,478,705 downwards.
GCTCCTACTTCTTCTGTTCAGTCACAAAGGACACGCGCGTATAGCCGGCCGCCCGGATTTCGGCCGTCACTTCCATGATCCGGCCATAGGGCGTGTTCTCGTCGCCGCGCAGATAGATCGGCTGTTCGTATCCCTCGCCGATAATGGCCTGCAGCTGCGGGCCGAGCGAGGCAATGTCCTCCACCTTGGTCGTCTGTATGAAGACGTCCCCATTCTCGCGGATCGAAATGGCCAGCGGATCGTCATTGGGCTCGGTCTTGATCGGGCCCGAACTCGTCTTCGGCAGGTTCACCTCCTCGCCGCGCACCAGAAGCGGCGCGGTGATCATGAACACGATCAGCAGAACAAGCATGACGTCCACGAAGGGCGTGACATTGATTTCGGCGTTCAGGGCACGCCGGCCGCGCCGTCCACCCTTGCCGCCCGAGCCGAGGATCAGTCCCATCGCCTAGTCCCTCGCGGATTCGGACGCGCGGCGCGACAGGCGCACCAGAACATCCTGCGAGAAGGTGTCGAGTTGGTCGCCCAGCTTGGTCAGGTCACCGGTGAACTTGTTGTAGAAGATGACGGCCGGAATGGCGGCGACAAGGCCGAGCCCGGTCGCGAACAGGGCTTCGGCGATCGGCCCGGCCACGGTGCCGAGGCTGGTGTCCTGCTTCTCGGCAATGTTGAGGAAGGCGTTCATGATACCCCAGACCGTACCGAACAGGCCGATGAAGGGCGATGCCGACCCGATCGTGGCCAACACGCCGAGGCCATTGCCCGCGCGGCCGACTTCCCGGTCGACCGCCGCGCGCATGGACCGTTCGGCCCGGCTGACCATGGCTGCCGCCTCGGCCGGCGTGGCCGCGCCCCGGCGGGCATCGGACCATTCGCGGGCCGCTGCGGCGAAGACCCGGCTGGCCGCATCGTTCGAGGCCTGGCCCGGACGCATGTCGAAATCCTCGGTCCGGCCGCTCCAGAAGGCTTCCTCGAACTGGCGCGATTTCTTGCGCAGGCTGCCGAGGGAAAACAGTTTCTCGCCAATCACCATCCATGACCAGACAGAGGCCAGCAGAAGGAACAGGAGAACCAGTTTCACAACCGGGTCGGCGGCCATGATCAGGCTGAACAGCGAAAAGTCGCTATGGGTTGCGGCGGCGCCTATCGCGTCTGATTCCATGGGGCCAATGCTCCTGTCTGCGCATCAAGGGTAATCGGCCGCGTCCCGCCCGGGACCGGCACACCCCTATTTCCATACCAAATCCGGCAGAAACACGGCAGGATTGCCAGTTTCCGCAGCTATCTGGGGGCTAGACTGCAACGGTTAAGATTTTATGGCCGAATGTTAACTTTCCGGGGACGTCCAGCGAAAGGCTTCCAGATGCGCCACAAGCTCCCGGATGGGCCGGCGCGGACGCCCGTCCGCATGGATCATGACGGCCGTGATCTCGCCCTCGGCGATCACTTCCTCGCCCCGGAAACAGGTCTGGGAAAAGCGGATGCGGGGCCCTTCGGTGCCAAGATAGCGCGTGCGGATCAGCAGCAGGTCATCGACCCGCGCCGCCTTGCGATAGTCGACCTCGACCCGTGTCAGCGTGAAGGCGGCCGGGTCTTCGCGATCCAGCAGGGACTGGTGCGAAATGCCGGCATCGCGCAGATGGTCCGATCGCCCGCGCTCGAAGAAGCGGAGGTAGTTGGCATGATAGACCATGCCGGTGAAATCGGTGTCCTCATAATAGACCCGCACCCGGATCCAGTGCTGGCGGTCCGCATCGAAATTGCGATCATCAAGGTCTGGCAGGCTCATGAATCCCGCCTATCAGAGCCCGCCCGCAGCGTCACCCCTGTTCCGGTTGCAGTGTCATTTCCAGCGGCGCGGTGGCATAGCCGAGGTCAGTGGCGCGCTGTTTGAGGGCGGCAAGCACATCCGGCGCCAATTGCGGCGTGCGCGACAGGATCCAGAGATATTTCCCGTCCGGACTGCCGACCAGGGCGGCGGAATAGTCCGGCTGCAATGCCAGGACCCAGTAATCGCCGGAGGCGAAGGGCACCCAGTCAGGCGCGAATTTCACTTTCAGCTTGGTGTTGTTGCTGCCTTCGACAATGCGCGCCGTGCCTTCGGCGACGTCCTTTTCACCGTCCAGGGACCCCTTGAAACAGGTATTCGTCACGCTGACCGTACCATCGGCGTTCAGGCCATACTCTGCCGTCACGCCCGTACAGCCTGCCTCGAAGGAGTTGGGATAGCGTGCAATCTCGTACCAGAGCCCGGCATAGCGATCGAGATCCACGGCCGCGACGGTCGGCGGCGGCGCGGTGTCCGGGCGATGGTCAGGCTGCGTGCTGCAGGCGACGGCCAGAAACGGGGCAAGCAGGATCGGGGTCAGGCGCATGAAAGATCTCCTTTGACTTTCCTACGCATGACCCTCGGCATCGGTTTCGCAAATACGTATCAACCACCATCCGGCGCCGGCAGGGCCGGTGCATCTTCCGGCGACACCTCAACCGGATCGGCATGCAGGCCTGACAGGAAGCCAAGCAGGTCGCGGACCGACTGCGTGGCCACTTCTTCCTGCGGGATATGCCCGGTCTGCGGATAGATGATCAGCTCGGCGCCGGGAATCGCGTCCGCGAATTTGTGGGCATGCGCCACGGGGATCAGATTGTCGGTGTCGCCATGCATAATCAGGGTGGGCGTGGTAATGGCCGCCAGTTTCTCCTTCGATGCCAGCACGCGAAGCGTCGCGCCGCTCATCAGCTTCAACAGGGCATCGCGATGGCACGGGGCTCGCGACAGGGCCGAATAGCGCTCGACCATTTCATCCGTCACGAATTCCGGATCGGCGAAACTGTCCTCCAGGCCGGACCGGATCAGGGCCGACATGTCGAGGTCCCGGATCACGCTGCGGGCCAGGCCGTTGCGCAGCAGCTTGAAGATGAAGGGCTGGCCTTCACCCTCGCCCGGCTCGTCCAGCCAGCCGGCGGCGTCCACCAGTACCAGCCCGTCGAGCTTCTGCGGATGTTGCAGCGCATAGGCCCAGGCCGTGTGACCGCCCATGGAGTTCCCGACCAGGGTGAAGCGGTCCACATCGAGCGACCCGGCCAGCCGGTCGACGCTTGCCACGAATTGCTCGATCCCGATCTCGTCATTGTCCAGGCAGCGCGACAGGCCATGCCCCGGCAGGTCCAGCCGGATGACGCGGTAATCCTTGCGCAACTGCCGGGCCCAGTCGTCCCAGGTGTGCAGCGAGGCCGAATAGCCGTGCACAAGGATCACGGCCGGGGCGTCGCGCGGGCCGGAATCGGTGAAGTGCAGTTCGATCCGGTCGCCGGTTTTCAGGTAGCGGCTGTTCGATTTCGAATAGACCGATTCCAGCGTATTGTAGGAAATGTCGGCACGGCGCAGCATCCACCAGCCAGTGGTCAGGATGATCGCAAGTGTCAGCAATACGACGAGCAAACGCTTCATCACGTTCTGGTCTCCCTCCATTCCAGACTGATGTGACGCGCACTTAAGCGCCCCTCATGGGGCGAAGTCAAACTGCGCGCTCAGTGCCGCAGACAGGACAGGAAGCGTCGCGGCGCAGACCAACCTTGCGCGGTGTCCCGCCCAGCCCGTCCACCAGCACCAGATGTCCGATCAGGGGTGTGCCCGCCCCGGTGACCAGTTTGATCACTTCCAGCGCCATCAGTGTGGACACGATTCCGGTGATCGGTCCGACCACGCCCACCTCATCGCACGCTTCGGCCTCCGGCGGGGTCTGCGGCACCCAGCAGCGATAACAGGGGGCCCCCTCCCGGCAACCGGAGGCAAACACGCTGGCCTGCCCGCTCCAGCCGGCCGCCGCCCCGTGCACCATGGGCCGCGCGCTGCGATGCGCCGTCTCATTCAGCGCGTAACGGGTCGGAAAATTGTCGCTGGCATCGACGAGAATGCCGCCCGCCAGCGCATCGGAGGCCTCCCAGCGCTTGCGCCGCGATGTGACATGCGTGCCCGGATGATCGGCCGACAGGCGCGCAGCCAGTATCTCGGCTTTGAACTTGCCCAGATCGCCCTCCCCGAACTGGACCTGCCGCTGCAGGTTCGAGCGCTCGACCACATCATCGTCCCACAGCTCGATCCGGCCAATGCCGGCCGCTGCCAGATACATCGCGCAGGGACCGCCAAGGGCCCCTGCCCCGACAAGGGACACGCTGGCCGTGCGCAGCTTCTGCACGCCGGGCCCGCCAATCTCCTTCAGCATGATATGCCGTTTGTGGCGGGCGAGGTCTTCCGGGCTGAGGCTCATGTTCCGGCCTTCTGCTGGCGTAGGGCGGTGGACGAGATCGGATCAAGCGGTGCCTTGAGGAAGACCCAGGCCGGCGGCGCGCGATCCGCCAGGGTCGGGGCGGCCGCCTCTTCGATACGGTTCCGGCCAAAGCGGCGGGCAAACGGAGAGTTGCGCGCGCCGGGGCCCACGCCCGGCCGGGCCACAATCGCAATCGGCATCAGTTCGGCAATCTGCTGCCACTCGCCCCAGAGATGGAAGTTGACCATATTGTCGGCCCCCATAAGCCAGACGAATCTGGTGTCCGGCGCCAGGGTCGTCAGGGTCAGCAGCGTGCGGTGCGTATAGGTCAACGACAGGCGCTGCTCGATATCGGTGACCCGCATGCGTGGATGGTCTGCGATGGCCGCCGCCGACCAGAACCGCTCGCCGAAATCTCCGTGTCCGGTCTTCAGCGGATTGCCGCGCGCCACGATCCACCAGACCCAGTCCAGCTGCAATCGCCGCAGGGCCGTCGATGCAACATGGAAATGACCGGAATGGGCCGGATTGAAACTGCCGCCAAACAGGCCAATGCGCAATCCACGCGACGGCCCCGGTAGTAAAGGTCTGCTCAAGGACGAACCTGCCCGGTGCCCCGCACGACATATTTGTAGGTCGTCAGCTGATCGGCGCCCACGGGCCCGCGGGCGTGAATGCGCCCCGTGGCGATGCCGATTTCCGCGCCCATGCCGAACTCGCCGCCATCAGCGAACTGGGTCGATGCATTGTGCAGCAGGATGGCGCTGTCCACGCTGGCGAAGAAACGGTCGGCAGCGGCGGCATCCTCTGTGATGATGCATTCGGTATGGCCGGACGACCAGGTGCCGATATGGTCCAGCGCGGCGGTGAGATCGTCCACCACGGCCACGGCCAGGATGGGCGCGAGATATTCCGTCGACCAGTCGGCTTCCGTGGCGGTTGCCATGTCCGGCACGATTGCGCGCGCCCGGTCATCGCCGCGCAACTCGCATCCGGCTTCCATCAGGGCCGCAGCGATTTTCGGCAACAGGGTGGCGGCCACGGCGGCATCCACCAGCAACGTCTCGGCCGAGCCGCAGATACCGGTCCGGCGCATCTTGGCGTTCAGGACGATCGAGACGGCCTTGTCGGGATCGGCGGCCTTGTCGACGATGACATGGCACAGGCCTTCGAGATGGCCGATCACGGGCACGCGGGCATCCTTCTGCACGCGCTCCACCAGGCTGCGCCCGCCGCGCGGCACGATGACGTCGACATTGCCCTCCAGCCCGGCCAGCATGTGCCCGACGGCGGCCCGGTCTGTGGTCATCACCAGCTGAACGGCGTCTTCCGGCAGGCCTTCGGCCTTCAGGGCATCGCGCATGGCCGCGACGATGGCGCGCGAGGAATGCGTGCTTTCCGAGCCGCACCGCAGGATGGCGGCATTGCCAGATCGCAGGCACAGCGCACCGGCATCGGCGGTCACATTCGGGCGGCTTTCATAGATGATGCCGATCACGCCGAGCGGGACGGCCACGCGGGCAATGTCGAGTCCGTTGGGACGGGTCCAGCGTGCCAGTTCCCGGCCGATCGGATCGCCCAGCCCGGCCACGGCCTCGACACTGGCGGCAATGCCTTCCAGCCGCGTCGCATCAAGCGCCAGACGGTCCAGCATGGCCGCGTCCAGCCCCTTTTCGCGGGCCGCCGACATGTCCTGTTCGTTCGCCGACAGGATCTTTGGCGCCGCGGCGCGGATGGCCGCCGCCACCGCCATCAGGCCGCGCGTCCGGTCAGCCGGGGTCATGCGGCCAAGCGCGCGCGAGGCGGCGCGGGCGCGTCGACCCATCTCCAGCATGGTTTCGCCAAGGTCTTGTGCGGGGGCGGTCATCGTATCGGTCATGCAGAGGGATGTGCCGGAAAGCCGGACGGACCGCAAGCCATCGAAACCCCGCCCGGCCCGGCAGCCCCTGTTGCAACAACAGGCAGCGGCGGGCTGACTCACGCGGAATTTGCCCTAGTATGGGGCCTGAGGAAACGAAATTGTCATCGGAGGACCCTCATGATCGACGTACAGGCGATGCCCCATTTGGCCGACATTCCCCGCGTGCAGGCCGGCATCCGCCCGGATGCCGAAGCGTTCTGGTTTGAAGGCGAAACCACCAGCTTCGGTGAACTGGAAACCCGCTCGACCCAAGTGGCCAATGGCCTGATCGCCCTCGGCGTGCAGCCGGACGACCGGGTCGGCTATCTCGCCAAGAACATGGCCGTCTATTACGAAATGCTGTTCGGCGCAGCCAAGGCGCGCGCCACGATGACGGCGGTAAACACGCGCCTGGCCCCGCCGGAGGTGAAGTTCATCCTGTCCGACGCACGGGTGAAAATCCTGTTCGTGGGCAAGGATTTCTACGACATGATCGACCAGATCCGCAGCGAGCTGCCGGACCTGCAACAGGTCATTGCGATTGATGGCGGCCGCGATGACTGGCCCTTCTATCCCGCCTGGCGCGACGGCCAGGCCACTGACGCGCCCGGCCTGAAGACCCGGGAGGATGACGATGTCATCCAGCTCTACACATCCGGCACGACGGGCATGCCCAAGGGCGTGCAGCTGACCAATGGCAATTACCGCGCCGTCTTCGAACAGGCCGGCATGCTGGACTGGGCCAGTTACGAGGTCGGCGATGCCGTGATGAATGCCATGCCGCTGTTCCATGTGGCGGGTGTGAACATCGGTATCCTGACGGCTGCACAGGGCGCCAAGGCGGTTGTGCTGCGGGAGATCGAACCGGTCATGATCCTGAAGCTGATCCCCGAACACAGAATCGCCCACGCCTTCTGGGTGCCGGCAGTCATCCTGATGCTGACGCAGATGCCGAATGTAAGGGAGATCGACTGGTCCAGCCTGCAACAGGTATTCTATGGCGCCTCGCCGATTGCCGAGAGCCTGCTGCTGGAGGCGCGGGAAATCATGGGCGCGAAATTCACCCAGCTCTACGGCCTGACCGAGACCGGCGGCTGTGGCACCTATCTGCCGCCGGAAGCGCATGATCCGGCCTGGGGCAAGCTGCGCTCCTGCGGCGTGCCCTATCCGGCCACCATCGTGCGCTGCCTGGACGCGGACGGCAATGCCGTGCCGACGGGTGACGTCGGCGAGATCGCCATCAAGTCCGCCTTTGTCATGAAGGGCTACTGGAACCGTCCGGATGCCACACGGGAGGCGATCGACGAACACGGCTTCTTCCGCACAGGCGATGCCGGCTATTTCGACGAGGACGGCTTTCTCTACATCCACGACCGGGTGAAGGACATGATCGTCTCGGGGGGCGAAAACATCTATCCGGCGGAAGTGGAGAACGCCATCTTCGGTCATCCGGGCGTGGCGGATGTGGCCGTGATCGGCGTGCCGGACGAGAAATGGGGCGAGGCCGTCAAGGCCATCATCGTGGTCAAGCCGGGCGAGTCGCCCACGGCCGACAGCATCATCGCCTGGGCGCGCGAGCGCATTGCCGGCTACAAGTGTCCGAAATCGGTGGAGTTCATCGAGGCGCTGCCCCGCAATCCGTCCGGAAAGATCCTGCGCAAGGATCTGCGCGAGGTTTACTGGAAGGACCAGGAACGCCGCGTCAGCTGATCAGGAGGCGGACGGCGCACGTCCCCGCGCCGTCCGCATTCCCTGACCGGGCCTAGTTGGCCAGGTTCAGCCAGTCACGGGCAGCCGACAGCGCGACCTTCACTTCTTCCGTGCTCAGCATGTCCGCCATCTCCTGGCGCTGGACCCGGGCCTCTTCATGTCCCTTGGACACGGCGAGGTTGAACCATTTGTGCGCGGAGATCAGGTCCACGTCCGACCCAAGTCCTGCGGCACAGGCCAGGCCTGCCTGATAGAATTCGTCGGCATTGGCCTCGGCGCCGAGCAGGCATCCGGGTTGTAATTCGATCTCTGAAAAGGGCATCGTGTTTCTCCTGTCACCCTGCCCCTTCCGCCACCCTTTGCGGGCATGTCAGACGGGGCATCCATCCGCCACCGGAACATTCCGGCGACAGGGAAAGAGTGCCCGCTACGGTTTGCAGTATGGTTAACAGGACTCTGCCGAAACCCCGGCATTCTTAACAATCGCCCTCCGCCTGTTCACGAACGGGGCGGTCTGGCCATTCCAGGCATGAAAAACCCCCGCCCGGGAGGTGCCGGACGGGGGCCTTGCATGATCGGAAAGAAGTCGGGGCCTAGGCAGCCACTTTCTTCTTCGCGAGGGATTGAGCCAGTTTCTCCATGGCGTCGCCCTTGTCGATGTTCTCGACGGCGGCAAGTTCGCGGGCCATGCGGTCCAGCGCGCTTTCATACAGCTGGCGCTCGGAATAGGATTGTTCCGGCTGGTCGTCACCGCGGTGCAGGTCGCGCACGACTTCCGCGATGGAGATCAGGTCGCCGGAATTGATCTTGGCTTCGTATTCCTGGGCCCGGCGCGACCACATGGTGCGCTTGATGCGGGCCCGGCCGCCCAGCGTCTTCAGCGCATCGTCCACCAGTTTGGAGCCCGCCAGGGCCCGCATGCCGGAGGCTTCGGCACGATTGGTCGGAACGCGCAGGATCATCTTGTCCTGGTCGAAGGAGACCACATAGACCTCCAGATCCATGCCGGCCACAGTCTGCTTCTCGACGCTCGTGATCTTGCCCACCCCGTGTGCGGGGTAAACGACGCTTTGACCCACTTCAAACGCCAGTTCCGCAGATGCTTTTTTAGCCATGTTGGATATCGCCCTTTTTACGCATTAAGAGCCGACAAAGTTCCTCTCAGTCCGTCATGCTTGGCGGTCCGAGTTGAAGTTTCCGGCTCTTGTCAGTTATTACTCAAGTCTGAACACTAGCATAAATGTGCAGCTTTTTCAACAGACACGCCCAGATGCTAACCAAGGGTAAAGTTCCCAAGGCCGCTGATTTTGTTAACGTTTATTGAGAATCCCAGCAAAATCAGGGTCCGGATGGCCTGACTCAGGCGTCGCCCTCACCCGGCTTTGCACTGAAATACTTCTCCAGCTTGCCGGTCTCCTGAGCAAATTCCTCGCGGTCGGCCGGGGGCTCCTTCATCCGGGTGATGTTGGGCCAGGTCTTGGCATATTCGCTGTTCAGTTTAAGCCATTTCCCGTCCGGGTCGTCCTCGGTGTCCGGCTTGATCGCCTCGACCGGGCATTCCGGCTCGCACACGCCGCAATCGATGCACTCATCCGGATGGATGACCAGCATGTTCTCGCCCTCATAGAAACAGTCGACGGGGCAAACCTCGACGCAATCCATGTATTTGCAGCGGATGCAGGCATCGACAACGATATAGGTCATGGGCAGGCGGGCCTTCTGAGATAAGTGCCACGGCGAAATGGCGCGCGGGGGCGCTCATGTCAATGAGGTGATCTGACAGGAGTCTTCAGGAAGCGTCAGTGATGCGTTTTTCAGCCATCTGGCGGGCCTGGGCACGGGAAATGTCGTCAATGTGCAGCAGCGAGGCGACATGCCGGATATAGGCATCCTCGATATCGCTCTTCTCGCCATCGGCCAGCGCCACCCGGTACAGCCCCTCGATGATCGAGATGCGCTCGGCCACGGGCAGCTTCTTCACATGTTTCGTGAACTGGTGCGATCCGACCGCTTCCTCGGCCAGCGCCTCCCCTTCCGCCAGCACCGCGTCGGCGCGGTCAGCGTCGAACTTGAAGGCTTCGAGCAGGATTTCCGCGATCATGTCGCTTTCGATGTTCACATACACCCCGTCCGACAGCGCCGCCTCGACCAGCAAAGCGGCCGCCGCCACTTGCGGGTCCATCGGCTTTTCCGCCGGGGTTTTCTGGCGGAACAAATTCTTCAGCGCGCTCATCATCCATCCGTCTCCAGTGTTCTGTACAGCGTCGCTGCCTCGTCAGCCGGCCCCCGCCGCGTTCCGAGGCCCAGCACCTCGACCGCCCTGATATGCGCGCCCTGCGCCAGCGTGACAACATCTCCGGCGCAAATTGACGTGCCCGGCTTGTTGACCCGGCGTGTCAGCCCATTGCGCGTGATCCGGGCGCCCCGCTTGCGGATATGGGCGCCGGACAGGGCGCGCGTCTTGAAGAACCGTGCCCGCCACAGCCACACATCCAGGCGCAGCGACGGCGTATCGGTCATCGGAAGGGCGTATAGGCAAAGCCGCTGCCGGTGCCTGCAGAATCCTGCGGGGCCGCAGAGTCCGCGGCGGGCTTCGGTTTGCGCTTCTTTTTCTTCGGTTTCGGCTTCTCTTCCGGCAACAGGGCCGCCAGCGCCGCGAACGGGCTGTCCGGGTCTGGCTTGCGCGAGGCCGGCGCGTTGCGGGCCGGGCCACGTCCCCCGCCCCCCTGGGGCCGGTTGCCACGCGGACCTTTGCCGCCCTTGCCGCCGGCATTCTGGTGCCGGGCTCCGCCGCCTTCATGGCGCCCACGTTCGGGCCGTCCGTCCGGCCGCGCGCGCGCCGCATAGCGCCACAGAAGGACCGCGTCGGTGTCCTTGTCCTTTTCTGCCGGGGCGAGGCCGAAGCCTTTCAGCACGGCCGGCCAGTCATCGGCCGGGCACGACACGACCGAGGCCAGATCGATCTCGATCGGAAAGGCATTCTTGCCCGCTTCCTTGCGGCGCTTGGCGATTTCCCAGCCGAGGCGTTCGGCCAGATCGGCGCGCACGGCCCGCTTGCCGAAACGCAGATAGCCATTGGCGGCCAGCGCCTCTTCCGGCCAGGTGCCGTCCAGCGCGAACGAGCCCGCCCCTTCCGGGGCCAGCGGGAAGGGCTGGCCTTCGGCCACGGCCCGCAGAATGGCAATCATGCGCTGGCCGGCAGGTTTCTGCGCATCCGGCACATGGGCCGCCACACGGCCCGCCCGGATGCCGATCCCCTTCAGGGCCTCGCGCTGTTCCGCGCTCAGCCGCAGGCCGGGATCATCCTGGCGCAGGTCGACGGCCGCGCCGCTCTCCAGCACGCGGAAGGCAATGCCGCGCGCCAGGCCTTCCAGCGCATCGCCGGCCTTGTCGACGGCCAGCTTCGTATGGGTCGGCAGGATGCGGGCAATTTCCTTTGCGGCCCATTGGTCCAGCCTTCGCCTTGCTGCTTCGCGCTCGGCCGGGTCGACTTCCGCCGCGCCGATGATCTCCACGCGCGGCGCCATCCAGCCGGACCCCTTCACCAATTGGCCCACGGGCGAATTGATATGCTCCACCTGGCCTTCATCATTCAGCTTGAAGGCATCGTCCGGCGCCGCCACGATCAGGTTCAGGCGTTCGAGGATCAGCGGGCGGACAGCCGCCTGCGCCGCGCCGCGCACGGCCTTGCCTTCCAGGGTTCTGGCGTCCAGCACCGGCTCGAAGGTCAGGCCCTTCAACCGTCCGACAACATGGCCTTCCACACGGACATCACCTTCCGGGGTCAATTCGGTCACGAGGGCGTCTTCCTTCTTCAGGCTGGCAAGCAAAGCGGTTGTGCGCCGGTCGACAAACCGGGCCGTAAGGGCTTCGTGTAGCGCGTCTGACAGGGAGTCTTCAATCTCCCGCGTTCGATCCTGCCATTTTTCAGGGTTTTCCAGCCAGTCAGGCCGGTGGGCGGCATAAGTCCAGGTTCGGATATTGGCAAGGCGCTGCTGCAGCTTTGCAATGTCCCCCTGGGTCGAGGACAAATCCGCCAGCCGCCGCTCCAGCCCCGTATCCGACAGGCGCGCATCCGGGTCGGCCAGCGTTTCGGCCAGTCCCAGCACCAGCCGCGCATGACCTTCCGGCCCGGCCTTGCGGAAGTCCGGCAGGCGGGCCAGATCCCACAAGCGCTTCACCTGCCGCGTGCCGGCCACATTCGGCCCGATGGCGCCATCCTCGCTCATCCGGCGCAGCACCCATTCATCCAGCGCATGCGGATTGTGGATCAGGGCGGGATGCCCGCTCGGCTTTTCCAGGCTCAGGATCAGGCGCCGCAGGCTGGAGAAATCCAGCGCCGAATTGCGCCATTGCAGATGGTCCACCGGGTCGAACCGGTGGGCTTCGATGGCCTTCCAGGTCTCTTCGTCGAAATGCGGGCAGTTTGCCGTCTCGCCGAATTCCCCATCGGTGCGGAAGCGTCCGGCCCGCCCGGCAATCTGGGCGCATTCGGCAGGCGTCAGCAGGCGGTGGCGCCGCCCGTCAAATTTCGAGCGCGAGGCGAACACGACCCGGTCGACATCCAGATTCAGCCCCATGCCGATGGCATCGGTGGCAACGATATAGTCGACCTGGCCGGACTGGTAGAGCTCGACCTGCGCATTGCGGGTGCGCGGGCTGAGCGCGCCCATCACGATGGCCGCCCCGCCCTTCTGCCGACGGAGCAATTCGCCAATGGCGTAGACTTCGTCTGCGCTGAAGGCGACGATGGCCGTGCGCTTCGGTAGCTTGGTGATCTTGCAATGGCCCGCATAGCGCAATTCCGAAAACCGCTCGCGCGGCTCGGTCTCGGCGCCCAGATCCAGCGCCCGCAGCACGTTGCGCATCGTGTCGCTGCCCAGCAGCAGGGTTTCATGCGCGCCGCGCAAATTCAGGATGCGGTCGGTGAAGACATGGCCCCGGTCCTGGTCCTCGGCCAGCTGGATCTCGTCAATCGCGACGAAATCCACCTTCCGGTCCACCGGCATGGATTCCACGGTGCACACCCAATAGCGCGCCGTAGGCGGAACAATCCGCTCCTCCCCGGTGACCAGCGCCACATGCGCTGCGCCCTTGCGCTCGACCACCCGGTCATAGACTTCGCGCGCCAGCAGGCGCAGCGGCAGGCCGATCATGCCCGTGCCAAAGCCCGTCATCCGCTCGATGGCGTAATGCGTCTTGCCGGTATTGGTGGGGCCGAGAATGGCCTTCAGCGTGGAACTCATCAACGCGGCTTGGCGGGGAGTGAGAGGGAAGTCAAGCGTGCCGCGCCCATCCTCCCCCGTTGACGGGGGAGGTGCTGAGCGAAGCGAGGCGGAGGGGGCTCTTGTCGCACCCGAGTCCCCCCTCCGTCAGCCGGCTGCGCCGTCTGCCACCTCCCCCGCTGCGCAGGGGAGGAAAACCTCAAGCCACCGCCTGCACCCGCACCGGCGCAGCGGCTTGCGTCTCCGTCACCTCATGCGGCTGGAAGTGGAGCAACTCCCAGCGACCGTCATGGTGCTCGACCAGGGCGGTGCAGCTTTCCACCCAGTCGCCATCATTCATGTAGGTGATGCCGTCGATGTCGCGCATCTCGGCGACATGGATGTGGCCGCAGATCGCGCCGTCAAAGCCCTTGCGGCGGCAATAATCGGCCACATGACCCTCGAAATTGTGGATATGGTTCAGCGCCCGCTTGGTGCGCTTTTTCAGCGCCTGCGACAGCGACCAATAGGGCATGCCCAGGCGGCGGCGCACGGCGTTCAGCTTCGTGTTCGTCCAGAGCAGGAAATTATAGGCATGATCGCCCAGATGCATGATCCATTTGCGGTCGGCCCGCATCATGCCATCGAACATGTCGCCATGCACAACGAGGTAGCGTTTGCCATCCTCGCCCTCATGCACGGCGCGGTTCCGGACGGCGATCTCGCCGAAATTCAGCCGGAATTGCAGGAAGGCGCGCAGGAATTCGTCATGATTGCCGATGATATAGGTCACATCCGTGCCGCGCTTGGCGGCCGTCAGGATACGGCGGATGACATTGGTGTGCGATTGCGGCCAGAACCATTTCTTCCGCATGCGCCAGCCATCGATGATGTCACCCACCAGGTAGAGCTGTTCTGATGTGTGCGTCTTCATGAAGGCGCACAGCGCATCGGCCTGGCATCCGGCGCTGCCGAGATGCACATCGGAGATGAAGATCGAACGATAGTCCGGGCGTGTGTCAGGTCGGGTCATGATGTCCGCCCTTACTCCGGTTCGGTATGAGTTTTATGACACTCTATCCCCGAATTTTGTCACAAAACCGCAATGAAAACAGGGAGAAGAAATTGATTTATCCTCCCCCTCCGCAAACGGAGCTATACTGCCCGCATGGATCGCCTGTTCGCCCCACCCCGGGATCTGCCGCCGAATCTGGAATCGCACCGGTTCTGGATCTGGCTGCAATTGATCCTCGTGCGCCTTTATGTGCGCGCGGTGAAGGGCGCCGAGGCGAATTTTCTCTACGGACTGACGCGAACCGGACAGGTCTGGCTTTTGCAGATCGGCGACACACGGGCCGAACATGCGGCCGCGATGGCCCGGCAGGCACAGCAGGATGTGCTCCAATGGGAACTGCCCAGGGCTCTGACAGCAGCATTGGAAGGCACATCCCTCTTGACCGCTCACCCCGGCGAAGGCCGGGGCCCAGGCCGCCAGGTTCGTTTGGCGCGTGTCGGGACCGCCGCCTGCGCCTGTATCACGGGCCGCGCTCTGCCGCCCCCGGACACCTGACCGGTCTCCTCACAGAAGATATCTCAACTTCAGGAACATAGCGCCGTCACGGGCGTCGCCCGTGCTGGCCCCTACCCTTCCTTCACGCCGCCGCCGCGCCGGGCCAGCCAGACACCGCCCAGGATCAGAGCGAAGGCAATCAGGGCATGCCAGCTCTGGGTCTCGCGAAAGAACAGCCAGCCAAGCCCGGCACTGACCACCGGGATCGAATAGCCCGTCAGCGACAGGAAGGTGGCGCTGGTGCGCGCGATCAGCAACATGTACAGCGCCTGCGCAATCGCCGTGGGAATGATGCCCAGCCCGACCACGGCGGCCCAATGGGTCCAGTCTGCCGTCACCTCCGCCGGGTTGACCGTAAAGGCCAGCGGCCAGGACACAATCGCCGCCAGCGTCACGAAACCCGTTGCAAACGGGATGGCCTCCATCCGTGGCGCCCCGCGCGCCATCAGGCTGGCGGCAGCATAATTCATGGTCGCCAGGATCAGCAGGCCTTGCGCGATGACGCTGGCATTGCCCAGCCCGTTCATGGCGTCCGGCCCGAACAGGACGGCCACACCGGCAAAGCCGGACAGAACACCAATCGCCGTGCCCCGCGTCATGCGTTCGTCCGCAAACAGAAAACTTGCGCCGCACACGACGAAGATCGGCACCGCCGCGGTGTAGAGCGCGGCGAGGCTGGAATTGACCGTCTCCTGCGCCGTGGTGATCAGGAAGAAGGGGAACACCGATCCCGCAAGGCCCATGCCGAGAATGGCCAGCCAGCGCTTGCGGTCCTTCAGCGATGGCAGCCGCTGGCCGCGCGCCAGCATGAAGACCCACAAGACCGCTGCCCCGATGGTCAACCGGCCCGGCAACACCCAGGCCACCGGCAGGCCAACCTCCGGATTGCCCTTGTCCACCGCCACCCGGGTCAGGGCATAGGCTGCGGCCCACAGCAGGGTCAGCAGGGCGAACAGCGACCAGTCGGCGGCGCTGCGATGTCCGGGCTGGCTCTGGCTCATGGCATCGGCGCGCCGCGGGCGGCTTCCAGAATGCTGTACCATTGCTGGCGGCTGAGGGGGACGGCCAGGGCCTGTCTGGCTGCCGCCAGCCGCTCCGGCCGCTGCGTGCCCAGCAGCACAATGGGACGCGCCGGATGTTTCAGCAGGAAGGCCAGCGCCACATCGCTGCGCCGCACATCATACAGGGCCGCGATCCGGTCGAGAGTTTCCTGCACCGCACCCAGCATGGGCGGGTCCTCCGGCTGCGGCAGATAGGTCTCGCCCAGCCTGCCGCCTGCCAGCGGCGACCAGACCAGCGCCGCCGCGCCGGTTTCCT
Source organism: Hyphomonas sp. (assembly GCF_017792385.1). Lineage (NCBI taxonomy): Bacteria > Pseudomonadati > Pseudomonadota > Alphaproteobacteria > Hyphomonadales > Hyphomonadaceae > Hyphomonas > Hyphomonas sp. The sequence continues at coordinate 1,462,733 of NZ_CP051230.1, read as the reverse complement.
GGCACCAGTCCAGCGTGCCGTCTTCAAGAGGCTGCCGGTGAAGGGCGGAGAATTCCGGCTGCGTGCTGACGATCTTCGCGCCGAGATGCGCCTGCAATGCGCGGGTCTGCGCGACGGTGAAATTGGACACGCCGACAGAGGCGATCTTGCCCTCTGCCATCAGCGCATCCAGTGCTCCGGCCACCTCTTCCCATGGAGTCAGCAGGTCCGGCCGGTGAATCTGGTAGAGGTCGATCTGCTCCACGCCCAGCCGCGCCAGCGAGGCCTCGCATGCCGCGATCAGATAGGCCCGGCTTGAATTGTAGGGCACCGGCGGGATGATCCCGCCCTTGCTGGCCAGGAACATCCGCTCGCGCCGGGCGGGCGCGGCGCTCAGCACGCGGCCCAGCAGCGTTTCCGCTGCACCGAAGCCTTCGCCGCCAAACCCGTAAATGTCGGCCGTGTCGACCAGCGTCATGCCCAGATCCAGCGCCGTCTCGATCAGGGTTTCGGCCTCGGCCAGATCATGACCGGCAAAGCGCCAGCAGCCGAAGCCCAGAACGCCCACACGGCGCCCGTCCTGTCCGATCGTGACCTGCTGCATGTCCGGCCCTTTCCCTCACCCTCTGGCCATACGGGGCCGGCGCGGCCAAGTCCACGCCCGATCACCGTTACCGCAAACAGGCCGCAAGCGGCGCGAGGCCGCATCGGGCGCGGGTGGACGAAGGGCTTGTGGCGTCGTAAAGGGCCAGCAGAATTCTAGCCTGCCGCTCCAAAGGAGATTTTTCATGGCCGTTCGCGTTGCAATCAATGGTTTTGGCCGCATTGGCCGTCTCGTCCTGCGTTCCATCATCGAGCATGACCGCAAGGACATCGAAGTCGTTGCCATCAACGACCTTGGCCCCGTCGCCACCAATGCCCACCTTCTGCAGTATGACTCCATTCATGGCCGGTTGAACCAGACGGTTGAAGTCGATGGCGACACGATCATCGTCGGCGACCGCAAATTCCTCTGCACCGCCGTGCGTGACCCGGCCGACCTGCCGCATGCCGAACTGGACATCGATATCGCGATGGAATGTACCGGCATCTTCGCCGACAAGGAAAAGGCTTCCGCCCACCTGAAGGCTGGCGCCAAGCGCGTCCTGGTCTCCGCTCCGGCCACCAATGCCGACAAGACCATCGTCTATGGCGTGAACCATTCCACCCTGACCAAGGATGACCTCGTCGTCTCCAACGCGTCCTGCACCACGAACTGCCTGTCGCCGGTCGCAAAGGTCCTAAACGACACGGTCGGCATCAAGCGCGGCTACATGACGACGGTCCACTCCTATACCGGCGACCAGCCGACGCTGGACCGCATGCACAAGGACCTCTATCGCGGTCGCGCGGCTGCCATGTCCATGATCCCGACCTCGACCGGCGCGGCCAAGGCTGTCGGCCTCGTCCTGCCGGAACTCAAGGGCAAGCTCGATGGCTCCGCCGTGCGCGTCCCGACGCCGAACGTCTCGATGATCGACCTGGTCTTCGATGCCGGAAAGCCGACCACGGTCGAGGAAGTGAACACCGCCATCAAGGCGGCCGCGGACGGCCCGATGAAAGGTGTGCTCGGCTACACCGACAAGCCGCTCGTCTCCTCAGACTTCAACCACGATCCGCACTCGTCCACCTTCGCGCTCGACCAGACGCAGGTCATTGAGGGCACGATGGTCCGCGTCCTGTCCTGGTATGACAATGAATGGGGCTTCGCGACCCGGATGAGCGATACCGCGCTCGCCATGTCGAAGCTGATCTAGCCTCCCTACCCCGAGAGCGCTTCCTGTCCGGGAGGCGCTCTTTTTCCATACCTGCCGCATCGTGCCCGGCTGGCCGGGCCCATTGGAGAACTTTCCATGTCCAGCTTCAAACGCCTTGCCGATGCCGGTGACCTGACCGGCAAGACCGCCCTTGTCCGCGTCGACTTCAATGTGCCCATGGAAAACGGCCTCGTCACGGATGATACCCGTCTGCGCGCCGCCGTGGACACGGTGCAGACCCTGCGGACCCAAGGCGCGAAAGTGGCCCTTCTGGCGCATTTCGGCCGTCCGAAAGGCGAGCGCGTGGCAGAGATGAGCCTTGCCCCCGTGGCAGGCGCGTTCGGCAAAGTGCTCGGCTCCAATGTCAGCTTCATCGCCGACTGCAAGGGTGAGCACGTCAAGCAGGCCATTGCCGAGTTGGAACCGGCCGGCGTGATCCTGTTGGAGAACACCCGCTATTATGCCGGTGAGGAAAAAGGCGATCCGGCGCTCGCGAAAGAAATCGCGGAGCTGGGCGACCTCTACGTCAACGACGCCTTCTCGGCGGCTCACCGCAACCATGTCTCGACCGCCGTCCTGGCAACCCTCCTGCCCGCCTATGCCGGTGTGAACATGGAGGCCGAACTGGACGCGCTGGACAAGGCGCTCGGCACGCCGGAACGCCCCGTCCTCGCCGTGGTCGGCGGCGCAAAGGTCTCCTCCAAGATCGACCTGCTGAAGAACCTCGTGACGAAAGTGGACTCGCTCGCCATCGGCGGCGGCATGGCCAACACCTTCCTGGCCGCGCAGGGCATCAGCGTCGGCAAGTCCCTGTGCGAACATGATCTCGCCGACACCGCGCGCGAGATCATGCAGGTGGCCGAGCAGAACCAATGCGAGATCCTGCTGCCGGTCGATGTTGTCGTGGCGAAGGATTTCAAGGCCCATGCCGAGAACCGCACCTGCTCAGCCGATGATGTTGCCGAAGACGAAATGATCCTCGATGCCGGCGTGAAAACCGTCGCCAAGCTGGTCGCCGCAATGGGGGCTTCGAAGACGCTGGTCTGGAACGGCCCGCTCGGCGCCTTCGAGCTGACGCCCTTCGACAAGGCAACCGTGGCCGCCGCCCAGGCGGCCGGCATTCGCGCGAAGGACGGCAAGCTGGTCGCAGTCGCAGGGGGCGGAGATACTGTCGCCGCGCTCAATCATGCCGACGCCGCAAGCGACTTCACCTTCGTCTCGACCGCGGGTGGCGCGTTCCTCGAATGGATGGAAGGCAAGGCCCTTCCCGGCGTCGAGGCCCTGAAGGCCTGATCCCTTTTGAGACAGGCCTGCGGCATATCGCGCAGACCTCGCAGGATGACAACGTTCCCATCCGCGTGCTGCGTAGCGTCAGAAAATTTTGACGCGGCGACCGGAATCGGAATCCCGTCCAGATTCTCTTGCAGTTTGCGCCTGAAACGCCCGCAGCGCCTTCGATTCGGGCGCGTGGCGTCATCACAGTCCCGATCACTGCCGGGCGGTTGACCCACCAGACAGGCACGGTACTTGAATGCAAAGTTTGCAAACTCCACGCATGCAAGGGACTCCCCGGTAACATCATGACCAATCCACAAATGGCCCGGCAGATTGCCGAAAAGAATGGCTTCATCGCAGCGCTTGACCAGTCCGGCGGCTCCACGCCGAAAGCCCTGCGCCTGTATGGCGTGAATGAAGACGCCTATTCCAATGACGAGGAAATGTTTTCGCTGATCCATGAGATGCGCGCCCGCATCATCAAGGCACCGGCCTTCAATGGCGAGAAAGTCATCGGCGCCATCCTGTTCGAACGCACCATGGACGGTGAAGTCGATGGCACGCCCACGGCAGAATATCTCTGGAATGAACATCAGGTCGTTCCCTTCCTGAAGGTCGACAAGGGCCTCGCTGACGAAGCCAATGGCGTCCAGATGATGAAGCCGATGCCCGATCTCGACAGCCTGCTCGAGCGCGCCGTCGCCAAGGGCATTTTCGGCACCAAGATGCGCTCGGTGATCCATGCTGCAAATCCGGCAGGCATCGCCGCCATCGTTGCACAGCAATTCGATGTCGGCCGTCAGATTCTCGGCCACGGGCTGATGCCGATCATCGAACCGGAAGTGACGATCACCATCGCCGACAAGGCCGAAGCCGAAGACATCCTTCTGGCCGAAATCACAAAACAGCTCGACGCGCTCGGCGAAGACAAGCAGGTGATGCTGAAACTGTCCCTGCCGACCAAGGCGAACCAGTACAAATCGCTGGTGGAGCATCCGCGCGTGATGCGCGTTGTGGCCCTCTCCGGTGGCTATTCCCGCACGGATGCGTGTGACAAGCTTGCCCAGAACACCGGCATGATTGCCAGCTTCTCCCGCGCCCTGACCGAGGGCCTCTCGGCCCAGCAGAGCGACGCAGATTTCAACGCCACCCTCGCAGCCACGATCGACAGCATCTGCGAAGCCTCCAAGGCCGGCTGATCCTGCGATCCAGCGCTTTCAAAAGGCGGCCTTTATGGGCCGCCTTTTTTGTTGGGCTGCGACCGCAGAGTCTAAAGGCTTTCGACGAGCTGGCCGCTGCGCTATAGCGCCCGCCATGAGTACAGCTGAAGACTATACCCGCCTGCGTACACGCCTCTATCTGATCACCCCACCGCAGATCGACGATGTGGAAGGCTTTGCCGCGCTGCTGGAGACTGCGCTGACCGCCGGCGATGTCGCGTGCCTTCAGCTGCGCCTCAAGACGGCAGGCGGGGAAACGGACGAGGCGGCCACCCGGGCAGTCGGCGCGGCTGTCACCGAAATGGCTCAGGCCTATGGTGTGGCCGTGCTGGTCAATGACCGCCCGGACCTTGCGGTCGAACTCGGGGCCGATGGCGTTCATGTCGGCCTGGACGACGTGCCGGTGAAACAGGCCCGCACCATTGTCGGCAAGGACATGATTGTCGGCGCCACAGCAAAGAATTCCCGCCACGTCGCCATGCAGGCCAGCGAAGCCGGCGCGGACTATGTCGCCTTTGGCGCTTTCTATCCGACCGGCACGAAGGAAGACACGGTCGAAGCCTCACCGGATCTTCTGGAAATCTGGCAGGAAAGCATGGAAGTTCCCTGCGTCGCGATTGGCGGCATCACGGTCGGCAATGCCGAGCCGCTGGTGGTCGCGGGCGCAGATTTCCTGGCGGTGTCCTCGGGTGTGTGGAACCACCCGGCCGGCGCGCCGGCCGCAGTGGCGGAATTCAACGCGCTTCTGGACCGCCTCGACCCGTCTCGCAGCTAGACGTCCGGCGCAGCTGGTGCAGAGGCTGCCGGCGAAGGGGACCCGCCCTTCATCTCCTTGAGTTCGCGCACATCGTCACTGATGCGGAAGAACAGCATGTAGAGCTCGCACATGAAGCGCCAGAACAGCAAGCTGATGGCGCCGCCGAGAATGGCCGCGACAATCATGCTGATCCCGCCCAGGAAGCTCTGGCTGACCATGACGCCAAGCCCCGAGAGCAGCAGAACCACCGCGTAAAGCGCGATGCCGACCAGACCGATATAATACAGAACCTTGATCAGCGTCGTGCCCATCAGTTTGTCGAAACTCAGAAATCTTTGAAGCATTGCCTGTCCCCCATCTGTCAGTGGAACCGGCATTCTGCTCATGATTGCAGCCATATGTGAATACGGGCCGGGGCCTGCGGGCCCGGTTTTCAGGGGACCGCCCGCTTGACAGGCGGATTAACACACCCCCGCTTGACCGTTTCAGGCCTAGGGCTTACGCCCCCGCCAAACCCTCATGAGGACAAGCTCCAATGGTCAAGATCAATGGCAACGAAATCAAGCCCGGCAATGTCATCGAGCATGATGGCAGCGTCTGGCGCGCCCTGAAGACGGCTTCGGTCAAGCCCGGCAAGGGCGGCGCCTTCAACCAGGTCGAACTGCGCAACCTGCTGAATGGCTCGAAATCCAATGTCCGCTTCCGGTCTTCGGAGACCGTTGAAAAGGTCCGCCTCGAGCAGAAGGACCACCAGTTCCTGTTTGCAGACGATGACTCCTTCACCTTCATGGACCAGGAGAATTTCGAGCAGATCATGATCCCGCGCGACTTTATCGGCGACCAGGGCGCCTTCCTCCAGGATGGCATGGTTGTCGAGATCGAGTTCTACGGTGAAAAGCCGATTGGCGTGTCCCTGCCCGAACAGGTGACCCTCGAGATCGAGGAGACCGAACCGGTCGTGAAAGGCCAGACGGCGGCCAACAGCTTCAAGCCGGCCACCTGCACCGGCGGCGTACGCGTCATGGTCCCGCCCTTTGTTGGCACCGGCGAGAAAATTGTCGTCCAGACCGCCGATTCCACCTACCTCCGCCGCGCAGACTAAGGCCAGACATGTCCAAACCCTCCCCCGTCGGAACCGTGATGATTGCTGCCGCTCGCGCTGCCGGGCGGTCGCTTGCCCGTGATTTCGGCGAAGTCGAGAATCTGCAGGTCTCCAAGAAGGGCCCTGCCGACTTCGTGTCGAATGCGGACCATCGCGCCGAAGAGATCATCTACACCTCGCTCGCCAAGGCGCGGCCGGGCTATGGCTTCGTCATGGAGGAGCGCGGCATTGTCGAAGGCACGGACAAGTCGAACAGATTTATTGTCGACCCGCTCGACGGCACGCTGAACTTCCTGCACGGCCAGCCGCATTATGCCGTCTCCATCGCGCTGGAGCGCGAAGGCAAGCTGCTGACCGGCGTCGTCTATGATGTTGCCAAGAACGAGATCTTCTGGGCGGAGACCGGGCGCGGCGCCTGGCTGGAAAACCGCAAACTCCGCGTGGCGGCCCGCAACAAGCTGAGCGAGGCAGTTGTCGCCACCGGCACGCCCTGGCACGGCAAGGCCGAGGAAGCCCACCGCAATTTCGCCCGCGAAATGCTGGCCATGACACCGGCCTGTGCCGGTATCCGCCGCTACGGATCCGCCGCCCTGGACCTGGCCTATGTTGCCGCAGGCCGGTTTGACGGTTTCTGGGAACGCGGCCTGAAACCGTGGGATATCGCAGCCGGGATCGTCCTGGTCCGGGAAGCCGGCGGACTGGTCACGGAGATCGAAGGCGGTGACGTCATGCAGACCGGATCGGTGCTGGCCTCGAACGAGGATCTCCATCCCCTGATCGAAACGCAGCTTCGCCACGCCGCTGCGTTTGCCCGCAAGGCCGACTAGGCCCTTTCCGTAGGGTCGCCCCCCGCACGGGTCAGAAATACCGTGACACCTGCGTCATTTTTTGGCCTTATAGGCTGAAAAACGGGCAGGAAGCAGACATGACACATACCGATACGGATGTCCTGATCATCGGAGCCGGCCTTTCCGGCATCGGGGCGGCTGTGCATCTCCAGAAGAAATCGCCGGGGATCGGTTACCAGATCTTCGAGCAGCGCAGCGCCATCGGGGGAACCTGGGATTTGTTCCGGTATCCGGGCATCCGGTCCGACAGTGACATGCACACGCTGGGCTATAATTTCAAACCCTGGACCGAGGCAAAAGCCATTGCTGACGGCCCATCCATCCGCAATTACGTGCAGGAGACCGCGGACGAGTACGTGATCACACCGCACATCAGGTTCAACACCACGATCATTGCTGCGGACTGGTCGTCCGAGGACCAGTCTTGGCGGGTGACCCATGAAGACCAGTTCGGCAATCGCGAGGTGACGACCTGCCGCTTCCTGTTCATGTGCGGCGGCTATTACCGCTACGATCAGGGGTACCGGCCGGACTTTCCGGGCGAGGACGCGTTCAAGGGCGAGTTCATCCACCCGCAGCACTGGCCGGAAGATCTGGACTATTCCGGCAAGAAAGTCGTCATCATCGGGTCCGGCGCCACAGCAATGACGCTTGTGCCCGCCATGACGGACAAGGCTGCCCACGTCACCATGCTGCAGCGCTCACCCACCTATGTCGTCTCGCGCCCGGCCGTCGACAAGTTCGCGAATTTCCTGCGCAAGATACTGCCGGACAGCTGGGCCTATGGGTTCATCCGCTGGCGGAATGTCCTGTTGCAGCAATTCTTCTTCAAGCAAACCCGAGCCAATCCCGACAAGGCGCGCGAACGCCTGACCAGCATGGTGCGTGAGGAACTCGGTCCCGACTTCCCGATCGATACCCATTTCAACCCGGCCTACAATCCGTGGGAACAGAGGCTGTGCCTCGTCCCGGATTCAGATCTGTTCACCGCGCTGAAATCCGGCAAGGCCAGCATTGAGACCGACCATATCGACACATTCACCGAAACCGGCATCAAGCTGAAGTCCGGCAAGATTCTGGACGCCGATATTGTGGTCACCGCCACAGGACTGCAGCTGCAATTCTTCAACGGGGTTGAGGTTTCGGTCGATGGCGAACGCAAGGATCCCGGCCGCCTGCTGAACTACAAGGGCGTCATGGTGTCGAATGTGCCGAACCTTGCCTGCACGTTCGGCTACACCAACGCCTCCTGGACGCTGAAAGCAGATCTCACTTCCGAATATGTCTGCCGCCTGCTGAACTACATGGACCGGCATGGCTATGCCTCCGCCATGCCGAAACTGGATCACTATCCGAACCAGACCGAACCTTTCGTGGATTTCTCGTCCGGCTATTTCCAGCGGGTCATGGACCAGTTCCCACGCCAGCATACGGAAAAGCCCTGGAAGCTGAATCAGAACTACAGCGCCGATCTGATGAACCTCCGCTTCGGCAAGGTCGATGACGGTGTCCTGGCCTTTACGCGCGCGGAGGAAGCCGGGCAGGCCCCTGCCCTGCAGGCAGCCGAATAGGATCTCCCTGTCATTCCGACTTCCGGCATTCTATATCCGATGAGTAGGGGCATGAAGAAGGGACTGATACTATGTGGTTATGGCTGTTGTGGTGGTGCGTGGACGATCATCTCGCCGCGGCGCTGAATGAGCCGGGACTGGGCGAGTTGCCGATCTGGGTGCCCTTGATCCTGTCGCTCGCCTTCGCCTTCACGATTGACGGCAAGGTCAAGAAGCTTCGCAAGGGCTAGGCCTGGCCTTCTGAAAACTGCAATTCGGCGAGGCGGGCATAGAGACCTCCCTTGGCCACGAGCGACTCGTGCGTGCCTTCCTCGACGATGCGGCCGTGTTCCATCACGATGATCCGGTCCGCCCGGCGCACTGTGGACAGCCGGTGCGCGATCACGAGTGTGGTCCGGCCTTCCGCGGCGTTGGCGATGGCTCGCCGCACGGCTGCCTCGCTTTCGGAATCGAGGGCCGAAGTTGCTTCATCCAGAAGCAGGACCGGCGCATCCCGCACCAGCGCGCGAGCCAGGGCAATCCGCTGACGCTGGCCGCCCGACAGGCTGCGTCCCTTCTGGCCGAGATCCGTGGCCAGCCCATCCTTTGCCGACAGGAAGTCGAATGCCTCGGCCATGCGCGCTGCCTGTTCCAGAAGGGCCGTTTCGGGATCATCCGTCCCGAAACCGATATTGTCCGCTGCCGTGCCGGTGAACAGGGCCGATTCCTGGGGCGCATAGGCGAATTGCCGTCGCCAGTCACGCGGATCGGCCTTCATCGCCGATACCCCGTCCAGCCGGATCTGCCCGGACTGGACATCGAACAGACGCAGCGCCAGGCGGAACACGGTCGTCTTCCCAGCCCCGCTTGGTCCGACCAGAGCGACAAACTCCCCGGGCTTCACCGACAGGGAAAAATGGTCCAGCGCCGAAACCGCCTCATCGCCATAGCGGAAGGTGACATCGTCGAATTCGAGCGCGCCGGTCACGCTGCCCGGCAAGGCCACAGGCCGGGCGGGGGCCGTAATCTCGGGCTCGGCATTGAGCACTTCAGCCGCGCGATCCGCCGCGCCGGCTGCCCGCATGACTTCACCATAGACTTCCGCCAGCATGCCGAAACCGGATCCGGCATAAAGGGCGTAGAGCACCATGGACGCAAGGTCGCCAAAGCTCATCTCCCCCGTGGCAACGGCGCGCGCGCCCAACCACAGCACTCCGACAAAGCCGCCGAACAGAAGGATCGACACAAGCACAATCATGATCGATCGTGCCCCGATCCGCCGCATCGCCGCCGCAAAGGTCGCCTCGACGGCGTCCCCGAACGCTGCAAGCCGGCTCTGTTCGCGGTTATAGGCCTGCACCAGTTCGATCGCATCCAGCGCCTCGGCAGCTTCAGCGCCCGCATCGGCAAGGCGCGATTGCGCGCGATTGGACATGGTGCGGATGACCCGCCCGATGGCCATTACGGGCAGAACGGCGATTGGCAGCATGGCCAGCAGGGTCAGGCCCAGCTTCCAGTTCACCACCAGCATCATGGTCAGCGCGCCAAACGTCGTCAGCAGGGTCCGGGTGGCCAGAGAGGCCGAGGATCCGAGAAACGTCTCGATCAGGGTGATGTCCGCCGTCAGGCGCGAGACCGCCTCCCCCGACCGCATCTGTGCGTGATAGCGCGGCGACAGTTTGAGCAAGTGGGCGTAGAGGTCCTTGCGCAAGTCCGCCGCGATCCGCTCGCCAAACCGCGAAACGAAATAGAACCGCACGGCGCCCAGGACACCTGACAGGATCGCCGCTAGGGCAACCCACAGAAAGGCGCGGTCGACCAGAGCGAGCAGATCCTCGGCATTGCCCTGCGCCGCACTGCCGGCATCGGCCGCTGTGCCCAGCAGAAGCGGAATGGCCAGGCTGACGGCCGCTGCCGCAACCAGGAAGACCAGCGCGATCGTCACCGTCACCCAATGGCGCGCCACATAGGGCAGCAGCAGGGCCAGCGGTTTCAGGGATTTCGCCTTGGGCCGGTTGATGGCCTCTCCGCCTGCCGGTTCGGTTGCGCGGCGGTCATTTGCGAGAGAGGTGTCGGTGTCGGCCATGCGCGTCTATAAATCCTTTCAGATTCCCTGCCAGCAGCCTCTTGCAGAGACGTCGCGTTTCAGTTACACGCCCCACTTCGAAAACAGGCTGAGACAAGCCCGCGCACCCATAGACAGGCTGAGCGCGGTTGTCATTAGAGTTCAAGAGAGGCGAAGGCCATGAAAAAAGAAGGTCATCCCGACTATCACTTCATCACCGTGGTGATGACCGATGGCACCGAGTACCAGACGCGCTCCACCTATGGCAGCGAAGGCGATCGCCTGGTTCTGGACATCGACTCCAAGTCCCACCCGGCCTGGACCGGCGGCGACGGCAAGATGCTTGACCGCGGTGGCCGCGTGTCGCGCTTCAAGGACAAGTTCAAAGGCTTCATGTAAGCGTTCTTCGCTTTGCATGATGTGTACAGTGGAAAGCCCCGGCCTTTTGGCCGGGGTTTTTCCATTTGTCGTCCCGGCGAACCCTGCGCCGCACCCCGGCCCTTAACCTTCACTTAACCCGTCCTCGCCAGCGTGCGCTCCACATGAACGGAGGCACAAACCATGCTGCGCGGGGTCAATCTGAGATCAATTCTGTATTCGGTTGCAATTCTGGCCGGACTGGGCGGCGCTGCGGCCCTGGCCGCGCAAGCGACCATCGAACAGGATGGCCTGGTCTACTGGTCGGACGGCGATTCCGGCCGCCTGCCGGACGGCACCAAATTCCGGCTGCATGGTGTGGATGCGCCCGAGACCCGCAGCCTGAAACAGCTTGGCGGCGCGGACTGCGAAGCTGAGCGGGAACAGGGCTATCTGGCCAAGGAAAAAGTCGTCGAACTGACCCGGGACAAGGACATCACGGTGACGCGGGACTATGGCCTCGATCGCTACAAGCGTCTCGTGGTCGACCTCAGCATTGACGGGGAAGACCTGGCAACCCGGCTGGTCGCAGAGGGCACTCATCAGGTCTGGGACTATGATGGCGGAGCCCCGAAACCCGATTGGTGTGGTCCGCGCCGCGTGAACCAGGGCGCCGGACAGGTCAGCCCCTGAACCGGGTCGCATTGCCCGCCTGCGCCTGAGCCCCTAGGCTTCCTCTTGATTGCAGTTACGGAGGCACTTCGCATGTCCTACTTCCGGCAGGCCTTGATCCCGGTCTTTCTGCTCGGCCTTGCCGCATGTGACCAGCCGGCGCCGGCTACCGGGCCGGGGCCGCAGGCCGCCATTCCCGGCACCAACGGTCCGGTTGTGACCGATCGCCCGCTCGCCCGTGACGAAATCCGCACCTCGGCCGGGATCCGTGTTTTGCCTGCGGAGAAACGCCTTGCTGTGCTGGCGGGATCGGCTTCGGCCGGACTGGCACTGTACCAGGCGGGCGAGCCGGATGCTGCAGCACCGCACCTCGAGCGGCTGCTCGGCCCCGAAACCGCTACTGAGCGGGAGGGATTTGACCGGTTCGGCTTTGATCCCGCACCCCTCGACGCGGTACGTCAGGCCGTTCAGGGCGGCGTGCCGCCGGAAGACGCCATGGAGGCAATTGACGCAGCTCAGGCCGCCATCTTCTCCGGTCTGGAAGGGTCCGGCATGGACTCGCTCGATCTGGTCCTGTTCCTGCTTGAAGTGTGCGGGGAAGAATACGGCGCCGGCGTCATGGATGCCGCCATCCAGCGGCCGCTGGCCTATCAGGTCGCTTACGGCCATGCTGTCAATGCACGGCAGGTGGCCCGCGGCATGGAAGACGCCGGGGATCTGGTGCTGGAACTGGAAATCCTCGTGCGCATGTGGCCCGACAATGGCCCCGTGACGGCTGATGCCGTTGCACCGGTTGCGGCCATGGGCACGCAGATCGCCCGCGCCCGTCTGGCGGCGTCAGTTCTCTAGCAGCGCATCCACAAAATTGACCGCCTCCAGAGAGCTCCAGTCAGCGTCTCCGGCGAGGCGGGCGATCTCCTTTCCGCCCGCATCATAGAGGATCGTCGTCGGGAAGCCCTGCACGCCGCTGTCATAGACGATTTCGTACTGTTCCGGCGTGGCGCTATGAAACGTGATATTGCTGGCACCCAACTCTCCAAGCCTCTGGGCGGCATAGGCCTTGTCCGCTTCGGAATCGACACTGATGGCGATCACTTCGAACCGGTCGCCACCGCGTGCGGTCTGCAAGGCACCCAGGGATGGCATTTCGCGCTCGCACGGCGCGCACCAGGTGGCCCAGAAATTCACCAGCACCACCTTGCCGGCATAATCCTGCAGGATGACAGGCGTGCCATCCGCCCGATAGAAGGCTGCGGTTGCGGCCGAAGTGCCGGATCGGGAGAAGTCGAGCTTGGCGATCTCGCCCTCAGCGTACCGTTGCAGCCGGTTTTCCGGCGGATTTCCGCCGATTGCGCTGATCAGCGCATAGACAATTGCGATCAGGCCGACCAAGAAGAGGGCGAAATAGGCCAGACGGGTCATGGGTCTCGGTCTCCAACACGAACTCGAAGGGATATGGCAGTGACGACAGGCAAAGGCCAGACAATGTGGGGCGGACGCTTTGCCGCGACCCCGTCCGACATCATGGAAGAAATCAATGCCTCGCTCGACATCGATCGCCGCATGGCAACTGAGGACATTGCCGGCAGCCGCGCCCATGCGGACATGCTGGCGGAAATGGGCATCATATCGGCAGAGGACAATGACGCCATCCAGGCAGGCCTCGACACCGTCGCCGAAGAGATCGCGAACGGCTCCTTCCCCTTCCGACGCGACCTCGAAGACATCCATATGAATGTCGAGGCCCGGCTGAAGGAAGTGGTCGGCGCCCCTGCAGGCCGGCTGCACACCGCACGGTCGCGCAACGACCAGGTCGTCACGGATTTCCGCCTCTGGACCCGGGGTGCGCTCGACGAGGCGATGCAGCTTGTTGCGGGTCTGCAATCTGCTCTCGTGCGCCGCGCGGGCGAGCATACTGACACGATCATGCCGGGCTTTACCCATCTGCAAACCGCACAGCCTGTGACCCTCGGTCATCATTTGCTGGCCTATGTCGAAATGCTGGAAAGAGACCGGTCCCGCCTGTTCGGCTGTGCCGAGCGGCTGAACGAATGCCCGCTGGGCGCGGCTGCGCTTGCCGGCACCGGCTTTCCGATCGACCGCGACATGACCGCTGAAGCGCTTGGCTTTGCGCGGCCAATGGCCAATTCGCTCGATGCCGTCTCGGCCCGTGATTTTGCCCTCGAGGCCCTCGCGGCCCTGTCCATTGCCTCGACTCATTTGTCCCGCCTGGCGGAGGAAATCGTGCTGTGGACGAGCGCTCAGTTCGGCTTCGCCCAGCTGACCGATGCCTGGTCGACGGGGTCATCCATCATGCCGCAGAAGCGCAACCCGGACGCCGCCGAACTGATCCGGGCAAAGGCCAGCCTCATCACCGGCCTGTACACATCCCTGCAAGGTGCGGTGAAGGCCTTGCCGCTGGCCTATGCCAAGGACCTGCAGGACGACAAGCGCCTGACCTTCGAGGCCTTCGACACCTACAATCTCTGCGTCCGCGCCATGACAGGCATGATCGAGACCGTCCGCTTCAAGCCGGACAACATGCGCGCAGCTGCCGCGAAAGGCTTTTCCACCGCGACCGACCTGGCAGACTGGCTGGTGCGCGAGCTCGGCCTGCCCTTCCGGGATGCCCATCATGTCACGGGGGAACTGGTCGCCAGGGCCGAAGCCAAAGCCTGTGACCTCCCCGATCTGACACTGGACGACATGCAGGCGGTTCATGCTGATATCACCAGCGCTGTCTTCGATGTGCTGACGGTTGAGGCGTCTGCCTCATCTCGGACATCTTATGGCGCTACAAGCCCTGTTCGCGTCGCCGAACAAGTGGCACAGTGGAAACAGAGACTTCGACTGGAGTAGTCATTGATGAAACGCCCCCTTCTTCTTGCCGCCGCCCTGCTCGCGGCCGGAAATCTGGCCGCCTGCGGCCTGACCGGAGACCTGAAACGCCCGGATCCGCTTTGGGGCGATCCCAGCGGAGAGCTGGATCCGGCCGAACTGCCGCAGCAGAACCAGACCAATCTGCCGGACCTGCCTGACCGTGAAGAGGATGAAGCGGAACAGGATGCGGATGACGAATTGCTCGGCGGCGTGTAGGGAGACCCGCATGAAACGTTCACATCTCCTGCCGGCCGCGCGTCTTGCCGCCGGATTCGCCGCTTTGTGCCTGTTTGCCGCCTGCCAGAGCCCGGCGCCGCAGACACTTGTCGTCGAAGCGGTATCGCCCGCACAACCGGTCGAACCCGTGGCCGTTGCCACTCAGCTCGACACTGCCGAACCGGAAGGTCCGGTCGTGAACCAGTGGGGCGGGATCGTGCCGGATGCCAAGCCCACCACGCCCGTTGAAAACGGCGCCCTCGGCGAGATCGAATAATCCATGCATCACTTCACCTATCAGGACGGCACGCTTCATTGCGAAGGCGTGGACCTCAACCGGATCGCGGACGAGGTCGGCACGCCCTGTTATGTGTATTCGACCGCCACTTTGGTCCGCCATGCCCGGGTCATCTCCGCCGCGTTTGAGGGACAGGACTGCCTGATCGCCTATTCGGTGAAGTCGAACGGGAATATCGGCGTCCTGTCGACCCTTGCCCGGGAAGGCTGCGGCGCGGATGTCGTCAGCGGCGGTGAATTGCAGCGCGCCCTGCACGCCGGCATCCCCGCAGAGCGGATCGTGTTCTCAGGCGTCGGCAAGACGGCCAGCGAGATGCGTCTCGCCCTGAATGCCGGCATTCACCAGTTCAATGTGGAGAGCGCCGCAGAATTGCGCCGCCTGTCGGAAGTTGCCAGCCTGACCGGCGTGGACGCCCCGGTTGCCATCCGCGTGAATCCGGACGTCGCCGCAGGCGGACATCCGAACATCTCCACCGGCAAGAAGGGCGACAAGTTCGGCGTCCCGTGGAGCGATGCAGAAGATCTGTATGCCGAAGCCGCGACGCTGCCCGGTATCAAGGTGGTCGGCGTTGACGTGCATATCGGCAGCCAGATCGGCGATCTGGTCCCGATGCGGGCGGCATTCGAAAAAGTGGTCGGCCTTGCCCGCCGTCTGCGGCAGGCAGGGCATGACATCCGGAGAATCGATCTCGGCGGCGGGCTCGGCATTCCCTATCGGGACGGTGACGCCCCCGCCCCGCCCTCGGATTATGCCGCAATGATTGCTGACGTGACGCAGAATCTGGGTGTTCAGGTGATCCTCGAACCGGGCCGGGTGATCACGGGCAATGCCGGAGTTCTGCTGTCCACGGTGCTGTATGAGAAGCAGGCGCCGGATACCGAATTCCTGATCATCGATGCCGGAATGAACGATTTGATACGCCCGGCGCTGTATGATGCCCATCATGACATCCTGCCCCTGACCCAGGCAGGTGCTGGCGCGGAACGGAAAACCTATGATGTGGTCGGCCCGATCTGCGAGTCGACCGACAAATTCGCCAAGGCCCGTGAAATGACGGCCCTGCGGCCGGGCCAGCGGATCGCCTTCATGTCTGCAGGTGCCTATGGCGCCGTCCTGTCTTCAACCTACAATACCAGACCGCTTGTCCCGGAAGTGCTGGTGAACGGGACGTCATTTGACATCATCCGGCGCCGACCGGACTTTGAAGAGATGATCGCACTGGAGAAGGTACCCGATTGGCTGACACAGACGGCATGAAGGCGCTCAATGCCAAGGTTTCCGCCACCCGGCGGAAGCTGACCGTCTATGCCTTTTTCAAGGCATTCTGGCCGTTCCTGACCTTCCTGGCGATCTTTCTGGGCATTGCCCTGGCCGGCCTGATCGACCGAATGGGTGCAGCCTTCGCGGCCATTGCAACGCTCCTGTTCCTCGGCGGATCTCTGCTGTTCATCCTGCAGGGCGCACGCCGATACACACCGATCAGCCGCGCCGACGCGGCACAGGTCCTGGACCGCCAGTCGGACCTGCGGCCTGTCAGTTCGCTGTCTGACCGGCCTGCCAGTCCGCAACGCGAATCCCAGCGCCTCTGGCAGACACATCGGGCCCGTTTGCTTCAGGAAGCCCGACGGCTGAAACCCCCGTCGCTGTATCGCGACTGGCAGAAGCTTGATCCCTACTGGATGCGGGCGGTGTTGCCGGTCGCCCTCATCATTATGGGCGTGCTGGCCGGACCAGATGCCGGTGGACGGCTGCAACGCGCCCTGTTCCCGGACTATGGGGCGCTGGTCGGGGCTGACAACATGATCGTCGAGGCCTGGATCACACCGCCGGAACATACCGGTCGCGCGCCGATTTTCCTGGCCAGTGACCTGGCTAGTGTGCGCGTTCCGGAAGGGTCGCAGGTGACATTGCGCACCAAGGCCCACAGTGCCCCGAAACTGGTTCTCAAGGGTGAGCGCACGAGCCGACAGCGCTTCGAGCCGACTCCGGATGGCGCCTTCGAGGCCCGGGCGCGTATTCTGGAGGATACCCGTCTGACCGTGAATTGGTGGGGAGAACGGGCGGCCTGGACGGTTCTGACGTCTCCGGATGATGCGCCGGAAGCCCGCTTTGCCAAGGCACCGGAAATGGGGCGTCAGGATCGGACCGACATCGCGTGGGCGGTATCGGATGACTATGGCGTGTCTGCACTGGAGCTTCAGATCACGCTGCGAACCCCCAATCCGGCGGCACCCGACGAAGTGGATCTTGTGCCCATACCCCTGCCGGGCGTGGCGCCAACTGAAGCCGAGGAGGTGACGCAGCTGGACCTGACCCGCCACCGCTGGGCGGGCCTGCCGGTCATCCTGCGCCTCGTGGCGACCGATGGCGCAGGCCAGACCGGCACGAGCGAACCGGTCGATTTCAAATTGCCGGAAAAGCTGTTCCTGGATCCGATCGCCCGAGTGGCACAGGAAGTACGCGTGACGGTCCTGCGTGAACCTCGCGCCTATGCAGACCTGCCACTAAATGAAGACGCCCTGAGGCAGGACGCGCTGAACACCCACGCCGCCAACAGGCTGTCGGCGGCCCCTCCGGACATCCAGAAAGCCGCGCTGATGCTGGACGCGATGACCTATAAGGGGGAACGCTACATTCCGGATCAGGGCGTGTATCTGACATTCCGAACCGCGCAGGGTATTCTCACCGCCGCCTCGACCAAGCAGGAAGCCGAACAGGTTGATCCCCTGCTCTGGGCACTCGCCCTGCGGTCGGAATATGGCAGCGCCGCTGACGCGCTGAGACGGCTCGAGGCAGCTCGGCGCGCCCTGGAGCAAGCACTGCGCGACGGAGCCTCCGAAGATGAAATCCGCCAGCGGATGGAAGCCTTCCGGGATGCCGCAAACGAGTATCTCGCGGCAAAGATGGCCGAAGCGATTGCCAATGGCGGCGAGCAACCGCAGATGCAGATGGATCAGGAAGCCATGGCTGGAGGCCCCAATCTGGGTGGCCAGGATTTCGAGGACATGCTGAACGCGCTCCAGGATTTGACTGAAACCGGCGCCACGGACCAGGCGCGGCAATTGCTGTCCGATATCACCAACATGCTCCAGAATCTCGAATTCCAGCGGGGCGCTTCCGGGTCAGGTGACATGCCCGGCCTGCCGGGACAGCAAGCCGAGGGTGAACCCGAAGACCTGCCACCGGAAGAGCAGGAACTGACAGATGCCATGCGGCGTCTGTCGGAAATCCTTCGGGAGCAGCGCGAGCTGAACGATGACACACTGGCCCAGCAACGCGGCGAACGCCCCGGCCAGTCGGGCCAGGAACAGGGCGGCCAGCAGCCAGGACAGCAGTCTGGATCGCAGCAGGGTCAACAATCAGGCCAGCCAGGTGGTGGCGAAGCCGGTAGCGGGCAGACTGAAGCCCCCCAGGGCGGCGGCACCGAGAATGGGGAGCGGCCCGGAAGCGGTGGAGGCGAGTTCGCCGAAGGCAATGAGGGAGACGGCACCGGCCCCGGACAATCGGAATCCCTCGCGGAGCGGCAGGCCCGGCTCGGACGCCTGATCGAGGAGTTCGCACGGGAGCAGGGCCTGGGAGAAAGCGGTGAGGGTGAGGATGCGCTTGCCGGGCGCGTTGATCCTGACGCGCTCGAGGATATCCGCCGCGCCCAGCGCCAGGCCCAGGAAGCGCTGGAGCGGGGCAATGAGGCCCGCGCGGCCCGCAATCAGGAAATG
Source organism: Hyphomonas sp. (assembly GCF_017792385.1). Classification (NCBI taxonomy): domain Bacteria; kingdom Pseudomonadati; phylum Pseudomonadota; class Alphaproteobacteria; order Hyphomonadales; family Hyphomonadaceae; genus Hyphomonas; species Hyphomonas sp. The sequence goes on along the minus strand of NZ_CP051230.1, from coordinate 1,444,002 downwards.
GCGACCAATGCCATGTCGGAGATTGCCCGTAACCTGGCAGAACGTCTGGATGTCCTGGAGCGGGAGCGGACGGGACAGGACGCCCAGTCAAGCGATCCGTTTGGACGTCAAGCCGGCGGCCCGGGAAACAATGGCGAGGAAGTCAACATTCCGGACGCCGGCGAACGCCAGCGGGCGAAGGACATTCTCGAGGAGCTCCGCCAGCGCTACAATGACTCCGACGATCCGGAAGAGCGCGAATATCTCCGCCGCCTGCTCGATCGGTTCTGACCCTTGCCCTGCGGCCGGTTCCCTGACTTGATGGAGGCGGGAGGATATCAGTCATGGCGGAACGCTGGACCTATGCACGTGGATTGAAGGATCTGGGCCATGGCGTGTACGCCTGGTTGCAACCGGATGGCGGCTGGGGCTGGTCGAATGCAGGCCTGATCGTCGATGGTGACCAGTCGCTACTGGTCGACACCCTGTTCGACATGAGACTGACCCGGGACATGCTTAGCGCGATGGAGGATGCATCCGGAGTTGGTGCAGATCATATCGGCGTCATTGTGAACACCCATGCCAATGGAGATCACTGTCACGGAAATGGATGTTGTCCGCAGGCAGAGATCATTGCGTCCGAGGCCAGCGCCCGGGAGATGGTCGAAGTGCCGCCTGCAATGCTCGCCCAGTTCAAGAGAATGGGTGGTCAGCTGGGGCCTGCGGGCAGCTATTTTGCGGATATTTTCGCACCGTTCGATTTCGAGGGTGTGGAAGAACGTGCCCCGACCCGGACGTTCAGCGGTGTGTTGGACCTGAAGGTGGGCGACAAGGCACTCCAACTGATCGAGGTTGGCCCCGCCCATACCGAGGGCGACGTCCTGGTCCATGTACCCTCCGACAGGACGGTCTTCACGGGGGACATCCTGTTCATAGACGCCACGCCCCTGATGTGGGCCGGACCGGTTGCCAACTGGATCAGGGCCTGCGACCGGATTTGCAGCATGGATGTGGACAAGATCGTGCCCGGGCACGGTCCGATTACGGACAAGGCGGGTGTGCGCCGGGTTGCGGACTATCTGAGATATGTCGACACAGAAGCCCGCAAGCGGTTTGACGCGGGTCTGGATGTACGGGACGCTGCGCTGGATATTGCGCTTGGCGACTTTTCCAGCTGGGGCGATGCGGAACGGATCGCGGTCAATGTCGACACGCTCTACCGGGAATATCGCGGGGATAGCGTCGTGACCCCGGTAATTGAACTGTTCGGTCTGATGGCGGAAATTCGGGATGCGCAGCGGGCCTAGCGGTTGGCCCCCGGCACCCATTTGACGTCATCCACCCCATTATTGTTGGCCACGCGGCCGGCCACGAAGATCCAGTCGGACAGGCGGTTGATATAGGCGAGCGCTTCTGCGCTGACGATTTCGCCCTCGATGGCAGACAGTTCGGCAACTTCGCGTTCGGCCCGACGGCACAGGGTACGCGCCACATGAAGACGGGCCGCCAACGCGCTGCCACCGGGCAGGATGAAGCTGTCCAGGGGCGCCAGCGCCGTGTTCATTGCGTCTATTTCCGTTTCAAGCCGTTTCACCTGGCTGTCGATGATGCGCAGGGGCGTCCATTCCAGTGGCTTTCCGCGATCAGGTGTTGCCAGGTCTGCGCCAAGGTCAAACAGGTCATTCTGGATGCGCCGTATGGCCGCCAGCATGTCCCCCTCCGCATCCAGCGCCGCGACGCCGAGGGCGGCATTGGTCTCGTCGACCGTGCCATAGGCGACGACCCGCGGATCCCATTTGTCCACCGGCTCGCCTGTCGACAGCCGGGTCTTTCCCTTGTCACCGGAGCGCGTGTAGATCTTGTCGAGTTTGACCATCGTCGCCTCAGAAACCGATCTTGATGGCGCCGACCGTCACGCCCAGGGCGACGAGGAGCAGGATCACCACGGCCTGGATCATGACGCGCAGACGCATCAATTTGTTTGACCGGCTCGCCTGCTGGTCATCCGTGCGGGCGATGTTCGCGATGCCGAGGCCAAGCACGATCAACAGGGCCGCAAGCGCGATATAGAAGCCTATCATCAGGAAGCTTTGCATGGAGAGCCTTTCAACCAGCTGGAAGTCCAGAGCATAGGCCGCGCGCGCCGGTTTGCCACGCGCAAAGCGTCGCGGGGTGTCAGACCCCGCTTTCCATCCGCTCGGCCAGCGCGGTGATGCGGCTGGCTGCCTTGACCAGCGCTTCGGCAGCCTTTGCCTCGCTGGCAGAACTTCCGGGCGCCGAGCGGCGAGCCGTATCCAGCTCGTCCAGCAAGGCCAGGGCGGTGATCAGCAACAGGCGCTCCTCTCCAATATCGCCCACCGCGCCTTCAATCTGTTTCACCCGCGCATCCAGCTGGCGCGACAGGGTCTCGATGCGCCCCTCCTGCCCCGGGGCACAGGCGATCGAATAGGCGCGTCCGCGCAACTGGATATCTGCCTTAGCCATCCTGCGCCCCTTCGCGGCCAATCGCAGCGCGCACTTCCTCGATCGCAGAGCCAAGCGCGGCACTCGCCTCGTCCGCCAGAAGCTGCAATTCCTTCTCCCGGGCCAGCGATGCATCGAGCGCTTCGGCAAGACCCACGCGATCCTGCATCAGGGCCTTCAACTCCGCTTCCACCACGTCCGGATTGCCGGTCCGCGCCAACAGGCTGTCGAGCGCGCCTTCCAGACGTGTCAGGGCCTCATCAAGCTGGCGGATGGCAGGGTCGATTTCACTCATATACACAATGAAGTAACGGTATTATTCCAATCCGCCAAGCGGCTTGACGCAAGGGCCAATGTCTGGCCTACGACACCCGCAACGCAAAGGAGACCAGCAGAATGGCTGTCACGAACCGCGACATGGCCAATGCCATCCGCGCCCTTTCCATGGATGCCGTCGAGGCGGCCAAGTCCGGACATGTCGGCCTGCCGCTGGGCATGGCCGATGCTGCCACGGTCCTGTTCCGGAAATTCCTGAAGTTCGACGCCTCGCAGCCCGATTGGCCGGATCGCGACCGGTTCGTCCTGTCGGCCGGTCACGGCTCGATGCTGATCTATTCCCTGCTGCACCTGACGGGCTACAAATCCGTCAGCCGCGACGACATTCGCAATTTCCGCCAGCTGGGCTCCAACACGCCCGGACACCCGGAAAACTTCGTGACCAAGGGCGTCGAGACCACAACCGGTCCGCTGGGCCAGGGCATTGCGACGGCTGTCGGCATGGCGATGGCCGAACGGCACCTGAATGCCCGCTTCGGTGACGATCTCGTGGACCACAAGACCTATGTGATCGCGGGAGATGGCTGCCTCATGGAAGGCGTCAGCCAGGAAGCCATCACGCTTGCCGGCCATATGAAGCTGAACCGCCTGATCGTGCTGTGGGACGACAATTCCGTCACCATCGACGGCAATATCGATGTGGCAGACTCCACCGATCAGTGTGCCCGTTTCGAAGCCTCGGGATGGATCACCCGCAAGGTCGATGGCCATGACGAGAAGGACATCGAAGCGGCCCTGAAATGGGCGCAGAAGCAGAAGCAGCCTGTCTTCCTCGCCGTGAAGACGATCATCGGGTACGGCGCACCGAAGATTGCCGGCACCGGCAAGGCCCATGGTGGCCCCTATGGCGCCGAGGAGATTGCCGGAATTCGCGAGAACATTGGCTGGCCTCATGAGCCGTTCGATGTCCCGGCCGATATCGAAAAGGCCTGGAAGAAAGTCGGCGAGCGCGGCGTCGACGCCCGCAAGGCCTGGAAGGGACGCCTGACGGCCTCGCCGCACAAGGGCGAGTTCAATGCCGCCATGGCCGGACGCCTGCCGAAAAACCTGTCCAGGGCCGTGAACAAGCACAAGAAGGCCGTCGTCGAGGGCGGTGAGAAGAAGGCCACCCGCCAGTGGAGCGGTGCCGCGCTGGAAGTGTTCACCCATCTCGTACCGGAAATGGTTGGTGGGTCGGCCGATCTGACCGGATCCAACAATACGAAGACCGCCGAAACCTCACCGATGACACCGTCGGACTGGGCTGGCCGGTATGTACATTATGGCGTGCGCGAGCATGGCATGGCCGCCGCGATGAACGGCATGGCGCTGCATGGCGGCATCATCCCCTATTCCGGCACCTTCCTTGTCTTCGCAGACTATAGCCGCGCTGCGATCCGCCTTGGCGCCCTGATGGGCGCGCGCGTGATTCATGTGATGACGCACGATTCCATCGGGCTCGGCGAAGACGGCCCGACCCACCAGCCGGTCGAACAGGTCGCCAGCCTGCGTGCCATGCCGAACATGCGTGTGTTCCGCCCGGCTGATGGCGTCGAGACGGCGGAATGCTGGGAAGTTGCCGTCAGCAACGCGGAAGGCCCCTCCACCCTGGCCCTGACCCGTCAGGGACTGACCCCGGCCCGCAAGGAGCACACGGACGAAAATCTCAGCTCAATGGGCGCCTATGTCCTGTCGCCGTCCGGCGTGAAATCCCGCGAAGCAGCGGTCCTGATCGCCACGGGGTCGGAAGTCGAAATTGCGCTGCAGGCGCAGGCCGAACTGGCCAAGGAGAAGATCCACGTCCGGGTCGTGTCCATGCCGTGCATGGAACTGTTTGCCCAGCAGGACGAGAAATACCAGCGTGACACGCTGGGTGGAGACCTGCCGAAAGTTGCTGTCGAAGCCGGTGTGCGCTTTGGCTGGGATCGCTGGATCGGCCCGAAGGGCGGATTTGTCGGCATGGACGGATTTGGCGCCAGCGCCCCCTACCAGAAACTGTACGAGCATTTCGGCATCACGTCCGAGAAGATCGTGGAAACCGTGAAGGGGCTGATCTAGCCGTTTCTGAACAGGTCCAGCTGGCGCGGATCGATATAGCGCTTGCGGCGCGGCTTCGTGCGCCCGGACCGGAAATACAGATCATCGGTATGGTCTTCAGCCGGCGGCTTCTCAGTCGCCGGCTTTTTCTTGCCGGCCTTCGGAAGCGGCATGATCTCGACCTGGCTGACCAGTTTCCACCAGGTCACGGCCAGTACCGGATTGCCTTCATTGTCTTCGTATTTCTGCAGATGGCCGTGCGGGCCATCCTCATCTGTCTGCGAGGCCAGATAGGCGGCGGCTTGTTCCTCGGTGACGTTCATCCAGTCCGTTGCGAGGGAGTCGACCTTCTGGTCCGGCACGAGCGCTTCGGCCTCGGCGCGGGTGCGCGCGGCTTTCACGCCTGGTTTCAGGGCGTCTTCAAGGCGTGTCGCAATGGGAAAGGCATGGCTCATGCCGGTCAGGTAAGCAAGCCGGATGCCGCCGTCCAGCCGGAATCTGCCGTCTGCGTCAGGCGCTGGGCGGCAAGCCGCGCCATGCGCAGGGTAACAGCCTTGCGCCGCGCCGCCGGCAACCGGTCTTCGGGCGCGTCCCTCAGGATCGCCCCGCCAAACGCATCTGCCACGATCAGACCCGTCTCGTCCGGAATGAGTTCCTGCGGAAAATCATTTGCCACGGCAAAGTAAAGCTGATCGCAGAACGGCATGTATTCCGGCCATTTGGAATCGGCGCGGAAGTCGGCAATCGATGATTTCACTTCAATCATCCATATCTCCCCGGACGGCCCGAGCGCCGCGATATCGGCCCGCCGATGGTTCGCCAGGCTGAGTTCGGTGACGCCAAAGAATCCCAGCCCGCCCAGCAAGCGCCGTGTGCCACGCACAATTTCCGCAGCCCGGGACTCCGGCAGGCCGGGATCTGTCAGAAGTGCCATGATCGCCTCTTCCTGTTCCCATAATGTTCCAGTTCCGACCGTAGGATCTGCAGCTGGCTCAGGTCAAGCCCGGCAGCCGCTCTCCAGAAAGTGATCAAAATCGGGAACGAATCTGATCCGGCGGGCGCTTCGGCCCGTAAAGACTGTGTTAGTTTGGCAACACGCCTCGTCGCGGAAGGAGATGATACGTCATGGCAAATGCCTACAGCTCCAGCGGACCGGCTGACCGGTCCTATGTCAAGAAAGCCATGAAGGCCCCGATGCTCGAGGCCGAACACGAGCTGGAACTTGCCCGGCGCTGGCGAGAGGAAGAAGACGAATCCGCCCTGCACGAACTGACCCGCGCCTATCTTCGGCTGGTCATCGCGATGGCATCCAAATTCCGCCATTACGGCCTGCCCATGCCGGATCTGGTGTCGGAGGGAAATGTTGGGCTGATGATGGCCGCTGCCCGGTTCGAGCCTGACCGCAAGGTGAGGTTCTCCACCTATGCCAGCTGGTGGATCCGCTCCTCGATTCAGGATTTCGTGCTGCGCAACTGGTCGATCGTTCGCACAGGCACCACATCGTCCCAGAAATCCCTGTTCTTCAATCTGCGCCGCCTGCGCGCCCGGATCGATGATACGGGCGACGGGGTCATGACCCTGGAAAACCGCAAATGGATTGCCGAACATCTTGGCGTGCCGGAGCGCGACGTTGAAACAATGGCCTCGCGCCTGTCCGCATCCGACCGGTCGCTCAATGCGCCCATGGCCGTTGATGGCGATGGCGAATGGCAGGACCTGCTGCCGGACGAAACGGCGATGCCCGAACAGCAGGTGATGGAGGAACGGGATTCATCGCGCCGCAAGGAATGGATTGCCAATGCCCTGAAAGCGTTGAACCCGCGGGAAACCCATATCATCATGCAGCGGCGCCTGTGCGAGGATTCCGTGACGCTGGAAACCCTGGGACACGAACTCGGCATTTCGAAGGAACGCGTCCGCCAGATCGAGCACCAGGCGCTGGGCAAGCTGCGCCGGGCCCTGGAGCGGATCGTCGGTGACCCGGACGAGGCTGGCCTCCTGCCCGGCACCTAATCATCTGTCGACGGCAGGATTTCCAGATTCAGCGGATGGGTGATTTCCATCGCGGTCTCACGCACATATCCCCGGGCCAGAACATCTCGCCCCGGTGCCTGCTGGCATAGCGGCGCGGCCGCCGTCTGGACCTGAAGCCGCAACGGGGACTCTTCCAGAGACAGGTCGCAAACCGCCCCGAAACCATCAGACCCCTGCATTCCGGACACCTTGCCCTGCACAAGCTGGAAGCCGCCGAACGGTTCGGGCAGCCCCCGTGCAGACGGCACATAATAATGCGGTGTACGCCAGAGGCCTGTTCCCTGCTGGCGGGCCGTCTCCTCCAATGCCAGCAGGGGCGCGTTCGCCGCCGCCGTGTCCGGGTAGACCCGCACGCGCGCGCCGCCGCGGATGACCATTTCCGCATTCAGCCAATAATCCGGCCCCAGCGCATCAACCGTACGCGCATGCGCGAGCGCCCGGCCATACCGGTCTCGCGTGAGGCCGCCATAGTGCAGCTGGACATCCCGCCCCAGGGCCATGTCTTCGAGCATGCGCTTCGATTCGCGGAAATGGGGCTGGGCTTCCCGATCTCCATATGGACCGGACGGTGCCTCGATACCCACAAGACGCACACTCTGGCCGGTGTCGAGCACCAGCGTATCCCCATCGACCACGCGCACCACCCGGCCGCGTTCCCCGGCCTCGAGCCCGTCAAGCGGGCCGGCGTCGCTGCAGGCCGACAGGATGCCGAGACATGCCAGAACCATTCCGGCCCAGTTCTGCTTCGCAGGAAATCGACACCAAGACTGCATGCGGGCACGTTAGAACTGGCGAAAGAGGAGATAAAGCCGGTTTCAGCCCGTTTTCAGTCTCGCTTCGGAATCGAAGTGGCATCATGGTCGGATAGAGACACGTCGCGCGCCGGACGCGCCCGCCAGAACGACTGAACGATCCGGCCGCCCTCTGATCGTGGCGGCCCGCCGCAATCAGGAGCACCGCGGTCTCAAACCGCCCTAGTGTTCGTTCTGGGTCCCGACCAAATTGTCATAGTACCAATCGGAATCGCTTGCGATCGTGTCGTTGGTGATGTGAACCGTATAGTGCCGGCCGCAGGAACCGGGCGTTCCCCCAAAGCAATTCCAGGCACACCGGCGATAATGAGGCGTGTCATGCGTGTGATAGGAATACGGCACATTGACGTTCAGGCCTTCACCCTTGCCGATCCCCTTGAACTTGAAGTCGACAATCTGTCCTGTCGTGCCCCATTTGAAATCATAGGATTCGGACCCGCTGCGGGGTTCGAACGTATGTGTCTTGCAAACAAGGAGTTCCCCATCACCCTTCACCCCTGCGCATCCGCCAGCTTCCCAATGCGCCACGACCTTGTGATCGGAATCATTGTACACTTTGACCGTGACACATGCGTGCGCCACCGGCACCAGCTGCACGGCCGCGGCGACGAGGAGGCACTTCGGAAGCGACGGGAGAAATCTAGTGATGGCCATTGTGCGAACCATGTGTTCTCTCTTCCGTTGCTCTGGCTGCGGCCTCTTTCATTGCGTAGTCCAGAGACAGATCGATGAGTTTCTGGTTCGTGACATTGATTGAGTAGTGATGCCCACATGACGGGATGGTTGCCGCACCACATGCCCCGTCGGAAGATCCGCATTGCTGGTATTTGGGCGAGTGGTCCTTGTGGTAGGAATACGTCAACCGGACATGCTCTTCTTCGGCATGTTCGACCCCGTTGAATACAAAGGTTACAGCCTGAGCAGTCTTGCCCCAGGGAAATGTGTACGAATCCGGACCGCTGCGCGGTTCCATCCATCTCGAATGGCACACAAAGAACAACTCGTCATTTTTTTTCGGCACCCCTCCGCATCCGCCCGCTGTCCAGAATGCGTGGATCTTGTGATCGGAGTCGTTATAGACGCGGATGGTGGCACAGGCATGCGCGGCCGGACTGGCGGACAGGGCCAGCAGCGCAATTGCGGCAAGACGTGTCTTCATGGATCAACCCTCTGAAGCGGAAACACCATGTCCGCATCGTTGCGGCATCCCCTTGAATGTTCAAGCATACCGGGTGGCATCTACGTCTCGGAAATTTCGATGGGTTAAGACCGGTCAACCGAGCGGCTGTCGCCCACAATGTCACGGTCCCTGCTGATTGCACGCGACAGCCTGCCGGGCCTGCCCGCGGAACGTCAGGTCCGGTCCATGTTTCACCGTCTCAGACCGCACAGGGCGCCTTAACACTTCCATCGCTCAGGTGTTTGCCGCAGCCTGCAGCGGCCATGTCGGAAAGGGCGGGCCTGAAATCATTGGCGTCCCCGGCGCGATTCGAACGCGCGACCTACAGATTAGGAATCTGTTGCTCTATCCTGCTGAGCTACGGAGACGTGCGGTTTGAATAGCAGCGTCGGGATATGGTTGCAAAACAAGATCAAGCGGATGTTCGCAGGAACTGTTCCCTTTTCACTTAACCTTATCTGAAGATCGCCCCCCTATCCTCTCCCGAAGCGAAAAACGTTCAGGATATCAAGGGGACGGAATCCGGAATGAGCGACGACACACCGACCCTGTTCCGGTGCCCGCCGGACCAGAAAGCCTTTGCCAAGGTCTATGAATATGGCGACCAGGCCAGCCGCCTGATCATGCGCCATGGCACACCGCCTCTGCCCAACACATATGCGCTGATGTACGCCTATGTCGCCCGGTCCGACGAAAAGGTCGTCGTGGCGGTCGACGAAATGCTCGAACGCGGCGCGCTCTGCCAGTACGAGATCGACGAAGTCTACAATCTCCACCTCCGGCCCGCCGAAGAGGATCACAAGCGCGAGACAATCAATCGCGAAGTGGAGGAACACTTGTCGAGCCTGCTCGACCTGGTCGGATCCAGCGTTGAGAACAGCGACCAGTTCGAGAATGCGCTGCAACAGATCGCCCACGGATTGACGGAATCCGCCTCCTCCAGCCACCTGTCCAGCGCGCTGGCCCGGCTGCTGTCTGAAAACCGCCGGATGACCGATCAGAGCCGCCGCCTGCAAGAGGGGCTGCGGGAATCGAAGACACAGATCGAGCGCCTGCAGCAGGAACTGGAAATGGTGCGCAATGAAAGCCTGCGCGATCCACTGACGGCCACCTATAATCGGCGCGCATTCGATCTGAGACTGGATGCCGAGCTTGAAGCGGCCCAGAAAAACGGCACCCAGCTCTGTCTGGCCATCGCGGACCTCGATCATTTCAAACGGGTCAATGACAATTTCGGACACCGTGTGGGCGACGAGGTCCTGAAAGTGTTCGCGACCGTCATCTCCAACAATATCAAGGGTCAGGACCTGGCCGCCCGCTATGGCGGCGAGGAATTCGCGATCATCCTGCCCGCAACGGATTTGCCGGCTGCGACCCGCCTGATCGACCGGATACGCGAGCGTTTGCATGAGCGGCGGCTGGTGCTGAAGAATTCCAAGAAGCCGCTGGGCGCCATCTCCGCCTCTTTCGGCATTGCGCAATATGCGCCCGGCATGTCGGCCGCCGACCTGATCGAGCAGGCGGATCAGCGGCTCTATCTCGCCAAGGCGCAGGGCCGCAATCGCGTGAAGGCGGATGATACCGCGTCAGACGCAGCCTGATATCAGCGGCCGGACGCATCCCGGGCCAGTTGGTCTTCCGAGTTCAGGATCCGCTTCAAGGCTTCGCGTGCGAGATGCATCGGCCCGGCCAGGGCTGCGAGATCTGCCTGTACCCGGTCGATTTCCTGCAACAGGCGACGGGCATGCCCGTTCTGGCTGGCAAGCCGGAGCGCCTGGAAATCCGCTGTCGATGAATCCGCCTTGGCCAGTTCCTCCTGAAGGGCCTTGATTCGACTTTCGAACTGGCGCTGGCGCGCCTGCAGGACGGCCAGATCCTGCTCTGCCTTCTGGCGTTTGAGCGCAACAATGCGGGGAAGGACATCCTTTCGGCCGGCCATCAGCTGCCCCGTGTCTGTTTGCGAATACGGTCAACGAAGCTGATCGCGGCCGCGACCGCCGCAAAATGGTCTGGATGGATTTCCTCGTCAATGTCGACCAGGCGATAGATGGATCGCGTGGCGGGCGGATCGCGATAGATCGGCACATCGTTTTCCTGCGCCGTCTCGCGAATACGGGCGGCCAGATGATCGACACCCTTGGCCACGCAGACGGGCGCGCGTCCCCCCTCAGGATCCCATTTCAGCGCCACCGCATAATGTTCCGGGTTCACCATGACCACAGTTGCCGTCTTGACGTTCTGCATCATCTGGTTGCGGCTCATGCTGGCCGCCTTCTCTCGGCGCTTCTGCTTCAGCTGCGGGTCGCCCTCGCTCTGCTTCTGCTCCTTCTTCACTTCTTCCCGCGTCATCTTCAGCTTGTTGGCGTGCAATTGGCGCTGCAACGGCAGGTCGACCGCAGCCAGCGCGAACTGGAACGCGCCGAAGATCAGGAACAGTGTCAGCACTTGGGTAAAGGTGAAATTGAAGAACTGACCCAGTTCCACCGCGCTGCTGGCATAATAATGCTGCGCAAACCGGTAGAGGAACACCGCGGCCAGACCGCCGGCAAACAGCATCTTGGCCATGTCCTTGGCAAAATCGAGCAGACCCTTGGCGCCATACTTCTTCTTCAGATTCTCGACCGGGGATATCTTGTTGAACTCCGGCTTGATCTTCTTCATCGAGAAGGCGATCCCCTGCTGGATCACCAGCGTTGCCAGGACCATCACGACCAGAATCGCGAACAGTGGCAACAGGCTGACAAGCGTGCGCACCAGCGACGACCGCATGGCGCCGCCACCCTGGTCGAATATGTCTGTGGCATAGCTGTCGGCATGGTACATCATGGCCGAGAATTCGTTGAACATGGCCCCCGCCACCAAGGCACTGAACACGATGGCGGAAATGATCACGCCCGCGAACAGCGCAAATGTGTTGGCTTCCTTCGACTGGGGGATGTTGCCTTCGCGGCGCGCTTCACGGCGCCGCTGTTCGGTTGCCTCGAACTCCTTCTCGCCGCCACCAGACTGGTCTTCTGCCATGACCTACCTCACCACCATCCGACCGAGCCGGACACCCGATCCATCCAGACGATCAGCATGGTGGATACCGACAGGGCCAGCAAGACGAAACCTGCGCCGATCATGAAGGGCGCGCCGACAAAGGCCACCATCAGAGAGGGCAGCGCCTTGTTGATGAAGCCGAGCGAGATATTGTAAAGCAAATTGATCGCCACGAACGGCCAGGCGATCAGGACGGCGAACTTCACTGCATCGAAAATGCCATCGATCACGAAGGCCTGGTCAAACCGGGCCAGAGCTCCGACCGGTATGTCGCCATAGAGTTCTGCAAACCGGACAAATACGCTGACATGATAGTCGGCCGACAGCAGCAATACTGCTCCCGCCATGGCCAGAATGTTCGACACGACGGTCTGGGCCTCGGTTTCAAGCGCGATGCCCAGCATCTGGGACAGACCGATGGCCTGAGCGATATAGGCCCCCGCCGTGCTCAGTATCCAGATCGATGTCCGCAGCATCACGCCGAGCCCCAGCCCGATCATGGCCTCAGCGCCGGCAAGGCCGACAAATGTGCCGAGGGACAAGTCTCCCGGCGGCGGCACGACGCCAGAGGCGGCAAACAGGGTCGAGGCCACAAGCAGAAGCGCAAGACGCACCCGGACCGGCACGGTCTGGTCGCCAATCCCGGGCATCAGGAACACCACAAAGGTCAGGCGCGTGACCACCAGCATGAACAGCAGGATCCAGGCAGACAGCTGCGGCCCGAAAGGCAGCGCGTCCAGCATCACACCACGCCGACGATATACGGCTTGCTCTTGGAGCCGATCTCCTCATAGGCCAGCACCGCATTGCGCATGCCCTTGCTGGCCAGAACGGTCTGCAGGAAGCGGCGCCGACGGGAAGAGGTCGCGACGGATGCCACGACGCCCTTCTGGGCCATTTCATTCAGCTTGGCCTGAACGGCATTTGTCAGCTCCCCGAACATCTCCGGCGGCAACGCGATATCGGAACCACCGTCTTCGCGCGTGATTTCGTGTTCGTTGAATTTCTGTTCCCAATTGGTCGAGAGCTGAAGAAGTGGCAACCGGCCCTGTCCGTCCTGCAACCGGTCCACGATCTGGAATCCGAGCCTCTGGCGAACAAGCTCAACGATGCGCGACGGCGCACTCGCCTGGGCTTTCACTTCGGCAATCGTTTCAATGATCAGGAACAGGTTCCGGATGGAAACCCGTTCTTCCAGCAGCAGCCGCAACACCGACAGGAGCAATTCCGGGCTGACCTTGCCGGGAATGTATTCGTCGAGGAAACGCCGGTTTGCAGCGGCCCGGTCGCTGTCGCTGATATGGGTCAGCGCATCCAGCGTATCCAGCATGACAAGACGCGTGAAGACGAGGGTGAAATTGGCCTGAATGACTTCCAGCATGTGCGTGGCGAGCACTTCGGTCGGCTCCACTGCGGGAATGCCTGCGGCGGCCAGCTCCTGCTTCTTTGTGCTGGGCAGCCAGCGCGCGGCGGCCTTGTAGACCGGCTCCTTGACCTTTTCACCCTGGAGATGCGGCAGCTGGTTGTCCTCCATCAGGGCCAGCAGGGAACCGGGCCGGACAAGGCCGGTATCGACGCGAACTCCCTGGATGCGGATGCGGTATTCATTCTTGGTCAGGGTCGGATTGTCCGTCATGCGGATGGAAGGCAGGACAAAGCCATATTCCTCGGCAATGTAGCGCCGGATCTTGTCGATACGGCTTTCGAAGCCGCCTGCCCCCTGCAGCACCATGCCGACCAGATCGGGCGCCACTTCAAGATGGATTTCGTCGGAATGGATCGAGTCGCCAATGACCAGGCTGGTCTCGGGCGCTTCGAGCTCTTCCGTCTCGGCCTGCTCGGCCTTCTCCCGTTCGCGGCTGCGAATGTAGAAGGAGGCGGTTGCGAAGGCCGCCGCCGCCAGCATGAACGGGATGAAGGGCAAGCCCGGGAACAGGGCGAACGCGGCAAGAATGCCGGCAACGATCATCAGGGAGGTCGCATTGCCGCCGAGCTGCGCGCCAAGCGCCAGGTCGATCGCGCCGTCTTCCCGTCCCTTGGCCAGAAGCAGGGCGGCAGAGACGGACACGATGACGGCCGGGATCTGCGATACAAGGCCGTCTCCGACTGTCAGAATGGAATAATTGCTGAGCGCCTGACCAAAACTGAGGCCATGCGCCACGATGCCGAAGCCGATGCCCGCAACGAGGTTCAGGGCCGTGATCAGCAGGCCGGCAATGGCGTCGCCCTTGACGAATTTCGAGGCACCGTCCAGCGATCCGAGAAACGAGGCTTCTTCCTGTTCCTTCTGGCGGCGATTGCGGGCTTCCTCATGGCTGATGGCCCCGACGGCAAGATCGGAGTCGATGGCCATCTGCTTGCCGGGCATCGCATCCAGCGCAAACCGGGCGCCGACTTCGGCCATCCGGCCGGCACCCTTTGTGATGACCATGAAGTTCACGATGACCAGAACGGCAAAAACCACCAGGCCGACAAACAGGTTGCCGCCCATGATGAACATGGCGAACCCTTCGATCACCCCGCCAGCGGCATCCGTTCCGGTATGTCCCTCACTGATGATCAGCTTTGTTGAGGACACATTCAGCGCCAGCCGCAGGACAAGGCTCGCAAGAAGCACGCTCGGGAATGACGAGAAGTCGAGGGGTTTCTCGATGAAGATGCTGGTCGTGAAGATCAGGATCGCAAAGGCAAACGAGGCGGTCAGGCCGACATCCATGACCCAGGCCGGCACCGGCAGAACCATGACGAGGATGACCATCATGAGGCCGATCGCAATGACGGCGGTCGGCTTGGACAAGTCAAAGAATCGGGATGTCGGCATGTCGGCCCTAGCGCGCGATAAGTGGGAGAACGGTATTGTTGAAGAAGTCGAGACAGATCCGTGTCATGTAGCCAAGCGTCATGAAGAACACGACGACCACGGCCAGGATCTTGGGCACGAAGGTCAGGGTCATTTCCTGGATGGATGTCAGCGCCTGCAACAGACCAATGACGAAACCAAGCACCAGCGTGACCGCCAGAATGGGAAGCGCCATCATGGCCGCCGCCCAGAGTGCGCCGCGCAGGACTTCAAAGATGGCGAGTTCGGTCATGCTGGCACGTACCCGTCAGACCGGCATCCGCAACAATTCCTGATAGGCTTCCACAACCTTGTCGCGGACCGTGACGGCTGCGTCGAGCACCAGTTCTGCCTGCGCCAGCGCCTCCACCATCGCATGCGGATCCGCGCCGGATACGGCCGTCTGCATTGCGGCCTGCTCGGCTTCCTGCAATGCGGCCTTGAACGTAGAGAACCCCTCCGCAACCGGAGAGGCTTCCGTGGCGCCCTTGGCCGGTGTTTCCGGGGTCTGGGTCGGCTTTACCGCGCCGAGCGCCGCATACGCACTGAAATTCACGTTGGACATTCTGCCCCCCTGTTAGCGCCTGAGGATATCGAGAAGAGACTGGTACATGCTCCGCGCCTGGCGGAAGGAATTCAGATTGGCCTCATAACTGCGATTGGCTTCGCGCATGTCGGCCATTTCGGTCACGAGGGACACGTTCGACGAGGTGACATACCCCTCCCCGTCCGCCATCGGGCTGGCCGGGTCGTATCTGCGCTCGCCTTCGGTCTCGTCCAGTTCCACACGCGTAGCGATGAACGCATCGGCCGCTGTGGGCGCCTGTTCGACCATCAGCACCTTGCGCCGGTAGCCCGGCGTGTCCGCATTTGAAACGTTTTGAGACGTGATGTCGATGCGCCGGGACTGAAGCTGCATGCCCGACACCGCCTGCATCATTGTGGCCTTCAGAGGATCCATGCCTTACCCTTTCTTGCCAATGGCTGTGCGCAACAGGTCGAGTGACTTCGTATAGACCGACAGGGCCAGTTCGTGCTGGCTCTGGGCGTCCGCTGCCCGGTACATTTCCAGTTCCAGATTGACCGAATTGCCGTTCGGCGACGTGTCCGCCGGGATCTCGGTCGAGCGGAACGCTGCGGCGTCCGTGCCGACCGTTCCGGTGGCTACGGCCCGCTGGAGATAATCCTGAAACGCTTCGACCTGGGTCGCCTTGTACCCGGGATCGTTGGCATGCGCGATATTGGTGGCGGAAACCTTCTGAGTCTCGGCCGCGTGCCTGGCCATCGCGCTGTAGACACTGAGGACGTCCAGATTGAGAATCGACACGGAATCACTCCTAGTTAACGCTTTGGAAGAATTGCCGGTCTAATTTGAAGAAATGGTTAATGAATGAGCGGGATCTGTTTACTTGTTGCACGCAGCACCGAATTTTCCTGACCGGCTGTACCGCGTCTGGGGCACCGTCACGGACGTCGCGCCCGGCCTGATCCAAATTGCCGGCATCAGCGGGTTTTCCCGGCTGGGGAATGAGGTGCGCGTCCAGACCCGGCTGGGTGAGGTTCAGGGCGAAGTGCTGGCCGTGTCAGGCGAGCATGTGAAGGCCATGATGTATGGCGATTCCGGCGATATCCGCATCGGCGACCGCGTCCATCTCGAACAGGAAGCCGATGTCGAGCCGGGGGATCACTGGCTTGGCAGGATCGTCGACTATCGAGGCACGATCCAGGGAACGGCGAAGAATGCCGCCGCCCCGAACACCCGGAAACGGCCTTTGAAAGCAGCGCCGCCAGAGAATACGGCGCGGAAGGGCCTCGGGGACAGGCTGCCAACAGGCTGGATGATCACCGACACCATCCTGCCAATCTGCCGCGGCCAGCGACTGGGCCTGTTCGCGGGGTCCGGGGTTGGCAAGTCGACCTTTCTCGGATCCATGGCGGGGGGCGTACAGGCGGACCGGGTGGTCATCGCCCTGATCGGTGAGCGTAGCCGCGAGGTGAACGAGTTCGTCCACAAGACCCTGCCCAAGGATGTCCAGGCGCGCACCGTCATTGTGGCTGCCACGGCAAACGATCCGCCCGGCGCCAAGAAGCGCGCAGCCCTCTGCGCCATCGCAGCCGCAGAACACTTTCGCGACGAAGGACACCAGGTCCTGTTCCTGTTCGACTCGATTACGCGATTTGCCGAAGCGCACCGGGAAGTGGCACTGGCCGCTGGCGAAACCCCTGCCCTGCACGCCTTTCCACCCTCCACCGTGCGCGCGATTGCCGAAATTGCCGAACGGACCGGGCCGGGCACGGCGCAGCAAGGGGACATCACGGCGATCTTCTCCGTGCTGGTCGCCGGATCGGACATGGAAGAGCCCGTGGCCGACATGGTGCGCGGTGTGCTTGACGGCCACATCATCCTGTCCCGCGAGATATCAGAGCGCGGCCGATATCCAGCCATTGACGTGTTGCGCAGTGTTTCCCGCTGTCTGCCGGACGCAGCGGCGCCGGAGGAGAACGGCCTGATCCGGGAATACCGGCGGACGCTCGCCCTCTATGAAGAGATTGCCCCGATGCTGAGGGCAAACCTGTATGAACGGGGACATGACGCGGAAGGCGACCGGGCGATCGACCTGTTTCCTCATCTGGACGCGTTTGTGGCGGGACCAAATCCCGGCGGCATTCCGCAAGCTTTCGGACATCTGGATAGCCTGCTCCATCCCGACGTGACGCCGGTTCCGGTCAAATCCTAGCTGGACAGGATGCTGAGGAACAGGTTCTGGCTGGCCGTGGCCCCAAAGCCAGCGGCGTTGTTCAGCAGTGTCAGAGCCACCGAACCTGACGAAAGCGACGACTGACCACTCTCGATCATGTCCATCGTATGGAACCGCTGGATCGCCTTGTCCACGACCTCCGGCTTGGTGACGTCTGACACGCTACTGATCGAGAAGACGCTGAGCATCCGCTCCTTCAGAATCTTTGCCTGAAGGTCCAGATCGAGACTGTTGAAATCATCCGGCAGATTGAGCGCCGTTTCCAGAACCGTCCGGACAGGCACATCCCCGAGCAGACGGTACAGATTGGCCGTCTCGCTCGATTCCGCGCGAACGAGTTCGCCGATCTTGGCCTGAAAGTTCAGGCTCAGTTTCATATTGTTGTCGACATCACCGACAGCGCTGCGGAAGGACGCCAACTCGAATTGGTCACCGAGCGTGGCAATTGTATCTGCCGAGAGCGAGACCTTGCCATCCTGTAGGGCGAAGGCATTCGCGAAATTTGTGTAGGCTGTATTGTTCAGGCGCGTCAGGAAGGTGCTGTCAGGGTCCGCCCGTTCCTCCATGACGTGGCGGATGAAACCGCCTTTCCATTCTTCCCCGCCCAGATCGAATGCCGTCAGTGAAATGCGCAGAAGCCGCGTGTCGGACAGAAAGTCTTCCATCGTGATCGGGGAAGACATCTTCTGCTCGAAATAGTCACGGTCATTCTTGACGCTGGCCGAGTCCGCATAGTTCTCGATCTGCTTGTCCAGGGTGGATTCTAGGAACTTCCACCCATTGTAACCGGTCAAGGGAATGACGGGCTGATATGACATGTCAGGCCACCCGGGCCTCAGCAGTATAGGACGCCTTGGTGTGCGCGACTTTCAGAAGTTCGGCCTCAATGGCAATGATGCCGCGCAAGTGACAGAGCGCAGAATAGAAATTGCCACGCCCCAGCATGGATTTCAGGACATTCATCAGCTTGCGATCAATCGTTTCGAAGACATCTTCGAGACGCGTGCACTCTTCGAGGATCGCCGGCAGGACGTCGTCCTCCTTGAGGTCTCCGGTGATAATGAGCTGGATGGCATAGTAGACACGCTTGGCAGGAGAATCGACTTCATCCGGCTTCATCGCATCCCGGCAACGCAGGATTCGTGCATCATCGTCCACCACGCGGATCGTGGACGGCTTGTCGCCATTCTCGAGGAGGGCACCATTGACCACGAAACGTTCGCCCGCTGCCAGTTTGAGGACCAGACCCGACATTATTCAGCCGCCACGCTTGCAGGGGACGGAATATTGCCCGCCAGGCCCTGCATGATGATTTCGTTGATTTCGACCAGCTCGGCGATTTCGGCCTTGCGGGACAGTACATTGTAGCTGATACGACGAACGGATTCGGACAAAGCGACAAGGTTGCGCTTCAGGTTCGGATCCAGCTGATTGGCATCGCTCATCAGATCCGTTGCCAGGATTTGCCAGAGCTTGAGGTTGCGGTCGATGGCGTCGCCCCAGACCGCCGGTGAGGGCATCTCATCCTGATCTACGGATTTAAGAGCCTGTGTGATCTCATCGAAGAGGGCGTACTCAATCTGCCCATTATTTGCAGTCCGGCTCGTTACTTCACCATACGCCTTGTAAGCCAGTTGTTGCATGTACCCTCTCTAGCAGGTCAAGTAGGTGGACCCAGGCACCTGTCAGCGCCTGGGTCCGGTTAGGATTATCTGAACAGCGACAGAAGCGTCTGCGGGTTCGAGTTCGCAATCGACAGCGCCTGGACGCCGAGCTGCTGCTGAACCTGCAGGGCCTGAAGCTTGGCGGAAGCCGCCTCGATGTCTGCGTCGACCATGGCGCCGATACCGGACGTCATGGAGTCGATGAGTGTCTGAACGAACTCGCCCTGACCTTCGATCTGCGTCTGTGCGGAACCGAATGCGGTCGCGGCATTGATTGCCGTGTCGAGCAGGTCCTCAATCGTGTTCAGAGCGGTCGTTGCGTCTGCAGACGTTGCGACGCTGAGATCAGCGATTGCGCCAAGTCCGCCAGCAGCCACAGCTGCGTTCTGGGATGCGAGACCCGCAAGATTGACGTTCACGTCGCTACCATCAGCCTCGAGAGAGATCGTGGCCGCATCCGAGGTCGGATCAGCAGCGTCTGTCACGGTGACAACGAGGTCGGTCACACCGCCCGCATCGATCAGGGCTTTCAGGCCAGCCGCAACATCATTGTTGGTGTCGCCGTCGGCAGCCGTGTAGGTGTAGTCTGCGTCACCGACGTTGATCGTGAACGTATCGCCTTCAGAGATCGTTCCGCCGGCCAGCGTCACATCAACTGTGTCGCCATCGGAAATCACACTCTCGGTGGTTTCCGCAGCCAGGGCGGTTTCGTCAAAGGTCACGTTGCCACCACTGGCAGCCAGATTGATCGTTGCATCATCAGAGGACGGATCAGCACCCGGCGTCACGGTGACAGTCAGGTTGGCGATGGATCCTGCATCGATCAGAGTCTTCAGGCCAGCCGCCACATCATTGGACGTGTCGCCTTCCGAAGCCGTATAGGTGTAGGCGGAACCGCCGACATTGATCGTGAACTCGTCACCGGCATTCACCGTACCGGCGTCGACCGTGATGTCAGCATCGTTGCCATCGTTGATGGTGCCGCTCTGAGCGGTCGACAGGAAGCCCGCGTCACCGCTGGACAGGTCCACAGTGGAGTCCGTGGCAGAATCGGCCGTGGAAACATAACCGGCGTCCGAGGCAGCCTTGTCGGCTGCGTCAACTGCTGCGTTCGTCTGCAGGTCCTGACGGTTGACCGTGATCGACGTCGCCGTCACGGAGCCGTCGGACCCACGGTCCAGGGAAGCGAGGATGCTGATGCTCTCGGTACCCTGCAGCAGGTTCTGGCCGTTGAACTGGGCTGCATTGACGATGTTGCTGATCGCGGTGCGCTTGGCGTCGATATCCGTCTGGATCTTGGCGCGGTCATCGGCGTTCAGGTCTTCCTGAGCAGACACGATCAGGTTTTTCATATCCTGAAGCAGTTCGGTAACTTGCTCGGAAGCGGCACGCGCAACACCAACCGTCGAAGAACCCTTGTTCAGGGAGTCGGTGATCTGGTTGAAGCTGTCCACGTCGGTCGACATGACCGTCGAGATAGCCCAGATGGCTGCGTTGTCTTTTGCGGTGGCAACTTTCTTGCCGGTAGAAATCTCGGACTGGACCGTCTCGAGGTTGCTGTTGATTCCGCGCAGAGTCTGCAGCGCAACCATCGCACTATTGTTTGTCAGAATGCTGGACATTTGAATGTACCCCTAATTCGTCAGGCGCGCGCTGAACGCGGCCTAGGTTCGATCTTACGTCGTCCTGACGTCGGGAAATCCCGCAACCCATCTTGGTCGCTGTAAGGAAGTAAACAGTACCCGTGTAAAATCAGTTAACTGTCACACCTTCTTCTGATAATTGCCTGTGGCCTTAGTGAACGGGGTCTGGAGTCCATTGGCCTGATAGGCCCCGACATAAGCATCCTGTGTTGCTCCGCTTACACGTTCGGTCAGCTTCCGCAGGCCCTGCTGCACGGCTCCGAAATGCTGTGCGTTTTCCTGCGCTGCCCGGATAATCCGCTTCAGGCGCGGACCGATTTCCGGGCCGCTGGGCGTTGCAGGCCCCTCCCGCATTAACCGATCCAGTGCCTGCATGGCGTCGGCCTTCTCGGCAGTCAGTTCGGCGATCACGTGCACCTGGCCCATGGCGAGGCATTGGCGTTCTGCCGCCAGCACCTGTTCAAGACGATCCATGGTCTGATCGAATGCTTGTGGATTATTCATCGTCGCCTCCTTCCATGGAAACCTGGGCGGTCCTGTCGTTCAGGCCCGTCGCGTCGAGGCCCAGCGGGTGGGACCGCGCAAGGTCTTCCGCTATGGATTCAATGATCATTCGGGAGAAGGCCGAGGCTGCCTGGCCGCCGGATTTGGTGAACGCCTCTTCAAGGCCGGTGTGAGCCAGCATTTCCGCCCAGAGCAACTGTTCGAATCTCTGGTTGATGTCTGCCGCATCCGGCCCGGCAGAAAAAGACTTCGCGGTGTTTGCGGTCAACTGCTGCGCAGGTGACATGACCGGCCCTTGAACAATCGACATTCCCGTTCTCCAGCTTGCCGTGACACAGTCGAAGAAACCGCGTCTGCTTAAATCTTATTTTACCAGTGGTGGGGCTAGTAGGGTTAAAAGAAAGCTAAGCCGGGTTAACCAATGTCATCCTTTCTGATTACGGACTTTTTGCGCCCCACTGGTTCCGGAGACCAGAATTCGGGGGCGGCAATCCCGTCTGACGGTGACTCTGCAGAGGCATTCCTGAAACAATTCAACCTTCAGGCCCTGCTGGGCGATCCAGAATCGGCTTCCGGCAATGCGGATGGCCTCGCGCAGGAGACACAAGGCCAAACGGAAGACGTGCGGGCAGCCATCCTGGCACTCGCAAATGGCGACCTCGAACTCACCGAGGCAAACCTGGAAGCGGCACAAGGCCTCCTGAATGAGGGTGCGCCCCTGACCGACATAGTTCAGCGGCTGATGGACGATGCGGACACGCCCGGCGAAGCTGAGGCTTTTCCGGCCATCATGACAGGCGCGCCGGCTCAGGCTTCCAGTGTTCCTGAGGAAACTTCTCCCCTTCCGGAAGCGGACGTGGCCACCGTGGACACCGGTGAATTGCTTGCAAAGCAGACACCATCGGGCCCGGTTGAACAGACCCCCGAACAACAGGACCGTCAGACCGTTGCGGCCACCGAAACAGTCGGCGGCGCTGCGCGCGTTCAATCCGGCGAGGCCGAGCTTGAGACCCGTTCCATCGATCCGGCCGCTCCTGTCGATACTACAGACGCGGAATCCACCACGCCCAATCGCATTATGGAGTTCGCAGGCAACGCCCTTGCTCGTGACACGGACATGCCGGTTTCCCAGCCACCCCGAACGAACAAGGTGGACGCTACCCTGCGCACCGAAACTGAATTGCCCCGTACGGAGACATCGAGCGACCTGATCGGTAGAACGACAGATGCGAAGAACGTGACCGCCACAGGCTTCCAGACCGCATCCGTCAGTGCGGAGCTCGCATCTGGCGGCGATGCCGCGTCATCGCCCGTGCTTTTGACTGGCGCGGCGCCCGCTTCCGGCACGCCAGCCGCACAAAACGTATCGCCCCAACTGCCTGCTCCGGCCAATCCGCTTCTGACCCCGGCCAACTATGTGGCGGCCCCAAGCGACATTCCCACGATTGTCGCGCAATCCCTGTCTTCGGATGAGTTGCACAATCGCGTCCATGTCCAACTGGATTCGCCGGAACTCGGCCGGGTATCGCTTGAGTTCAAGTTCGACTCGCAAGGCTTGCAGCATGTCGTCGTAACGGCCGACTCTGCCGACGCGATACGGCGCATTCGCGCATTTCATCCCGAACTGGTGTCGGTTCTGGAACAGCATGGGCTCTCCGGAAACGAAATGACCTTCCGGGAACAGGCCTCCGGCCAGAATGCCGCCGACTGGCGCGCACAGGGCCTGCCTGAACCGGAAGAAGATGCCGAGATTGCAGCCTCTGCACCCACCTCCCCCGCAACATCTGCGGCCCGCACCGGCACCACCGGTCTGGATATCCGCATCTAGGAGCCCGCTTCATGAGCACTGTCACCTCCGCCACCGCAGCGCAAAGCACCACGCAAGCCGCATCATCGGCTGCTACTCAGCAATTCGGAGAAGAGTTCAACAATTTCATCCAGTTGCTGACCGCTCAGGTAAAGAATCAGGACCCGCTTGCGCCGATGGATTCCACTCAATTCGTGGAACAGCTCGCAACTTTCTCCTCGCTGGAGCAACAGGTGAATACGAATTCCAGCCTGGGCAGCATCGCCTCCCTGATCGGCGATCTGCACACCATGTTCGCCAGTGAGTGGCTGGGCGAGACGGTGACAGTTGAGTCGTCCTGGGTCCCCTATTCCGGATCCGAGGTGCAATACCTTACCAATACGCCCACAGATGCGGACCACGCCTATCTTACAGTGCGGGACCCTGAGGGAGAAATTGTCTGGACCGAAGAACTCGATCTCGAAAGCGCCGTCCATACCTGGAACGGCCAGACAAACTCCGGCGAAGCCGCCTCCACCGATACCGTCTTCGAGTTCAACATCGATTTCTATCGGGGGACAGAATATATCGGGCTGGGCGCACCGCAGATCATTACGACGATCACCGATGTGGCCAGCGAGGACGGCGTGCTGCGGTTTGGCACCTCGTCCCATCTCACGGCTGACCTCTACAGCGTCAGCAAGTATGACGCATCATAGGCTCAACATTTCTGGCAATTTTAGAACGTCAGGCGCCCTCTAGAGGTCCTGTCTGGCCATGTCGAGTATGAGGACGTTCCGGATACCTTCCGGCACCTCATTCTGCAGATTCGCAAGGATCATCGATCGCAGAGTCTCGTAGTTTTCGACATCGGTAATCGAATTCAGTGTGCGGCCGCCGCTGCTGAGTTTCACGAGCGTGGTCATGATATTGTCCCGCAGCACTGGCTCCTTCGAGAACAGTTCCGAGGAGATTGCCGTATCCACTTCCAGATTCAGGTTGAGAATAACCAGGCTCTGCACCCGGTCGTCCTCGATCATCGGAACGACGAACTCCCGCGAGAATTTGTAATAGGTCACGTCCTCGGCATCGCCGCTGCCATGCTTGTCGGTCTTCCCGTGCGCCTTTTCCTTCTTCTTTTTTTCCGGCTTCGCCTCGCCATGGGAATCAGATTTTTCCGCCGCCGCATGACTGGTCTCGCCAGATCCCGATTTCAGGAAATGAGCCGCCCCTCCTCCGAGAACGATGGCAAGTATGGCAACAAGAGACGGAATAATCTGTTTCATGACTGTTTCCTAGAAGGGGACGATCCAGTCGAGGGCCTTCTGACCAGCCCTGCGCTGCGGGACCGACGTCGCATCACCGCTGTTTAGGTAGGAAATCTGCGCATCCGCGATCTTCTCGTAGGTGACTGTGTTCGTACGGGTGATGTCCTGCGCACGGATTACGCCACTGATCGTCAAGAGCCGGACTTCATTGCTGACACGTGTCTGCTGGTAGCCCTGAATTACAAGATTCCCGTTTGGCTCCATGGCGACCACCCGCGCCGCTAAAGTGAACGCAATCGTCTCGGCCCGGTTCATCGCTCCGCTGCCATCAAGGGCGGATCCGCGGCTGTAGTCCACGCCCGGCGACAGGGTCGCTCCGCCCGGAAGCACGCCATTGGCCCATTCCGGCAGGCCGAACAGGGCATCCACATTGACCTCACCGCTGCTGTTGCGATTGCGGGACAGAGAGCTCTGAAGACTCGCGCGGTCATCCATCTCGACAACCACGGTCAGCAGGTCCCCCACGGCCTTTGCCCGGCGCATGCTGAGCAAGGCATTCGGCGCGGTCGTCCAGAGCGAGGCAGTTTCCGATGGGGCCGGCTCCACATGGGGTTCGAACTGGAACGGTTGAACCGGTGCCTGCTCGGCGAGATTGACCGGCGCATCAACCGGCATGGACGCACAGGCCGTGACGCCCAGCGCAGCAAATGAGATTGTCAGGAACGTCTTCATTGAACGAGCACCCATCCTTCTGACTGAACCTCGCCACTCACGATCTTCTTCGAGCTGAGGTTCAGGATTGAAATAGTTTCGCCAGCAGTCGCCTCTCCCATGGCTCGACCGGTCGTGGTGATCTCCAGCGCGCCGCTGACAAACTTCACCGTGACAAGCTGATTGCGCCGAACCAGTCGCGCAGGCCGCGTGTCGTCCAGTGTCAGTTCCTGACCGACATAGACGGTTCGCCGCACTTCGCGTCCGATGAGAGGGTTGTCGGCGTCGACCATATCCCCCGCCTCTGTGGAAATGTTCGCGGCCGTCACCGTATCTCCGGCACGGATCACCTCTTTTGCCACCAGCGAGGACGCGCCCATCAACTGGACGGTCAGGCCGAGACTGAACGCAATCAACGGGCCCATTCTGTTACCTCACGCGGGTTGTGGCAGCGAGCATTTCATCTGCCGCCGTGATGACTTTGGAGTTCAGCTCGTAGCCACGCTGAGCTTCGATGAGGTCGGAAATTTCCTGAACAACATCGACACCGGATTCTTCAAGGAACCCTTGCTGGATAAGGCCCATCCCTTCTGTGCCCGGGACAAGCTGGTTTGGCGGCCCGGACGCTTCCGTCTCGCGGAACAGGTTGTCGCCCATTGCCTCCAGACCCTTCTCGTTGATAAAGCGGACAAGCGAGATGTTACCGATCGGCTGTCCGTCAGTCTCGTCGTCGAAATAGGCAACGACCTCACCGTCCCGGCTGATTGCGATGCTGCGTGCATCTTCCGGGATGACCAGACCGTCCGCCAGGGGATAGCCTTCCATGGTCACGATCTCTCCCTCGGCGCTGCGGTTGAGCTTGCCGTCACGCGTGTAGGCTGACTCGCCGGATGGCAGTGTGATCTCAAAGAACCCGGTGCCGTCGATGGCGAGGTCCAGTTCCGCGCCCGTCTGGCGCAGGCCGCCTTGCGTGATCTCCATCGAGACGGAGGACGCCTTCACACCCGTACCGAGCTGGATGCCGGCAGGAACCACAGTTCCGACCTGGGACGTGATCGTTCCCGGCGTCAGGTGCTGTTGATACATGAGGTCCGAGAATTCTGCCGTACGCGGCCGGTAAGCGGCAGTACTCATGTTCGCGATATTGTTGGAGATAACCTCAACGCGTAGCTGCTGAGCGGCCATCCCTGTCGCAGCAATCTGCAATGACTTCATTTCATTCCCCTCAGATTAATCCGGCTCTACAGCTGGCGCATTGTCTTGATCATCTGGCTGATCCGCTCATCTTCCTTTTCGATGAGACTCTGGCCGGCCTCATAGGCCCGCTGCACTTCGATCAACCGCGAAACTTCCAGGATGGACGACACATTTGACTGCTCGAGTGTCCCCTGGATCACATTGGGTTCTTCCACCGGCTGGTAGCCTTGTGGGGCGGCAAACATGGTCCCGCCTTCCTGGCTCAACTGGCCATCAGCCGTAACAATGCCAATCTGACCAAAGATTTCTTCCCCCGACGAGACTGTACCGTCCGGCGCTATGGATACCTGGGTGACTTCCTGCGGGATCGCAATCGCTCCGCCGCCTGCCCCCTGCACCTGGTTTCCAAACGCATCCACAAGGTTGCCGTCAGCGGACAACTGGAACGCGCCAGCCCGGGTCAGACGCTCTCCTGCTGGCGTATCGAGAACAAAGAATCCATCGCCATGAATGGCCAGGTCAAACTGTCCGCCCGTATGTTTCATGCCGCCTTGGGACAAGTCGAAATTGTGGCCTGCAAGACTGCCCATCGAGACGCCGTCCGTCCCGTTGCCGGCTGCAGCAACGTGTTCGGCAAAGATGGCATGATTGGATTTGTACCCGGTCGTGCTGGCGTTTGCGACATTGTTCGCAATCACCTGCATTTCCCGCAGCAACCCGTCCTGACGGGTCAGTGTCGCATAAATGGCATTCGACATCAGGGCGCCTCCATGAGGGTTTCGTCCAGAAGAGCGCTGATCTTCTGCAAGCTTTCTGGAATGTCTTTCAGGGCAATGGTCCGGGGAGCCGGCGTGGAGCTGTGCTTGCGCAGGGTCAGAACACGATCGATCCGGGGACGAATGGCCTCGTCCGTCACCTTTGCGGCCGCAGCATAGACTTTTTCCGGCAGAACCCAGTTGCCATATGCTGCGTCGCATTCAATCAGGTCCGCGAGGGTCTGCGCGTCGAGCGCAACCTTGCCGGCAATCCGGTCGAGCCAGGCAGTGTCCTGTGTCATGATTGCGCTCATGGCGGCCAATCGCATGACTTGCTGGTTATCCTGCGCCACCCCGGACATGTCGCGCAACGCGGCAACATCGTACATCCGAAAGGCAAGCGCGGCCCGGTCTGCCAACAATTCTGCATCGCGGCGCACATCGGGGACAAGGATTTCGGCCACATTCGACAGGCCGAGCGTCACGGCAACGTCGGTGGCCGAATTCAGCACTGTGTCCCTGTCCGGGTCACTGCTCAACAAGTGGCGATTGAGCACTGCCGCGCTCATGGCAGCAACATTGGCCAATCGGTCTTCCGCCTCGAAATCCTTCTCAAGGCGCGCAACAAGCTGGGACGCGAGCAAGGTCTGCGTCTCCTGTTCCTGGAGAGCCGGCAAGGCCGACAGGCGCGCAATCGTTTCATAGTCGGCTAGACTACCGGGACCGTTCAACATGGCGTTCAGGCTGGCCCGGACATCTGCGCCGCGCGACAGGCTCTGGACGGTGTCCATCATGTCGACCACCATGTCTTCGCGGACCGTCGCATCAACGTCGAATCCATGGCGCACGAGCACGGCAGCCGCCTCACGCCCCAGTTCCGGGCTGTTCAGGAATTTGCGCAGCGCTTGGTCACGGTGGGCGCTGCCTCCGCGCATGTCGAGCACAGCCCGACTGAAGCCGAGTTGCGGAAACCGCTGAACATCTTCCGCGGTGAAGTCCGCCATGATCTTTTCCGCGATCAGAACGCGCTCCATCCGGTCGAGCGCCGGAACCGCGATAGCGGCCGAACGCACTTTCAACCGGAACGGCAGCCGACGGAAATCCATGAGATTGTCGTCCAACCGGTCGGCGCCCTCGGCATCCGCGGTGGACAGCCGGGCAAGCGCCGTCCAGACCTCTCCCCCGGCAACACAATCGGAACCATCTTCGAACGCCTGAATGTCCACAACGCGGCCATCCTCGAGAAAGCTGGACAGCTTGGTCAGGAAGCGACTGGTCTGATCCGTCTCCTCGGCCAGTTCGAGGCGCGCTTCCGCGTACAGACCGATTGAGATCAATGCGAGTGCGCGCTCGTCTGCGGGCAATGCCTCCCCGCCGGTACTACGGCTCGCGCGCCAGACCAGAAAGTCTTCATATGTCTCGAAATGTGCAAACTGCTGCAAGTCCAGCGCACTGTCGGCCCCGCACCCGTCAACCGACGGGATGTCCGTATCGATTGATGGAACCGGAATATCCGCTTCTTCCGCATCGAGCCTTCCGCGAATCTTCTGAACCGGCTGCTGCCGGGTGGGAGTCAGCAGGCCCTCGCCAATGGCATCATCAACGAAATCCCGGAAGTCCTCGGAAAGCCGATCCGCGTCTCTGGCCTCCACTCCCTCCTCCGACGGTACCTGCGCATATGCTGCGCCGCTGACGGCAAGCGCCAGCGCCATGAGAAAGGGGAGCCGAGCTTGCGTCACGCGACCTGTTTCAACCCCCGAATGGCTTCCTCGACCTCGTTGAATGAAGGCCGGACACGGGTTGGCGCATGGCGGCGCGCAACCTCAACACAGATATTGACCGGGTTCTTGTGGAGGTTCGACACCAGCACTTCGCCGATCATCGAATAGAAATTGTGTTCTTCGACCCGGATATGTTTCACGCGCGCAGCAAAGGGGCCAACAATCCCGTAGGCCAGAAACACACCAAGAAAGGTTCCGACCAGCGCGCCGCCAATCATGCCGCCCAGAATTTCCGGAGGCTTGTCGATGGAGGACATTGTCTTGATCACGCCCAGAACGGCCGCGACGATTCCGAGCGCAGGCAGGGCGTCCGCCATATTCTGCAGGGCGTGGGAACCGTGAAGCTTTTCCTCGAGCAGGCTGTCCAGCTGCTTCTCCAGAAGCTCTTCGACCTGATGCACATTATCAAAGTTCATGATCATCGAGCGGATCGTGTCGCAGATCATCTCGACGGCCCGCTTGTCCTTCTGGATCTTCGGGTAGCGCGCAAAGATTTCCGATTCTTCCGGGGCTTCGATGTGGGCTTCGATGTCGACTGGGTTCTTTTTCAGCACATTGAGCAATTCGTGCATCAGGCAGAGCAGGTCCTGATAGTCTGCCTTCTTCCATTTCGGCCCCTTGAAGGCCGCGACGATGTCTTCGAAAGCGTGCTTGATGGTCGTGATGTCATTGGCAGCGAGGAAGGCGCCTGTTGCCGCGCCTCCAATCATCATCATCTCGAATGGAAGCGCATGGGTAATGATATCCATGTGCCCTCCAGCGAGGATGTACCCGCCGAAGACCATGACGACTGTGACCACCAGACCTGCTATTGCGTTCACTTAAAAGGCTCCTTCCATGCCTCGGCCGATACCGGGGCTGATTCAGATTTCCGCAATTTCCCGAATGACATCTTCCGGAACGGGTGTGCGCAGTTTCAGCGCCCTGAACCCTTTCCAAGCTCCTAATTCCCCCTGGCTGATCGGCAGTGACCCGCTGACCGTGCCTGCGCTGAGGTGCAGCCTGTCCATTTTCGCGCCAGGCAGGGCAATGACCTGCCCGATCTCAAGTCTTGAACAAGCGCCGATGGTCATCGGCAGCGTGTCCAGCACGGCATCGAGGACAACGGCCGTATCGCGCACACGCTTTCTCAGCACATCATGACCGCCGGAATCGGACGTGACCGTCTTCTCTGCTTTGGTCTGCAGGGTTCGGACCGCGCTTTTCACGTCCTGCATCTTCACCAGAAGCTGTACTTCGGGGGCGTCTCCACCCCCTTCTATCAGCCAGCTGTCCTCGCCCCCGTCTCCGCCAAGCGTGTATGTCAGGCAAAGATAGCCAGTTTCATTCTCGAGTGCGTCAGCAGTCGCATTGAACTCGACGAGCTGGAGCGGCGCCGCCTGCGCGGCATCTTTGGAGAATGCCAGCGACACCCTTTTCCAGAGCGCGCGAGCGGCATGCTCCGACATCAGCCGAAGGAATAGTTCCGGTGCATTCTTCAGGCTGGCGACATCCTGGCGCAGGCGTGTCGCAGCATATTTCCGGGCGCCCGGCGCGTTGATGGAAACGGCCGCCATTGCGCCTGCAGACTGGCCTGGCAGAATAAAAGCGAATGAGTCTCCAAATGCGGTTTCGAGATCCTTGTCGGCCAGGACCTTCCGTGACTGGAGGTGCGGATCACTGGCGACACCATAGACTTCGTGCGCCCACTGGCCGACAGATGCGGCCAGCATCAGCCAGAAAGGCTCACACTGTCGCACGGTAGGAGGAAGCCCTCCCCCTGCCCCGATTTTCTTTCGCAGCACAGAAGACACGATACGCCCACATATAGAATCCAGTTCCGTCTGGTAGGAATTCAGTAATTTGGTTGCTGAATGGTTACTGACACCGCCGCAAAACGGGAACCGGGATTAGCCTTGAATTGAGTATGGTCTGTTAGGACACAGGCTCACGAACTCCGGGGCAGGCTTTCCATGGGCGACCAATCGTCGACACAACCGATCATCATCAAGCGCAAGAAGGTTGTGCAGGGGGACGGCCACCATGGCGGGGCCTGGAAAGTTGCCTATGCCGACTTTGTCACGGCCATGATGGCGTTCTTCCTGCTCATGTGGCTTCTGAACGCCACCACGGAAGAACAGCGCAAGGGCATCGCCGACTATTTCAATCCCACGATTCCCGTCAGCCGGATATCCGGGGGCGGATCGGATGGCCTGAACGGCTCGTCCATGTTCACCGAGGAAACCTATGCCAAAATGGGCACGGGCGGAACACGCAACGTGACGGTGGATACGCCCGGCAATGCCGAAAGCCGGGCTGCCGATGCCAGCACACAGGAAGTGGCCGAGAACCTCAACAATCTGCGCGATGAACTGAGCCAGGATGCCAAACACCTGTCCGAACACCTGATGATCAAGATGTCTCCCGAGGGCATGGTACTGGAAGTGGTCGACTCCGACAGCTCTCCCCTGTTCGCCGTCGGCAGCAGCAATCCGACCCCGCTCCTGATGGAGTTGCTCACCTCCATTTCCGGTTCGCTGGGCACGTTCCAGAATGACCTGAAAATTGTTGGCCACACGGACAGCCTGCAATACCGGCAGGACAATGGCTACGATAACTGGAACCTGTCGACAGACCGCGCCAACACCATTCGCCGGCTTCTGCTGAGCCAGGGCCTGATGCCATCCCGGCTTCGCGAAGTGTCCGGCCGCGCTGACACGGATCCGCTGGCACCCGACAACCCGTCGGCTTCACAGAACCGGCGTATCTCGATCGTCATCCTGACCGATGCGGGCAAAGATGAACTAAGGTTATCCGCTTATTAAGGAATGCACTCCACTGATAGAGTACATCTGTCGTAGGAGTCGACCATGAGTATTTCTTCGTCCCTGAATGCGGGCGTGATGGGGCTTAACTCGAATTCAAGCCGCCTTTCTGCCATTTCCGACAACATCGCCAACTCGTCCACATATGGCTACAAGCGCAGCCAGGTGGATTTCTCCAGCATGGTGCTGCAGCAGCAATCGTCTGCCTATGCGGCCGGCGGGGTCAGGGTCACGGCGTTCAAGGACATCTCCGCAACCGGATCGCTCATTTCCACCGGCAACGCGACCGATATTGCCGTATCCGGACGCGGACTCGTTCCGGTGACGGACAATACGGGTGTGAACTCCCTTTCCTCCGAGCGCAGCCTCTTCCTGCTGCCGACCGGCTCCTTCTATGCAGACGAGAGCGGCAACCTGCGGACGCAGAGCGGCATGTTCCTGCTCGGCTGGCCGGCAAACTCCGACGGTGAAATCGGCAATGTCAGCCGCAATAGCGGCAGCAATCTCGAGCCGGTCAACATTGCCGCCTCCCAGTACACGGCGTCGCCCACATCGCGGATCGAGCTTGGCATCAACCTGCCGGCCGATGCAACGACCGCTGGTGGATCCGGCGAAAGCTACACATTGCCGATCGAGTATTTCGACAATCTCGGCCGCGCACAGACCCTGTCCATCGAATTCTCGCCGACTGTTCCGGCGTCCGGCTCCAGCAATGCCTGGACCGTGCAGATCTTCGACAGCGCCGGCGATCCGGCGGTGTCTATCGGTGATCTGGACATTACATTCGCAGACAGCGCCGCAAATGGCGGACGTATCGATACGATCACCGCGTCCGGCGGTGCGGTTTACGATCCGGCCACAGGCAGCGTATCCCTGAACCTGCCGCATGGCCCGGTTGAAGTCTTCTTGGGCCGCCCGAGCGACAGCGCCGGCATCACCCAGCTTTCAGCCAATTTCTCGCCGACCTCCGTCAGCAAGGATGGCGCCCCGATTGGTGACCTGCAATCGGTGGAAATCGACGAAAATGGATACCTTCAGGCCATCTACAATACCGGCTTCCGCCGCACACTGTATCAGATCCCGGTTGGAGACGTACCGAACATGAACGGCCTCAAGGCCCTTGACGGTCAGGCCTATCGCGTCTCGGCAGAGAGCGGAAACCTTTATCTCTGGGATGCCGGTACCGGACCGGTGGGTAGCATCGAAGGGTACGCCCTGATGGAGTCCACCACGGACATCGCGGCCGAGCTGACAGACCTGATCGAAACGCAGCGCGCCTATTCATCCAGCGCCAAGATCGTTCAGACGGTCGACGAGATGCTCCAAGAAACAACCAACCTGAAGCGCTGATCCGCATTCCTGACAGGCGGGCTCTGATTTGAGTATCTCAAGCGCCATCAACACGGCACAGTCCGGTCTCAGGGTTTCGGGCCTGAGAGCGGACATTGTCGCCACCAACGTCGCCAACGCATCAACGCCGGGCTATGTCCGGCGTTCTGTCGTCCTGAGCGAAACCCTGCTGGGGGGCCGGACGGTTGGCGTTTCGTCGACCGGTGTGACACGGGCCGAAGATTCTGTTCTGACCACCCAGCGCCGCGCCCTGTCAGGAGACGTGGCCCAGGCCAGCCTCATGGCCAGCACCTGGCAGGTCCTGTCGTCCCGACTCGGCGACGACGCGGAAGGTACCGGCCTCTTCAGCAAGTTTTCCAGCTTTGAATCCGCGCTGGCGGCCTCCGTCGCATCTCCCGAATCCGGCACACAGCTTGCGGCCCTTCTGGACTCGGCCAATGCCGTCGTGAAGGAACTGAACAACCTCTCCACACTGGTCACCCAGCAACGCTCGGAAGCTGACCGGGAAATTGCCGACGGGGTGGATGTCGTCAATACCGCGCTCAAGAAGATCGAAGCCCTCAATACCCAGCTTACCAAGATGGACCGCACGACATCTGAAGCGGCCGCCCTCATGGACGAGCGCCAGCGCACACTGGACACGATCGCGGAATACCTGCCGATACAGGCAATCCCGCGCGAGAATGGCAAACTGGATGTGGTCACCGTGGAAGGTGTGTATCTGGTTGCCGGAACGGCGAAGCAGATTGAATTCACGCCGGGTACGTCGTTTGGCGCGGACCAGACCGTCGACAATGGCGCCCTGTCCGGCCTGACCGTCGATGGCCTTAACCTCACACCCGGCGCCTCGAGCTACGCAGCCGTCTCCGGCGGCATGTTCGGCGCCCTGTTCACGCTGCGCGACACCGACCTTCCTGCATTCAACGCGCAGATTGACATGGTCGCGGAAGATCTCGTCACCCGGCTTTCGGCGGACTCCATTGATCCCACCAAGACGCCGGGTGATTTCGGCCTCTTCGTGGATACAGGCACGGTCGGGGATCCCGGCCTTGCAGGACGGATTGCCATCAACGCCCAGATCGACCCGACACAGGGCGGCAATCTCTGGCGCCTGCGCGATGGCATCGGCGCGGCAGCAGAAGGTCCGCCCGGAAACAATTCCATCCTGTCGGCGATGTCTGACGCCTTTACGGCTGTGCAGTCGATGAATGCAAATGGCATTCAGGGCAGCTTCTCATCGACAGAATTGGTGGCGCATATCGCGTCGGTCACAGGCCAGAAGCGCATTTCTCATGAATCCGTCCTGTCCTCCGCGTCGACGCAGTATGAAATTGTGGCACAATCCGAATTGACCGAGACCGGCGTGGATATCGACAGCCAGATGCAGGACCTTCTCGTGATCGAACAGGCCTACGCCGCGAATGCGCGCGTCATCGAAATTGCCAACCAGATGCTGCAACAGCTGATGGAGATCTGATATGAGCAATCTTTCCATATCCGCCGGCCTGCTGACCGCCAGCCTTAGTCAGAACGTCTCGGAACTGCGATCACGGATCAGTACGACATCCACCGAAGCGACCACAGGCCGGTATGAGGACCTGACCCTCCACCTGTCCGGGCGGATCGGCAAGGCGATGCTCAGCCAGAAGGCCGTCGACGACATCGGCTCGGATCGTCAGATACTGACGCTGCGCAGTTCGCGCCTGTCCCTGATCCAGAACAGCCTGACCACCATTCAGGACAGCACCAGCGGGATCGCCGCGCGCATGCTCAGTGCCGCTGTGGGCGAACACAAGACCGAGACCGCGACGGCAGCCCGCGACGCAAAGGCCGCACTGACTTCCACCTTGTCGTCGCTCAATGCCCGCTATGGTGACCGTTTCCTGTTTGCCGGTGATGCGACGGCCAGCCAGCCCTTCCCCGATCCGGCCAGGCTTCTGTCCGACATCGAACAGATAGCCCAGACCGCGACCAGCGCGGCCGACTTCCAGGCGCAGGTCGATACCTATTTCACGTCTCCCACCGGAGGCTGGCTTCAGGACGTGTATCAGGGCAGCACCACAACATCAGACCCCGAGGGCGTGAACGCAAATCATGATGCGATCCGCTCCCTTGTCACTGACCTTGTCATCCTTGCCGTCGGGGGACCTGACGGGGGCCTGTCGCGCCTGGATGGTTATAGCCAATTGTTGCAGGATACCTCGCTCAGTCTGTCTTCGAGCGAAACGGACATCACCAATCTTCGCGCGGATCTGGGCGTGTTCGAGGAACGTATCGCAAATGAACTGACCAGTCTCGATACCCAGGAAACGATTCTGGTTGCCTCTTTCAACCAGTTGACGGCGCGGGACCAGTATGAAGCCGCGACCGAACTGCAGGCGCTCGAAGCAACCCTCGAAGCCTCCTACCTGCTCACCGCGCGTCTGTCGCAACTCTCTCTTCTGAACTATCTGGGATAATCAAGATGTTCCGCACCGCCCTGATCGCCCTTCTGTCCGGCCTGATTGCCTTCGGCGCGTCCAGCCCTGCCGACGCCCAGACGCGAATCCGGGATGTGGTGGATGTGGAAGGCGTGCGCCAGAACGATCTGATCGGGTACGGCATCGTGGTTGGCCTGAACGGAACCGGGGACTCCGTCCGGAACTCTCCCTTTACGGAAGACTCGCTCACCTACATGCTCGAGCGGCTAGGCGTGAATGTACAGGGCGAAGACATCAAGCCCAACAATGCAGCCGCCGTGCTGGTTACCGCCACCCTGCCTTCCTTCGCCCGCAGCGGTTCGACGATTGACGTGACAGTGTCATCCATCGGCGACGCCAAGAGCCTTGAAGGCGGCACATTGATCCTGACCCCGCTGAAGGGCGCTGACAATGAAATCTATGCCGTCGCCCAGGGCAGCATCATCGTGTCCGGGATCGACGTTCAGGCCCAGGCCGCAAGAGAAACACGGGGCACGCCGACCGCCGGCGCCGTTCCCAATGGCGCTCGCATTGAACGCGAGATCGGCTATGACTTCAACGAACGCAGCAGTCTGGTCCTGGCACTTCGCGACCCTGATTTCACGACAGCCGCCCGTATCGAGGATGTCATCAACACTGCCTATGGTGCACCGGTCGCCTATACGCGCGATCCCGGTACGGTTGATTTGGACCTGCGCGGAATCAGCGGGTCCCCGGCGCGCATCCTTGCCGAAATCGAGAATCTGCCGGTCAGCGTATCGGTCCCGGCCCGCGTCGTAATCGACGAGAAGTCCGGCACCATCGTCTTGGGCGAAGATGTTCGCATCTCGAAGGTTGCAATTGCACAGGGCAACATATCCATCAAGGTCGTCGAAAGCCCCGTTGTCTCGCAACCCAACCCCTTCGCAAGGGGCGAATCCATTGCCCTTCCCCGGTCTCGCATCACGATTGGCCAGACGGGCAGCAAGAACATCGCCATGCTGGATGCGAACGTCTCCCTGTCGGAACTGATCGCAGGATTGAATGCGCTTGGCGTGACGCCTCAGGAAACGGCAGATATTATCCGGACCATGAAGACCGCAGGCGCCTTGCACGCCGATCTGATCATCCGTTAATCCCAAGAGCTCGCTCAGGTCGGGGCGCTGGCGAACCTGACCGGAGGCTCAGTCCTCTTCCGGCTTGCCGATCTTGATCGTGCCGTCACGCTTCATGCTCATCAGCGACATCAGGAATTCCCGCTGGACCTTCTCGGCCTTTTCAACGGTCATTTCAGCCTCGTCTTCAAGTTGCAGGCGGTACTGATCCGCGAGGCGCGATGAGATGTTGCTGAGCAAATAGTCCGAGATTTCGGCATTGCGGCCCTGAAGACTGGCGAGCAGCTTGATCATGACGTCTTCGCCGAGCTCGCGGAACACGATCGGGACCATCTCCCGCGCCATGATCTCCGGCAGGCTGTCGATGGTGAACATCACCTTCTCGATGCTCTTCAGCTTGGACTCGTGCGATGTGTTCAGGAATGAGAGGATACGATCCCTCCGCTCGCTTGGCACAAGGCTCAGCATCTCACCAATCACTTCAAGATGACTGGTGTCTTCAGCGCCGGCAGGGCCGGCAGGCGTGTTCAGCAATTCCAGATCGATCATGTGGGCCAGCACAGTGTAGATTTCCGGATCCGGGGCCTCATCCTCGACAAGATGGCCCATGACGGGGTCCAGCAGGCTGTCATCAAGGAAGCGCACAATCTCCGATGCCACCGCGACGTCCAGCTTGCGCAGAATCAGCGCCATGATGTTCGGCGTCAGGGACTGGAAATAGTCGGCGACCAGTTGGGGATCGTACTTTTCCAGGCGGACCCAGGTGTCTGAAGTCTCGGCTGTTTGCTCGGCGCCATCTTCGGCTTCTGGCGCGCCATAGATCTGTTGATAGCGGTTCTGGTCGAGAATGTTCGCAATGATCTCCCGGGCCTTGTCCTGACCACCGGAAAAGGACCCGCTCGCGGCCCGCAACTCCCGCAGGAAATCCACGGCAATTTCCGCCAGCTGGTCGCGACCGAGTGTCGATATCGTCTCCAGCGCAGTGGCAACCTGCGACATGGTCCGGTCATCGAGACGTTCCACAATCGGACGCGCCTCCGCTTCGCCCAGCATCGCAATCACAACGGCTGCCTTCTGGGCGCGGGTCAGGTTCAAGGGGCGCGCAACACCGGTCTGCGGCACCCGGCTGACGGCCTGGCCCTGCCCTGTCGGCTGTGGTGCAACCTGTTTTGTTTCAACCACGGCATTCATCCGGCATATCCTCGCAGCAGCGCTTCAGTGATCTTCAGCCAGCCATCGGCCAGAACAATGAATCCCACCTTAAACGGCAACGAAACAACCGTTGGCGGCACCATCATCATGCCGACTGCCATGAGGACAGACGACACGACCAGATCAATCACCAGGAAAGGCAGGAATATCACGAACCCGATCTGGAAGGCGTGCTTGATTTCCGACAGCATGAAGGCGGTCGAAAGCAGAGCGAAGGATGGGTCCTCGCCCTCGACGACCGGCCTGTTCACGGCATCTGCAAGTACGGGGATGGTTTCCGGATCGACACGCGCTGTCATGAAGGCCCGAAAAGGCTCCGTCGTGGCGGTCCATGCTTCGGCCTCTCCAATCGTTCCGTCCATATAGGGCGAGATGCCCGCCGCCCAGGCCTCCATGAAGGTCGGCTCCATGACGAAGAAAGTAAGGAACATGGCAAGCGCCATGATCAACATGTTCGGGGGGGCCTGCTGGACACCGATGGCCTGGCGCAGGAACGAAAACACGATGATCATGAAAGGCAGGCAGGTGGCCATCATGGCAATGCCCGGCGCCAGGCTCAGCACCGTCACCAGGACAAGCAGCAGGATGACCGAGCCGCTCAGTCCGCCTTCCCCGCCATTGTTCAGGAAGCCGCTTGCGTCCGGCAGGGGCAGTTCGACCTGACCGGCCTCTTGTGCGTGGGCAGGGCCGACCAATGCGAGCAACAAGATCAGAAAGATCAACCCGCCGGCTAGCCGTGGCAGGAACTCAAGTCCCCGTGGCATCGGGGTCCTCCGCGATCTCCGTGATCTTCACGCCCAGTCCACCTTCTTCGGTCTCGATCAATTCTCCCCGGGCAATCAGCTTATTGTCGACGGTCAGCGACACCGGATCCTCGATCCGGGCAGACAGGGCGATCACCGAATCGGGACGCAGTTCCAGAATTTCGGAAACGGTCAGACGCTTCTGGCCGATCGAGACAATCACATTGACCGGCACATTGTAGATGGACCGATACACCTTGCCGCCCGGCAGGGCGTCATCCGTCTCGACCGCATTTTCATCCGAAGGCGTCATTTCAGGATAGGCCATTACACTGATTCCCGTGTGTGCGATTTAAGTTCGTTCAGGCGAGCGAGACACGCATCCAGCAAGCCGTCAAAGTCCAGCGTCAGACCGCCGGTCGTCCAGGATATTTCGACGGGCCGGCCAGACGGCCCAGCCGACACCGTGCAGACTGGCTTCAGTCGGGGCGAAGACTCGACCAGTTCGCTGATGTCCCGCGCCAGACTTTCCGGCGCGGCGATGTCTATATGTGCGGCTGCGCCCGGCATCAGTTCGGGCAGCTGTCGCGCTATTTCTTCTGCGAGAAAGGCCTTGGACAATTCCGGGAACAGTTTCTCGCTGATCGCCGACACCCAATTCACGGTCTGGGCCTGTGCGCGCGCATCGGCCTGCTCAATTTCCTCTGCGAGGCGATTGAGCAACAGGTCGATATTCGGATCGCGCGGCACCGGCGTGGGTGCCATTTCTTCCGGTTGAGGAGTAGCAGGCGCCGGCCGGGCCTCCGGCTCTGCGGCAGGCACCGGCGCATATGTCAGACCGGACGAACTGCCCTGATCCGGGTGATGGTCAAAGCGCGGCAGGTTGGAAAAGGGCGACTCACTCATTGACCAGCGCCTTCCGGTCTTCGTTCAGCCATTCCTGCAGCAGGTTGGCGGTTTCATCCTGACGCTCACGCGTATAGCTCTTCAGGTAGTCAAGCGGATCGACCGTGTCGGTCGTCAGCGTCTGCGACCCTCCGTCGACCGCGGTATCCATGCCTACGGCCAACTCGCCCTTGCGCCCCTGAGAGAGCAGTGGACGAACCACACCGAAGCCAAGCACAATCACAACAATCCCAAGCAGGACCGCCTGCAGACCGGACCAGAAGTAGCGCTCTGTCAGCGTTTCAACGAGCCCTGGAGCAGGCGTCAGTTCCTCGACTTCGATTTCCTGAAATGGCATCAACTCGACTGTCAGCGAATCGCCCCGCTCGGCGCTGAGACCGGCGCCCGAAAGAATAAGTTGCTCGAAATCACTGACAAGACTGCGCATCAAGGGCGCGGAATCCTCGGCATTCGCGTCAAACCCGAGCACCTGCTCATTCAGCAGGACCGCCACGGAAATGCGCTCGATTTCGCCGGGCAGGGTTTCGGTTTCGCGCCGCGTCTCATTGATGTCGTACACCACGCTTTCGGTGGAGTTCTTCAGCGTGCTGGAGCCGCCCCCCTGCCCGCCTCCACCTTGCGGCAGGTTGCTGGCAACCGTGACACCGGCGGCGCCGCCGCCACTCGCTTCGCTGACATCATTGCTGGTACGATTGCGGATTACCCGGGAATTCGGGTCGAACACGACTTCGGACACGCGCTGACGTTGCCGGTTCACATCGACCGATACGGATACGCGAGCATTGCCGGGGCCTACGCGAGCCTCGAGCAGACGCAGGATTTTCTGTTCCAGGCGGCTCGACTGATTCTCGGCCACAATGCCCGGCTCTTCGAGACGGTCGACATTCGGACCGGCCAGCAGCCCGCGCTTCGGGTCGATGATCGCCACGTCGGCCGGATCAAGCCCGGAAACGGCGAGCGCCACCATATACTGGATCGCCTCGGCCTGACTGGCACTGAGCTTGGTGCTGGACACCAGCGTGACGGATGCAGTCTGGGGTGGCCCTGATCGGGCGAAGCCGGAGCGCAGGCTGGCGCCGATATGAACACGGGCCGATGATACGCCGGGAATGGCCAGAATGGTCCGGGTCAGTTCGCCTTCCTTTGCCCGCCAATAGGCAGCATTGTACATTTCCGATGTCACGGAAAACCCGTTGACGTCGTCCAGCAATTCGTACCCGCGCACCGATTGTTGCGGCAGGCCATCCTTGGCCAGCGCGAAGCGCACGGAATCGCGCTGCGACTGGGGAATGAAGATCGCCTCGCCGCGGATCTCGTAATCCACGCCGCGTTTCTCCAACTCGCTGATCACTTCGCCGGTGTGCATCGGATCCAGACCGGAGTACAGCAGCGCCATCGGCGATTTGACCGCGCCTTGCACCATGAACGTCATGGCCAGGACAACGCCCGCAACCGCTCCTGCCAATGTCAGCTTCTGCACCATCGACAGGGCTTTCAGCGTCTCCAACAGTTTCATAGGCGCACCAATCCCGTTCCCAACGCACACTCTGCTATTGGTTAATATTTTTCGCGAAATCGTTAACGCTTCCTTTACCCGGCGGTTAATAAGGCTGCACCTGCGGTACTTTTTTTCCGGGGGTGATCGTGGCGACCGACAATGAAGCGGAACCTGCAGAAAAAGCGTCAGGCGGGCCAGGCCTGGCTGCGCTGGCGCCGCTGGCTGTCGTGTGCGCTGCCGGGGCCTTCGGCGCCGTCTATTTCCTGTCAGGCAATTCAGGCTCCGC
The DNA here is from genome assembly GCF_017792385.1 of Hyphomonas sp. Lineage (NCBI taxonomy): Bacteria > Pseudomonadati > Pseudomonadota > Alphaproteobacteria > Hyphomonadales > Hyphomonadaceae > Hyphomonas > Hyphomonas sp. Next base: position 1,402,881 of record NZ_CP051230.1, on the reverse strand, counting down.
CGAGGCTGCGGCCTGCGTGACGGCTGCCGATGGCAGCCATGTGGCTGCACCTTTGGCGATGGAAGAGTATGTCTATGTCGACATCCAGGAAATCCTCGTCACGATCGGTAATGAGCCAGCCACCCGCTATGTGAAGATCAAGACATCGGTCATATCCGACTCCCGCAACATGGCAGCGGTGAAGAAGGCCGAGCCCATGCTGGTCGACGCCTTTGTCGGATATCTGCGGGCCTTGACGCTGTCGGACTTCGAGTCGGCCGATTTCTATCCCAAGATGCGCGAACAATTGGCTGTGCGGGCGGATGTCGTTCTCGGCACAGACGTATCACACGGCGTGCTCGTCACCGAATTCCTGCTGAGGTGAGATGATGCCTTTCGAACCTTCAGATATCGCCCTGTTCCTGGTGTCCTTCGCCGCGTGTCTCTATTGCGCGCTGCTGAGCCGCCGTTTGAAGGCACTCCAGAATACGCGAAACGGACTCGGTGCCTCGATCCGCGCCATGTCCGAATCCGTTGCCGCCGTTTCGTCGGCACGGCATGAAACCCAGGCTCAGGCGGGTGAGCTGATGACGCGGCTGTCGGCGGTGATGAAGGAAGCCGAAGCCACCGGCAAGAAGCTTACCGAGCTGAAAGACGCGCTGGAAATCAAGGATCGGGAAACCTCACGCCGGATCCAGTCCACCGACGCGGAAATCAGGCGTACGATGCGCGAAGCCCTCGCGCAGTCGTCGGAACGAATCGACGAGATATCGCGACTGACACGGAAACTCGAGACGCTCGCCAGCCGGGCCAGCGCGCAATTCGACAGCACCGACTATCTGTTTGACGATGAAGACACCGTCACGACCAGGAAGGTTTACGAGCATCATGGGCATAAAAAGTAACGGCCGCACACATGTCCTGCTGACCATCGGCGTCCTGTTCACGATTGCCGGTGGAACACGGTGGCTGCCTCAGGCTTTTGCAACGACGAAACAGGATGCGAGCGAACGCCTGCCCGGCAGCTCGCTGTCCCAATCCCTGACGGTCGACGAATCCGACCGGGTTCAGAGCGTCTGCCTGACCGGAGAACTGGCGGCTGCCATGGAACAGGACCAGATATCCATCGAGCAGCGAATTTCTGCGCTGCGCGACGACGAGATCGAGTTGCGCAACCGCAAGCTTGAACTGACCCAGCAGGCGGAAGAGCTCAAACTGATCCAGCAGGAACTGGATGAACGCTGGCAGCAAATGTCCAGCACGGCCAATCAGGATATCCAGCATCTGGCCCAGATGTATTCAGCGATGAAACCCGATCAGGCCGCCGGCATCTTCAACCAGATGGACCCGTCTTTTGCCGCAGGCTTTCTGCGCCTCATCCCCAGCGACCAGGCAGGCCTCATTCTCGCAAACATGGAAGGCGAAAAGGCCTACATTGTGAGTGTGAAGATTGCTTCACAAAACCGCGATCTGCGGGATGCCTCCGTCGCTCCCTGACGTGATAACTGCACGGCCCTGCAGTACGTTCAGACTGCGTGCCGAGGCGCGAAAGCATGAAGCGCAGTGTTCACCGCATCGCGAACGCGCCAGATGTCGAATGGTTTTGACAGCAGGGCATCCCGCCCCTTCGTGTCGGCTTCGCCCACCCGGTCGGGATGCGCGGTGATGTAGACGGTCGGCACATCCTTGCCCAGAACAGTCCGGATGTTTCGTACTGTCGACTTGCCACACATGTCCTGGTTCAGTTCGATATCCGAAAGGATGAGTCCGAACGTCTTTTCACGCGCAAGTTCGACAGCCTGCTCACCTGTATGGGCGATTCCGGCAACCCAGTGGCCCGTCTGCTGAACCAGCAAGGACAGCAAATCCGCCATATGTGGCTCATCCTCAATGATCAGCACACCGACACGCGTGGCCGTTGAAATCGCCATCTGAACGCGCGCAAGAACGCCGCGCGTCTCAGCTTCACCGGTCCCGGTGATCCGGCCAATGTCGGCCGCATCGAATCCGCACACTACTGCCAGCAGAAGAACCCGCTTCTCCAGCATCGAAAGTCCATCCAGCAGCGGCGATACAGCGCCGTCCTCACCTCGCGCATCAAGCGTTTCGAGAAGCTTGATGTCCAATTGGTGGAAGAGCGTTACCCGGCACAGGCCACCGAGATCCGTCGTTTGGGCTGAGGAAATGATGTCGCTGAGCGTGGCGCAAACGGCCCGGTCGCCCAAGTCTGCATCGTCGATCAGCAACTGGGCATAGGTTCTCAGAGACCGCAATTCTGCAGATACGATATCTGAATACATTTCGCCCCACTCCACATCGCTTCCAGAAATGTCCCTTGGGAAGCGCCTAAGATGTTCCTGTCAACGCAGCCATACGGCCCTGCCAGAAACTTCAATTCTAAACCAAATTGAACAGCGGTTCCACTCGATTGTACAGCGTGGACGTTGGGGCTGCAAACTCGCACTGAGAGGACACCTTGAGTTCCTCGCCAACTGAACTGAAACTGGTGACCCGTCCGACTCACACGGAGATTCAAATTCTTAGGACAATCCTGTCTTGCTCAGCCAGGCGCCCCGTCCGGCGCCGCGCCGAAACACTGGAGGTCCACGCATGACCGCAAAAGGCCAGCCTCGCCGAATACTGACCGGCAATGACACCGAGCCCTTTGCCCGGCTCGTCCGGTGGGCCGGAAGTCTCGGCTTCGGGATACTGATCTTTCTGGTTGCGTCGCTCGTGATAGAATTCACCCGCGGCTCCGGTCGCGTCGCCGCCATATGGCCGGTGAACGCCATGCTGATCGTGATCCTGCTGAAAAGCCCTGCCAGGAACTGGCTATCCCAGTTGCTGGCCATGACAGGCGGCCTGCTGGCAGCCAATCTCTACGCGGGAGACGGTCTGGTTCGCGGCGCCATACTTGCCCTCGCCAATCTGGCCGAAGTTTGTTGCGTTGCCTTTGCTTTCCTGCGGTGGAAGAATGTTCGGTTCATCAGCCTGACCGGCATTTCAATCCTGATTTTCGCGAGCTTCGCTGGATGTTTCATATCCGCGTGCCTTGCGGCTTTGGGCCTGATGGTGACCGGCGATTCCCTGTACCTTTCCGATGCGACCCTCTGGTTTGCCGCAGACTTCCTCGGCATTGTTCTCTTCACACCGGTTTTCTGGTCGCTCACAGATCGCTCGCGCAAATTCGAAATTGCATCGCCGGACGTCCAGTTCATCCTGAAACTGGGATTGCTCTGCGTCACCACGTTTTTCGTGTTTGCGCAAAGCGAATACCCGTTTTTGTTCCTTGTACCGCCTGCGCTGGTTTATGTCGCCTTCAGCGGCGGCGTGAAGGCAGCTGCCATTGGCTTGTTGATGATCACGGCCATCTCATTGCCCTTTACTTTGGCCGGAACCGGCCCGATCAGCCTGATGTCGACAGAGATGACGGCCAAGATTCTGGCATTGCAGTTGTTTCTCGCAACCAATTCTGTTCTTGGGCTCGCGGTTGGTGCGGCCGCCTCCGACCGGCGACGGCTGGTCAATCAGATCAAGACCTCACGCGCTCGCCTGCGCATGAAATCCCAGCAACAGCTGGAAATGATCCGGAAAGCCAATCTGGCAGAACGGCTTGCGGGCGTTGGTCACTGGACCCTCAATCCGGAAACCCAGCAAGTGGACTGGTCGCCCGAGGTTTACGCGATCCATGGTGTGACGCCGGAAGAATTCGATCCGATGTATGGCGACGCCATCATGTTCTACGCAGAGGAAGACCGTGACCGCGTCCGGTCTCTCGTTCAACGCGGGATCAGCCAGGCCGAAGGCTGGGAGTTTCAGGCTACCCTTATCCGGCGCTCTGACGGAAAGCGACGGACGGTCCGGTCAATCGGCGAGGTCCACACCGACTCCAATGGAACCGTGGATCGCGTGTTCGGAGTGTTCCGGGACATCACCGACGAACAGAACATTCTCGAGGCCCTGGCATCGAGCGAATCGAAATACAGGACGCTCGCCGACTATTCGACAGACATCATCGTTCGGTTCGGGCCTGACGGCGTCATTCGCTACGCCTCACCTGCCTGCGAAATCCTGGGTGTGTCCCCGGAGGATGCTGTTGGTTTGTCCACTGTCGACTTCACGATCCCCGAAGATCGCGAACATGCTGAGCACCTGACGGATGATTTGTTTCACACATCGGCCGTCGACCCGGCCGCGCTGCGGGAATTCCGTGTTCGCAACAAGGATGGCGACATTATCTGGCTCGAAGGCAATCCGAACGTCATCCTGGATGAGCATGGCAATACGAAAGAAGTGATCTCTACCTTCCGTGATGTCACAGAACGCAAGGCCCGCGAGAAAGCGCTGGCCGAAGCACGATCCGCCGCAGAAGCTGCCGGAAAGGCAAAAGCGGAATTCCTGTCGAATATGAGCCATGAAATTCGCACGCCCCTGAACGGCATACTGGGATTTGCGCAATTGCTGGAACAGACTGACCTCAGCGACGAACAGCGCCTGTTCGTCGAACGCTCCTTGTCAGCAGGTCGGCATCTTCGGGAGATCGTGGACGACATTCTGGATTATTCCAAGATCGAGGCCGGTCGGATCGAACTGGAAGAACGTGCGGTCGATATCCCCAGGCTTGTTGGGGAGACGGTAGACCTGGTCAGGGCCGCCCGGCCTGACACCAAGGTCGAATTCCAAACGGATATCCAGCCCCTCCACACAATGGCAGACGAAGTTCGCATCAAGCAGATCCTGACAAACCTTGTCGGCAATGCTGCAAAATTCACCCTTGAGGGCTCCGTCGCCGTCAAATCCTCGGTTCAGGATGCGACCTTGACCATTGAAGTCGTGGACACGGGCCCCGGTATCGCTCCGGAAAAGCTGGAACATGTATTCGAGGGTTTCCGCCAGGCAGACAACAGCATCACGCGCAAATTCGGAGGAACCGGATTGGGACTTTCCATCAGCCACTCCCTGGCACGCCTGATGGGTGGCGATCTGGTCCTTGAGAGCCGCGTGGGCGAAGGCACAACTGCCCGCTTGGTCTTGCCGGCCCGGCCGGTGGCCCCACCGGAAACATCGCAATCGGACGCGGAGCCAGACGCCCATGCAGGCGCCCTGACAGTGATGGCGGTCGATGATGTGCCGATGAATCTCGAACTTGTTGCTTTCGGTCTCGGCAGACAGGGGCACACGGTCGCCACCTTCTCATCCGCCAGGGCAGCACTCGACGACCTGAGCGCAGGAAACCGGTATGATGTCATCCTGATGGACGTGCAGATGCCGGATATGGATGGACTGGCAGCAACGCGCGAGATCCGATCGATGTCCGGACCCGTTGCGCAGACGCCGATCATTGCGCTGACAGCCAACGTCCTGCCCGAACAGATCAAGGAATGCCTGCAGGCCGGCATGACGGCGCATGCACCGAAACCCATCAATATTGATGAACTTGAGAAAACCGTTCGGCGGCACGGCCGGTCAGGAAGCGTCGTTGCCGTGCCTGCGAATACCACAACATCGGTCGACGCGCTAACGGCCAAGTATGCCGACTATCTTGCCGGCGTTCCGGGAGAACTGTCCAAAATTCTTGAACAACCGGACCATGCCTCTGTGCTGGAAGACATCCGCCGGCTTTCTCATGCCATTGCGGGCAGCGCCGGCAGTTTCGGGTTCGGAGAGGTTTCCGACGCAGCCTTTGCCCTGGAAGCAGTTGCGGAGCGCATTCAGGAAACGGGTGAATCGCTCGAAGACCTCGCACCGAGCGTCAGCAGATTCATCGACAGCGCAGAAAAGGCCGTCGCCTGAGGCCTCCTTCTGGAACCCCGTGACACCCGATAGAACGCTGGCATTCTCCACTCAGGCTTGAACGCAGGTCGAAAATGCGGTAGACGAGTTCTGACACCGGTGTCATTCCGGTGATAAAAGTATATCGGGAGGAAATTAAGAATGCGGGTACCCACCAGAGTCCGAATCCTAGCCAGCGTATCGCTGGCCAGCATGATGCTGTCAGGATCCTTGTCATTTGCACAGGAAACCGTCGAAGACACCGCCGACGCAGAGGCCGATCAGGTTCTCGACAGCGTCGTGGTAACCGGTTTCCGTGAATCGCTTTCAGAAGCCTTGGACGTGAAACGGGAATCGACCGGCTTCGTCGACGCCATCCTGGCGGAAGACATCGCCGACTTCCCGGATCTGAACCTTGCAGAATCGCTCCAGCGGATTCCGGGCATCGCAATTGATCGTCAGGCCGGCGAAGGCCGCAGGATTACCGTGCGCGGCCTGTCCGGCGATTTCACGCGGGTCCGGATCAACGGCATGGATGCCTTGGCCACGGGGGGTGGCTCGGACGCATCCGGCGGCACCAACCGCAGCCGCTCGTTCGATTTCAACACATTCGCTTCCGAACTGTTCAGCCAGCTTGTCGTCCGCAAGTCACAATCGGCCTCCATCGAGGAAGGCTCCCTCGGGGCGGTCGTTGAACTGCAAACGGCTCGTCCGCTCGATTTCGACGAGGGCTGGACCTTCTCTGCCTCGGCGCAGGCCCTCTACAATGATCTGGTCGAGGAAACCTCGCCGCGCTTCGCTGGCCTGGCCTCCTGGCAAAATGATTCCGGAACCTTCGGCGCGCTCGTCTCGGCCGCTTTCCAGGATCGTACGATCCGCGAGGAAGGGTTCTCGTCTGTCCGGTTCGACGATCAGGGCACCTTCCGTTCCGTGAATGGCGAAACCTGCATCGGTGCGGACCCATTCCCGGCAGCATGTGATGAGGTACGCAATTCCTACTATGCGCGTATCCCGCGTTATGGCCGCCTCACCTATGATCAGGAACGGACCGGCCTGACCGGCGCCCTTCAGTTCCGCCCCAGCGATCGCACCACGATCACGGTGGAGGGCCTCTATTCCGAACTCGACGCCCAGCGCGACGAGGAATTCCTGCAGGTCTTTGTCCGGTCGAACACGGATAATATCGCGGTGACGGACTATAATGTGAACAGCGACGGCGTCCTGGACTATCTTCAGGGGGACGTGCTTGCTGACACAAGCAACGGCATCATCCCGATGCGCAGCGAGCATCGCCGCGACTATTACACCACCGAGTTCACACAGCTGACCTTTGAGGTGGAGCACGATTTCTCAGACACGCTCCGCGGTTCATTCTTCGCCGGTCAATCCTCGTCTTCTTTCGACAATCCAGTCCAGGCGACAGTCTTCTTCGATGCGGCCAACCCGGTCGAAGGTTACTCCTATGATTTCCGCAACAATCTTGAATTGCCCGCCATCAGCTATGGCAACACGGATGTCACCGACCCGTCGGAATTCCTGTTCACACAGTTCCGCAACCGTCCTCAGGGTTCGGACAATGATTTCGAAACCGTACGGGCTGACCTGGAATACGATTTCGCGTCAAACATGACGCTGTCCGGCGGACTCAGCTACAAGCAGTACGAGTTCTCGACCCGGGAGATCCGGATTGACGGCAATGTGGCCGATCTTGACGGTTTTGATGCTGCAGCTCCAGTGGACGGATCGCTCGTCGGTCTCGTGACCGGCTTTGGCAATGGCCTCGACTATGGGTCGAATGATACATCTTGGGTCAGCGCAAACTGGGATGCAGCCATCGATTTGAGCGGCATTCTGGACATTGCCGGCGATATCTCCTCGCGGCCGCAAAGCAACCGGTCGGTCAAGGAAGAGGATCTGGCCGGATATGCGCAGCTCGACTTTGAAACCGAACTGTCCGGCATGCTCCTGCGCGGCGATGTGGGGGCCCGCTATGTCGAAACCACCACCACGGCCTCCGGCTATGTGCCGGGCGATGGTGGCCTGTCCCTGCGGACGGTCGAGAATTCCTACACGGATTTCCTGCCATCCCTGAACCTCGTGCTGGAAGCGTCAGACCAGGTCCAGTTCCGTGCCGGTATCGCCAAGGTCATGGCACGGCCATCCCTTGGCAACCTGACCCCCGGCGGCAATCTGGATACGTTCAGCGGCGAGCCGTATGATTTCAGCATCGGCAATCCCGAGCTGGATCCCTATCGCGCCACGGCCTTTGACCTCAGCGCCGAATGGTACTTCGCAGAGGAAAGCCTGATTGCGGTCTCCCTGTTTTACAAGGATATCGAATCCTACTTCCTCACGCCGGCCAGCACCGAAGTGGCGTTCAGCACACTTGGACTGCCCGCCAGCGTTGCCTCGTCCACCAGCCCGCTCGGTGAAGACCTCGCCAATGGCCTGGACCCGCTTGTGGCGGTCAGCCAGGTCGAGAATGGCGGGGAGGCCTCCATTCAGGGTCTCGAAGTGGTCTATCAGCAGCCCTTCTTCTTCCTGCCGGGCCTGTTGAGCAATACCGGCTTCGTCGGCAACCTGACCTATGCGGACTCGGATGAAATCAACGATTTCTCCAAGATCTCGCACAATATGACCCTTTACTATGAGGATGATCGGTTTGCAGCCCGCATTTCCGGCTCCTACCGGGACGAGTACCAGACACGCTCCCCGAACGGATCCGGACGCACAGAAGGCCGGGAAGAGCGGGGCGTGGCATCGACCTACAACATCGATCTGTCCATGTCCTACCAGCTGACCGACCAGATCGACCTGACCTTCGAAGGGATCAATCTGACTGACGAGTTCGAACATCAGACGTTCGACCGCCTCAACCTGCCGACCCTTTACCATCACACGGGCCGGAATTTCCTGTTGGGCGCGCGCTACACGTTCTGATCCAGCCTCCCCGGACCGGGCCACCGCGCCCGGTCCGATTATGAAATTGCGTTCCTCCCAGTGCGCGATCCTCGAATGGCCCCGGCGACCCAAGGTCTCCGGGGCTTTTTTCGCGGTCCCGAATGGAAGAGGCGCTTTATCTTCAGTTCTCTACTCAATCCGGTCTCGGGACTCGCGCCTGAATGGACCTGGGTGTCTCATCTCCTCTGGTTTCTGCGCCATATGCCCGAAGGCCACCAGACTGATGCGACGGTCTCCCTCGCAGATTGCGACAAGGTCAATGTTGGGAGTCCATCCGCATTTCGCCCGTTTCACCGCAATATTATGCCAACGATCAGGATTGTTCACCGCTCGCTGAGCCAGTTTTCCACTGCGCCGCCTGGCACAGTTTCATCCGCCCACGGCGTTTGAAGCGGACCACGAAACGGGTCGTGTCTCCCACGTCTCAGGGGCTTTCGGAGCGTGCCGGTCTGCAATAGGACAGCGGCGGGGCTCGCATCAAAAGCGATTCAGACGGAAGGAATTCGTTGGCTTCGCTGTTGACTCCACGCCGGTTCCCCACGCCCGGCAGCGAGCCCCACCCAGCCAGGTGAATGGATGAGATGCTGGTGCAACCTTACCGGGCGAATGCGCCTACCCTTGGTAACACCCCATTAAGGTCGGGCCTCCAGCATGGCTCTGTCGATGTAGATCGAACAGAACTTGTGCGCCTGTACTGAGCAAGTCATGGCGCCACCGAACAGGAGCGTAAATTGAAGATTCTGGCGACCACAATCCTCGCAGCCATTGTCACCGCGCCCATTGCCGCCGCTGACGTGCATTTTCGCGTAAAGAACTGCAGCGAGTACCCGGTTCACTTCTGGACCTACAATGGCGATGACTGGCTGATGCTCTCACCCTACAAGCATGGTGACTTCAAGCGCATGGACGAAGACGCCAAGGATGCCAGCGTGAGGAAGACAGCCTGTCACTTCGGCGAAAAGTGCAAGATCAAACTGCGCCCGGACGAATTCGACAAACAGCTCGACAAGGTCGTGAGCGTCGAAGCGGAGCACTATCTCAGGCTGGCACGGATTGAGTCCCGCTTGATCGAGTACAATGACGATGACAACAAGAAAGTATACGAGTCTGCTCCGATCGTCACATATACCATCTCGCCACATGAGGAGAGCTGCAGCGATCCCATAGAGAATGCGAAGGTCCTGAACTATCCGTAAGCGATCTTCATACCTCTTCAGAAGTCTGCGCCGAGATGTTTTCACCGCCGGTCAACACGCTTCAAGTTCGGCGTCCACGGTCAGGCAGAGGCGAAGACCTGGAATACACCAAGCATCATTGCTTCTACAGGTACCGAACCCCCACTTTGACCACGATCCGGAGTCGGCTCGGTCGCGAAGCTATCCCACGCCCGCCCCTTACAGACACGCAGGAGACTCATCGTAATGCCGTGGAAACTTCTCTCAATCACCAGCGCAACCTTCGTCCTCGGTTCTGCCATGACTTGCCAGGCCGACGTACCCTTCAGGGTAAAGAATTGTTCTGATACGAAAATCGACTATGAGACCTACAATGGAAGCGACGGTCTCGAATCCATCCCTTATGAGGATGGGGCCCTGGGCGCAAAGAACTCCGTAAGTGACGACGCCAACTACAGAAAGCTGGTTTGCCATACAGGGCAGTTCTGCAAGCTGCGGATGGAGCCGAACGGCTTTGAGGATCAACCCAAGAAAGTGATCAAGGTCCAGGCTCACCACTACATGCGAATTGCAGAGGTCAAGGAAGGTGTGCGGCGTTTTGAAGATATCTGGGGCAATGTCTCCAATCTGAGCTCGCCCATCATCGTCTACACGATCTCGGACAAGGAAGAGCATTGCAAAGACCATCTGAACGACCCCAAGGAAGCGAAGCGATAGCCATTTTTAAAACCCGGTGACGTCGAGATGGAAAAGTCACTCGCTCTCCTGCCGCTGCCAGGCAGAAAGCGCCTCAAAGGGTTTGGCCGCCTGGTCGCTGCCACATTTGCCGGGATGGCGGCATTCCAACTGCCTGCGAACGCGAAAACCCATTTTCACGTCAAGAATTGCGGCGCATACGCAATCAGCTACTCGACCTTCAATGGCCATGACAAGTCCCTGTTGATCCCATACAAGACGGGTATTATCGGCCACAAGGATGCCAGTCGTCCGGACGCCCGCAATCATCTTACTTCCTGCGCGAAGGGCGAAACCTGCAAGCTCATCATCTTGCCGCAACATTTCGACAATCACCCAAAAAAGGTGATCACCATCAATGGCGGCCAGTACATCCGTATCGTGAAAATATCGAAAGAAGAGCTGAAGTACCAGTATCTACCTGGTATCTACAAATACAAATCGTCTCCGATCATGGTCTACACAATATCGGACCACGAGGAAGCCTGTACGGATTCTGCACGCAATCCCATGACCGTGAGACACTAAGCTGCCCCCCCCGGGGGCCAAGGCGACCTCAGACAGAGGAATTCGCCAGCTCTCCGGTCGGAACAAGTTTCAGCGGAATATCCCGTACCCCACGCGCGCGCACCGTAGAAAACTGGCTGACCGATGCGACATGAACACCGGTGACAGCACCGGTGGAAATCGCCATTCCCTTCTTCAGGGGCAGGCCTCTCTGCGCAGCATTCTCCAGCATGAACCGGAACGATTCGACAGGCCCGCCGGGAATTCCGGACGCATCGGCCGCCCCTACACATTCTCCGTCTATCAGCGTCTCGAACGGCCAGTTCGTGAAATCCAGCGTCGTCCATTCCGGCAGGATGTCACCGATGATCAGCCCGCAATTGTTTCCAAAGTCGGATATCGTCACCAGCGGACCATGGTCATTGATGCCGGAAAACGGACTGCTCGCAATCTCGACACCCGCATGGATGCTGGCGATCAGATCAATTGCTTCGCTGGTCGTGTAATTCGTTTTCTCTGGATCTGCATCCTGCGCGACCATCACCACACACTCGCCTTCAACCGCCGCGAACCCGTCTGCATAGACCGGACAGTTTGCGACGGAATCACCTTGTCGGCTGACTTGGGACGTGAAGATCGGTCCCGCGAGCCGGTCTGTACCAAACCGCTCGATATCGCTCCCATTGATTCGTCCGACCTTCCAGCCGGCAATTTCATCCGGCCACAGGGCAATCGCCGCATCCTGAATGGCATATGCCTCTGCAAGGGATTGCGGAAGCGGCCCCGGATATTCAGCCATGGGTTCGGCCGAACGCCGCGCCTGAACGAATTTTTTTGCTATGTTTTCAAGTACGCTCACGCTTTTTCCTCGGCCTGTATGTCTTGGGGTGGACACTATAGGAAACCGGTGTCATTTTCAAACCTCCATAATGATAAAAAGTCGTCCGGACCAGTCTCGTCAGGCTGAAGAGTCGGCAAACTCCGGAAGACATGCGAGGAAAACGTCATGACAAATCATGTTCACAGCAGCGTGCTGAAATCGCTGGCAGCTGCCGCTGTCCTAACACTGAGCGGATGCGCAACCGCGCAGCAACCGGGAATGACAACGCCCGGCCCGTCTGCGAGCACGGCACCTGCCGAGGCCCCCTGGATGGGACCGCTCGGCCCGGCCTCCATGACGCGCGGCGGCGCGGGCGGCCAGATTGTGAGGGTGACCAGCCTGGCATCCGGTGGCCCGGGCAGCCTGCGCGCAGCGCTGGATGTGCAAGGCCCGAAGATCATCGTGTTTGAAGTCGGCGGCGTGATTGACCTGAACGGAGAAAATCTTCGCCTTGCAACGTCCAATGTCACCATTGCCGGCCAAACGGCCCCCTCCCCCGGAATCACTCTGATCCGCGGTGGCATGGTGATTACAGGCCATGACATCATTGTTCAGCATCTGCGCGTCCGCCCCGGCGATCTCGGCGAGGCCTATCGCAGCGGACGTGATATCGACGCCATCACCACCATCTCTGCCCACAATGTCATTGTCGACCACTGTTCCCTGAGTTGGGCGACGGATGAAAACCTGTCGGCCTCCGGCCCGCGTTTTACGGGTGACACGCCGGACGCATGGCGCGCCGGAACGTCCCAGTCAATCGCCTACACAAACAACATCATTGCTGAAGGCCTGTCGCATTCGACACATGCCAAGGGCGAGCACTCCAAGGGATCCCTGATCCACGACAATGTGAGCGGCATCCTGATTTACGGCAATTTGTATGCCCATAATTTCGAACGAAGCCCCCTGTTCAAAGGCGGCGTGCGCGGCGCGATCGTGAACAATTTCATCTACAATCCCGGCCAGCGCGCCATTCACTACAATCTGCAAGGACTCGAATGGGGCGATGTTCCCGCACAGGCTGGGCACATGGATCTGGTGGGCAATGTCATGCGGGCGGGTCCGTCGACCAGTGACGGTCTGCCGCTGCTCATGATCGGCGGCGATGGAAGTCTCGACCTTCATGCCCGGGACAATCTCGCCATCGACAAATGGGGCAGCCCCCTGCCGGCACTCGGCCAATACACTACCGCTGCATCGGCCACCGTCGACACGACTGGCCCTTCAGATATCATTACAGGATTGCCGATTCTCGACGCCTCGGAGGTTGAACCCTACGTGCTGAAAAATGCCGGCGCGCGGCCATGGGATCGCGACGCGGTGGATGTTCGCATTCTGGCCGACACCGCGGAAGGCCGAGGAGAGATTATCGACAGCCAGGACCAGGTCGGCGGGTATCCCGCGGTCGAGCCGACGCACCGCGTGTTCGATCCGTCTCAATGGGATCTCGAAACGATGCAACCTGTTTCAGAAGAGGCCCTCGACTCCGGGCTGAAAGCGAAGGGGACTTGAAGCGCCTTCAAATCACGTCAAAAAGAAACGTGAGACAGTAAGGCGTTCATATGAGTGACGACGAACATGAGCCGAAGCCGGGACGAGACCGGGCGCAGGTGACCATAATCGACATTGCGCGCATGGCGGAGGTCTCCAAAAAGACCGTGTCGCGTGTGATCAATGAGTCGCCGCTCGTACGGGAGGAAACCCGGAAGAAGGTCAAGCAGATCATTGCCGAGACCGGCTTCACGCCCAACCCGCAGGCCCGCGCGCTCGCGTTCCGGCGATCCTTCCTGATCGGGCTGGTCTATGACAATCCGAGCCCGCAATATGTGGTGAACATGCAGCGTGGAATTCTCGACACGCTGGGCGACACATCCTTTCAACTGGTGCTGAGGCCTTGCGACCGGGGCGAGGACAATTATCGCGAACGGGTCCGCTCCTTCATCCTTCAGCACAAGCCGCACGGCATCATCCTCACGCCCTCGGTTTCCGAGGACGAAACCCTGGCAGAAATGCTGCGCGAGGAAGAATGCGACTATGTCCGCATCGCGTCGCTTGAACTGGACATACCGTCGCGCAGCATTCGCACCCATGATGCCCAGGGGGCCGAGATGGCTGCCGCGCACCTGGCCCAGCTGGGCCACAAGCGGATCGGGCACATACATGGTCCGAAAACCTTCCGTTCGGCGCATGAGCGCCTGTCCGGTTTCAAGCGCGGATTGGAAGGCTACGGGCTGGAACTTGCGCCTGAACTGACCGTGGAGGGTGCCTACACGTTCGACTCAGGCGTCACCAGCGCGACCCGCCTGCTCAACCGGCCGGACAGACCCACTGCCATTTTCGCGGGCAATGACGAAATGGCGGTTGGTGTGTATGTCGCAGCGCGCAAGGCCGGACTGCGGATCCCGGAAGACCTCTCGATTGTCGGTTTCGACGACACACCGATTTCAGCGCGCATCTGGCCGCCGCTGACTACGGTCCGCTCGCCCATCCGGGAGGTTGGGCGCGCCGCCGCAGATCTTCTGGTCAAGCGGGGGTCGGGGTCCGAATCCATCACGGAGATGCAGTCTTTCCAGCTGGAACTTGTAGTTCGGGAATCGACGAAATCCCTCTGAGTCCTGCCCGGCACAATGGTTGTCAGCCACGGACGCAAGTGTTATGACACCGGTTACCATATGCAGGCTGCTTCGCGCCCTCAGCCCCCCCAGGCAGGCCGGCCCGGCCAGAGTTGCAGCACACATCCGATGCCCACAACGGCACAGAATCCGAGGTCTTGAAAGGACGTCCCCATGAAGATCGCACTGATCATTGAAAACAGCCAGGCAGCCAAGAGCAGCATTGTCCATGATGCGCTGAAGACGGTCGTCGAGCCGCTTGGGCACTCCCTCTTCCATTATGGCATGTACGGCCCGGAGGATGATGCCCAGCTGACCTATGTCATGAACGGACTTCTGGCGGGCATCCTGCTGAATTCGAAAGCCGCCGACTTCGTCGTGACGGGATGTGGCACGGGCATGGGCTCCATGCTGGGCTGCAACGCCATGCCCGGCGTGATCTGCGGTCTCGTGATCGATCCGACCGACGCCTTCCTGTTCGGCCAGATCAATGACGGCAATGCCATTTCCATGCCCTACGCCAAGGGCTTCGGCTGGGCGGCTGAACTGAACCTGCAGGACTGCTACCGCAAGCTGTTCGAAGTCGAGCGCGGGGTCGGCTACCCGAAAGAGCGCGCCGCCATCATGGCTAAGAATCGCAACATCTTCAGTGAAATGAAGGCTGCCTCGCACCATGACATGCTGACCGTCCTTAAATCTGTCGATCAGGATCTGCTGAAGGCTGCCGTTTCCGGCGAACGCTTTCAGGAGTACTTCTTCGCGAATGCAGAAGACCAGACCATCGCCGACTATATCAAGGGCGTGCTCGCATCCTGAGGCAGATACCTCAGACCTGAAAGAACAATCGGCCCGGGGAGGACCGTATGAGCCAGAATCCATTCAGCCTAGAAGGCAAGTGCGCCCTCGTGACCGGGGCCAATACCGGCCTGGGTCAGGGCATGGCTGTTGCCCTTGCAGAAGCCGGGGCCGACCTGGCCCTGGTGGGCCGGTCCCAACCGGACGACACCGTCCGCAAGATCGAAGCCCTTGGCCGCAAGGCACATGTCATCACGGCAGACCTTGGAAGCGCAGACCATGTGACAGAGATTGTCGCCGATGCGAAGTCGGCCCTCGGCTCGGTCGACATTCTCGTGAACAATGCCGGCATCATCAAACGCAACGACTCCATAGACTTCACACCAGAGGAATGGGACAGCGTGATGAATGTGAATCTGCGCACGCTGTTCTTTCTCAGCCAGGCTGTGGCCCGGGACATGATTGCAGGCCAGCGCGGCGGCAAGATCATCAACATTGCCAGTATGCTGAGTTTTCAGGGTGGGATCCGCGTTCCGTCCTATACAGCCTCCAAGAGCGGCGTGGCCGGCCTGACCAAGATTCTCGCCAATGAATGGGCGAAACACGGGATCAATGTGAATGCCATCGCTCCCGGCTATTTCGCCACGAACAATACAGCGGCGCTGCAGGCAGACGAAACGCGTAATCGCGAAATACTTGGCCGTATCCCGTCCGGACGCTGGGGCGACCCCTCCGATCTCGGCGGCGCTGTGGTCTTCCTCTCTTCGCGCGCATCGGACTATGTTCAGGGTATAACGCTGCCCGTGGATGGCGGCTGGCTGGCCCGCTAGCGCGGGGGAAAGGTTGACCGCCCATGGCAGCCTCGATTGTCTGCTTCGGTGAATTGCTGCTTCGCATGAGCGCGCCGGGAAACCAGCGCCTGATGCAATTGCCCGAACTCAATGTACATGTCGGCGGCGCCGAGGCGAATGTGGCGGTGTCCCTCGCCCGGTTCGGCCACACGGCCCGCATGGTCAGCTGCCTGCCGGACAATCCCCTTGGCGAAGCCATCCTTCAGGATTTGCGCGGACAGGGTGTCGATACCACCCATATCCAGACCGGTGACGGGCGGGTCGGGCTCTACTTCCTGGAAACCGGCGCCGTGCAGCGCCCGTCCCGCATTGTCTACGACCGCGCTCACAGCGCATTCGTCTCCCGTCCCGCCGACGCCTATTACTGGCGGTCCATCCTTCAGGGGGCTGACTGGCTGCACATTTCCGGCATCACGCCCGCCACGGGGCCCAATGCGGCCGACGCGGCGCTGCAGGCGACGCGAACGGCCACGGAACTCGGCGTCCGGATCTCGTTCGACGGGAACTATCGTGAGCAGCTCTGGAAGGCCTGGTCCGGCAATGGGCCGGAAATCCTGGCGGAACTGCTGAGCCATGCCAGCCTTGCCTTCATCAATGAACTCGATGTCGGCCTGATCTTCGGCGAATCCCATTCAGACCGAGCCGACGCCGAAGCCGCCGTGTTTGCGCGCCTGCCCCGGCTCCAGCACATCGCCTCCACCATGCGCCATCAAGTCAGTGCAGACCATCACAGGCTTACCGGACGCCTGGCGACGCGCGATGGCGTTTGGGTTTCCCGGGAATTTGACATGCCCGGCATCGTGGACCGGATCGGCGGCGGTGATGCGTTTGCTGGTGGCTTGCTGCACATGCTGACAGGCACTGCACCGTTGCAGGACGTGGTAGAGTTTGCGACCGCCTCCGCAGTGATCAAGCACTCCGTAGCCGGAGATTACAATCGGACTCGCATCCAGGAGGTCGAGGACCTCCTGTCCAGAAACGGCCTGGATGTTCGCCGCTAGCGCGGGATCAAGGGAGGGAATTGCATGACGTTGACCCGCCGGACCTTTGCGCAAGGGGCCGCCATGCTGGCAGGGGCGAGCCCATTGATGGGGTTTTCCCGTCGTCCGCCCGGCGATCCCATCGCCGAGACCAATTGGGGCAGGGTACGCGGCCACCGCCAGGGTGGCGTTTGCGTCTTCAAGGGTATCCGATATGGCGCTGATACGGCGCAAACCCGGTTCAGCCAGCCCCGTCAGCCGACGCCGTGGAGGGATGTGATCGACGCCACAGAATATGGCGCGTCCGCACCTCAGAAACGACCAGACGGTCCGGTCAGTGAAGATTGCCTGTTCCTGAATGTCTGGACCCCGGCCATCGCGGATGACGCAAGGCGCCCGGTCATGGTCTATTTTCATGGCGGTGCCTATGCGAGCGGCTCCGGCTCTTCGCCGCTCTATGACGGCACAAAACTGGCAATCAAGGGCGATGTCGTCGTCGTCACCGTCAATCACCGTCTGAACGCCTTCGGCTATCTTTCCCTCCAGCAGCTCAATCCGGACTTTCCGGATTCCGGCAATGCCGGCATGTGGGATTTGGTCCAGGCGCTGCGCTGGATACAAGCCAACGCCGCCGCCTTTGGCGGCGATGCATCGCGTATCTTCGTGTTTGGCCAGTCCGGCGGCGGCGCGAAGATTGCCACACTCATGGCCGCGCCGTCCGCAAAGGGACTGTTTCACTCGGCCGCCACCATGAGTGGTCAGCAGGTCACAGCCTGCGGCCCGCTGAACGGCCGCAAACGTGCCGAGACCTTCCTGCGCGCAGCCGGAATTGACCCGGCAGACACACAGGCCCTCATGGCCGCGCCGATGGAACAACTTGTGGAAGCGCTTTCAGGGGCGGACCCGATCAATCCGGACCGAGGCCTGTATTTCGGGCCGGTACTGGATGGCCGGTTCCTCACGCGGCATCCCTTCTGGCCGGACGCTCCGGCGCAGTCAGCAGGCATCCCAATGATTCTCGGAAACACGAAGGACGAGACCCGGAACCTGATCGGCAGCAAACAGCCGAAGACCTTCGATCTCGATTGGGCGGACCTGCCCGCGCTGCTCGCGGTTCACATGCGCTGCGACATCGACCCGGCCGAAGTCATCGGAACCTATCGGACACTCTATCCGGACTGGTCTGCCAGCGATGTGTTTTTCGCGGCGGCGACCGCCGGCCGATCATGGCGCGGACAGGTCGAGGAGGCTGATGCCCGCGCAGTACAGGACGGCCCCACCTGGGTCTATCAATTCGATCTTGGATCGCCCGAGGATGGCGGCAAATGGGGCGCCCCCCATACAATCGACATTGCTTTTGCGTTCGACAATCTTGACCGGTCAGGTGTCCATGATGGCACGCGCGTCCCCACCGGCGGCGTGTATGCCCGCGTGGCGGATGAGCTGTCCCGCGCCTTCATCAGCATGGCACGCAATGGCCACCCCAATCATGCCGGTCTGCCACATTGGGACACCCACACCCTGCCCAACCGGCAAACCATGATCTTTGACGCCGCAACACGCGTCGAAAACGACCCGCGTCAAGGCGAGCGGGAACTCTTCGCCAAAGTGCCTTTCACCCAATGGGGGACCTGACCATGAAACCAGCCATACATGTTTTCGTTGCTGCCGGCCTGCTCGCTGCCTGTGGCGCTGATCCCGCGCCATCCGATCACGGCCAGAGCGACATTGTCACCGAACTGGCGCCGGAAGACCTGCCCGGCCCGGTTCAGGCTGCGGTGTCCGCAACCATGCCGGACATGACCGTGATGGAAGTGCTGCGCAAGGAGCGCGGGGATCGTGTTTATTTCGATGTCGAGGGCGAACGCGCGGACGGGTCGGAAATCGAACTCGACATCCTGTTTGCCGATGGCGTGGCCGAAGTCGTCGAAATCCAGCGTGACCTGGCCTGGGCCGATGTTCCCGGTGATGTCCGCGATGCCGCCTTCGAGGCCGGTGCGGCCGAGCCGGTGCGCATCATCGAGAGCGTCCAAACGGATGGCAGCATCATCTATGAACTCTTCGCAGACGGGATGCCAAGTGATCCGGCCATGGAAGTGAAATTCCATGAAGGACAAGTTGAAGTGCTGACCGAACGCTGGCCGCACTAATCTGCGCCAGACACCCTTGCAGAAAAAATGACACCGGTTACCATAGACAAATACCGTAGGAGCTGCCTCCTTGTGAGAGGCCATTGATAAGGCCGTACCGGGGAGGAGAGTCATGAGGCGGGACGTGTCCCAGTTCAACATCACGCGCAGGCAGTCCATGCTGGCGCTGGCCGCTACAGCGGGCGTCGCCGCCTGCGGGGCGAGGTCGGGCCGGGATCTGCTTGGCGCTGACTCCCACCCGGATGGCTATCCCACCGTGGAGGCGGTGCGGGAAATGGGCCGCCTGCTTGATGAACGCAGTGGCGGACGTCTGCGCATCAAGATGTATGCCGGAGGCCAGCTCGGCTCCGAGCGCGACACGCTGGAAATCACAACCTTTGGCGGCCTGGATCTCAATCGGGTAAATCTGGCCCCCCTGAATTCGATCGAACCCCTGACGACCATCCCGGCCCTGCCCTTTCTGTTCTCGTCCACCGCGCATATGCGCATGGCGCTGGACGGTCCGGTCGGAGACAGGATTCTTGCCTCTCTGGAACCGCACGATTTGATCGGCCTCTGCTTCTATGATTCCGGGGAACGCAGCTTCTACAATACACGCAAGCCGATCCTGACGCCGGACGACATGGCTGGTCTGAAGATTCGTGTGCCGAATTCTGATCTGTATGTCGCCATGATCCGGGCCCTCGGTGCCGACGCGACGCCCATGCCGCTCGGCGAAGTCTATCAGGCACTCGTTCAGGGCGTCATTGACGGCGCGGAGAACAATTGGCCCTCCTTCGAAAGCGGGCGCCATTTCGAGGCCGCCCCGTTCTACAGCCTGACCCGCCATATCATCGCCCCGGAAGTCCTGGTCATGTCGGCGAGCCGCTGGCGCAAACTCTCCGATGAAGACAAGACGCTCGTGCGCCAGGCAGCGCGGGACTCCGTGCCCTATATGCGGGGCCTGTGGGATGCCCGCGTCGCAGCGTCCCGGGAAAAGATCCTCGCATCGGGCGTCGCCGTAAACGAGGTGCAGGATCTTGGCGCCTTTCAGCAGCAGATGCGCCCTGTCTGGGACCGGTTCGTCAGGACAGACCTGCAAAAGGAACTGGTTGCGGAGATCGAAGCCATGAGGCCCGGAACATGATCGGCACACTGACACGGATAACGCATTTCGCGGCCGACTGGCTGGTCCGCATATCTGCCGTCGGACTGGTATTGATGACAGCCATCATTGGCTGGCAGGTGTTTGGTCGCTATGTGCTGAACTCTACCCCGTCCTGGTCGGAACAGGCCTCTTTGGCCCTCATGATCTGGTATGTGTCTCTCGCAGCGGCGGCAGGCGTGCGGGAAGGATTTCACATTCGTATTGTGGCGCTGGAGAACGCTGTGGGAGCCAAGACCCGGCTCTGGATGCGCATTGCCTCGAACATCATTGTCGGCGTGTGCGGCATCGCCATGCTGGTATGGGGCGGCCAATTGGTTGTGAAGACCTGGAGCCATGTCATTCCCTCGCTCGGCATTCCACGTGGCCTGGCCTATCTCGGCCTGCCGATTGCGGGTGCGCTGATGGCGCTGTTCTCGCTGGAACGCATCTTCGAGGAAGTTTCAGGCGAACAGGTTGAAGACGAGGAGGACCCGAGATGGAGCTGATCATTCTCGTCAGTGTGCTGGTGGTTCTGCTCGCGTTGGGTGTGCCCGTAGCCTATTCACTGCTCGGTTCGGCCATGGCCACCTTCCTCGCGCTCGACCTGCCCATGGTGGTCGTCTTCCAGCGCATGGCGGCAGGTGTCAGCGTGTTCACCCTGATGGCCATTCCCTTCTTCATCTTTGCCGGAGACCTGATGTACCGGTCCGGCATCGCCAAACGTCTTGTCGAAGTTGCCGAAGGGGCATTCGGCCGGACACGCGGCGGGCTGGGTCTCGTCAATGTAGGCGCGTCCACCATGTTCGGCGCAGTCTCCGGATCCGCCATCGCCAGCGCGTCCGCCATGGGATCAACCCTCATGCCGCTGATGCGCGAGCGGGGATATGAAGGCGACTATACAGTCAATGTCACCGTGACAGCCGCTATTGTTGGCCTGCTCATTCCGCCATCGCACAACATGATCATCTATTCCGCTGCCAGCGGGATCGGGGTCTCCATCGGAGACCTGTTCCTGGCAGGCATCGTGCCCGGCGTGATGACCGCCGCATTGCTGATGTTCGTTGCCTGGCGCGTGGCGGTCCGGCGGGGGTATGCCAGCGGCGCCTTTCCGGGCTGGCGCACCTTTCTGCGTGCGCTCCTGTTTGCCATACCCGGCCTGATGACGGCCATCATCATCATGGGGGGCATCCTGTCCGGCATCTTCACGGCAACCGAATCCTCCGCGATCGCCGTAATCTACACAATTGCCATCGGGGCATTTGTCTACCGGACGCTTGGCTGGAAGCGCTTCTCCGAAGCGGCCATGCAATCCGTCAAGATCACCTCCATGGTTCTGCTCATCATCGGCGCAGCCACCGCCTTCGGCTATGCGCTTGCAATCCTGGAAGCGCCGGCAAAACTCGCCGACATGATCACCTCGGCCACCAGCAATCCCATCCTGGTCCTGCTGATCGTGAATGTGATTCTGTTGGTCCTTGGCACATTCATGGACATGTCGCCCCTGATCATCATAACGACGCCGATCCTGCTGCCAGTGGTGATGGAAGTGGGCGTGGACCCGGTCCATTTTGGCATCGTCATGATGCTGAATTTGGGTATCGGTCTTGTCACACCCCCCGTCGGGTCGGTCCTGTTTGTCGGGTCCGCCGTCGGAAAGGTGCCTGTGGAAGAGGCCGTGAAGACGATCTGGCCCTTCTATGGGGCGCTGCTTCTGGCGCTGATGATCATCACCTTCGTGCCGGCCCTGTCGCTGACCCTGCCGAACCTGTTCTAGCCAATCGGCACCACGCTGGCCCGTTCGACCAGTTGGGTCGGCAGCATCTCGTGCTGCGCCTGCAGCGGCCGGCCTTTCAGGATGTCGCACATCAGCACCATCGCCTTCTCACCGATGCGCTCGGCCGGCTGCATCACCGTGGTGAGGGGCGGCGTGCAGTACTTCCCGAACTCGATATTGTCGAATCCGGAGATCGACAAATCGTCCGGCAGGGCCAGGCCGAGCTCGTGCGCCGTTCGGATCGCCCCGATGGCAATCTCGTCACTCATGCAGAACAGGGCCGTCAGGTCTCGGCAGCGCGACAGGAGACGCGCCGCTGCCGCCTCTCCCCCCGCCATGGAATAAGGCCCGTATTCGATAAGGCCCTCATCCAGCGACAAACCCAGTTCGGCGAGGGCGTCTCGAAACCCGGCGAGGCGCGCCTGCGTCACTAGCCGGTCCTCCAGTCCGGCCAGCACACCGATCTGCCTGTGCCCGCCCGCCAGCAGGTACCGCGCCATTGAGGCGGCAGCCTGCCGGTCATCAATCCCGACCGTGGGATGGGGGCCGTGCGGGTCCGCGCTGATGGCCTGCACAAAGGGGATCGCGCAGGCCAGTCCCGCCGGATGCAGCTCGCTCAAGGGGCGCTCACCCAGCTGAATGACGCCGTCGGCGCGATAGGTTTCCACCATTTCCACACCAATGCATTCGGTCGCTGCCGCATCGCCCGTATCCGACACGATCAGGTTGTAGCGGTTCTCGGCGGCCACCCGTTCAATGCCCGACACGACCCGGGCGAAGAAGACATTTGCCAGGTCCGGTACCATGACCAGCACGGTATTTGTCCGCTTTTCCCGGAACAGCTGCGCCAGGGAACTCGGCTTGTATTTCAGCTCCTCTGCCGCCGCCAGCACCCGTTCCAGCGTTTCGCCGGACAATTTCCCAGGGTCGGAGAAGGCACGGGAGACAGTCGCGGGTGACACGCCAGCCCGCTTCGCAACATCCCTGATTTGCGCCATTCCGGCCTCCCACGCGCCCTGCAGCAGCTCTCTTCCGGATCCGGGGCCGACAGGGTCGACACACCGGTTCCCTGCCCGCATCAAACACCATCATGCCTTGCAATGAAACCGGTTGTATTGAATGCTCTGTCAGGTCAGGCTCGCTCAGAACGATGCCGGCAATCGCCTGTAGGGGCAACAGAAGAGGGGCTGCCGGACCGGAACTGCTCCTCATCGGGAGGTGCGGTGTGCAAGCGGGGCGAGCGGGATGAGTCTCCACCCAGTCGATATGGCGATCATTGCGGCCTATATCGGCCTGACCCTGCTGATCGGGTTCTGGATATCCACGCGCGCCTCAAAAGGCCTTCGCAGCTATTTCCTGGGAGGCAACCGATTGCCCTGGTACGCGCTCGGCCTGTCCAATGCGTCCGGCATGTTCGATGTGGCCGGCACGATGTGGCTGGTCTCGATCCTCTTTGTCTATGGCCTGAAAAGCATCTGGATCCCGTGGCTGTGGCCGGTCTTCAACCAGATATTCCTGATGGTCTTCCTGTCGATCTGGCTGCGCCGGTCCGGGGCGATGACCGGGGCCGAATGGATCACTTTCCGGTTCGGCGACGGAATGGCCGCCCGCCTCAGTCATCTGATCATCGTGCTCTTCGCCCTGATCCTGGTGCTCGCCTACATGGCCTATGGCTTTCTCGGCATTGGCAAACTGGCCGCCCAGTTCATTCCGCTGGACCTCGCCACCCTGCTGCATCTGGACATGTTCCTGCCGGACGCCCTCAAAGTGGCCGATCCGGGCGCCGACATATTGGCGCGCCGGGAGGCCGCCATGGCGTCCCTGAACGAAAAGGCATTCGGGGTCAGCCTCGTCTTCCTGACCGCGCTCTATGTGATCAAGGGTGGCATGTACTCGGTTGTGTTCACCGAAGTCCTGCAATTCCTCGTGATGACCATCGCCAGCATCGGCGTCGCCGTCATCGCCATCATGCACGTCTCTCCAGAGGCACTCACGGCGGCGATTCCCGATGGCTGGCAGAATCCCTTTTTCGGATGGGAGCTCGGTCTCGACTGGTCCAGCCTCCTGCCCTCTGCCGAGACCAAGATCGCACAGGAAGGCTATTCCCTGTTTGCCATCTTCTTCATGCTCGTCCTCCTGAAGGGCATCTTCACCTCCCTGGCCGGCCCGGCGCCCAATTATGACATGCAGCGCATCCTGTCCGCCCGCTCGCCGGTCGAAGCCGCGAAGATGAGCGCGCTGGTCAGTCTCGTGCTCAATGTGCCGCGCTACCTCCTGGTCACCGGCCTGACCATTCTGGCGCTGGTCTATTTCAGCCCGTTCCTGCACGAGATGGGGCCCGATGCCGACTATGAGGCGATCCTGCCATTCGCCCTGAGGGAATTCATTCCGGTCGGCCTGCTGGGCCTGACCCTGGCGGGATTGCTGGCGGCCTTCATGTCCAGCCTTGCCGCCCCCCTGAACGCGGCGCCCGCCTATGTCGTCAACGACATTTATCGCAAATATGTCCGCCCCGATGCGCCGGAGAAAACCTATCTCCGAATGAGCTATATCGTCTCGACCGTGTTCGTCATTGTCGGCACATTGTTCGGCCTGTTCCTCAACAGCATCGACATGGTGATCAAATGGATCACGGCGGGGCTGTATGGTGGCTACACCGCTGCCAATGTCGTCAAATGGTATTGGTGGCGAATGAATGGCTATGGCTATTTCTGGGGCATGGTCACCGGCATCGTCTGCGCGCTCGCCATTGGCCTGCCGCAAGTCCGGATAGATCCGCTGCAGGCCTTCCCGGCCTTCTTCCTTGCCTGCCTCGCTGCCGTGATTGCCGGATCGCTCCTCACAAAGCCGACGGAGATGCCGACACTGGAAGCCTTCTATCTCAGGACCCGCCCGTGGGGGCTTTGGGGGCCGGTGGCAGATTCGCTGGCACAGCAGGGAAGGCCGGTCGCGCGGAACACCGACATGAGGCGCGACCTGGTCAATGTCTGTGTCGGCATCGTCTGGCAAACCGCCCTGATCTGCACCCCGGTCTTCCTGGTCATCCGCGACTGGCCGAAACTCGCCGTCTCCCTGGGTCTGGTACTTGTCACCAGCCTGTTCCTGAAACGCTTCTGGTATGATCACCTGCGCGATCATCCGGAAGACTCTCCCCTGGCGGGCAATGCGGACAAGGGCGCGCCGACCGCAAATGCCTGACCCCATCGCACCCCCGCTCACCCTGTCTGACTGGCCCGCTCCGGCACGGGCCCTGTCTCTCTGCCCCCGGACAGAATCACTGATCACCAGGCTCCTGAACTGGCTGACACCCGCGCAAAAGGTCGGCCAGATCATTCAGGCCGACATCGCGTCCGTTACGCCTGAGGATATCGCAACCTATCATCTTGGCGCAGTCCTGAATGGTGGCAACTCTGCCCCGAACGGCAAGCAAACAGCGCGCCTCTCAGACTGGCTGGACCTGGCCGATGCTTTCTGGACCGCTTCCATGCGGGCGGACGGGCCGCGCATCCCCGTATTGTGGGGCACGGACGCGGTTCACGGGCACAATAATCTTCTGGGCGCCACCATCTTCCCGCACAATATCAATCTGGGCGCCACACGGGACCCCTCTCTGGTCGAGCGTATCGGGGCAGCCACGGCGCGGGAAGTCCGTGCCACCGGGATGGACTGGACGTTTGCCCCCTCGGTCGCCGTGGCACGCGATCTGCGATGGGGTCGCACCTATGAATCCTATGCCGAAGATCCCGCCCTCGTGGCCGAGCTCGGCGCAGCCCTCGTGCGCGGCCTGCAAGGAAACCCTCTGTGCAACGGATTTCTCGGGCCGGACCGGATCATCGCAACTGCCAAACACTTCATCGGGGATGGGGGAACCCTGGACGGCCGAGATCAGGGAGACACGCCGGCGACCGAACGCCAACTAAGAGACATTCACGCCCCCGGCTATCAGGCCAGCCTCGCCGCAGGCGTCCAGACCGTGATGGCGTCATTCTCCAGCTGGCAGGGCCGCAAGATGCATGGGCACAAGGCCTTGCTGACCGATCTGCTCAAAACACACTGGCAATTTGACGGTGTGGTGGTTGGCGACTGGGACGGACACGGACAATTGCCGGACGCCTCCACAACCGATTGCCCGGATGCTCTGATGGCCGGCCTCGACATGTACATGGCGCCGGGCAGCTGGAAAGGCCTGCACGCCTCCTTGCTGGGCCATCTGCAATCCGGGCGCATCACCTTACACCGTCTGGACGATGCCGTTCGACGGGTTCTGCGCCTGAAATTCCGCGCCGGATTGTTCGACGCCCCGAAACCCAGTTCACGTATCAGCGGCAGCCCGCTCCGCTTGCTTGGATCGCAGGATCATGCGGACCTTGCCGCCGAAGCGGTCCGGAAATCGGCTGTCCTGTTGAAGAATTCAGACCGGCTTCTGCCCCTTAATCCGGCGGGAACAATCCTGGTGTCTGGATCGGGGGCGGACGATCTGGGCATGGCATGTGGCGGCTGGACCTTGTCCTGGCAGGGGGAGCGTCTTGACTCGCGTGACTATCCTTATGCCGAAACCGTGCTGACCGGCATTCATCGCATCGTGCGCACTGCCGGGGGCAAGGTGTTGCACCGTCCGGACGGACGGTTTCGACGGCGGCCGGATGTGGCCATTCACGTGTTCGGGGAACGCCCCTATGCCGAATTCCGGGGCGATCTCTCCACCTTGGACGACCGGTCAGGATATCGGCGGGACGCGGAAATCCTTCAACGCCTTCGCAGCGCGGGCATCCCGACGCTTGCGATCTTCCTGTCAGGGCGTCCGCTCTGGATCAATCCGGAACTGAACGCCGCGACAGCGTTTGTCGCCGCCTTTCTTCCCGGTACGCGCGCCGGCGCGCTGGCGGACCTGATCTTTGCGCCGGGAGGGACGGCGACCCACGACTTCACCGGCAGGCTGCCCTTCGCCTGGCCGGAATTTGCTGATCAGTATGGCCCCGAAACCGGTCCGGGTCGCCTCAACCCCCTTTTCCCGTTTGGATACGGATTGTCATTGGGCGATGGTGGATCGCTCAGGACGCTGCATGAAGACAGCGTTGTGACCCAGCCCGATCACGGCACCATGTTCGCACATGGCATGACCGCCGGCAGCTGGCAGGTCCGCGCCGGTGCAAGGGGCACGCCCTATCGCTGGGCCGGGAAGGCTCAGGGCCCCGTACCAGACGGGTTGACCCTGCGTGCGGCGGACCTTGGGCAACAGGAAAACGCCATCGAGATGGTATGGTCCGGCAGCGGTGACACGGATCTGGTGTTCACTCATGCCGCTCTGGACCTGACCCGCGAAGCCAATGCCGGCTTTTGTCTGGCCATGACCCTCGCGCGCGGCTGGGGTCGGCACGATGCGCCCAATATCGCCCTGGTCTGCGGGTCAGGTCGGCAGGAGCTCGGGAACGTCTTCGATCTCCCGATCGTCGAACGGTCGCGTTCTGCCCGGATCGTTGAAATTCCCCTGAAAGACCTGGTGAAGAATGGCATGGACCTGTCAGGCGTTGAAGGCGTGGCCCTCTGGTCAGACAAGCCGGCCCGTCTGGTCCTGTCCCATCTCGGCTTCGCCATGGGGCGCGGCTAGACGGCAGGTCAGCCCGAACGTCATGCTTCTTCGGCGGCGGACCTGTCTTTCTGGCGGAACACGAATTTCAGCAATCGCGAATCGGATCCCGACAGATCATCCCGGTCGCCCAGGAATTTGCCGAAGGATTCGAGGCCATTCACATTGTCCGACACGACCTTGGCCATCAGCAGGATCGGCGTCGAGAGCAGCATGCCCATGAACGACCAGACCCACGCCCACAAGGCAAAGGAGATGAACACGACCACCGCGTTCAGCTTGAGCCGCCGCCCGACCAGGACGGGGGTCAGGAACTGGCCCTCGATTGTGTTGATGATCCAGTACAACAGGGCCGGAAGGATGGCCTGTATTGTCGAATCGAATGTGACCAGCCCGGTCACCAGCGTGATGGAGATGCCGCCGATCGACCCGATATAGGGAATATAGTTGAGCAGGAAGGCTCCCAACCCGAACAAAAGCGGATTGGGCATGCCCGCCAACCACATGACCAGTCCGATAATCACGCCTAACGTCGCATTTATGGCGCTGATCGTGAACAGATAGGTCGACAACTGGTTCTCGATGGTTCTCGCAGCTGCAAGCGCGCGACGCTTGTCCTTCAGCTTGGGCATTACCTGCACCAGTTTCTCATAGAACATGTCACCCGATGCCATGAGGAAGAAGCTCAGCGTGAGCGTAACAACCAACTGGCTCACCACGGCCGGGGTTGCCTGGGTCATGACGCTGACAAAGCCCGGCTCTCGCAGGGCGACGGTCTGCTGCTTGTTCTGATTGGTCAACGCATCAATCTGGTCCCCGGCCTTGAGCACGGGTTCGATCGTCCCGAACAATCCGCTAAGCTCGCGGCGCACTTCCTCGGCAAAGGTCGGAGCGTCAATCAGATATTCCTGCAGCGCTTCCGAGATAAAGTAGAACAGGACACAAAATACGATCAGCAGGCTTATCATGATCATTCCGGCAGCAGCGCTGGACGGAATGCCGAACCCCTCCAGGACACGGCGAACCGGGCTGAAGGTCAGTGCCAGGACGAATGCCGAAATGATTGGCACGAAGACACCTTGCGCCAGGCTGAGGGCGCCCAGCACGAGAATCCAGAATATCCCGGTAATGGCCCAGTTGCGGACCACTTCCCGGCTATCGGGTCCATGCTCCTGGCTGGCCGACGGATCTGTCACTGTTTGATTTCCACCCTGTTCTGTCTGCCTGATCTACGCGCAGCATGGGTCCAGGTTCCGCCCATGAAAAAGGCGTTGCCTCGGGGCAACGCCTTTTCGAAGACGATCTCGCGTCATTGTCAGACGCTTCGACCACGAACTGCACGCGCGACAAACGACAGCACCAGCAGGACGAGGAATACGAAGAACAGGATCTTGGCGATACCTGCCGAAGCGCCAGCAATGCCACCAAAACCAAGAACGGCAGCGATCAGCGCCAGAACGAAAAATGCGATTGCCCAACCGAGCATGATGAAAACTCCTTCTCTGTAGAACAGACCGGCAAGCGCGCCGGCGTGATGCCCATACAACCCGGAGACTCACGGCTCGGTTCCCGAATATTTTTTGCTCCGGATGCGGAACCCGCCGCCGCGCAGACCGTTTGTCAGCAGCTACAAGCGGAAAGGAATAGTCATGAAGAATACGATCAAGATTGCCAGCCTCGGCGCCCTCGGTGCTCTCGCAACGCTGCTCGCAGCCTGCAACACCGTCGATGGCGTCGGCAAGGATGTCGAAGCCGGCGGTGAAGTTATCCAGGACACTGCCCGCGATGTCGAGGAAGACATCAACGACTAGTCGGATACCTGGTCCGAAACAAAAACACGCCCGATCCCGGGCGTGTTTTTTTTGTGCCCGGATGTCGACGGACACGTTCAAGTAAGGGGGACCGGAGAAATTCTGGTTCGGGAAAGACTACTTGCTGTAGCTGATCAGCAGCACTCGGGTGCGGCGCGAGCCTCTTATCAGGTCATGGTGCCGGCGCAGGCATGTCCAGACCTGTCCAAGCCCTATGATCAGAACAGAAATCATTGTGGCGAGACTGTTGGGCCCGTTGAACTTACCCAGCACACCGATCTGAGAGAGGAAACCGCGCGAGCGGCGCTGAATGTCGATGCGGGGGCGGGGCAGGGTCTTCATGCCCAATACTACGCATGGCCAGGGCGCGGGTTCCCGGCCCGGATTCGTCGCCGGCAGATGAGCCTTGCGGAACCGTATCGCCACCTTCGCGTTTGGTTTGCGAAGCTGAAAGGAGCCAGTCATGAGAAAGATCATTCTTGCCTCGGCATTGATGGGATTGGGCGCACTCGCCGCCTGCGACGCGAATGAGGAACCGGACGAGATCAACATCACGGTCGAAGAGCCGGACACGCTGTCGGAGAATTTCGAGGAAGCCGGTGAGGCCATCGAGGATGGCGCCCGGCATGCCGCAGAGGAAATCGAAGCCGCCGGTGACGAAGCCGAAGCCGCCGTGAATGATGCCGGCGAAGCGATGACCGAGCCGACCGACAATCCGCAATAGTTTCCCGCTCTCGTCTTGTCGAAAAGCCCGGCCTGCAAAGGCCGGGCTTTTTCGATGCCTCAAAGTTCCATGACCAGGCGGTGCGTCGTCCCCTGCCCCGCTCGTGCTTCGGTCGTGAAGTCGGCGGCCAGCTGGCGGGCAAAGGCAACCATGAGCTTTGACCCCAACCCCTCGGCGCCGGTGGCAGCGGCGTCATAGCCGAGCCCCGTATCGCGAATCTCGAGTGTCACGGTTTCTCCGGCCTTGGTCAGCGACACTGCAACCTCTCCCCCATCCTCTTCGAACGCGTATTTCATTGCATTGGTGACGGCTTCCACAATGAACAGCGCCATCGGAATTGCGTCATCGGCGTCACGCTGAATCTCGGCATAGGACTGAACCAGATTGATGCCTGCCTCTGTCATGCCGAGTGCGTCCGACAGATGGTTGAGCAGTCCGGTCAGGAAGGGCCGCATGTCCACGCTTTCAAGCCGCTCATTCTGGTAGAGTGTCTGGTGGACAATCGCCAGAGCATCAATCCGGTGGCGGGTCGCGGCAATGGCTTCCTTGGCCTGCGGATCTTTCAACTGGCGCCCCTGCAGATTGAGGAAACTGGTCACGATCTGGAGATTGTTCTTCACCCGATGGTGAATCTCCTTAACGGCCGCATCGCGTGTGGCAATCGCATCCTTCAATTCCTGGTCGCGCTCGTCGATGTCCTGGGCCATGACTTCCATGGCCCGGGCAAGGCTCCGGATTTCCGACGGGGCATCGACAAAGGAATTGCCTGCCTTGAACTGGTATCGTCCGGCGCCATAAATGCGGACGGTACGGGTAAGACGCGAAATCCACCGCAGGACCAGCCCGTCAATTGCCATCCACGCGGCCAGAAGCGTCACCGTGAAGGCCAGCAGCGGCAGGCCGAAAGAGGTGGCCGGCCGGACGAAGATATCGTTCCAGAGACCATAGGCCGGGCGCGTGATGACCGCGAAAATATTGGTGTTGCCCACCGGCCGCAGGACAACGTCGACGGACGTCCCGTCGGTTTGCTCGACCCGGTAGAGATGCGCCTCGCGCGTCGTCTTCACTTCCTCGATCCATTCCGCCGGGATGGGGCCCACCATGGGGTCGCCGAAGACGCGGCCGCTCTCATCGGCAATGGACATGGAAACGTTTTCCGGCAGATAGCCAGTGCGCACCAAATTGGCGAGTTCGCTCGCGCCGAGCGCAAATGTATGAATTCCGGAAAACGCTCCGGACTCGTCTTCCACCCGCTTGTTCAGGGCAAAGATCCACTGGTCGCTGGCGGATCCGTAGAACGCGTCGCTTCGCGCCAGCTCGTCCGCCCCGGCCCGCAGCCGGTCATGCAGCAACCGGTTCTCCGGGCTCAGCTTGGGCGTCCCGACCGCAGAACATTCCACCTCGCTGGTTTCGTCGAATGCGACAACATTGGTCAGGGATGGCAGATGAACCGACAGTTCGCTGAACACACCGCTGCATTCGCCGGCGTTCAGCCTCGGTTCGTAGAGGGAAAGCAGCAATTCGGCCTGCTGCAGGGACTGGTTCACACCATCGATGGCAGCGCCCGCCACGATCACCAGGTTTCTCGCCTGGCTCTCGCGGGCATCGCTCGCATCGATATAGGCCTTGAACGCAGACAGGAGCAGGACCGGCGTCAGCGCTGCCGCCAGCGTCAGGACCAGCCGGTTGCGCAACGGGGACGCGCTGGCGGCGATCCCTCCTTCGTTTATCTCGTCATCCTTATCCGACACCGGCAATATCATCCGCTTGCCGCATGATATCGTTGAACGCGTCCTCTGCCTTGATGCCGGAATCGTCGCTGTAGCCTGCGCCGTTCGATTCGAGAATCTCCATCACGGCCTTGCGGGCGCGTGACACACGGCTCTTGATCGTGCCCACGGCGACGCCGCAAATGTCGGCTGCCTCCTCATAGGGCAGGCCGCCTGCTCCCACGAGTATCAGCGCTTCCCGCTGATCGACCGGCAACATGGCCAGCGCATTGCGCATGGCGAGCAGGTCGAGGGAATCGGACGGATTGCTGTTGGACACGAGCGTGGCTTCGGCCACTTCCGGATCCAGCGGCGTGCGACGCCAGGACCGGCGCTTTTCGGAATAGAAGACATTTCTGAGGATGGTGAAGGCCCAGGCCTTCATGTTTGTACCGGCCTGGAAGGATTCGCGGGCATTCCACGCTTTCAGCATGGCATCCTGCGCCAGATCGTCGGCAAGAGTCGCGTCACCGCACAAACTGCGGGCAAAGGCGCGCAGGTGCGGGATCAGGTCGGCCAGTTCGCGTTTGAACTCGGCGTCGCTCAGCTTTTCCGTATTGTCTGTCATGGACCCCTCCTCAGGATTTTTCTGAGGTGGAAGATGGCCGCGCCTTGTCGGCTTCCTCGAGAAGCCGCAAGAATTCGTCGGGCACATCCTCTTGGGCGACTTCGTCATATACGCGGCGCAATTGTTCCCCAATGCGCTGCGTCCGCCTCTTGCTTCCGAGGTCGGGTTTGACGGAGTTCGAGCGTCCGTTCCTGTCCATTCCGTCTAGTCTGTCCTGATTCACGATATAACTACCTACTATATAAGTCTGACAATGAAACAACCGGACGCGATAAAGGTTCCAAGACGGCGCTGTTTTTTGCACTATCTTGGAACCAACACCGTTTTCATGAATTATTAATGCGGCTCCAGAAGAGAGGTTCCCCATGAGTTTGGTAAAATCCTTTGCGCCCCACTTGCCGTTTCTGCGACGGTATGCGCGTGCGCTGACCGGCAGCCAGGAAAGCGGTGACGCCTATATCCGGGCCTCGCTCCAGGCACTGGTCGAAAACCCCGAAGTCGTTGAAGATAAAGAAGATTCCCGTCTGTCCCTGTATCGCTTCTTTCATGTGATCTGGGGCACGACCGGCGCCCAGCTTGAAGGCCGGGACCAGGCCGCCAATGATCCGGCTGACAAGCGCCTGCAGGCGCTCGCGCCGATCCAGCGCCAGGCCTTCCTGCTGACCGCCCTTGAAGGCTTTACCGCCACCGAGGCCGCCTACATTCTCGGCATTTCCGAAGAAGAGCAGCGTGCATTGGAACAGGACGCCCAGAAGGAAATCGAGGGCGAACTCGCCACCAAGGTGCTCATCATCGAGGACGAGCCGATAATCGCCGCCGACCTGGAAAGCCTGGTCGAGGATCTGGGCCATACGGTCACCGGCATCGCCACCACCCATCGCGAGGCGCTTTCCCTCTTCGGCGCCAACCCGCCCGGGCTGGTCCTGTGCGACATCCAGCTGGCTGATGGGTCTTCCGGCATCGATGCCGCCCATGACATCCTGGCCGATCATGATGTGCCGATCATTTTCATCACGGCCTTCCCGGAGCGTCTGCTGACGGGGGAACGGCCCGAGCCGACCTATCTGATCCCGAAGCCGTTCCAGGAGAACACCGTCAAGGCCGCCATCGGCCAGGCCCTATTCTTCCATCCGGCCAACACAGCCACGGCGGCCGCCTGACAGGACGCTGCCTGATCGCAAGACACAAAACGAAACGCCCGGCCGGAAGGCCGGGCGTTTTGCCGTTTGGACAATGCCTGCACCGATCAGAACAGGCCAGTGATCAGATACACCGCCAACATGCCGCCAAGCGCGAGGGCAATGCCTGCCCCCATTACGGTCAGCAGCCCGGTCCGACGGCGGCCCTGACGGACTTCAGTTGGGGAAACATCCTGTGGGTGAGACGTGGAATTTTGCATGATTTACTCCTGTTGAATTGTATTCATTGAAATCTCAGTCTGCCGGTCGAGGCAGGGGCGCAGCCTGTTCGGCGCGCCGGCTGTCCGGCCCGGGCACACCATTCATGTGGCCGTTTCGCGCCGGGGCGACTCCGAGATCGAGCCGCCGTATATGAAGATAGTCCGTATCGAACTGGGACAAGTCGGACAGTCTGTCCCGATCGATGATCGTGATCTGCCCGCGCGACTCGTCAATTAGCCCGGCGCGGCGCAGCGCCGACATTGTGCGCGAGACATGCACCGGCGTAAGACCCAGCGCGTCGGCCAGATCCGTCCGGGTCAGGGGCATCGGCAAATGGTCTTCGGCGCCAGGCACTGCCGCACGCAGCCGGCGATTCAGCTCCAGCAGCAGGTGGGCGATCCGCTCCTTCGCAGAGCGGCGCCCGACGCGAACAATCTGTTCCCGCAGGATCGACTCCTCCTGAACAGCCGACCACCAGAAGGCCGCTGCGAAATCGGCGTCTGAGCGGAGTGCACGCAGGAACTGATCCGCATCCACTGTCGAAACCGTCGTCCGCGTGATGGCCGTCACCGTATGGTCTGCATTCACGCCAGCAATGACCTGCAGATCGAAGATGTCACCCGGCAGCATGAAGTTGACGATCTGCCGCCGCCCATCATCCAGCATGCGATACCGAATGGCCCAGCCATCCTCGATAAAGAACAGTTTCCGGGTTGGTTCGCCCACCCGGATGAGGTCGTCGCCGGACTGATAGGCCCGGGACTGCAGTTTCAGGCCGCCGGCCTTCTGCCACGTATCATCAGACAGGGTCGCATATTGGGACAGGCGGTTTCGCAGAACATTCATGGCTTGATAACGTGCACGGAGCAGCTTGGTTCCGCCAACGTCGCGCCCAGGCCCGCAAGGACCCGGCGGAACCAAAGCCGGTCATGCCCGTTGTACTGCTGCACGCGTAACATCAGGAGACCTGACGTGAACACCAAGACACCCAGTACACTCAAAGCCGAAACCGAAAACGATTATGCTGCGCTGAAGGACGATATTGCCATGCTCCGCAGCGACCTCAAGAATGTGATGGAAGACGTTCGCGGCCTCGCCAAGGTGAAGGCACAGGCCGGCGTCGAGAAAGGCAAGGAAATTGCCGACAAAGCCAGCGGTCAGTTCAAGGAAACCAAGTCCGAGGTCGAGGCGGAGATTCGCAAGAACCCCTTCGCAGCCGTCGGCATTGCATTCGGAGCGGGCCTGATCCTCGCCATGATGCGGGGCAAGTAATTCATGGATTCGACCAAGCTTCGGCTGTTCGCAGCTGTCGCCGGAATCATCAGTGGTTTCGGCGGCATGTTTGCTTTGTCCGTAGCCGGCGTATTGGCGCTGGCGTCGGTGATTGGGCTGACGGCTGCGTGCTTCGCAGTCGCCGCCATCCTGATCGCGATAGCGGCGACCATGCTCTACATTTTTCTGCTGCCATACCGGAAATCATCTGAGGAAATTGATGATCTGGAGGAAACGACCGCCAGCGCGCTGGCAGACCTGCCCTTCGATACGCTGAAATCTCTGGTCCAGAAATACCCGGTGTCCGTATCCGCAGGGGCGATGCTGCTGGGATACACGCTGGTCCGTGATCCAAGGACAGCAACGCGCCATGCACAGCGCCTGCTTCTGGGATTGCTCTAGGCCAGGATCAGGACAGGGCTGGAACATATCACCTCCCCTCCCTACCTATATGGGTGGAATGAGATCGTTTCTCCTCATCGCGTCCGCCGTCGGGGCCGGACTGGCATTTGGCCGTCGCTATCTTGAGCGCGGCGTATCTGATCGCAAGACCAAGGCGATCGAGGCTGCCGCCGTTGAAACGCGCAGGCAGATCAAACGCCATGCGGATGATTTCCTGAAAAGAAGCTTCAGGTCCTTCGCCATTGCAACCGGCATCAAGCTGGTCATTCTCGCCGCGCTCTGGACGCTGGCACATTTTGGCGTAATGGGCCGACCCTATTTCCTGTACGGCGTCATGGCCGTGCTCGCTGCATTCCTGCTTCGCGATTTCTGGGTGTCCTGGCCCTATGTCCGGCTCGGCATCGCGGAATTGTCCCGGTACGGCTGGCGTCCCCGGCGCGCGCTGGGGGAAGTGGTTGCAGGGCATGTGTTCCAACAGGTTCTTCAGGAGGCGCAATCGGTTCCGAAATCGCGCTCATCAACTGTCCTGCTGACTCTTGCCGGGCACAGCCGAGAAGGTCTGGAACATGACATCGCAACATCTGTTGCGGCGATAGCGCGGGATACGTCCTGGTCGGATCTCCGGCCATTCCTGATTTCGGCTGGTCTCAAGACCGGCGCGCTGATGGCGCTCTATTCTGTCTGTGTTTTCGCGCTGATGGCCTGATTTGCGCCTAGGCCGCCCGCGCCATGAGGGTTTCGGCCTGCACGATCAAGGCGTTCAGATTCGTTGCGTCCATCTGGCCGGATTGCGCCAGCGTGATCATTTGCGTGATGCCGTTCAATTCGTCGACCAGAACGCTGCGAGCGCGATTGACCCGGCTCTTCACCGTTCCCGGCGAACAATTCAACACAAGTCCGGCCTCTTCATAAGTCAGGCCCGCAGCCAGCACGAGAATCACCGCATCACGCTGTTTCACCGGTAGAGAATAGATCGCCTGCACCGCATGGGATGCCTCGCTCATCATCTCGGCCGAACTGTGGTCCACCAGCATTTCCTCGAGGAAACCGGATTCGACATCCACATTCCGCCAGGCGCGGCGGCAATGCTGCAGATACTCATTGCGCACGATGCGCAGGATCCAGGGCCGCATCTTGGCCGTGCGGTCAAATGAATCTGCCGCGCCCCAGGCGCTCAGACAGGCCGACTGAACGATGTCATCGGCAAGGACCGGATCATGGCAAAGACTGCGCGCAAACGCGCGCATTTGCGGAAGCAGCGCTTCCAGCTCATCGACAAAGGACCAGTCGCCGGTCTGGAATGAGGTCGCATCGGTCATCGGGCGAGAACCCCAGTCACGAGTTTGACCGTTCGGACCCCTTCATGGAGTCCAGCAATTCGCGAAATCTGGGTGGAACCGGCTCGTTCAATACGTCGGAATAGACCTCCCGGAGTCGTGATCCCAGCGCCCGTGACATTTCTGAGGGTCCGGACACGTGCTGGCCGGCAGGTCTGCTGTGCGACGGTTTCAGGTCCATGAGACCTGCTTATCCCGACAGTGCGATAACAAACCATGAATGTCCCCAACCCACGAAATGAGACGTCTATATTATTGAATAGACCAGTCGCGGGTTAACGAATCGGAAATTACCTGAAATAGAATATTAAATAAACTTGAGTAATATTTCAGGTTCATGATTCCGGCTTTAGGGTCGTTCCGACCTGCTAGCGCGTCGGCACCGGGTCGTCGCCGGAATAGTCATAGAAGCCCTTGCCGACCTTGCGGCCTACCCAGCCGGCCTCGACATATTTCACCAGCAGCGGGCAGGGGCGGTACTTGGTGTCGGCCAGCCCGTCATGCAGCACTTGCATGATCGACAGACACGTATCCAGTCCGATGAAATCGGCCAGGGTAAGCGGCCCCATCGGATGATTGGCACCCAGGCGCATGGCCGTGTCGATGCTTTCGACCGTTCCGACGCCTTCATAAAGGGCATAGACCGCTTCATTGATCATCGGCACCAGGATACGGTTCACGATAAAGGCCGGATAATCCTCGGCATTGGTCGTGGTCTTGTCGAGCTTGGCGGCAAAACCCATGGCCATTTCATAGGTTTCCTGATCGGTCGCGAGACCGCGGATCACCTCGACCAGCTTCATCAGCGGCACGGGATTCATGAAATGCAGGCCGATAAACCGTTCCGGGCGGTCCGTGACAGACGCCAGGCGGGTGATCGAGATGCTGGACGTGTTGGTGGCGAGATAGGTGTCCGCTGGAACGATCTCGCAAATCGACCGGAATATCTGTTCCTTGATTTCGCGGCGCTCGGTGGCTGCCTCGATCACGAGATTGGCGGCTTCATGATCCTTCAGGACGGTGGTCGGCTTGATCCGGCCAATCGCCGCATCCATCGCCGCCTGATCGACCAGTCCCCGGCTGACCTGACGCGCCATGTTGCGCTCGATGGCCTGCATGCCATGGGTCAGCGCATCCTCTGAAATGTCACTGAGCACGACATCATATCCGGCCAGCGCACTCACATGGGCAATGCCATTACCCATCTGCCCCGCGCCAATTACGCCAATCGTCTTCAGGTCTGCCATATGTCTCGTCCGGAACGTGGTAAAAGTCAGGACTCATATCCTGTTTGTGCAGTGCGTCAAACACAAGTCCGCGTCGCAGTCGATCAACACGTGTCTCATCCCCTCCACCACGCCGGGACAGGGATGGGTCCGGCCTGTCAGGTACCGGGGCCGGCGGCGCCCTGATCGCGGAAGATGAAGAACCGGTTTAGTACGAAATTCGTGGTGAAGGAACAGGCTACCCCCGCGATGAAGTAGACAGTCACCCAGATGCTCTCGGGCTCCCGCCAGGCTTCCAGCGCGAAAATGACGGCAACCCGGACGAATCCGGACGTCACCAGAACGGCCAGATTTCCCACCAGACGCCGACCTGAGACTCCCGACGATGCCCGCCGGAACGTCCAGAATTCGTGCACGAAATAGAAGGCCAGGCCGACGGCCAGAAACGCGATTCCGGCCGCAACCGACAGGCTGAGGCCCAGTAAGTGAAACAGCGCCAGCGTCACCACATAGTCGAGCGCCAGAGCGGCAAGGCTGGCGGCGAAATACCGGATGCCTGGGCGCTCAAGCAGGGCGAGAATGGTCTTGGCCGGGGTCTGGTCGGTCATGGCGCCCAATTCGTTGCGGCAGCGCCTGGCGCAGGCCGGTGTGGTGCCTAGGCGGTATAGATCATTTTGCGCGTCATGCCACCATCCACGGTGAGAACCTGTCCGGTCACGAAGCCCGCGCCCGCCAGATAGGCAACGGCCTGCACGATATCCTGCACCTCGCCCACCCGTCCGGCCGGGTGCTGCGCATGGGCCGCTTCGGACAGCGCGTCGCCGGCGGAATTGACCCAGCCCGGCGCAATCGCATTGGCCCGGATATCCGGCCCCAGTCCGACCGCCAGCGCATGCGTCAGGCCAACCAGCCCGCCCTTCGCGGCAGCATAACCATATGTGTCCGGCTCCGACTGGAAGGCCCGTGTCGACGCCATGTTGATGATGCATCCCCGCGCCGCCCGCAGCGCGGGCACGCATTCGCGCACCATCAGGAAGCTGCCGGTCAGGTGAGGCGCGATCCAGTGGTTCCAGTCCGCAAGGCTCATCTCCTCGATCGGGCCGGAACCCGGATCCGCCGGGCCGCCATTGTTGACGAGCAGGTCAAGACGGGCGACCCCCACACGGGCCACCGCGGCGCGAATGCTGTCCTCGTCGGACAGGTCACAGCCAATAGTCTGGACCCCATCCTCCTCAAGTCCGGCCAGATTTTCGGTATCGATGTCGAGCGCGGCAACGCGCCAGCCCTCTGCGGCAAATTGCCGGGCAATCGCCCGCCCAATTCCGGAGGCAGCACCTGTGACAATGAGGGACTTCATGGGATCTCCTGAACAATTCTGACGCTGAAATGAAACAACCCGCAACTCCGGCTGGGAGTTGCGGGTTGAATTGAAACGCCTTGAAACGCCCCTAGAGGGCTTCGGTCAGCTCCGGCACGGCAGCGAAGAGGTCTGCCACGAGGCCGTAATCGGCGACCTGGAAGATCGGGGCTTCCTCGTCCTTGTTGATCGCCACAATGACCTTGGAGTCCTTCATGCCGGCAAGGTGCTGGATGGCACCGGAAATGCCAACGGCCACATAGAGTTCCGGCGCAACGATCTTGCCGGTCTGGCCCACCTGATAATCGTTCGGCGCATAGCCGGCATCCACGGCCGCGCGCGACGCGCCGACTGCGGCTTCCAGCTTGTCGGCCAGCGGCACGATCAGGCGGTCGAACTCTTCCTTCGAGCCCAGGGCGCGGCCACCGGACACAACACGTTTGGCGCCAGCCAGTTCCGGACGGTCGGACTTGACCATCTGCTCGGACACGAATTCCGACTTGAACGGGCCTGCGGGGGCTTCAGCGGTCTCTACAGCGGCAGAGCCGTCTTCGCCGGCCGCATCGAACGCCGTTCCCCGCACGGTGACGACCTTCTTCGCGTCGGACGATTTCACCGTCAGGATCGCATTGCCTGCATAGATCGGACGCTCGAACGTGTCGGTGTCGATGACATCGGTGATGTCGGACAGCTGCATCACGTCCAGCTTGGCAGCGATGCGCGGCGCGATGTTCTTGCCCATCGTGGTGGCCGGAATGAACACGGCGTCGTAGCCGCCCATCATCGGCACGACGAGCGCTTCCATGGCTTCCGCCAGTTGCTTGGCAACCGAGGCCCCATCCGCATGAACGACCTTGCGGACACCGGAAATCTTGGCGGCCGCTGCGGCCACATCACCAGCGCCTTCGCCGGCCACGAGCACATCGACATCACCGCCGAACTTGGCGGCTGCGGTGACAACTTTGTGGGTCGCGTCGTTCAGGGACGCATTGTCGTGTTCAGCAATAACCAGAACAGCCATTAGATCGCTCCTGCAGCTTTGAGTTTCGACACCAGCGTCGCGACGTCCTCGACCTTTTCACCGGCTTCACGCACCGGCGGCTCGGTCACCTTGACCACTGACAGGCGCGGCGAGATGTCCACGCCGTAATCGCCCGGCGCCTTCTCGTCGATCGGCTTCTTCTTCGCCTTCATGATGTTCGGCAGGGAGGCATAGCGCGGCTCGTTGAGGCGCAAATCGACCGTGACGATGGCCGGCGTGGCCAGTTTGACGGTCTGCAGACCGCCATCAACTTCACGGGTCACGGTCAGGGCGTCGCCGTCCTTCTCGATCTTGTAGGCGAACGTGCCTTGCGGCCAGTCCAGCAGAGCGGCCAACATCTGGCCGGTCTGGTTGGAATCGTCATCAATCGCCTGCTTGCCGAGCAGCACCAGGTCCGGGCTCTCTTCGGCAACGACCTTGGCGAGGATTTTCGCCACAGCCAGCGGCTCGACCGTCTCATCGGTGTTGATCAGGATGCCGCGATCTCCGCCCATGGCGAGCGCCGTGCGGATGGTTTCCTGAGCCTGTTTCGGGCCGATGGACACGATCACGACCTCGGTTGCCGTACCGGCTTCCTTCATGCGAACCGCTTCTTCGACGGAGATTTCGTCGAACGGGTTCATCGACATTTTCACATTGGCGAGATCGACGCCCGTCTGGTCGGGCTTGACCCG
This sequence comes from Hyphomonas sp., assembly GCF_017792385.1. NCBI lineage: Bacteria > Pseudomonadati > Pseudomonadota > Alphaproteobacteria > Hyphomonadales > Hyphomonadaceae > Hyphomonas > Hyphomonas sp. The sequence goes on along the minus strand of NZ_CP051230.1, from coordinate 1,361,415 downwards.
AACCTTGACGTTATAATCGATCACGCGTTTGACCGGCACCAGGACCTTCATACAACCGCTCCAGACATTTGTTGGATGTTAAACTCGTGTGGGCTGTGCCTAGCGCCCGCGATTGAAAGACGCAAGGTTGACGTTGACGTAAGTGTCAATTTGGCGCGGAAAAATTTGCAAGGCCCGGCCAATCGCGCTGCAAATTCGCATTTCCATGCCCGAAAAGCCGCTGCAGAGAGGCATCTTGGCCGCTGGGCAATCCTGCGCTACACGCCTTCCTTCTCTTAAGCAGACCGGGATCGACGAGGGCGATATGGCAGGCCACAGCAAATGGGCAAACATCCAGCACCGCAAAGGCGCGCAGGACAAGAAGCGCGCCGCGCTGTTTTCCCGCCTGTCCAAGGAAATCACCATCGCATCCAAGATGGGCGGGCCGGACCCGGACGCCAATCCGCGCCTGCGCCTGGCCATCCAGAACGCCAAGGGCCAGTCCATGCCCAAGGACAATATCCAGCGGGCGGTCGACAAGGGCCAGGGCGGCGGCGGCGAAGACTATGTCGACATCCGCTATGAAGGCTTTGGCCCGGGCGGCGTCGGCATCATTGTCGAAGCCTCGACCGACAACAAGAACCGCGCCGCAACCGAAGTCCGTACGGCCTTTTCCAAGAATGGCGGCAATCTCGGCGAAACCGGATCGGTCTCGTTCGGCTTCGACCAGGTCGGCGAGATCCACTATCCCCCGGAAGCCGGTTCCGAGGACGAGATCATGGAAGCGGCCATCCTGGCCGGCGCTCAGGATGTCGAGACCGACGCGGAAGGCCACTGGATCTACACCGCCCGCGAAGACCTCCAGACCGTTGCGGACGCACTGGTCGAGCATTTCGGTGAGGAGGTTGAAGCCAAATCCACGAAGCTGATCTGGAAACCGCAGAACACGGTTCCGGTCGAAGGCCAGGCGGCCGACACATTGATGAAGCTGCTGGACGTGCTCGACGATCTCGACGACGTGGCGAATGTCTATGACAATTCCGAATTGTCCGACGCCGAAATGGCCCGCCTCGCCGAGAGCTGATCTCGCTCAAATTCAAAATCCGGGCGCTGGCCTCGGGCTGGCTTGACATTTCCGCTTATCAATATACTTTGCATTTCAAAGTTATTTGCGGAGAACCAGAATGAGCCCCCAATCCCTGACCGATGATCTGGCCTATGTGCGCGACCTTGCCGAAGCGGGGCAGAAAGCGCCGCTGCTCGGCGGCCGCTTTCTCGCCTGGTGGGGCGGCCTGACGACGCTGGCCTATCTTGGCCATTATGCCATTGCCAGTGGCCAGTTCGGCCTGCCGCCCGTTTCCTTTGCCATCCTCTGGGTCGGCTATGTGCTGCTCGGCATGGGCGGGATGTTCCTGATGCAAGCGCGCTTTTCCAGCCACAAGCCGGGCGCGGCATCGGTCGGCAATCAGGTCTCGCGCATTGTCTGGCAGGCTGCAGGCTGCCTGCTCGGCGCCTATTTCACAGGCGCCTTCTTCGCCGCCTTGATCGGCCAGGGCACGGAGGCCTTCATGTGGTCGGTGCCCATGGTCATCGGCCTGTACGGTCTGGCGCAGTATGTTTCGGGCGTCATGGCGCAAAACCGCGTTCTCTCGGTCAGCGGCAGCGCCGCCATGGCAGCGGTCGTGCCGGCCGTCCTACTCATGAGCACACCTTATATCGTACTGCTTGGCTCTGCTGTGGCCGCCATATGCGTGTTGTTGCCCGGTGTGCTCCTGATGCGGAACGAACCCTCGGAAACGGTGTAGGTCCGATGACTGAGGAGAACCCCTTTGATCACAATGACATCGACGATGTGATCCATGGCCGCCTCCGGCTTGGGATCATGGCGTACCTGTCTGGCGTCAGCCCCGCCATTTTTGGCGAGTTGCGCGACAAGGTGGGCGCCACGGACGGAAACCTCTCGACCCATCTGCGCAAACTGGAAGATGCGGGCTATGTCGAACTCGAGAAACGCTTTGTCGGTCGCCGGCCCCAGACCCGGATCCATTTGACCGAAACGGGCCGGACCGCCTGGCTGGCGTGGCTTGACCGGATGCAGGCCCTGATGCGGGCCGCGGAATAGGGTCAGGGACCGATGAGACGGATCTGCTCGCGATTGTCGTCGCCGGTCCTCGCCATGACCCGCCAGCCGAGCGCCTCATAGGCCTTGCGCGCGGCCAGGTTCTGGGCATCGACATCCAGCAGCAGCGGCTGGTCCATCTCCTCCCGGCCGACCTGCAACAGGCCGCGTCCCACGCCGCACAGGCGCCAGTCCCGGTCAACGAACAAATGGTCCACATAGCCGGATTGCGGCCGCATCGTCATGAATCCCACGACACCCGCCTGTGGCTCTTCCGCCACCCAGGCCCGCGCCGTCGGAAGTGAATTGAACAATTGCCGCAAATACGGAGCCGCCGGTCCGCGCCACGGGAATTCCTTCAGGCAGTCACGGAACAATTGGTAGCAGGGGCGATAGTCCCTGCGTTCAAATTCGCGAATGTGCCAGCCGGCTCCGGGATGTACGTACATGCAAAAAGAGTGGGCCCGATCCTGCTTCGGGTCCACACCAAAATCTCACCTGCCGGGTCGCAACCCGCAGGCTGCCTACATTTGCATCGTCCAGCCTTCGATGCCCATCGCAGCCTGGCGCACGGCTTCCGACAGGGTCGGGTGCGCATGACAGGTGCGGGCAATGTCTTCGGACGCCGCGCCGAATTCCATGGCGACGCAGACTTCAGCGATCAGCTCGCCAACCCCCACACCCACCATGTGAACGCCGAGGATCTTGTCGGTCTTCTTGTCAGCCAGCATCTTCACGAATCCCTCGGTCTCGTGATTGGTGCGGGCACGGGAATTGGCCATGAAGGGGAACTTGCTCTTCACATAGTCGACGCCAGCTTCTTTCAGCTGTTCCTCGGTCTTGCCGACCCAGGCCATTTCCGGCTTCGTGTAGACCACGCTCGGTACAAGATCATAATCCACATGCCCCGCCTTGCCGGCAATCAGCTCGGCAACGGCAACACCGTCATCCTCGGCCTTGTGGGCCAGCATCGGTCCGTGAATGCAGTCGCCAACGGCCCAGACGCCCTCTGCCACCTTGAAATGGCCATCCATGGTCTGAACCACGCCGCGCTTGTCAGTGGTCCCACCCACCGATTCCAGGCCGAGGCCTTCGGTATAAGGGCGCCGGCCAATGGCCACGATCACGACATCCGCGTCCAGCGTCTCGCTGTCGCCGCCGGCGGCAGGCTCCATGCTCAGCTTCAGCTTGGATTTCAGTTTCTCGACGCCCGTCACTTTCATGCCGAGGCGGAAATTCAGGCCCTGCTTCTTGAAGATCTTCTGGGCTTCTTTCGCCACGTCCGCATCCGCCCCCGGCATGATCCGGTCGAGATACTCGACCACGGTCACTTCGGAGCCGAGACGCGCCCAGACCGACCCCATTTCGAGGCCGATCACCCCGGCGCCAATCAGGACAAGGCGTTTCGGAATGGAGGTCAGCGACAGCGCGCCCGTATTGGTGACAACGCGCTCCTCGTCGATCTCGATGCCCGGCAGCGGGGTTGGCTCGGAGCCGGTCGCAATCACGATATTCTTCGTGTCGAGCGTCTGGGTCTTGCCGTCCAGGCCTTTGACTTCGACCTTGCCCTTGCCGAGAATCTTGCCGCGGCCCTTGATGTAATCCACCTTGTTCTTCTTGAAGAGGAACTCGATGCCCTTGGTCAAGCCGTCGACCGCTTCCGTCTTCTGCGCCATCATCGTATCGAGATCGATCTCGAGCTTGCCGGTCTTGATACCCATTGCCTCGAAATCATTCTGCGCCGTGGCATAGAGTTCAGACGCGTGCAGCAGGGCTTTCGAGGGGATGCAGCCGACATTGAGACAGGTGCCGCCCAGAACGCCGCGATCCTCGATGCAGGCCGTCTTCAGGCCGAGTTGTCCGGCGCGGATTGCGCAATTGTAGCCGCCGGGGCCGCCACCGATAATGACGACGTCGTATGTCTCAGCCATGGGGAAATCTGCCTTGCTTAGAGGGCCCAGTAGGAATGAGCCGCCAAACTATGCATTTTGCCCCTGAAATCAATGCGGCAGGGTCTGCAAGAATGGATTAGCTGCGTTTCGTTACGGCAAGGCCCGCAAAAAGCGCCCAGAGCACGCCGCTGATCACCGCCTCATCAGTCCAGAGGATCGGATCTGCGCCCGAAAGCACCATCAGTCCGGCCAGCAGCGTGAAGACGAGAATGCCGCCCAGCGTCACCCAGCGGCCAACGCCCTTCCCCGCAAGGATCGCCAGCCCACCCAGCAGGATCAGGCCGGCCGCCACCAGCCGCACCATGCTGGTCGGGGGCTGCATCAGGGCGTCCGACAGACTGCTGCCGCGGTTAACCAGCAAATTGACCGTGGCGGCCCCGCCCCAGAACAGCCAGCCGCCCAGCATGGCAAACAATAGTCCGATGATCCGTCTGGCGCTCATCCCGTTTCCTCCTCATCCCTTTGGACAGGAGGGTAGGCCCACGGGCCGCCACCATCAAATGCAAACTGCGGCAGGCCGTATCAGCCGGCGCGGCGGCGCTTCGCCTGGATCTTCCGGCCATGCAGGGCAAAGCTGGCCCGCTGGCGCGCAATGGCGGCCGGCACCATGGCCGGGCGGGCCGGCTTTGCGGGAACCGGGCGGGCCGGTGCCCGGGCAAGCGGCTCGCTGACCAGAACCGGCTGCGACAGGACCAGTGGCCCGTCCTCGGCCGCCGCATTGGCAGGGCGGGCCGGACGCAGGCGCAGTTCCCACACGGCCAGCGCCAGAAGCAGCGCCCCTGCGCAAGCGCCGGCAATCGCACCCTCCGCTGCGCTCGGATCATGCCACCAGCCCGGCTCGAACGTGACAAGGTACAGGCAGGGAATTCCGGCAACGACCCCCATCAGGTACCAAACCACCCCGCCCGGTCGCCGGGCGGCAATCATCGCGGCCGAACAATAGAAACACAGCGCTGCCAGAAGGTAGGGCCCGCCATGGGCAATGCCCAGCTGGCGCCAGTCGACGCGCTCCAGCCCGGCGGCAACATCATCCTGAACCACCCAGCTCAACGCCATCATGATGGATGGCCAGCGCACGGCCGTCAGGGCGCCGAACGCAAAGGCGATCGCGTAGATGGTCAGAAGTATGGCGATCAGGCGGCGCAGCATGGCGCATGGTTACCACGCGCACGGTAACCGCCCGCTGAACGGGATGTTGCAAATTTGACCGATTGCCTCGCTGGCCGGCCGGGTCAGTTGGCTGGGCCTGACTCCGCGCCGCAGATACGGGAATCGATACAATAATCCAGCACCCCCATGGCCATTTTCGGCTCGGGCGCCGGGTCTGGCGTGATCGGATCGAGGTCGGCGTCTGATCCCGCACCGGCCTCTGCAGCTGCCTCAGGGGCGGATTCCGGGGCCGGTTCACCCTCTGTGGCCGCAATCCGGAAAAGGCCCTTCACGGGCTGTTGCTGGCGCAATGCCGTCCGGACAAGACGGGTGATGTACTCCACCGGGGCGGCCACTTCCTGAAATCCCTGCTGCGGCGACACCGGCAGGCGCGCATCTTCCGGCACCACCATCGCGATCATCGATTGAGGCCCGAGCGGCGGACCGGCCTTCAGGCCCGGCTCGCCGAATACGTCTCTCGCCAGCAGGACGGTTTCACCGGCTTCGCGCACCGGCCAGTCCCCCGCCGCCTCGATCGGGTTCGGGTAGAGCTGCGTCAGCACCTGATCGGCATTGTAGTCGAACAGCACCAGTTTGCCCCGCACCGGCAAGGTCACTTCAAGGTCCACCATCTGTCCGTTCTCGATGATTGACACTTCCGTCCCGGCCGCCGTCAGCAACCGTATCGGCATGTCTGCGACGATCTCGTCGAAATCTTCCTGAACGGCGGTCACCAAGTTCGGCACGCCCCGTGTGGGTGGCGGCACATCGGCATACTGGATGAAATTCGCGTCCGGCTCGTATTGCCGTATCCACTCGGCATAGGCCGACACGCGCGTGTACGCGCCGGGGCTTTCCTGCCGGCCACAGCCGACGCCCCAGCTGACCACACCGATCTGATAGGGGCATCCATTCTTGTCGTACTTGACCAGCGGGCCGCCACTGTCGCCCTGACAGGCATCCTGCCCGCCCTGTTCCAGCCCGGCGCAGACCAGCGTGTCATCCACAACCAGCGACTGATAGTCCGCCGGATACCCTTCCATCATGGACGCCCGGCGCAGGCGTGACTGGCACGTCTGTGCCGCGACAGTGGGCGCTGATGTTTCCTGCAGGATCAGGCTGGGTGCGGCGAGCGCGAAATTCCTGGCATTCTGCCATTTGGTGCGCTGGCCGGGCGCCAGCTCTTCCAGGTTCCCGAATCCGGCCACCCAGGCCTCCTCACCCGCCTTGGACAGGCGGTCTGTCGTTGAATCAGCCGACAGGGTGGCCAGCGGGCCCTCCCAGGGCGAATCCAGCTTCAGCAGCGCGATGTCTGCGCCCTTGTAGATGTCTTCCGCGCCGGCATAGGCCGGATGCGTGATCACCTCGGTGACGAAGGCCGCATGGGATCCGTCCGGAATCCGGCCCAGATCACCCGTGCCCAGCTGAACCCGGATGGCTGCGATCTTTCGCTCGGGGCCGCCATTGCTCGCCGCCTCGAATGCGAACACCCGGCCGCTTTCTTCCGAAACACGAAAGCCTTCGACACAATGTGCGGCCGTCAGGACCCAATCCTTCGAGATGGCCGCCCCGCCGCAGACATGGAACGTGCCATTGCGCATGCGCAGCTGGATCGAAGCGATCCCCGGCCAGTTGGCCAGATGCGCCGTCACCCCGCCGACAACTTTGGCGCCGGTCGGCGTGTCTTCCACACGGCAGGTTCGGTCCTGCGCTGAGGCAGACGGCGCCGACACGAGGGCCATGGATACGAAACCGGCAACGAGACCGGCGGTGACAGCTGAAACGCGACGCGACATGATACGTCCTCCCACGCGGGAAGATTAACCATGCCGACGCGCCAGCGCCAAGACGTACGCGCCCGGCAATCTAGCCGGCGAAGGCCTTCTCGATGACGAATTCAGCCGGGGCCGCGTTCGACCCTTCGGTCAGGCCGGCCTTCAGCATCAATGCCTTCACGTCCTGGATCATCTCCATGGATCCACAGATCATCACCCGGTCGGTTTCCGGATTCAGCGGCGGCACACCCAGATCCTCGAACAGTTTCCCGCTCTCGATCAGGTCGGTGATCCGGCCCTTGTATTCATAGTCTTCGCGCGTGCAGCTGCCATAGCGGCGCAGCTTGCCCCGGGCCAGTTCGCCCAGAAATTCATGGTTCAGCGTCTCTTCGACAATCTCTTTCGAATAGTCGAGTTCCGCGGCCTGGCGGCAGGTATGCGTGACGATGACCTCGTCGAACTTCTCATAGGTTTCCGGATCACGGATGACGCTGGCAAACGGTGCAAACCCGGTTCCGGTGGAGAAACAATAGAGCCGCTTTCCCGGCACCAGCGCATCATGCACCAGCGTCCCGGTCGGTTTCTTGCCGAGCAGCACCTTGTCGCCCGGCTGGATCGCCTGCAGGCGGGAGGTCAACGGGCCGTCCGGTACCTTGATCGAATAGAATTCCAGCTCTTCGTCCCAGCTCGGGCTGGCAACGGAATAGGCCCGCAACAGCGGCCGGCCATCATCCTTGTACAGGCCGATCATGACAAATTCGCCGGACCGGAACCGGAAGGTCGACGGACGGGTCAGCCGGAAGCGGAACAACCGGTCTGTATAGTGTTTTACCTCGAGGACGGTTTCCTCGGTCGGCGCGTTCGGGTTGACCTTCTTGGCGGCAACGGGCGTCGCATCTGCAGTCATGTCAGGGCATCTCGCTCTTGCAATGTCTCGCGGCGTCACATGACGTGTGGTTGCGCGGATTGCAATGCGTCAGATGGACAGTTGAGTTTTACTGAAGAGTCCTAGGGCTGGAATGCCTGCCGGGACGGCACCTCTCCCACCCAGTTGATGTCCGGATCTGCCAGCGAATAGGCGCCGTTCAGTTCCTGTATGTTCTCATAGCCATAGCCATAGAGATTGATGAAGGTCGGAACATTCAGGGCCAGTTCAATCCGTTTCACCGGCACGGGCGCGACATTGTCGGTGAAATTGTTGTTGCAGTAGATCAGGATGCGCGTGGCCTTCGACGGGATCACCCTGGCCAGTTTCTCATCGGTGAAGTCGGAGAAGTTCAGGTGCACCGCCCCGGCAATGTGTCCCATCTGGAACGCCTCGGCGCTGCGCGTGTCGAGCACGATCGTGCCCGGCTCCGCTTTCATCCGGTTAAACGTGTCGAGATCGACAAGCCGCGACTCCCGATAGTCCGCGATCTCTGCCGACAATCCGAGAAACCCGTCATAGTCGACCTGGCTCTCCTGTGCATTGGCCATCAGACCGCAGCCAATGAAGGCTGCCAGCGTGATCAGGCCCAGTACCGCGTTCCTTCTGACACCCATGGCGCCAATCCTTTCTGCAGACCTCCCCAGGCTACCGGACGAGCATTACCGGCAATTAAGGCAGGATTGGGCAATTTGAAAGGGTTTCTCAAGACGGGTCAGGCGCGCGGATGGGCGGCTGCATGCACATCCCGCAGGCGTTCGGCATCCACGCCGGTATAGACCTGCGTTGTCGACAGGGAGGCGTGACCCAGCAAGGTCTGGATCGCCCGCAGGTCTGCGCCGCCGGCCAGAAGATGGGTCGCGAAGGCATGCCGCAAGGCATGGGGGGTCGCCGTGTCCGGCAGGCCGAGCACCGCGCGCAGCTTCTGGACAAGGCCCTGAATCAGGCGGGGATTGAGCGCCCCGCCCTTTGCGCCCCGGAAGAGGGCGTCTCCCCGGCCCAGCGCATAGGGGCAAAGTTCGGCATAGGTATTCACCGCGTCCCGCACTGCCGGGATCAGCGGCACGATCCGCACCTTGCCGCCCTTTCCGGTAATGCGCAGCCGCTCCGGTGCCGGCAGGTCCGCACCGGTCAGGCCGAGCGCTTCGGAAATGCGCAGACCCGCCCCGTAGAGCAGGGACAGGACCGCCGCATCGCGTGCATTGATCCAGGCTTCGGAGTCCGGATCCGTCCCCGCTTCCTCGATCAGGTCCTTTGCCGCATCCACCGATACAGGCCGCGGCAGGCGCTGCGGTCTGCGCGGCCCCTGAAGATAGGCGATTTCGGCATTCTCGATCCCGTGCGTCCGGCCCAGCCAGCGATACAGCGCCTTGATGGAAGACAGCAGCCGCGCAATCGAGGCATCCGCCAGCCCGTCCCGCCGGCGTTGCGCCAGAAACGACCGTACATCCCGGGCGCGCAATTTGCCCAGCCGCTGAGGCGTCGGCGCATCGCCCAGATGAATCGCCAGAAAGCCCAGAAAGCCCGCCAAATCACTGCGATATGCCTCGACCGTCTTGTCCGCCATGCGGCGTTCATCGGTCAGATAGGCAGTGAAATCGGCTAGCATGTCCATCGGCCCAGTTTGTCAGCCCGGTCTTAACTTTGCCTTGCCTGACGCTGGCCTAGGGCGCGATGCGCTTGCCCGCCCAGTCGAGCACATGGCCGCTGTCTGCAGGTGTGAGGCGGTCGACCACATCCAGCAAATAGCCGGCCGACCGGGCGGGAGAGAACAATTGCCTGTCGGGCACATTCGCCTGGTATGGTGCCGACAGCCCCGTGTCCACCGTGCCCGGATGAAGGCCCACACAGATCGCCGCGTCATTCGTCCGGCCGCATTCGATCGCATAATTCCGCACCAGCATGTTCAGCGCGGCTTTCGAGGCGCGATAGGCGTGCCAGCCGCCGAGGCGATTGTCGCTGATCGAGCCCACCCGCGCCGACAATGGCGCGAACACCCACCGCCCCTGTCGCGGCATCTGCCCCAGCATGTGTCTGGCAATCAGGGCCGGCGCGATTGTGTTTGCCGCGAATATCGCCTCGAAGCCTTCCCGGCTCTGATGGCGATAGGATTTTTCAGGCTGTAACGCGCCATCATCGTGAAGCTGGCCAATCGCGGTCAGGCACAGCCTTAGGTCCCCGGCGCTGCCAACCGTTTCCGCAACAGCTTCGAGATCTGCATCGTTCAGCGCGTCTGCCTTCAGCGGTATCGCCCCGTCGGGGGCTGTGCCCTGCCGGGAAACCGCAAACACGGACGTGTACTGGTCGCGGGAGACCAGCGCCTCGACGAGGGCGCGGCCGATCCCGCCCGATGCTCCAAACACAATGGCATTCATGAGGGGCCAGCTAGGGCGCGACGGGTTGCAGGCAAAAAAGAAGGGCGGCCAAATAGGCCGCCCCTCACTACTCTACCTGTACTCTACGATCCATGAAGGTAAACACACGATGCTTAACCCTTCATGAATTCCGGTCGCAGCCCTCAGCTTTGCTTGGCCAGCAGGTTGCGAATTTCTTCCAGAAGAACTTCCTGGCGCGGCGGTGCCGCCGGAGCCGTTTCTTCTTCCTTTTTCTTCATGTTGTTCATGCCCTTGATAATCATGAACATGACAAAAGCAACGATCAGGAAGGAAATGATGGCGGAGATGAAGTTGCCGAGTTCGACAACGGCCGCTTCCTTGACCACTTCTCCGGCTTCGTTCAGCTCGGCCGGCGAGACCGTGTAGGTCAGGGCCGACAGGTCGAGACCGCCCATGATCGGCGCCAGAAGTGGCAGGAACACGCCCTGGATGAAGGCCGTGACAACCGTGGCGAATGCGCCCCCCATGACAAAGCCAACGGCCATGTCCACCAGATTGCCCTTCATGGCAAACTCTTTGAATTCCTTGAGCATGGTAAGCCCCCTTTTCGTGCAAGGAAATTTAAGCGATGGCTGAAATACGCCGGGCATTTGATCGGCGCGTCAAGACGTCACACTCAGTTCCAGGTGCAAGTGGGGTCAGCGGGCTTCCGGGTCCACGCCGCCATTCACGCGGGCGCGCAATTCCTTGCCGGCCTTGAAGAACGGCACTGATTTCGCCGGCACATCCACGGATTCGCCGGTACGGGGATTGCGCCCCTTGCGCGCATCGCGCTGCCGGACGGAGAATGCTCCGAATCCGCGCAATTCAACACGGTCGCCCCGCGCTAACGCAGAGCCGATCTCGTCCAGAATGACATTGACCACCCGTTCCAGGTCTTCCTGGCGCAGGTGGCTGTATTCCACAGCGAGTTTTGCGATCAATTCCGACTTCAGCATGTCTTTGATATTAAACGCATTTGCGGCGGGAGCGCTAGGCCCCCGCCGCAAACATTTCATCAATTTTAGAATACTGATCCGAAGCCCGGATCAGCGGCCTCAGGCGTCGGCGAGTTCGCCGGCCTGTGCCTTCCATTCCGCGCCTTTGCCAGACGTGCCGACTTCCTCTTCGAGGGTCGCGATCTGGGCATCGGTCAGCGCAGCAATCTGCCAGAAATGGTAGATGCCGGCTTCGTTCAGCTTCTTCTCGAAGGCCGGACCAACACCCTTGATCTGCTTCAGATCGTCAGCGTCGCCCTGCGGACCGGACAGGCGGCCCTTCTCGTCCAGCGCGGAAGCATCAGCGGTTGCCTTGCCATCCGTGCTCGGCGGGGTCGGGGTGACCTTTTCCGAGGTTTCCTTGCCAGCGCCCGAGGAAGCGAGCGCAGCGCCGAGGATGTCGCCCAGAGACGCACCGGCATCAGCCGATCCGTACTGTGCCACGGCCTCTGCCTCTTCCGCGATCTCGAGGGCCTTGATGGACAGCGAGACACGACGCGAGGAGCGGTCAACCGACACGACTTTCGCATCGACCTTGTCGCCGACTGCGAAGCGTTCCGGACGCTGGTCCGCGCGGTCGCGGGACAGGTCGGAGCGGCGGATGAAGGCTTTCATCGCCGGAGAGCCGAACTCGACCTCGATGCCGCCAGACGTGACTTCCGTGACCGTACAGGTGACGGTCGAGCCACGCTTCACGCCGGCACCGCCATCGGCCGGAGCCTCGATCGGATCGCCGGACAGTTGCTTGATACCGAGCGAGATCCGCTCCTTGTCGACGTCGACGTCCAGCACCTTCGCCTTGACCATGTCGCCCTTGTTGTAGGTCTCGATGGCCTGCTCGCCGGATTTGTCCCAAGCGATGTCGTTGATGTGAACCATGCCGTCCAGGTCCGGGCCGAGGCCGATGAACAGGCCGAATTCCGTGATGCCACGAACTTCGCCTTCGATCTCGGTACCCACCGGATGCTCTGCCAGGAAAGCGGTCCACGGATTGTCCATGGTCTGCTTCAGGCCAAGCGAGATGCGGCGCTTCTCGGAGTCCACGTCCAGGACTTCCACATCGACTTCCTGGGAGGTCGACAGGATCTTGCCCGGATGGACGTTCTTCTTGGTCCAGCTCATTTCGGACACGTGGATCAGGCCCTCGACACCATCTTCCAGCTCCACGAAGGCGCCGTAATCGGTGATGTTGGTGACCTGGCCCTTGAGGCGGGCGCCGACCGGATAGCGGACGTCGATGCCGTCCCACGGATCGGAGCCGAGCTGCTTCATGCCGAGCGAGATACGCTGGGTTTCCGGATTGATCTTGATGATCTGGATTTCGACTTCCTGGCCGACTTCCACAACCTGGGACGGATGGTTGATCCGCTTCCAGCTCATGTCGGTGACGTGCAGCAGGCCGTCAATTCCGCCAAGGTCAACGAACGCACCGTAATCGGTGATGTTCTTGACGATACCCTTGCGGACATCACCTTCAGCCATGTCGGACACGATCTCGGCGCGCTGTTCGGCGCGGCTCTCTTCGAGGATCGCGCGGCGCGACACGACGATGTTGCCACGGGCACGGTCCAGCTTGAGGATCTGGAAGGGCTGGACTTCGCCCATCAGCGGGCCAACGTCGCGGACCGGGCGGATGTCCACCTGGCTGCCCGGCAGGAAGGCATTCACGCCGCCCAGGTCGACGGTGAAGCCGCCCTTGACGCGGCCGGAAATGGCGCCCTTGACGGGCTCTTCGTCGTTGAAGCTCTTTTCCAGCTTGATCCAGCGCTCTTCGCGGCGGGCCTTGTCGCGGGACAGGACGGCATCGCCCAGCGCGTTTTCGATGCGATCAAGATAGACATCGACGATATCGCCGGGGGCCGGCTCCTTGTCTTCCATCGAGAATTCTTTGACCGGGATGCGGCCTTCGGTCTTCAGACCGATGTCGACCAGCACGGCATCATTGTCGATGCGGATGACAGTGGCCGGAATGACCTGGCCTTCCTGCATCGCGCTGGCAGCCGTGGACGATTCGAACATTGCCGCGAAATCGTCGGTCGTGGGATTGAAATTGTCAGACATTGGGGTTCCTTCGGACGGGTCGAACGGCTCAAGGCAGGCGTGCACCATTGCAGCCTGCTCAGAACGACCCGTGAGCGTGGTCTCTGTAAATTTGAAGTGGTGCAGCCTGTTTGGATTTGAGGCCCTCCGATCAGGAGGAGAGGCCCCTTCAGGTGCGGTTTCCACGGGCGATCGCTGCCTCGACAGCGGCAATCGCCTTTTCCACTGCGGCCTCTATAGTCAGGTCGCTCGTATCGATCAAGACAGCATCTGCGGCCATTTCGGCGGGCGCATCCTTGCGCGACTGGTCCCGCTGGTCCCTGACGCGCAATTGTTCGATCACCTCGTCCAGCGACAGGTCGCTGCCCTGCCCCTGCAATTCCTTCCAGCGACGCTCCCCGCGCACCTCGACCCGGGCATCCACCCAGAGCTTGGCGTCCGCTTCCGGCGCGATCACCGTGCCGATGTCCCGGCCGTCCAGCAACGCACCAATCGGCTGGGTTGCGAAGGCCCTCTGCAATTCGAACAGGGCCTGCCGCACTTCGGGGATGGCCGCCACGACACTCGCGGCCTTGCCTGCCTCGGCCGTACGCAAATCCGCTTCGTCGAATTCGGCCAGGTCCAGCTGGCGCGCGATCGTCGCCACCGCGGCCGCATCTGACAGAGTGGCCCCAGCACGGAGCGCCGCAACACCCGTGGCGCGATACAGCCGGCCCGTATCCATGTGCGGCAGGCCGTAATGGGCCGACAGCCGTTTCGCGATCGTGCCCTTGCCCGACGCGGTGGTTCCATCAATCGCAATAATCATGGGGGCGGGAAGTGAGCGATCCCGCACCCCAAGTCAAGCCGGGGCGTCAGGCCGCCTCCACGAAGCCTTTCCAGCCGCTCATATAGTCGATGAACGCTTCGCCGAGGCCTTCCTGCGCCAGGTGCGCCCGCGACACCGGCAGCGCTGCCGGTTCGAAATCCGGATCCGCCGCCACCTTGTTCGGGAAATCATGATGCAGAATGGCGCCGCGCCCGATCACCACGAAATCGAGGCCCGCACGCATCGCTTCATGACATTTTGCACCGGTCAGCAGCTTGCCGGCAGCCCCCAGCTTCACGTCCCCGCGCGGCAGGTCGGTGAACCAGTCAACCAGGCGCCGGTCCTGATAGGCTTCGTCCACCGGCGTCTTGAAGACGTCCCACAGGGACATGTCGAGATAATCGATGCGGCCTTCCGCCATGACGCGGCGGGCAACCTCGCGCACCTCACCCAGATCCATGCCGAAGCGTTCCGGCGACAGGCGCAGGCCAAGCGAGAAATCCGGCCCGCAAGCCGCACGGATTCCGTCAACGATCTCGAAGGTCAGGCGGGCACGGTTCTCGAGACTTCCACCATAGCGGTCGTCGCGGGTGTTTATCTCTGCGCTGAGAAACTGGCACAGCAGATAGCCATGCGCGCCATGCACTTCCACACCGTGGAACCCGGCGGCTTCGCACCGCACCGCTGCGGCGATGAAATCGTCCCGCACCTGTTCGACCTCCGCCAGCGTCATGGCGCGTGCGCCGAATTCCTCATTGTCGGACGGGCAGACCGGCTTGCCCTCGATGAGATCGTGCGGTGTGCGCATGCCGGCATGATGCAGCTGCACGACCGAATGGCTGCCCTCGGCATTGATCTTCGCCGCCAGTTCGAGCAGGCCCGGCAGCTGGGCGTCATCAAAACATCCCAGCTGGCCCGGAAACCCGATTCCGTGCGGATCAATCTGGGCGGCCGCCGTCATGGTCAGGCCGAAGCCGCCTTCTGCGCGTTTGGACAGCCAATGGATCTCATCCTCGCTGAGCCGCCCGTCGGCATGGCTCTGCTGATTGGTCAGGGGGGCCAGCACGAACCGGTTCTTCAGGGCCGGGCCGTGCGCGAAAGTCAGGGGGGAGGTCAAATCTGTCATGCCGCCAATGTGCGCCTCCGCGCCCTTGCGTCAATTTTGACCCAGCGGCAATCAGCCCTCGACAATGTCCGCGCCCAGTTCCGCCATATGGGTCAGAAAGTCCGGATAGCTCGTCGCGATCATGGAGATATCGTCAACGCTGACCGGGTTCTGCGCCGCCGTGCCCATGACCAGGGCGCTCATCGCGATGCGGTGGTCATGGCGCGTTTCCACCAGACCGCCGCCGGGCGGCGGCCCGCCACAGCCCTGTACCGCAAATCCGTCCGGGCGTTCTTCGGCCTCGACGCCATTGGCACGCAGCATGGCAACGACCGCGCCGATCCGGTCGGATTCCTTCACGCGCAATTCCTCGGCCCCCGTCACCACCGTCTCGCCCTCTGCAAAGGCAGCCATCACGCCCAGGATCGGGAACTCGTCGATCATGGAAGGCACAAGGCGCTCCGGCACGGCCTTGCCGCTGAGCGGCGCAGCGCCGGCATGGATGTTGATCAGTCTTTCGCCCGCGGCGTCTCCCATTTCTTCCGCGCCCAGATGGGCCCCCATCAGGTTCGCCACATCGTAGAAGCCGGACCGGGTCGGATTCGACATCACACCTTCGACCATCACATCGCCGGCGGGCGACAGGATGCCGGCCGCAATGAGAAACGCCGCCGAAGACGGATCTCCGGGAATGGCAGCGTCGATCGCGGTCAGGCCCTGTCCGCCCTCAAGCGACACGCGCACGCCTTCAGCGCCGATCCGCTCCGTGCCGACCGTGACCCCGAAGCCGCGCAGCATCCGCTCGGTATGGTCGCGGGTCTGACGGGCCTCCTCGACAATGGTCGTGCCCGCCGCGTTCAGGCCTGCCAGCAGAACCGCAGATTTCACCTGAGCCGAGGCAATGGGCGGTGTGTACGTGATCCCCTTCAGGCTCTCGGTGCCCACAATCGCGAAGGGCAGCGTGCCATCCGGCCCCGCCGTGTCCAGCCCGCCCATCAGGCGCAGCGGCTTCAGGATGCGGTTCATCGGCCGCCCCCGCAGGCTGGCATCGCCGGTCATCTCGACATTGATTGCATAGCCGGACACCAGGCCCACCAACAGCCGAGACCCCGTGCCGGAGTTTCCGAAATCCAGCACGTTTTCAGGCTGGCCAAGTCCCTTCCGGCCAACGCCGGTCACGTCCCAGGCCCCTGGTCCGGTCTGCGTCACCGTCGCGCCGAGCGCTTCCATCGCCCAGCCTGTGCGCAGGACATCCTCACCTTCCAGAAGGCCGGTAAAGCGGCTTCTGCCCTCGGCGAGGCCGCCAAAGATCAGGGCGCGGTGTGAACAGGATTTGTCCCCCGGGGCACGAATGACACCTTTGAGGGCGGTTACGGGTCGGCTGGTCCAGACCATTTCAGGTACATTCCCTGCTTGATTGATCACGTGAAATGGGGCTTTGACAGCGTGCGGCGTTCATGGCAAGCGCCCGCCCATACCAAAATTAGAGAAGACCCTAAGGAGGCTGTCTCCCGTGTCGAAAGACAAACTTGGAACCAAACAGGTCTGCCCATCCTGCGAGGCACGCTTCTACGACCTGAACAAGCGCCCCTGCGTCTGCCCGAAATGCGGCGAGGAGTTTGATCCCGAAGACGAAGTCATCCGTACGACCATCACCAAGGTGAAGGCCAAGGCCGCGAAGGCCGCCGTCAAGACCGAGGATGAGGACGAGGATGACGACGAAGAGGACAAGGCGGCCCGCGACACGGACGACATCGATGACGATGAGGACGAGTCCGACGAGGAGGAAGCCAAGGAACTCGGCGGCGACGAAGAGGAAGTGATCCTCGAAGGCGGCGGAGACGACGAGGATGATGATGACGGCGCGACCAAGGTCCCGTCCGGCTTCAACGAGGATGGCGTCGACGATGATGACGACGATGACATCCTGCTCGACGATGATGATGATACCGACTTCGAAATCGATGCAGACGCCGACGATGACGACGACGATCTGACTCTCGATGACGAGGAAGATGAAAAATAGACTTGAAACCCGGAAGCGGCGGATGTAACTGCGTCGCTTCCCGGTCAGGGGCCATAGCTCAGTTGGGAGAGCGCTTGCATGGCATGCAAGAGGTCGTCGGTTCGATTCCGTCTGGCTCCACCATTTTTCCGCACCTTTGGCGCGCCAGCGCTGTCCGGATTCCCTTCCTGAACCCAGTCTGAACAAACCCGCCGGGTCGCGCACATCATCGTGATGGCGTGCCTTCAAGATGCCCCAATCCGGTCCTTGAACGGGAACCTTTGTCTCCCACCTTTATTGTGAACACTGGAACAGATCGTTCCGACGTTCGGCATGTCTGTCTCTTGTGACGGAAAGGATTGGAGCGATGACAACAGACCTGAAAACGAACCCGTTTGAAAGCGATGCCTTCGTGTATATCCGCCATCTTGATGCCGGAGAACTTTCGGGAATTCTTCCCGCGAATGCGATCGACCAGATCGACGAGCCCGACGATTTGTTCGTCGTGGCGTCGGCCGACGGCGTGCGACTGGCCGTGGTGCAGGGTCGCGAAGCTGCCTTCGCCGCTGCCCGCCAGCACGATCTCAAACCGCTCAGCGTCCACTAGGACCCATTTGGCCCCCTGGCCCCCGGCCCTCTGCCATCCGCGCCCCTCCCTGCGGATCGGCGGGGGGCTTTTTCATGCCTGATGCATGCGCCGCTCCGGCGGAGGTCCGGCCTTGCCCTTGCAGGGCCGCAGGCATAGGGTGCGCGCGTTTTGCACCCAGAAGATTGCCCCCCATGCCGGATACCCAGACCCCAGACCTGCCCGTAACCCTTGCCGACGTCCAGGCCGCCGCCGGCGTGCTGGAAGGACAGATTGTCCAGACCCCGATGAACATGTCGCGGACGCTGTCGTCGATTACGGGCGCGGAAGTGTGGGTGAAGTTCGAAAATCACCAGTTTACCGCTGCCTTCAAGGAGCGCGGCGCCCTCAACAAGCTGTCCAAGCTGACCGAGGATGAGCAGCGGCGGGGAGTCATCGCCGCCTCTGCCGGCAATCATTCGCAAGGCGTGGCCTATCATGCCCGCCGTCTCGGCATTCCGGCCACCATCGTCATGGCCAAGACCACCCCCTTCAGCAAGGTGGAACACACCCGCAATCATGGCGCGCGCGTCCTGCTCGAAGGCCTCATCTTCGACGAGGCCAAGCACCATGCGCTGGAGGTTTGCGAACGCGACAACCTCACTTTCATCCACCCTTTCGATGACCCGGACATCATCGCCGGACAGGGAACGATTGCGCTGGAAATGCTGGCGGCAAATCCGGATCTCGACACGCTGGTCGTGCCGATTGGCGGCGGCGGGCTGATCAGCGGTATCGCCATCGCTGCCAAGGCGCTGAAACCCGGCATCAAGATCATCGGCGTCGAAGCGGCCATGTATCCCTGCATGCATGCCGCGCTGCGCGGCGAGACTCCCAAGACCGGCGGAGCCACGATTGCCGAAGGCATCGCCGTCAAGGAAGCGGGCGAGCTGACCCGCCAGGTCTGCGCCGAACTGGTCGACGACATCGTGCTTGTCGAGGAAGAGCATCTCGAGCGCGCGATCACCCTGTTTGCGGAAGTCGAGAAGACCATTGCCGAAGGCGCCGGGGCTGCCGGGCTTGCCGCGCTTCTGGCCCACCCCACCCGCTTTCAGGGACGCAAGGTCGGCCTTGTCCTGTGCGGCGGGAACATCGACACGCGCCTCCTGTCCTCGGTGCTGACCCGGGCGCTGGTGCGCGAGCATCGGCTGACTTCCATCCGCATCATCGGGGACGACCGGCCAGGCCTGCTCGCGCTCGTGTCCAAGATCATCGGCGACCAGGGCGCCAACATCATGGAAGTCGCGCACAACCGGATCGCACTTGACGTCCCGGCCAAGGGCGCGGAATTCGACATCCTGATCGAGACCCGCGATGCGCAGCACACGCAGGAAGTGATCGACGCGCTCGCCCAGGCCGGATATCCGCCCCGCCCGCTCTGACAGCGGCGAGATGACTCCGCCCCTGTTCCCGCCTAGACCCTAGTGAACCCTGTCCCATTGGAGAGTCCCATGTTCCGCCGCACCCTTGCCGCCCTTGCCACCATCGGCTTCGTCGCTGCCTGCAGCAATGGTTCCGACACGTCCGACCTGGACGCGACGTTCAGCAATTACCTTCCCTGGGAATCCAGCCGGGATGGCGTGGAAACCGGCATGGCCGGCCTCGAATACATCGTCCTGAAGGAAGGGCCGGAAGACGGCGCCAGCCCGGTGCCGACCGACATGGTCCGCGTTCATTATGAAGGCCGCACCGCCGCCGGCGACAAGTTCGATTCCTCCTATGATCGCGGATCCCCTTCGATGTTCAGATTGAACCAGGTCATCCCGGGCTGGACGCAGGGCCTGCAGCTGATGAGCGAGGGCGACACCTACCTCTTCTACATCCCGAACGCGCTGGCCTACGGGAATGCCAATCGGGGCGATGTCATCAAGGCCGGAGACGATCTCGTCTTCCAGGTCGAACTGGTGGAGGTGATGGAGCCCAAATCCGCAGATGCCGAATCCTGGGCCAAATACACACCCTGGAACCCCGATCTTCCGGAAGTCGTGAAGACCGAATCCGGCCTGCAATATATCGTGCTCGACAGCGGCGATCCGGCAGGCGAAAGCCCGGTCAACGGCCAGATGGTCGCTGTCTATTACGAGGGCCGCCTTGCCGAGACGGGCGAATTGTTCGACAGCGCCTTCCAGCGCGGCCAACCGGAACTGTTCCCGTCGGACCGGCTGATCCCCGGTTGGGTCGAGGCCTTGGCGATGATGAAGCCGGGCGACCGCTGGCTGATGTATATCCCGTCAGACATTGCCTATGGCGCCCAGGGCACGCCCGGTGGCCCCATTCCGCCGAATGCGGATCTCATGTTCGAGGTCGAATTGCTGGATGTGATGAAATAGGCCCGGCGCGTTACTCGACGCCCGGAGTCTGCCAGGGAATGCTTTCCCGGAAATAGATTGGCAGGGGCAGCGACGACTGGAACCAGGGCGTCTGCTGCCCGCCCGTTTGCGCATTCACATCGGCAGACACGCGCCGCATGACGGTTTCAATGTCGACCCGGTCTGGCGACTGGACGCGGGCGGCGAAGGCCGCAGCAAAGAGCGATGCATCCCGCGCATTGGCATGGGTCGATTCCGGCGCATCGGCATAGGCAATCACGACATTGTTCTGGCCAAACTCCCGGTCAAAGCCCGGTTCGGCCCCCTTGTTCCCCATTAGCTCGAACGGCCGGCCGCAATCCACCAGAACCACCACCGCCTGCGCGCCGGCGGATTCCAGGCCGGACACGATCTCGCCCAGCGGCACCCCGCGCGCCGTGACGCCGGACTCGTCTTCCGGCAGTGGTCCGTCCGGCAGAAGATAATTCTCCCCCGCAATCGCGGTGCCATAGCCTGCAAAATAGACCACACCGACCGCCGCAGGCCCTGCCGCCCGCAGCCGGTATCGGAATGCGTCCAGCGCGTCCCTGAAGGCCGCCTGATCCGCATCCAGCGTCAGGCTGGCATCATAGCCGCTGGCCTGCAGGGCCGCGCGCACCTTCTCGCCATCGGCGGCAACCTCGGGAAGGTCCTGCCCGGCCGCGCCCGCATGATTGTTCGCGATGACCAATGCGTGCCGCAGATTGGGGCGCGGCGTCCAGATTCGGTCGGGATCATACACGACGTCCTCATCGCCGATGCTGATATCGATGGACCGGCGCTGCAACCGGCTGAGATTCATCGGTTCCTGGCGCTGCAGCGTGCGTTCCAGCACATCGACCCGCACCTGCTCGAACAGGTCCCGCACCGTCACGGCGGGCGCAGCCAGGCG
Organism: Hyphomonas sp.; assembly: GCF_017792385.1. Classification (NCBI taxonomy): domain Bacteria; kingdom Pseudomonadati; phylum Pseudomonadota; class Alphaproteobacteria; order Hyphomonadales; family Hyphomonadaceae; genus Hyphomonas; species Hyphomonas sp. The sequence goes on along the minus strand of NZ_CP051230.1, from coordinate 1,340,320 downwards.
CGTCGCGAGCGATTTCGCATAGGGGCCCCCTCCATCCTCGGCGCGGCCATCGCTGGCCGTCTCGCCTTCCCAGGTGGCAAAGGACAGGAACATGTTCCGCTCCCCTGCCCCGCCAGTGGAGCGTCGCAGCCCCCGGAACGCCTCGCCGCCCCCCAGGGCACGCTGGGCTTCCGGCAAGCGCAGCACATTTCGGCAGGCATCGATTGCAACGACGCTCGGCGCTTCCAGTGCCACAAGCTTGTCCATCAGGAATTCGAGCGAGACGGAATCGTCCCACAAGGCCTCGTCGAGCAGATCCACATCCTCGACGGGGATCAGATAGTTTCCCCGATTTTCACGCGCGGCCCCGTGGCCGGAATAATAGAAAAACCCAATGGCGTCCGGACCGGCAGCCTCCATCAGGCGCACATATTCGCGGATTGCGCGCAACATGGTCGACCGGTCGGCATCCACAACGACATCGCCGGTCACCAGGTTGAACCCGCAGGTCTCGATGGCTCCCCGGATCAGGCGGGCATCATTCACCGGATTGGCCAATGGCCCGATACCGACCGGATAGGCCGCATTGCCCATGATCAGCGCGATCCTCGGGGCCTCAGGCGCATCCTGGGCCTGTCCCGGCCAGGGCAAGGCAGCCGCGCCTCCCAGCAGCAGCATGTGACGACGCGATATCATCTTCACCCTCTCTGTCAGCGCATGGGCAAATGTTGCCCATGCCCGCCTGCCACGTCAACGCCGTGCAGGAATTGGGTTGCCTCTGCCCCGCGCGGCTGACAGGAAGGGCGCGCATTCAGTCAGGGGGACCACACACAGTGACGATTTCAGCAGACCAGCTTGCCCGAATTGCGCTCGATGCCGGCAAACTCATCATGGACATCTATGAGAGCGATTTCGATGTCGATCGCAAGGGAGATGCGTCCCCGGTCACCGAAGCCGACCAGCGCGCCGAGACCCTGATTCTGCAAGGGCTGGCCGAGGCAGAACCCGATCTGGCCGTCGTCGCCGAGGAATCCTTCAGCGACGGCAAGGTGCCCGAACACGGTCATCGCTTCGCCCTGGTCGATCCGCTCGATGGCACGAAGGAATTCATCAACAAGAATGGCGAGTTCACGGTCAACATCGCGATCATCGAGCATGGCCGCCCGGTCATGGGGGTCGTCTATGCGCCGGCCCGCGACCGCCTGTTTGTCGCTGAAAGCCACAATTCCGCCTGGCAGGCCGAGGCCGCTCCGGGTGGGGACCTGCCGTCCAGCCGCCGGCCGCTGAAGATCCGTCCGGCCCCGACTGCCGGACTGACCGCCGTGGCATCTAAATCCCACCGGTCCCCGGAAACCGATGACTGGCTCGGCAAGTTCAATGTCGCCGAAACCGTCGGCGCAGGCTCGTCCCTGAAATTCTGCCTGATCGCCGCCGGAGAGGCAGACCTCTATCCCCGCATGGGCCGGACGATGGAATGGGATACCGCTGCGGGCCACGCCGTTGTCGAAGCTGCCGGTGGACGCGTGCTGACGGAAGACGGAACACCCCTGCTCTATGGCAAGACCGAACGCGGCTATGACAATCCGCATTTCATCGTCTATGGCGACGTGACACCCGCCTGACGATCCGTCTCGATTTTCGGCGGCATTCCTGCCAGACTCGCCTGTGGAGGATTCGCCCATGGCACGTCAATATTTTGGCACGGACGGAATTCGCGGCCGCGTGAATACGCCGCCCATGACGGCGGAATCCGCCCTGCGGCTGGCCATTTCCGCCGCGCGTACCTTTGCGCCGGAAGGCGGCCGGGAAGTCGTGATCGGCCGCGACACCCGCCGGTCAGGCGAAATGATCGAGGCCGCATTGATCGCCGGTCTGACCAGTATGGGGCTGCAGCCTGTCCTGCTCGGCATCGTGCCGACGCCCAACGTTGCCCTGATGACACGCGCCACCGGCGCGGCCCTCGGCCTGATGATCTCGGCGTCCCACAACAAGGCCGATGACAATGGCCTGAAACTGTTCAGTCCCGAAGGCATCAAGCTGACCGACGAAACCGAGGAGGCGCTCGAGGCCGCCATGGCAACGGCGTTCGAAGGCGCCTATGCGGCGCCGGCCGCCATCACGACGCCGCAGCGGCTCGGCAATGCGACCGCGCTCTATCTCGACCGGTGCCTGGACACGGTTGGTGCCGACATGGATCTGTCCGGTCTGAAGATTGTGCTCGATTGCGCCCATGGCGCGGCCTTCGAAGTCGGCCCGGCAGCCCTGCGCCAGCTCGGCGCAGATCTTTTCCTGATCGGCGACACGCCGGATGGCATGAACATCAATGCCGGGGTCGGATCAACATCTACCGGCCAGCTGAAATCAGCCGTGCTCGAACGGAAAGCGGATATCGGCATCGCTTTCGACGGCGATGCCGACCGCCTGGTCATCGTCGATGAACAGGGCGAGGAAGTGGATGGCGACCAGGTCATGGCGCTGATCGCGGGCGAGTTGCACCGCGCCGGACGCCTGAAGGGCAGCGGCATGGTGGCCACCGTCATGTCGAATATGGGGCTCGCGGAATATCTCAAGGATATGGGCCTGACCCTCGCGCGGACACAGGTCGGTGACCGCTATGTCGGCGAGCATATGCGCCAGCACGGGTTCAATCTAGGCGGGGAACAGTCCGGCCACATCATCCTGTCGGATGTCTCCACCACCGGAGACGGGCTGCTGGCAGCGCTGCAGGTGCTCAAGACCGTGTCAGCCAACGACCGGCCGACCTCGGAATTGCTGCGTGTCTTCACGCCCGCGCCGCAGAAGCTGGTCAATATCCGGTTCAGCGGCGCAAACCCGCTGGACAGCGATACCGTGAAGGATGCCCTTGCGCAGGCAGATCACATGCTGGGCGAGCGCGGCCGGATGGTGGTGCGTAAATCCGGTACGGAACCCCTCATCCGGGTCATGGCAGAGGCGCTCGAAGCCCCCTTGATGCTGGAAGCCCTGTCGCATGTGGTGAACGCCGTCGAGGCGGAGGCCTGAGCCTGAACCGCTCCAAGCACCTGATTATATTGAGTTTTAATTCCTGATAAGTCTTTGTCAGGATTTTGCACCTATGCTCCCTGTTCTATTGGGGGACAGCGGCATGACCTTTGATGCACGGGGCGAGTCGAAATCGTCAGGCGGGAACACGCTGGTGTTCGGGGCCATCACGCTGACCGTCGTCGCCGGCGCGTTCTTTGCCGTGCTCAGCCTGCCCAAACCGGATCCCGCACCGCAGCCGGTCGCCGCGGCAACCCTGACGCCGTCTCACCAGGCCCCCGCACAGGACTCCGCCGTCCATGCGGCCTTCGAAGGCAAGTCTGCCCGCAACTTTCTCGCCGCCATGGCAGAGGTGGACCCGGCCGCCCGCAACCGGCTCGATCGCCGGCTCGCCACGGCGCAACCCTATGACCATACGCGCATTGCCATGGAGGAAGCCACGACCGTGCTTGCCCGTCACAGCGATCAGCTGGCCCAGGCCGACATGCGCCATGTGGATGCCTGGCTGGACATGACCCGCAAGGGATTGCGCAAGGCATCCCGGTCGCGTCATCGCTGGTGCGCCGGCAGCCGGTATCAGGATTTCAACGCCGTCTCCGGTCTTTCCGGCCAGATGGCGGCCGCATCGGATCTTGCCGAGCTCGGATCGGAACTGTCCGACTATACATTCGATTCCTTCGCCCATGCCTTCCGCGCCATAGGCGATGCCCGCAGCCACCCTGTCCAGCACGGCCCGGTCACCTCGCGGGACGAAGCGGCTCTGCAAAGCCTCGCCATGTCCCTGATTTCCGATCCCCAGATCATGCCCTTGCTGATGGCATCGGGCCGCGATGGGCCATCGGACTCCGCCCTCGCCGCGCTTGACGTCTGTGATCTGGGCGTCACGGCCCTGACTGCCTTCAAGACGCTGCCCCAGGGCACGAAGGGAAGGGTCTTCGCCGACATGGTGAAATCTGCGGACTTCGAGAATGTCGGCATCGACAATCTGCGCGGCCTGCCGAACCTCTAATCCACGCGCCGCGCGATGCCGGACTGGGCAAGCCGCCACTCCAGCACGTCCAGCCGGTCCTGTCCGAAATAGGCTTCTCCGTCGAACACCATCAGCGGTACGCCCCAGTGATGCGGGTCCTGCGCCGCCTGGTTCTCCGCGATCACCGCTTCCAGCCGCTCCGTTTCCGACGCCTGCCTGGCATCGAGGTCGGCGAGGTCAAATCCCGCCCGGGCGGCGGCCTCAGCCAGGGCATCGCCTTCCGTCCACGCCCCGCCGGACCAGATCAGCGTCGAGACTTCATCCATGAACGCCCAGCCCGCCTCGTCTCCGGCCTCACAGGCCAGGATGCCCAGCCGCGTCAGCCGCCCGATATGCGGCTGGTCCGGGGAAATCTCCCGCGTCATCATGTTCATCACCACGGGGTCCGGGTTCAGCGGGCCCAGCGGCAGGCCGAGATATTGCGACAGGCGGACGATGTCGCGCATCAGATAGGGCACCCATTGCGGGCGGACTTCCGAAAAGAATTCCGGCGTGCGGATCGCAATTGGATAGACCGGCCGCGGGCGCACCCGCACCTCCCATTTCTGCGGCAGGGCGCGCAGGCGCTTTGTGGCCAGATAGGAATAGGGCGATCGGAACGACCAGAAGACGTCGACAGTTTTCATGCCATCACCTTGGCGACGGAATGACGTCTTCACAAGGCCTCAATTAAACGCCATTTAGCCCGCATGGGCCTTGATGACACCTTCCGCCAGTTCATGGACAAACTCCAGATGCCGGACTTTTCCGCCATGGACTGGAAAGGCTCGGTCGACCGTCTGCGTCAGCAATTCTATGTCGCCAGCCGCGCCATTGAACGCGACGCGCCGGAAATGGCCAATATCTCGCTGATCACCCTGCCCGGCCCGGCCGGCCCGATGAAGGCGCGCATCTACACGCCTCTTGGCGCTGGTATCCCGCCTGGCCCCGGAATCATCTTCTTTCATGGCGGCGGCTTTGTGCTGGGTGACCTCGACAGCCATGACATGATCTGCCGGCGCCTGGCCGAAGGGGCCCGCGCCCGGGTCATCGCCGTCGACTACCGCCTGGCCCCGGAACACAAATTTCCTGCCGCCCACGAAGATGCGCTGGCAGCCTGGAACTGGATCACGACCCATGCCGACATCTGCGGAGTGGACCCGGATCGGCTGGCCGTCTGTGGCGACAGTGCCGGCGGGAACCTGTCAGCCTTCCTTGCGCAGGAACTGGTGCGCACCGGAAAGCGGGGCCCCGCTTTCCAGCTTTTGCTCTATCCGCTCGTCCAGTTTGTCGACATCCGCACAAAGAAGATGACCTTCCAGGAAGGCGGATTCTTCATTTCGGCCAATCTGTTCGAATATTTCCGCGACGCCTATATCGGCGACCATGCCCAGCGCATGGATCCGCGCGTCTCGCCGCTGTTCGCCGAACCTGCCGCCTTCAAGGGATTGCCGCCTGCACATTTCGTACTGTGCGGCTGGGATCCGCTCAAGGATGAAGGCCTCGCCTATGCCGACAAGATGGCCAGTTTCGGCGTCAAGGTCAGCGTCCGCGAACATCCCGGCATGGTGCATGGGTTCATGAACATGACCGCCCTGTCGGATGCTGTCCGCATTGCCATCCGGGACGCAGGCGTCGAAGCCGGCCGGGCGCTCGGCGCCATCTGATCCCATAAAAAAAGGAGGCGACCCGAGGGCCGCCTCCAGTGCTGCATTCGATGGCAATCAGTTGCTGCCGCCGAAACGCTTTGTCACGCTGACCTTGAACGTACGTCCGAACGGATTGTGGGTGTACGGATCATAGTTCAGGTCGAACGTGGTCTGGCTGTCGATCTCCGTCGTGTTGTTTCCGGTCAGGTCGCCGCGCTCATCTTCATAGGAGTCGATGTAGCGCATGACACCACGGAAATTGTGGTCTCCGGTCGCCAGGTTGGCGAAGACATTCGCCTTCCATTGCGGCAGGGAGCGGGAGAAGTTGGACCGGTTGAACTGGTCCACACGGTCTCCGCCCGGAATGATCACCCCTTCGATCTCGAAATCGTCCACATCATATTCGAGGATGTAGGACGCTTCGGCACCCATGGAGAAGTCACCCCCGGCAAAGGCATTGTCCCAGACATTCTCGACGCGGATATCGAAGCCGGACGTCTTGATGTCCGGACCATTGACGATATTCGTCTCGACACGGGCAATCTCGTTCGCCTGGTTCACACCGTCACTGTTATTGTCCGTGAAGGTGATCCGCTCCAGGATCGCTGCTTCGTCATCCCCGGCCGCAAGCGCCGCAAGTGCAGCGTTCACAATCGAAGCCTGATCTTCAACGATGATCGGATCAGAGAAGTCGAAATTGTAGTAGTCGATCGAGGCGTTGAAGCCGCCATTCTGGTAGATGGCACCCAGATTGAAGCTGAAGGCACTTTCCGGCGACAGGGCGGGGTTACCGAACTGGTCCACCGCCTTGAACGCCGACGTCGGTGCAACGAATTGCAGCGTCGTGACATTGCCGGCCAGCTGGTTCAGCGTCGGGCCCTTGAACGAGGTCTGGGCCGACCCGCGCAGGGACAGCGCGTCATTCACCTGCCATTTGGCAGCGACTTTCGGGTCAAAGGTCGAACCGACCTCGCCACCATAGTCTTCATACCGCATGGCCACCTGCACATCGAGATCCTCGAACAGCGGAATCTGCAATTCGCCGAAACCAGCATAGATCGTCTGCTCCCGGTCTGCCGGGGTGAAGCCCGCCAGGAAGGAGAACGGTCCCGTGCCGCCCGGCCCGGGCGTGATGTTGAGATTGTTCAGGCTGTTCGGCGTCAGCGTGTAGGTTTCCCGGCGAACCTGGAAACCAGCTGCCCAGCCGACGGATCCGCCCGCCGCCTGCACATTCGACTGCCCATTCGTCACGGCGTCGAAGACGAGCAGGCTGGTTTCAGCCGCCGTGAACTGACCGTCGGTCAACCAGTCGGCCAGCGTCTCGGAGTTTTCCAGTCCCGGAACATAGGACGGATTGGCTTCACCCGTGATTGCGTTGGCAGGAATCGCGTTCGAGAACGGATTGTAGTATTCACACGCGCCCGTGCCAGCGACGAGTGATCCGGTATAGCCGGCCGCAAATGGTTGCGTTCCTGTTGCCGGGTCATTCCCGGTAATGGGGTCGGTACAGACACCATAGCCATTCAACGCGGCCGTGAAGCCGAGAATATACGTGTCATTCGTGTTCCGGTCGGCAGACGCTTCACTGTAGCCGAGGCTGGTCGACCAGTTGATGCCGTTCTCGAAAGTACCGTCCAACTCACCGGCAATCCGCAGCGTTTCATGCTCGCGGAAGCCTTCCTGTGCGCCACCCGTACCCGGGAAGCCACCCCAGCCGAACGACCGTCCGATATAGAGAGCAGCCAGCGTGCCGGCCGGGAAGTCACCCGGATTGTCCGCGATATATTGCTGGAAGCCTGGATTGCTCACCGGCACCACTTGCGTCGCGAGTTCCTGCGGCGGATAGGACGGAGACGTCTTCCAGCTTGGAACGTCGGTCATGCCGTACAGGGCTTCAAGATGAAGACCGATGCCATTCGAGAATTCGCGATTGTATTCGGTGAAGACCTGGTAGCGCTCTTCCTCTTCCACCAAATTGTCGAACTGGGTGAACTGGAAGTAGCATTGATCATTGGCCGGATTGACGATGCCGCCGACATCGGTACAGCCGGCTTCGCGGTTCACGGCGCCAATGACGCCAAGGCCGGTACCGGTCAGGCCAAGCGCCACATAGCGGCCAGGATTGGAAAGGGACGAGAAGCCACCCACCGGGTTTTCCGTGATGTCGGAAATTGCCCAGTCCTTTTCGAGCAGCGCCACTTCATTCTTGTACTGGTAGCCTGCGGAGATGATGAAGTTCCAGTCACCCCCCTGCTTGCCCCAGGCGGCCGAGACATCATACTCGCCATCAGATCCGTCGAACTGCTGGAAGCTGCCACCAACTTCAAAGCCCTCGAGGTCTGTCCGCGTGATGAAGTTCACGACACCCGCAATGGCATCCGAGCCGTACAGGGCGGCTGCGCCGTCCTTCAGCACTTCGATGCGGCCGATTGCGGCCGACGGAATCATGTTCGTGTCAACAAACAGCTGCGCCTGCTCACCCACGCCATAGGGCGAGAAGGTCTGGCGCTTGCCGTTCAGCAGGACCAGCGTCCGGCCGGGCCCGAGACCGCGCAGGTTTACGTTGGAGGTGCCTTCCAGTCCGTTCGAGGCGAACTGGTTGGTCTGTCCGTCGACCCCGGACGATACGCCGAGGTTCCGGATCAGTTCGGTGACACTGGGCGATCCTTCCAGCTTCAGTTCACCGGCCGTCAGAACGTCGACCGGCAGGGCCGCGTCTTCCGGCGTACCGGCAATAAAGGACCCGGTGACCACCACCGTCTCCTGGCGCGCCTCGGCGTCTTCCTGCGCGACGGCTGGCATGCCGACCGCAAGCGCAACGCAAGACGCACTAAGCCACATTTTCATTTCACGATTCATCTACTTCCTCCCGTGTTGTGAGCGGCCGGTCTCTGGTGCCCGGCTCTGGCCTCACCCACAGACAGAATATGCCCGGTTCGCCAGTCGAACAGGGGCATATTGTTGTGCGGCGCAGCAATTCTGCCCCCCAAATGGGGGATAAATTTTGTGACAACGTTGTTGTGTTCATCTTCTTTCGAAAGCCGCCGTCACAATCTGCACGAAATCGGTCAGAATCGCCCGGATTGTGGCGCAAATGTTACAGTGTTGGACAAACCTGAAACCTAACCAGATTTTGAGGCTGTATCCGGCAATAGAACGATTATTTTTGACGAACACCCGCCGCCAAGAGCGGGCTCGAACCCCCTCCCGGAACTCGAAATACACAATCAGGAAACTGCTATGCATCTCAAACAGTCATTGTTTGTGACGGCTTCTGCCGTCCTCTTTCTTGCGGCCAATGCTCAGGCCCAGGACGCCACTCCGGCGCCCGAATCCGAGCGCGAATCCGCCATCGACCGCGTGCTCGGCACGGTTACGGTCACCGCGACCAAAAAGAAGGACGTCGAGAACGTCCAGGACGTGCCGGTCGCCGTCTCCGCGTTCAACTCCGACACGCTTGACGCCCTGAACGTCACGACCCTGGAAAGCCTGTCCTACTCGTCCCCAAACGTGTCGCTGGATGATGTCGGCACCTCGCGCGGCACGGCGAACTTCGCCATCCGCGGCCTCGGCGTGAACTCGTCCATCCCCTCCATCGACCCGGCCGTCGGCGTGTTCGTCGATGGCGTCTATATCGGCGTGAACACCGGTGTCGTCGTTGACCTGTTCGATGTCGAAAGCATCGAGATCCTGCGCGGTCCGCAAGGCCTGCTGTTCGGCCGCAACACGACCGGAGGTGCCGTGGTCGTGAACTCCGGCAATCCGAGCGACGAATTCACCTACAAGATCGGCGCAAAGGTCGACGGTCCTGTGGATGAAGACCGTGGCGGTGCCAGCGGCACCATTCAGGGCTATGTCTCCGGTCCGCTGATCGAAGGCCTGCTGAACGGCAAGATCGGCGCCTCCTACACGTCGGACGCCGGCTATTTCGAAAACCAGTACAATGGCGACAATCATGGCGAACTTCAGATCGCCACCTATCGCGGCGCGCTCGAATTCACGCCGACCGAGCGCCTGACCGTGCTCGGCAAGGTCGAATACACCGACAGCCGCGGCGACGGCCCGTCCGGTCAGAACCGCTCCTATTTCGATCGCAAGACGTTCGACTTCTCGATCAACGAGCCGGGTCTTGCCGAAGCCGAAACCATCTTTGGCTCCATCCGCACCGATTATGATGTTGATTTCGGCAATGGCCGCATCACCAACATCTTCGGCTATCGCGATCTGGAATCGGCCACGGTCGGCGACATCGACGCCACGCCGTTCACGCTGTTCCACTCCGGATCGGAGTTCAATCAGGAACAATTCTCCAACGAGCTGCGCTATGCCGGTACCTTCGGCAAGGCGGACGTGACGACCGGCCTGTACTATTTCGAACAGGAAATCGCCTACACCGAGACCCGCAACCTGCCGACGACCCGTCCGGCGACGCTGCCGGCCTCCATTCCGTGGGGCTTCTATGGTGGCGGCCGTCAGGATCACACGGTCTGGGGCGCCTTCGCCAATGTCGATTATTCCGTGACCGACAAACTGGTTGCCACGGTCGGCCTGCGCTATTCCTCCGAGGAGAAGGATGCCGACGTCATCTATATCCGTCCGCGGAACGAGTGTTCCGTTGTCAGCGGCACCTGCTCGCCGGACGGCACCAATGCCCTGATCTCCCTGATCACCGGCGGCCTGGTGGCAGAGCCGAACGGCTTCAGCGATGGCAATGACTGGTCCAACTGGACGCCGAAAGTCGGCCTGCAATACTTCTGGACCGACGATTTCCAGACCTATGCCCACTACACCAAGGGCTTCCGGTCCGGTGGCTACAATTTCCGCATCACCGATATCCCGATCTTCCAGTCCTTCGTGACCCAGACCGGCGATCTCGGCTTCGATGAGGAAGAAGTCGATGCCTTCGAAGTCGGCTTCAAGACCAGCAGCGAAGACGGCCGCGTCCAGGTCAATGGCGCCCTGTTCCACACCAAGATCCAGGACATGCAGCGGGAAGTGAACACCGCCGGATCGTCCGGCGTGGTGCAGAACATCATCAACACGGCAGATGCCTCCATCACCGGTATCGAAGTGGATGGCCGCGTCGCAATCGCCGATTCCTGGCTCGCCACCTTCAATGTCGGCATGATCGATGCCTCCTATGACGAGGTCTTCTTCGATCTCGACGCAGACGGTGTTGTCGGCTCCAGCGACCTCTCCCTCGACCTGCCCCGCGTGCCGCAGGCAACTTGGGGTGTCGGCCTGATCAAGGATGTCGACCTTGGCGACAATGGCGCACTGGTCGGTCAGGTGAACTACCAGTTCCGCGACCGCATCGCGTACACGGACAGCAATTTCGGCTGGATCCAGTCCGCCAACATGCTGGACGCAAACCTGACCTGGGAAACGCCGATCGACGGTCTTGCGGCCTCCATCTACGGCAAGAATTTGCTCGACGAAGTCCAGGCCGGCAACGACACGCAATTGCCCTTCCCGGGCCCGCTCTCGACCGGCCAGAACTATCCGTATATGGGCCTGCCGGCCGGCGGTACGTTCTCCCCGCTCAAGAAGGGCCGCCTTGTCGGCCTCGAGCTGACCTACGAATACTAGGCTCAGCTTGCACAGCGTATTTTCAGGAAAGGGCGGCCCGGCGGGTCGCCCTTTCTTCATTCACCCCCTATGTGTCTGGCCATGACCCAGTCCCCACCGATTCTCGACATTGCCGATTTCATCGCAGACCCGGTGGACCCCGCCGGCTTTCCCTCCCACACGCTGCGCTTCTGGAACGCCCGCTGGGCAGAGGCTGTCGGCCTCGGGCATTTGGGACCGGAGGCACAGATCGCCCATTTCGGCCGGTTCGATCCGCTGGACGCAAATCTCCCGCAGCCGCTGGCCCTGCGCTATCACGGCCACCAGTTCGGCACCTACAACCCCCAGCTTGGCGATGGCCGCGGATTCCTGTTCGCCCAGCTGCGCGATGGCGCATTGCGCTGGCTCGATCTCGGCACGAAGGGGTCCGGCCAGACGCCCTGGAGCCGGCAGGGAGATGGCCGCCTGACCCTCAAGGGCGGCGTGCGGGAAATTCTCGCCGCCAGCTATCTCGAAGCGCTCGGCGTCAACACATCCAAGGCGTTTGCCCTCGTCGAGACCGGGGAACAGCTCGCCCGCAATGACGAGCCTTCGCCCACGCGCTCAGCCGTGCTGACACGGCTTTCCCACAGCCATATCCGCTTCGGCAGCTTCCAGCGTCTCGCCTATCTCGAGGAAACAGACGCTCTCGCCCGTCTGGTCGACTATGCCGTCCGCCATTTCCATCCCGGTGCAGACGATCCGGACAGGGCCCGCAGGACGGTCAACCTTCTCGCTGCCATCTCGGCCGCCACCGGCCGCATGATCGGCCAGTGGATGGCCGCAGGGTTCGTCCATGGTGTGATGAACACGGATAATTTCAACATCACTGGCGAAACATTCGATTTCGGGCCATGGCGCTTCCTGCCTGTCTCCGATCCGAACTTCACCGCCGCCTATTTCGACCAGCAGGGACTTTACCGGTTTGGACGCCAGCCCGTTCAGGGCGGCTGGGCCCTCCAGCAGCTGGCCTCTGCCCTGCTGCCGCTCGCCGATGCCGACGCACTGGCAACCGGATTGGCCCCCTATCAGACGGCCTATCAGGACAGCTTCATCACCCACACGCATGCCCTGCTCGATATTGCACCACTGGGCGAGTTGCAGGCCGACACGGAATTCCTGCAGGCCTTCTATGCCTGGATGACCGAAACCGGCGCCAGCTGGCCCCAAGTCTTCTTCGACTGGTTTGGCGGCGTGGCCAGCGCGGACCGAGCATCGGCCTCTCCGCTGGCCGCGCTCTATGTCGATGATCCTTTCGCACCGGTCCGGGACGGCTTCGAGGCCCGCCAGCCGGTCCGCCCGGACCGGTTGCACCATGCCTATTTCCAGGCGCCCGCTCCGGTCAGCCTGCTGATAGACGAAGTCGAGGCCGTCTGGGCTCCGGTTGCAGAATCCGATGACTGGTCGGCGGTCGAGGCGAAACTCGCCCATATCGAACAGGCCCGCCAGGCCTATCTCGGGTCCTGACCCGCACGGTCAGCCGTCCAGTTCGACATCCCAGTAGAGATAATCCATCCAGGTCTCGTGCAGATGGTTCGGCGGGAATTTCCGGCCGATTTCCTGCAGCTGGTAATTGTTCGGGCGTGCCGGCGGCTTCGACAGGTGCATGTCGGTATGCTTCAGCAGTTTTCCGCCCTTGCGCAGATTGCACGGGCTGCATGCCGCGACGATGTTCTCCCATGTCGTGCGGCCGCCCTTCGAGCGCGGGATCACATGGTCGAAGGTCAAATTCTCGGACGTGCCGCAATACGCGCAGGCGAACCCGTCGCGCAGGAAGACATTGAATCGCGTGAACGCCGGCGGGCGGTCCTGGCGTACGAAATCCCGCAATGCGATGACGCTCGGCAGACGGAACTCCGTGCTCGGGCTGCGCACGACATAGTCATATTCTGCAATGATATCAACACGGTCGAGGAAAACGGCCTTCACCACTTCCTGCCAGGGCCACAATGACAGCGGATAATAGGACAGGGGCCTGAAATCGGCATTCAATACCAGAGCGGGCCGGCCGCTCGGAGGGACCGAAAGGATCTCAGCCATGGAAGACCTCCATGGTGCAGAGAACATATGCTTGCTCGAACCGACTGAAGGCGCAGCTCCTTTTCGTCTCGCCCCTGCTCTAGGTGATTCACATCATCAGATTATGACAGAAACGGCGTTTTGCAACGTTTTCCCTGATCAGGCCTGCGGGCCCGCCCGCCCGGCCTTGTCGCGCAGATCATTGATCCAGCCCCACAACATGTGCGCAGCGACACCCCGATACGGCCGCCAGATTTCCGCATGGGCCGTGAATTCCTTGATTTCCATACGGGTTTCGACCTCCGAGAGCAGCTTGTGCGCCTCCATCAGGCCGACATCTCCCACCGGAAAGGCGTCCATCGCCCCGACCGAATAGAGCAGGAACAGTTCCGCCGTCCACGGGCCGATCCCCTTGACCGAAACCAGTTCGCGGCGCGCCGACTCAAGATCGGTCGCACATACGCGCTGCAGGTCCAGATCGCCTCGTGTGATCGCTTCGGCAATCGACCGCATGTGCCGCACCTTGGGCCGCGACATGCCGCACGCACGGATGTCCTCTGGATCGGCGGCCAGCACGGCCTGCGGCGTCACCTCGCCGAACAGGGTTTCGGTCCGCCCCCAGATGGTTCCGGCTGCCTTGGTCGACAATTGCTGGTAGGCGATCAATCGGCACAGCGCCGCATAACAGGGATCGCCGACCCTCCAGTGCGGCACGCCCAGCTCGTCATAGGCCCGTCCCAGCGCAGGATCTGCGGCCGCCAGCGTTTCACAGGCCGCTTTCAGCTTGCGCCGCGACGGCGCCGTCAATAGCCCGGACCCGGCAATGTCCCAACCGGGACAAGCCCCATCCGGACCTCGTCATCCTGGATCGTGAAGCTGAGAAATCCGCCGTCCGCCGACGAGGTTTCCAGCATGGTAAGCATCGCATTTTCCTGCTGGCCCAGCTGGCCGGATTCCTCCAGCACCGCCCTCAATTCGGTCGTATCTTCTATCCGTATGCCGAAGGACCCGTTGGCCCGTCCATTGGTGTAGGCAATGTCCCCCTTCATGCCGAGGTCCAGCGGGCCCCAGTCAAGAAGGGCCTGCGCAATCTCCACGCCGCCCTCCTGCTGGACCAGCGCCCGGTGGAACCGCTCCGGATCTCCGCCGGCACGAATCCAGGCCGGGAAAAATCCGCGTACCTCGCCAATCAGACGCGAGGGGCCCAGCGTATCGCCCAGGAATTCTGCGCCCTGCGGGGCGGCATTGATGGTCAGCCGGTCCCATTGCAGCGCAATCATCAGGTCATCCTCTGCCCCCGACCGCGGGGCAAGGTTCAGGGAGAACCCTGCCGTCTCATAGGATTCACCATTGATCAGCGCGGTGGCGCTGCCCATCTGCACGCCGATCCGTCGAATGCCGTCGCGGGTCCAGGACACGCTGGTCGCCGACGATGTGTCCAGCGTCACGGTCTGGCGCAGGCCGCCCGGTTCGGTCACCAGATTGCGGCCCGGCGAATAGGCGATCACATGCTGCCAGTTCCAGGGCTGCATCACCAGGCGCAATTTCTCGCCCTCCCAGCGTCCCTGCCCGGCAGCCTGATACACCGGATCGTCCACAACCAGTTCGAACCTGTAGGGAAATCCGCCGAGGGATTTCGAGGAATATTCGATTACCGTGCCATTGGCGCGCTGTTCGGAAATCCACTGATCGATCCCCTTGTCCAGCTGGCCCTTGGCGACGAACCAGTAAGCGGTCCACGCGCCGATCCCCAGCAGCAACAGGGTGAAGGGCAGATACAGCCAGAATCGGCTCTTCTTCCGGGATGTCGAAGGCTCGGCCATGAACGGGTCCTATTGGCTGGTGGCGGCGAGGCGACCCTGCACGCTGCGTCCCTCTGCGACAAGGGCGTCCGATGCGGTCTCGAGGTCCGATTGCAGCCGTGTCATCAGCTCCCTGCGCGGCAGGCCTGCCGGGATCGGCGGCAGGATGTCATAGATGATTTTCCCCCGGGTCCGCTTCAGGCCCCGGCCCGGCCAGCACAGGCCGGCATTTGTTGCCACCGGCACGATGGGGGCCTCGATGGCCTTCGCCAGTCCGGAAATGCCGGCGGCATGATAGGCAGGCGGGGCGCTCGGCTCCGTCCGGGTGCCTTCCGGAAAGATCACGATCTGGCGTCCATCCTCGGCGCGGGTCTTCGCCTCGGCGACCATCTTCTTCAGCGTTTTCGTGTTCCCGGCCCGGTCGATCGGAATCATCGCCGTCTTCAGCGCGTACCAGCCGAGGAACGGATACCAGAGCAATTCCTGCTTCAGGATGATCGCCGGCGCCGGCATCACCAGGAACGGAATGAACACATCCAGCATGCAATTGTGCTTGCCGGCATACAGCACCGTCCCGCGCGGCATGTTCTGGCGTCCGCGAATTTCCACCTCGATGCCGCAGATCACGCGCAGGCCCCAGATCAAGCCCCGTGCATACAGGCTGATCGCCCAGAAGGTCACGGATTTGGGCAGCAACAGGGCCGGCAGGCAAACGATCCCCATGACGGCCATCAGGCCGTACATCCAGATCACGAACAGGATGGAACGCAACATCATCATCCCGCTTCAGATAGCGCGTCACGCAAAGGTCGTCACCCGCCACTTCGCCCATTCCAGCAGCACACCGCGGAACGAATCCGGATCGGCCCAGATCCGGGCTGGATCATTCACCGTCCGCACTGGCCAGGGTTTCAGCGCGATGTCCGGCATTGCCTTCTCCAGAACGATCAGGCTGCGCGGCATGTGATAGTCCGACGTGACGATGATCAGGCTCTCATAGCCGCGCTCATAGGCCCAGGCCGCGGTTTCGTCGGCATTGCCCAGCGTGGTTTCGGCCACATAACCGACATCGACGCAGCAGGCCCAGACGTCCGCCGATCCGCCGGCCAGCGCGATCAGGTCCTCCACCGTCACATCCGGATGCACCCCGGAGATCAACAGGCGCGCGCCCCGGCCTTCGGAGACCAGATCCACGCCGGCGGCAATCCTCAGGCCGGACCCGCCCGTCAGGGCCACGATCGCATCGGCGGTGATCTCCGGCGCGTGATCGGCCCTGGCGGCGCGCTGCGCAAACAGGATGAAGTCCACCACCGCCAGCAGCAGGCAGGCCAGCAGCAGGGCAGGCACCAGTCCGATCCGTTTCTGTCGCAATCGCCGTTCGCCGCTCACATCACACTCTTCAGGGAACGAATAACGGTCACGCGCGCCGCAAGGCGGGCGGCAAGGCCCGCGATCAGCGGCGTCGCCACAAGGATCATCACGTCCAGCAGGTCCAGGCTCAACACCGGCAGCAAGCCCGAGCGCGCGCCGCTCGAATGGGCCGCAAAGATCATCGCCGCCGCCGCGCCCAGCGCCAACAGCGCCCCGACCGCCCCGGCCCGAAGGCCCAGCAGCCAGAAACGGCGCTCGAACAGGCCGGCAATATAGCGGTCACGTGCCCCAGCCAGATGCAGCACATCAACAATGTCCCGGCGCGCCAGCAGGGCCGCATGCGTGGCGAAAGCAATAACCGCGACGGCGGTCGAGGCCAGAAGGGCCACCGCCGTCAGCGCCACAAGCCGCGCGATCGCCAGCATCCGCCGCACATCGCCTGCCCAGTCAGCATGTTCATCCACGGCATTGGCAAACCCGGCCTCGGTCAGGCGGCGCTCGAGGGTTGGCCCCATGAAGTCGACCTCAGGATCGGCGCGCACCGCAACCAATTGCGGCAGGGGCAGGCTGTCCGGCAGGCCCCGGCTCCCGAAATTCGGTTCCAGCAGCGCGTCGATCTCCGCCTTCGACAGCAGGCGCGCCTCGCGCACACCCTCCGTGGCCTCGATGATCTGCCGCGCTTCCTCGGCCCCGCGCCGGTCGGCATCGGGCAGAGACACGGTCAACTCGCCCTCCACTTCGGCGGTCCAGCTGCGCGCAGCTCCATAGGTCGACTTGGCCGACAGGGTTGCCAGCGCGGCGAGAAAACACAGCGCGCCCACGACAAAGAACAGCGCCATTTCGCGCGCATCCTCAACGGGCAGCAGCGGGGTCTCTCTGGCCATGCCTATTCCGCCGCCTTCACGATATCTGTGCGACGGCGCGCCGCCGGGCCGTATTCCACATCCTGTACCAGCAGGCCGTGCTGCAGGCGGAAGACCGGTGCCTCGACCTGCCGCACCAGGCCCAGATCATGCGTCGCGATGATCACCGTCGTGCCCCGGCGCTTGTTCAGTTCCAGGAACAGGCGCATCAGGCGTGACCCCATTTCAGGGTCGACATTGCCCGTCGGCTCGTCCGCGATCAAGATGTCCGGCTGGGTCACGACGGCCCGTGCGATGGCCACACGCTGCTGCTCGCCGCCCGACAGCGTCGGGGGCCGCGCATGCATCCGCTCGCCCAGCCCCACCCAGGCCAGCAATTCCTCGACATCGTGGCGATAGCTCGCTTCCTTGCGGCCGAGCACCCGCAGCGGCAACGCCACATTCTCATACGCGGTCAGATGGTCCAGCAGGCGGAATTCCTGGAACACAACGCCCACCCGGCGACGCAGCGCCGAGAGCTGGTCGCGCGTCAGCCGGCTGGTCGGACGGCCGAACAGCGAGACTTCCCCCCGCGTCGGCTTCAGCGCCAGATAGAGCAGTTTCAGCAGGCTGGTCTTGCCAGCACCGGAAGCCCCCGTCAGAAAGCTGAACGATCCGGGTTTCAGGACCAGGTCAATCCCGCTAAGAATGTCCTCCGACGTGTCGTACCGCAGCGAGACGCTGTCCAGGCGCACGGCAACATCGTCAAACAGGTCATGGCGGGAAAGAGTCATCAGCTCCTGTCCTGTGCTCGTTCGAGTGGATTATTGGGGCGAATTGCGGGAAACACCAAGTCATGATCCTCACTTGTCCCCATTGTGAAACCCAGTATTTCGCCGATGACTCAACAATCGGTGAAAGCGGGCGCACCGTGAAGTGCGCCGCCTGTGGCGGATCCTGGTTTGTCGAACCGAAACATCTCGGCGACACGGTCAAGCGCACCCCCGCCGCGGCACATGAAATCTACCGCGAGAAAGTCCGCGAACAACGCCGCCGCAAGAGCCGCACGGCCGCCCTTCTGTCCTGGCTTGTGACCGCTGCAGTCTTCTTCTCGCTCGGCGTCGCCGCCATCATGTACCGCAATGAAGTGGCAAAAATCTGGCCCGAGGCCGGGACCGCCTACAGCCAGCTCGGATTCAAGGTGAACCGGTTTGGCCTCGATTTCGAGGACATTGAACGCAGCCGCACCTTCAATGACACGATTCCGGTCGTCACCGTCGCCGGCAAAGCGCTCAACATCTCGCGGTCCACAGTCGACACACCCGCCGTTCAGGTGGACCTGAAGGATGAGCGCGGCGTCATCGTGGCCACCACCTATGGCCGCATCCGCCCGGATGCCCTGGCACCCGGCGAGGCCGGCATGTTCCGGATCGTGGTTGAACAGGCCCCGATGGAAAGCTTCGAGATCGAACTGAAATTCGTGGACCTCGCGGACGTCCCTGCCGGTGATACAGACGAAACGCCTGAACCGGACGCGGAACCGGACCCCCAGACCCCAACTGAAACGGACCTGCCTGCGGAATGACCGACATGCCCAAGATCGAAGTCATCGTGCCGGAAGACGAACTTCTGGCACAGATCGACCAGCTGGCCGAAACGCTGGCCCCGCGCCTGACCGGGGACTGGACCATCGTGTCGATCCTGATTGGGGCCACGCCGTTCACCGCAGACCTGATGAAGGCCCTCGCCCGGCGCGACATTCACCCGACGCTCGATGTCATCTGGCTCGAATCCTATCGCGATGCGCGGGAAAGCTCCGGCCGGGTGGTGGTGCGCGCGGATCTGGCCCGTTCTGTGAAGGATCGCGGCGTGATCATTCTGGATGATGTGTTCGATACCGGCCGCACGCTGGCCTTTGCCAAGGCCCACATGCAGGCAAAGGGCGCGCGCGAAGTCATCACCTGTGCGCTGACCCAGAAACCCTGGGCCCCGCGCGGCGAGCAGGGCGTCGACTATTGCGCGATTGATGCGCCCGGCCGCTACCTGGTCGGCTATGGCATGGACGATGCCGGCAAGTATCGCGGCCTGCCCTATATCGGCGCCCTGGACTAGGCCCGCCCTATCAATTTACCGGCAAGTGCGTCTCCAGAAAGGAGAGGATTTCGGTGTAGTAGGTCAGCTCGTCTTCTTCCGACATGTAGGAATGGTCGGAATCTTCCAGCGTCACGAGCCGGAAGAACTTACCTGCTTTGCGTAGGGCCTTGTCCATACGTTCGGCTTGTTCGTAGTTTACCACACCATCATCCTTGCCGTGCAGGATCAGAAGAGGTCGTGACAGATTGCCCGCATGCTCAACCGGCGAAACTGCTTTAATGGTCTCTTTGTCGCGCCCCGGGTGGCCAATATGTGCGACCCAATACTGGTAGGCTTCGGAATTGCTGCCCTCTTCACGTCGTTCACGACGCAAGAATGCAAGTAAGTCACTGATCCCTGCTGCAGCAATCACACATTGATATTTTTCGGGGGTCAGCGTGGCGGCCGCCATCGCGGCATACCCGCCATAGGAATAACCGAAAATGCACGCGCGGTCTGCCTCCGCCAGGCCGTTGGCCACAAGATGGTCAAATCCATCTTCCACATCGGTCTGCATGGCCCGCCCCCATTGCCGCCGTCCCTTGTCAGCGAACGCCTTCCCGAATCCGGAAGAGCCACGGAAATTGGGTTGGAACACTTGGTATCCGCGCGCCACAAGGATTTGCACGTCCTGATCGAAGGTGACCATGTCCCGCATTTCCGGACCACCATGCGGCATGACAACAAGTGGAGGCGGAGGCGCACCTTCAGCCATCGGAGGGCGGGTGAGGTATCCATGCAGTTCCAGCCCGTCCCGCGCCGTATACGTCACGACATCGGTGGCGCCGAACGTCTTGCCGACCAGACGCTGGTGCTGATTGCCGAGTTTCGTGGCCGCCGCGGTATCCAGATCATAGATATGATACGAACCCGGTTCGCGTGGCCCGACGGCCTTGAGCAGCCATCGTTTGCCATCTTCGCTGGCATCAAGCGGGATCACATTGGCCTCATTCCCGAAATACGTGTTCAACGCATCCAGATGACTCTGGATCAGGGGATCGTCCATCTCGATGACGAGGCGGTCATCATAATAGAACACCCCCACCAATTCTCGAGTTTCAGTGTTGAAGAATCCATCTTCAATATCGACCTCTTCATGCTTACGGACAGTTTCGACAATTTCATCCCGCTCGAAATCGTAAAGATAGATGCCAGCCTTGTCTTCATCATCCGGCCGGGCAGACACATAGTAGGTCGACTCTGTAGGGCCGGGATAAAGTACCTGGAAGTCTAGCGCCGCCTCGTCATTCTGACGCGATTTGAGGCGTACCGTACGGATCTTTCGCCATTTGATCGAACCGTTTTTCCGATCTTCGCGCGCATAAATATAAATGACGGTGCCCCGCGCATTTACATTCAGGCGAAAGGCCGGCTCCCCATTCCGGTCTGTGTACCACGCATAGGTGTTTCTCGTTCCTGTCGCGATACGCTCGACTGTACCATCTGTGACATTTACCTTGAACAGGTCGAGGTCTCCGGCCAGGCGCGCGGGCATCAGGATATGGTCCGGATCATTCGGCAACATGTCCGTTACCGAGGTCAGATAGAAGTTCCGGTGCAGGCTTTTCTCTTCCTGGAACATGGCCACCGTCTTCCCGGTTTCACGCTCCACGGAGAGCAATCGGGAAAAGGGTTTGGGAATAGTCCGACTGTCCTCATCCCAGTCCCGCAATTCCTCGCGAGACATGGTGCGACCAGACCGGATGTCGACATATCCTGTCAGCGCGACTAGCAATCGGTCATCGCTGATCCAGTCGACCCAGCGGATGTAGAAATCCTCCAGATTGGTCGCATCGAGTGTCGGCGCCGGATTATCCAGATCGAGCATGACCAGAAAGTCTTCGCCGTCGACGCGGCGCACGCCTGACATGTACCGGCCAGATGGCGACAATTCCGGACTCCAGAAATCCAGATCGCTCAGGAATTCTTCAAGGGTAGGAGGAGCGGGTTCCTGCGCAATCGCATGACCGCAAACAAAAATGGCGGCCACGACCGCCAGAATACGCAACACCAGATCAGCCCTCCCTGAACCGGTCCAGATTGGAAAACCAGTCAGGAAACGTCAACCTGAAATAGAGACAGAATTTACAGAATTGCGGGAATCACGCGGTCTGGCGGGCGGTGGCCGTCGGCGAAGGTCTTGATGTTGATGATGACCTTCTCGCCCATTTCGGTCCGGCCCTCGATCGTGGCCGAGCCCATATGCGGCAGCAGCACGACATTCGGCAGGCCGAACAATTCCTCGTTCACCGTCGGCTCGCGCTCGAACACGTCGAGGCCCGCCCCGGCAATCTTGCCGGCCTTCAGCGCGCGGGCCAGCGCCGCCTCGTCGATCACCTCGCCGCGCGCGGTGTTCACGATATAGGCGTCCGGCTTCATCAACTCGATCCGCCGCGCATTCATCAGGTGGAAGGTCGCCGGCGTGTGCGGGCAGTTCACCGAGACGATGTCCATGCGCGACAGCATCTGGTCGAGGCTGTCCCAATAGGTCGCTTCCAGCAATTCCTCGATGCGCGGGCTGACCGGCTTGCGGTTGTGATAATGGATCTGCAGGCCAAACGCCTTGGCGCGGCGCGCAACGGCCTGGCCAATCCGCCCCATGCCGATGATGCCCAGCCGCTTGCCGGCCAGGCGCCGACCCATCATCCAGGTCGGGGTCCAGCCATCAAAGCCGCGCTGGTTCATCACCTCGGCGCCCTCGAACAGGCGGCGAGGCACGGACAGGATCAGCGCCATGGCGACATCGGCCGTGTCATCGGTCAGCACGCCCGGCGTGTTGGTCACCGTGATGCCGCGCTGCACGGCGCTCTGCACGTCGATATTGTCCACGCCTGCGCCGAACTGCGCGATCAGGCGCAATTGCTCGCCGGCCCGCGCCAGGATGCGCCCGTCCAGCCGGTCGGTCACCGTCGGCACCAGCACATCGGCGGTCTGCATGGCCTCGGCCAGTTCTTCCTGTGTGAAGGGGTGGTCATCGTCATTCAGGCGGGCATCGAACAACTCCTTAAGGCGCAGCTCGACCGGAGCCGGGAGTTTTCTTGTGACAACGACTTTCAACTTCTTCGCAGGCATGGGGACTCTTTTTGCAAATATTCTCATTCGGGCCTTAGCAGAGGGATCAGGCCGCGCCAACGCTTCATGTTTTACACAAGATTCATTCGACCATGGAATTCTAGCCCCTCGCAGACATGGGAAAAGACTGCACATGAAGTGGGCAGCCCTCTTTTTGACAGGACTCCTCCTGGCCGGCTCGGTCGCCGTCGCCGAGGGCCCGACCTATGTCCGGGTCAGCAAATTTTCCGGCAAGGAAGTGCCGCGCTTCGAGTCTCTGAAATACAATGCCGTCAATGGCCGCGCCGGGCCCAGCCGCGACCATCCCATTCTCTGGCGATACGAACGCAAGGGCCTGCCGCTCCTGATCATCAAGGAAAGCCAGAACTGGCGCCGGGTGCGCGATCCGGAAGGCGCCGAAGTCTGGGTGCATGCCCGCATGCTGGAGCCAGGCAACCGCGCCATGGTCCAGGCTGACACGGTGATGCACCGGGAACCGGACGCAATGAGTCCCGAGATTGCCCGCATCGAAGCCACTGTCCTGGTTGAACTCGGGAGTTGTGAGCGAGGCTGGTGCCGTGTCTCGGCCGGGCAATATCGCGGCCACGTTCCCGCCCGCGCCCTTTGGGGCATCGAGACCAGCGCCGCCGCGCTCTGATCCCCACTCCCGCAAAGCCGCAGCGCATGGTTGACAAGCCGGGCCGCACAGGCTCGAACGGCCTCTTGCGCTTGAATGAACAAGGGAACCGCCATGTCCGGACCGCACGATTACCACACGCCCCAATCCTCCTATTCGAAGGAAGACCTGCTGAAATCCGGCGCAGGCGGCTATTTCGGGCCCGGCAATGCCCAGCTGCCGATCCCGCCCATGCTGATGATGGACCGGATCACGGAAATCACCATGGATGGCGGCCAGTTCGGCAAGGGCAGCGTGATCGGCGAACTCGACATCACGCCGGACCTCTGGTTCTTCCAGTGCCATTTCCCCGGCGATCCGGTCATGCCCGGCTGTCTCGGGCTGGACGCGATGTGGCAGGCCGTCGGCTACTGGCTCGGCTGGTCCGGCAGCCCCGGCAAGGGCCGCGCCCTCGGGGTCGGTGAGGTCAAGTTCACCGGCGAGATCACGCCCGACAAGAAACTCGTCCGCTACGAGATCGACATCAAGCGCGTGCGCCGTGGCAAGCTCAATCTCGGCATCGCCGACGGCCGCGTCTATGTGGATGGCGAACACGTCTATACCGCCCTCGACATGAAGGTCGGCCTGAAGAACGTGCTCTAGCATACGGGCTTTCATGCGCGTCGCATGTCGGCGCGCAAACCGGCCCGACCCATGACAGATTGACAGACCTGCGGTACTTTCCCCTCTCGGGAGAAAAGGGGACACCGTATGGCCTACTGGAAAACAGGCACACTTCTCACAGCCGCCCTGCTCGCGCTCGGCGGCGTGGACATTGCAGAGCGGCCCCGGCAGGCGCCCTTCCCGGATCCCGTCCTTCTGTCGGGTGAATCCTGTCTCGGCAGCGAAAGCAGCGCCCGGCGGCTCAGCCTGTTTCTCGGCGCCGCCCGGGCCTATGCCGAGTCCGGAAAGGTCGGCAACACATTCGCCGCCGGCCTGACGGCGCCAATCATCACCTATCCGGTCACCACCGAATCCCCTGACGCACAGGATTTGTTCGATCTCGGCCTGTCCCTCGTCATCAGCTTCAATCATGATGCCGCCATCGATGTGTTCCGCCAGGCGCAGGCCGCCGATCCCGGCTGCGCGATGTGCCATTGGGGCGAGGCGTTTGCGCGCGGCAGCAATCTCAATTTGGCCGTCGGCGAGGACGCGCTTCAACAGGCGCATGATGCGGCGCAGGCCGCAAAGCTGCGCGCCTCCGGCACGCCCGTTCTGGAACAGATGCTGATCGATGCCATGGTGGCGCGGTATCCGCGCACGGAAGATGGCAATGTGTCCGAAAATCCGGTGGCCTTCGCAGACGCCCTGGCTCTGGCCGCCGTACAATTTCCCAATAATGACCTTGTCCTCTCCCTCGCCGCCGAAGCGGCCATGAACACCCAGCCCTGGGATTACTGGCAGGCCGACGGTCACACGCCGAAAGGCCGCACGGCCGAGGTGATCAACCTGCTTGAGACGGTGCTGGACCGCAATCCGGACTTCGTCCACGCCATCCATCTCTACATCCATGCAACCGAAGCATCCGACGATCCCTTCCGCGCCATCGCGACGGCCGAACAGCTGCCGGGCCTTGCCCCGCAATCGGGCCATCTCGTGCACATGCCCTCGCACCTCTGGTACCTGACCGGCCAGTGGAAACGGTCGATGGAGTCCAATCTGGCCGCAGCCCGTGCGGACGAGCTCTACATTGCCAGCGGCAATGCGCCGCCGCTCTACGAGTACGGATACTATCCGCACAATCTCCATTTCATCCTGACCTCGGCCATGATGGCGGGCGACGGAAAGACTGCGCTGTCCACAGCCTCCCGGCTGGATGCGGCACTGCCACAGGACATGTCCTCCCTCGCCCCCTGGATCGCCCTGATCCGTCCGTCTGCCTATTATGCCCATGCGCAATTCTCGTCGCCGGACACGGTGCTCGGCCTGCCCGATCCGGGCACGGAATCCGTGATGGACAGCGTCGCCTGGCATTATGCGCGCGGACTGGCCTTCGCGGCCGAGGGCGACGCCGTCAGCGCACAGGCCGAAGCAGACCGGATCGATGCCCTGATCACCAGCGATGGCGTGGCCGAACTGGAAGCGCAGTACCTGCCGGCGGGCGACATCGCCCGGATCTCGTCCCTGATCGTGTCCGCGCGGATTGCCGCCGGGAATGGCGATTTCGACAGTGCCATTTCGCAAATGGAGCGCGCTGCAGACCTGCAGGATGCGCTTCCCTACAGCGAACCGCCGATCTGGTACTATCCCGCCCGCCAGACGCTCGCGGCGCTGCTGCTGCAGGATGGCCAGATTGACCGCGCCGAAGTGATGTTTCACCGCGCCCTGCTCAAATCCCCGAACAATGCGCATGCCCTTTATGGCTTGTGGCAGACCTACAAGGCCAAGGGGGACCGGCGCTCGGCCCGCTACGCGAAACATCTGTTCAAGAAGGCATGGATGGGCAAACGCGGCGCCACGCCGGAGCTGGCCCGGCTCTAGCGGCGCAGAGGCGCATGCAGGGCTGACATGAAGCGGCTGTCGCCAACCGTCACAGCTTGAACACCCGTTTCGCATTGCCGGACAGGAACGCGTCCCGTGCAGCCGCGTCCAGGCCCAGCCCGTCCAGGCCATCAAGGCAGCGCCGGGGCGACAGCATCGGCCAGTTCGTTCCGAACATCACCCGCGACGCCCCGACCCCCTTCATCCAGTCGACAAAGGCCGGAGGCAGGCGGTGCAGCGCATAGGCCGACGTGTCGACATGGAAGTTCGGGAACTTGATCGTCATCGTGTGCAGCTCGTCCAGCCATGGGAAGCCGACATGGCCGCCCACCACGACCAGTTCCGGAAAGTCCAGCATCACATCTTCCAGATAGGGCAGCATGCGGCCGGTCTCGGACCGTTTCAGCGGCCCGGTATGCCCGATCTGCGTACAGAACGGCACGCCCGCTTCGATACAGGCGGCATAGACCGGATAATAGCGCCGGTCATTCGGCGGCAGGTCCCACAGCCACGGCACCAATCGCACGCCGACGATCCGCTGGCCGTCCACGACCCGCCGGATCTCCCGCACCGCCCCCATTGGATCGGTCAGGTCCACAGTGGCCAGCCCTCTCAACCGGTCGGGTGCCTGATCGATCTGTTCCTGCAGCTCGGAATTGGAAATCAGATCGCCCGTCGGCGACGACCAGGCCGACAGGAACGTGATGTCCACGCCCGCCGCATCCATTGCGGCAAGGGTCTCGGCGACGGTCGTGCCGCGCGTGTCCCCCTCCCGGCCGGTCCATTTCAGCAGGGTTTGCAGCCAGGGGGCCGCCGCAAAGCGCGGCGTCGTCGCCTGGGCCCAGACATCGATGATCATGAGACTCTCCATATACTTCACTATTGAAGTATATGGCTTCCGCTCTCCCCCACAAGAGGCTACGTAGCGGCATGACTGCACATTCCAGCCGATTCTATCACGCGCTCCAGATCGCCGCCCACCGCCTGCAGAAACAGGCCGACCAGGCCGTGTCTGGCGCCGCCGGCATTTCCACCGCCCAGTCTGCCGTTCTGGCCGTCATCGCGCGCTCGCCCGGCATGCGCCAGAACGAGGTGGCCCGCACGCTCGGCCTGAACGAATCCGCCATCACGGTCATGGTCACGCGGCTGAAAAAGCTCGGCCTGGTTGCCCGCACCCGCAGCCAGGAGGATTCCCGCGCCTGGGAATTGTCGCTGACAGATGCCGGCACGGCCACGCTCGCCGCCATCGAGGCGCCGTTCGGCGAGATCAACGACCTGATTGACGGGGCGCTGGGCGAGCGGGTCGACGAAATGGCCGCCCTTCTGCATGCCCTGTCCGACCGGCTCGCCCGGGCCTGAGCCGGCATCCGAAACACCGCCGCAAACTTGACGCGCCCAGCGGGGATGCCTAGCGGTTTCCCAACGAGACATTCACCAAAGAGAGGCTTTCCCATGGCTGATGACTGGACCCCGCCGGCAGGCGACCTGATGAAAGGCAAGCGCGGCATCGTGATGGGCGTTGCCAACCAGAACTCGATCGCCTGGGGCATCGCCCGCCAGCTCGCCGCGCAGGGCGCCGAGATCGCCTTCACCTATCAGGGCGAAAACCTCGAGCGCCGCGTCCGCCCGCTGGTCGAGAGCATCGGCATGGATTTCATGATCCCGGCTGACGTCACCGATGACGCGTCCATGGATGCCGCCTTCAAGGCCGTGCAGGACAAATGGGGCAAGATCGATTTCCTCGTCCATTCCATCGCCTTTGCCGGCAAGGACGAGCTGCAGGGCTCCATGGTCGCCAACACGACGCGCGAAGGCTTCCGCCGCGCGATGGACATTTCCGTCTACAGCTTCATCGACTGTGCCCGCCGCGCCAGCGAGATCATGCCCGATGGCGGCGCGATGATCTGCATGACCTATCTCGGCGCCGAGCGCACCGTGCCCTCCTACAATGTCATGGGCGTCGCCAAGGCCGCGCTGGAAGCGGCGACCCGCTATGCGGCGCGCGATCTCGGGCCCCAGGGCATTCGCGTCAACGCCATCTCGGCCGGCGCCATGCGCACCCTCTCCCTCGCCGGCATTCGCGGCGGCAAGAGCCTGATGGGCACCGGCCGCGACTGGTCCCTGCTGAAGGAAGACACGCGCATGGAAGGCGTCGCCGGCGCGGCGCTCTACCTTCTGTCAGACCTCGGCCACTCCGTCGCCGGCGAAGTCCACCATGTCGACGCCGGCTTCCACGTCGTCGGCGTCCCGGATTTGCCGGAGGAGTAGCGATCACGCTTCTGTAATCGCCCGGAACTCCTGCCTGTCTCTCCTGTTGGTCTGGCGAACCCATTCTGACAGGAGACTTCCATGTCCAATATCTTCCTTATCGGCGCCACCGGCGGCGTCGGCAGCCGCCTTGGCCCGAAACTCGTGGGCGCCGGCCACAGCGTCAAAGGCCTGCACCGCAAGCCCGAACAGGCCGGCGATCTGCGCGACCAAGGTGTCGAGCCGGTCTTCGGCAATCTCATCGAGATGACGGCCGACGATATGGCCAGCGCCCTGCAGGGCTGTGACACGGCCATCTTCTCTGCCGGAGCCGCCGGATCAGGCCGCGACAAGACAACAGCAATTGATGGCGAAGGCCCGGAAAAGCTGATCGAGGCCGCGCGCGCCACCGGCGTCAACCGCATCTACATGGTCTCGGTCATCATGGATGCCGGGCGCGACCGCGACACGAGCGATGATTTCGAACACTATATGGCGATGAAGCGCCGCGCCGACGCCGCCCTCGCCACCAGCGGCATCGACTATGTCATCCTGCGCCCCGGAACGTTGAAAGACGATGATGGTGACGGCCAGGTCAGCGCCGGACGCGCGATCACCTATGGAGACGTGGCCCGCGGCAATGTCGCCGCCACGCTGGCCGAACTGATCAACACGCCGGAGATCACGAACGAGATCATCGAGCTGACCAATGGCGACACGCCGGTCACAGAAGCAGTCGCCCGCCTGAAACGGGGCTGACACGCCCGCGCCGCCATTCCATGATGCCCCTCCACACATCGGAGGGGCCTCATGAAAACCAGCACCGAAACCCATGTGCCACTGACCGGCTTTCCGCATTATCCCGAGGACGAGATGCGCGTCCGCGCCCGGGCCTTCCATGCCGCCATGACCTCGCGCCGCTCGGTGCGGGAATTTTCAGACGCCCCCGTCCCGCGCGAGATCATCGAGGCCTGCATCGCGACCGCGGGCTCGGCCCCGTCCGGCGCCAACCACCAGCCCTGGTTCTTCGCCTGCGTGAACAGCGCCGGGAAAAAGCGCGAGATCCGCGAAGCCGCCGAGGCCGAGGAGCGTGAATTCTATGCCGGCCGCGCGGGCGAGGACTGGCTCGACGCCCTCGCCCCGATCGGCACCGATGCCGACAAGCCCTATATGGAGACCGCGCCCTGGCTGATCTGCATCTTCGCCCAGCGCCGCGGCGGCGCGCATGAGGGCGAGACCCGGAAGAATTACTACATTCATGAAAGCGTCGGCATTGCCACCGGCCTGCTGATGGCGGCCTGTCATCAGGCCGGTTTGGCCACGCTCGTCCATACGCCCAATCCGATGAAATTCCTGAACCGCATCTGCGACCGTCCGGAAACGGAAAAACCCTTCCTCATCCTCGTCGCAGGCTATCCGGCAGACGGTGCCATGGTGCCAAAACACGCGCTCGTCAAAAAACCGCTGGACCAGATCATGCACGTGCTCTGACGCACACCCTCCAAGCCCGCTTATCCCTCCACGGTCACGGCCGGGCCGGGCAGGCGGATCGTGTAGAAACTCAACGGGTCCTCGCCCGGCTTGCGGCCTTCGGCGGCGATATGGATGTCGCCATCGAGACCGGCCGGGATCCCCTCGCCAAGGGACAGCACATTCCCGTCAGCCGATTCCGCGGAGAACCGCCGGAACGTCCAGCCATTCAGCACGGGCATCTGACGCAGCCGGTCCCCGGCGCGCATCCGCACCGGAACATCGCGCGCAAGGCTGCCGGACAGGGTGAGGAAGTTCTGCGTCACCCACACGCCCTGATCGGTGCGCACCACGCCCATGGCCACATGTGTGGCCTCTTCGCTCAGTATGTTGGCGCGATGGCCCGGACTGTCCATGAGATTTTCGTGCAGGCGACGCACGGCTTCCCGTTGCAGATTCCACCGCCCCCGGACAATCTCGACCATGGCGACATTCTCGGCCGAGAATTGCACCAGCGCCCGCCGGTCAAAGGCCGCCACCCGGTCCTGCGGCGCGCGCCCGTCCGGGCCGACATGACCGAAAAAATCATTATAGGCCATGTCCAGGCTGTGAAACCGCGCCGTATTGCGCAGATGCGCGCGAAACACCAGAGGCGGCAATCCCGCCTCGGCGCGCGCCGCATTGGTCAGCTTCAGGAATTCCTGCTCCATGCCCGTGTCAAACGCATAGCCGGCCGGCAGTTTGGTGAAACAGGGCTCTACCTGCTCGAAATAGTCGGCAACTGTGTCGCTGCGGCCGGTCACAGCCAGGTCGCATCCGAACGCTGGCAGGGCCGTCATCAGGGCCAGCATGGCCGGGATGAATGCACGCACAATCATGTCTGCGCGCAGATTACCGCGTCAGACCTGAACAGAACAGTTACAAAAACAGGCCGGATCAGGGCCAGGGCTGCAGCGCATCGCGCTTCAGGGCGCGCTTTTCATCCTCGGTCAGGCTGTAATCATGCCCGAACGGCGCGCTTTCCCAGCTGCCATAGCCCGGATTGGGCAGGGCGATCCATTCCCGGCCCCATTTGCCGGCATTTGCCTCATACACAGCCTGGCGCTCGGCCGGGCTGCCTTTGTAGTCATCCGTGAAATCCCCCAGATTGTCGCCCAGCATCAACAGGATACGGTAATCCTCGGCCACCACCGCCCAGCGGGTAGATTTGGCAGAGCCCCAATCCGGCTGTTCCCTTTTCGTCAGCAACGTGTCGACATTGCCGCCCATCGGAAAGCCCAGCGCGGCCAGATTGCGCGCCGTGCCGTCTTCCGTCACGGCGTCCCGATTGGTGACATAGAACACTTTCACGCCCCTGGCCGCCGCTGCGCGGGTGAAGTCCACGGCGCCCGGCACCGCCTTGGCCACCCCGGCGCCCGCCCAGGCATTCCAGCGGGCCTCGTCAAACCCGGTTCCCTCCAGCACATCCGCCGCCGCATAGGGCGTGTTGTCCAGAACGGTCTCGTCCGCATCCAGAATGATGGCCGGGGGCAGGTCCTGGTATCCCTCACCCTGCAGGTCCGGCGCCGCGGTCCAGTCCGGATCGGCCAGCGCCTCCTCCAGCCGCAGTGCCGCCAGCGCATAGATGCCATCGGTCGTGGCTTTGTACTCCACGGCCTGCTGCGCCCACAGGGTCGCGTTCATCCGGTCATCCTGCGCCGGGCCGGTTTCCACGATGACCTCGCGCTCCACCACAACTTCGCGGACGGGCGCATCGGCCTCATCCACAATGATACAGGCCGACAGGCAGGCCGGCCCCACAAGGCCCAGCAGAAGAAGTGAAAGTCTGGAAGTCATGGCCGTCTCCTGTGCATCTGGCCGCTGTCATAGCAGACGGCCCGCCAGGCGAGAACCGGTCAGATCGCCCCGCTATTCTGCAGGCGGGCCAGAACCGGTGCAATCATGCGTTCGATCGCCTCGTCGGTCGGACGTACATTGCCATAGGCCGGCAGGCCTTCATCGGCAATCACGAGATCGGCTTCGAATTTCGCGGGATAGGTCCACTGGTAATGCGCCGCGCGCACCGTTCCCAGATATTGCTGCAGCACGCTCTCCAGGCTGCGTCCGCGCTCGGTCACGTCCCGGCGGATCCGGCGGGCCAGACGTAAATCGTCCGGCGTGTCGACATAAACCGACAAATCGATCAGCGAGCGGATTTTCGGGAAGGACAAGGCGTGGATGCCTTCCAGGATCAGGATCGGCGCCGACTTGATCTCGCGCGTCCGGTCGCTGCGGTCATGGCGCTCATAATCATAGATCGGCTGCTGGATCGTCTCGCCGGCCTTCAGCGCGCGGATATCCTTGACCAGGCGGTCGGCCTCCTTGGATCGCGGGGCATCGTAATTGATGCCCGCCACAAGGGTTTCCCATTCTTCCCGGTTCGCCGGCTCACCATAATGGCTCATCGGATAGTAATAGGCGTCCTCGCCAAACAGGACGGCCTGACCGGGCTCCAGATGGTCCAGAAGGGCTTCGGCCAGCGTGGACTTGCCGGACCCCGAACCGCCCGACATTGCGACTAGGAAGGGTTTTTTCTTTGCCATGATGGCCCGTGGTCTACCGGCAAACCCCTTGGCCTTTCAACGGATTATTGCGGCGGGCCGTGCCCGGAACGCAGTCAGCCCGCCACGGCATCAGGCCGCGCCCGCACGGCCCGGGCATCCTGCGCGGGCGGACGGCCGAACAGGCGTCCATATTCCCGCGTGAATTGCGGCACGCTTTCATAACCGACGGCATGGGCGGCCTGGCTTGCAGTGCGTCCATCCACCTGCATCAGGCGGCGCGCCTCGATCAGGCGCAATTGCTTCTGGAATTGGTGGGGCGACAAGGATGTGACAGCCCGGAAATGCTGGTGAAAGGACGACACGCTCATTCCGGCAATCGCGGCCAGATCCGCTACCGGCAGGGCCTGCGCATAGTCCCTGCGCAGGATGGCAACGGCCCGCCCGATCCGCTCCACATGGCCATCCGGCCAGCCCAGCCGCCGGATCGCGTCTCCATGACGCCCGGCCATCAGCCAGTAATGCATCTCCCGCACCAGCTGGTCCTGCAGGACTGGCAAGGTGTCCGGCCGGTCCAGCAGGCCGACCAGCCGCCTTGCCGCATCGGCCACTTCCCGGTCCGTCGGGTCCACTCGTACCGGCGCTCCGGAAGAAGTGCGCGCCGGCGGCATGTCCCCGGCCAGATCGGCGATCACGGACGGGTTGAGATCCAGCGCCAGGGAGAGATAGGGCCTCTCCCGGCTCGCCTGCGTGATCTGGCTCAGGGTCGGCACATCGGTCGTGATCAACAGGGAATCACCTGCCGAAAAGTCGAACACATCCGGGC
The DNA here is from genome assembly GCF_017792385.1 of Hyphomonas sp. Classification (NCBI taxonomy): domain Bacteria; kingdom Pseudomonadati; phylum Pseudomonadota; class Alphaproteobacteria; order Hyphomonadales; family Hyphomonadaceae; genus Hyphomonas; species Hyphomonas sp. The sequence goes on along the minus strand of NZ_CP051230.1, from coordinate 1,307,597 downwards.
CCGTCATCACCCGCTTGCTGCCCTGCAGGACAAGGCAGACCACAGGCTGCAGGATCAGGCGCTGCAACGCGGTCGGCCGGGTTGCCGTCATGATGACAAGGCCCGGGATCGGGGTTTCGGCGGTGCCATCAGCATCGGCATGGTCAGCCGCATAGTGCCGGGCGGCAGAAATCAGGGGATCGGTCATGGCCGTATCCTACCCCATCCAGCGTGTCATCGCATCCGAATTTGGAGGATCAGGCAAGAATTGGCGAGGTTCCGGCAACCGCGCGGCGGGCTTCGCTCCCACCTTCAGGCCATCACCCCCTACAGGAGACCGACATGCCCCCTCTCACCCTCGTCACTGGCGGCAGCCGCGGCCTTGGTCGCAACACCGCTCTCAGCATCGCACGCAAGGGCGGCGATGTGCTGATCACCTATCGCAGCCGCGCCGATGCCGCAGATGCCGTCATCACTGAAATCGAGGCGCTTGGCCGGAAGGCCCGCGCGCTCCAGCTCGACACGAGCGAGCTGACCCGTTTCCCCGCCTTTGCAGACAGCGTGAAGGCCGCGCTGCAGGAGACTTGGAACCGGTCCAGTTTCGATCATCTCGTCAACAATGCCGGCGAAGGCATCAATGCGCCGCTGGCAGAGATCCGTGAGGCACAGTTCGACACGCTCTTCTCCGTACATGTGAAAGGCGTGCTGTTCCTGACCCAGGCCCTGCTGCCCCTGATCGCGGATGGCGGGCGGATCGTGAACATCTCGTCCGGGCTGACGCGGTTCACATATCCCGGCTATGGCGCCTATGCCGCCGCCAAGGGCGCGGTCGAAGTGCTCACCCGCTACATGGCCAAGGAACTCGGCCCGCGCGGTATTTCCGTGAACACGGTCGCCCCGGGCGCGGTGGAAACAGACTTTGGCGGCGGCGTGGTGCGCGACACGCCCGGCCTGAACCAGCAGATTGCTGCCATGACCGCGCTGGGCCGGGTCGGCCTGCCGGAGGATATCGGCCCGGCCATCGCCAACCTTCTGGCCCCGGACAATCACTGGATCACCGCACAGCGCATCGAAGTGTCCGGCGGACAGGGCCTGTAATCTCCAACAAAAAAGGCCGCCCGGTAGGGCGGCCTTCTGCAATTAGTGGGTGGGGAGAGGGCTATTCCTCTTCGCCGCCTTCGTCCTTGGAGATTTCCTTGCCGGTCTCCTGATCGACAACTTTCATGGACAGGCGCACCTTGCCGCGATCGTCAAAGCCCATCAGCTTGACCCAGACCGTGTCGCCTTCCTTCACCATGTCCTTCGGATGGTTCACGCGCTCATTCGCCATTTGCGACACATGCACGAGGCCGTCCTTCGGACCGAAGAAGTTCACGAAGATGCCGAAATCCTTCAGGCCAACAACTTTGCCTTCATAGATCTCGCCAACTTCCGGCTCTGCGACGATCTCCTTGATCATCTTCAGCGCCTTGTTGATCGACTCCTTGTCGAGCGCGGACACCTGAACGGTGCCATCATCATCAATGTTCACCTTGGCACCGGACTCTTCCACGATACCGCGGATGACCTTGCCGCCGGAACCGATCACGTCACGGATCTTGTCGGTTGGCACCTTGATGATTTCCATCTGCGGGGCGTTGTCAGACAGGCTGTCGCGGGACGTATCCAAGGCTTTCGCCATTTCACCGAGGATGTGCATGCGGCCACCGCTTGCCTGGGCAAGGGCTTTTTCCATGATGTCCTTGGTGATGCCGGCCACCTTGATGTCCATCTGAAGGCTGGTCACACCAGCTTCCGTTCCGGCTACCTTGAAGTCCATGTCGCCGAGATGATCCTCGTCACCGAGAATGTCGGACAGCACAGCAAAGTCCTCGCCTTCCAGGATCAGACCCATGGCGATGCCCGAAACCGGGCGCTTCACGGGCACACCGGCATCCATCATGGCGAGGGAGCAGCCACACACGGTCGCCATGGAAGACGACCCGTTGGACTCGGTGATCTCCGACACGAGACGGATCGTGTACGGAAATTCCGAATGCTCCGGCAGGACCGCCTGAAGCGCGCGCCAGGCCAGCTTGCCGTGGCCGATCTCGCGGCGGCCAGCGCCGCCCATGCGGCCGGTTTCGCCGACAGAGTATGGCGGGAAGTTGTAGTGCAGCAGGAAGCGTTCCTTGCGGGTGCCGTCCAGGCTGTCGATGAATTGTTCGTCATCGGACGTGCCCAGCGTGGCCACACAGATCGCCTGCGTCTCGCCGCGCGTGAACAGGGCGGAGCCATGCGTGCGCGGCAGGAAGCCGGCCTCGGCCACGATCGGGCGGACCTGATCCAGGTTCCGGCCGTCGATGCGCTTGCCCGTCTTGATGATGTCGCCACGGACAACGGCGGCTTCGGCTTCCTTGAAGGCGGCCTTGAAGGTTTCGCCGGTCATTTCGCCCGGGGCGTCCTCGGTGCCGACCAGAGCCTCTTTCGCCTTGTCACGCGCTTCGCCGACAGCGGCCTGGCGCTGCAGCTTCTCGGTGATCTTGTAGGCGGCGGAGAGATCGTCGCCGACCAGTTTCTGGATCGCGGCAACCGCGTCGGAATGGTCGACCGGTGCGAAGTCGAACGGTTCCTTGGCGGCCTGCTCGGCCAGCTCGATGATCGCATCGATCACCGGCTGCATGGCCTCATGGCCAGCGACCACGGCGCCCAGCATCACCTCTTCGGACAGTTCCTTGGCTTCCGATTCCACCATCATCACGGCGTCGGCGGTGCCGGCCACGACGAGGTCCAGTTCGGACTCTTCCAGATCCATCACGGACGGGTTGATCAGGTATTCGCCATCCTTGTAGCCGACGCGGGCAGCGCCGATCGGGCCCATGAACGGGGCACCGGACAGGACGAGCGCGGCAGAGGCGCCGATCATGCCCAGAATGTCCGGATCATTCTCGAGGTCATACGAGATCGCCGTCAGCACGACCTGGACTTCATGCTTGAAGCCCTTGACGAACAGCGGACGGATCGGACGGTCGATGAGGCGCGAGGTCAGCGTCTCTTTCTCGGTCGGGCGGCCTTCACGCTTGAAATAGCCGCCGGGGATCCGGCCCGACGCGTAGTATTTTTCCATGTAGTTGACGGTCAGGGGGAAGAAGTCCTGACCCGGTTTTGCTTCCTTGGCATAGACGGCCGTGGCGAGGACGCTCGTGTCCCCATAGGTCACCATGACGGCGCCATCGGCCTGGCGGGCCACCTGGCCCGTTTCGATCGTCAGCGTGCGGCCGGCCCATTCCAGCGACACGGATTTCTTGTCAAACATCAAACAGTCTTTCTTTCACATACGAAAAGCCCGCCGCGGCCCTATGCCCGGCGGGCTTGTTTTGTCGGCCTAGCGGCGGATGCCCAGGGCCTCGATGAGGGTCTTGTAACGCGCCTCATCCTTCTTCTTGGTGTAGTCAAGCAGCTTCCGGCGGGTGGCAACCATGGCCAGGAGCCCGCGGCGGGAGTGATTGTCTTTCTTGTTCGTCTTGAAGTGTTCGGTGAGGTTGTTGATCCGTTCGGTCAGGATCGCGACCTGCACTTCGGGAGAGCCGGTGTCGCCAGGCTTGGTGGCGAACTTTTCGATCAGCTCTTTTTTCTTCTCAGCGGTAATCGACATCGAATATCTTTCATGTGATCGCCTTGCGGCGGGTTTCGTCTAAACGCCTGAATTGGCGGGGTTTTCGGGTGAGTATCTGCAGCTCCAGGCCACGGCCGGGATGTCGTCCAGCCGGGTCAGAACCCGATATCCCACCACAAGGGGCGGCTTATGGCTCATTTTCCCCCGAAATGAAAGGCCTTCAGGTGAGGTTTGGCGCAAAAGCCCGGATCTCTGGAATGAGGCTTCGAATTGGGTGCACCCTCCTCTCCGCTCACCCCTGCGAAGGCAGGGCCCCATCTCCAACTGCACCGCCAAGCGCTTCAGGAGATGACGGGAGATGGATACCTGCCTTCGCAGGCATCTTCGGTATGGGAGCGCGCCCCTATCCCCCCTAAAACTTCACCTCAAGCCCGAACAGGATCTCCTGCGGCTTGCCCGGGCGCAGGCCGGCGGGGTCGATCGAGGCGACATAGGTTTCGTCGAACAGGTTCTCGGCCTTCACGCGCAGGCGCAGCGTGTCGGTGAGGTCCATCCAGGCCGCCGCATCGACCAGCCAGCGCGCATCGATCCGCTCGCCCGCCGGAATGGCGCCCTGCCCGGCCCGCGCGCGGGCTTCGGAAACATGATTGGCCGAGAGATCCACACCCCAGCGGCTTGCCTCGATGCCCGCCATCAGCGTGATCTGCTGGTCGGAGACATAGGGCAGCTCATCGCCCGCCTCGACATCGCCCCAGGGCTCATAGCTGCTCTCGAAGGCCGACTGGAACTCCGCATCGGTCCAGGTGTAGACCACGCCGACCGGCAGGGAGAGCGAGGTGTCGAACAGTTTCGCCGCATCCCAGCTCGCCGTCAGCTCCAGGCCCATCACGTCCACCTCGCCACCATCGAACTGATCGCCGATGGTGCAATTGCCGCCGGATGAGGCCGTGCAGGTGCCGAGCAGATTGGAATAGTCGTTGAAGAAGGCAATCGCCTCCACATCCAGCCCGTTCCGGGAAAAGCGCCCACCGGCCTCCCAGTTCACGCTTTCCTCGGCGTCGGCGTCAGTCGCGCCGGGGCTGGCAATCGCAAAGCCGCGATGCACGCCGGCCAGCAGGGTCAGATCATCATTCAGTTCGTAAAGCGCACTCAGGCCCGGCACGACCACCTGGTCGTCCAGCGTGCGCACACGGGTCGGCCCGTCGGCGCGGGTTGGGTCTGCGGTGGAATAATCCTCCCGCGTCAGCTCATAGTCCTCAAAGCGCATGCCGCCCGTCACGGTCAGCCTGTCCAGTGTCACCCGGTCCTGAATGAACACGGCCACCGCCTCGCCGCTGGAAACGCGGTTGGCATTGCTGCCGGCGGCCCCGGCCGTGGTCAGCGCCAGCGCGCCGCCTGCCAGACGATAGGCATCTTCCTTCTGGAACCGGTCTTCCTCATCCTGGTGCAGGCGCACGCCGAAGGTCACATCATGATCCAGCCCGCCCAGATCGGTCTGCCAGTTCAGCGTCGACTGGATGCCTTCGCTGGAATAGGCGCGCTGATTGGCGCGATAGACGATGGAATTGTCGAGGCTCACCGCCCCCGTGATCAGGGCATATTCGGCCGCATAGGTGACCGGATCGCCCAGGATGGACGAAATGCCGACATCGCCGCTCGATCCCGTACCGGCCGCATTGATGCCCTGCAACTTGTACCAGTTGCGGGCAAATTCGTGCGAATAGGCAATCGTGGTCAGGCTCAGCGTCGGCGAGACCTCGATCTTGTGGGTCAGCTGGAACAGCTCATTCTCGCCCCGGAACACATCATCGGCGCTGGCATCATAGCGCCGGTCGGGATTGGCGCGGAAATCTTCCAGAGTCAGGCCCAGATAGGTCTCGTTGGAGGTCTCTTCGCGCGTCTGGTATTTCAGCTCCACGCTTTGCGGCATCGGACCATCGCTCTTGTAGGCGCCGATCTTCAGCATCAGATCATCGGCGTCGAACCCGGTCGGGCCGCCATTGTCCAGCTCCTTGAAGCCATCGGTCTCGTCGGTGAACACCTCGATCAGGCCGCCCAGCTGCCAGCCTGCGCCCACATCTGCGCGCCCGCCGGTCCAGGCATGCACACGCTGGCGGTCATTCGTGCCGAAGAAGGCCTGCGCAAAGCCGCTCATCTCGGTCGGCACCGGCGTGGAGAACAGGTTCAGCGCGCCCCCCGTCGTGCGCGGGCCATACAGGATCGCGGCCGGGCCCTTGGTCACTTCCACCGCGCTCATCCGCGCCGTGGTCGGGAAGTAATAGGCCGACGGGGAGGCGTAGGGCGCCGGCGAGATCGGCACGCCATCTTCCATCAGCACGATGCGGGACGACCGATCCGAGCCGGACCCGCGCAGGCCGATATTCGGGCGCAGGCCATAGCCATCCTCTTCCTGGATGTTCACACCCGGCACCACGCGCAGCACGCGCTGGATGTCGCTCTGCGCCTGTGCCGACAGGTCGGCATCGGTCAGGAAGGACACAGACCCCGCCACCTCGTCCACCGCATCAGACGATCCGGTCACGACAATGGTCGACAACAGCGTATAGGGGTTCTGCTCGCCCGGCTCGGTCGCGGAATCCGCATGGGAGGCGAGCGAAACCAGCGCAGTGGAGGCCAGAAGCACAGACAGACGGGAAAACGGCATGAGGGATACCTGTTTTGAAATTGAGAATGAATTGCGCGCTGTCTAGCGGCACATTCTGCTCCGGATCAATGTGCATGTGACATTCACTCGCAGAAACTTGCCGCTGATGTGACATCCCTGCCACGCTTCGAGGGATCAGCGAATGCACTGCATTCGCCCCGAGAAGGCCCAAGCGCAAGCGCAGGGCACCGGGGCCCCGTGCGGCCGGCTCCGCATCGTTTCAGCAAGAGCCCCCGGCCTCAGCCGGGGACACGGTGTTGGAGGATGGAGATCAGTCTCTCCCCCTGGCGTCACCCCCGACGCGCAGCGTCTGGGGGCCCATCACGGAACGACGCCACGGAGCACGCCACACGCAATCGCGGGGATCATGCCCAATCGTCCCCTTTCTCCGCATCTCCGGCGTACGCCGGAGCCTCCCTCGGCTGGCTCCGCGCCCTTACCGCACGAGACCCCGGCCTCCGCCGGGGACACGGTGTTGGGGGATGGAGATCATGCTCTCCCCCCGCAGGCCCCTGCGAAGGCAGGGGCCCATCTCCTGCTTCCTCCTCAAGCGCTTCAGGCGATGGCGGGAGATGGATACCTGCCTGCGCAGGTATCTCCGGACCAGCTGAATCCGGCGCACAGCCCCTCATGCGATGATGGTCATCTGCCCTTCCGGGAGCCGGATCAGGTACCGTTCTGGTCGGGAGGGCAGGGACAGGAGGGTGCGGGCCGGAGCAGCGGTCCGGTCCGCACCTAGGCAGGTCAGGCCAGGGTGAGCCGGGGAAGCCCGGTAGGGAACCCGCCTCGTCCGGCAGCCCGGGAGACATCCCCGGATGGACTTCCCGTGTGAAAAGCACGGAAGACCCGTTTGCGCGGCGCCGGTAACGAAGACCCGGGACCATGGGCCCCCATGAGGGTGTCCCGCTGAAGACCCTGTCCGGCGCGGCGGGCGGTAACGCTCCATTCCGTAGCCTTGTTCAGTTCCAGGCGGAGCGCCACGGCGCCCGCCGCGCCATGGCTCTGTTGGGGCCGGTTGTTGGATCCCCGGATGGCGAAAGCCAGTCCGGCCAAACGTGCAGGAGGAACCGAAAATGAACACCGCACCTCTTCTCCTCCCCCGCTTGCGGGGGAGGTGGCAGGCGGCGCAGCCGGCTGACGGAGGGGGAAATCCCGACCAGCCCGACTCACACAACAAAAAGGACATTCCCATGCCAAGACGCAAAGCCCGCCATCGCAATTCCTTCGGAGTCTCGCGACTTCCGGTCCTGCACCTGCAATCCCATCGCACCATTGTCAGACATCTGCGTCGACTGGTCGCCGGAAAGCCCTGGCTGGATCCGATCGTGGACGCCTTCGAGACCGATCCCACGCACAATCTTCATGTGCCCAACCAGCTCATCTGGGAATCCGGACCGGAGGCGGAAGCGGAAGCAGAAGCGGAAACGATGCGGCGCCTGGAAGAATTGTCGGCCAGCCTGCGCAAATCCCTCAGCGGCGCAGGAACAGATAAAACGCCCCTGCCCCCCCATGACGCGCATGCGCCTCGGAATAGCCTGACACAAACTGACTTGCCTCCGGCCCCTGAACCCAGTCCAGGAAATTCCGGCGAAGCACCCCCTCGCCCCCGCGCCCTTTACCTGTGATCACCAGCACGCAGCGCGCGCCATCGGCGCGGCTGCGAGCCAGGAAGTTGCGCAGGAGGGCATCGGCCGAAGCCTGGGTATGGCCATGCAGATCGATCCGGCCGGCCAGTTCCAGCCGGCCTCGCTTGACCCGTTTTTCGCCCTTGCGGTCCGCCGCGCGGGCTGTGCGCCGGACAGGTTTTTCCACCTGGCCCGAAGCGGCCAGAAGGCTGCTGGCCGAAGAAGACCGCGGCCGCGTCGGGGACACCGGTTCGCCTGCTTCCAGCGCGCGTTCAAAATCTTCCAGACCGTCCCGGGCCGGGCCGATCGGCTTGATCGTGCGGGCCACACGTGCCCAGGCACGCGATTCTTCCGGGGTCAGGCGGCGGTCGGTCATGGCCGAAATCTAGGGCGCGCCGGCATGGAACCCAAGCGAGGCGACATCCGCGCCCTGCAGCCGGTCGGCCACGGCCCGCGGCAGGAACACCCACAGCCGGCCCGGTGCATTCATTGTTCCGGCCCGTTCGCCCGCCTCCGGCCCGGTGCCGAAATAGAGATCGCCGCGCACGGCGCCCTTGATCGCCCCGCCGGTATCCTGCGCAATCAGCATTCCGGCCCAGTCCCCCCCCAGGCCGGGCGCGGTCGTCTGCACATACATCGGCACGCCGAGGGGGTGGATATCGGTATCCACTGCCATGGAGGACAGCGGTGTCAGCGGCACGCCCTGCGCGCCTTCAGGGCCCAGATTCGGGTCCCCTTCCGGCAAGGCACGGAAGAATACGAAGCGCGGATTCTGGTTCATCGCCAGCCGTGTCTCGATCGGTCCGGCCCGGTCCATCCAGGCCCGGATGCCCTGCATGCTCGCCTCTCCGGCCGTGATGCGCCCGGTCTCCATCAACCAGTTGGCGGTGGATTTGAACGGATGCCCATTATGCGCCGCATAGGCCGCGCGCACGGTCCGCCCATCCGGGAATTTCAGCCGGCCGGAACCCTGGATCTGCAGGAAGAACACATCGGCTGGATGTGCATAGGCGATGGCCGAGACGCCATTCGTCGTGATCTCCGCCCGGGACGGATAGGGCCGCGTACGGCCATCGCGCAGGCGCTGTTTCGGGCTCGCCCCGTTCGGCACAAGGTCGGCCGGCAGCGCCGGGACGGGCTCGGTGAAGGGCGGCGTCGGCGTGTAGCGCGCTTCATAAAGCGGCTCGAAATAGCCGGTGAACCGGCTCTTGCCGGCCGGATCGATGATCTCGACCGGTGTGAACAGGGCTTCGAGGATCTGCCGCGCGGTGGCATCGTCCACCGCCTCATTCACCGCGTCACAGGCCGGGAGCCATTCCGCCACATGACCGGCCCAGGGCGCGACATTGGCCAGATAGTCCCCGGCGGACCGGTCCTGCAGCTTCACGCAGGACCGCTTGAATGCGCTCAATGGCAGTTCGATGGGCGCGGTGTCCCAGCCTGGCAGGTCAAGGAAGCTGGCAGGCCGTTCAATCGCTGCCGGCGGCAATGGCGTGGTGTCCACCGGGCGGGTCGGAGCGGGCACCGGAACCGGGGCGGGCGGTGGCGGCGCAGACTGGCACGCGGCCAGAACACAGGCGCTGGCAAGCAGGAGGAGACGGCGAAGCATGCCGCCGCTTATGGAATGGAAACCGGTTGGCTGTCACGCCCCAAAGGGGCGCTTTCTTGTGGGCCGGGCCTATTTGGCCTCTTCGACGTCATCAAGGATCCAGTTGGGATCATTTGCGGTCACATTGCGCATGAAGGCCCACAATTCCCTGGCCGTCCGCGTCGTTTCGCCGTCACCCAGTTCGGCTTCGTACCGCACCCAGATGCGGGCCGTGTCACCGTCCATTTCCGCGCTCTCGATCTCGGCCCGTCTGATGCGCAGCAATTCGAATGCCTTGCCATTGGTGGCTTCGCGTTCACCAATCGCATGGTCCCAGGCCTCGTAGACGTCATCGTCCAGCAAGGGACGCAGCGCCGCGCGGTCCCCTTCGGCAAAGGCCGTGACGATCATCGTATAGGCCGCTTTCGCGCCCCGCATGAAGCCCGGCTCGGTGAAGCTGTTGTCGGCAGTGTAGATGTCTTCGAGACCGCCCGCTGCAGGACCCGTAAAGATCGGCCGTTCGGCCTCCGCGCCCGCCAGCGGCACATCGGCAGGGCCGGTGTCGACCGGACGGGGCTTGGCCGTCGGCTCCGTGCGCTGCATGGGAGAATTGTCCTCGCCGCGTCCCAGAACCGTATAGAGACGGAACAGGACAAACAGCGCGATGGCGGCAAGAATGACAACCTCAATCACGGGATCAAACATGAACGCGTATATTCCTCCGGCGCTTTGCGTAATAGCATAGATAGGGCCAACGCCCGCGCGATGCCAGTCATCCGTTGCGCGTTACCGGGTCACATGCTACCCGCGCGGCTTCAGTTTCAGGGAGTACCAGCATGACAGATGCCAGCGCACCGCAAAACCCCCAACCGCAGGGAACGCCCCCGCAAGGCCCGGCCATGCGGGTGCTCGGCCAGTACATCAAGGACCTCTCCTTCGAGAATCCCGGCGTCGGTCCGGTCCAGTCCCAGCCGAACATCGATCTTGGCATTGATGTCGGCGCCACGCCGCATGCCGATGGCAATGGCCTGTATGAAGTGTCGCTGAAACTCTCCGCCAAGGCGACGGCAGAACAGTCTGTCCTGTTTATCTGCGAGCTCGACTATGCCGGCCTGTTCCAGATCCAGAATGCCCAGCAGGGCCAGATGGAACCAATGCTGCTGATCGAATGCCCGCGGCTGCTGTTCCCGTTCGCGCGCCGCATCATCGCCGAGATCACGCGGGAAGGCGGATTCCCGCCGCTGCTGATCGATCCGGTCGACTTCGTCCAGCTCTACCAGTCGCAGTATCAGCGCGCGGCGGCCGCTGGCGGCAATCCCCCGGCCGCGCCGGCTGGCGAAACCGGCCAGGCCTGATCAGCCGACCTTTTTCCAGATCGCGTCCTCGCCCAGACTGTCCACAAAGGCGGAATGGGCGGCGCGCTCTGGATCCGTGAGCAAGGCCGCCATCGGCTCCGGACGCTGCCTGGCATTCCGTTTGCGCTCGCCCCGGCTGCGGTCATTTTCGGTCTCGAACGAGAAGGCATGGGCACGGCCGCCCAGCAATTCCAGATACACCGCCGCCAGCAACTGGCTGTCCAGCAGCGCGCCGTGAAACGTCCGGCTTTCCAGCGAGATGTCGAACCGGCGGCACAGCGCATCGAGATTGGCCGGGGCGCCCGGGAATTTCTTCCGCGCGATCATGGCCGTATCAACCCAGCGGATTTCCGGGATCGGTGCCCGGCCGCATTTCTCCAGCTCCATGTTCAGGAAGTTCCGGTCAAACCCGGCATTGTGCGCGACAAGAATGGCATCGCCGATGAACTCCAGAAACGCGTCCACAACTGAAGGGTGTTCGAAGAAGGGAGCGTCCTTCAGGTCGTCATCGGTGATCCCGGTAATCCGGACCGTGTCCTCGGAAACCGACCGCTTGGGGTTGATCAGGGTCCGGAATGTACGCCCGGTGGGAATATGGTTGATCATCTCCACCGCGCCCAGTTCGATGATCCGGTCTCCTTCCAGATGGTGCAGGCCGGTCGTCTCGGTATCGAACGCAATCTCGCGGATGTCGTCGCTCATGAATTTGCCTCCTCGACCTTGCGGTTCATCAGCGCCACGATGGCGCGCACACAGTCTGCAGCATACGCGAAACCGTGGGCCGTCGAGATGATAAAATCAGCCCGTGCCCGTTTTTCCGCATCCGGCATCTGCCGTCCAAGAATGTTCTGGAACGTCTCTTCGTCCATCCCGGGTCGTGACAATACGCGTTCCCGCTGCACGTCGGCGGGGGCCGTGACGACGGTGACATAGTCGCAATAGGCATATCCTCCGGCTTCATAGAGCAGCGGAATGTCCAAGACGACCATCGCGGCCCCTGCTTCCCGGGCCGCATCGCGGAACCGCTTTTGCGCATCGCCGGCCAGGGGGTGCACGATCGCCTCCAGTCGCTTCATCGCATCCGCATCGTCCAACACGCGGTCCCGCAATTTCATCCGGTCGATCGCCCCGTCCACCGACACGCCCGGAAAGGCCGCCTCGACCGGTGCCACCGCCGCGCCGCCCTCGGCGTAGAGCGCATGCACGGCCGCGTCGGCATCATAAACCGGCACGCCTTCATCCCGGAACAAACCCGCCGTGGCAGACTTGCCCATGCCGATCGAACCCGTCAGGCCAAGAATGATCATGACGTCGCCTCCACCAGTTTCCGGCACCGTGCCAGCGCGCCCTGCATGTCCGGAAGAATGCCGAACCACATTTCGAAACTGAATGCTGCCTGCGCCACCAGCATGCTCAGCCCGTCCAGCGGCTTCCACCCGGCGGCTTCGGCCCGTCCCAGCATGGCCTGCGCCGGCTTGCCATAGGAGATATCGTAGAAGGTCCGCAGTTTGCCTTCGGGCAAATCCAGCGCCTGTCCTGTCTGTCCGATGCTCAATGTATTGATGACGAGATCCGCTTTGCCCATTTCTGCCGGCGCATGCTCCAGGCTGCGAATATCCGCCTTGATGTTCAGATGCCTGACCAGTTCCTCTGCACGCGACTCCGTGCGATTGCAGATCGTAAGGGTTGCGCGCATGTCCGACAAGGCGAGCGCCACGGCGCGGGCAGCCCCCCCTGCCCCGAGGAGGCAGACATTCTGGTCGGCAATGTCGATGTTCGCTTGCGCCAGGGCTTCGGTGAATCCCGGCGCGTCCGTGTTCTCGGCCAGCCAGCCGCCGGTCTTCAGGCGTACGAGCGTGTTGGCTGCACCGATGCGGCGGGCCGCATCGCTTGTTCCTTCGGCCAGCTCAATGGCGGCCTCCTTGTGCGGCGACGTCACATTCAGGCCAAGCGCCTTCCGCGCCTCCAGCGTTGCAAGGCCGTCCGCAAATTGACCTTTCGGAATGTGCAGGGCCTCATAGGTCGCATCCAGATCGTGCTCGCGGATCCAGGCATTGTGGATGACGGGCGACAGGGAATGACTGATCGGATCTCCGACGACACCGTAGAGTTTCGTCATGACATCAACACTCCCCGCGTCCGCAAATAATCCAGAAGCGGCAGCAATGGCAGGCCGAGAATGGAGAAATAATCTCCCTCGATGCGCGTGAACAATTGGGCACCGAGCCCTTCGAGCTGGTAGGCTCCCACTGTGGACAGAAGCGGATCGCCCACTGTGTCGACATAGGTTTCGATGAATGGCCCGCTCAGGGGACGGACCGTCAGCCTTGGCCGCGCAAGATGGCGCCAGACCGGCTTGCCATCCTCGCAGATCACGATGGCGGTTTCCAGCGTGTGGACCTTCCCGGACAGCTTTCGAAGATGATTCCTGGCATCTTCCAGATTGACGGGCTTGTCGAACGCTTCCCCGTCCAGCGACAGCATCTGGTCACATCCAATGACCAGTCCCTGCTCGCGCATCGACACCTTGACGGATTTCAGTTCGGCAAGCTGCATCGCCTGGTCACGAACAGACATGCCGTCCGCCCGGAAGGCAGCCTTGGCCGCGTCCTCGTCAACATTCGGCTTGACCGTATCCGCTTCAACCCCGGCCGACGCCAGTACCGCGCGGCGGCTCTGACTGCCCGAGGCCAGGACAATGCGCTGGCTCATAGATGCTGGTTCCGTTCGTTCAGCAGATTGAGGATCGCCGCAGCCGTTTCCTCCACGGACCGGCGGGACACATCAATCGTCTTCCACTTGTTGCGCTGGAACAGGCGATTGGCCTGCGTGACCTCTTCGCGCACTGCCGCCTCGTCGGCATAGATTGTGTGCTCATCCTCCTGAAGAGAGATCAGCCGCTGACGCCGGATCTGCACGAGCCGCTCGGCGCTGATCTTGAGGCCGACGATCAACGGACCTTTCGGTCCCAGTTCCTCGACGAACCCCGGCAATGGAACACCCGGCACAAGCGGAATGTTGCCCGCCTTCACCTTGCGGTTCGCCAGATAGACACTGGTCGGCGTCTTCGAGGTCCGGCTCACGCCGAGAAGGATGACATCGGCATTGCGCAAACCGTCTACGTTCTGACCATCATCATGGGCGAGTGTGAAATTGATCGCTTCCATGCGTTCGAAATAGTCATCATCAAGTGCATGCTGACCGGCGACGATCCGATTGGCAGACACGCCAAGATGACGGCCGAGCATGGCAACGGAGGCATCCAGCACCGGCAGGGTGGATACGCCGCGTTCGCGGCAGAATGCTTCCAGTTTCGAACGCAGGGTCTCGTCGGAGATAGTGTACCAGACCACCCCCGGCGCCGCCTCGATCTCGCGCATCACGCGTTCCAGCTGACGTTCGGACCGAACGAGATAGTAATTGTGCTCCAGGGGTTGCACATTCTGGAACTGCGCACAGGCAGCCCGCTGAATGGCATTCAGGGTTTCTCCTGTGCTGTCGGAAACAAGGTGCACATTGAAATAGATGCTGAGTCGGGTGGGCGGCTTGTTCATGGCTCCTGTCTTGCCGAGGTTGGCGCAACACACAAGACCTGTGACTCCTCTGTGGATAACCAATCTTCCCCAAAAGGATTCACAATCGAGTCACAAGCCACGAATCCGACTCCGGCAGAATCCCCTTTCGTTCGCCCCTGTGACTCCCGCTGGGGCATTAACCCATCGTTAACCCCGATGGAATCGACAGTTAACGAAACCTTACCGGCGTGCGACACCCTGTGACTCGCCTGTGGATTTAGCTGGACAATTCCTGTGAGTGGCCTTTCTCCACGAATTACACGGTCTAATAGTCATAAGCGCCCTGACGGGCTTTGTTTTTGTTTTGGGATGGAAGGGGGCCAGGGGCATGAGCGCCAAGCCTAAGCTGATTCAGGTACTTGAGGGACAACCGGTCTCACCGCCTCCGGTATGGATGATGCGGCAGGCCGGTCGCCACCTGCCCGAATATCTCGAGCTGAGAGCACGGGCGAAGGACTTCCTTGATTTCTGCTACACACCATCGATGGCGGCCGAGGCAACGCTCCAGCCGATACGACGTTACGGGATGGACGGGGCCATTCTGTTCGCCGATATCCTGCTGATACTCGATGCCATGGGTCTGGGCGTGAAGTTCGAGAAAGGCGTTGGGCCGATTGTCCAGCAGATCGAGACGGCATCAGATCTGGCAAGTGTCCCGCCCCAGCAGGCAGCCGATCGGTTGTCTCCTGTCTACGAAACCGTCTCGCGCGTGAAAGCGGCCTTGCCGGCAGAGGCAGCGCTCATTGGATTTGCCGGGTCCCCGTGGACAGTCGGGCTCTATGCCATTGAGGGGCGCGGCAAGACCGACAAATCCATGGCCTGGCGCTGGGCGCATGGAAAGCCGGACGAACTTGCTGGCGTGCTCGATCGGATCAGCGATGCGACGGCCTATTACATGGCGGCGCAGGTCGAGGCCGGGGCAGACGCCCTGATGCTGTTCGACAGCTGGGCCGAGGGGTTGCCGGACAATATCTTTCGCGAAGTCATCATCAAGCCAACGCAGAAACTGGTTGCCCGCTTGCGCAAGATGGGGATCGACGTGCCCATCATCGGCTTTCCGCGCGGTGCGGCTGCCATGTTGCCGGAATATGTGGAAACGACCGGCGTGACCGCTGTGGGTCTCGACACAGCCGCAGTGCCGTCATTCGTCAATGCGGCGCTGCCCGCCGGATTTCCGGTACAGGGACATCTTGACCCACTGCTGCTGATTGAGGGGGGTGAGAGACTCGACGCTCGCGTGCGGGAACTTATCTCTGCCTATGAAGGTCGTCCCCATATCTTCAATCTGGGGCATGGGATCCGGCCGGAGACTCCCATCGCGCATGTTGAGCGTGTGCTGGACATCATTCGAAAGGGCTAGGGCATCATGGGCCGGAAGATCGCTGTTGTACTGTTCAATCTGGGCGGACCGGATTCCGACAAGACGGTGCGGCCATTCCTGAAGAATCTGTTTCGCGATCCGGCCATCATCGGTGCACCTCTGCCCGTTCGCTGGTTCCTTGCGCGTCTGATTTCGACGACCCGCGCTCCTTCGGTGAAGAAGAATTATGCCATGATGGATGCGGGTGGCGGATCGCCCTTGTTGCCGGAAACGGAAAAGCAGGCCGCCGCGCTGACCGCGGCGCTGGCTGCCAAGCTTCCTGATGACGAGGTCAGATGTTTCATCGGCATGCGCTACTGGCATCCCTTCACCGAGGAAGCTGCGGCAGATGTGAAAGCCTGGGGCGCCGACGAGGTGATCCTGTTGCCGCTCTATCCGCAGTTTTCCACAACGACGACCGGGTCTTCCCTGACGGCGTGGAACAGGGCCTACAAGGGGCCGGCCAAGACGATCTGTTGCTATCCTTTTGCCGAAGGGCTGATCACGGCGCATGTCGACCGTATCATGGAGGCCCATCGTGCAGCGGGCGAACCCGGCAATGTCCGTTTGCTCCTGTCGGCACATGGCCTGCCGGAAAAGATCGTGAAGGATGGTGATCCCTATCAGTGGCAGTGCGAGACGATGGGCGACATGCTAGCCGCCCGCGTCCCGGCGGATTGGGAAGTCGTTCCCTGCTACCAGTCTCGTGTCGGTCCGCTCAAATGGATCGGCCCGCCGACGGAAGAGGAAATCGAGAAAGCCGCGAAGGAGGGAAAGAACATCCTCATCGCGCCAATTGCGTTCGTGTCCGAGCATATCGAGACCCTGGTCGAACTGGGCGAGGAATACCGGCTCGTGGCGGAGGAGCATGGCGCTGCCAGCTATACACGCGTCGAAGCACTGGGCGTGCATGAGGAATTCATCGACATGCTGCGCGATGAAGTGCTCAGCGCGCTTCGGGAAGACCTGCCGATCCGGTCCTGTGCCGGGTCCCGCCTCTGTCCGGGAGACTGGAAGAATTGTCCGAATCGGCTGCCGCATCCGAAAGCGGGTGAACGGGTCAATCCGGTCAGCAAGGAAACTGCCTGATGCTGTATCTCTGGGTCAAAGCGCTTCACATCATCTTTGTGATCGCACTGATGGGCGGCTTGCTCGTCTATCCCCGCTACAAGATACATCAATTGTCCAGCCAACCCGGCGAGCCCCTGTTCGAAACGATGAAGACAGCGTCGGACCGGCTGCGCAAGATCATTCTCAATCCCAGCCTGGTCCTGGTCTGGGTGTTCGGCATCACCATGCTGGTCATGAACCAGTCCCTGCTCGGCGAAGCCTGGATGCATGTAAAGCTGAGCCTTGCCCTCATCCTGTCGGGTCTGCACGGATATTTCATCGGCATTGGAAAGAAGATTGATCGCGGCGTGGACACGGTTACGGCCCGGCGCCTTCGCATGATGAACGAAGTGCCATTCCTGTTGATGATCGGCATTGTCATCATGGTGATCGTGCGCCCGTTCTAGGACACTGCCGCATCCCGGCGCTTGACGTTTCAGGCCATCTGCCCCCATATGCCGGAAAACCGCCGCGCTGTCCTTGCGCAGGCGAAGAACTCCCAAACGACAAAATCCGGCTTCCGACACACCATACGGCAGCCCCTTATCCGGATATCCCCCATGGCATCTTCCATGCTTGACGACATCACCAGTGTGAAACTCAGCGATTTGAAGGCGAAGTCGCCGGAAGAGTTGCTGGCCTATGCCGAAGAGCTGGAAATCGAGAATGCCTCCTCGATGCGGACGCAGGACATGCTGTTTGCCATCCTGAAGGAGCTTGCCGACAGTGAAGTGGAAATCACCGGCCAGGGCGTGCTGGAAGTGCTCACCGACGGGTTCGGGTTCCTGCGCTCGCCGGAATCGAACTACCTGCCCGGGCCGGACGATATCTATGTCAGCCCGGAAGTGCTCAAGAAGGGCAATATCCGCACCGGTGATACGGTGGAGGGCCCGATTGTCGCGCCGCAGGACAATGAGCGCTACTTTGCCCTGACGGACGTGTCCCGGATCAATTTCGAGGAACCGGACAAAGCCAACAAGAAGGTCCATTTCGACAACCTCACCCCGCTCTATCCCGAAGAGCGCCTGCGGATGGAAAGCCAGGATCCGACCCGCAAGGACCGGTCCGGCCGCGTGATCGATATTGTCGCCCCGATCGGCAAGGGCCAGCGTGCCCTGATCGTTGCCCCGCCGCGGACCGGTAAGACCGTTCTGCTGCAGAACATTGCCTCGGCGATCGAGGAAAACCATCCGGAATGTTACCTGATCGTCCTTCTGATTGACGAACGTCCAGAAGAAGTCACCGACATGCGCCGCACGGTGAAGGGCGAAGTTGTGGCCTCGACCTTTGACGAACCGGCAACCCGCCACGTTCAGGTGGCTGAGATGGTGATCGAGAAAGCCAAGCGCCTCGTTGAACACAAGCGTGACGTGGTCATCCTGCTCGACTCGATCACGCGTCTCGGCCGCGCCTACAACACGACCGTGCCGAGTTCCGGCAAGGTGCTGACCGGCGGTGTGGACGCCAATGCCCTGCAGCGTCCGAAGCGCTTCTTCGGTGCGGCCCGGAATGTCGAGAATGGCGGCTCGCTGACCATCGTGGCGACCGCGTTGATCGATACCGGCAGCCGGATGGACGAAGTCATCTTCGAGGAGTTCAAGGGCACCGGTAACTCCGAAGTCGTGCTGGATCGCAAGATTGCAGACAAGCGGACCTTCCCGGCCATCGACATCATGAAATCGGGCACGCGGAAGGAAGAGCTGATCACGCCAGCCGACCAGCTGTCGAAGATCTATATCCTGCGCCGCATCCTCGGACCGATGGGCACGAATGATGCGATCGACTTCCTGCTCGACAAGTTGCGCCAGACGAAGAACAATGACGAGTTCTTCGAAGCGATGAAGAACTAGCGGAGAGAGCGTGGCCATGAGCGAGCGCGACACGATCTGCGCCCTCGCCTCGGGCCAACCCCCTGCCGCCATCTGCATCATCCGGCTCTCCGGAGACCGGATCTGGAAACTGGCGGGCGCCCTGCTTGACTGCGGACTGCCCGAGCCCCGCCGCGCCACCCTGACCCGGTTCCGCGATGAAGACGGTCATCTCATCGATGAAGGGATCGTCGTCTTCATGCCGGGCCCCCACTCCTATACGGGTGAGGATACGCTGGAGCTCTACCTGCATGGTGGCCCGGCCGTAATCAACCATGCAATCAGTACACTGACAAGAGAGCCTGGTGTCCGGTTGGCTGAGCCGGGCGAGTTCACACGCCGCGCCTTCGAGGCGGGCAAGATCGACCTGACCGAGGCAGAAGGTGTCGCTGACATCATCGAAGCCGAGACAAACGCGCAGAAAGCCCAGGCGCTGCGTCAGCTGTCCGGCGGTCTGACCCAGCAGTATGACCAGTGGCGTGCGGAATTGACGGGCATTCTCGCCCTGATCGAGGTGGCAGTCGATTTCCCGGACGAGGACGACGCGCCGGAAGAAACCACCGCGCCGGTCCTGCGCAAGCTGGGCGCGCTGATCTCAGACATGGAAGCTGCTCTGGGCGATCGCGGAATTGGCGAGAAGATCCGCGATGGATTCCGTATCGCCATTATCGGCGCACCGAACGCCGGCAAGTCCACCCTGCTCAACAGGCTGGCAGGGCGTGAAGCGGCCATTGTGACATCCCTGCCAGGCACCACGCGGGACGTGATCGAGATCCGGCGGGTGATGGGTGGCCAGATTGTCTGGATCTCGGACACGGCCGGTCTGCGCGAGACGGAAGACGAGATCGAAGCCGAGGGGGTCCGCCGGGCTCAGAAAGTCGCGGCGGAAGCGGACCTGCGGGTTTTCATGGTTGATGGCAGCGCCCCCGACCCGGGTGTGCTCACCTCCCCATACCGCCTGCCGACAGATATGGTGGTGGTAAACAAGGCGGATGCCGATCTCGCGGAAAACCTGCCTGCGCATGATTTCCGGATCTCTGCCAAAACCGGCGATGGCGTCGAGACGCTCGAGCGCGCCCTGTCGGAATTCATATCCGCCAGAGCGGCATCCGTGGAAGCACCGGTGATCACCCGGGCGCGCCACCGGGCCCGTCTGGTCGAAGGCCTGGCCTGTCTCGTGGCAGCGCGCGACGCGCTGGAACTCGGCACCGGCGCCGAGCTTGCGGCAGAGGATGTGCGCATGGCCATCCGTCATTTGGGCTCCGTCATTGGCGTGGTCGGTGTGGAAGATGTGCTCGGCGCGGTGTTCTCGGAATTCTGCATCGGCAAATGACCCCTAGGGTTTGGGACGCCGAGCCGCTATATAGCGCCTTTCTGAAACTCCGGACCTGAAGCAGCGCCATGAGCGAGACAAACCAATTTGATGTGATCGTCGTCGGCGGCGGTCATGCCGGCTGCGAAGCTGCGGCAGCTTCCGCGCGCACGGGTGCACGCACGGCGCTTGTCACGCACAAGCGCGCAACGATTGGCGAAATGAGCTGCAATCCCGCGATTGGCGGGCTCGGCAAGGGCCATCTCGTGCGCGAGATTGATGCGCTCGATGGCCTGATGGGCCGCCTGGCAGACAAGGCCGGCATCCAGTTCCGCATGCTGAACCGCTCCAAGGGTCCGGCCGTCTGGGGCCCCCGGTCCCAGATCGATCGAAAACTCTATCGCGAGGCGATGCAGGCCGAACTGGCGGACTATCCCAACCTCGTCGTCATCGAGGATGGCGCCGAGGACCTCGTCATCGAGAACAATCACGTCGCCGGTGTCATCGGGCTGACGGGTGAAACCTATCGCGCACCGTCTGTCGTCATCACGACCGGGACGTTTCTGAAGGGCATGATCCATATTGGAGACAAGCGCATTCCCGCTGGCCGGGTTGGCGAAGCGCCGGCCATTGGCCTGTCGGACCGCCTGTATGGCCTCGGCTTGCCGATGGGCCGCCTGAAAACCGGCACACCGGCGCGCCTCGACGGTCGTACCATTGCCTGGGACCGGCTGGAAATGCAGCCTGCCGACGAGTCGCCCATTCCGTTTTCCTATCTTACAGACGAGATCACGGTACCGCAGGTCCAGTGTGGCATCACCTGGACCACGCCGGAAACCCACGCCATCATTGGCGGTAACATCGCCCAGTCGGCCGTCTATTCCGGAGCGATTGCCGGGCGCGGTCCGCGCTATTGTCCGTCCATCGAGGACAAGGTTCATCGCTTTGCGGACAAGGACCGGCACCAGATATTCCTTGAGCCGGAAGGCCTGGACGACCACACCGTCTATCCGAATGGCATTTCGACATCTCTTCCCGAGGATATTCAGGAAGCATTCCTGCGGACCATCCCCGGTCTGGAGACGGCGAATATCCTGCAATACGCCTATGCCATCGAATATGACTATGTCGATCCGCGCGCCCTGTCCTCGGCGCTCGAGGTCCAGGCCCTTCCCGGTCTGTATCTGGCGGGCCAGATCAATGGAACGACCGGATATGAGGAAGCCGGCGCGCAGGGCCTGGTCGCGGGCCTGAATGCGGCCCGTGCGTCCGCCGGACGGGATCCGGTGATTTTTGATCGGGCCGAGGCCTATATCGGGGTCCTGATCGATGATCTGGTGACGCGGGGTGTGACCGAGCCCTACCGGATGTTTACATCGCGCGCCGAGTATCGCCTCGCGCTTCGGGCCGATAACGCCGATCAGAGACTCACCGAGAGGGGTATCGCCGCCGGATGTGTCGGGTCATACCGGGCAGAAGTGTTTCACGTGAAACACGCGGCGCTCGAGACTGCCCGGTCACGCCTCCAATCGCTGACCCTATCTCCGGCCAAGGCGGCCCAGGCCGGATGGTCCGTCAATCAGGATGGACGCGTCCGGTCGGCATGGGAGTATCTGTCCTACAAGGACATCGATCTCGCCGCGTTGACCCGGATTTGGCCCGATCTGTCCGACATTCCGGAGGAGATTGCCACCCAGATCGAGATCGAGGCGCTCTACGCGTCTTATCTGGCCCGTCAGGCGGAAGATGTCGCGGCGCTGCGCCGTGATGAGGATCTCGTCATTCCGGCCGATCTAGATTATTCCGGCATCGGGGGGCTCTCCAATGAAGTCCGGCAAAAGCTCGAAGCCGTCCGGCCAACCACGCTGGGCCAGGCCGGACGGATCGAAGGGGTTACGCCCGGCGCGCTCACGGCGCTTCTCGGATATGTTAAGCGCCGCAAGAAAGCCGGTTAACGCTCATGATGAATTCTGACGACCGCGCGGCCTTTCTGGCCGAATTCGATGTTTCACGTGAAACATCGGAAAGATTGGACACCGTCATCTTAACCCTTGATGCGTGGCGAAAGCGGTCAAATCTGATCGGACCGCGTGAATGGCCTCAGATCTGGTCGCGCCATGTGGCCGATTCCTATCAGATCCTTCCGCATATCCCGGAAACCGCGAACTGCGTGGATCTCGGCTCCGGCGCCGGTTTCCCGGGACTTGTCATCTCGGCGGCGCGTCCGAAGGGTCATGTCACCATGATGGAAAGTGTCGGGAAGAAATGCGCCTTCCTTCGCGCCGCGATTGATGCCGCCGGTCTGAATGCATCTGTCTATCAGGGGCGAATCGAGGCCGCGCCGCCGTCAGACGCGGACATCGTCACCGCCCGGGCGTTTGCGCCGCTGCCCAAACTTCTGGAATACGCGTGGCCATGGATGAAAAACGGGGCAATGGGGGTATTCCTGAAGGGCGAACGCTGGAATGAGGAATTGACGGACGCCCGGCAAAGTTGGAACTTCGCGTATGAGGCGATTCCAAGTCGCACTGGTGGGTCAGGCGTGATCTTGATCGTGAGGGAGCTCAAACGTGGCAGACGGTAAACCCAGAATCTTTGCAGTCGTGAACCAGAAAGGCGGCGTCGGAAAGACGACCACGTCGATCAATCTCGGTACGGCCCTGGCCGCCGTCGGGCGCCGGGTCCTGATCGTCGATTTCGATGCCCAGGGCAACGCCTCGACCGGACTTGGCATCGAGCGTCAGGATCGCCACCAGACGTCCTACGATATTGTCGTCGACCAGATTCCGCTGGAAGAGGCCGTGCTCTCCACGATCGTGCCCCGACTGGACATCGTTCCAGGCGACGAGAATTTGTCCGGCGTGGAAACCGAACTGGCCAGCGACGCCCGCCGGTCCTACAAGCTTCGCGACGCGCTGCATGCCTATACCGAACGGTCGATGCATGGCGATGTCGTGAAGTATGACTACATTCTCATTGATTGCCCGCCATCGCTGTCATCGCTCACGCTGAATGCCATGACGGCGGCCGATGCGCTTCTGGTTCCGCTTCAGTGTGAGTTCCTGGCGCTTGAAGGACTCAGCCAGTTGCTGAGGACGGTGGATGTCGTCCGGTCCGGCCTGAACCCCAATCTGGAAATCCAGGGCGTGGTTCTCACCATGTATGACCGCCGGAACAATCTGTCCGACCAGGTCGCCGACGAGGTCCGCGCCTTTTTCGGCGCCAAGGTCTACAATACGGTCATCCCGCGCAATGTCCGCTTGTCCGAGGCACCATCCTTCGGAAAGCCGGCGCTGCTCTATGATTATCGCTGCCCGGGCAGCGAAGCCTATATCCGCCTCGCATCCGAAGTCCTGCAGAGAGAGAAGGCCCGCGCGGCCTGACCGATATGAGCGACGAAGGCAAGACCAAACCCTCCCGCCTCGGACGCGGCTTGTCGGCCCTCATTGGAGAGGTCGAAGCCGTGACGCCGGCGGCTGCAAAGCCATCCGAAACGGGATCCGGCGGACCGACCGAGATCGAGATCGACAAGATCCGGCGCAATCCGAAACAGCCGCGCCGCACCTTTGACGAGGCCGCGCTTCAGGAACTCGCCGACTCGCTGAAGGCGAAGGGTGTCCTGCAGCCAATCCTTGTGCGGCCGGACCCGAAGGAAAAGAACGAGTATCAGATCATTGCAGGGGAGCGGCGCTGGCGCGCGGCACGACTTGCCGGTCTGACCCGTATTCCCGCGGTCATACGCGAGACTGACGAACTCGAACTGCTCGAAATCGGCATCATCGAGAATGTGCAGCGCGCAGATCTCAATCCGATCGAGGAAGCGGAGGCCTATGAGGCTCTGATGAAGCGGTTCGGCCGCACGCAGGACAGCCTGGCCACCAGCGTCGGGAAGAGCCGGGTTCACATCACCAACACGCTGCGCCTCCTGCAATTGCCGGAAGGGGCCCGCGAGCAGGTGCGCGCCGGAAAGATCACGGCGGGCCATGCACGGGCTGCGCTGGGAGCACCGGATCCGGAAGCCCTGATTGACCTGGCTGTCGAAAAGGGCCTGACCGTTCGAGAGGTCGAAGCTCACGCCAAGGCTGCGCGGGAAGATGCGCCGCTCGAGACCAAGTCGGCCCGCCCGAAAGTGGAAGAGAAGGATGTGGACACCGAAGCGCTGGAGGCTGACCTGTCCCGTTCCATCGGGCTCGACGTCGACATCCGTCATGGCAAGAATGGTGGAGAGCTCCGGATCAAGTATCGCGACCTGGAACAGCTGGACGATGTTTGTCGGCGCCTTACCGCCAAGCGCAAGCTCTAGGCCTATTTGGCCAGTTCTGCCGCCCGGGCGATCTCATTCATCAGCACACGGATAACTGGATCCGCGCTTCCGGACCCTGACTTGGCCTGTTGCTCGGCTTCGTAGATCCGCTCCATTACCCGCATCAATCGCTTGGTCGGCCATTTCCGCAAACGCGCACTGAACAGGCCCCATTCACTCTGCCAGACAGGCGGACGTAGTTTCATGCCGGGATTGGACTGGCCCGCTGCGATCCGGGACTGGGCATCCAGCATGCGCAGCGTCTCGAACTGGAGAGACCGCAGAATGGATATTCCGCTTGTGCCCGCAACGGCCAACCGGTCCAGCGCGTTGTGAACCAGGGCTGGATTGCCGTCCAGGGCCGCGCGAATGGCGGCTGACAGATTGTGGTCGACATCCGTGGCAGACAGCGCGCGAATGTCATCCACCTCAACCGGGCGCTCGAGCCCCCGGGCATAGAGACTGAGTTTCTCGATTTCCGAATTTGCCAAGGTGCGATGTCCGGGCAGGTCCCCGACAAACACGGCCAGCGCGTCGTCTGTGATCTGGACGCCTTCCGCCTTGAGGGCCGCCTGAACCCGCTGTTCGATGTCGCCCGCATCATCGGCGAACAATTGCAGGCACGCCGTGTTCTGTGCGCTCTCCGCTGCGGCCCGCAGCTTGGACCGCTTCTGAAGGCTTCCGGCCTCGATCACCAGGCGGGCGGCGTAATATCCGTCTCGGGAGTCGCCCTTCTGGATGGCCTCGGTCAACAGGGCGGCAATCTTGTCTCCACTGGTCCGCACGCGAATGACGCGGGGATCGCCCAGCAGGGACACCGCTTCAAGCCCGTCAAACAGAAGTGAAGGATCCTTTCGGATGGAATCATCGTCCAGCGTGGTCACATCCATGCTGGTGCCTTTCGGCGTCCAGGCCTGGATCAAGGCGCGCGCTGCATCGGAGGCCAGGCCGGGATCTTCGCCAAAGGCGAGCACCGCCCAGACAGACGGCTTCGGCTTGCGGGCAAAGTCAGTGGCTTGTTTGCCCTTCAGCAGCATCAGCCTGCCGACAATTGAAGGCGCAAATCATCGACGATCTTCTTGGCCAGAAGGCGCGCCACCCGATTGCTGGCACCGGTCTGGTTGGCAACATCGCCATACGGATTGTCCGGGACAGCGAAACTGAGTTCGGCATCCTGTCGGCCGGAGATGCTCTGGTCGCCATAGATCAGCACGTACCGACCCGTCGCGGACACGCTTGACCGCCGGGCCGTGCCATCGGTTTCGAAGGTGAGCCGCGACAGTTTTTCCTTCAGCGTCACTTCCAGCGTTGCCGGGCCGGTCACATTGGGCAGGCCGATGGCCAGTTCTTCCAGAAGCGCCCGCCGCATCTCATAGCCCGCACGGCCATCAATCTTTGCAACAGTGATGTTGCCGGCAGACGCCGCAGTGGCGCCGGAGGAATAGACCGGCTGGAAGCCGCAGGCAGCCATCAGGGTCAGGGCGGCGATCGCAAGGATGTGTCTCATGCGACAACGATATTCACGATACGGCCCGGCACGACAATGATTTTCTTCACGGCCTTGCCCTCGATGAAGCCGGCCACATCCGCATGGCTGGTGGCAACCGATTCCACCGCATCCTTGTCCATCGATTTCGGCACGGTGATCTCCGCCCGCCGCTTTCCATTGACCTGAACCGCCATGGTGACCTCATCGTCAACCAGCAGTGCAGCCTCCGGCTCCGGCCAGGCCGCGGCAGACACAAAGCCTTCACCGCCAATGCGCTCCCAGCAGGATTCAGCCAGGTGCGGCATGAACGGGGTTACGCAGCGGGCCAGCATGGACGCGCCCTCCAGCCGGGCGCCCAGAATGGCGTCGCCTGCAGATTCGGCCTTCTTCAACTGGCTGACCCATTCGTGAATGCTGGCCACGGCGGAATTGAACCGGAATTCCTCGATGGCCTTGTCGATGGCGGCAACAGCCTTGTGGCTTGCCTTGCGCAGCGCCAGGGAGTCCGCGTCTTCCGCCGGTACCGCATCGGCGCCTTCCGGAATCGCGTCGAACACGCTCCACAGGCGCTGGGCGAAACGCGACGCGCCTTCCACACCGGCCTGGGTCCATTCCACATCCCGTTCCGGCGGCGAGTCCGACAGCACGAACCAGCGAGCCACATCGGCGCCGAACTGCGCGATGATCGCGTCGGGATCGACCGTGTTCTTCTTGGACTTCGACATCTTCTCGATCGGTCCGGCCGTCGCAATGGCGCCGGTGGCGGTCTCGATCCAGGTGTCTCCATCCCGGGTCACTTCGGAAGGCTGAAGCCATTTGCCCGCAGCAGACTTGTAGGTCTCGTGTGTGACCATGCCTTGGGTGAACAGGCCGGCAAAGGGTTCGCCATTCGGCAGGTCCAGCAGGCCGACATCGCGCATGGCGCGGGCAATGAACCGGGCATAGAGCAGGTGCAGCACCGCATGTTCCACGCCGCCAACATACTGGTCGACCGGCAGCCAGTAGGCACGCTCTTCCAGATCGTCCGAACTTGCGAACCGCGCATAATACCAGGAGCTGTCGACAAACGTGTCCAGCGTATCGGTCTCGCGCCGGGCCGCCTTGCCACAGGCCGGGCAATCAACATGTTTCCAGGTCGGATGCCGCTCCAGCGGGTTGCCGGGCTGGTCGAAGCTTACCTCGTCCGGCAGCTTCACCGGCAGGTCCGCTTCCGGCACCGGGACGATGCCGCAGCTGTCGCAATGGATCACCGGGATCGGACAGCCCCAATAGCGCTGGCGGGACACGCCCCAGTCACGCAGGCGATAATTCACCTTGCCCTGGCCGAGGCCCATGGATTCGATTTTCTCGATGGCGGCGCGCTTTGCGGGCGCGATCTCGAGACCGTTCAGGAAGTCCGAGTTGAAGATCGTGCCGGGGCCGGTATAGGCCTCGTCCGCGACGTCGAAACCGGTCGGGTCAGCCTCTGGCGGCAGCACGACGGGGGTCACGTCCAGATCATATTTGCGGGCAAAATCGATGTCGCGCTGGTCATGCGCCGGACAGCCGAATATCGCGCCCGTGCCATATCCCATCAGCACGAAATTCGCGACCCAGACGGGCAGGGTGCGGGAGGCATCAAAGGGATGCTTCACCGTCAGGCCGGTATCAAAGCCCAGCTTGTCGGCCTTTTCGATGGCCTCCTCGCTGGTTCCGATCTGGGCGCATTGCGCGCGGAACGCTTTCAGCGCGTCGGATTGTTCGGCCAGTTGCAGCGTCAGCGGATGGTCCGGTGACAGGGCAATGAAGCTCGCTCCGAACAGCGTGTCCGGCCGGGTGGTGAAAATCTCGATACCGTCCCCGAAGCCTTCCGGCGCGGCGCTGTCGAATTCGAACCGCATCTGCAGGCCTTCCGACCGGCCGATCCAGTTCGCCTGCATGGTGCGCACCTTCTCCGGCCAGCGCTCCAGCTTCTGGACTTCCTGCAGCAGATCCTCGGCATAGTCCGTGATGCGGAAGAACCATTGGGTCAGCTCACGTTGTTCAACCAACGCGCCTGAACGCCAGCCGCGCCCGTCGATGACCTGTTCATTGGCCAGAACGGTATTGTCGACCGGATCCCAGTTCACCTTGGACGCCTTGCGGTAGACGAGGCCCTTTTCCAGGAATTTCAGGAACAGGCCCTGCTGCGCGCCGTAATAATCCGGATCGCAGGTCGCGAACTCCCGGCTCCAGTCCAGGGACAGCCCCAGCTTGGCGAACTGCGCCTTCATCGCGGCGATGTTCTGATAGGTCCACTCGCCCGGATGCACATTGCGCTCCATGGCGGCGTTCTCGGCCGGCATCCCGAACGCGTCCCAGCCCATCGGGTGCAGGACATTGTATCCCTTGGCGCGCTTGTGCCGGGCCACGACGTCGCCCATCGCATAATTGCGCACATGGCCCATATGCAGGCGGCCGGACGGGTACGGGAACATCTCCAGCACGAAGGCTTTTGGCGCGTCCCCGGCTTCGGCAGGCGATTTTGCCTCGTACAGGGCCGCCTTGTCCCAGGCTGCACGCCATTTCTGTTCCGCTGTCTGCGGATCGTAACGGGTCACCATGCCCCTGACCTTTCCGGATCGTTTGTCGAGCCGGGCCCTAGCCCAGCTGGGAGTTCTTCAACAGGCGGGCCCGGTCCAGAATCTTGTTCTCCAGCTGCAGCGCTGTTTCCGGATCCACTTCGGCGTCAACCCAGTCGCCGGCCTCGTTCTTCTGCTGCCGGAACACGGACACTTTCACCCCGTCCGCGCGCAGGCGCGTGTCGAGAATGTAGACGGTCGCCTTGATGCGCTCATTCGGGGCCGACTCGAAGGATTTCCAGTCATAATTGATCAGGCCGCCGATCGGATCGGCATTGGCCACCGGAAGATTCTCGAACGTATCGAGCGAGGCGCGCCACAAATACGGATTCACGCTGCCGATATTCTGCTGCATCACGCGGGAGTCCGCTGACCCCCCGGACCCGGACTGGCAGCCCGAAACCATCAGCATGCCGGCGATCGCCGCAGAGAAAACATATTTGACCATGAAGAAAGTTCCTGAGTGCAAGACCTTGTTGACGGCGGTTTGTATAACAAGGGGTGTACAGGCTCGCCAGTGCTGATCTGCGCGTGGGCTTACTTGGAGAACCGGCATGAAATTCCTGCAGATCACACTTGTCTGCACCGCCCTGTCCGCGCCCCTCTGCCACGCCCAGTGGGAAGAGGACTGGAACCCGTGGGAGACCGACACCGAACTCGGGGCCAGCCTCGTCCTCGCGCCGGAGGCCGATGAGAAAGCGCTGGGCCGCATCTGGTTCGGCCTGTCGACCAACCGCATTCTGGACAATGGAGTCAGGATTGGCGTGGCCGGGCGGGTCGAGGCCCAGAAGGACCATCCCGGCCGGGCCGGCTTCAGCGGCGTGATCGAGGGGGCCGACCGCATGGGACCCGGCCTGCAGGGCGCCTTTACCGGTCTTGCCATGGGCGTTCCGGCCGAAGAGTCGGGTGTGCGGGGAGAGATTGAAGCTGCCTATCTCTATGTCGGAGGCGGCTATGGAGACGTCCGGATCGGCCGGGACCTCGGCATTGCCGCACGCTTTTCCGAAGGCGCGCCGTCCGTCTTTCAGTCGCTCGCGACCGGGCGCCAGACACTCGACCCCACGGGCTTGGACATGGTTACCACCCGGCATGACCTGACCGGGCCATCGGCAAAGCTTTCCTATGCCACACCGCGCCTGATCGGCATCCAGGCCGGTATCAGCTTCACCCCGGCAGCGGATGTGCGCGGGCTCGACCGGGATGCGGACCGCACGCTGCCGGGCACCACGCCCGTCAATCTCGAAAACGCGGTGGAGGGCGCCGTGAACGTCTCTCGCCTGCTGCGGGAGTCCGGTGTCCGGCTGCGCGGATCGCTTGCTGCCAGCACCGCGGACATATCCACGCCGCCCTATGCATCGGGCTGGTATGACCGCGTCACGACCTGGTCAGCAGGCGCGTCGGCGGAATTCGAAACCATTTCGGTGGGTCTGTCCTGGCTCAGCTCCGACAATGGCCTGACCGGGGCCGGGGCATATGAATCCTGGACGGCGGGAGTCACGAAATCCCTTGGCGAGGTGATTCTGGGCGCGGAATTCGGCCGGGCGGAAGACGAATTGCTGGGACGGGAGTCGGAAACCTGGCGCATCGGCCTCAGTCACGAATTCACAGAATACGCAAGAATCTCTCTTGGATATGGCGAAAACAGCCTGGATTCTGTAGATTCAGTCCCGATTCCCCGGTTGGGCGATGAAAACTCGCCTGATGGGGTTGTGATAGAAATCACACTATCACGATAGAATCTCTGCCCTGTCAGAATGTTAATCTTCTCTTTACCCGCCCCGCTGACTATTTTCCTCATCAGAGGTGCGAAAGCCATGAAGCTGGGTATTGCAACATTCGGGATCGCGTTGTGCGCTGCGCTGGCCATGCCGGCTGCGGCGCAGGATTCCGTGCCGGCAAACTCGCTCGAAATGTCGGCGCCCAGCATCTCGGAAACGTCCGTGGCCAAGTCCGAATGGTACCGCCAGTTTGCGCAGACCAAGCCGGCGAGTGCCGAGCCGGTCTGGCAGTCCCGCCCGGAACAGGAATTCTCCATGCAGTTCGGCGGCAGTAAGCGCTGGCAGCTGAATCTGGACAAGGTGTCCCGCACCGACCTTTCCCCTCTCCCGCGTGAGGAAATGCAGGCTGGCGCCACGTTCCGCATCACGCCGCGCCTCTCGGTGGGCGGCGAGGTCAGCGTGGGCGCAGACGAGCTGAATGACACCTCGACCTGGGAATCCCGCGAAGTCGAAACCGGCATTCGCCTGAAATCCGCATTCAAGTTCTAGGACCGGAACAGGTCCCGTATGCCTTCAATGGCAGCCAGGCCTCCGGCATCACAGATGCTGGCCGCATTGCGCGCTGTCACGCCGCCCAGCGCATGAACTGGTACGGTGTTGCGCTGCGCCAGCTGCCGGAATGCGGCCGCGCCGATGGGCGCCCCGGCGGACGGGCTCCGGGAAGGAAAGACAGCTGACACCAGCGCCGCATCGAACAGGCCGTCCGCATCTGCCTGCCGCGCTTCTCCGCCGCCATGTGCAGACACGGTCATCAGGTCAAACCGGCTGCGCCATATCCGGGCAGCATGCCTTTGCGCAAAAGGCCAGTGCACACCCGCGGCCCCTGCCCGGATAGCTAGGTCCGGGTCGGCTGCAATCAACAGGGCCAGGCCGCGGCGATTGGCAATCTCGGCCAGCTGCCGGGCCTGCCAGTCCCGGTGCGCCGCGCCAAAATGCCGATAGATGACGCCCCAGCCTGCCGGCAGGTGTTCGGCCACGCTCACCGGGTCCGGTGTGCGCTGGGGATCGGTCAGGAAAAAGGCCGGCGGCACGCCGGGGGGCAAATGGCGCCGCGCGCGTCT